>NZ_BDQX01000098.1:0-24679 GCF_003112455.1 Paenibacillus agaridevorans
CAAACGTTTTTGGACTTAGCGATATTTCATTTGACCCACAGGAAGGAAACAATGTCTTACAACACGACTTAGCTAAAGTGAAATTGAGTTAATTCATTTGTTTGTAGAATAACTATTTAAAGGAAAGTGTTTCGTTGTTATGATCAAGCGCTGTTCTCTTATTTGTGAAAACTGGCGAGAAAAAGGAAATGGGCTGTCCAATAGTCCCCAAAATAAAAAGGCTGGGCGAGAAAACGCAAGGTTTTCCGTCCAGCCTTTTTGTGTCGTCTGCTGTTGCAGAATGGCAGCGAGGCGGATGCCGAGCATAGATCACGGATTTTTCGTCATCCTCAAATGGTATTCCAGTGTACTTGGCGGTTCCCCTTTGCTTTGGTCCATGCGGGCAAATGAATCGATCATCCAACTCCTCATACGTCTGCATTACCGAATCTATCTTTCCCTTTTTAATAAATCGTCATCTTGATCCTTACGTGACGTCATGTTTTATAGTTAAGCTACCGGTAAACGACCAGCGCGCTTAATGGAGATGATTATGGAGAATCAATGGAAAGTCGGTGAGCTCGCCAAGTATCGATCCAGATTAAAAGAAGATACCCATCCAAAGAGGCGAAAATAATGAATGAACGATCTGTAGTCCATGATACTTTTGTGCTCGAACGTACCTATAATACTACGCCATCGCGTGTTTTCTCAGCTAGATGGGTACGATACCCCGGCTGTTCGTGAGCATGGTACGAAGGTAATACTGGACATACTCGGGAAAGCACTGAGACAGGAGGTATAATGTTTGCTGTGACAGGGACAGTGATGAAGGCAGGATTAAAGGATTGGATTGGGCTTGCCGTGCTGGCATTACCCGCGCTCCTTGTATCTATTGATGTCTCCGTAATGATTCTCGCGCTGCCGCATATCGGTGCTGCTCTTGGGGCAGATAGCACGCAGCAGCTATGGGTCATGGATATTTATGGTTTTATGCTTTCCGGGTTTTTGATTACGATGGGCACGCTCGGCGACCGGATTGGAAGGCGCAAGCTGCTTATGATTGGGGGCGCCGCATTTGGCGCCGCTTCGATTCTAGCGGCATTCTCACAGAGCGCTGGGATGTTGATTGCTGCCCGGGCACTGCTTGGAATCGCGGGAGCAACACTTTCGCCCTCGACACTTGCCCTTATCAGCAATATGTTCCATGACCACAAGCAAAGATCATTTGCCATCGGCATATGGCTGACTTGCTCCATGGGCGGCATGGCGCTTGGACCGGTTGTAGGTGGAACGCTGTTGGGGCATTTCTGGTGGGGATCGATATTTCTACTCGCAGTACCTGTCATGGTGCTGCTGCTGATTCTGGGTCCCTTCCTGCTGCCGGAGTATCGCCAGAAAGATGGGGAACGTGTGGACCTGATAAGTGTAGGTTTATCTCTCGGAGCGATTCTGCCTATCGTTTACGGCTTTAAAGAAGCAGCCAAGCATGGTTTTCAAACACTTCCAATCGTGACTATATTGGTGGGGCTTCTGATCGGTGTTCTGTTCGTACAGCGGCAGCAGAGGCTTTCCAGCCCACTGCTCGATTTGCGGCTGTTTACTAATTCAGCCTTCAGCACATCTCTTGCCTGCATGTTCGGGGTTACCATGACAGGTGCGGTGATGCTGTATATCGCTCAATATCTCCAATTTGTTAAAGGATTGTCGCCACTTCAAGCAGGACTGTGGATGCTTCCGGGAGTGATCGGTTCCATGAGTGGTATGTTGCTGTCTCCCCTAATTGCGCGGAGAGTTCGACCTGCTGTTCTCATAGGAGCAGGATTGATCTTGTCGGCTGCTGGATGCGTACTGCTGGCTCGTATTTCCCCTGCTTCAGGTCTTATGCTCCTGGCAGGGGGTTATACACTCTTTAACCTTGGAGCTTCCCCTTTCCAGAGCCTGGCCAGCGACTTTGTCGTGGGGTCAGCCCCGCCTGAGAAGGCTGGTTCCGCTGCCTCGATGCTGCAGACCAGCGGTGAATTTGCCTTTGCTGTTGGAATCACCGTCTTAGGCAGCCTGGGCACGGTAGTTTACCGCAGCAGAGTCAAGGATACGATGCCAGTTGATATACCCCCTTCTGTAGCGCAGGCTTCCGGGGATAGTCTCGCCAGTGCCACAACCGCAGCGGAAGGCTTAAGTGTACTGGCTGCAGACAAGCTGCTGACCAGGGCACACGAAGCCTTTACGAGCGGACTGAATGTGGTTGCAGCATGCTGCTGCGCGTTGATGCTCGGATCTGCCATAATCGCTGTGATTCGGTTTTGGAAAAAAAGGCCGATCGGTACATCCGAGCCACAAGAACCCGGCAGAATTTCAACGGCTGCATCTGAAAAATGAAAGAGAGTACAAACAATGTACAAATTACAATCACTGGACGGAACCCCGGTTGCATAATGTACGAAATGTTTGATCACTGTCAGTCGATAAAAACATGTAAACTATGAAAGCCGCATTATATGCGGTTTTTTTGTTTTAAATACGGATCCAGATGAAGAGCTAATTGCCTTTTTATTGGCTATCGGGACACAATATAGACAACGCCCTTCTCCTTATATGTATAGGTCGTTATCATCCATTTTTAAGTTTCCGTATACTTCTAATTTTTTGTAACCAGGCTTGATCTAACAATCTTGGGAAGAGACGATAAATACGCCATGCCCACCGAACGGAAGCCGGGAAAATAATGATAGCTTTATTTTTGATAATGCCCTTTAATATAATATCAACAGCCTCGCTTGGATTCATTGCCCCTACGGGTAGAGATTCCACTATTTTTTCATTTGGAACATTGGCAACCGTCATATTCTTATAAATGTCGGTTTGAACATGTCCGGGACAGATGATACTAACCTTAACCCCCACATCAACTCCCTCATACCGTAACGATTGTGAAAGACCGACGACTGCGTGTTTACTTGCGCAATATGGCGTGTTGCCGGGCTGCGGCATTAATCCTGTGGCAGAGGCTGTATTGATGATATGTCCAAATCCTTGTTTGGCCATCACACGATAGGCTATCGTCGACCCATAAAGGACACCATTCAAGTTGATATCCATAACTTTTTTCCACTGCGCTAGGGTCAAATCTCTGACATCCCCGCCAATCGCAATGCCGGCGTTATTAAACATATAGTCAATCCTGCCATATCGTAATACAGTATCATCAATTAACTGTTGAATATCGGTTTCGCTAGCGACATCGACACGCATATAGTTTGCGGTTCCACCGCTATTCATGATCTGATCAGCAGTCATTTTAGCATGATCTTCACGAATGTCTGCAACAACAACGCTCGTTCCCAATTTAGATAATTGGAAACAAAGTTCTCTTCCGATGCCAGCGCCTCCGCCAGTTATAATGGCAACTTTATTCATAAAATGATTCACTATATACACCCTTCCTTTGTTGACTGACTTGAGTCAATAAAAAATAAAAATAATACAACTTCCGAAGAAGTTGTTATTCGATGCCTAACATGCGTTTATAAAAATACTTTAGCTTCCCTACTCTTTCTTCATCGGAGATGCTTGAATCAATCGACTGCCAGCCGTATAAACAGAATTTCGCTGTTTCCTCAGGGTACGAGCAATTGAAAGAACCGTCCGCATTTCCAATTTCAATTAATTCTTTGAATATAGGGAGAATCATTTTTATTCCTGTGCTGCCAATTCGCTTGTGAATCTCCTCATTCTCGTGCTGATGTATGGTTGTAATTAAAGAAGCATCTTTTTTTAACATATTGCTTGTAAATAAGAATATTTTTTCTAATCGATCCGCTGCACTTATTGTGTTGTCTTTCATCAGAACCATTAAATCTACCAATATCTCTTTAGCCCACTCTTCAACTACGGCATCGAGCAATTCTGATTTTGATTTCACGTAGTGATACACAAGCCCATGTGCAACACCCATTTTATTCGTAATATCACTAATTTGTGTTCCTTCATAACCCTTCTCCTCAAACAATTCCTTGGCTGTCTGAATAATTTCAGCGCGCCGCTCCTCTGGTGGCTTCGTCTTTCGGGCCATGGATGTTAACCTCCTTATTAAAACCATCGGGTTGCTTCAAAAATGAATATAACATGCTCGTTGACTTGAGTCAATCGGAATTCGTACCGGCCCTACCTATTTTCTGCTTGGGGTACCACCGCCGCCGGATCAAGGGTCGGACGTTACGGAATCATCATCATGAGCTCTTAACTATGGCTTAGATGTTGACACTTACTTTTACAACAGTACCTGTAATAAAAGTGCGTACTTACGTCATTAATAATTTTTTTTTATACTCAAAATAATCAAGAAGGAGGAACTAGCATATGAATACTCTTATTATCGTGGCACACCCTAACTTGGAATCGTCTGTAATAAACAAACGGTGGTTAGAGGAATTACAAAAATATCCGGAAAAGTATACGGTACATGAATTGCATAAAGTTTACCCCGACGGAAATATTGACGTAGAAAAAGAACAAAGATTAGTAGAATCACATGGCAACCTTGTTTTTCAGTTCCCTATTTATTGGTTTAATTGTCCACCGCTCCTAAAAAAATGGCTTGACGATGTATTGTCATATGGTTGGGCTTATGGTTCCACAGGCCACGCATTAAAGAACCGCAAAGTTGCACTTGGCGTTTCGGCAGGAATCATGAAGGAGAACTACAGCGAACAAGGGAGATATCGATATACGCTTGAACAAATGTTGGTTTCTTTCGAGACGACCTTTCAATATTGTAAAGCAAATTATCGTTCGCTCTATGCTGTTTACGGGAAGGAAGACGACGCAGGTGAAAATGTACCGGGAGCGGAAAACGAAACATCTAATAGTAAATTGATAAATAGTGCTCAGGATTATTTGCATTTTATCGATAATATGTAAGCTTCATATAACACCTGAAAATAAAGAAGTATTCCTTCTCTCTTGGGATACTTCTTTATTTATCCCTAATTTCAATCTTATTGCCGTACGATTTCATTTGGCGCCATGTTTTGCTCCCCCCACTCGCACATCATACTTAGAAGAGGCATGAGGGATAAGCCGCGTTCTGATAATGAGTACTCAACCTTTGGAGGTACTTGCGGATATTCCTCGCGTATAATAATTTTATCCGCCTCCATTTCTTTCAACATGATACTGAGCGTTTTAAAGGTGATCGAACCGATACATCGCTTAAGTTCGTTAAACCGCATAACTTTATTTTCTGATAGCCAATACATAATGATCATTTTATATTTGCCGCTTACTATGGACAACGTATATCCGAAGCCGGTGTCTTTTAGTTTTACTCCGCTTGGAACACAGGTATCAAGCAATGCATTCACTCTCCATATCTTTAGTTTTAGAAGCATATCAGCTTGCAAGAGTTTGAAAAGCTTCAGGTAACTACCGCTTATTTAAGTTCTAAAACCACTCTTTCCAGCTCTTCATCCTTTCTCATCGATTTTATCACTCAGTCAGTAAAATCCTGTTGAACTTTTGAATATCGACAAAGTTGCGTTCAGCCATCCGATTCAGTTTCAGATAGCTGAATGCGTATTTATAATAATGTCCGTGCAAGTTGTCCGATAATGCCTGTTCCCAGTAGGAGGCTTCCAAGGGACTCCATCTCTTCTCAGATACTGCAATCGAAGAAGATACGGCCTCTAATTGGTTCGCGAAATTCAAAATATCTATCCTTGTGAAAAGGGCCTCATCCAAGACATCTAAGCCATCTCCATTAAAAGCTTGCTTGAGTTGTACGATAGCATGGCCGTGGGTAAGTATGTGCCCCAGCTGCATATCGCTTTTTTCCATTTGAGGCATCCTGGAAAATCCGTGGAATAGATCAAGTACTATTGCTGGAGTAAGCTTGAATCTTTCGACCTTTGTTTCGAGCCCATCCGGATGGATGACCACATTCTCATCGTTAATTGTTACAAAACCTGGGCCTGATTCTTCGAACCCCTCAAGTAACTTCTTCATGGCCTGATATAATTCGGCGGTAGCGGGAACGTCGGAGCGAGTGAGTAAATCCAGCATATAATAGGTGTAGATGACGTCATGTCCAAGCGAATTGGCAGTACCGCTATTCTGAATCAGCAGTTCTATCAAACCGGATCGGCAATCGTTATAAGCCTTATCATTCCGATACTTCTCGGAATTTACATGCTCCTCAACTGTTTTATCGAGATTCTGATAGATTAGGCGTTCTAACTCGCTGGGCACCAGTTTTTCTTCTAAAAGATGAATCAATGCCAACACCGCACACGCCCAATGACCATCCCAAATGTTACTATGGGAAGCTTCAACCATTTTTTGGCATGCCCATCTCCTGAAATAATCATGACTAACCATGCAACCGCCCCTTTTTTTATTGAACTCGTTCATAGGCCCAACCAAACAGATTATCCACGTTTAAAGAATCTTCCAGCCGAGCCGTTTAGCCTCCGCACGGAAGTCCGGTGTCGGAGATACGGCAACAGGGTAGCCCACTGACTCCAACATGAATCGGTCCGGTAGCGTATCGCCATAGGCGAAGCTTTTCTGCCAGTCGACTGGACGATTCGTTCGCTCCTCCCAGTCCCGAAGCCGCTTCACTTTACCAGATCCCGAACAGAAAATTCCAACCATGCGCCCAGTCAAGCGACCGTCGGAGGTCATTTCTAGCTCAGTCCCCAGCGCCTGCCCACCGAGCCGTTCTGCAAAACACTCCAGTAAGGGCTGGACGACCGCAGAGACCAGCAATACCTCACGCTCTTCTGCCTGATGACTGCGCAGTAGGTTCGCCACTGCTTGCCTGACTTGTTGCCGCTCCACCGTACGATGAAAGTATGGCTCTAGGGTAGTTAGTTTGTCGCCGGCCATCCACCGAACGATGAGAGTAGTGCCAATCAGGGTAAAACTTTCGCTTGAAATCAAACGTAGTTTTCTCAACACTCCGGCACCGCCTGCCAGGCCAAAAACGAGCACCCCGCGTATGCGCCTGTATCCGCCTCTCCAAAGCTCCTTGGCCAAATCCGGCATCACACTCTTGTTGCCCTCCAACAAGGTGCCGTCGAGATCAAATGCTGCAATTTGCTTCGATATCTTCAAATTAAGCCCGCCTCTTTCATCGTAAGTTTTTGGTTCCGTTCATCTCAAAGTTTTACATTAGGTTCCTCAAAGAATACCAAACTGTTTGTTATTGTAACAAGTGCAATCTATCCTTCCGAAAGCCTTTTCGTTCTCTGTAGCTGATGTTCTATGCTTCTTCCACAATCGCCGGCAATCACCTATGCCCTAACTGTGAGTATAATATTAGATGTACAAAACGGATTCGGAGGGATCGATGTGGGACGTTTTATTACGGTGGAACCCGGCATTAACATATTTGTGGAGGATATTAATCCGGCGGGCAGGAAAACCATCTTTTTCATTCATGGCTGGCCGCTTAACCACAATCAGTTCGAATATCAGTATGATGTACTTCCAGCGATGGGCTACCGCTGCGTCAGCATGGACTGGCGTGGATACGGCAACTCAGATAAACCAATCACGGGCTATGGCTTTGACCGTTTGGCGGACGATCTACGAATCGTCGTGGGAGCGCTGCAACTGAAGGACTTTACACTGGCAGGTCATTCGACCGGCGGGGCGATCGCAATTCGGTATATGGCGCGGCACCAAGGTTTTGGCGTAAACAAACTCGTGCTGATCGATGCGGCAGCGCCGTCTAGCGTAGACAAACAGACGGCAAACGAGTTTATTACAGCCACCTTGAACGACCGCCCCAACATGCTGCATAACCTGACTAATATGTTCTTCTTCCAGCTTATTACAGGTCCTTTTGCCAATTGGTTTATGCAGATGGGACTGCAGGCAGCTGGCTATGCCACTGCGGCGATCATGGCCACGCTGCGGGACGAAAACGTATATTCTGAACTTCAGAAAATCGTCGTACCTACACTGATTGTACACGGCGTACACGACAAAATCGTTCCTTTCGCCAAAGGGCAGGAAACGAGCAAACTTATCAAGGGCTCGCAGCTCGTCCCATTCCAATACAGCGGCCATGGCCCTTTCTGGGAAGAACGCGAGCGTTTTAATCAACTGTTGATTCAATTTGTTGGGTGAACTGTTAACTCGATTGTCTCAAATAATTGCCTGATTCTCTCTAATGGCTAACTCATTAGACAGTTAGAAATTGATGTACAGCAAAAAATAAAGGGGCTGTCCAATAAGTCTCAAAAATATAAAGTTGGGCGCTTCCGTCCAACTTTTTTGTGTACCTGCTTTTTCTGGAAAGTGGCGAGGTGGATGCCTGCCACTTAACATTCAACCAAAACGGGGCGTCCAGCATTCCGTTTTCACTGATTTATTGGATAATCATTTGTCAGGTGCAGGCCTGTTTGGTGGATTGTGTATGAATTTTCATACACGTTTGACCATGTGCCGGCCTATTTGGTGAATTGTATATGAATATTCATACACGTTTGGCCAGATCCTGGCCTGTTTGGAGGATTGTGTATGAATTTTCATACACGTTTTACCATGTTCCGGCCTGTTTGGTGAATTGTGTATGAATTTTCATACACGTTTGGCCAGTTTGGTGAATTGTATATGAATTTTCGAATTTTCATACACACTTATCCCGGTGAAGCCACTTGTGTTGAATTTTGTATACAAGTCTACCCATATAATCGAGCCATAAGGACATCGGGGCTATGGTGTCAATTGCCTCATTAGATACGAAACAAAGCGTCTTCTTTTCTCATCGCGATCCAGAATGGGTGAAATGGCTTGGTACACGAAAACTCGAAATCAATTCATCAGAAATACAATTGCAAGAAAAAGCAGTTCCCTGTGCGGCAAGTTAATGCGTCGCTTGAAAGCCAGAACTACATTTGACTCCTTGGGGCGAATGCATTGACATGCCCTTATTCTCTTTACAGACCTTCCTCATTAACTAGATCCGCAAAAGCTTTGTAAGCATAGTCCAAATATTTTTCTCTTCTTCTGATAAGACCTGTTTCAATAAATCGATACGCTTCGGGTATAGGGTACACATTTAAATCTTCATATGGACCTTTTAAAACCGATTTAGGTAGAATGGTTGACGTCAACCCCGCTTTTACACTGCTTAAAATCGTTTCTAATGAACTAATCTCAATGAAATTCTTTAGTGCAACTCCCTCATCCTTCAACCATTGTTCCAATTTCATTCTGAAAGGACAACCTCTTGGAGATATCGCCCACTTTTGCTCTATTAAAGCTGAGACATCGAATGTCCTGCCAGATAATAATACAATTTCATCCGTTAATAAATAGTCTGTAACGAGATTTGTTTTAGTCAGTTCACCTGTTACAAAAGCAGCATCTAACTCGAAGTTCCTTACCTTCTCCATTAATTCAAGAGGATTGCCTGTTTCTAAACTAAGAGATACTTGTTCATATCGCGATTGGTAAGAAGCAATTAGGTTCATGAAATTCCCGCACGTAACCGTTTCAACAACACCTATTTTTAATGATCCACTTGGTTTACCGTGATCTTGTAGTATTTTGATCGACTCATCTGCCATTTGCAAAATTGAATCGACATACTTGCGAAAAAGGGCGCCTTTTTCTGTGATCTGAACTCCTTTAGGTCTTCTATAAAAAAGCAGGACACCTAACTCATCCTCTAGTCTACGTAACCTTGCAGTTACATTGGACTGAACATAATCTAATCGCTCTGCAGCTCCAGAAATGCTTCCTTCTTCAGCAATTGCTTGAAATATCCTCAGGTCGCTTAGTTCCATGAATCACGCCTCCATCATAAAAAGTGATACCAATATCACTAACAATCATTATACTTGATGATAGTATGCATGTATACTCGACACAGACTATTAAGAGTGGAGATGGGGAAATGGAACACTGGCTTTAATTAAGCATTAAAGATCAGAAGGAGTGATTCTTTTGGCAAATTCATGTACCACTGAAGGGCCTGAGGGGAGAACCATTCAGTCCGTGAGGTTCGCCGGCCCGCGCGAATGGGCCGGGCTCGCGCTTCTCTCCCTACCAACCATCCTGCTCGGACTCGACCTGACGCTGTTGCATCTGGCGTTGCCCGCGCTAGCAATCGATCTGCAACCGACGAGCGCGCAGGCCCTATGGATCGTGGACGTGTATGGCTTTATGATCGCCGGCTTCCTCATCACGATGGGAACGCTGGG
The DNA here is from genome assembly GCF_003112455.1 of Paenibacillus agaridevorans. Classification (GTDB taxonomy): domain Bacteria; phylum Bacillota; class Bacilli; order Paenibacillales; family Paenibacillaceae; genus Pristimantibacillus; species Pristimantibacillus agaridevorans. The sequence continues at coordinate 10,194 of NZ_BDQX01000098.1, forward strand.
TGATCGCATCGGGCGGCGCAAGCTGCTGATGGTCGGTGCGGCTGCTTTTGCAATCGCTTCTGTACTCGCGGCCTATTCGACCAGCGCATCCATGCTTATTGTAGCACGTGCGGTACTTGGTGTGGCTGGCGCGACACTAATGCCATCGACGTTGGCACTTATCAGCAACATGTTTGTAAACCGTCACCAGCGTGCGCTGGCGATTGGGGTGTGGGCGACCATGTTCGCGCTTGGCATGGCGGCCGGCCCGGTCGTGGGCGGTATATTGCTAGAGCACTATTGGTGGGGGGCGGCCTTTCTTGTCGCGGTGCCGATGGTCGGGCTCCTGCTTGTAGCCGCGCCATTTCTCCTTCCGGAATACCGGGCACCACAGAACGGCCGGTTGGATATCCTGAGTGTCACCCTTTCGCTCCTAGCCCTGCTGCCCATCATCTACGGCATCAAGCAGATCTCCAAAAATGGGATCAGTACCGAAACAGCGATTGCGATTGCAGGGGGATTCGTCTTTGTGATCTTGTTCGTTCGGCGACAGCGCCGATTGGAAAACCCTCTCTTCGACTTGGATCTTTTCTCTAGCAAGGTGTTCAGCGTCGCATTAGTCGTACTTCTTGTTTGCCTCATCGGCGTCGGCGGAACGATGCTGCTAGTCACTCAGTACCTACAATTGGTCGCCAGCCTACCGCCGCTGGTAGCAGGGCTTTGGATGGGGCCGCCGGCGCTCGCTATGTTGGCCGCTGGCATAGCTGCACCACTGGCATCGCGGCGTATCCGACCCGGCTATGTGATCGCGGTCGCGCTCGGACTGTCGGTCATCGGCTATTTGATGCTCACGCGACTCGATAACGGGCCATCTGGCATTGCTCTGGTCACCGCGGCGTTTTCGCTTGTCTATCTCGGCCTTGGCACGATCGCCGCTCTTGGCACGGATCTGGTGGTAGGCGCGGCGCCAGCGGAGAAGGCAGGATCAGCCTCGGCCATATCCGAGACTGTACAGGAACTCGGCCTGGCGGTTGGCATTGCCACGCTGGGTAGCCTCACAACCGCCGTCTATCGCAGCCGGATGTTCGACCGGATACCGGATACGCTGGCTCAGGATGTCCACAAAGCCGTCGGGGACAGCCTCGCGGGAGCATCCTCGGTAGCGCAAAAACTGCCTCCCGGTTTGCTTGAGGAGGCGCAGGCAGCATTCACGGCGGGATTTAATGCAGCAGCGGCAACGATCGCAGTCAGCATCGCGATCCTCTCCATACTCGCGGCCGTCATCTTGCGTCATATTGGAACAGACGGCGGTAATGCCGACGTCATCGGAGCTGTTGAATCCAAGCAAGCTGAATCGTAATTGTTTTCATCCTTCCACGTTTATTAATCTTCATCTAAAATAGGCTGCTGAAATGATTCAGCAGCCTATACGGGGTCGTACCAGCGAAGCTCTCATGAAGTGCCAAGTACCAAAATAGTTCCTCACTGCGAACTATGCTGGTACTACTCTTAGATGTGGCGTCGGCAGTGTATTTCATTGGTGCGATCTCATGAAGTTGTCAGTTCGATTGGAGTATTGCTGCGTCATTGGCTTCTCAAGTCGATGCTTCGGCACTGCGCCATACGTCACTCCATGTTCCAGGTAATATTTGAGCAAAGTCAAAGCCTCGCCCCATCCGACCGCGCAATCGGCGAATGCCTTCAAGTCCATGTCGGTTTGCTTATAGCCCGACTCCGCTAATGAAACCAAAGTCCCTTCGCCCAGTTTCGTTAATACGAAGGAAATCGTCGTCGTCGATTCGCCCGGCGTCCACTGATAGACAAATTTCTCGCCAGGAATCGCTTCGAGAACCGTTCCCCCATCCTCGAGCGTGATATGGTCGGGCCCAAAATCTTGGAATCGAAAATGAATCGTTCCGCCCGGTCTTGCATCTACTGTCGTTCCCTGCGTAAACCACGCATCCCAGCCCGGACCGGTTGCAATCGCCTCATAGACCTCGTCCGGCGCGGCGTTAATAAACGTACGATGGTGAATAGTAAGTGTCTTCATAACTTGATCCCTCCAACTATAATTTATATACCCTTTACGATCTTTATATTACCATACGGATATATAACTGTAAAGTAATAAAAGAAAGATCACAACACACTTCTCTTAATGCCTAAATTGCGGCAATGACTGCCAGCATCTATATTGGGGTAGTGCCAGCGTAACTGACACCTCCCGCAAATGCATAGAATGCAGTTATTGCTAACATTCTTTCGTAAACTGTATTTGAAATGAATCTTTGTCCTATTTCAGACGAAAACCGGCTGCAAGCGCGATGCGGCCGGTTTTCGATAATTCAACGTTATATGATTTTTTCTACAGCCCTATACCTCTAATTAAGTCTTACTTAGTAGCTCCCAGCTTGGCTGCATGTATTCCCACAATGATTAGCCACGCAATGTCGGCCAGGATTAAGATTCGTCCGAACAAACCGGCCAATACCTCCGGCCCGAATTGCCCGTTTTGCGGAATTTGAAGTACAAATACAAGCATCGCGACGATTGCAATAACCGCACTTGTAAGCAGCACTCTCTTCATAGGTTTCCAAGCATCCATTCGACATAACGAAAGACTAATCAGCAAGGCGGCTACCGGCGTGTAGTCCAGCATCGCTCCGATCGAGTGCATGCTGCCGCTAAACGTTGCATCATCCGGACCAACGGAGATGGGATCGGTCACGAAGATACCCGCGATTAATACGCCAATTGCACTGATTCCAAGAATGACAAGTCCAATGTATCCCGAAACCGTTCGAATATGCGGAAAAATCGTAATCGCCACACTAATTTGAGCAATTGCCAGCAATCCAAAAGCCATGTGCATCATCCAACCATAGTCGCCAAGAGCATATTCGCTGATAAAACGCCATGTTGGATCAAATTCAGGTTGCAGCAGATGCAGGCTGATTAGGATAAGCACGAACAATGCTCCTGAAAAGATCGCTACAAGCGCGAATCTAGAGGCCGTCGCCGTTAAAGGTTTTGCCGTGTACCGACTAATCGATCCAGAGTTTGAAGCATCAGTCATACTTCCATTCTCCTTATCGCTCGAAATCAACTATGGCCTTCGCCACTACATCAGGGGACATCACAACTGCGGAATGGTCTTGGCCAGCGAGTAAATGAGCAGTAGCCCCTGGAAGAAGCTCGACAAGCGCGCGTGCAGCGTCATGGAATAGCGGTTCGCTGTTTTCCCCTGTTATTATCAATGTAGGAATGGTAACGTTCCATCGGCCGGCTGGAAGTGGGTTACCGGATTGTGTCGTTCCCATAATCATGCCGTCGTAAGCAAGCGTATGGGCCAAGGACTCCATTTTGTTCCAGGAAGCGTCGGCCTTCATGTAGCCGATAAATTCACCAGGAATGCCTAGAGCCTCGGATGCAAAATATTCGACTGCTTCAGACCGCTTGTCGGCTTCAATGAGCGCATTCAAATGTTCTACGTAGTCAACAGGCACAGGTTTACGGCTGTCGTTAATAATAAACGGTGGTTCGTACAAATAGAGCTTAGCGATCGAGTCTCCTAACAGGTTTGCCGCCTCAAGCGCCAACACGGCTCCGGACGAGCTCCCGAACAAGTAAGCTTGTCCCCCGGCAGCTGCAATTAATGCTTCGATATCCTCCACTTCCCGAGCGACTGCGTAAGGCGCGGTATCCTTACTCTGTCCACGTCCGCGACGATCGTAGTTGTATACGGTGAAGTTGGCCGTCAGGTGCTCGGCTAACGGTAAAGCATCCTGATGGTCAGCAGCTGCTGATGATAGGATGATGATTGCAGGACCGGTTCCTTGTTTAGTATAAGCAATCTGTGTCCCATCTTTTGAAATAACGGTTTCCATCGTGTTTTTGCCTCCCATTAAGGTTTCTAAGTAGTCTTCTAGTCGATCATAGGCATCGGTGAATCCTTCGATCATGCCCATAGCTTCCGCGTTGTCCAATTGTTCATTGGTAGCGAATCGCGTCACGATGCTAATTCGCGTTCCTCCGCTAATTTCCTCGAACAACACGGTCGTGTACATTTCGCTATCCGAAACCATATTCCAATCGCTGTCGGCAAAAGTGTCAATGTAGACCAGTTTGCCTGGTGCCTCCACTTCTTCATATGTGGCTCTGCAATAGGCTTCTTCGCCGCTATTGTCATCGGCTTTGAGACTATATCGCCACACGCCGCCTGGCCGTACATCCATTTCATAAACGGTGGTCGTCCAGCCTTTTGGCCCCCACCAATTTGTAATATGTTTAGGTTCCGTCCAGCCTTCCCATGCAAGCCGGACAGGCATCGCGACAATTCGCTCGACAGTGAGTTCTCTGCGCTCGCGGTTTTTACGAACGGTTGTTTTTCTTTTCATCTGCAGACATCCTTTTTAGGTAGTTTTCAAGGGAATCCAGCCTTTGGTTCCAAACGTTGCGGTAATTTAGCATGTAGCTCGCGATAAAACGGCTAATACCTTTCATAAGTCCTCCTTCTTCTTAGAATCCAGCATATACTCCTCGAAATTGTCGAGACGCTCTTCCCATAGAATGCTGAAGGAATCAAACCATTCGTCCAGCTCCTGGAACGGTCCGGCTTCGAGACTGTAAATGCGCAGCTGTGCTTGGCTGCGTGAGCGTACCATTCCGGCCTCGCTCAAGATGCGCAAATGACGGGATACATGCGGCTGGCTTATGCCTAGTGCCTGGACAATTTCTCCTACCGATTTAGGCCCATTTCTTAACAACTCAACGATGTTGAATCGATTGGATTCGGCTAGAGTAAGTAACGTTAACTGCATGGTTGCTGTTCTCATGAACTAAATATATACAAGAGTATATATACATGTCAATATATATTAAGGGGCAACTTTCAGCTTTATAGGAAAACCATCTCGAATTATCGTACCAAAAGAATTAAAAAATAAATTAAAAAAACGACAGCCAAGGACGGGAAACAAGTCCTGACTATCGCTGTACATCGCACCTCGGTTTATGAAACTATTTGAATACTTTTTTGGCTTCGACTGGATTACATACCTCAAGCACTTCGTAACGTTGATTAAACTCAATCCCTTTTTAGGAAATGATTACACTACCGATGTATTATTACCTAAAGCTTAAAAAATAACGCAAAAAAAGAGCCCCCGATGTGTAAGGGACTCCATTCTTATTTTCGAAGCGAGTTATGCCAAGCCATTATGCCGCCTTTTAGGTTCACGATACTGGGGATACCGTTTTTTTTGAAAATTAGCGCAGCCCGTTTGCTTCTCATTCCGCTCTGACAATAAACAAATACGGGTTTATCCTTTGGAAGTTCGTTCATTCTGCTGCTTAATTGCGAAAGCGGAAGATTCTTCGCCCCTGGCATGTGCCCTGCCTTATATTCATGCGGCTCACGGACGTCGATGACAATGGCATCTTTTGTGGACATTCGCTCTTGTTCGAACTCTTTTGAATGTAATGTCCGCACTCCTTTAACCGGAGCAAACTTCTTATAAAAAAATAAAATAACGACTAAAGCGATAAAAATGATAATCATCGTTGATGTATCCATTTTATCATCATTCCTTACCTTTTTTATCTGCTTTTGATTAGCAGATCAACCGCTTGCTTCACAACCTGTCCGGTCTCTTGTCCTTGTTCCATTTGTTCAACAAGACACTGCTCCAAATTAACGGCTACGATATAGGCAATCGCCTTGTCCGTTGCGCTCCTAATAGCTGAAAGCTGGCCTACGACATCTTTACAATCTTTATTCTCTTCCATCATGTTAAGAACGCCTCGAACCTGTCCTTCGATTCGCTTCAATCTGCGTTTCACATCATCATCATACTTCATGAATATCACCCCTCAATTAAACGAACAGGTATATTATGAACAAAGATCACAAGGTTTACAATACACCAAATGCGAAGGTGATATCCGTTTTCGAACTTAGATGAACAAGTTGACCTTCGCTTCCGTCGCATCGCCAAGGTAGGCTGCAACACCGGCATATTCAATGCCATCCAGCAATTCCTCCTGTTGGAGACCAAGCAAATCCATCGTCATTGTGCATGCCACCAATTTAACGCCTTGCGCTTGTGCCAATTCGATTAACTGTGGCAGACTAAGTGCATTATGCTTTTTCATCACATGCTTGATCATAGCCGGGCCTGCGCCTGCGAAATTCATGCGCGATAAGCCTAGTTTTTTGGAACCGCGCGGCATCATCCAGGCAAATGCCTTTTCCAATAGCCCCTTTTTAACCGGAACAGGCTGATCTTTTCGCAGTGCATTTAGGCCCCAAAACGTAAAGAATATCGTAACCTCATGATCGTAGGCAGCTGCCCCGTTCGCAATGATGAAAGCAGCAATCGATTTATCCAGATCTCCGCTGAAAAGCACAATCGTGGTTCTTTCAGTGGTTCCAACTTGTGTCATGAAGTAAATCCATCCTTTCCTTATACATAATAATAAACAAGTGAAATCTAACAGTAATGGATTTAAATTTTAGGAAGGAGAAAATGACATTTTGTCATTCCCTCCTCAGTATTTAACCTTTTCTAATCCAAAATTTGAAAACGCCGTTTTCTTCCTTGCTGTCCAATATTTCATGACCTGTTTTTTTGGCCCAAGCGGTCAAATCATTTTGGGCTCCTTTATCGGTAGCATGTACCTCCAGCACTTGCCCGGATGATAATTCATCAATCGACTTTTTTGTTTTTACGATAGGCATCGGACATGCCAATCCAGTTGCGTCTAACAATTTATTGTGATCCATTATACATTCCTCCAAAGTTTATTAGTTATCATGAACGGCACACCGGTTTGGACCGATTTCCATTTCACGCTGTTCTTCTTCGTCGGGATTGATTTTCCCCATATTCGTTTGGCGAATTTCCTGATATGCGTTTGGCTGAGGCGGCAAGTTCTCGGTGACTGTCTTGCGGAAATCGTCTTCATTCGTGATGTTTAAGCCTGGGTTTTGCTTATAGAGATCGCCGAGTCGGCCAGATACCAGCCCCTTTTCGCCAAGTTCAGTTGTTTTTCCGAAATGCGCCGGCAAAACAATTAATTCTTCAGACAGATTTTTATATCGGCTGTAAAGCGTCTCTCGAAGGTCGCCAACCCAATCCTCAGCCAACCCTGCCAAATCCGGGCGTCCGATCGATTTGATAAACAAAATATCGCCGGACAACAAAAATTTGTTGTCGATAATAAACGATGTCGAACCGATTGTATGCCCGGGAGAGTAGATAGGTTGTACAATAATTCGTTCGCTTCCTACGTGGATATCCTTGCCTTCTTCAAGTTTCTCGTAGTGGAATGTCACTTCGCCTGCGTCTTTCTCGGGCAAGTGATAGGTCGCGCCATACTTTTCTGCCAAAGCCCGGCCTCCTGAAATATGATCGGCATGCAGATGCGTATCGATGGTGTGAACAAGTTTGGCGCCTTTTGCTTGCAAAAAATTTTCATACTGGTCCATCATACGGTTTGTATCGATAATGGCAGCTTCGCCTTTAGAAAGCACTGCGTAAGATAAGCAGCCTTTTCCGATACGAACAAACTGGTACAGTTCGCCTCCACCCGATAAATCTGCAACCTTTACAGGCTCCAGGTATTCACTCCACGACTTCATCCCCCCTTCCAAATAAGACACGTTGCTTCTGCCGGCTTCCGCTATTTGCTCGGCAACAAACATCGAAGAGCCTTCCTTCGCACATACGACAAGTACGGGTTTGCCATCCGGAATTTGTACAAGCGCGGGATCAACGCCGTCAATCAGATCAAAGTATGGGATGTTGATAATCTGCACGCTGCGGCCTTCAATTTTCCAGTCGATAAAATCAGTTTCATTACGCACATCGAGGATAAACAGTTCTTCGCCTCCCAAAACAACTTGTGCAACTTCTTTTGCCGACATCTTCCTAATTTTGTTCGTGGACATATGATTTCCCCCTTAGGCTGTAAAATAAAATGTTAGTGTTATATAGGCATCTTGAGCAAAATCAAGGAACTTTACAGCTCCGCCAACATCTTTACTTTCGACGAAATCCTCTTTCTTGAGATTCATAACGTCCATCCAATTAATTGATGTGATTAAATAGTTTTGAACCTTGATCTATCGATTTGTTATCAAATGTCTTTCTCCAAGTCTCCATCCCACTCGGCCATGCCCGGAATGACATTTTTTAGCTTTGAGAAGCCTTTGTCAGCCAGGGTACGGCATGTCATGTCACTTCGGCTGCCAGTTCTGCAGATCACATGATATTCTTTGTCTGGATCCAACTCCTGATAACGAGATTCCAGCTCTCCTGCAGGGATTGATAGGGCTCCGGGTATTCTTCCGAAAGCGTACTCAGCCGGTTCTCGTACATCAAGAATGTTCAATTTCTCACCGGCAGCGAGTTTATTGCGAATTTCCTCCAGTGAAGTCGTGTGTTGAAATTTCACGTCTTCTTTGGTTTCAGTTGGATCGGCTTTCCGGATGTAATGGCGGAATACCCCGCCTTCCTCCTTAAGTCCGATATATTGATGACCGGTCCGTTTGGACCAGCTTTGCAGATCCGCTACGGAACCTTTATCGGTTGCTTTTACTTCCAAGACCTCTCCGGTGTTTAGTTCCTCCATTGCTTTTTTTGTTTTTACAACCGGCAGAGGACAAGCCAAGCCTTCGCATTCGATTGTCCGATTAACTTTAAGAGTTGTTGTCATGGTAAACAGTTCTCCCTTCAATTAGTCAAAATATCAAGCCAAATCTTTATGACCGTCGCAACAATTAATGCCGCGAGAATCCATTGCAATACTTTGGTGTTCAGTTTCTTGCTTATCATAGCGCCAAGCGGTGATGCGATTGTGCTGGCAATAACCATGACGATTGATGGCAGGAGCAGCATGTGGCCGCCCATCATTTTTCCTGCAGTTGAGCCGATGGAAGATATAAAAGTAATCGCTAGCGATGAAGCAATGGCAACGCGTGTAGGTATTCGCAAGACAACGAGCATAATAGGAACCGTAATAAATGCGCCGGCTGCTCCTACAATTCCGGAGAGGATCCCGGTCAGGCCGGCCAAACTAGCCGCAAGTGTTTTATTAAAACTTAACTTCGTGAAGTCCGCTAACTCGTCTCCTTTTTTGGGAAGAAACATCATAATACCAGCTATAAGCGCAAGAACGGCATAGGTCAGGTTAATGGCTTCATCAGGCAAAAACTTTGAGCCATAACCACCGGCAAAGCTTCCGACTACGATGGCGACGCCCATGTATAACACGAGCGACTTATTGATAAAACCTCCCTTTCGAAAGGCAAATATCCCGGCTAACGAAGCAAAGAATACTTGTACTGCACTAATTGCGGAAACCTCCTGTGCTGTAAAAGCAACGAATCCTAGTGCCGGGGGAATGTAAAGGAGCATCGGGTATTTAATGATGGAGCCTCCGATACCGACCATCCCGGAAATCAAGGAACCGACAAACCCGATTGCAAACAATGTCAGAATCCAGGCAAAATCCAAGTGGGTCTCCTCCTTTCTGTTTTTCGGACCGGATAAACGTATGCGTTCATTTATGATCGACCTAAATACCCTATGGGGTATTTATATGTCCAAAAAAAATGAACACTTTACAATATTCATTTTTCCGTCCGATTCATTTTGATTTCGAAAATACGGATACCTGTATGGGTATATCGATACTATAAGCTATTGTTTCATATTCGTCAACCCTGTATATGAATAACTAACCGCATGTCGCTAAAAATCAATCACTCTGTGACTTAGTTCATAGACCTCTGTATCTTTTTATCGCAATATTACGATATCGCGATATGAAAGGAGTCCTCGCGGATGGATTATACTATACAGCATCTTCAGAAGACGTCTGAAATGCTCAAAACGCTTGGCCACCCTGAACGATTATGCATCGTTACGCGTTTGGCTCGGCAAGGAAGCTTCAATGTTGCGGCGCTCCAAGATTGTATGAGTCTCCCGCAATCGACGGTCTCTACTCACCTGCAGAAGCTGCGGGCAGCCGGCATTGTCGAAGCGCGGCGACAAGGCCTTGAAGTCACTTATTCACTCAAAAACGAACAAGTGAAACAGATCGTTGAATTATTATTCCAATCAACGGAGGGAAAAAAACATGAGTAAAAAGGTAATAATTGTAGGCGGCGTTGCGGGTGGCGCTTCGGCGGCTGCACGACTGCGGAGATTGGACGAGAAGGCAGAAATCATCCTGTTTGAACGGGGCGAATACATTTCGTTCGCAAATTGCGGACTTCCTTATTATATCGGCGGAGACATCAAGGATCGTTCCAGACTGCTTGTCCAGACGCCGGAAGCTATGCAGAGCCGCTTTAATCTCGATGTCCGTATCAACAGTGAAGTAACGAGTATTAACGCCTTACGGCGAACGGTTACTGTACGACAAAGTAATGGCGAAGAGTATGAGGAAAGCTTTGATGCCTTATTACTATCTCCTGGCGCGAAGCCGATAAAACCGTCTATTCCAGGCATAGATAGTGAGCGCATATTTACGCTTCGGAGTCTACCTGATACAGATCGCATCAAGTCCTATATTGAAGACCATCATGTTAAACGGGCCGCTGTTATTGGCGGCGGATTTATTGGAATAGAAATGGCCGAAAATTTAATTCAGAGAGGTATTGAAGTCACAATAATTGAAGCTGCTCCACACATCTTGGCTCCCTTCGATTCCGATATGGCCGTTTATGCAGAACAGGAGCTAGAGGACAAAGGCGCACGTCTTGCGCTCGGGGACAGCGTCGAATCATTCGAAGCGGTATCAAACGAAGTACACATACAATTGAAAAGCGGACGGAAAATCGCAAGCGACATGGTCATTCTCGCAATTGGAGTGACGCCAGACACCAATTTCCTGCTTGAGTCGGGCATTGAATTTGGTGCCCGCGGTCACATTGTTGTGAATGAACGGATGGAGACCAACATTCAAGGAATCTATGCCGTCGGTGACGCTGTAGAGGTCAACCATTTTGTTCTCGGTAATCAAACGGCAATTCCGCTTGCAGGTCCGGCCAATAAGCAAGGTCGAATTGCGGCTGACAACATTGCCGGATTAACAAGTCAATATCATGGTACCCAAGGGACTTCTATTTTAAAAATATTCGGAATGACTGCAGCGGCTACAGGGGTAAATGTACGGACACTCAAGCAGAACGGCCAGACGCCTCATGTTGCTTTTGTTCATCCGCCTTCCCACGCGACTTATTATCCAGGTGCGTCTTCGATAACTCTGAAACTGATCTTTAACGATGAAGGGCGAATTCTCGGAGCCCAGGCTTTCGGTAAAGAAGGTGTTGACAAACGAATCGATGTTATTGCTACCGTGATGCGGTTAAAAGGTACGGTCCAAGACCTTTCTGAACTTGAGCTTTCCTATGCTCCACCATTTTCTTCTGCAAAAGACCCTGTTAACATGGCAGGCTATGTCGCCCAGAACATATTGGATGGAAGAACCGATGTTTGGCTGTCGGATGAACTGGACGATTTAGAGATTCCAGACACGCAACTCGTCGATGTTCGTACGGAAGATGAACACTCCGTTGGGGCAATTCCAGGCTCCATAAACATTCCAGTGGACGAACTTCGCGAGAGTTTGCACGAATTGAATCCATCAAAGCCCGTGTATACCTATTGCCAAGTGGGACAGCGCGGTTATATAGCTTCTCAAATATTAACTCAAAATGGTTTTAAAGTAAGGAACCTCTCGGGGGGATATAAGAGCTATAAGGCCAATCCGTTTAAAACAGATTCAATTTAATATAGTAAGCGAAACAAGGACAGACTGCAAAAGCGACGCATTCTGGCCTTGTTTCTTTTTTATAGGATACGGGACATCCTGAAAGTTACCAAATTAGTAACGGAGAGCTTCGGTAGCCGACATGGCAATTTCTTTTGTTTCATGAACTGTGTACTTTCCCACGGGAATTATTGTTTCGCCCGGATAAAATGTCCCTCTCAGCCTCACTTGCTCGTAAGGCAGCAGCGGATTCGCGATTCTTCGCAGCATCAGCTCCGCCGCTCGCTCGCCGGCTTCCCGGACAAGCAGCAAAGGCCGCGACATGGCTTCATAACGGGGATGCGCTTCGTTCTCCATCCCGACAAGGGACAAATCATCCGGAATGCTCAGCTTTAGAAAACCCGCCGCGACTCTCACCCATTCGGCTATGCCAGGTATGGCGGCAACGGCAGCCGTGTATTTACCGGAGCTCAGCTTCGAGGTCAAACGTTCCATCCATGCGGCACGGTCCGAAGAACTCTCCGTTACGTGCTCTGCCGGGTTAGCGAGGCCATGCAATCCAAGCCGCTCCGCCGAAGCGGCGAACGCGCTCCATCGCAGACGAAATCCTCTAAGCCGCCCGAGCTCCCCGATGTACAAAATGTCTCGATGTCCCGCCCGGTATAGCTCTTCCATCGATTGATGGATGGCGAATTCCACATCCCAGATGACGCTGTCGACCGCCGTTACGTCAGGCGGGTAATTGATAAGCACCTTGGGCAGCGGAAGCTCCAGAAGAATGGTCTCCATCCACTCCGGAATTACCGCGGTCAGGAACAGACCATCCGCGAAGAACAGTCCGTTGTTATCCAGCCAATGCCGAAGCTCGTCCTCGTCGGATATCTCGGCCGGCACGAGCAGCGGATAAAGCGAATGTCCGAGCTCGTTCAGACGCACGCGAACCCCTTCCAACTGCATCTGATGGAAGTCGGAGTCGCCGACGATCAGCATCGCGAAGCGCCGAGGTTTCGCCGACGACCAAGGAATACGTTCCGCCGAGATGCCCGCTTCCTGCTCCTTCGTCCGGTATCCGAGCTCTCGGGCGCAATCCGTGACGGCCTTGCGCGTCGCTTCGGACATGCCGGGCAACCCTCTCAGCGCCTTGGATACGGTATGAATGGTCAAGCCAAGCTCATCGGCGATCGTTCGTAAAGTCACTTGTTTTCTAATCGACATCCATGCTCCTCCTTGCAGGTTATGCTGATTCTAATTGTAACAAAAATGAAACTATAAATCATGCTTCATTTTCCTTACAATTGAAATCAAGAATAACAATTTGTTAAGGGAGTTGGTCATTGTGTCAAATCGCGAAATCAAATTGGAACGCAGCGTTCCCGTATTCGATGAAGTCGACGTCATCGTTGTCGGGGGAGGCCCGGCTGGTACGGCTGCGGCCATCAGCTCCGCCCGCAGCGGACAAAAGACGATTCTGTTGGAGCAGTCGGGGCAGCTTGGCGGTATGGGAACGCTAGGCAACGTAAGCGTATTCATGGGCGTCGGCAACGTAACGGGTATCTATCGAGAGATCATCTCGGAGTTTTTGCCCGAGGCGCTTCCGGATTCGCATCACGTTTCCATTTGGCCGCAATATTCGCCGTTCGAGCTGCGGCATTATTTAAACGTCAAGCTGGAGAAGGAAGGCGTTGAGGTTTATTACCATACCAGCTTCGTCTCTTCTATTATGGAGGGCAAGCGTGTTGCTGGCGTTGTGGCCAATACGCGGGAAGGGCTGCGGGCGTTCACGGGACGCGTCGTGATAGACTGCACCGGCGATGCCAGAGTCGCTCAGGATTCCGGCGTGCCTACCCGGTCCGGACGCGACGAGGATGGGTTGACGCAGCCGATGACGCTTATGTTCATGATGCAGGACACAGGCAAGCCGGTCCGCCAATATTTGCCCGACGATTGTTATAAGTACGAATCGATCGAGGAGCTTCCGCAAGGCCGCCATCTGTATTGGGGAGGCATGGGCAACGGCACGCTGCTCGTCAACATGACGCGCGTCAAGGGCAATGGAGCGAATATTAAGGATATTAATTATGCCGAGAAGGAATCGCTGCGACAAGTGTTCTCTGTCGCCAATTACCTGCAGCGAACGAATCACCCGAACCATATTTTGTCCCATGTTCCCGGACAGGTAGGCGTCAGGGAGACCAATCAGATCGAAGGCCGTTATACGTTGACCGAAGAAGACCTGACGAGCGGACGCCGCTTCGAGAACGTGGTTGCCCAGACCAACTATGAGATCGACATTCACAACCCGACCGGCGGAGCGAACACGGACGAACGCAAACTGGACGGCTACGATATTCCGTATGGCTGCATGCTTCCTCAGAACGTAGAAGGCTTGATCGTCGCTGGCCGCAGCATCTCCGCCACGCATGTAGCCATGTCGTCGATGCGCGTGCAGGCGACCTGCTACGCGTTGGGCCAAGCGGCCGGCGTCGCTGCTGCGCTTGCCATCGAATCGGGTTCCAACCTCGCGGACATCTCCATCCCTGCTTTGCATAAAAAGCTTGCAACGCAAGGCGTTGTCTTTTACAAAGAAAACTAAGGCGCCAGAACTAAACAGACGGTTAACGGCCAATCCTAATCGAAAATGGTGACGTTGCCCTTCCTCCCGCCTGTACGATAGTGATATACAATACCCTTCTCCCCCTGCCGAAGTGGCGGGGGGGGGTGGTTTT
>NZ_BDQX01000098.1:24759-52331 GCF_003112455.1 Paenibacillus agaridevorans
TTAGCCATGCCCATTTGTTTCTGAAGCTGCTGTGAAGGTAGGTTTTTCATTAATATTGATTCAACTCTTCAATTTATGGTTATCGGACTCAGGAGGCCCTATTTGCCCGTTTCGTGCAACCTTAGGGCGACATGGCTCGTCTGTTACACCATATTTCGAGCAACAGACAACATGCAGAGACAGACAAAGGAGTGTGGATCCTAATGAATATGAAACCCTGGCTTTACGCAGCAGCTTTGGCTGGCGCACTAACGATGACGGCTTGCGCTAATGGCGGCGATAACGGGAACGTCTCTTCACAGTCCCCTACTGCCACCGCAACCGCTCAACCCTCCCTGGAAAGCACATCACCCCCCATTACGACGACTCCGGGAGCTACGGCCACCGAACAGCCGACTAAGCCCAGCGCGCAGCCCCAGCAAGACGGTTCTGCCGCAACCGCGGACAAGCTGATCGAAATCCGGAAGCTGGCAAGAGAAGGACGCGTGCCGGGCCTGTCCTATACGGTTCATACCTCTCTGATCGACGACATCGAGAAGGATTGGGGCGAAGCAGACCGCACCGACTCGGCGGGCAAAGGGATTTACGCCACGTATGAAAGCCATCATGCTGCATTCGGCTACAATAAGGGAAGCGTAGTTTTCGACGTGCGTTCCTATGCCGACGACCTAAAGGATCTCTCGCTTCGCGATATCGAGCAAACGCTTGGCAAAGCGGATTCCGTTACGGAGAATGGCGACGACGATATCTACGTGTATCAAGTTAACGAACAATACGAACTGAAATTCGTCATTCCGGCCAGCAAGGAGCGGGTCGATCATATATCCGTGTTCTCGCAGAAAGATGCCCATAATAATATGGCGGGATAAAATCCCTTATTCGGAAGCACCCTATCGGAGTGTGGCTGTCTACGGATCATGTTGCCACGTTACGAATACGAAAGGTGTTGAAGGAATTGAAACAAGTGAAAGATCTCATGTCCACGAATTGCAAAACGGTTACGCTCCAGGATAACGTTTACGAGGTTGCGGTCATAATGGCCCAAAACGATGTAGGATTCGTACCCGTTGTGGAAACCCATGACTCAGCCAAGCTTATTGGCGCAATTACGGACCGCGACCTGGTCGTTCGGGGATACGCGCAAAAGAAACAGGGTTCCAGTTCGGTCAGCGAAGTGATGAGCGATGCGCTGGTAACGGTATCCTCTACGACGGATGCCGAGGAAGCCGCGGATATTATGGCCGCTCATCAAATCCGCCGCCTGCCGGTCGTCGACGACGGACGACTCGTCGGCGTCATCTCGCTAGGCGATCTCGCGCTGGGCAACACGACTAGCAGAGACGCCGGTCAAGCGCTTAGCGAGATTTCCGAGCACGAGAATCAGAACGCGGTGCACTAAAAAAATTCCCATCCAGGCCGAAGCGGGCCGGATGGGATTTTTATTACCGATTGGCGTTCTGTCAAAGCTCCTTTTCCAGTAGCTGCTTTAATCTTCGGCGCTGCTGCTTCTCCTTCATGCGTCGTTCTTTATCTTCCGCCTGAAGAGCTTTCAGCAAGGAAAAGCAGATGCCGATGATAATAAATGCAAACGGCAAAGCGACTACAATGGAAGCCGTCTGAAGTCCGGCCAAGCCTCCGCTGATCAGGAGCGTCACCGCAATGGCAGATTGCAGAACTCCCCAGGCGATCTTTACTTTATTGCCTGGATTTAGATCGCCGTCCGTCGTAAACATCCCCATCACAAATGTCGCCGAGTCGGCCGACGTAATAAAAAAAATCATAATTAAAACCGTAGCGACTACGGACATGATCATACCGAGAGGCAGGTTCTCCAAAGTGAGAAACAGCGCTGTGGTCGTATTCTCCGTAACGCTCTCCGCCAGTTGCGCCCCATCGAATAATTCCTGATGAAGTCCCGTTCCGCCAAAAACGGAAAACCAAATAAAACCAAAAAGACTGGGGAGCATCATGACAAAGATGACAAACTCCTTGATCGTTCTTCCCCTCGATACCCTGGCGATGAAAGTACCGACGAATGGCGCCCATGCTATCCACCAAGCCCAATAAAACAACGTCCAGGTGCCTACCCACGTTCCTTTGGAAAACGGAGTCATTCGAAGGCTCATATTGATCAAATTTTGAAGATAGCTGCCTAGTGTGGTCGTAAACGTTTCGAAAATAAACGCAGTCGGGCCTGTCATCCATACAAAAAGCATCAGCAAAACGGCGATAACCAGATTCGTGTTGCTCAATAATTGGATGCCTTTATTTAAACCCGAGACGGCGGATATAAGAAACAACACGGTCACGATGACAATAATCATAATTTGGGTCCAGACCGTAAGGGGCACACCAAACAGATGAAGGAGCCCGCCATTAATTTGCAATGCACCCAGGCCTAGAGAGGTGGCGACGCCAAATACAGTCGCTATAACCGCCAATATGTCAATGGCTTTGCCAATCCCTCCGTTCACTAGCCGTTCGCCAAGAAGCGGGATAAACGCGGAGCTGATCAATCCCTTATAGCCTTTGCGGAATTGGAAATAAGCGAGAGCAAGCGCAATAATGGTATAGATGGCCCATGGATGAAGACCCCAGTGAAAAAACGAATACCGCATCGCCAGCCTCGCAGCATCCGCAGTCCCTCCTTCCGCGCCCTCCGGCGGCGACAAGTAATGAGAGAGCGGTTCGGCCACGCCCCAAAATACCAGTCCAATCCCCATGCCTGCACTAAACAACATCGATAGCCAGGACAGGGTCGAATATTCCGGCTCGTCGTCGTCATCTCCAAGTCGAATATGACCGAATCGGCTAAATGCCAGATAAATCGCAAAGACCAGAAAAAACAACGTAGCAATCAAATAAAACCATCCGAAATTGCTTATCGAGAAATTGTATGCCCATCCGGAAACGGATGCCAGTTGCTCCGGAGCAATTGCGCCCCATATAGCAAACAGAGCTACAATGATGATCGAGACGGCTAATACCATGTAATGTCCCCCACTTTTAATCAGATCTGCATGGATTCCAATCATCCACAGTATGTGCAGACCGTACAAATTCCAACCCTCTCCAAAAACAAGAAACTTTTCCGCTGTTGAAAGCGTTATACTATTAAATCTATACATAAGAAAGAGAGGTTTCGTAATGAAAAGAAAGAAAGTTAAGCAACGCGGCAGCTTGGTAGTAACCAGCATGGCGGTTCTTGCGTTAACCGTATCGACTCTTGGCCCAGTTCCCGTCCGTGCAGAGGAAGTAGCAACTACCCAGTTGCCGCCCTCGTTGATCGAGCAGCTTGAGCAATGGAAAAAAGGCGTCTACGTTGAGTTCCGCAATCTGCGCATTGGGTTAAGCGAGCAGCCAAGGCTGAAAGACGGCATCATGATGGTTCCGGCACGAGAGCTGCTGATCGGCCTCGGCTACACCTTATCCTGGAACGCTTCCGATCGCTCGCTGCATGCCACGAAACCGGACCAGTCGCGCCCCGAGCTTTTGTTCCGCGATGGCAGATCCGAGTTGCAGGCTGGCGGCAAGTCCGTCGCTGGAGGCACAGCTTCTTTTATTGACGATGGCAAGCTATGGATACCGCTTCGCGCGACTGCCCAATCCATTGGCTTAAAAGTGGAATGGGTTCCTCAAAATCGACTTGCCGTAGTCTCGGATCCGTTGGCTACTCCCCAGTTTAGAATCATGACGCTGATTCCGGGGCAAGAAGTCGAAACACCGTCGGTTCTGCTGGAACAGCTAAAAAAGGCTGCGAAAGCAGATGCGGAGATCACCTGGGTAGGCCCTGACCATTACAGACAGAAGTCCATGGTCATGATCGCAGCTGGCGATATGCCTTCTATCATGTTGTTCGATCATCCGTATTTTATCCCCAATGATATTACGGAGAGCATTACGGTTAACCCTGGCCCTTATTTGGACGATTATCCGACTTTGAAGAAGCTTGCGGAAGAAGGTCCCGGGTCACGATATCTCAATGGAGATCCCTATTTCATACCGCGTCTGAGCGACCCCCATCATGCGTCCTTCCCGGCTATCCGCAAGGATTGGCTGGACAAGCTGGGGCTTATCGTTCCTTCGACAATGGATGAGCTGTACGAGGTTATGAAAGCTTTCACGAATTACGACCCGGATGGAAACGGCAAAAATGATACCTATGGTCTTACTGGCGCCATGTTCGGAGAACAATCGATCGCTTGGGTCGAGCATGTTTTTACCGGCAGACCGGAACGTTTCTCGATCAAGAACGGACAGGTTATCGACCATGCGGTATCCGAGGAAGAAACGAAGGCGCTGCAGTGGCTGGCCAAAGCGTATCAAGAGGGACTTGTGGATCCTGAATTCGCGGTACTGGGATCACAGCAAGTGATCGAACGTTTAGAGAATGATACCGCTGGTCTTGCTTCCCTTACGATTGAGCAAGCGGCGGAGCAAAGCGAAGACGATGCCGTTTGGGTACCGCTCGGGTCCCTCAAAGCCGACTCCTCCAGTGCATCGATTGCGCCTTGGAATTCGGCAGGCAACGGCTCCTACATCATTACGGCAATGGCCAAAGAAGATCCCGACCTCCTTCTTCAATGGCTGAACTATGGCATAGAGACGACTTTAAAAGGCGGTTGGAGCAAGCTAGAAGGATGGAGCGCCGCTGATCAGGCAGCCGTCAACAGCTTGTTCGGACAGCCGGATTTGCTCCAACATAATCCCACGCTCGATGCCTTGCCGGAGAAGGTGCTCGATCAGTATAAAGCTTCCGTGGAGCAATGGCGGAAAGTATCGTACGAGGATAGCGCCTTCCCGGAAGCCGAGCTGCTGTGGAGCCAGGGCAAATATATCGAGCTTCGCGACGAGTTGAACATGAACAAAACAAAAGTCATTATGGGAGCCATTAGTATTGACGAATGGAAAACCTACCAGCAAAAGCTCGTCGCGACGGACAGTTATCGCGCAATGATGAAAGAACTAAACGAACTGCTTAAAGCTCGACTATAGATCCGGCAATGAAAAAGAACGGCAGAGCAGGATAATTCCTGATGCCGTTCTTTTTTCTCATTCGTACACAACCGCAACGGCTCTAACGGGAGAACCATCGCCGGAGACAAGGCGCAGAGGAAATCCGTAAAACATAAAATCCGTTCCGACAGGAAGGCGTTCCATACTCTGCAGCCCCGTATACGTCACAATATTAATGCCTAATAACGCCCGCTCCAGATCTTCCGACAGATCACCGCCGACAAATGGCGGCAGCAGGGCAGCGAGACGATCAAAGCAATCCATACCAACGGAATCGTTGAAAAACAGTCCCCGTCCTTCCGGCCAATTCGTTTCTTCGAGCCTTACTAAACGCGAGGGTCCAAAAAATCGCTCCAAGGGCAGATCGTCCAATGTTGCGGCACCGGGATGCATATGAGAAGGCGCGTCCATATGGGTTCCCGTATGACTGCCCATCGAAAGCTGCCGTAATTCCCAAGAGTGGCTCTCGAAAGTATGAGTTATCTTTACGTTGACCTCCGGGTCGCCGGGATAGACGTCCATTCCATCCACGATCGGCATCGACAAATCAATGACTTTCAACCAGGTGTCCCCTCTCTTATTTTTTAATATACCCAAGCTAAATTTAGCTCAATCGACATCCTTCTCTTGCTTGTCCATCCATTACGCTATATGATTTTACTGATGATTGGAGATTTTTTCTAAAGGAGCTGTTACAAGCATGCAATTGGGATTGCAAGGAAAACGTGCCATCGTTACTGGAGGCAGCAAAGGAATCGGCTTCGCTACAGCGATGCTGCTTGCTTCGGAAGGCGCCCAGGTCGCTCTCATTGCCCGGGGCCTGGAGTCGCTGGAGAATGCTGCAGAGCAGATCGCTGCGAAGACGGGTACGAAGCCCCTCGTTATTCAAGGCGATGTGTCGCGACAAGAAGATGTCAATCGCGCCGTTGCTGTCGCGGCCGAGCAATTTGGAGGCATCGATATCCTCGTTAATAATGCAGGCGCAATGGCGGGCAAAACTTTCGAGCAGGTAGATACTGCATCCTGGTCTGCGGATTTGGACCTTAAGTTATTTGGCGCCATACATTGCTCGCAGGCTGTGCTGCCGTATCTGCGCCAGTCTGGGGATGGAGCGATCGTCAACGTTGTGGCTATCGGCGGCAAAACGCCTTCCAGTTCGTCACTGCCCAGTTCGGTCAGCCGTGCATCCGGATTGGCTTTAACGAAAGCGATGAGCAAGGATTTGGCCGCAGGCAACATTCGAGTGAACGCGGTATGCATCGGAGCCATCCAAAGCGACCAGATTGAACGGGTTTGGCAGGCAACCGCCCCAGAATTGTCCTGGGACGAATATGCTGTCCTTCCCAAGCATAACATCCCTCTCGGCAGAATCGGCCGCGCGGAAGAAGCGGCGAATGTGATCGTATTTCTCGTCTCGGCCGCGGCTTCCTACATAACCGGCACGGCTATTAATATAGACGGCGGCATGTCACCGGTTCTGTAACTATAACTATCATCGATAAAAGCCACTTTACACGTCTTAACGAGACAATTAAAGTGGCTTTCCCATAACGTCCAAGCAAGTCAGCAGTTTTCTTCGACCTCCCACCGATGTCTATATTTCGTGAGTTTAGGATGAGCGTCAGGCGGCGGTTCGCTTATAATTAAACGGATTTTTCCGATCCACTCCTCGAAGGAATGGAAGGAAGCGAAGGCATTCGCCATTGCCGGCGAGACATACAGGAATATCGGTTGCGTATATACATCCATCAAATGCCGCAGCGCCGCTTCGATCGGGGTATACTTCTTGCGTTTCCCTTCCCAATTCTCAACGGTTATGTTCCCACTGTCCTCCCGCTCCTCCCGCTCCTGCCGCCAATCAAATAAATACTGCTCCCGCTTGTAGTAGGGTTCGATCGGCCGCTTCCAGATTCGTCGGGCGGTCTCTTCGTGCAGCGGATACAAGACAAGCTTAGTAAACGAGCGTAAAGTTGCCAATGAAGCAGCCCGCTCCAATTGCCTATCCGAAATATCCTGGAAAGTATCGTAAAACACCAATGTTCCCTTTCCCGTACGCGTGTCCAAGCGTTCCTCGTAACCAAAAGGCACTTTGTTAATGCCGCGATCCATCCAATCCCTCCATTTATCCTTTAACCTTCCACTTAGAAGAAATCCGAGAAATAAGGCGTTTGTTGCTCGATGGCGTCTTCTAATAGATCAAGCGTCTCGGGAGAACAAGCGATACGGCCAATCCTATGCAAATATTCGGGCCGTTTGTAGCCAAGCAGCATCGTCGTCATGGTCTGAATATTGATGCTGTCTTCGTTCCGACGATTCTGGCTTCGCGAGATCGTACCTTTGCCTTCCGGCGTAATTTGCAGTGTAAACGTTCCTTGATTCCAGGACAACAATGGATCTTCTAAAGTGAAGGTCCATTCCCTGATGATGTTGGCTGGTTTAAATGGATACTTCGAAATAAATTGTTCGACGTCCACGATCCGGGCCATATAATAAGGCGAGATCGATTCTTTAATATCGGCATCTTCCAGCAAAAAGGAAAGCTGCTCATCCATATGAATGTTGCCTACGACTTTGGATATCATGGAAAAATGAGCGCTAATAAAGTTCCAAAGACCGCTGCGAGCTTCTTCGTGAATAAAAATCATGTCTTTGACATGAAAAACCTCTTCTTCGATCCAATATAGAATATAACCGTCAGGCTGTCCTTCTTCGCCATAATAGACGGCGGCGGTCAAATCATCGGAATCCCAGCGCCAGTATTCACTCCAGGCTAGTTCTTTGCGAAGCATCGCGCCATGCGTCTGCATCGAATATCGTTCATAAGCCCTTTTTACGTCTTCGCTTTCCGGTTCTATACGAGCGACGTCGCCAGGGACGGGTTTATTTTTGGGCAGTTGGTAATCTTGCACCTCGAATACGATTTTATCGGAGACGATCTCCCACCCTTTGCGGCGATAATAGGGAATCGAGTAAGGGTACAGGTACGAAATCGATTGTTTTTTTTCTCGCATATTGGTGAGAGCCTGCAAGAGCAGCTTATTCATTAATCCTTGTCCGGAATATTCCGGGAAGGTGCCTACCCCGGTCACGCCGCCCATGGCATAAGTTTGATTAAACACCCGAACTTCGAATGGGTAGGTAGATACTTGAGAAATCAGCTTGTCATTGTCGAACCAGCCCAAAACGTCCGCTTGTTGCAATATGGGGGATTTGGCATGGACGATCTCCTCTTCCTTCCAGCCTGACTTGTACAGATCATTGCGGGTTACCTGAAATACATAGCGCAATAACTGATTATATTGTTCCAGATGCGATACATCCACTTTTTTCATTTTCAAATTTCGTTTGCGACTCATTTCGATTCATCTCCTATTTCTAAACAGGAATACTTTGGTTCAGTATATTATAGCGTATTTCTTTAGAATGCCCATAGTTTGGGTAATCATGACGAATGTGCTCTTGCAAAAGTCTGATGGTATAATGAGTTGTAGTTCATACAAATTATAGTAATGGAGGAAGTGGCATGAGCCGTATACGTAGTATTAAAGAGCAGTTCGGACTTCACTTTACCCCTTTGGACATTCACAACAAGGAATTTTCCGTCAAATATAGAGGATATGACAAGGACGAAGTGGACGAGTTTCTGGATATGATCATTAAAGACTATGAAAAATTGTCGGCCGAATTCGCGAAGCTGCAAGAGCAACAAAACATCGGAGATAATCATCAAGATGTAACTCGATCCGAATTCACTAATCTGAAAGAGAGAGTTATCAAGATGGAGGGAATGCTCAATCGCGCGGGTATTTATTAATTCCTTAAATGAAAAAAGAGGAGCCTGATGGCTCCCCCTCCCCTATCGTAATTAATGCATGGAATGCATGGTGGAATGACTGACTAAGACACGGCGTATAGTAAGCGCAATCCCAAGACTGATCAAAGTAACGACGAATGTAAAGGTAAAGACATGTTGTGCTCCCTGCATCATCGCATTCGCAAGTTCCGTCGGCAATGTCGGCGAAGCGGAATTGTGCAGATACTTCTCGCTTCCGCCCGACAGAAGGCTTATGGCAACTGCAGTGCCAATCGCTCCCGCGACTTGCTGCAGCGTATTCATCACGGCCGTACCGTGCGGATATAATTCAGGCGGCAGCTGGTTTAACCCATTTGTCTGCGCGGGCATCCACACCATCGAAATACCTACCATCAATCCGATATGCAATGCGATGATAAAAGCTACGGAAGAGGTTATCGTCAGTGTCGTAAAGAACCAGACGGTGACGGACACGACTATAAAACCCGGGATAACCAGCCACTTCGGGCCGTACTTATCGAACAAACGCCCCATTCTCGGCGACAATATGCCATTTAGCGCGCTGCCCGGGAGCAGCATGAGACCCGTCACGAGAGCGGACAGTCCCAAACCTTTCTGCAGGAACATCGGCAATATGATCATGCTCGACAAAATAATCATCATACACGCCAAGACCATTAACAGACCAACGATAAACATAGGGTGTTTAAACACGCGCAAATTCATCATCGGTTCTTTCATCGTAATCTGTCGGATCACGAACAATGCAAGCGCGACTAGGCCAACGGCAATGGAAATGATGACGACCGGATTGCTCCAGCCTTCCGTTCCCTCGCCCGCATTGCTAAAGCCGAATACGACTCCGCCGAAACCAATCGTCGACAACACAATAGAGTATATATCGATCCGCGGCTTGGACACTTCCGTCACGTTTTCCAGATACTTCAGACCAACCAGTAAACCAACAATCAAAAATGGCAGCGAGAACCAGAAAATATAATGCCAAGTTAAATACTCAATTAATAACCCTGCTACTGTCGGTCCTGTCGCTGGCGCGAACATAATGACAAGTCCGACAAAACCCATAGCTGCTCCACGCTTCTCAGGCGGATAGACGACCAGGATGGTATTAAACATAAGGGGAAGCAATAACCCCATACCAAATGCCTGCATGACGCGGGCTGCCATCAACATTTCGAAATTTACCGCGAGTGCCGCTATGACTGTACCGACAATGGAACTCGCAAGCGATCCGATAAATAGCTGCCTGGTCGTGAAACGTTGCAGCAATAGTCCACTCATCGGCATTAAGATGCCAAGCGTTAACAGAAATCCAGTCGTTAACCATTGAGCGGTTGCGGCCGATATCTGGAACACGTCCATCAAATTACTGATCGCGATGTTAAGTGCCGTCTCGCTAAACATGCCTACGAAACCGCAGATTAACAGCGATGCCATAATGGCGCGTGTATTGTACTTCTTCATATCATTCACTTCTCCCAATCTGTGTAGTTAATCATGCGCGATGATGACAGTCTTGCCTCCTCCATTTTAGGGCTGAATTCTATTCTACACGCTTTTGCCTTCGATTCAATAGCGAAAATCGATTTAAAAAGAAAAAAACCGCGATAAACGCGGTTTGAAGCAATCGTATATCATTTCTTTATAGTCCAACTGCATTGCCGCGTTCAAGCCGAACAATTTGCTGCTCTCCTGCTTCCGCTAATTGGCGGAATTCTTCGATGCTCGCTCTCATGCGGGGGAGCGCATCCTGCTTGTATTGACTAATCGCTTCCATTGCGGCAAAGGTGTCGGCGAAGGCCTGCTTCAGTGAGTCCACCGAGATGCTCGAATCAATGGCTCCTTTATGAATTTCCGTCCCTTGCGTGTTCAACATTCTTGCCGTGTTTTCGATAAAAGTATTCGTTGTCGCGTACAAAGCGTTAAGCTGATCCAGCACGATTTTTTGGTTTGCGAGAGCGCTGGCGACGGTTGCCGCAACCCGCAAAGCCGATACGGTAACCGTGTTGGCACGATCAACGCCACGGATGAGTTCTTTGTTGTTCCGAATAATAATTTCGAATGCCATGTAACCTTGTTGGTTGACGGCCATCATGGATTGCATATCCATCGTACGCTGACGAAGCGGGAACAACACTTCTTCGATGATAAATCTGATTTTTTCCGGATCCTCGCTGCGCAGCTTTGCTGCTTCAATCTGAGCCTCGATCGCTTCGTCCATAAAGGCAGCCAGTTGAATTTCCTTCTCCAGTTTCTTCGTTAGATCCCGCAGCGCATGTTGTTCGATCATGAGCGTCGTATTATCGTCTTTTAAGCCGGCTTTGCCTTTCTCGAGTAATTGAACAATCTTCGCGATGACGGCGTCCGCCTTTTCAAACTTCTGGAAATAAGCCCGTAACGGATTAAACAGCTTCCCGAAAAGACCCTTCTTTAAAAAATCAATGCCGCTTGGATCCAGATCCTTCATATACATATGAAGTTCGCCAAGCCCTTTGGCTACAACTCCGCCCTCTTCGCCCGACTTGGACAGACTTCCCAAAGACACTTGCAGCAACGCGTTTTTGGATGAGGAGGTTTTCATGGTATCATATCCGAATTGCTCCACGGACGTAAGAATGGATTTTCGTTTCTCCAGCGAGTCCATGTCGATCGACATAATGGCCTTTACATTCTGGTCGGCTTGTTCCTTTAGTTGTTCGACTTCCTTCGGGATGGGTTTAATCTGTTCCTCAACGATTTCTTTAAGCTCTTCAGCACTTGATACCTGCATGGAAAATGTCATTGAAATTCCTCCCTTAATCTATCGTTGGATTACATTTGAACATTAAACAGGTTGCTGATTTTATACACGACATCGTCCGTATCGGCATTGATGCTTGCTGCTTCGTTAATGCTGGATATGCTTTGAAGGGCTTGAATATCCGCGTTGTATCCGATGGTATAGATCGGGATTTTGTAGCCTTCGATTAGACCGCGAATATCCTTTAAGGAATGGCCCTCGTTGGTTTCGCCGTCGCTAAGCACAAAGATGAGCGGCTTCACATCAGGGTTGGCGGCCATATAATCCTGCAGCATCTTGATCGCCACGACGACGCCATCGAATGTCGCGGTTCCGCCGCTTGCTTGAAGACTGTTAACGGTTCCGACGAACAAGGACTGCTGATTCGTGTCATATCGCGCGATCGGCAGGTTGATCGTTACATCACTGGAGTAAGAGACCAGTCCGATCATGTTGTCTTTGCCTAAATATTTCTGGCCTTGCGTTAATGACTCTTTTAAACGATTAAGCGCCTCGCCATCCATGCTTCCCGATACATCCGTTACGAATACTGCCGCTATCGGTTTAGCGCCGTTTTTCTTCTCCTTCCACACCTTTTGCGCCGCGCTTAATGTAGGACCGTCGAGTGGCTCAAGCTCGGCTTTATAATCATCAAGGCCGTTAAAACCTCTTTCTTTTGCATGGACTTGATATTTTTCGCCGGTTACAAAGGTGGTGAAGGCTTTGAGAATTTCCTTCTTCTCGTTCGAAATGTCGCCAAGCGCGTAGAGCGGGCTGTCATGCCTGACACCAAAAGGCGTAAAGACATATTCATTTTTGAGATCGCCGGGCGTGTTAACGAAAGTCTGATACTCCAGTACGAATCCATCCAACATGCCGGAAGTCGCTGCATCGCGCATTTGAATGGTCGTCGAAGCGATAAAAGGGACATTGACCTGGAATTGCTCAAAACCTTTTACAGCCTCACTGCTTAACGGATTTCCGTTATCGAAGGTTTTCAGAGCTGTAACGAGAAAATTGAGGCCCGTCGAGCTGGCGAATGGATCTGTATATCCCATAGCAAATTCATTATTGGCGATCGCTTCCGTCACGGTTTTTACATTGATCGCGCCGTAGCTATTAACGAGCTCATCATGTTTCGCCTTTGCAATAACGATACCAGGCACATTGCCTACCAGTCTGCTCGAAATGAGCTCTGTCTTCACCCCTGCCGCTTTCACCATCTCTCCCCACAGTTCGTTGGAAGGCGTAAAGGCATCGGGTATGTATTTACCGGATTTGATATAATCGGTTGCGGTACCGGAAGCAATATTCCTGATCATAACGGATACGGGCTTCCCATTAATGGACGGATTAGACGAGTTAAAATCAGATGCAGCGTCGCTTAGCCAACCGTCTGTACCGGTACCGCCCTTTTCTGTCGATGAGAAAATCTCTACATATAAGTCCGTAGTATTCGTCACTGTTATTGGAAACTTCGATATTTCCGGCAACGATTCCGCAACGTCCACGGGATTTATATCGATCTGGCCTTTCACGGGTTCGGCAGTGTTGACAGATATTTTGGAGTATAGCTTTTCCAGACGTTTGCCCGCATCTTCGGCCGACACCTCGGCATCGGATTTCCCCAAGTTGGAGGTTAACGTAATCCCCGCGTACACAGCAATAAAAACAATGATAATTAAAGAACTAGCTATAAGGAAAAACTTGCCCTTATTCATGTAGTCATCTCCTTTATGATTTATATAATCTGGTTTGTTTAATTAACGTATCGATCTCTTGCATGCATGGCATGGTCTCCATGTCTTTAAGCTCCACCGTATCCAGACGCGACACTTCAAGGATCAGTTTGTCGAGCTTCAGCAATATCTCTTCATTGGTTTCAAGAGAGCTTCGAATAAAAAACAGATATTCACGGAAAACCTCTTTTTTTCTCAGTTGGACCTGCGAGGAGGAAGCGGCATTTTGAGTCATGACCCGGTTATATTCTCTTTCGTCAAAAATATGAAGATGCGTTAGGATACCGCGAATATTGGTGAAAAATAGATTTTCGACATTCTTTGTGGTGTCGGCAAACTTGACGAAACTAAGACCTCCAGGCACAAATCTTTGATTCAGCACATTAAGAAGAGTGTCGTGGCGTTTCTTGATTCTGTCGATTTGGTGGAGGGCCAAGCTCACGTCGTTCTCGACAGCCTTTACTTTTTGAAACTGCTTCAAAGCGATTTCGAATTCTTCGGGCGTATGAACTTCAAGAATTGGAATACGCGCTTCTTTCTTGAAAAGCAGCGTATAGCTGCTGTATAAAATGATTGCAGCGCTGCCAGCTAACGTGGCTGCGGCAGTTGCGCTTTTTAGCGCATTCTCTCCAAAACCAATGGCTAAAAGTCCTGGGGATAAGATGGCAATATCAATGAGGATGACCGTCATTACAATGAATGTTAATCTTATAATTTTTTTTGCATCCACTCCGGCAGCCTCTCCTTTCTGTCAATAAATTTGGAACTCTAACATTTGATAATAAGTGTAGTACGGTAGATTTTTCATTTAGACTCAAATTCCTAAGCAGCAATCATTCTAGAACAGCGGAAAGTATCTGTATTCGTAACCTCTGCCGAACCTTTTTTTGTTCCTTCGGAACCAAATTATACCTTTCGTACCTGTTGGTTTCAATGATTTTATTTAAAACCGGATGCCATTTCCAGACAAAAAAAGGCCCGATTCCCTTTACATCAGGAATTCGGGCAGTTGCAAGCAAACTTTCGGTTCGCCATCAAGACGCCTAAATAGTTTTTAATTTCTCAAGAATTCGCCGCTTTCGATACATCATTTTGCCTGTTTCGCTGACATCCATAAGCGTGGATCGATTTAAATATGCGCCGAACAAGATGCCTGCGATGGGAATCATCTGGAACAGCTTTTTCCAGCCAAAGTTGTCTCTATATGTGAGCATGACCTCGCGCCAGCCTTGAAGTTGAGACATAACCTGCCCGCTTCTCTCTTCCGAATGGAAGGCTGAAAGCTCTTCGAGAATCGCCTTTTTGCCGACGATATCGGAGGAGGAGAACTGCATGCATTTTACGATGAAAATACGTTCCGACTTTTCGTTGGGGTCATAGCCATAGCTGAGCGCAACCTCCTGGAGCGCTTTGAGCGAGATGCCGAGCAACAGCGGAATATCGATAGCGATCGTGAAGATGCCTCCGATGCCTGTCGTTGCGCCCTGCACGGTCGCAATCTTGCTGCTTGTAGCGATTACGCGATCAGCCGTTTCATCCATTGTACGCAGAGGCAGCTTGCCGATCCGATCCAGGGCCGATGCTTCGCCTTGCTCTTCGTCCGGAAAAAACTTGCGATACATCTGTTCCTTGCTGATCAGATAACGACCGCCGTTCTGAATATAGCTGCCGAGCTCGTCCAGCGCTGTACCTATTTTGTCCTGTATGAACTTCGGCGTTATTCGGTCTAGAATGGCAAAGGGCAGCCGTCCTAGCTTCTCCCAGAAGAACAGTCCCTTCTGATCATTTTCCCACGTTTCGATTTTCTTTAATTCCAACTTCAAGGCTTCCGCGGTTTCTATATTTGTCATCCCTAAAGCAATACCTCGCTTCGATAAGTGATTTAGACCTTACATACTGCTCGAAGCGCTTCAACGTTTCATTTTTTATTCCTCGAACGACAAATTTTGCGGCTCGTCCCGCAATTCTCCGCCGATCTGCATATTCGTGCTTGGCGTTCGTTCATCCACGATGTCGAAGGCAAAATTGTCCATCCATACTTTCCCTTGACCGGTAAGCAGAACGCCGAACGAAATAGACGCACTGTCCGATGGCACATCGAGCACGATGGAGTACAAGTTCCAAGATGCTGTACCTTGAATCGGCCGGTCGCTCATATTGTCGAATTGCATCGTATCCCCCGCCGCGTTGTCGATTCTCATCCATAACCCGGCAAATGCTGAAACCTTCTCGGCCTGGATAAAAGCAGACAGCTTTATTCTTTTTCCTTTGTAGTTGTCGGATCTGAATTGCTGCATAATCGTCGCGAATTGCGTCTCTGATGTTGCGGATACCGATTTTAAATAACCGGATACCTTTCCCATATGGACAGTCTCCCGATCCATGCCTATCTCATAGAGGGACGGGTCGGCCCCGCTCAGAATCCACCCTTTAACATGGTTATTATCGTTCATCTTCTTATTCTCCTCTCGTTGATCTTGCGTGTAAAGCACGCTCTCCATCAGTTTGCGGTAACGTCCGGGCGGCATGCCGTATTCCTTCTTGAACGCGCGTGTAAATGCTTCCTGCGATTCAAATCTGCTTCGGAACGCGATCTGGATGATGTCCTCCGAGGTATAGAGGAGAAGCGCCGAAGCACTGGCTAGTCTGCGTGACCGGCTATAGTCCCTTACGCTTGCGCCAACTTGCTCCAGAAAAATGCGGTGAAAATGATATTTGGAGAAACCTGCGGCGGCCGCCACCTGCTCGAGCGTCAGCTCTTCCTCCAGATGCGTTTCGATATAATCTAAAGCTTGATAAATCATGGGATGGTATTTCACGTGATCACCTCTTGCAGACAACAATAACATAAATGTGCGGAGCTATTTTTGATCAGAATTGCGAATGTAATGGAATGCCCATAAATGACAACAAAAAACCGCGAAAATCGCGGTTTTTTTACTTACGAGTAGCCCCAGAAGGCATCCTTTTTAATATTTCCTTTGGCCACATCAAGCTGCTTTAACTTTTCGGTATGCAAGTCGACGAACGACTTCGGTCCGGCTATATAATACCTGCCGTTTACCTTATGAGAGGCTGCAAACCTGCCAATCTCCTGCTGCAAGTCGTCCCTGGAGTCCAGATACGTAATCCGGAACGACATTTTGTTTGCAAGGTCATCAAGCTCATCCTTGAAGATATAGGACTTATTGGTGTCCGTGTATACAAGATGGATATGGCTGGCGTCTTTGTTACCTTCAGCATCCAATTGCTTGAGGATGGAACGAAACGGAGTAATTCCGATCCCGCCGGCGATCAACAGCGAAGGATTGTTATCCGTCAAAGTAAACGCGCCGACAGGACCGCTCATTTTGACCGTCATGCCTTTTTTCAATTCGGACATCGCCGTCTTGAATTCGCTTGGATTTTCGCCGACGCGCGTCGTCAGTCTAATGACATTTTCTGAAGGCGCCGATGCAATACTGAAAGGTTTTGTTCCGTTCTTGATTTTTTTATGATTAGGAGTGAACAATCCATATTGACCGGCATTCCAGGTCAGATCCTTCGGTTTCTCGAATAAGAAGGAATAGACTTGGCGATCCTCCTGGAGGCTCTCCAAGAACACTAATTCTTTTTTATTAAATATGGCGAACATATCTTTGAAGAAACTCAATTCTTCCACATCCCCTTAAGTGAGCTTTACGACTTACGTCAAATATTTACCCGTGATCGATTTCTCCGCTTGAACGATCGCCATAGGCGTACCCTCGAATACCACCTGACCGCCCTTGCTGCCTCCATCCGGTCCCATGTCGATAATCCAGTCCGCTTGGCTGATGACATCGAGATTATGTTCGATGACGATGACCGTATTGCCACTGTCTACTAGACGGTTCATGATCGCCATAAGATGGCCGATATCGGACATATGCAGTCCTGTCGTCGGTTCATCCATTACATAGATGCTCCCCTTCTTGTGCAGCTCGCTCGCCAATTTGATCCGCTGACACTCTCCGCCGGACAATGTGCTGAGCGGCTGACCAAGAGTAATGTAGCTCAGACCTACGTCGCTCATCGCTTGAAGCTTGCGGACGACTTCTTTCAGCTGGAAAAATTCCAATGCCTGCTCGACAGTCATCATCAACACTTCAGCGATCGACTTGCCATTCAACTTGTATTCGAGCACCTCTTCCTTGAACCGATTGCCGCCGCATACATCGCATGGCAGTTTCACGCTGTCAAGGAAAGCAAGGTCTGTGTAGACAACGCCAAGTCCTTGGCAATTCTCGCAGGCTCCTTTGGAGTTGAAGCTGAACAAGCTCTGATTGACTTTATTCGCGGATGCGAACGCCTTGCGAACATCGTCCATAATGCCCGTATAAGTCGCGGGATTGGAGCGTGTCGACACGCCGACTGCCGATTGATCGATGACAATGGCATCCGGTTGCTGCTTCAGGAAGATTTCGTTGATCAATGTACTTTTGCCGGAGCCGGCAACTCCCGTCACGACCGTCAGAACACCGACAGGAATATCCACGCTCACGTTCTGCAAATTATGCAAGCTGGCATTTTTAATGGATAGCTTGCCGGAGTGCTCTCTGCACTCGTTCTTAAGCTGAAGCGGGTGCTTCATATGGTTGCCCGTAAGCGTACCCGACTCCAGGAGGCCGGAGTAGCTGCCTTCGTATACGATGTTCCCGCCGCGTCCGCCGGCATGGGGTCCAACATCGACAATATGATCCGCCACCTTGATGACATCGGGGTCATGCTCGACGACGATCACCGTGTTCCCCTTGTCGCGCAGCTTTTGCAGCAGCTCATTTAGACGGTGTACGTCTCGCGGATGCAGGCCAACGCTAGGCTCATCGAAGATGTAAGTCACATCGACCAGACTACCGCTCAGATGTTTGACCATCTTGACTCGTTGTGATTCGCCGCCTGATAATGTATCCGTCTCGCGGTCCAGCGTCAGGTAATCAAGTCCGATATCTACCAGATGCTGCAGCCTCTGAATCAGAGACTTTACGACCGGCGCCGCTACAGGATCGTCGATCTCCCGGATGACGCGGATCAATTGACCAACCTCCGTGGAGGACATTTCTGCGATGTTGAGGTCGTTGATCCTGCAGTTCAAAGCCGCTTGACTGAGTCTGGCGCCATGACAGCTGGTGCAAGGACCCTCGGAGATGAATGGCGAGACTGCTTTTTGCGTTCGTTCGGACATCGTCTTTAGATCGCGTTTAATATATTTGTTGGTGAACTTCTCAATGACTCCTTCTACAGTCAGGTTCATGGCTTTCCCGCCGAACATCACCTGAACTTTGCTAGCCTTCGCATAGAACAGCTGGTCCCGCTCTTCCTGCGAATAATCGCTCAGCTTCTTGTCGAGATCGAATGTTCCCCACTGAGGGATCATATTCCATTCCCATCCGTTAACCGCATAATCGGGCAGCAAAAGAGCTCCTTCATTAAGCGACTTGGACATATCCACCGCTTTGCTCATGTCCACGCCAAGTCTGCGTCCGAGTCCGCTGCAATCCGGACACATGCCTTGCGGGTCGTTGAAGGAGAACATATGAGCCCCGCCAACATGCGGCTGACCGACTCGGGAGAACAGCAAGCGAAGAATGGGCGAAATATCGGTTATCGTGCCCATCGTAGAATGGGAGCCGCCGCCGAGTCGCTTCTGGTCGACAATGACAGCCATACTCAGATTCTCAATGGCATCCGTATCCGGCTGCGGCACGCGCGGCAGGAAATTACGCACAAACATACTGAAATTTTCATTTAGCAAACGGGTAGATTCTGCGGCGATCGTATCAAAAACGATCGATGACTTGCCGGATCCCGATACGCCCGTAAAGATCGTGATCTTCTTTTTTGGGATGCGTAACGAAACATTGTTAAGATTATTTTCTCTTGCTCCCGAGATGACGATAAAATTATGATTATTTTCGCTCATTCATGACATCCTTCCGATCTTATTGTTGGCAAGCTTTTTACGCCAATACTTTATCCAGCTCGCCGCACCAATTCGTCCAGCCATGTCTAGCTCCTTCAAGCCCATGTACATTCGAGAATCCGGTTTGTTCCAGATGCAGGTTAACCTTCCCGTCTTCGATTTCCCGAAGCGTCCAGTTCACGGTATGCTTCTCTTCGCCGACAGCCCAAGAATAGGACAAGTGCGATGGCGGGTCCACGATCAATACTTCGCCATCAATAATGCCATCCCAGTACTCATTGGGTTTGGCGCGGAATTGGAATTGATGGCCCACTACAGGCTCGAAATCATTTTCCAACACCCATTTCGCCAATTTGTTGGAATCCGTTAATGCCGACCATAGCTTCTCAATCGAGGTCTTGTATTGAAAATCCAGCTCCAGCTTTAAACTCATTTGTCTTCCTCCTCTAGTAAGAAACCTAAACTTAGTAAATTGGCAGTCCAAAACTTGTTATAAAATGAAAGCCAATCTTGCACTTCTCTAAGCGGTGAAGGATTCAGCTTGAATCGTGTTTCTCTGCCAACCTTTCGATCCATAACAAGTCCTGCTTCTTTAAGTATGCTCAAATGTTTGGACACAGCTGTTCGGCCCATATTGAATTGCGTCGTCAATTCATGCAGCGGTATATCGTCTGTCTCGGCTAACAACCGAATAAGTTGGCGTCTGGTTGGATCTGCAATCGCGTCAAATACATCCCGCAACTGTTTGTGTTCGCTCACAACACCCTCTCCTAAGGAATGATATTTAGTTGTTAATTGGACACCATTTGGTGACTTTTTGATTATAGGACACCGTTCGGTGTCGTGTCAACTGCATGAAAAATGAAACAGCGATAGCCGAGAACGAGAAAATAAAGTCCTGGACTGTCGCAGTTTTTTAAATGCTGAAGTTTTTGGTTAGTTGTATATGTATGAATTACTCCGCTTGAAACAAATCAAATTGATTCCCGTACAAATCCTCAAAACCGACTCCTTTTCCTCCCGGAACTATGGCTGGTTCTCCGTGGAAAACGACACCACGTTCTTTCATTTCAAAGTAGTCGCCTTCGATATCATCTGTTTCAAACATGACCAGGACTTGGTTAGCGCTTTGTTTGCCTATCAATGCCAGTTGGTCTGATGTTTCCGCCTTTACCAGTTCAAATAACGTTTCATTGCTCTCTCTCGGAGCGACCGCCAGATATCGCGATCCCTGACCAAAATCCATATCCGAGATTACGACAAACCCAAGTCTTTCCGTATAAAATTGTTTGGCTTCTTCTTGATCTTTCACAAGAATCGTAAGTTGGGCCGCTTTAAGAATCATGTCACAGTCCCTTCCTTCTAATATTATTCATGCTCCAATTATAGCGCATACGTTCGTATCTAACTACCAAAAAAATCCCGATTCATCCTCTGCCTACGCTCTCTCTTCGTGAGTATGGTAACTTAGAGGCAGGGGGTTCTCGGTTAAAGTGATAAATTAAAGCTTGACTCTTTTAAAACAGACCCAGACATTAAACAGAGGACCCTAGTCGTTAGTTAATAACGACTATTGAGTCCTCTTTTTTATAATATGGGCTTTTGCGTTTTAAGCCGTTACCAGGCATTAACGCCGAGACGCTCGACCGTCTCCCGAATGAATGCCGGCTCGTCCTCCGGCACGCGAGAAGTGACGAGATTACGATCCACAACGACTTCGCGGTTAAGGTACTTCCCGCCTACCGCCTCGATCTCCGAAGAAATGCCGGGAAACGCCGTTAACGTTCGGCCTTCCAGCACACCTGCCGCAGCCAGTACTTGCGGTCCGTGACAGATCGCAGCAATGGTTTTCCCTTCCCGGTCGGCTTCTCGAACGAAACGATTGACATCTTCGTTATACATCAGATAACCTGGCGAACTGCCGCCCGGGATGATAATGGCATCGTAATCCGCCGCATGGGCATCTTTGATACCCAGATGCGTAGTATACGTCACCGTACCTTGTTTGCCTGTCAGCTCCTCTTGTGCCTCTAGTCCGATGATCACGGTCTCGTGACCGTTCTTAACCATCTCTTCGTAGGGATTAACCATCTCGGAATCCTCGAAATCCTTTGCAAGCAAAAATGCTACTTTTTTGGCTTCAGTCATCTTCATAGCTCCTCTCCAAATCATCGACATAAAGGTAATATACCCAATGATGCCCATGTTGAAGCGGCTAAGCGATGGAATTAATACAAAGTTTGGAGCGCTTGAGGCGTGAATGGAATCAGCTCATCAAGGTTACCGTCTCTAATTTTTTTGACCCAAGCCGGATCTGCAAGAAGCGCTCGGCCGATCGCCACAAGATCGAATTCTTGATTCTCGAGCTTGGGAATCAGGCCATCCAAGCTGGCGTTGCCTGCACCGCTTCCCTTCGTAAAAAATGTCGAGACATCGCCGTCTAAGCCGACAGAGCCCACCGTAATGGTCGGTTTGCCGGTCAAATGTTTCACCCAGCCCGCAAAATTTAACTTGGAGCCTTCGAATTCCGGTTCCCAAAAGCGGCGTGTCGAGCAATGGAAGATATCAACCCCGGCGTCAACCAGCGGTTCGAGAAATTGCTTCAGCTCCTCCGAAGTCTCCACGAGTTTCGCCGAATAATCGCTGCCCTTCCATTGCGAGATCCGCAAAATAATAGGGAAATCGGGACCA
Source organism: Paenibacillus agaridevorans (assembly GCF_003112455.1). Classification (GTDB taxonomy): domain Bacteria; phylum Bacillota; class Bacilli; order Paenibacillales; family Paenibacillaceae; genus Pristimantibacillus; species Pristimantibacillus agaridevorans. The sequence goes on from NZ_BDQX01000098.1 coordinate 46,761, forward strand.
ACGGCTTCGCGGCAAGCTTTCACGACTTCTGCGGCGAAGTTCGTACGCGCGAGCAGACTGCCGCCGTAACGATCACTGCGTTGATTCGTTTTCTCCCAAAAGAACTGGTCGATCAGATATCCGTGAGCGCCGTGAAGCTCGATGCCGTCAAAACCCAGCCGTTTCGCTTCTGCCGCGGCTTTGGCGAATTCCTGCACGATACCGAGGATCTCGTCTTGGGAGTACTCGTTAACGTTGCCACGGGCGCCCATGTGCCAGATTTGCGGTACGATTTTGCCCCCTGCCTCGTGTACTTCCGATAATACGGTAGCCCAGCCGTTTAAGGCATCTTCCCCATAAAAGAACGGAACGTTCTCCTGATTACTGGAATCGGCATGATCGATGACCGTCCCCTCCGTGATGATCAACCCGACTCCGTTCTCGGCTCTGCGGCGATAATAGGCGGCGACATCCGGTCCGGGAACGCCGTTCGGCGATTTTTGACGCGTCATTGGCGCCATTACGGTCCGATTAGACAGTGAAAGCTTCCCCAGCGTAAAAGGACGGAACAGGGATTGCACAGTTTGCGTGTTAGTCATGGTTACCCTCCAATAGGCATATTCTTTATTTCTAAAAGCATGCGCATGCATATAAATTATCAAAAAGAAAAGAGCCCTGTCAAGAGGCTCTCATTTCAGAAGCTGTTGTACAAGCTTCTCCAGTTCGGTCATCGTCCCATCGCGGCGTAATTCAGCATCAAGCACATCATTTACGATAGCAAGGGCACGCTGATACTTTTGTTCGCCCGTTTCCGTAATGCGGGTATAGATGCCTCGTCGATCATTGGTGCAAGTATGCCGTTCGAGAGCGCCTACATTTGGGGCTTCCATGCGATCCACTAAACGTGACGTCGCGCTTTGGCTTAATCCCACCAACTCTTGAAGCTGCTGCAATCGCAGCTCCTTGCACTCGGAGCCGGAAACGAATTTAAGAACGTAAAATTCCTTTAAGGATATATCAAATTGCTTCAGCAGCGCTTGTTCCATCTTTTCGTTGACGCTGGAATGGATGAGGGATACGGACAGCCATAAATCCAGTCGTTCGTTGTCGTGATGCAAGATTGACCACCCCGTAAATAATTGTTGATTCCGTCGTCTTATTGTATCAAGGTTGCTCGGAATGGTCAAAATCTCGCAAAACGACTGATTTGCTCAGCTCATCATTTGTGCAATTAAACGCCGGTGAACGAAATGCTAATATCTTCGTTGCCGTTTTTGATCTGCCAACCGTTAAAGCCCGCCGCATCCGTAATGCCCGGCTTAAATGTCAGAACATAGACCTGGCCGGCCTTCAGATCATTGGACATCTTTAGCGTGACTTCGGTGACGACCGCTCCCGTGTTGTTTAATTCGTCATGGGAGATGCGAACCGCTTCTCCACCCTGCTCAGCCAAGGCAAAGGAGGTTTCATTCACGTTTTTTACCGGTTCGCTAAATAATACTTTGATCGTCGAACGGTTAATGACGACGACCTGCTTCGCGTACGGCGCTTCATTAGGAACGACAGTACCCGCGAAGGTTGTGTCGTTCTCTCCGTTTTGGGTATTCAGGGACGATACGCCCGTTACTTTTGCAGAATACACGCGGCCTGGCTGGAACAAGTTCGGATTGGAGTCGGTACTTGTTCGGAATTGGACGCTGACCACTCTGTTCGTGTCTGCTTTGCGCACAGCGTACTTGCTCCAACCGGACATCGAGACATTGGCTCCGTTATCCTTTAAAATCGTTACGACAAGCGAGCCTACGTCCGAATCCTTAATATCACGATCAAAGGAAACTTCGATTGTATTTTCATTAACCGCCGTTATGCCCTGCAGCTTCACGGGAAGGACCGGATTGGAGATGCCTCCGAACAGGAGACCGGACTTCGTATCCATGACGTTACCGGCCAGATCGGGAATGCCCGATACGGTCAAGTTGTACACGGTTTTGTCTTGTTGCGCGGAAGTCCGCAGTGTGACGGTTCGACCTTCATTGTCCAAGCTTGCCGAGACGACAGCTAATCCGGGGATGCTGTAGCGTCCGGTCTGGACCGCGATATCCCGATTGACCTTTTCGCTGAACCTAACGGTCAAGGAGGCATCTGCGTTTACCTTGAAATCCGCTTCTACGATCGTCGGCTTCGTGGCGTCCGCGCTTCCTACGATGGACAAGTCGGAACGCGTATCCATAATGTTGCCGGCCAGATCCTTAATGTTTTTGACCGTCATCGTATAACGGGTATTATCCGACTGATTGGATGTTGTAATCGTCACTTGTCTCTTATCTCCGGACAATTGCACTGCCGACAGCTTAAGTCCGCCGGAGAACGAATAATTCGAAGGATTGGTAGCTGTCGCTTGATCCAGCGCCTCCGAAAAAGTCAATACGTAGACTCGCGCCGTAATCCGATCGAATGCGGTGATCACGGGCTTTGTCATATCCGATCTCGTCGAGTTGTAAGCCCACGACTTGCCGTCGATGGTTAAGTAGTGCGTTCGATTTTCGGCCTGATACCCTGTCGTGATCAGTATCGACATGCCGTCGCCGCTTAAGGAAGAAAGCAGAATCGGGACAATGGTATTGCGATCGTCTCGCAGACTGAACCTTGAAATATCGGCGGACTCCGCCTTGGATTTCAAGTTTACTCGAACCGTCTGAACGCTAATGGCCTCGACAGACTTGACATCTAGCAGAATTCCCCAACCTGTATAAACCGCATAAACGGCATCTACGAGAACTCCGCGTGTTGCGTTAATCGTATAGTCGTTCCGATGAGCAATCCAGCCTTTGCTGAGAGCGGTTCCTACAGCAGCTTTCGCCCATGGCGATACTTTGCCTTCGAAGCCGATGTTGGAGTTAGGCGTAATATTGTTGACCTTTAGCAATACAGAGGCCAACTCCTCCACTTTCACTTTTGCCGTCGGTTCGAACCTGTTTTCGCCTTTGCCTACCATAATCCCGGCGCCTCGGACAGCTTGGATCGCTTCATACGACCATCGCGTCTTCAATACGTCGACGAAGCTTGGCGTGGATTGGGAACGAGGCAATTCAAGAAGCTTGTAGAGCACGGTCGCAAACTGCTCTCTGGACATCGTTTCGTGGAGACGTGAAGACCCATCCTCGAAGCCGCTCATGATGCCTTGATTTTTTAACACCTGGAACTTCTCTTCCGTTGTCAATGTTGCTGCGCTTGCAGTAGGGATGGCCAATCCGAACAACAAAGTTAATGCAAGCAGAGTCAGTGCTATTTTCCTCATCTTCAGGGTCCTCCTAATGGATTTCTGCTGGGACCTCGTATAATTAATAAGTCCGGTTGCGGCCGCGGTCCAGCGAGTGTACCCTCTTTAACGTTGCCATTGAGGAAAATGTTTCTGACGAATGCTGTCACATCCAAAACTAGTCATGATTCGAGTAAAATCTCTGAAATCCGAGCGATTGCTCTTCGATTGGTCTCGATGGAGGTTTTCTCATTGGCCGTGATTCCCCGACCCCGCCAAACCGAACAGTTCGCCGAACACCTTGTGCAAGCCATCGCTTCCGTAAGCGCTTCGAATGTCGGCCGTATTACCGTCCAGTACGATGCCCCCATCCTTGAGGAACACGATTCGATCGGCTAACGTCTCGGCTATGGGCAGTTGATGCGTCGAGAATAACACGGTGCTTCCACTCGCGGCAGCCCCCCGGACCAGACTTACGAACGTTTCCATCCAATAAGGATCCAGTCCGTTCGTCGGTTCGTCCATGAGGATGAGCGGCGGCTTGGCGAGCAGGGCTTGACCGAACAATACCCGTTGACGCATTCCCTTCGAGAAGGAAGTGACCGGTTTTTTGCCCGTATCGGATAACCCCACGAACGTAAGCACCTCGGCTGCCCGTTCCTTGCCAAGTCCTCTCAGCTTGGCCCAGAACGTCATCGTCTCCATCGCCGTTAACCCCGAGCTGAAGCGATAATCATCCGGCATATAGCCGATCTTCTCGGCGTAGGCCTTCCGATTCTCCTTCCAAAGGATGCCGTCAACCGTAATGGATCCGCTTGTCGGCAGCATGATGCCGGCCAGCATGCGAAGCAGCGTGCTTTTGCCGGCTCCGTTGCCTCCGCATAAGGCTACCGCGCTTCCACGTCCAATGTTTAAGTTCATAGCTTCGATGACCGTTTTGTTTTTATAGGCTTTGTGAACGGAGTTGAACCTTACCAGCTCTTCAGCCACGACCGCGCCTCCTCTCCCACAGCACATAGGAAACGGTGAATAGAATACTAATCCAGAGTAACGAGATGCCGGCAAACGCCGGAGTTCCCCAAGGCTGCAGGATCCACTTCACCCACTTGTAATATTCGGGACCCAACGTAGAGCCTCCGCCTAACTTCACGACGGTGAACAATCTGGTCAATTCCGCCGGATTAAGAAAGACGAGCGCGGTTACTGCCGGCTTAATCCAGAGATAGGGCAACATGCCGAGTACGGCGATCAGCAGCGACGGCCAGGCAATAATGGCGAAAAACCAGACACCGACGGCCGCTGTAAGCGCCTGCCATCGGTTCCGAGAGAGCGTGCCGATCAACAGCGCGATGGCTAGGAAAAATAAGGATAATAGCGCAGCGAAAATCAGCAATCGCCCATAAGTAGCCAAGTCGAATCCTCCGCCAAACATGGAGCCGGCGAGCCCCGATAATCCGAAGCCTGCGGCAACAATCGTGAGAAGCACGATGGCAAGCCCGATATATTTGCCGAGCAGGTACGCTCCCGTCCCCAGCGCGTAAGTAGACAGCAGCTCCCAGTTGCCCTCCTCCTTGTCGCCGGTAAGCGAGAAGGAACCTAACATCAGGGCCATCAAAGGCAACAGGTAAATAGCCAGATTCAGCATCGTGCCGCTCACGCCGGAATAGCCGCTTACATAACCTTGCAGAATGATCAAGAGTAGGCTGAACATGAATAGTGTAAAAAGGGCCATAAACGAATAGGCCCATGGATTTCGAAATCCGATTTTCACTTCTCTTGCCGCAACATGCCTCAGAAGATTCACGAAGCGTGTCCCCCGCCATCATGAGTGCCGCTCTCCTCAACATGTCCATGCTCTTCTTTCCCGTGAGTATCAGACTCGCCATGCCCTTGATCATCGGAATGATCGTGACCGTGCATCTCCATCATTTCATGGTTAACCGCCCAGGAATGGCTGGCAAGATCATCTGCGGACATCAGCGTTCCTTTGCCTTGCTCAGCGATATAAGCCTTGGCATCCTCTTCCTTCTCGAACGATACGATGCCGTAGGCCATCGGTGTTTGAAAAGTAGGATCATAAGCATAATAGGATTTCTCGTAACGCAGCCACTGCTTGGAGTCGAAATCGCGCACAAACGCAGCGCCGATCGTTTCCGTTCCGTTTTCCTTCTTCCAAGTGTTTAAACAGCCGATATCGTCGAATTTGAGCGACTGGCCGTCCTTCGTTATGATTTGCGTCGCATATTGATCATCCTTGATTGCCATCTTGCAGATGACGCATACATCCGTCTCTTCGTTAATGGCTTGCGCCTCGTATTTCTCTCCGCCGCAAG
>NZ_BDQX01000098.1:52430-137751 GCF_003112455.1 Paenibacillus agaridevorans
GCAAGCAGACTTATTTTTTTGTTCATATCGTTCTCCTCCTGTTCATATACAACATACCGATTACCGCGATGATTAACAGCAGGCTCAAATAGCCTGTCGCCTTGGAACTGCCATGACTTGGATTAGCGCCGTCAAAACCCGGAGGTGCCATAAGCGGCTTGACATCCCTTGACCAATCATCCCGATTGTTTTGGAAGAGCTCCTCGAGAAACTCCATGCCCGGCGATTGGAAGAAAAGCTGGAACGCCGCTCGTTTCTGCGTCACGCCTTGAAAAAAGGGATTGATCGCGTAAGCGGTATCGCTATATCCGTCCCCATCCGTGTCGATGCCGCTGAAGCCGTCCCAATAGTTCCCGGCAATCTCGTTGTTGCTGCTTCCGCGGGCCTGCGCATCCGCGACATTCCCTTGGAAGAGGTTCCCTTCGACGACATTGCTTTCCGCATCGAGAAGCTGGATCCCGACAAAATTGTAGATCGCTTCATTGCCGACGATGACATTGCCCGTAGACTGCTCCACGTAGAAGCCTGTCCGATTGCCTTCGACTTTGTTGTCTTCGAATACAGAATCATGAGCGTCGAATAACAGTATCCCTTGCGAATGGACATTTTCGTTCTGTTTCGTGAATGTATTGCCGTTTACCTCAACTTCTGTAGCCGTCATCACCATGGCGCCGGTCACATTGGCTTTGCCGACGTTGCCGCGAATGACCGTTCTGGCGGTATACATGCAATGAATGCCGTAACGCGAACGCTCGACGACGTTGCCGGTTACGATCGTATCATCGCTTTTCTCCATGTAGATACCGTCATGAGCATCGCTGACCGTGTTCCCGTCAATCCGCCAACGATGGGAATTAAAGAGGTCGATGCCGTTGCCCTTGGCAGCCATGGATACCTCTCGCGGCGTCCAATCAATCACGGTGCTTGTGATCGTACCATTATCTGCATCCTTCACGGAAATCCCGTCTGCGCCCGTAGCAATCCATAATTGCTCGATTCGAGCCCGGTCTCCCGATACGACGATCGTTGCTTGCGGCTTAAACGCCTCGTCGCGGATTCGTATTCCAGCCAAGGTGACGTCATCGGCTTCGACAATTAAGGCGCTTTCTTCACTTTCGTTCAGCAGAATGGATTCTCCAGCAATCTCGGAACGAAGCTCCAGCGGTTTCCGGATCACCGCCGGTCCCAGGTAGATACCCGGCTTTAGAACAATGGTCGATCCAGGCTCGGCTTCATCCAGAATCGGTTGTAAATCGGTTGTCATGGACGCAGATGAGACATCCGAGACATCCACCGATCCGGTATGATTTGCCGTGGTTGACGGATGGCCGCTGGCGCTTTCCGCGGCTGCTGCAGATGCTTGCCCTCCGCTGAGTACGGCGACTACCAACCAACCCATGATGGTGGATCGAAGCGCAAGCCTACATGTTGAGGTCAAATCTCCTCCCTCGCTTCCCTCCAGTTGTGCGGCTATTCAATCACTTTTTTACAGCCAATCAAATTGTAACAATGACGGCCATCTCCATACATAGCCCTTTGTAGTCAATGTCTCCCTTAAGATCGACAGTCTTGTGACAAGACCGCGAATCCTTGCGAACGCGTGGAATTACCACGACCAATCGGATGCCATTAAACCCAGCTTCTCTCCTATCCGTTTCAACAGGGAGTACTTCACCGGCTCCATGAGTTTGGCGGTACAGTCGGAGTTTGAAACATAATCTTTTTCCTGGACTTTGTCCCAGGTTGTCTCCGTCAAATAATTAGTAGCTTCCGCTTCATCGAAGCATGGCGGAGCTATGTACACTTCGTGGGTATGGTCGAGAATCATTCGGGTATCGTTTGGCGGAGCAAAAGGTAGAGGAACTACAAGCAGTGTTATCAGGACGAGGGTCAGACTGATGCCGACCCAACCTTTTCTGAAGGTTGATTTATTTTTCATCGCTAATCTCCCTCGTCAGCGCGAAGATATCCGACATATCCATCAATTCGCCTTCGTGACGTTTAATGAGTTTCCCTTGCTCATCGATGACTACGGTCAGTGGAAGACCCGCGACGCGATATTGCCGCTTTACATCCTGCTCGCGATCCATCGCGATCGGAAACGCAAGCTCGTACCGGTCGACGAACTTCTTCACCGTCTCCTCGTCTTCCCCGACATTAATCGCGATCATGTCGATGCCGGCTAGCTTGTAAGCTTCATTTAGAAGCGGCAGTTCATTGACGCATGGATTGCACCAGGACGCCCAGAAGTTAATCACGACGCCTTTACCTTCAAAATCGGATAATGCAAGCTGACCGCCGGCGAGTTGATTCAATTGGAAGGACGGAGCCGCATCGCCAACGGCAGCCTTGCTCTGCGGCGCGGCATTAGTTTGTACCACTACGTAGACGGCGAGCGCGACTACGCCTGTCAGCAGCACGGCTTGAAACCAGCCTTTGCGTATGACTGAAATCAAAGTATACACCTCTCTAACTAAACAATAGTATCTATCTATTGTAACAATGGTGAAGGCTTGCAGATATGACTCGTTTGGGCTATTCATGATGTTAATAAGTATATAGTTATTTACTTATATAATCAGTTGCGTATATAATTGGTGTAGTTCACACGGAGGAGGCACAGTTATGGACCCGATTGATGAAATGTCAGAAGTACTTAAGCTTTTGTCGGATAAAACTAGATTAACGATACTCGCGCTCTTGAAGGAGCGGGAATTATGCGTCTGCGATATCGTGGAGCTGTTGGAAACAAGTCAACCTAATATCAGTCAACATCTGCGGAAGCTCAAGCTGGGCGGTTTGGTTCATGAAACCAGGCGCAGCCAATGGATCTATTATTCCTTGAATCTGGAGTCCAGACCGTATCTGCAGACCGTCATCGATCAGCTTCCCTCTATGAAAGAAAAGCTTGTCGGCCGTGCGAACTCGACTTGCGATTGATGGGGAGGCACTATGCTGGTACTTGCGTGTTTGATTTTTATCGTCACTTTAATTTTGGTTATCTGGCAGCCTAAAGGACTGAACATCGGCTGGTCGGCATCCGCTGGCGCTCTTACAGCTTTGCTTTGCGGAGTCGTCGATTGGCAGGATGTTTGGGATGTTACCGGAATGGTTTGGAACGCCACTCTCGCTTTTGTCGCTATCATACTGATTTCATTAGTCCTGGATGAAATCGGGTTTTTCGAATGGTCCGCTCTTCATATGGCGCGATTGGCACGCGGGAATGGAGTATTCATGTACGTCTACGTCATCTTGCTCGGCGCTGCAGTTTCGGCGTTTTTTGCAAACGATGGTGCGGCGTTAATATTGACGCCAATCGTTCTGGCATTGGTAAGAGCATTGAAATTCGAGGATCGGCTCATTTTGCCTTTTATTATCGCTAGCGGATTTATTGCGGATACGGCCTCCCTGCCGCTAATCGTCAGCAATCTGGTTAATATTGTATCCGCTGATTTCTTTTCGATCTCCTTTATGGAGTACGCCAGTGTTATGATCGTGCCGGGTTTGTTTTCTATCGCTGCCAGCTTGCTTGTGTTGTTCGTTTATTTTCGCAAAAATATCCCTTCCCGCTATGATCTCGAGAAAGTGAAGGAGCCTGAGGAAGCTATTAAGGATCGTACTTTGTTTCGAATATCCTGGTGGGTGCTAGGCGTACTTCTGGTGGGGTATTTAGTGAGCGAATCCATAGGTTTGCCAGTCTCTTTCATCGCGGGAATGGTGGCCATCATCTTCCTGGTATTGGCGAGACGCAGCCATGCCTTGCATACTTGGAAGCTGGTCAAAGGCTCGCCGTGGTCCGTTGTCGTTTTTTCGATTGGCATGTATGTCGTTGTTTATGGCTTGCGTAATGTCGGCTTGATCGATGAGTTGGGCCGATTATTCCAGTGGGTTGCCGAACAAGGACTATTTGTTGCCGTCTTGGGAACCGGCTTGATCGCGGCTATTCTTTCCTCCGTGATGAACAATTTGCCAACCGTCATGATCGACGCGCTTGCTATTAAGGGAACGACAACCGAAGGCATTATCCGTGAAGCTTTGATTTATGCCAATGTAATCGGCTCGGACTTGGGACCCAAAATTACGCCGATTGGCTCGCTCGCCACCTTATTATGGCTGCATGTGTTAGCTCAGAAAGGCGTTAGAATTGGCTGGGGACAATATTTTAAGATAGGACTGATCCTCACGCTCCCCACCCTGTTCATCACGCTGGTTGGTTTATTTCTATGGTTGTCCTTCCTTTATTTTATATAATCCAAAGGAGATTTTACTTATGACGTCCAAACCGTTAGTTTACTTCCTATGTACAGGCAATTCCTGCCGCAGCCAAATCGCTGATGGTTATTTGAAGGCTATCGGAGGAGATCGTTTTGAAGTCAAAAGCGCCGGCCTGAAAGCACACGGACTTAATCCCCGAGCAGTTGCCGCAATGCAAGAAGACGGTATAGATATTACCGCTCATACCTCGGATGTCATTAATCCGGACATTCTGAACCGCGCCGATTACGTAATTACTTTGTGCGGACATGCCGACGAACATTGCCCCGTTGTCTCTAATGTCCATGTCGTAAAGCAGCACTGGGGCTTCGACGATCCAGCCAAAGCTGCCGGAACGGAAGAGGAAATTACAGCGAAATTTCGCGAAGTGCGGGATTCCATTAAAAACCGAATTCGCGAATTTGTTGAGTCGTTGCAATAGTTCAGAACAAAGAAAATAAACAGCGGCTACCTTGAGAAATATTGAAGTCTCAGGGGAAGCGGCTGTTTATCTTCATTTCGCATTTCCGTATATTGGTCGCCAACGATCACGTTTGCGGTTACAAATCATCGGGAGCGGAATATCACTCTTCTAGGCGTTCACAACGATCGTATATTCCGCTTCCGCGCGAACATCCCTAATTTCCGCCTGGTGATCCTCCTCCGGTCTGGAAGGCATATAAATATTGCTTTTCTTTAATAGCGGGGAAATTTTCAGAACGATGGGTTCGTTGGCCAAAATCTCGCGGAACCGCTTTAAGCCTATCATCCAAGGAACGCCGCTGTAGAACTGATCCGCAACGCATGGTCCGGCAATATAGGCCTGCGCCACGTCTCCCACAAAATCGATTACGAGCGTAATCTCATTCGCTTCGACGAAGGCGGAGGGATCTAACGTAATCTCCCATTCCGGAGCAGTTCCTTTTTGACCTTCGTCTTCGAACAAATACTCGAAGAAGCTTGCATGTAATGACGGATCCCGGGTCGGTTTCCACGTAACTTCGACTTCCCGGGATTGCAAGACCGGCTTATACGCTTGGAATATTCCCTCTTGTTCGGCCAATAACGAAAGACCCCCTTGATCCAAGGCGCGCTCGACGGGAGGATAAACCGCAAACGCCATCCGTTCGGCTTCAGTTCCGCTAATATGCAGAGCATCATCCTCAAACGTCACGTTTCCTTCGCATGCGATCAATCGATCGCGTCCGAACGCTTGGCCTTTCCACATGTGCAGCGACTGCCGCTCGTTGACCGTCAACACCTTTATCACTTCGCCTTCAACAGTCCTGACGGTAAATAAGCAACCAAGACCCGGCCTCAGGTCGCGAACGGCAATCACGCCTTCTTCGCGTTCTACTCCACCCTCCTTGAGTTCAACATCCGCAATGCTCACCGGATCGAATGAAAATTCCGGCCGCACTCCTGCAACCTCGAAGAAAACGTACAGCGTTACCTCATCTTCGCGAAGCGTACATAACGGCTGAGCGGTCGCATACTTCAATCGGGCGCCGCCCATGTCCATTTGGATCGGCCAGAAGAAATAAGCGTCATGCTTGAGCGCAAACGGAGCCGCAGGAACGTTCAAGGTTTCACTCGCCAGCCGCAATTCAACCTGCACGCGTTCTTTGTCCGGCATTTCCGTCAATCTTTGATAATTGTTAAAGAACAGGAAGGCACTGTCTCCATCCATTCGCGCCGCAACGCGCACCGTCTTGGTATCTTCGACGGAGTAAGGTCGAATATCGGGATAAACCGCAGTCATAAGCGCAAGCTTCTCTCCGAAATCATGAATAAACAGATGAAGGCGCTTCAAGCTTTTGTAGGAGTCCCTGATTCGGCCAAACTCCCCGATCGGCGCTTGAAAATCGTAGCTGCGCACCGGCAGCTGATTACCGCGGGCGTCCGACTCCTGCATCGTCGAGAGTTCCCCGAGGGGCTGAGTGCCTCCGTGATACATGTAATAACCCAGCAGATTGCAGCCGTTGGCGATTTTGACCATCGCCATTGCGGCAACATCGTCGGAATCAATGACGGGACGCCTATGATAGGTGATTTGCACTCCGCCTCCAAGTTCGCAGCAGCCGTCGGGATAACGATCGATATCATCCAAATCTCTAATCTCCGACTCTTTTTCGCCAAACAGATCGCTGCCGATGCTCGGATCGTTGCGCATCGGATGGAAAAAATAATGCGGTCCAGGCGGAAGCGGGTTCGTATGTTTTTCCCACGGATGATCGGGATAACCTCCGAATAACGGCAGCACTTCATCTCTCGGAATGCGCGCCCCGCCAGGACCACCCCAGCCTGTAACCGTATACAAAGGAGCTTGGATACCCGATTCCAGCGCCATGCTCTTTAATGTCCGCAAATGCTCTGCATTGTCCGTCAGCTCGTTATCAAGCTGTATGCCGATTATCGGACCGCCGTCTTGATAAGCGAGCCCCTCGACCTGCCTGGATATTTCCTCGTACAATCTTCTGGCGTATAACAAATAGTCCTCGTCGTTCGTCCGCAAAGCGCCTCTCCCGTACAACCAATCCGGGAAGCCTCCGTTGCGGCATTCGCCGTGAGCCCATGGCCCGATGCGGACAAGGGCATCCAAGCCATGTTTTTGGCAAAGCCTGACGAAAGTTCGCAGATCCTTGTCGCCAGTCCAGTCGAAACGTCCCTCTATTTCTTCGTGATGAATCCAGAATACGTATGTGGCGACAATTTGGATGCCGCCTGCTTTCATCTTCAGCAGTTCTTCCTCCCATTGTCCATGAGGGCATCTAGAGAAATGAAACTCCCCCATAACCGGCAGCCAAGGCTTCCCACCGCGGGTGAGGTACCTGCTGTTCGCATCTATTTTTACCCCGGACGGATTCTCTCCCCCCATTTTCAAATGCCCTTCGATCAACTCCGCTTTTCCATGGCGGCTGGCATCGAGTACGTACTTCATGACTTCACTCCTGTTCTATCCCTATTAACTGCCGAAACGGATCATTCGGAATGTAAACGCTCCTTGAGCTGAGAATTCAGGCGGTAATTGAATCGTTAAGCCGTCTTCGCCGCGCGACCAATCCAGCCCTCTTGGATGTCCAAGCAGTTCGACAGACTCGATCTGTTCCGGATGCAGGTACAAACAATTGGAAAGCGATCGGATGACAACCTTCCCATCCTCAGGCATGGCCAAAACGATAGCGTACAATCGATCGTTCTTGACGGTGAACCGAATATCGCGAGACGTAAACGCCGAGCGCTTCGTATCACTGAAAGAACCGCTTCCAATTCGCGTCGGGCCTTCTCCGAACACTTTCCAAGGGCGAGTGCTATAGATGGCTTCCCCGTTTATGGCGAGCCATTGCCCGATCTGCCGCAATATTGCTTGCTCCTCCTCCGGAATCGTTCCGTCGGCACGCGGTCCGATGTTCAGGAGCATTGCGCCGTTTTTGCTGACTATATCGATTAAATCACCGATAATCGAATCCGCCGTCTTGTATTTATGATCGGAGATATAGCTCCAGGAATTTTGCGATACAGACGTGTCCGTCTGCCAGAACAGCGGCCGTATGTCCAAGGGCTGCCCCCGCTCGATATCGAATACCGCTGTTCCTTCGGCGAACGCATCATCCTTATAGTTGATCGCGACTCCGCGGCTCCTTTCCCGTCCGATATTGTAATAATATGCCGCAAGACGCTGTAGATACGGCTTGAAAGCAGGCTGGCTGATCCACCAGTCGAACCAGAGCAGTTGCGGTTCGTAACGTTCTATCAAATCGCTTGTCCGTGCGAGCCAATCCTCAAGAAACGGCTCGTTCGGCTGCGTGGCAGGAACCCAATTATTTGGATGGCAAGGCTGTGCGGGACCGTAAAGCCCGGCGTTGCGGGGATCCAACACATCGGAATCGAACGCAGCGCCTCCGTTGTAAAACCACCAATTCTCCGCACGATGGCTGGAAACTCCGAAGACGAGATGTTGGCGTCGCGCGGCGTCTGCCAGTTCGCGAATGACGTCGCGTTTCGGTCCCATTCGAGCTGCGTTCCAGTCCGTAAACGGACAATCGTACATCGGAAACCCGTCGTGATGCTCGGCAACCGGAACGAAGAACTTGGCTCCGGATTGCTTGAACAGGGATACCCACTCGTCCGCGTCGAACTTTTCCGCCTTGAACATCGGGATAAAGTCCTTGTATCCAAATTTATTTTGCGTACCATATGTCGCCACATGATGCTGGAATGCTCTGGAACCTTCCTGATACATTTGACGCGCATACCATTCGCTCTCGAACGCTGGAACGCTATACGGACCCCAATGAATGAAAATGCCGAATTTTGCGTCCTCGTACCAAGACGGAATGGAGTATTGACGAAGCGAATTCCAGTTCGCCGCGAACGTTCCCTCCCGATTGACATCGTCAATTTTTCGCAACTGTTCGGCGAGCAACCGATCTACACTCATATAGCTTCCCTCCACTGGAATTCGTCTTATTTGAACATGTTCCAATCCATTTCAACGTGGATTCTGTTCCTGTTGCCCGATCTTCTCTCCCGTTACCAGCCGCAGCCAAGTCGAAAATCCGCTGACGCCTTGCTCCAAGCGAATAATCCGCGCTCCGTGCGGGAAGTCCTCCCGGCCATACGTATTCAAGCCGGTGGCACGGCCATAGCATAACCGGATGCCGTACCACTCACCCCAAAAATCGTTTAAGTGGTCATGCCCGCAGAACGTGCCCATCACGTCTCCCTGCTCCACCATCGCAGTGAACATACCCGAATTGATTTTGGGACAGCAGACCTTCTCCAGCTTGCTGCCGTAACCTCCTTTTTCCATCCACATTTCTTCGTATTCGGGCAGCGGAATGTGGAAGAAGGCTAACGCGGGTACTGGGGCGCCTCCGTTTTTCGAAGCAAACTCCCGGGACTGCTCCGCGTACCAGTTGATTTGATCCCGCCTAATCCAGTCGTATCCCTTAACAGAGGGCACGGAAGAGACATCGCCCGAATCTAGAAAGTAGAGCGCGACCTCGCATTCGCCTTCCGCTTCCCCGATCTCGACGACGTAGTTGCCTTCGCCGGACAAGTGTTCCGGTCCGCGCTGCGTAATCGAATGAGGCTGTCCGACGATCGCCTCGATCAATTCTGTCCGGCTAATATTTTTCTCCGTATCATGGTTGCCAAAAACATATGCCCATGGGATGCCTCTTTCTACGACCGGCTCGACAGCTTGCCGCATCATCTCCACGGGATCCGTTGTATCCGACGGATAAATCAAATCGCCCGTAAATACGACCAGATCCGGACTTTCGGAATCAAGAACCGCTCGTATGACTTTTTCCGTTTGCCGATCGATCTCGAGCCCGTCTTGCCAATGGACATCAGTGAACTGAATAATGGTAAAAGTACCGTCTTCCCGATATGTCATCCGTTGATTCAACGATTGCGTCCCCCGTTCTAATTTCTGTCCCCAACACTCAATATGTTTTCAATTTCGGACAAGGTATCCTCCGAAAGCGAGATGCCAGAAGCAGCGACATTTTTTTCTACTTGCTCAGGTCGCGTAGCGCCGATAATGCAACTGGAAATGTTCGGAAGTCTAAGATTCCATGCTAACGCCAACTGCACCAAACTAATGCCGAGTCCATCGGCCACCTGAATTAAGCTCTCGATCTGGTTTAACCGATGCTCGGAAAGCAGCCCTTGGCTTTTAATCCAATGGTTATGATCCGGATTCGTTGCGCGCGACCCGGGAGGAAACGCCTCTCCCGTGCGATATTTCCCGCTAAGCACGCCGTGGGCCAACGGGGAAAACACGACTTGCCCGATTCCGTGCTTCTCGCACATCGGCACGATATCCGATTCGATGCGACGGGTGAACATATTGTACTCCGGCTGGTTCACCACGACCGGGTCCAGGTGCAGACGCTCTGCAAGCCCCGCTGCTTCGGCGATTTGCCATTCCCGCCACTCGCTTATGCCGACGTACAATATTTTGCCTTGCGTGACCAGATCATCCATCGCCCTCAACGTTTCATCCAGCGGCGTATTCTCGTCGAAGCGATGACAATAATACAAATCGATATAATCGACACCCAGCCTCTTTAAGCTCGCTTCGCATTGCTCCATAATATGTTTGCGCGACAAACCTTTACGATTTGCTCCTTCGCCCATATCAAAATAAACCTTCGTTCCGAGCACATAAGAGTCTCTCTCGTATCGCGCAAGCGCCCGTCCCATAACTCGCTCCGCTTCGCCGCGGGCGTACATATTGGCCGTGTCGAAATAATTGATCCCCAGTTCGTATGCCTTATGAATAACGGCCTCTACAGAAGCGGCCTGCCCCGGGTCGTCATAGGTGAGCCAGCTTCCAAGCGCGATCTCGCTCACCTGAAGTCCGCTTCTTCCTAATCTGCGGTATTTCATTGTCTCTCGTTTCTCCTCCCGATGGGCAAGCTGCGCCACGATTTTTTTATCTGACTATTGATTTTGTTAATCTATTGCTTGCTGATCCATTTCCCGTTCGTAAAATCGGGAATCGCAACCGGATGTCCGCCCAAAGCAATAGAATCCTCGCTTAAGGAAGAGATGCACATCCAGGAAGCCATGTCGTACACGTCGATCGGCGTTTGCGTTCCGTTCCTCACGCTATCAAAAAATTGCTGAAAAACGAGCCAATCCATGCCGTCATGACCTTCCCGCACTCCTTCTTGCATGTAGCGCTGCCATATCGGATGCTCATACTTTTCGCGATATTGCTCCACATTGCCCCATTGCGACTTCCATTTCGTTTCATATTGGGCATGCTCTTCCTCCAGGAACAAAGAGTGATTGTCCTCCATAAACAATCCTTTTGTTCCTCTTACCGTAAACCCTCGCGCATAGAAACGAGGCAGCGTCGTATCCAGCGTGAGCGTAATCGTCTCTCCGCGCGCGCACTTGATGACGGTAGTCACGATATCTCCTTGTTGAAAGCGGGTATCGGCGAGCTCGCTATCGCCTCTTTTGTTTGTAACGTATGCCTGCATGCCAACCGCCTTGGACGCAACCGACACGAGGGATAACATACGGTTTCCTTTATTAATATCGAGCACCTTGGCAATCGGGCCTAACTCGTGGGTCGGATAATTTTCGCAGTTTCGATGAATATATTCGTTTAGCCGATAATGACGGTTTTCTTTGCCGTAAGCAATTTCAGAACGCAGATCGTGATGATAACCTCCCGAACAATGTACGATTTCGCCGAAAACACCCAGCTTCACCATGTTCAACACCATGAGCTCATCTCGGCCATAACAGCAATTTTCCAGCATCATACATGGAACGCCCGTTCGTTCATAAGCCTCCACCAGCTTCCAGCATTCCTGAACAGAATAAGATCCGCCCACTTCGCAGGCAACATATTTCCCTTTCTCCATGGCATCAATGACGATCTGGATATGAGAGGACCAGGATGTGCATAAAACGATGGCATCAACCGATTCCATTTTCAGAATTTCCATATACTTAGAAGTTGTGACAGGACGACCATTTCCTCCGAACTCGATGATGTCGGCCGCCCGCTCGCGACGATCCTCGTGCAAGTCGCATACGGCGACGACCTCCACGTCCTTCATTTTCATAATGATGATTTCGAGCAGCCCCATCCCTCTGCCGCCAAGTCCGATCAAGCCGATTTTCACTTTAGATGTCATTTTCATCAACCCTCCTAATAAAAGCAGCCTGCCCTTTATCGATAACAAGATGTTCGTCTTTCATTAAATTCGTCTTAACGATTACGGCTGCATGATCTTCAATCGTATTTCCGACAATTTCAACCCCGCTGCAAGCCCGCAGTCGAATGATTTCGTGCGAGTCGTCGGACACTCCGTCTCTACAGCCGTTCCTCAAAATATCATTATCGGCCACGATCAAGCCGCTCGTACTTTTGGCCTCCAATAAAGGTGCACCGTTCAGTTCAAAGCGATTCCCGCTTATGATGACGTTGCGATGTACAGGCAGGTCGGCGGATACGTGCGTGTTTTCTGGGCGAATCAATAGGACTGGCGCTTGGCGATTGCCGCAATCGATAAACCGATTGCCGCGGATCAGAACATCTCGAACCATTCCCGATTCGAACCAGCTTTCGGCGTCGTCGGCGATCAAAATGGCGCTCATATGCAGGTTGTCGAATACATTGTTCTCAATCGTCACCTTGCGCCTGGTTGTTGCCAGAATGCCGCGAGTCGGAATTCTCTTAAAGACATTTCCGCTAACGGAAAGCTCAGGCGTCCAGGTGACGTTTTCGATAACATCCCCGTCTTCGATCGTATCCGGTACGGGTGAATCAAGCGTCAGCTCAACTTCGCGTAGAGAAAGTGGTTTAATGCCAACAACGCTGCAGGTTGCGTAAGAAGTCAACGATCTTGCGGAAATAAAATCGATCTCGTCACCCGGATGGAATGCGTTAAATCCATAGCTTTGAGGATGCATGAATCTAACCCGTATCCGGCTGCCCTCCTCCACCCCCTCGATACGGAGATGGGTTCCATGGACGTTGATTGCATCATCATGCGCTCCCTCGAATACGCTGTCGACAATGGATATTTTCCCTTTTATCCCGGACAGATGAACAAAATCGGCAAACGCCGCCGCCGTTCGTCCGCTGGAAGGGTCCGGCGCCAATCGCAGACGCTCGAAGTTCAAATTTTCGCTGAATTGTCCGACGATCCCAAGTCCATGCATATACTGCATCCAGACGTTGCGCCAGATGATATTCCGGCAGCCGACGATCAGCGCGCCGACCTGATCCCGGATGCCGTCGCGCATTTGAAACACATGACCAACCGACGTGTGCGGCGCGGA
This sequence comes from Paenibacillus agaridevorans, assembly GCF_003112455.1. Lineage (GTDB taxonomy): Bacteria > Bacillota > Bacilli > Paenibacillales > Paenibacillaceae > Pristimantibacillus > Pristimantibacillus agaridevorans. Next base: position 65,505 of record NZ_BDQX01000098.1, read on the forward strand.
GTTGAACCGCAATCGAAGCTTGCCCGGTCCCAGCTGTTCGACCTGATTAGCCAACATGATCGGGTTCGGAACTCTCCAGGTCCGATTGCTCACCGGATCATATTCCTGTGCAGGGCCGCCGCGATGAGACCATCCTTCTCCGACCCAATACAGCTTCCCGTCTTGCAGCCTGTAAGCGGAATCCGAATGAACCTCTACGTCCCAATGACTTGCGCCTGTCGCTGTAATACGCATTTCAGAAATCGTCGGACGGGCGAAATCGATCGTTAAATTCCGTATTTCCACTTCATTGCAGCCGTCCATGACGATCGGCGTCATCTTTCCGTGAAACAGCAGCCGCGAGCCGTTCCCTTCTATGTGAATCCGGTGTGCTCCTTTGAGCCGCAGGCCGATCGTCTTGGTCGGATCGGGATGCTCTTTTTCACTGGCCGTATTGGAGATGTAATAAGCCGACTTTACGGCATTTGTCGGATACAGATCGTATTGGCCAGGCGGAAATTCAACTACCGTCGGCCCATTCGCGGCGGAAGCGGCATCGATCGCAGCTTGTATCGCGCTGGTCGAATCCTCGCCGGTATCCGGTAACGCTCCGTAATCGGTTACTCGAAAGATTTGGATCGGCGGCTCGATCCCTATGGAGTCTTTTTGATCTTGCATGTTTCATCCCTCAATATGATCGTCTTTTCCAAGCAACCTGCTCCTACTAAAATCTGTGTATTATCCCTGTCGAAACGATTGTTTTGTATCACAACATCATGCGAGTGATCAATCAGAGCAGCCGATGAGCTGACGGGAATATGGAAACAGCTGTGCCGGCAGGCAGCGAAAGCTCCAGTTGTCCGCCAACTGCCGGGTGGCCGAGCTTGACTTCCGTTAATCCATCAGAAGTGATCCGGTAAATATCGACGGCACTCACTTCATTCCAATCCGGCGGTAGAGACCAGAGCCTCCGCGAGTATCCCGTCTTGCTGAACGCGATCAACTCGGGCCGTTCTTGCCAGAGCGCCGGAAACAGTACATCGTCCCCCTCTCTCATCGGCTTGCCGTCGCGACGGACGGAGCGATCCGCTAGATGAACGGAATGTCCCCCCGAATAATGAACGATTCTTTTATCGCCCTCGCCCTCCATCCGAATGCGATCATGCGAGTTCAAATACTGGTATTGAAGCATTCTCGTGCAGATCTGCTCCATGAAGATGTCGTGCCAATCCTCGCGCGAAACTCCGTTTTCGGGATCCCAAAATACATCCTCCCCATGCACGCCCGCGCCGAACAAGAACTCCAGATCGTGTCTGCGCGGAATGCCCGGTATGGAGTAATCTCGAATAGCGGCTCCACTCAGCAACTTGGCGGGTCTCTCCAGAAAATGCCGTTCGTCGCATTGGTCGAACCACCAGCACCAGGGCTGCAGACCGATGAACGGATCGTTGCGCAGATGGGCGAAATTTTCGCTCGTCACGTCGATGCCGCGCTCTCGGAAATAACGAATCGTACGGCGCATGTAGGAAGACTCCTCCTCCTGAGAGACACCCCGGAAAACATTCGCTCTAGGGAAATAGGCGTCCAGATGCACCGTTCCCGCACGGTCGAGCTCGAGCAGAGAAATCAGCATCTCGATCCGCTTCACGATAACGCCGCTCTCCCACTCGTTCTTGTAGAAAATCTGATAGGCAGCCATATCGTTATAGTTACCGATTTGTAGCAATGAACCGTCTTCGTTGCGCGAAATCAGATCATGCTCCATGTATATGTCCCAATGCGGGCTATTATCGTATGCGTCCGTCATATTGACATGAACGCTGACTGTCGTGTTATAACGTTTGGCTTCTTCTGCCAACCACAAATAGCTGTCCCTCGCGGTCGGATCCTGTGACCTTTTCAGATGGACATTCACTTCGTCCCATGCGGGATATCTGTCATCGTGACCGTTGTACTGCCATCCTACCAAGTAAATGATTTTCGGAATGCCTCTGGTAAGCCGATCGATGTCCACAATATAACGAAGCGCCTGTTCGAACGTACAGAACACCTTCGCCCCGCCTTTACCGTCCGGAATTGCCATGCCTAGCTTCATCGTCAGCGTCTGACTGTAATCGAAATTGTAAGGGCTCTCCGGCTGCATCGTTACTTGCCAATCGTAATAATCCCCTGAAATGGATCTCCAAGCTTCATTAGAATCTATCGAATTCGTCATTCTAACCTCTTCCTTCCTGAATGAAGAAACCTGGCAGCGCCGCACATCGACGCTGTCAGGCTTCAGACTTGTTTACTTGGATACTTGAGCGTTCATCATATCCACGATCGATTGATAGTCGCCGATTTCCGAAAGCTCCTTCTTGAAGGCATCCCATTCGGAAAGATCTCTTTCACCGAGCAGGAATTTATAAATATTTTCATCCATATACGTTTGAACCGCGGTCATGATTTGCGATTTCTTCGCCTCGTCCTCTTTGCTCAGACGAATGACCGGTGCTTGTTCATACGGAGCAATCGCCGTTTCCGAATTTGTGAATTTTCCCATTCCCTCTTGAGGACGCATCTCCTCGAACTGGCCCTTGGCGAAAAATTGCACTTTTTTGTAAGCGATATAGTCGGTAGAATAGTTTTGCGGGGCGAAGACGAAACCTTGACGGGTTGTACCATCGCCATTTAAGTCTTTCTTCTCTTGCCAATCTCCGTTTTTGTTGATGAATTCCTTTTTACCGTCGACCACTTGGTAGGTTTTCCCTTCTACGCCCCAATGCATCAAATCAATCATTTCATCCGAATACTGATAATCGAGCATCTTGACGATAAGTTCCGGATATTTCGTGTTTTTGGAGACCATGACGCCGTAATTGGCATAGATGGTATGACCCAAGAGGGCCGGCCCCAACACCCACTGATCGCCGTACTTTTCGTTTTTCGGATTGACCGCTGCTCCCCATGATACGCCTTGGTCCGGAACGGAATATTGCTCCCACCAACCTGCCCACGCCAACGGAAGCATGAAGGACTTGCCGGTCGTTACTTTCGCCTTCAATTGATCTTGAGACTGGCTCAGGAACTCGGGATCGAGCAGCTTCTCGTCGTACAATTTGCGAATATACATTAAACCTTCTTTGAAAGACTCCTCAGTCGGACCGTATACGTATTTCTCGCCGTTCCAGTAAATATCGCTTTTCGTATGGTTCGAGAGAGCTAACGCGTCTATGAATTTTGGCCATTCCTGCGAATTGACCGGATAGGAATCCGGATACAGCTCTTTCAGCTTAACGGCCGCATCGTAGAATTCATCCCAATTTTCCGGAACTTTGATATTATGCTTCTGGAAAACATCGAACCGGTATAACGCAGGGTATGCAGAACCCGCTAACCCCGTATCGTTCCGGAATCCATCCCCGAAGAAAAACATTTTGCCTTCTGGTGTATACATACTCTTGTCCGAGAACTTTGTAGACTCCAAATAAGCTTTATAGTTTGGAGCGTATTCGTCCAGATAAGGCGCAATGTCCAGGAGAGACCCTTGGTTGCCGAACTGGAACATCACCTCAGCGTCCTTCACGCCCGACATAATGTCCGGCGTATCGCCGCTGGCCAGCGTCAGCTTCACTTTCTCCGGATAGTCGTCGCTATTGACGTAGATCCATTCGATATCGAGCTTTTTGCCGATATACGCTTCCATCTTTTCTTTCCAAAGCTTATAGAGCTCGGTTTCCTTCGGATCGTCCCCGAAGCTGGACATGTAAGCTGTAATCTTGATCGTTTCTTCGGCCGGCTTGGACGTTGACTCCTCGCCGGAATTGGTGTTGTTTGGCTCTGACAGATTGTTGTTGACCTGGCTGCAGCCCACAAATACAAGTGTTACAACGAGCAGTAAACTTAGCATAAAAGCCTTTTTTTTCTTCAAAGCTGAACCCCTCCATTAATTAAATTTGTTGATCTATAATAAATATAGATTAACCGCTGTTAACCCTTCACCGAACCGATCATCATCCCCGAAACAAAGTGCTTCTGCAACAACGGGTAGATGAACAGAATCGGTAAAATCGTGACAATGATCGAAGCCATCCTGATGTTTTTGGGATTTAAATTGTAGGTGTCGATAAATCGCTGCAGCCCGCCAACATCGGTATAATCCTTCAGTTCGATTGTCATCCTGCGCAAGAGCAGCTGAATCGGATGGCTGCTCTCTTTATTCAGATAAATCATCGGTTCAAACCACATGTTCCAGAACATGACTGCGCCAAATAGAGCGAATGTCGCCAGGAGCGGCTTGGACAACGGAACGTATATGCGAAACAGTATACCGAAATCATTCGCTCCATCCAGGTAGGCGGATTCGCGCAATTCCTTAGGTATCTCCTGAAAGAACGTACGGAAAATGATGATGTTGAATGCGCTCATCGCGACGGGTAGCACAACCGCCCAGATGGAATTGAACAATTGCAAATCCCTGATCAACAGGAATTGCGGAATGAGTCCTCCGCTGAATACCATCGTGATGATGACATAGACGGCCAATGGTTTGCGGAATACAAAATCGCTTACCGATAACGGATATGCGAACAACGATGTCAGCAACAGCTGCAACGAAGTGCCGATGACCAAAAAAACAATCGTGTTTTTATAGGCATTCAGAATGTTTTTATCCTGGAAAATGTATTGGTAGCTGTGAAAGTCGAACCCTTGCGGAAACCATGTAATTTTGCCTTGACCGACCAAGGTCGGATCGCTAATCGAAACCGCAAACGTATTTAGTAGCGGGTAAAGCATAATCATGCATAGAAGGATCATAATCATGTAATTAAAAATATCGAAAGCCTTGGACCCAAGCCCCTCATTATACACTTTCAAAGCTTACCAACTCCTTACCATAAGCTGTTTTCGGATACTTTCTTGGAGAAGTAATTCGCAAAGAGGATCAAGAAGAAACTGATTATGGAAAGCATCAATCCGACCGCAGCGCCATATTCAAATTGTCCCCCTTGCACACCTACCCGATAGACATAAGTTTCGATTACATCCGCCGTTTCGTAAATTTTCGGATTATACATCAACAGCACCTTTTGAAAATCCGTGCTTAGAACAGACCCTAGCTTCAGGATTAGCATCACTGAGGTAGCCGGGATGATCGCCGGCCAAGTAACATATCTCAACCTCTGCCAGCGGTTCGCACCGTCAATGACCGCTGCTTCGTGCTGCGCCGGATCAACGCCGGTCAACGCTGCCAAATAGATGATCGCTCCATAACCCAATTCCTGCCATATACTCGATCCGACATACAGCGGCCGGAAAGCTCCCGATACATACAGCAGCGTCCTCGGTTCAGACCCAAACCACGATAGGATTTTGTTGATAATACCTTCAACCGAAGTAAATTCATGTATAAAGCCAACGACGATTACCGCGGACAGAAAATGCGGGAAATAAGTAATCGTTTGCACTGTCCTTTTAAACATTTTGTGACGAAGCTCATTCAATAATAATGCAAAAATGACGGGTGCTGGAAATCCGAACAACAAGGAATAGAAAGCAAGCAGCAACGAGTTTTTGGTAATCCTCCAACTCATCGGACTGTCAAAAAAAGCCTTGAAATGATCGAACCCTAGCCAGGGACTTCTTAGGAAACCCAATGATGCGTCATAACTTTTGAAAGCGATTGTAATTCCGTACATAGGAAAATACTTAAAAATCAACAAAACCAGAAAACCAGGCAGTACCATAAGGATCAAGTAGCGCTGCTTTAAGCATTTTCGCAGAAAACTATTTTTTTTTTTGAAATGCTTTTTCTGTTCCACATATTGATTCTGCAATTTTCACCCCTCCAGTTCGGTTTTCATGATGACAACCATTTGTAAGCCCTTTCTGTGATCTTGCCAAGCCCGCATCGCTCTTGGTGACCTCAGAATACAAGGTCGGCGATATAACGACAATGCTCAAGTATTCATATCCTTTCAATAATTTCGCTTTCGATCGAAAATCGAATTCATGTGAACGAACGAAACCGGCAGTGGCACATAAAATGGCGAGCTTTCATTTATTAATGTGCTGTTCAGTATTTCAGCAACGCATGACAGTCAAGTCATATTCAGCTATAATCATACAATCACTTAATGAAGCAGCCAGAATCTTGCAAGCGGTTACACATAAAAATATCAAACCGCAAAAAAAAAGGGGGCTCCAACTTGAACAAATTACTCCGTTCTGTTTCCACTCGCTATCACAGAAGCAGCGTGTTGTTTAAGCTGCTCATCATCAACATGATTTTTATCATTCTGCTCTCCGGTCTGCTGGGGTTTAACTACTCCTATCTCAAAGCTAATGTGAAAGATGAAGTGTTGCGGACGAATGAAGGTTTCCTGAAGCAAGTGTCCGGTGAATTGTCCGGCGAATGGCTCTCGATTCGCAACATGATTTACAAATACAGCGTTAGCCCGGATACAAAAATTCTTTTCAACATTTCAAAAGATTCGCGTTACTATTATACCGAGTTATTGGCTTACAAAAACAAAATAACGCAAGCCAATCTGCAGCTTCCGTTCCGGGCGCAGCTCTCTGCGTATTTCCCGAATCAAGATAGGGTTGTCAGCAGCGATGGAACCCGCAGCTTAAACGTGTTCTATGAGAATCTTGACGTTAAAAACGACGGGGAAGTCTGCCGTTGCCTGCTTCAAAACGAATTGGAGCGCATTCATAACTTCCGTAATACGATCGTATTCTCGTACCGGCTATTCCCGGCAGGCTACATCTTCGTACAGATCGACAAAGACGAACTGCTGGCTTATTTAAATAATCAGACGAGGCTGCTTGATAACGTCATCGTCATAAGCGACAAGGAACATCAGCCTATTATTAGTACAGCCGCGCTTGATCCGGGTCTTGCCGGGCAACGGCTTCAGCAATTGTCGCACCCGATCATTATTGAAGGACTTAAGTATACGCCTATCACCCATTCAGACCCATTGTTTTCATATACCGTTTTGTTCTCGGAAAGTCAAATGCAGGAAAAGCTTCAAAAGGCCAACGGATATACCTTCATCTTGTTTGCCCTTTTCTTCGTCGTTAATCTGGGATTTTTGTTCGTCAATTGGTCCATGTTCAGACCGCTCAGGATCATGGCGAAGACGTTAAATCAATGGACGACAGCGCCCGCTACAAAAAATGAATTCGCGATACTCTCGGATACGTTCAAGGAGCTCAATTCTGTGACAGTCTCCATGAAACTGGAAATGACGGAGCAAGCCGACATCCTGGAGCATAACGCGCTTTTGCGGCTATCAAACGACGAAAACTATATTTTGAAGCCCAACATCCACCAGATGCTGTCAGCCAAGTTTGATTCTTATGCTGTTATTTATGTAATCGAAGAGAACAACCTTGGGGAGCACTCAGCTTATTACGCACCATTGCTAGAAGCCGCATTAAACCAAATTGGACCGTACATTCGCCTGCACCACCATAGCGATAAATGTATACTTATCGTAAATTGCTCCGAAACCGAAACGCTGGAAGCGCTAATCTATCGTGTTTTGGAGAGCGATCCCGCTCCGGTAATCAATGGGCTTTTTCTCTGCGGCATCAGTTCCGTTAAAACGCAACTGAAAGAAATCGGCAAAGCCATTTACGAATCGAAAGACGCGATAGACAAACATGTGCCGGACTTAACCCATTTAAAGCGCGTCAATCCATATCAAGCCCAGAACAGCGGCCAATCTTCGGTCATCCACTTATCCATCGATAAGGAGCAAGAGCTTGTCAACTATGTGCTCAAAGGAAACTCGGAAGCCGTTTATCAATTTTTTGATAAAACAATGGAAAAAACGTTTAAAAGTTTGACATTCGAGCAGTTCCAAAATATGCTTCGTTATTTCCACGACCTGCTGCTTGTCATTTTGAACAGCAAAAAAATTCCCTCCGAGGAGGTTGGGTTAACTCCGCCAACACCTATGGAGAGCTACCATCTTCAATATTTATTTAATCAAATTCGCAACGGATACGCCGTAGTTGCAAAGCGATCTGCATTGCCGAATACGCCGCTTATCGAGCAAATTAAACTTTATATCGAAAAAAACTATGCCAACCCGGACTTGTCGTTAACTGTCATTGCAGATCATTTCTCGATCACTCATGTTTATTTGTCTACCTACTTCAAGAAAAATACCGGCTATAACTTGAACTATTACGTGCACCTGATACGGATACAATCCGCAATTCAACTTATCCAATTGCATTCGCATTTAGCTATGAAAGATGTCGCCGAACGCGTCGGTTATACCAATGCCGGGACGTTTATCCGCCATTTCAAAAAAATTGCAGGTACGACGCCCACCCAGCATGTCAGGATGCAGCAGGAATAGATGTAAAAAAAGGGAGGCCGCGGTAAGCGGCCTCCCTTATGTTCTGATCCGGTGCTGCCGGACCGATCATACTTCAAAGATTACAATCCTGTCTTCTCCCGCTCCGAACCGGGTCATTCGCAATTCGCCTTTCGAACAATCTATACTGATGAGATCGAACGCCGTCTCGCTCGCCGTACCAACCGTCCTGTCGGGGCTTTCGGCATAATTTCGGTAGCTAACCGCGTTAAGAGTCGAAATCAGCGGAATGCCGTCTTGGTACAGCACCTGGTCGATATGGACGTGTCCGAACAGACAGGCGACAACTTGATTGCGATTTGTTTTGATGACTTTCCAAATCTTCTCGCCGTTTTCGACTTCGCCGTCAACATATCCTTTAACCCCTCGCTGAATAATTGGCAGATGCGAGAAAATGACGACCTTCCACTTATCGCCGTCCGGTATGTCGCTAAAATCGAACACCTTATGCTCGAACCAATCCACCTGTCTGTCCGAGAAGGCGTACTCCCATTGTCCGTTTTGCTGCAGCATTCCGTCCGCTTTTACTTTGTAGAGAACATCGACGCTGTTTAGCATAACGATTCTCGTCTTTTTTACCGGAATATCGTAGTAGTAATAAAGTCCGCTTTCGTTGCCTTTGTCAAATGAAACGGTTCCGTCCAAACTGCGGTAAATATCCATGTAGGCTTCGACCGGGAAAATGACATTGTTCGCGCCTTTTATTTTCAGGCGAAAATCCTCAATCGAGTTGTCATCATGGTTTCCTCTCATTGGGAAGGCGGGACAACCTTGCATTCGTATCGCATCCATCAACTCCGATTGGGCCAACAGGACCTCTATTTTGGGCCCATTCTCCATGATGTCCCCCCCGATAACCATACAGTCCGATGATAGCGCTTTAGCGGCGTGTTTGACCGCAGCGGCTGCCCGCAGCTGATTGCCTCCCAGTTTATGATGGGGATCGGTGTAAAACACGATAACGACACTTCCTGTTGTCTGCGCTTGCTTAGCCCGATCGATCGTTTCGCTTAAAGGTATATGATAATAGTCCGGTAAATCAGGATATTGTTCAGCCAGATCCGCTTGGCCCCGTCCATGCTCAGACGTTTCCACTCCCATCCGTTCATTCATCTCCTTTCTTGTTTTAGATGCGGATGCTTCTGTCCTCTCCTGCTCCGAAGCGGATGATCGAAAGTTCATTTTTTGCCTCATTTAAGCTGACAATATCGAATGCCGTTTCGGATGCCATATCTATTAATCTCCCGTAAGTGGCCGCATTAAGAGTAGAAATCATCGGAATGCCGTCTCTCACCAATACTTGATCGCAATGGACATGGCCGAAAAAACAAGCCGCGACGTGCTTTTGATTTCTTCTAATGATATCCCACATGGCTTCCCCATTAGCTACATCATGATCAACGCCTTCCAAGCCGTCCTGGATAATCGCGACATGTGAAAAAATCAAAACTTTCCATTCATCGCTGCTCGGCTGCCGGCCAAAATCGAAAACTTTGCGTTCGACCCAATCCAGCTGTCTTTCGGAAAAAGCGTATTCCCATTGTCCGTTATGCTTAAGCTCCCCGCTGTCAGCAGTCTGGTACGGAATATCGATACTGTTTAAAATGGCGATTCTCGTCTTTTTGCCGGGAATGTCATAGTAGTAATATAAGCCGCATTCGTTTCCTTTATCGAAGACTACTTTGCCCTCCAATGGTTTAAGCCAGTCCTCGTAGGATTGTTGCGGAAAAATGACATGATCCACGCCGCCCGTTTTTAGGTGAAAGTCCTGAATGGAATTGTCGTCATGATTGCCTTTCACCGGAAATACGGGACATTCCCGCACCCGAAGCGCATCAAGGATTTCCATTTGCGACCGTTCGACCTCCTCTTTCGGGCCGTTTTCGCTGAAATCTCCTCCGCATACGATCGCATCTACAGAAATGTTTTGCGCCAGCTGCCGGATGACCGCCGCCGTGCGAAGCTGATTGCCCCCGGGCATGTGATGCGGATCCGTGTAAAAAACAACTCGAACCGTCTGTTCATTTTGATCCTTCATCGTTCGCCTAATGGCTTGCGAAACCCAATACTCGTAATATTCCGGTATATCGTTGTTGAACTGATTTGTGCTCAACGGGACTCCTCCTTAAATAAACCAGAAGGCACTTTTGCAGACCATGTAACGGGCGAGTCGATTCCCAGCGCATAGGCGACGACAGCCGCTGTATCTTCAATCGCAACAGGCTCCGCTTCGGCATTCGACACGACGTTTGGACCTGCGCATCCCCAGAAAATCGTCACATCCTTCGGATGATCGCTTCCATGGTTTTTCGGGTCCGCCCCGCCCCCGCCGTGATCGGACAGAAATATGATCAAAGTGTCTTCCAGCTTATTTTTTGCCCGAAGAATAGCAAGAATTTGACCAATCAACTCATCTGTTTCTTCTATAACCTCATGAAATAGTGTCGTGCCATAACCGAAAGAATGTCCAGCCCCGTCGATCCCGTCGAATTGAATAAACATGAGCTTGAAATCCGGATATTGTTCAGAAAAAGCGGCTACTTCATGAACCAAATGTTTATCCGCATGGACGTTGGAGACATAGTCTGCGACGCCCGCTTCGATAATGCCGTCATTGATCGGCTTCCACGCGCTAAACGAGGCGATAACAGCGGACGGATCCGCTTCCTTTACAAGTCGCATAAACGACGGATATGGCGAATCGATCGGATATTGGCGATGCTCCGCTCTTTCGTTGGTAAGACCGTGCAGACTCGGCTTTACCCCATGGAACATCGATCCCCAACATTCTCCGCTAATCGTGGGAAGTACTGTTTGTGCCTCGTACGTAATAAATCCGCCCTTTAAAGCTTTGTCGATATTCGGAGTGTTTGCTTGATCGATCATATTGCCGGCCCCGTCAAGACCGATGATTACTACTCTTTTCGTTGCTTGCTTCATTTTCTTTCATCCCCTTTTGTTCATTATCCGCTTATGCCGACTACGATAATGCCTGCCGTAATCGCCGTTGCAGTCATCAATCTTCTGATTCCATTTTTCTCTTTCAGAATCCATATTCCCAACAAAGTAGCGACAACCGTTCCGATTTCCCTGACCGGAGCGATATGGGATACCGGAGCCAGGTTCATCGCCAACAGGAATAAGAAATACGAGCCGGGCATCAGCACCGATCCGAGCAAAATCATTCCTTTATTTTTTCTCCACTCGGACAATAACGTTTTTCCGTTTACCATCGTTCGCACATTCCCCAGCATAAATCCGATGTTGGAAGCCGCTATCAGAGTAAGCGGAGTTACGTATTGCAGTGTCATTTTATCGATCAACACATACGATGTCGTGCATAACCCTACCCCTAGCGCTATCAATACGGGCATTAACTGTACCGCTTGACCGGGATTTGAGCGTTTATTCCATTCGCTTAAACCCAATATGCCGAGCAGGATGATGGCAACTCCCGCCCATCCCCCTATGGACAATCGCTCACCCATAAAAATGACGCTAATTAAAGGAATAAGCAGTACTCCCGTTCCACGCTGAATCGGATAGACTTGGGACAAATCGCCCAGCTTATAGACCTGGGATAACATAAATGCGTAAGCCGCTTGTGCCGCCATGGACAACAGGAGCAATAAATAGACTTGCAGCCGATACCTTTCGCTCAACAATTCCATCAATAAAATGGGAATCAGAATGACATTTGCCGTCATGACGATCAGTGCGAGATACGCTTGCTTACTTTCACTTCGCTTGGCGAAAAAATTCCATATTGCATTCATTGTGCCTGAAATGATGACCAACGACATCGCAATCCAAAACATTCGTTAACCTTCTTTCATCAACTAAATCCGAGATCAGCCTTACCTTGTTCTTCTTCCCACCGAATACTCAACTTTAGCAGGCGGCTATCCTCGCTATCGCTGTCTTCGACTGCGATTACGATCCCAATACCGCTGCAATTCTCGTAGCCGTACGAGGAAGGAACCGAAATCCAATAATGCTCCGTCGTTCCCGGCACTCCCCGCAAATCGAGAAGCAATCGTCCGTCCTCCCAGCGTTCGTCTGCAACGCTGACCGCATCCATGCTGACATGTCTGGAGGAACCGATCAATTGCGGCCGGTTCTCGGCTTTGCACAAACCGACGATCTGACAATGCCCGAGCTCCAGTGCATCCAGCGCGATCGATCCGGTCTTTTTACCCAAATAACGCTGTTTCCAAAAATCGAACGCATGGTACGCGTCATCTGGCGCAAGCGCCAACGCTTCCAGCTCAAGCACGGTCTCCATTAGAGGCACAACCGCAAATCGGCCCGCAACGCACCACCGGCGAAATGGAAGATCAAAGTGTATCGCCCACAACGACCCAGTCGCATTCGTTTCACGCGGTTCCGCGTTCAGGCCAAGCAGAGCATAGGCGAAAGCATCATCCATTTGACGATCGCCGAGCTGCGGCAAGGACAAATCCAACGGGAAGGTCATGTCGAGCTGCCCCGTTTCTCCAGTCGTCGTTGCCAGAGACGGGATGCAACGCTGAATGGAATGAATTCTGTCCTTATCATAGAGCTCCGTATTGTCGCTGATCATCAACAGTCCGCCTGTTAACGAAACGAGCGACAGCAGCGATTGGCCCCACGCTTCCTCCGTACGCACGCATATGTAATCCGGGTCGTTTAAATAAAGGATTCGCTGAGTATGATACCAGCGGGCTGTTTCAACCATCTGCTTGCAAATCGCCGACCAGCTCGGATTCGAATCTCCGGCGATTCTGCACGCGTCAACGATTCCCGCCGCCTCCGTCAACACGCCCCAGCAAGCGAGGAAAAAGGAATCTTCTCCAATCTGCTCCCTTGCGCACTGGAGATAGTTGCGCAAACTCGCGGATGCCTCCTCATTTGAAAGGAGGCCGTCATTGACCGCCTTATGCAAACCGTCATACAAAAAATGACGAATTTGATCGGTTTTGAAATAACTGTACCCTTTGTCCTTTAATCCCCTGTACAGCGGCGCCACCTGCTCAGCCAACGTTTTCGGATCCGTTTTTAAGACGTTAAAAATCCACTGACCATATAAAGGATCCCCGCTGGAGTCGCATTCAAAATATTCGCGGTTCGCTTCCACGAACTCCCGATTCGTAACCATCGCGCTTGACCAAATTCCAGCCCGAAAACCACGTCCCTTTATGCTGGATATTAATCCGTCATGGCCATCCGGAAAGCGATGATTCGTTTGAATCCAAGCATCGGCAACGCTCCCTCCCTTTGTTGGAGGAATGTGTTCTGACTGAAAGCCGTCATCAATCTGCATCACATTCAACCCATAAGGCTTGAAGTGGGTATCCAAAAACGCCGCAGTTTTTTCGATATCCTTGCCGGTAACACGCTGCGCGAACGCTTCCCATGAGCTCCAGCCGGTAATCGGCTGCACATTCGGACGCCATTGCCATGGACGATGATGTTCAAATTGAAGATGGCGGCGATAATACTGCATCCGTAAATTGACAATCCAAGGCTGCAAACCTCCCTGAACTTCCAATTCCGCCTGCCAATCTCCAGTTTCGTTCTGTTCCAGGCGCGATTTTGTCCACGACCAACCTGCGCCATGCCAATCGATCAGCAAATCCTGAAAAACATCGTAAATCCCGTTAACCCCTTTAAGCAAAGGTTTGCCGATCTGACCCAGTATCGCCTGGCCTTTAACCGCTCTTTGCGGCCGCATGTTGAGCGCCTCCTTACTTAAATGAATGTTGACTTTGACCAAAGCAGGCTTATCCAAAGCAACATATATTTGCTGCACAAACGGGCTGCTCTGTATATTGCCGTTAGAAGCTTCACGATAGTACGGTTTTGCCCCCTCCGGAATAAAAATCGAGAGCAAAGGTTTACCATTATAGTCATAGTGCAGACAATGCTCGTTTTCTTCCCATCTGTGCGACGCATGAGCGACGGGCGGTTCCTTTTCAAATGTCGATTTCATCAAGCGACCTCCATATACAACTATTAGTTGCGCACTGATAAATATCTCTACACTGCTATGCTAAGCATGATCGTTTCGGGAGGCAACAGTCATAATTTAATCTGATAAACAAAAAAGCAGAGACGGTATTTTCAGTTTTTCATATGGCAGTCAAATCTTTATCCGGACGACGATTAACCCACGTTTTCGTAACGATCTTAAAAACGACAAATTGTTGAAGCTCCGGTCTCATGCTAGTTTAAAAAACAGGAGGATTGTAAGGAGGGACAATTCCGACATACAATGCTTAACGATGAGGTCAGAGAGGATGATCACGAAGACCATGCATGAAAATGATAACGTTATCTTATTAGAAAACGGCGGCACAAAAATTTTTCTGGACAAGAAAAGTTTAAGCGTACGCGTCGAGACGGAAAATGTCTCATGGGAAACCGTTTCCGGGGCGGCGAGTTTCGCCGTCGGATACGAACATGCCGATCGGTTTTTGATTTCACTTAATCAAGCTGAGAACAAACAGTTTTCTCCTATCGACTCGGGTTTCCTTCAAGGCGTCCGCATTCAGCTTGGCCCATTTTCCAGCAACGGCAAAATAATCGGAGTTCAAGCAGATGTTGCCGTCCTGCTAAACACCCACAGCGGCGAACTCGTTTTTGAAGTCCATGGGATCAGCGGCGGAACGGAAAATGAGGTCTCCGAAGTCATTTGGCCGGGATCATTTGCCTTTTCCGGCGATCGGGAGATCGACTATACGGTCGTACCCGCTATGCAAGGCTACCTGATTCCGGCAAATTGGCAGAAGCCGATTCGGCGATACCATAAAGGATTGATGTTCGATCGGGATGCCTATATGCCATGGTGGGGACAGGTCAAGGAGGGCAACGGATATTTGGCCATCATCGACACGCCTAATGATGCGCGTCTCACCGTGGAGCACGTCCCTTGTGTTCACACCCATGCGGAAGTCGTATGGATTCATTCGCTTGAACGCTTTGACTATACCCGTAAGCTGCGTGTCCGATTCGCTAAGGATATGAACTATGTCGGCATGGCCAAAATGTATCGTCAATATGTACGAAGTTTAGGCAAGTTACGTACGTTGGCGGAAAAGCAGCTTCGAAATCCAAAACTGTCGGAATTAATGGGCTCGGCCGTCGTACACACAAGCGTACATACTCGCATAGCGCCGGAATCTTATTACTTCGATAAGGAGCATCCCGAGAAAAACGATTTTGCCGTTCCTTTCGAAGAGAGAGCCTTGCAGCTCGCGGCGCTCCAGGAAAAATACGCCGGCAAGCTCTATGTCCACATAGATGGTTGGGGACGCAACGGCTACGATAATCTCCATCCCGACGTGCTTCCGCCAAGCCCGAAAGGCGGAGGCTGGGAAGGCATGCGGAAACTCCAGGAGGTGTGCAGAGATCAACATATTTTATTAGCCTTGCACGACAATTATCGGGACTTCTATTACGATGCCGATTCTTACAGCCCCGAGCTGACAATTAAACATCGGAACGGCGAACAGGAATTTTGCGATTATTGGGCGGGAGGAGCTCACAGCTGGCTTTGCACAACATTGTCCAAAGGTTATTTAGAACGCAATCACGATAAACTTAATGAAAACGGCATATATCCGGATGGGGTTTATATCGATGTGTTCGCCGTAGTACCTGGCGATGAATGTTATGATCCGAGACATCGGATGACAAGAACGGAGTGTATGACTTACCGTGCCTCCTGCTTCGAAGAGATCCGTTCCAGAGGGATGATCATCAGTTCGGAGGAACCAACCGATTGGGCCGTGCCTTATCTGGATCTGGTCCATCATGCTCCATATGCCCTTTATCCCGGCCCCGGAGAAGGCCCGGCTATCGGCATTCCTACACCGTTGTTCTCCCTTGTTTATCATGACGCGATCGTCGTGCCGTGGTCCTTGGATAGAGGAGCCTGGGGAATTCCGGAGACGGATCTCGGTCTGCTTCATGGGCTGTTGAATGCCGGCGTTCCTTATTTGCCCATCCAGCCTTCGGACAACGAAATTCCGATCGTCAAAACAATGGCCCGGCTCCATCAGCTTATAGGATCGCTTGAAATGACGAACCACGAATTTATGGACGGAAGCTGGCGCAAGCAACGCACTACGTTTGCAGACGGTACGATCGTCGAGGTCGATTTGGACGGTGACCGTTATACGATTCAAATGGCGGACGGTGAACTCATTTCGGAGGCAGCCGTTCATTTGTAATAAGGATGCGGATAACGCGGAAAGCTGTCCCCATAGTAGAGAATTCTACACCAGGGACAGCTTTCTTCGTTTTTTTAAGCTTTTATCTGATAATGAGCGGTTGTAATCGGTCCTTTATTGCCTTGCGTGTCAATTGCATACATTTCGATGTCGTACACTCCCGGAGGCGCTTCCCAAGGGATGACATACGACCATGAGAACAAGCGGTCTCCTTCCCGCTTCATCGCGTCGTATATACCATAATCCGATATTCGCATGATCGATCTCTCCAACGCCTCGCCGCTGTTGCCGGCATCGCCATACTCGATCTGCAGCTTAACCCTCTCTCCGCGTCGCCCGATCTTCGGATCGAACGTCACTTTGGCTTCATTAGCAATACTCATTTTATCACCCTCGCTTTTTTATTTGTACTGACTAGTCAGTTCAATCATAGAGGGGGATTGCATTTCGTGTCAATAGGGTAAACAAAAATATTAAGAATTGACAGTCCTCCTCTATCCGTCATATATTTAGACTGACTAGTCAGTTCAAATTCACTAAAAGGAGACTGCCCTTTGAAAAACATGACAACCAATGGTTCCCGGTTTATAGACGCTCAAGGACGCCAAGTCATTCTTCACGGCATCAGCATGGTTTGCAAGGATAAAGAAAAAGGTTATCTCGATCATTGGACAGACAAAGATTTTCTGAAATTAAAGCAATGGGGATTTAACGTTATCCGACTAGGCATCATATGGGACGGAATCGAACCTCAACCGGGACAGTTCGATGGTCAATACATTGAAAACGTTCGGGGGATGATCCAAATGGCCCATCGTTACGGTTTGTACGTCTTTCTGGATATGCACCAGGATTTGTACAGCTCGTTGTACGCAGACGGCGCGCCCGCTTGGGCTACTCTGATCGACGATCATGTATACGTAAAAACCGAGCTTTGGAGCGACGCTTACTTGTTCGACCGGGCGGTGCAAACCGCGTTCGACCATTTCTGGAGCAACACTCCCGCGTCCGACGGCATCGGCCTGCAGGATCACTACGTCGCGGCTTGGCGTTTTGTTGCCGAACGACTGCGCGATGAACCTAATCTGATCGGGTACGACATGATGAACGAGCCTTTTATCGGCTCCAAAGTCGAGGAAATGGTTGGAGGCATGTTTACGGCTTACGGAGAATTGGTGGCGGAACGAAGGGGTCAGCCTCCCGACATGAAGGAGCTGCTCGACATTTGGACCGATCACGAGAAAAAGCTGCAAGCGCTCGAAATGCTGAATTCCGTCGACGCGTATCGTTTTATCATGCAAGCGACTGCGCCAGCGCAGGACGTTTTCGAAAAAAACGTGCTCTCCCCTTTCTTCCAGAAAATCGGCCAGGCCATCCGCGAAGTTGATCCGGATCGGATTCTGTTTCTCGAAACGAATTACTTTTCCAACCTTGGCGTTGCCAGCTCGATCCAGCCAATCAAGGACGCACAAGGCCAACGCGATGCGCAGCAGGCATACGCGCCTCACGGCTACGACCTGGTAACCGATTCCGAATTCGTGCATGCCGCGGATAGCCGCCGCATCGACTTTATTTTTGACAATCATGTGCAAACCCGCGACAGACTGGATATGCCGATGCTGATCGGAGAATGGGGAGCCTACGGGGAATCCCGGCTAGCGGAGCAAGCGTGCCTCGACGTACAAAAAAACTTCGAACGGATGTTATGCGGCGACGTTTATTGGTGTTATTTGTATCCTGATATGGATCAGTTCAGCTCCTTTAACGGAGTGTGCAGGGGAATTCCGTCAGTGGTGGCCGGAACTATTTTAAGCTATCATTACGATAGAAGCGGAAGCTTCTTTGAGATGGAATGGATCGAGGATGGCAGTATCGACGCTCCGACAAGAATCTATTTTCCCGATATCGAAGTCATGCGGTCAGGCATGAAGTCGCTAACTTCTTCCGAAAGCGGATATGCGTGGTCTGGCCTGGAAGGAACGAAAGCAGGATATCTGAGTATTTCGTCTTCCGGAGGAGGCAGAAGATCTCTGCAGATCGGTTAATTCCTGAGGATGTGGTATACTTGACGGAAGATCGAGTTGTAGGAAAGGACCGATAGTACGTTGAGCAAAAATAAAATTATCGATGCCGCGATCAAGCTTTTTTCCGAGCAAGGCTATTACAGGACAAATATGGACGACATTGCCAAAGAAGCCAATGTGGCCAAAGGCACGCTTTATTACCATTTCTCGGGCAAGGGCGAGCTCTTCGAGAGGATCGTGACGGACGGCATTCAAATGCTGATGGACAAAATCGAGGAAGTGCTGCGGCAAAACGAGGACCCGGATTGGCAAATTCGAACAATCGTAAGCAAACACATCGAGTTGTTCCTGCATTACGGAGAACTTGTTCACATTATTTCCAATGAAATCACAAACGGAATCGAGCCGGATATTTTGGAGCGAATCGTCGCGCTTAAAAACAAGTACATCGCTTTTGTGGCAGACGTTTTGCGCTACGGACAAGCGGACGGCTCGCTAAACGAAATGCATTGCGAATTGGCGGCGGCAGGGCTGATCGGGATGATCCAAAGCGCAAGCTTGTACGTTATCCATCATCACGGTAAGGGATCGGTCGATGAGTTGCACGAAACGATTAACGCCTTCGTGCTTCCAGCTCTGCTTAAGAAAACTTAAAGGCATCATGCTTGCAGCATATTGATCGAACCGTGATTTTCATTCCTATATTACTGCAAAGGCCTTCCTAGGTTATGGAAGGCCTTTGCCGCTTTAATCTGTTAATCCCCTTCTTTCACCCCGGCCATACCGGTTTGCCATCGTATTCGACCGCGACGACCGTATTCCAATCATCGCAGTCAGCTGGATCAAGCTCGATCCACAATCTGCTGACGTAGTAGTCGCCGTCCACGCCGCCGGAGAATCCGTGCGTTCGCTCCGTGCGATACGGCAGCGGCTGACCGGAACCAACCAGATGAACGCTCCGGACTTCCCCGCCGATTTCGCGAAGCTCGATTGGGGATCGAGGCAAGTCGAGGATATGCAAATAGATGATGTTGTCCTTCGTCGTCATCGGACCGTAAAACACGGGAGGATAATGTTTAGGCACTCGTTTCGTGCCGTAGATGCCTTCGCCCCAGCGAGACAACCA
This sequence comes from Paenibacillus agaridevorans, assembly GCF_003112455.1. GTDB lineage: Bacteria > Bacillota > Bacilli > Paenibacillales > Paenibacillaceae > Pristimantibacillus > Pristimantibacillus agaridevorans. The sequence goes on from NZ_BDQX01000098.1 coordinate 85,225, forward strand.
TCTTCCGATTGCAATCAGGCGCGCCTTCGCTTCCTCCGGCCATGTTCCATCTGGACGAGGCCCGACATTCAAGAGCAGATTTCCGCCTTTCGTCGCAATCTCCAGTAAAGTGCCCAGCAACGTAATCTCGCTTTTATAAGTGGATGCATCGGGATGATACGCCCATTGATGGTTCATCGTCATGCAGGTTTCCCACCATTCGTCCGGCGGATGATGCGGTACAAATTGCTCCGGCGTCTCGTAGTCTCCCGCACCGGGGAGACGATCGTTAATGATCAGGTGAGGCTGAAGATTTAGCATCATCGTCTTTACCTCGCTGCTCCGCCAGCGATCCGCGCCGAAGCCGGGAACGTCGAACCAGATCAGATCGATCCGTCCGTAACCCGTGAGCAGCTCCCGAAGCTGTTCGACGAACCGCCCATGGAACTTCCACCACCGATCCGGATCATACGTATTCGGTTTTGGAGATTGTATGCTCGCCGAGATCGGAATCGTGGCAAAATCCGGATCATGCCAGTCGATCGTCGTAAAGTAGAGTCCCACTTTAAGACCCTCTTCTCGGGCGGCCTCTACGAACGGGGCAATCAGATCCCGGCCCGGTCCTCGCTTCACGGCGTTATAGTCGGTTGTTTCGGTATCGAACAGACAGAAGCCGTCATGGTGTTTGGCCGTCAGGACGATATAGCTCGCCCCTGCTTCCTTGGCCATTCGAGTCCATTCTTTGGGATCGTAGGACTGCGGATTAAATTCATCCGCCAAATTTTCATAGTCCTCCACCTTCATATGTTGGCTGCTATGGGACATTAACGGCCAGGAAGCCTCGATGCCCCGAACCGAATAAGGTCCCCAATGAAGAAAGATACCAAATCTCGCTTCGTCGAACCATTGCGCTTCCGGATGTATGGCTTTCATCGATTCGTTCTCCTTTGGAATGTTATCGTCGTGCCTCAATCTTGTTACTTCACTCGATACTCGTCAAAATAACGAGGAAGGATCGTCGTCGAAGCTCCTGGCAACTGGGGCAGCACATAAAAGCCGTCCTTGACGGTAGCGGGCTCCTCGAAAATATGCCGGATCCACGGAATATACTCCAGCATGACGGCTCCCGGCGTTGCAGCCACAAGATGCTGATGGATCTGCCCCATGTCGCCGACATGCGGGCAGACCGGAATGTCGTAAGCCGCGGCAAGACCAGCCACCTGCAGCCACTCGGAGACGCCTGCGACGCGGGTAACGTCGACTTGAACGTACTCTACAGCGCCCGACGCGATGTAGTCGCGGAACGCGTATTTGTTATAAACATGCTCGCCGAGAGCGATTGGCACGTTTAATTCATCCGCCAGCTTCTTGTGACCGGAAATATCATCGGGATTTAGCGGCTCCTCCAGCCAAATGAGATCGAATTGTTCAAGTTTTTTGCCCCAGGTCATGGCTGTCGTGATGTTCCATTGCTGGTTCACGTCGATCATAAGGCCGGCTTTATCGCCAATAGCTTTGCGAACCGCCTCTACCCGCTCGTAATCTTCCCGTGGATCCGGTTTGCCGACCTTCATCTTAACAGCAGAGAAACCTTGCTCGAGGATAGAGGTCATATCCTCCACCAACCGTTCCTTGCTCCAATTTAACCAACCGCCGTTGGTGTTATAAGCTTTGATTCCTTCCGGCTTATGACCGCCTAAATATTTCCATAGGGGTTTTTCCGACGCCTTGGACATGATGTCCCACAACGCAATGTCCACTGCCGCCAGCGCCATATGAGTCACGCCGGAACGGCCGATCCAATGCATGGGGCCAAATCGCATTTCGTCCCAAAGCTGCTTCACCATAAAAGGATCTTTTCCGATGAGCGCAGGAGCGTAATAACGATCGATCGTATCGGCAATCATTTCGTCGCCTTTTGCGCATGTCCCCGTGTAGCCATACCCCGTCACGCCTTCATCGGTCTCGATGCGTACTCCCGTCACGCCCCAATGGGTAGCCACGTTAATAGCGTCCGTAATGGGCGGCAGAATCGGAACATGCAAAATAAAGCTTTCCGCTTTCGTGATTTTCATAATTCATTCCTCCTTGAAGTGTCGTAATCGAATATGCGTAAACAACCCTTTAATAGCCTAACGATGCTCCTCCGTCTACCGGCAAAGCAACGCCGGTCACGAATCGGGACAAATCGCTGGCGAAAAAGATCGCGGCGTCCGCGACTTCTTCCGGCGTCGCCGGCCGGCCCAGCGGATGCATGTCGTTTAAAATGATCCGCGTTTTGGCGGGATCATCCTGTTCCTCGATCCATTTCTCTAGCAGCGGCGTTGACACGCCGGCGGGACAGATGCAATTGACGCGCACTCCATCGGAGGCGTAGTCCAGCGCGAGCGACTTGGTCATGGCGACGATCGCGCCTTTGGTAGAGGCATATACCGCATTTTGCTTCTGCCCGACCAATCCGTTTAAAGAAGCCATATTGACGATGCTTCCCTTGGACTCTCGCAGCAACGGGATGGTATGTTTGATCAGCAAATAAACGCTTTTCATGTTAATATCGATAACCCGCTGCCACTCCGTCTCCTTTACGTCCTCCAGCGGCTTTGGCAAAATCGTGGCCGCGTTGTTGATCAGAACGTCCAGCCTGCCGTATCGGTCACGAATCGTGGCTGCTAATTGCCGAATCTCCCCTTCGTTCGCCACATCGGTTCGAATCGAGACAGCGGGTGAAAGGCCCGTTTTTCCTGCAATAGCTTGCGCGACCCGCTCGCCCCTCTTCTCGTCCACATCCGCGACGATGACCGTCGCGCCTTCCTCCGCGAGTCTGATCGCCGTTACTTCTCCGATACCGGATCCGCCGCCCGTGATGAGACAAACCTTATTGTTAGCGAGCATGGACGAACTACCCCCTTTCCATTGCGGCGACAATGTTTCCCGCGGCTTCACGGAGCGCTTCTTCTTCTGTTAGCGATCCTACGATGCAGGCTTGCAGAGCCTTCCAAAGCAAATCCTCGGTCTCCGGATATTTCGCGAATTTAGGCGGAATGATGACGCTCGTCCGCATCGTCTCATGCAGCAGCTCCAAACGCTTGGCGGCAAGCGTCCCGGCCATCGAGCTTTTCTTCTGTTCTTCCAGCAGCGATCGGCGAACGGGAACATGGCCATGCTCCGCGTCGATTCGCTGCGATTCGGCAGAGATGAGAAACTTAAGCAGTCGGATTGCAAGCTCCGGCTGACGACTAAACGTCGTAACGGCGAACGAATGACTCCCGCAATAGACCGCTCGCTTGCCATCCTCGTTCCCCGGCGTCAAAGCGTAGCCATACCTTTCGTTAACAACGCAGCCACCTTCTCGCAAAAAGCTGTCGTATCCGGGCCAGTCCGTAATCATCATGGTGCTGCCGACCCGGAAGGAGCGGGAAACTTCATCATAGTGCATATCCGGCAGCTCGCTTGGAGTCAGTCCCTCTTGATAGAGCCGCTTAAGAAACCGCAATGCTTTGGTACCGGCAGCGCTTTCAAAAGCAGGCCGAAGCTTCTCGTCAAATAACGTGCCTCCATAACTCGTCAGCAGCTCGAAGAAGGTGCCGGGATAAGCAAAGCCGGTCCACCCTCGTCGTTTCGCGGCAGCTGCGGCTTCGTATAACGACTCCCAAGTTTCGGGAACTTGAACGCCAAGCTGCTCCAGCCAATCCGTCCGATACAGCAGCAAGCGGGCATCGAAGTTGCGGGGGATGCTCTTTAATTCGCCGTCTACCCGGGCCAGCTCCAGCAGAGCCTGCGGGAAGTCCTCCAATTCTTCGGCTTGAAATTGTCCGTCCAAGCAGAGGAGATAGTCGCTTTGCGATGGAGCATACTTCGTATGGGTCGAGATCAGATCATACGGACATTCGCGTGTTCGAACGACATCCTTTAAGTGTCGGTTGAGTTCAGGATGGCTGCCCGTAAACGCAATGTTAACCCTAATGCCGGTGTTGCTTGCGAAAGACTCCAACGATTGATACAACGGCCGGTACGCCGGACCATCGATAAGCGCTACGTTTAATTCGCGATTAGACATACTGGTTCGCCTCCCTTCTACTTTCGTCTATTTGCACATTAATCCGTTTTTATTTCCTGGCTGTCAGAGTGCAAAATCTATATATATCGTAACATTTCAATGGACAACTGTATTTATCAGCTCTTCCAATCATTTGACAAATAGTCCGGTATCTCTAACTAAAAGAACTTTAAAAATGAAATGGAATAAGGTAAGCTTTCACTACGAGATTGAAATAACAGTTGCAAAGGGATGAGCATGAATGAAACGGCTGCACGAGGTCGAACCTTACGTTGGTGATGCTTTGCCCTATTTATACGATGGGGGCTACGAGGAGAAGCTGCGGGTATGCAATGTGTTTGCGTTTCATTTGTTTAACGATGGTCCGGGAGAAATGGAGATCGACGGCATGAAGCATCCCATCGGTCCAAAAACGTTGGTGTTCTTAAGGCCGAACCAACCGCACGCGTTTCATATCGACGCGAAGCATCCCCTTTCTTCTTACAATATCTATTGCGATTTATGGGACAAAGAGAATCCGCTCTCGGGAAACCGGGCATTCGTTTATGCGCCTGCCCCTTTCTCCTTCGAAACAAATCGGCAGGCTGCCATGCCGACTTGCGCCGATTTGGACTCCTTGCCCAGTGTGTTTTCCCTGCAGTCTCACCCCTGGTTATATGAATCTATCGTTCAACTAACCCGATTGTTCCATGATACTTTTTATTATAGAGATGAGTTGGTGAGCGGCTTGATGCAGAGCTGGCTGCTGGGTTGGTACAATGCGGTCCACTCGCGTCAGCCTACCGACTACCGAATCGTACGACTCCTTGCTTACTTGAACGAGAATCCCGAAGAACGCGCTTCGATCGACGAATGGGCGGCTTCCTGCGGGATGAAACGTTCCTACTTCCATGCACTGTTTCAGCGTGAAACAGGCATGGCGCCGAAGGCTTATCAGCACAAGCTGCTGATGAGGCGTGCAGCCAACCTGTTGCAAGAGAGCGAGTTGACGGTTACCGCCATCGCGGATCGATTGGGGTATACCTCCATTCACCCCTTTACGAGGCATTTCACCGCCGCATACGGAGCTAGTCCCCGACAATTTCGGTTAAATCGGTAAAACGGGTTTATCGTCCTGCTATTATCATGTATGATAATAGTTCAGTACTAAACGATTCGACTACTTAGAGGATGATTGGCGACATGAGATGGCTTCGAGCACGACATCGTTTGTTTATCACATTAATAACTTCTATTGCGGGAGGATGCGTCTTCTATTTCCTGCATATTCCCCTGCCGTGGATATTGGGTCCCATGACGTTCGTGTTACTGGGATCGACCCGCTTTAAAAATCGGTTCGCATGGAACAAATCCCTGCAGAACGCGGGCATGATGATCATTGCTTATACGATGGGGCTTTCCTTTACGGCAACGGTCCTGCACGAAATTTCTCGCCATTTGCCCAAAATGCTGCTGATGACGGTCATTCTTGTGTTGTTTAGCGTAGCGCTGGCAGCGATTCTAACCCGTCTAACGGGCGGCGACTTCCTGACCATGCTCATGGGCACGGTACCCGGGGGCTTAAGCCAGGTCGTTTTATTGGCTCAGGAGACAAAAGGCGTCAATGTGACGATCGTTACAGTCATGCAGGTCATGCGACTGATGACGATCATCGTCATGGTTCCGTTATTATTGTTCAGTCCCATTGTCGGCGCAAAACATAGCAACACGCTTGCGCCGCTTGCAGGCGAAATGGGAGCAACGACAGCCGCTGGTCAGAGCATTCTTATAAATGCGGCCCTATTTACCCTTGTTTGCGTTCTGTTCGCTTGGGGGTGGGAAAGCTGAAGCTGCCTACGGCTCCGCTGCTAGGACCCTTATTCGGCACAGCATTGCTTCAAATTGTCGGCTTGTCAGGTCCCGAACTGCCGCCTATCGTACTGATTGCGGCTCAAATCTGCATCGGCGCCTTTCTGGGGTTGCTCTTTAAGCCAGCGGAGTTTACGAACCGGTTCAAGACGCTGGCTCTGGCGCTTGCTTCCAGTCTGCTGCTTATATTGGGGACTTACTTGCAAAGCTTAATCTTGTCGGCGGATGAATCCATGTCGCTTTTGACAGCTTTGTTAAGTCTGGCTCCGGGCGGCATGGACCAGATGAGCATCATTGCTCACGAGACCGAGGCGGACGTCTCCATCGTCGTCGTTTATCAATTATTCCGGCTGCTGTTCATGTTTTTTGTCGTGATCCCGCTGCTCAAGCTCGTTGTGGACAGACTGCAGAACAAAAACCGTCAGTCTCGTACCGGCTCATGATCCGTCAAAAGCCCCAAAAACTCGTCTCCAACGCGGAGACGAGTTTTTGGTCTATTAAACGTTATGATGACCGTGTCTTGAACCTCGCACTCGAGGAAGAAGGCTTTATTTGACTTGCCTCGGTTGCTCCAAAGCCTCGTTCCCCTCACTCCGGTTATTCGCAAGGAAGTTATCCGTTGCTTAGCGAAATCGTCGATATGCTGCCAGGATGACGAGCAAAAAAAGCATATAAAAGACAATAACCCGAATCGCTCCTCCGGTGCTGGACATCCATTGATCTCCAACCAGGGCAAAAACGAACATGGTAGGCAGCTTCCCAATCAGCGTTGCGACCGCGAAAATTCGGAACGGCATCCGGCTGAGAGCCACATAGACGTTGACGAGGATTGCGGGAACGAACGGAAGCAGCCTGGCGAACAAGACGGCGATAAACGCATTGCGTTCCACTTGGACCGTGAACTTGCCGATCGTTGGGTTCTTGGACAGGAGCCGGCTGCCTTGCTCATGGAAGGCAAACCGCACGAGATAGAACATGATGGCGGCAGCCGCGGTCGATGAGAGAACGTTCGCGAGTCCTCCCCAATAGGGACCGTACTTTGCTCCGATGATGCCGGCTACGATGCCGTACGGAACGATTGGAACAAGACCGAATAAAATCGCCGCCCCAATGAGAAGGACGTGATGGGACGCGCTATCCTCTTGCAGCCAATGCATGATCGGCTCCCGATATAGCAGCAATAAAGCGACGGAAGCCGCATAAGCAGCAATGACCAGTCCTTTTTTGATCATGTCTCCCTTCCCTTTGTATGCGGTTTGGCCTGATCGTTAATGGTACTTAGGCTTTCGCTGACAGAAAGCGCGCTTCCACCAGCTACTCTTTCGTTGTTGATGGATTGGATTCGATCGATCAAATTGTTCCGGATGCCGTTCAAACTGCGAATCTGCTCGTCGATTTCTTCCAACTTCTGCTGGTAGATGGGCAGCACTTCCTCGCAGAACGATTCTTTATTCCGGATGACGCAATGGAGGAAGCTCGCGATTTGATCCGTAGTGAGTCCCAGATTCAAATAAAATCGTATCGTTTGAACTTGTTGAACGGCAAGCGGCGAATATTCGCGATAACCGTTGTCTTGGCGCAGCGGCGACAAAAGTCCCTTCTGCTCATAATATCTGAGCGAACGAAGGCTGCTTCCGGTCAATTCCGCTAATTGTCCGATCTTCATCGGGAGTCCTCCCTTCCTTCGATCATTATCCTTCTATTATAAACCTTTACGCAAGTGTCAGGGTCAAGGGGTTGACCTTGTCATTAATGGCAGGGTTTATACTGAATTCGCGGCACGATTGGCAAGAGCCATCGTACGTACTCTGCAAGAATGAAAGGAGCGAATAGGATTGGCCATTCTAGATGCAACGGAAAGCGATTTTGATGAAGTGATCCAATCGGAGAAGACGGTGCTTGTGGACTTTTGGGCGGTATGGTGTCCGCCTTGCAAGCGGCTTTCTCCTATCTTGAAGGAGCTCGACGAGGAGCTTGAAGATTTTAATGTCGCCAAGGTGAATGTTGACGAACACCCGGAGCTCGCTAGCCGCTTCGGCGTGATGAGCATGCCGACGTTGATCGTCTTCCAGGACGGCCAGCCTGTCAAGAAAGCCGTCGGTTTCCGCCACAAGGAAGCACTGACGGAGCTAATTGCCCGTTAGATGTTAAGGTATCGGAAGGATGAACGCAAGCACAAAGAAGGACTGTGCCCTGGTCTAATGACCAAAGGCACAGTCCTTCCTGTCAAGCTTTATTCTTTCACGAGATCGGCTAATGCTTCTCGCACCGGCGTAGCGGGCCTGCCCAGAAGTTTTTCGAAATCGTTGCTGACGATCTCGAGATGCCCTTCCCGAATGCCTTGTTGAATGCCGACGAGAATCGGCAGGACGAATTCAGGTATGCCCGCGCCTTTCATGATATCGGAATATGCCGCATCGTCGATATGCCGTACCTGCACGTCCTTGCCGATCGTATCCGCAAGCGTAGACGCCAATTCGTCTTGCGTAAGCAGGTTGCCCGACAGTTCGTAGATCGAATTTTCATGTCCTTCGCCGGCGAGAACGGCAGCTGCTGCTTCCGCGTAATCTTGCTGCAATGCCCAGCCCACTTTGCCCGATTCCGCGGAAGTAACCCATGGCGCGCCGGCAGCAGAGGCTTTGATCGCACCCAGCTCATTCTCCAGGTACCAGTTATTGCGCAGGAACGAATACGGAATGCCGGTTGCGGCTATGGCCGCTTCCGTGACGCGATGAACTTCGGCAAGGAAGATTCCGCTCTCGCTCGCGTTAGCAAGACTTGTGTAAGCGATGAAACCAACACCGGCGCGTTTGGCCGCATCTACCGCATGGTTGTGCTGTCTGATGCGAGTCTCGTTATCTCCGTCCGCCGATATGATCAGCAAGCGATCAATGCCTTGGAAGGCGGAATCCAGCGTTTCAGGACGATCGAAGTCGCCGAGTCGCACGTCTACTCCCTGCTCTTTGAGGTGTTGCGCTTTCTCCGGATTGCGTACGCTGACGGCAATATCGTTAGCAGGCAGTTTGCGCAGCAAAACTTCCACGATTTTCGAACCCAATTTCCCCGTTGCTCCCGTTACCAATACTTTCATCTGATGTTCCTCCTCTTTTTTATACGTTGTCACCATATTTGTTATAACATATATAGTTACAACGTTTTTAAAAATAAAAGCTCATGGATTAGAGCTTCCACTTTAAATAAACTTCGCGGTAATTCCGCTTAAAGTCGTCTCAGCCAGTCGATTCTCTAACGCGAGTTGCGCTTCATCCATCTCCGATTGCAGCGCCGCTTCGATATTTCTGCCGACCAGGCATCGTTCGTTGGGATCTTCGTGGAACCGGAACAGCCGTTGATCCTCGACGACATCGACAGCCCTATAAATATCCAGGAGCGTAATGTCTGCCGGAGATTTCAGCAGAGAAGCGCCGCCCACGCCGGGACGCACGTCAATAAAACCTGCCTTCTTAAGCATGCCCATAATTCTACGAATGACAACGGGATTCGTGCCTACGCTACCGGCTATATAATCGCCCGTACATTCGTTCGGAAAGCTTGCGATCAGGGACAACGTATGAACCGCTATCGAGAATCTCGTACTAATCTGCTTCATGTTTTGAATCACCACCGTTGTAACCATTGTAGTTACTACGCATCGTCATGTCAAGCGTTCTACTCGAAAAAAATCCCCGCCGTCCATGTCGACAGCGGGGATGAAGTCCAATCGTCGTACCGTTCAGTTGATCGATTCGGCTGCCTGCACAGCTTCGTCTGCGGTCAAATTGCCCACGATTCCGTATTGGATGCCGTTTTCGATCCAATACAGCTCCACAAGCTCCGGCTGCTCGAATACAAATCCTTCGGCTCCCTTTACCTGCACGGGAGAGAACATATCTTGCGGGAAGGCAGCTTCCATGCGGCTTACCGTATACGTGAACGATCGATCACCCGCGGCATACGTAAGCACGGCATCCCGAAGCGGCTCTCCTTCCATGCCCGCTGTCGTAATATCTTGAAGCAGGAATCCTTCCGGAAGCATTGAAGGTACGAACAGACCTTCGCCGAAAGCGGCTTTGGCTTCTTCTACCGTTGCCAACTTCGCCGTATTGAGCTGGGATAGTCCCGTCCCAGTGCCCGACGATGCGCCACCATCCGCTGGCGGTTGGCTGACACCCGTATTTCCCGTTTGCGGAGCGGGGACTGACGACGGCCCGTTTAACAGCGGGTATCCCGCGAATACGACGACAGCAGTAACCACTGCCGCCGTGCCCGCGATCCAGGCTTTGGGGAGGGAGAAACCTCTCCGCTTCTGCCCTGCCGCCGACGTTTGACGGCGAATTTTGTCCTTGGCTGCCTCGCTAAGTTCCATATTGTTAAATATCATATTATCCGACTCCTCTCGAAATTGTTCTCGCAATCGACGGTCGATATCGTTCATCTTCCGTATTCCTCCTTCTTCATCTCCTTGGCAAGCGCTTCACGAGCCCGATGCAGACGGTTCCGTACGGTTCCTTCGGGCACTCCGATCGCCTCGGCGATTTCCTTCGTTCCCAGATCCAAGTAATAATAAAGATACAACGCTTCCTGATAAGGCATAGATAATTGAAGCACATATCGCAGCACTTCGCTCTTCTCGAATTTCTCCAGCGCTTCCTCTTCCACGCTAATCGTTCTGCCCCGGTCCATGCGGACTGGATCAGTGGGCTGTTCCGCGAACATGCGGACCCCCATTTTGTCCCGGCATACATTGACGGTTATTGTCGTTAACCAGGTTTGGACGCTGCTGTCCCCCCGGAAGGACGTCCACTTGCGATATGCCCTTAGAAATGTCTCCTGGCTAATATCCTCCGCGAGATGCCGATCGCCCGTATAAAAATAGGCGGTTCGCATGACAGTCGAGCCGAAGCGGTTCATGAGCAGCTCGAGCGCCGCATCGGGATCGCGAGGAATGTTTTCGTTTTCGTAGCTATTGGAGCCGGCCGGCCTCACTGGATCATCACCTCCAACCTATTAGACGGTCATTGGTCCGTTTTCGCTGCATGCTTCTTTTATTTTTTTCCACCACGCCAAGAAGCATCCGGCTGACTTAGCCGAATGCTCCTCTATTGCCGAATGTTATACCATAACTTATCCCTCATAGGTTCTGACGATAATGACCGCGTTGTGGCCGCCGAATCCGAACGAATTCGACATGCCGATCCGTAAATCGGCTTTTCTAGCGGCATTGGGCACGTAGTCCAGATCGCATTCGGCATCCGGTTCCGTCAGATTGATGGTTGGCGGGATCATGCCTTCGCCCAGGCTTTTCACCAATGCGATCGCTTCTACGCCTCCGGCCGCTCCGAGCAGATGTCCAAGCATGGATTTGTTGGCGGTGACGGGGATGCGGTAAGCATCGTCTCCGAATAGCCGCTTGATTGCGGCCGTCTCCGACCGGTCCCCGAGCTCCGTACTCGTAGCGTGCGCGCTGATGACATCCACTTCGTCCGGTGTAATACCGGCGTCTCGCATCGCCTCTCGCATCGCCATGTAAGCACCGTCGCCTTCAGGATGCGTAGCCACCATATGGTACGCGTCCGAGCTGGCTCCGTATCCGATGACCTCGGCAAGAATGCGGGCACCGCGCCGCTTCGCGTGGCTGAGAGACTCCAGTATGACGATCCCGGCACCTTCGCCCATGACGAAGCCGTCCCGATCCTTATCGAAGGGCCGGCTGGCGCCGGCAGGATCATCATTGCGCGTCGACAGCGCGGTCGCATTGGCAAAGCTGGCCAGCGAGATGCGTGTCACGGCGGCCTCCGCCCCGCCGGCCAATATAACATCCGACCTTCCGGCTTGAATGCGATGGAACGCTTCCCCGATAGCGGTATTGCCGATGGAACAAGCCGTGACGGGAGACAAGGTCGGTCCGTGCAGGCCATGCCGGATGCTGATGCTCGCCGCAGCCATATTGGATATCAGCATCGGTACAAGCACGGGACTTACTTTGCCGGGACCTCTGGCAAGCAGCGTTGCGTGCTGCTCCTCCAGCGTCCCGATTCCGCCGATACCGGATCCCACATAAACGCCAACACGCTCGCGATCGATCGTAGCCAGATCGAGCTTTGCGTCGAGGATGGCTTGGTCGGCGGCGGCAACGGCGAATTGCGTGAAACGGTCCATTCTTCGATATTCCTTTGCGCCGTACAGCTCCTTGCCGTCAAACCCTTTGACGGATGCCGCGATCGTTACCTTGTACCCATCCACGTCAAATGCATCAATTTGCGTAATTCCCGAAGTACCCCGCACAAGCTGCTTCCACGTTTCTTCTACGTCCAGACCCAACGGCGTAATGGCTCCCATGCCTGTAATAACAACTCGCTCCATAAGCGATACCTCCATGCTCATCTATTTGTGTTACTCATCTTGCCATATGATTTATCCTATTACAAGTTGTCGTTTATCCTAGTATAATAAGTACCAGTATGAGTCATTGGAGGTTTCCTCATGAATCGTCAAACGAAGCTTCAAGTTTTATCAGAGTTTCTGAAAGCCGCGCGAGCACGACTTACTCCCTCGTCTGTCGGTCTGCCCGAAGGAACGCGCAGGCGAACGCCGGGCTTGCGCCGGGAGGAAGTCGCATCGCTCGCAAACGTCAGCGCTACTTGGTATACGTGGCTGGAGCAAGGCCGCGACATCACCGTGTCGCCTGCCGTTCTTGATGCCATAGCGACAGCGCTTCGACTGACGATGGACGAAAGAAAATACGTGTTCTCCCTTGCGCGAGATTCCGTTGCTGCCGTCCATGCTCCAGAGGAAGAAGCTGCCACGATCAGTCCTTCCTTAAATCGGATGATTACGGAGCTGCGAGGCTGTCCAGCCATCATTTCCGACCGCAGATGCAATATCGTCGCATGGAATGAAGCCGCCGGCCGGGTGTTTATGGATTTTGGAAATTTGCGTCCCGATGAGCGAAATATGATTCGGCTGCTGTTCGCCCGGCGTGAATTCAGACGTCTGGCGGTGAATTGGGAGAGCTTCGCGCGGGAGTATTTAGCCATGTTTCGCGCCTATTACGGTCAATACGCGGACGATGAATGGTACGAGATGTTTCTGGAGGAGATGATGGATGCTTACCCCGACTTCTCGCGATTGTGGGCTGCCGGCAACGTGAGTTATGCGCCGGAAGTGTTGCTCGAATTCCGCCATGCTTCTGCCGGAAAAATGCTGTTTCAATTAACGTCGCTTCACGTTCACGGAGACGCGGATCTGAGATGCAGCATCTACACGCCTGCCCACAACTCCAATACGGATGCGAAAATGTCGGCGTTAATGGCGAAATAATTCGCATCAAGGCGATATCAACGGCAAAAGGCATCGTCGACGACGATGCCCTTTGCATGAACATTCAAGCTTTATGATCCCTTGACCGCCGCAATCGCGCCATCCATAGCCCGTGCTACTTTGTCGCACCAAGCGTCGAATTCGGCATCCTCTCTTTGAAGCTCCGGGTGGTCCAAAATATATCGAATTGTCGCCTTAATGCCCTGATCGAAGCGAGTTGTAGCCGTAAATCCGGGTACGAGCCGCTTCAACTTCGAATTGTCAAAGACGACGGAATTCGCTTTGTCCCCGATCAGACCGCCCGTATAGTCCATTTCGCTGCAAGTCGCGAGGAAGGACGAAGACACGTGAACGGCATTCAGCTTTACGCCGAGCGCGGACGCAATACATTCGTAGATTTGATTCCATGTTAAGGATTCGTCCGACGTAATTTGCACCGCTTCTCCGATGGCATGAAGGTTGCCCATCAACCCGATGAAACCTTGCGCGAAGTCCGAATTGTGGGTCATCGTCCATAACGAGGTGCCATCACCGTGGATAATGACGGGTTTATTCTCCAGCATGCGCTTCGCCACTTGCCATGAGCCGTTTCGGCCGTGCACGCCAAGCGGGATAGATCTTTCGTCGTATGTATGGCTCGGCCTGACGATCGTAACCGGGAAACCTTGCTCCCTGTATTGTTTCATCAAATATTCCTCGCAGGCGATCTTGTTGCGGGAGTATTGCCAATATGGATTGGCAAGAGGCGTCCCTTCTGTAATTCGATAGTCGGATAGAGGTTTTTGGTAAGCAGAAGCCGAGCTGATAAAGATAAACTGCTTGGTCTTGTCCTTAAACAAGCGGTAATCCCGTTCCAGCTGCGAAGGCTCGAACGCGATAAAATCGGCGACGACGTCGAAAGACAGCTCCGAGATCAGCCCGGCAACCTTGCTTTCGTCGTTGATATCGGCTTGAATGTTGATGACGTTATCCGGCAGCGTGGACTGCCTGTTCCCTCGGTTGAGCAAATACAGCTCATGTCCTTGCTCTGCCAATTGCTTCGTAATCGCGGAGCTGATCGTTCCGGTTCCTCCAATAAATAACGCTTTCATCCTTTTCTCCTCCTATCAACCTAATCTATCATTTAGTTACTCTTTCAACGCCCCAACGACCGGGTGCGGAACGTACGGTGCTTCCAATTCGGCAATTTCGTCCTGTGTCAGCTTGACGGATAGAGAGGAAACCGCTTCATCCAGATGCGACAGCTTCGTAGCGCCGATGATCGGAGACGAAACGTTATCCTTCTGCAGCAACCAAGCCAGAGCGACCTCGGCGCGAGAGACCCCGCGCTGCTCGGCTATGGCTGCAACGCGATCCACAATCGGTCGATCGACATCTGCAGTAGCGTCGTATTTCATCTTTTGGGCAGGGTCGGTCTCGGATCGATGCGTCGAGACGGACAGGTCACGGGCAAGTCTGCCCGAGGCTAGAGGGCTGTACGGGATGACGCCGATTCCCTCTTCCTTGCATAGAGGCATCATCTCGCGCTCTTCTTCTCGATAAATCAGGTTAAGATGGTTCTGCATGGCCGTAAATCGGGTCCAGCCGTGTCGTTCGGCGACATGCAGCGCCTTCTGGAACTGCCAGGCGAACATGGCGGAAGCGCCAATGTACCTGGCTTTGCCGGACTTCACGACATCATGCAACGCCTCCATCGTCTCTTCGATCGGCGTGTTGTAGTCCCAGCGGTGGATTTGATACAGATCCACGTAATCCGTACCGAGACGTTTCAAGCTGTTGTCGATTTCGCTCATAATCGCTTTGCGGGACAGACCGGCGCCGTTAGGACCTTCCTGCATGCGGAAAAATACCTTCGTAGCTATAACAACCTCGTCGCGTCTGGCGTAATCCTTTAGAGCGCGGCCAACGATTTCTTCGCTGGAGCCGATGCCGTATACATTTGCCGTATCAAAGAAATTAATGCCGAGGTCCAGCGCCTTCTTGATAAACGGACGGCTCTGCTCCTCGTCGAGCACCCATGGATGATTCCAGCTCTTTGCGTCGCCGAAGCTCATGCAGCCCAAACAAATACGCGATACATCCAATCCCGTACGGCCTAATTTCACGAATTCCATTCCAACTCCCCGCTTTCTATTCGCAATTGAAATGATTTGCTATGTATCCACAGAAACCCTGTGTGCCACCCACGTTCATCCTTCCGTCAAATCCGCGCGAAGTTCGCTTGCGATCTCGACCATCTTCGGAACAACAGCCTCGTTGGTGACCGCTACGTACAAATCTCCCATGTAATGCCGGAACGGAATTTCCAGTCCTCCATGGCTCCACATAAAGAAGTCGCCGTCGATGGACATCGTGGCGCCGGGCCCTTTAACCGTGTAGACGGACTTATATACAAAGTCAGGTTTCGCCGCAAAATATTTTTTGCATTCCTCCAGCGTAATCTCCTGGGCCTCTGCAGGCTCCTGAAATGATCTTGTTATCCGGTATCGTTTACTCAACTTGCATGCCTCCTTGCTGTAATTCCATTCTTTTCTATCATACCACGCCTATTGCTTCAGCGCGCGCAGCACATCGACCAGGAACGCCCATGAACGCTCCACGGACGTAATCGACAGATGCTCTTGCGGCGTATGGATATCGTAGAGATTGGGGCCATACGACACGGCGTCGAGCTCCGGAATTTTGCCGACCAGCACGCCGCATTCCAATCCTGCATGAATAGCTTTGACTTCAAGAGCGTTGCCGAACCGCCGCATGTATACTTCCTCAAAGACGGGACGAAGTCTGGAGTCTGCCAGGTACGGCCAGCCCGGGAAGTAGCTGTCGAAGCGGAAGCCGCAGCAGACAAGGCCGGATAACGTCTCCATCCTTCGGAGTACATCGTCCAACTGCGATCGATGCGAGCTTCGCGCCAAACTTTGCATAACGATGGATTCATCGCCGGTTGAAACAATGCCGAGATTGGAGGAGGTTCGAACCAGATTCGGGATCGCCTTGTCCATACTAAGCACGCCGTTCGGAATGAGTTCAAGCAGCCCGATCGCTGCCGACTTCGTTGCGTCGTCGAACAGCTTTCCGTTATGCGGCAAATCTCCTCCCCACTCTTTTGAAGCATGTAACTCAACGCGGACATCTCCGTCCGAAACTCGGTATTCATCGCTGAGTACGTTGTTGAGATCGGCGATCACCTCTTGCGTCGCCTCCAGATCACTTTGGCGGATATACACCGCGGCTTCCGCTTCGCGCGGGATCGCATTCGCCTTCATGCCGCCAGTTACACTCGCAAGACCGAACGAGACACGGCGGCGCAGCTCGCCCAGCGCTCTCCCGAGCAGCTTGTTCGCATTCCCGCGTTCATGGATAATATCGTCGCCGGAATGACCGCCCCGCAGTCCTTGTACAACGATGACGTAAGAATCGCCGTCCTCCTGCTTGGCTTCGCGCCAGCCGATAGGCACCGTATGGTACAGATTCACTCCGCCGGCACTGCTGACGAATAATACGCCTTCGCGGTCGGAATCGAAGTTGATCATACGACGGCCCTTCAGCGTGGAAACATCCAATGCGAATGCGCCGCCCATCGTCGTTTCTTCTTCCGTAGTCATTAAAATTTCTAGCTCCGGATGGGCTAGCTCGGCGGAATCGATCAATGCAAGGGCGGTTGCGACCGCAATGCCGTTGTCAGCGCCGAGCGTCGTTCCATCCGCATAGATAAAATCGTCTTCCACGCGAAGTGTTATGGGGTCATTTTCGAAGTCATGTACGGTGCCTTTATTCTTCTCGCACACCATGTCGAGATGCCCCTGAAAGATGACGGGCTCCGCGTGTTCATACCCGGCTGAAGCCTGCTTGCGAATAATGAGGTTATGGCGTTCGTCCTGCAGGACCTCACAGCCTCTTTGCCTGGCGAAATCCGCCACGAAGTCGCTGATCGCCTTCTCGTTGCCCGATCCTCGCGGAATCGCGGACAACTGTTCGAATAGCTGTAGTACCTTCAGATCGCCGGTATACTTTGCGTTTATGGATTTTTTCATCGTGTTATCCCCCTATGCGCTTCACTTAGAATTCCTCGGATTCCATCAGTTTAACACAGTCGCTTATCCGTTCGACAGCTCGATCCGCTCTGTCGCGATGGCATTGGTGAATTCTCGATCGTGTTCGACGAACAACAAGGTTGGCGCATAGTCCAGCAAAAGCTGCTCAATCTGCATGCGGGAGATGACGTCGATAAAGTTTAGAGGTTCATCCCAGACGTGCAGATGCGCTTGTTCGCATAAGCTTCTGGCGATCAGCACCTTCTTTTTCTGTCCGCCGCTGTATGCCGATATATCTTTTTCGAACTGCACTCTGGAGAAGTCCAGCTTACGCAAAATCGACTTGAACAAACTTTCGTCAATCCCGTAATCGCGTGCATATTGGCTCAGACTGCCGTTAAGATGTGAAGTATCCTGCGATACATAAGAGACGACAAGTCCGCTGCCTCTTCTCATCGTTCCCGTATATTTCAGCTCCTCCCCGCAGATCAGCTTAAGCAAACTCGACTTGCCCGAGCCGTTGCGTCCCGACAATGCGATACGTTCGCCACGTTCGATGTCGAAGTTGATTTCGCCGGTTGCGGGCGTTTCTCCATAATAGATCGATACGCGATCCAGCTCTACAAGCCTGTTTTTGTGATAGTGCAGCTGCGTCAGCTTCAGGCTGTCGGCACTTTCTACGTTTTTGAGCAGCCTGGATTTCTCTTCGATGGCATCCGATTGTCTGCTTTCAATCGATTTGGAGCGTTGCATCATTTTCGCGGCTTTATGGCCGACGTATCCCTTGTCGATCTTCGATCCGGAATTTAATGTGCCGTTTTTCGATTTCTCCACTTCATCGGACCAGTTGCTTGTACGTTTCGCCGCCTCCGACAGCCGCTTAATATCCTTCTTCAGCTTATCGTTTTCGGCGAGCTCGAAGTTGTCTTGCCGCTTCTTATTCTCCCACCAATCAGAGAAGTTGCCTCTCTGCACCGTTATATCCGTCCGGTTGATGGACAGGATGTGATCGACGCAATTATCGAGGAAGGCACGGTCATGGGACACCAAAATATATCCTTCCTTGCCTCGCAAATATTGACTGACCAGCTCCCTCGCTTCCATATCGAGATGGTTGGTCGGCTCGTCGATTAACAAAAAATGATTGTCCTTGAGGAACAGCGCCGCAAGCAGCATCTTCGTCTGCTCCCCGTTCGACAGCGTCTCGAAGGATCGATACAGGACATCTTCGCCCACCTGCAGCAGGTTCAACTCGCGC
Organism: Paenibacillus agaridevorans; assembly: GCF_003112455.1. Lineage (GTDB taxonomy): Bacteria > Bacillota > Bacilli > Paenibacillales > Paenibacillaceae > Pristimantibacillus > Pristimantibacillus agaridevorans. Next base: position 103,721 of record NZ_BDQX01000098.1, read on the forward strand.
ATCAGCTTCCAATGCTCATAATCCGGAGCGATGTCTTCGACAACTTCGATCGCCATCCGACCACGGTCCTTTACCTGAAAGGGGAAGTAATCAAATTCGACGGAAGCGGATATCGTACCCTCATACTCATGTTTGCCGAGCAACAGATTGAGAAAGGTGGTTTTCCCCCTCCCGTTGCGCCCGGTGAAGCCTAACTTCCAATTCGTATCGATCTGGAAGCTGACGTTCTCAAAGATGGGATCGTAGCTGCCTTCGTATGCAAACGTTAATTTCGAAACTTGAATTAATGACATTAAGGATTCCCTCCCGCATGAAAAAAAATAAAAAAGCCGCAAGAAAGTTACTCTCTCGCAGCTCATTACCATATAACTCTAATATCCGCACCAGAATAAAGGGCGGTCATTAGAGATATGCCGTTGAGACTGAAGCCGATGAAGTAACTTTCTTGAAGTCACGCGACAAAACAAACGGATGATGTCATCATGCGTTCGCCCATTTGTCTACTCGTAACGATCAAGAAAATCCTACATCCTGCATTCAGCTCCATTCATGAAATTAACAGTAGGTTATCACAATCATGTGCCGATGACAACCTTTATTCTTTTATTAGGCTGGATCGGATATCATTCAAAAAAAATTTTTTGGTCAGAAAATGGCGTCATTATGCGGAAAAAGTCAATTACCATTTTTTACATGACATTTCTTTCGAATAGGCATGTATATCTTGTTCTATCATGCACACAATAACCTCACATCCCATTAAGGAGTGATTAACAATGAGCAGACAAAGTTCAAACAACCTGGTAGTACCGCAAGCAAAAGCAGCACTGAATCAAATGAAAATGGAAGCGGCATCCTCGCTTGGCGTATCCCTCTCCCAAGATGGATACAACGGCAACCTGACAACTCGTGAAGCTGGTTCCATCGGCGGTTACATCACGAAAAAATTGGTCCAAATCGCCGAGCAACAAATCGGCGGCGGCCAACGTTTCTAGAAGTCGGCGACGAGCAGGATAATCAAGGTGAAACGGCTGTCGCCGCCCTTTGGCGGCGCAGCAACTTTCATCCTGGGAATTATAGGTCCAGTATGGCGTAAACCTATACTTTCTATAATTCAAGAAGGCAGCCGGATTACCGGCTGCCTTTCTTATGCGTGTATAATGCTGCGATCCCGCAGCCCGTTAACAGCTTCCAGCAAGCCGGAGAATACATAATCCGGATCAATGCCGGAAGGAAGGTTGTCGCCAATAAATACCGTATGAACGCCTGCGCTGCGTCCCGCCATTATATCGGTGTCACGATCACCGACCATGAAGCTTGCTTTACGGTCAATATCGTACTTTTTGATCAGCTCAAGCAGCATGCCCGGTTTGGGCTTGCGGCAGGAGCAGCCCGCATGCGGCTTATGCGTGCAATAACGAGCTTCCACAATATCGCCGCCTTCTTCACGAATAAGAGTAACCATGTAGCCATTTATGCTTCTGAGAGCCGATTTGGTCATGAAGCCCAACCCGACGCCTCCCTGATTCGATGCCACGAATACGCCGAAGCCCATGTCGTTTAACGCTTTTATCGCCTCCGTTACGCCAGGCAGCAACTGGAATTCGGATTTTCGGTTGATGTTCCCACCTTTATTGATGACTCCGTCGCGATCCAAAATAAAGGCCTTCATGCTTGTGGTGTTCGCTCCTTTTATTTAAGGGGATTAATTAGTAAATGGTTTGCCAGTCCGCTCATAAACAGCTATCGTTTGTCTGTTATAAGTTTCTCCTATAAAGATGCCATCAATTCTTTCCGGCCTATCGTTCAGAAAGGAACGCCCGGTCAGGACGCTCCTCAAAATGACTTATGATTGTCTTTGAATCAAATAATGGAGCAGATGCGCCAAAAAGGCCGAATCACGAGGAAGTTCGTTCAGAGCTTCCGACGCAAGACAAAAATGCTCCCACATGGTCTTCGTTGCACCGTCTTTGCCAAACAACGTCACGAACGTCGAGCTGCTATTGCTCTCGTCCTGTCCAACCGGCTTGCCAAGCATGGCGACGTTACCCTCGGCGTCAAGCAAGTCGTCCTTGATTTGGAACGCGATGCCGGCATGATAAGCGTATTTCTTTAACGCTTGAATTTCCTTCTCATCCGCTCCGGCGAGAATGGCAGGCATAAGGAGCGATGCTTCGAATGCGATACCTGTTTTGTAATAACATAAGATGTTAAGCTCTTCGAGCGTAAGAGCCTGACCGCGCGTGCGCAGATCCATCTCTTGGCCTCGGCACATATCGGCCGCCTTCGAAGAGGAATATTGGATCAATTGCAGGACGGATTTCGGCGAGAAGCCGGTCAACGAAGATTGCTCCTCGATAGCCTTCTGGATCAGGAACAGACCGGTCAGCTCGGCTGTTGCGCTATTGTGCACGAGGTGAAGCGTCGGTTTTCCTCTGCGGGAGGAGGAATTATCTTGCGTCGGCAAGTCGTCGAAGATGAGCGACGCCGTATGCATATATTCGAGCGAACGGATAAGCGGAGCGATCGAGGACGGCGATAAGCCGTATTCCTCTACGCACATCACCCATGCGACAATGGGCCGTATTCGCTTTCCGGAGCCTTCGAGACTATAGTTGGCCGCATCGGTTAAGGATTCGCCGAGTATTTCGGATCCTCCCTGCGCTTGTAACGGCAGAAGTGCATTGATCTCTTCGCGTAAGCCTTTAACGGTTTCGGAAAATCGTTCTTTCTGTTCGCGATTGGAGCGCAGCGTGGACACCATCTGTTCCCGAAGCAGTTTATCGAAAAAATCGACGCGATCGGCCTTTTGTATAAGACGTTCCAGCATATTGTCGAAAGAGGCATCGCCTACGGCGAATACGCGCATGAACGACTGATAGGTGTCCACTCCGACTTTTTGCTTAAACCGCTTAATCCCGCCGATCGCCCTCTCTAGAATGACCTTGCGGGCAGTGGGTTGCGACCGATACACCCGATGGATCAAGTGAGCCACTACAGCCCAGTATAATTCAAAAGGATTAAGCAGATCAGGACGTTCGCGATGGTTGCTCCAATAGTAGGTGTATGGCGTTACAGCGCCTGCCGCCAAATCATCGTACATATCCGCGAAATCGTCAGCCAATTGGTTATATAGGCCGAAATAGAATGTTCGCTGATCGAAGGCCTCGTCCTCTTGCGCGCCGATAACCGAACGGACGATCAGCCGTGAGGATGCTGATTTAATAATGATTGGCAGCAGCAATTCTTCGTTCGTGTAATTCGATACTTTCGGCGATTTATCCCGATCGATGTCCTGGGATTGGAAGAAAACATAAGACTGCTCGTAGAAAATGGGCAGAGACTCCGGGTTCTGATGTTTCCTGATCGTCTCAAACGCTTCGCGGAGCTCGCCATGCACATATTGGATCAGACCGGCGTTGTTCCCCGTCCAATTCTTGACATCCGGCACGGAGCCGTGCAATAGTGTGTGACGAATCATGCGCGCATATTGCGATTTCTCCGCGTCGTCAAGTACACCGGAATCCATTAAATCGTCAATGAACGGATAAGTTAATCCATAGGAATACCCTAATCGAATGCCTTGATCCAGTCGGCGAGAACGTTCGGCGGGCGGTATATGATCGTCCATGTCATCCATGACGTGAAGGACGACGCCGATCATGATTTTGATCAGTTTGCGTACCGCGTGCTCTGCATTCATCTCGGGCGGAATGCGATCGGAAACTCGTCTAAGTTTGTTGATCGCCCAAATGACGGCCAACTCGACACCCTCCCGCTGCGCCCAACGGTAGATCCCGGCTAGACTCATATGTTCTGGAATCCCTTTGCTGTCGTTCGATGAATCTGATGAAGGAATCAGATGCTGCTTCAGGAAGGCGACCAACTTTTCAATTCGCCTCTGCGTGCTGGGCGATGCAAGGTCTTTGCCAAGATCGCGCATGTACATATAAGTAACGCTGCGTTCCAGATAGTCGTCAAGCCCGCCTGTCAGCCGCTGCCATCGCAGAAATTTTCCGTAATCCTTGTAATCGGGTTTGCGGCCCGCCAGTGATAAAGCGGATTGCCAAGCAGAAGGTTTGATAAGCTCCTTCTCCCATAACCGGAAATCCGTCAAAAGCGTATCCCTGTAAGATTTATGTCCAAGCTCTTCTTGCAGCAGCGCCAGGTAATGGGCGGCTTTGCGTTCCGCATTCGTATACCAGCTATCGGCAAGTTCTGTCTTCGTATTTAATTGATTCATCTCGGAAACGCCCCTTAATTGTTGCCCTTAATCATACTCGCGCTTCGGCAAGTAGTTGAGTATACGCGCTCACCCTCAGCCGGGTTGCTATTAAATATTGTATAAGTTATTGCGCTATAAAAAAACCGACCTCGGAAGGGGATTTCTTCTTTGGTCGGCGATATGGCTATTTATAGTATTTCCCGTTGCCTTTTGCAAATGCTTCGACGACGACGTCGGCATCCGCTTGTTCGTAGGTAATGGCTGCGCGTGCATAAATGTCCTCATAATCGTAAGTGACATAGACATAACATTGTTCGACTCCGACTACATCGCCCCAACGCATCTGCGCAACATGATTCATTAGCTTGGCTTTGGCTTCCTTGGACAACCCGTTAAACAACTCTGCGTCTTCTTCTGTTTCAAGCTCGATAAACATCATCGCTTCCGTGCTGTCCAGATTATAATCATTTACGTAATAACCGTCGATATAGCTGTAAAAAGAGTTCCGAAGCAGCTGCTTAATAGTGGTATCTTCGGTAACGGGCGGAGGTTCTTCGCCAATATACTCGTCCGCTACCCAGTAACCCGCATTGGATATGGTATTGTCGGCATGTCGGATAAATCCGTATCCGTCCATATTGCCTTCATATACTTCTCCGATATAGCGTATGCCGTCTTCCAAATAGAAAATGCCTACCCCTGTTATGTTGCCGTTCGTCAATTCGCCCCGATAATATTTGGTACTGCCGTCGGAATAAACGGTTCCACTGTCGTGAGCCTCGTTGTGATAAAAATATCCTACATATCCCAATTTTCCGTCGTAGTATTGCTTGCCAATATAACGTCCGTCATTCAGCCACTCCCCGTCATAATCCAGCTTGCCATCGGTATAGAATTTGCCTGAGCCATTGTAGTAACCTCTCTCGAAGGAGCCGATATAATAATTTCTTGGCGCTTCGTAATAAGTTCCGTGGCCGTGCAGCGCATCCCTTTTAAACTGTCCGTTATAACGTAGCGAGCCATCCGCATTGAACCACTTGCCGATCCCTTCGCGCATGCCGTCGACAAACGATCCCTCATAATACGAGCCTCCGCTATACACCATTTTGCCTTCGCCTTGAGGTCGATTATTTAGGAACGGTCCATCGTAATAAGAGGTGGTATCCTCTACATCGTACATAATGCCATTGCCCTCGACGATCCCGTTGTTGAAGTCGCCCTCGTAGAACAACGTCCCTTTGTATAACAAGCGTCCCTTACCGTTAGGAACCCCATCTTTCTGATCGCCGAAGTATTTCGTGTCGTTCGAATACAAATATTCGAAGTTGTAGGAGGTAACGGTGCTGTTGATGGATACCGTTCTCGTTTCAGCATCCCACTCCACGCTCCTCCCGGTAGCTTCTCCGATAAAGCGCAGCGGAACCATCGTGTTTCCGGACATGAGGATGGGTGCAGAAGGAAGCGCTACGGGCTGTCCGCTTACGGAAGCGTTTTTGCTGTCGATGACCAGCTTCAGTTCCAGCTTCTCTTTGGTTCCCGTTACCGTGCGCGTAGCACCATCCCAGCCTACTTCAAGTCCGAATTGCTCGAACAGCGGACGGAATTGCACCATGGTGGATCCTTCGACGATTACAGGATCGATCCCGAATTCGGCAAGCTCTCCATCGATATAGATTTTGATGGGAGCCGAGCTGCTGCTTTCGGAGTTATCGTCCAGATCTATTTTCGTGACGACGGTGACGCCCTTCTCTTTTAATTGTTCCACGACGTATTGGCCTTCCTCATTGAGAGAGCCGCTGTCTATGTAAAGAAATTGAAGCGATTCGATCGACGAAAGCGCAGTAATGTCGAGCTTGTCATGGGTGTTCATGATGAATATTTGCGTCAGATACAAAGCATGCTCCAATCCTTTGAGAGACTGGATTTCCTCCGTGTCATCGAGAGACAACGAATGAATGATCGAAATCTCATCCTCCGTAACGGGCTCCTTCTCCGGCAATCCCAGCTCATAACGAATATCGTCCTGCAAAGCCTTGTCCATCGTTAATTTAGACAAAGCGTGGGTTGTGTCCGAGAAACTCCATGCGAAGCTTCCCGCGGCGATTGCGCATGCAATCGCGAGCTTGCTTAATTTGCCGAATTTACGAAACAATGAAATTCCACCCTCCGACGAAAAATAGGATATTTGAACTACTTGAAGTTAAATACGAGATGTAAGCCGAAATTCCTTCCAAACTTGGACGGTGTTAGTAAATATTTTTGTGAAGAAATGCCTTGACTTTAAATGCGTCTGCTTTTATATAAAACGTGAAAAAACCACCCTCGCGGGCGGTTTAGAAGTTGATATTTCTATAGGGAATCTTGTTTCCTACATACAAAAAATGCATGGATAACGTGCCTTCCGTCATTCCACACCATTACTTAACGACATTAACCATTATCGACATTAACCGAGGACTTCCTCCAAGCCTCGACGCCGAGCGCCAAGGATCCGCATAATGCCGCATTATCGCCAAGTCCAGGAGAAACGATATAATTGTTTATGTCATTAACTATATCATTAACTTGAACATACCCGTTCAGATTCCGTTGCACTTCTTGCCGTATGAGCGGCAGAAGCTGCTTCTGATGCATGACGCCTCCCCCAAGGATGATCCGTTTCGGAGAAAGCAGCAATATCGTCGATGTGACGGCTTGTCCGATATAGTAGGCTTCCATCTCCCAAGCCGGATGGTCCGGGGCAAGCTCGCTGCCCTTTACTCCCCACCTTTTTTCGAGCGACGGTCCTGCCGCCAGGCCCTCCAGGCAATCTCCATGGTAGGGGCAAGCACCTTCGTAACGATCGTCCGGATGACGTCTCGGCAAAATATGCCCGCCTTCCGGATGAGCCAAGCCGTGCACAAGCCGTCCCTCCGAGTAAACGCCCACGCCGATGCCGGTACCGATCGTGAAGTAGACGCAGCTATCCAGTCCGGCCGCGGCTCCCCATACCGCTTCGCCATATGCGGCAGCGTTAACATCCGTGTCCCATCCCATTGGCACATCAAAGCTTTCCTTTAATGTGGCTAGGAACGGAAATCCGGACCACCCTGGCTTCGGTGTCGTCGTTACGTAACCGTACGTCTTGCTTGCGGGGTCAATATCGATTGGGCCGAATGTCCCAATGCCAATGGCTTCAACGTCTTTGTTTCGGAAGTAGTCGATAATGGCCGCCATGACTTTCTCCGGCTCCTCCGTGGGGAAGCTGATCCGGTCTTCGATTACGCCTTGTTCATTGCCGATGCCGCACACGAATTTCGTGCCGCCTCCTTCAATGGCTCCGATTCTCATCGTTGTTCATCCTCCTGTTTCGTTCATGTTACAACAAAATGACTGTCCGAGCGGACAGCCAGGTCACTTCTTCCATCTAGCCATAAAAAACGCTAATTGTCTATCCTTAATGCCTAATCTTCTACCGCGAACCGGTACCCGATTCCGGGCTCCGTCAAAATGTACTGTGGTCTCGTAGTGTCGGACTCCAGCTTCTTGCGTAGATGGCCTACGTATATGCGCAAGTAATGCTGTTCCGTCTCGCCATAGTGACGGCCCCATACTTGCTGCAGCAATTGGCGCTGAGTCATCACTTTTCCCCCGTTGGAAGCCAGCGTTTTGAGCAGATCGTATTCGGTCGGCGTCAACTTGACCCGTTCCCCTCCAAGCTCCACGTTTCGCATCGCGAGATCGATCGTTAGGGCACCGAAACGAAGGACGGGTTCGCTGACGGAACCCGCGACATGCCTGAGCGCGACGCGTATGCGCGCGACGAGTTCCCCCATGCCGAACGGCTTCGTCACGTAATCGTCCGCGCCGTCGTCGAGAGCGGCGATCTTGTCCTCTTCCCTGTCTCTCGCGGTCAGGACGATGATGGGAGTCTGCGACCATTCGCGGATCCGCCTTAGTACGTCCATGCCGCCCATATCGGGCAAGCCCAAGTCGAGGACGATCAAATCCGGATGCGACATCGACGCTTGCAGAATGCCTTCTTCGCCGCTGCCGGCTTCGGCCACATCATAGTGATGTGCATGAAGCGTTACTTTGAGCAGCTTGCGAATTTGCGGTTCGTCGTCTATGATCAATATTTTGGCTCCTTTATCGGGTGCGCTCATGTGCGTCCATGCTCCTCTCCAACATATGTTCCAGTGAATTTTCCTGGTTTTGCAGCGGGAGACGAATCGTGATGACCGTACCGCGCCCTCCGTTAGGTGCCGCCGATATATGGCCGCCGTGCAGCTCGACAATTCCCTTGCATATGGCAAGTCCTAAGCCCGTTCCCGGCAAATGACTCGTTTTATCGGCCCGATAAAATTTGTCGAAGACGCGCTCTATCGCAGCCGGTTCAATACCCATGCCTTGGTCGGCCACGGCAATCGACACCTCGGCACCGACGGTGAGTACTTCAATGACAATTTCACTTCCGTCCGGGGAGTACTTGATCGCGTTGCTTACCACGTTCGTCAGCACTTGCTCCAGGAGCACTTCGTCTCCGGGGATGGGGGGAATGGTTTCCGCAATGATCACCTTCAGCTTCCTGTTATGTTGGAAGTCCCTGACCTGGGACAGCACGACGCTAATCATGTCCTCCGCGTCGCACCATTGCTTGCGAAGCCGCAGCATGCCGCTCTCCAGTTGGACCATTCCCAGCAGGTTGGAGACGAGCCGGTTCATGCGAAGCGCGCCATCCCGGATCGTGCCAAGCAGTTCCATTCGGTCCTGCGAAGTAAACAAGGCATCATTGTCCATTAAAGCACCCGCTGAACCGATCATGCTTGCCAGAGGCGTTCTCAGCTCATGGGAGACTGAGTCCAGTATCGCGGTACGCAGCTGTTCCGATTCTGCCGTCAATTGCGCCAGCTTCGCCTCCTCGCTCAACTTGACTCTGGCCATGGCAATGGCCGCAAGCCCCCCGAGCGCCTCCAGGAAAGAGACCGAGTCCGATGACAGCACGACATCATCCAGCTTAACGCCAAGTACGCCATGAACGCGATCCTCGGTGCGCAAAGGCAAATACAACCCCTTCGAAGCATTCAGCGTCGAAGTTCCTTTTCCCGCTCTGTTACCGTTTCTGTATACCCAATCCGCAATCGTTAGCTCTGCATCGCCACTCCCCCAATCGTCTGGTTGTTTGGTAGATGCCGAAACCGCCAGAACATCCAGGTCGTCCGGCAAATAAATGACGGCTGGCGCCCCTACGCTGATTGATACTTGATCCGATACGTTATGCAAAAGCGATTGAATGTCTGTAAACGCGCTCATTTCTCTGCTAATCGCGTATAACGAGGCGGTATAACCTTCCTTCCGCTCGGATTCCTTCAACTGAGCCTTGAGCCGTGAAGCGAGACTAGCCGTTAAAACCGCTACGACGTAGAAAACGACAAACGTCGATAAGTTGCGTAGATCCGAAACGGCGAAGCTGAAAAAAGGCGGGACAAAAAAGTAATTAAACGAAACCAGCCCTAGCGTTGCAGCATAAAGAGAAGGACCTCTCCCGCCGTACACTGCCCCCATCAACACAGGCAGCAAATATAGCAGAGCGATGTTTACAAGTTCAACCGTCGGCCACCACTTCGAAAACACGAACGTCAGAATCACGTTCGCAACGGTTACCCATAGGTATACCTGCTGCCTCATGACCTTCATCCCTCATTCGTTAACTTTATAAACACCATCATACACAGGAGAACGAAGTCAAGGCAACTCGGCGGCGGAAGATGTTTACCACTAACTGAAGTACTTCGATTGAAGTTTTTATCTCGTTTTCGCCTCCCGTGCATAGTCGGCTACAACAAGCACATCCATATGTCTCCCGCGGCCCAGTAAGGTCTTTACGACGGAGCCCCGTTGCAAAAATGGCATCCAGCGTCTGGACGGCTGTCCTACGATCATCTGCGTCGTTTCATATGCTGAAGCCATATCTAACAGGATGCGGGGAATATCGCATTTCGACTCGGTTACAGCGTATTCGAAACGCCCTCCAAGCCTCGCTGTAAACGCACAAATTTCGTCGACACGTTTCTGCTCTTCCTCCGTAAGCCGAGAATTGGCGTGGATATAGACGACATGCCATACCGCCTTCAGCCGATGCGCGATGCGGAAGCCCCGCCTAACGAGCCGTTCCGCGCCCGAACCGAGCGTAACCGCTACGAAGATGCTCTCCCGCCTTCGCCATGGTCCCCGCAAATATTCCTTCCGATCCCACGCTTCCAGCCGTTCGTCGACATCGTCCGCGATTTCCCTTAAAGCAAGCTCGCGAAGCGCGATCAGATTGCCTTTCGAGAAAAACCGGCCTAACGCCTGTTCGATCTTGTCCGGCGCGTAGATCCGGCCTTCGCGCATCCGTTGCCGCAGCCGGTCCGGCGAGACGTCGATCAATTCGACTTCGTCGGCAATGCCCAGCATCCAATCCGGTACGGTCTCTCTCACCCGAATGCCGGTTATTTGCTCTACGGCATCATTTAAACTCTCCAAGTGCTGGACATTCATAGTGGAGATGACGTTAATGCCAGCGTCCAGCAGCTCCAATACATCCTCGTACCGTTTTTTGTTTTTGCTTCCCGGCACGTTCGTATGAGCCAGCTCATCGACCAGCACCACCTCCGGATTTCCCTCCAAAATAGCCGGAACGTCCATTTCCCTGAGCTGCGTCCCCCTGTAATCGATGACGGCTTGCGGCACGATGGGAAGCTCGCCTATTTGAGAGACGGTCTCTTGCCGTCCATGCGTTTCCAGCAGTCCAATTACAATTTGAACTCCTTTGCGTAAAAGAACATTGCCTTCTCTCAGCATCGTATAGGTTTTGCCAACGCCGGGGGCGGCGCCAATATATACTTTGAACGACCCTCGACTTATCCGATCGATTCGTCGATCCCTCTCTTGTTCGTTCAATCGTTTATAAGACTCGGAGCGTTCCGCTACCCGGTTAGACTTTGCCGGCATAATACGTTCGCCTTCTTGATCCGACCTGTCTGCCACAAAAAAGACATCCGTACTACAGATCTTATCCAGCAATCCGTTCACGATAGAACCTTGCCGCCATTCCTTCCACGCATCGTGTTTGGAATGTCCCATGACGATTCGCGTTACGCCATTGTTTATCGCGTATTGGACAAGCGCGCCGGGGATGCGGCGCCTGCCGGGGTACGGCAGCTCTGTAAAGGTTGCGCCAATCTTCGAAGTTAATTTCTTTATGGAGTCCTTGAACATGGTCTCTTCCTTGTTTAGCGCAGAGCTGCTTTTTGCAAACGAAACGACATGCAGATCTCCATTCAATCGCTTGGCGATCTGCTGGCCGCGGCGGACATAAATAGATCCGTTCCAGTGATATTGAGCGGATACGAGAATCCTCTCGCTGGCTCCCGATGGACCGGTCAGTCCCAACTCTCCCCGGTGCTTCTCCAAGGATTCGTTGACCTCTTCGGCCATCTGCCGCAGCGCAAGCTCCCGCAACACGCCGAGATTGCCTCTTGCCAGCATGGATGCTGATCGGACGCCGGTCAGATTGCCTTCTTCGATCCGTTTCAGCATCGTCTCCGGCGTGACGTCGATCAGTCTCACTTCATCGGCGGATTCCAGCGTCTCGTCCGGCACCGTCGCCTCCCCTTGTATTCCCGTCAACTTGTGCGCTACATGCGATACGCCTTCCAACTCGTAGACGTTTACGGTCGTCATTACGCTGATCCCTCTGCCAAGCAATTCGCGTATGTCCTCCAACCGGGTTGGATTAGGGGCTTCTTTGCGATTCCGATGCGCCAGTCCATCGACCAGTACGATTTCGGGATTGCGGGCAGTCAATGCCTCCAGATTTAAATCCTTCTGCGGGACATCGTCTTTCTGCCAATGAATGCTTGGCACCCGTTCCAACGTCCCCAACTGCTCCATCGTTTCGGGCCACCCCATGGTCGAGACCGCGCAGATCACGACGTCCGTACCTTGCTGCTTCAGGCGTTGCCCTTCCCGCAGCATGTGATAGGTTTTGCCCGAGCCGCTTACCGCGCCGATAAAGATCGTCAATCTGCCTCTGCGCAGCTTGGCTATAGTAGACAATATTTCTTCAGGCGTCTTGCGTCTGTAAGAATTCATGAACGGGAGATCATCTCTTGAAGCGCCATGTTGAGCTTTAATACATTGACCCTCGGCTCGCCGAATAAGCCGAGATCGCGATCTTCCGTATGCGCTTTGACAAGCGAATGAAGCTGCTCTTCCGTCAGATTCGTCAGGCTACTTATTCGCGGAACCTGCACGTAGGCTGACTCAGGCGTGATATGAGGGTCAAGGCCGGAACCCGAATTGCTTATTAACGCGATCGGGAGTTGTTCGATCGGGACTTCGGGATTGTTCTGCTTCCATTCGTCAATCGACGCCCGAGTTCGCGCCAGCAAATCAGGGTTCGAAGGAGCGTAGTTGTTCGAGCCTGATGCATCCGCCTTATAGCCGATACTGGATACGCGGCCATGAAAGTAAGCGGGGTCTGTAAACTTCTGCCCGATCAGCTCCGATCCTACGACATCTCCGTTCCCGTTTTTCAGCAAGCTTCCGCCCGCCTGATTCGGCATGAGCAGCCCGGCAAGACCCGTACATAGCAGCGGGTACAGCAATCCGCATAAGACAATAAACGTGACGCCTGCTCGGATTGCGATAAGCAAAGACGTTCTCCCCGACCGAAGTTGATCAGTATGATTTGACATTAGTCGCGTCTCCTTCCTTTTTGAACAACCTCTTACACCCAAAGTTGTACGATCATATCGATTGCCTTGATGCCTATAAACGGCACGATGACGCCTCCGAGCCCATAGAGAAACATATTGCGGCCAAGCAGCTTCGAAGCGCTCATCGGTTGATAACGGACGCCGCGCATGGCGAGCGGGATTAACAGAGGAATAATAATGGCATTAAATAGCAGCGCGGACAAGATTGCGGATGCGGGAGATCCCAGATTCATGACGTTAAGCACGCCCATCTCGGGAATCGCAAGCATGAACATCGCCGGGATAATTGCAAAATATTTGGCAATGTCGTTCGCGATGCTAAACGTCGTCAGTGCTCCGCGTGTCATGAGCAGTCCCTTGCCGATGGTCACCACCTCAATAAGCTTTGATGGATCGGAATCCAGATCCACCATGTTGGCCGCTTCCTTGGCGGCGGCAGTCCCGCTGTTCATCGCCAGCCCGACGTCGGCTTGCGCAAGCGCCGGCGCGTCGTTGGTGCCGTCTCCGGTCATAGCGACGAGCTTGCCTTGCTCCTGTTCTCTGCGAATAACGGCGATTTTGTCCTCGGGCGTGCTTTCCGCGATAAAATCGTCCACTCCAGCTTCCAGTGCGATCGTGGCCGCCGTCAGTGGATTGTCGCCTGTGCACATGATCGTTTTGATGCCCATCTGCCGCAGCTGCTCGAATCTCTCTCGCATGCCCGGCTTAACCGTATCCTTCAAATAAATGAGTCCGTACACACGACCGTCGACGGCTACCGCCAGAGGCGTTCCCCCTTTGGATGCAATAGCATTCCCTTTCTCTTCCAGATCCTTTGGAATCGTGCCGCCCGAGGCCGTTACCCATTTCTTTACGGAATCAACAGCGCCTTTGCGAACCTTGCGGCCGTCGACCAAGTCCATGCCGCTCATCCGGGTCTCCGCTTGAAAAGGAATGAACACTGCGTCTTCTCCAAGCTCGGCCGAATATTGCCCTCCCGTGTTTCGCATATATTCAAGCACGGAACGTCCCTCCGGCGTCTCGTCCAGCAGCGAGCTGATCGCTGCCCACCCGGCAAGTTCGCTCTCCGTTGCATCTCCCACGGGAATAAAGGCGCTGGCCATCCGATTCCCGTACGTAATGGTTCCCGTTTTGTCCAGAATCATCGTATTGATGTCACCGGCAGCTTCCACGGCCTTGCCGGATGTCGCAATCACATTAAATTGCGTCACGCGGTCCATGCCGGCGATGCCGATTGCCGAAAGCAACCCGCCGATCGTCGTCGGGATCAAACATACAAGCAGCGCGATTAGGACCGGCACTTCCAGGTCGACTCCCGCATAACTGGCGATTGGCGGAAGCGTAACAATCACGATAAAAAAAATTAGCGTAAGGCTTGTCAACAGCGTGTTAAGCGCCAGCTCGTTCGGCGTTTTTTGGCGTTTCGCTCCTTCGACCAACGAAATCATACGATCGATAAACGACTCCCCGGGGTCGCTCGTAATCCGTACCACGATCCGGTCGCTTACGACGCGCGTTCCTCCTGTTACGGAGCTGAAGTCGCCTCCGGCTTCCTTAATGACGGGAGCCGATTCGCCCGTAATCGCGGATTCATCGACGGAGGCCAGCCCCTCGACGATTTCTCCGTCGCCTGGGATCCATTCTCCCGAAGCGACCACGACCACATCCCCTTTGCGCAGCTCCGTGGAAGGAACGACCTTTATCCCGCTTCCCACGATTTTGTTTGCCATCATCTCCCCCTTCGACTTTTTGAGCGTATCGGCTTGCGCCTTGCCCCGCCCCTCCGCGAGCGCTTCGGCGAAGTTCGCGAACAGCAGAGTAAACAGAAGAATCAGGAAGACGGTCAGATTAAATCCGAATTGTCCCCTTGCTTCGAAGTAGTCGGGAAAGATCGTCATCATCAGGACGACAAATGTCCCGGCCTCCACGACAAACATGACGGGATTCTTGATCATGGACATGGGATTCAATTTCTTGAAGCTGTCGATCGCGGCATTTTTTATGATAGCAGGCGTCAACAGCGCTTTGCGTTGCTCATTCATTCTTTTCGTCACCTCATTCTTCGCATTAACGAAGCGTCAGCTGTTCCGCAATCGGTCCCAGAACGACCGCTGGAAGGAATGTGAGCGCTCCGATGATTAAAACCGTTCCAATCAGTATTCCTGCGAACAGCCCGTTATCCGTACGGAACGTCCCGATCGTCTCGGGTACCCATTGCTTGGCGGCCAGAGAACCGGCTACGGCAAGCATCGCGATCATGCTGACATACCTTCCCATCAGCATGACGATCCCGGTAGCGATGTTCCAGAACGGCGTATTGTCGGCGAGGCCCTCAAACCCGGACCCGTTATTGGCGGCGGAGGAAGCGAATTCGTACAGAACCTGCGTTATGCCGTGGAAGCCGGGATTCGTGATCGACCCTTGACCAAGCTCGGTCAGGAACGCGATGGCCGTCGGCCCCAGTATAATGAGCGGATGCACGAGTATGACGATTGCGATCAGCTTCATCTCCTTGGGCTCGATCTTCCTTCCGAGAAACTCCGGCGTTCGCCCCACCATTAGCCCTGCCAAAAACACGCCGAGAATGGCGTACATAAGCATGTTCACGATGCCGACGCCCTTGCCTCCGAACACGACGTTCAACATCATCTCGGCCAGCGGCACAAGTCCGCCGATCGGAGTCAGCGTATCATGCATATTGTTGACCGTACCTGTCGTAGCTGCAGTCGTAACGGCCGTGAACAAGGCGGATTGCGGAATGCCGAATCGCACTTCCTTGCCCTCCATGCTGCCTTGCGAGGCGTCGATGCCTAACTCGTTGATGACCGGGTTGCCTCGCGTCTCCGCTATATATACAGTTGTAAGGAATAGGAGGAACAGAGTCATCATGGCGCTGAACACGACCCAGCCCTGCTTGCGATTCCCGGAGAACAGCCCGTATGCATAGGGCAGCGCAGCCGGCAATAGCCACATGGATAAAATTTGGATGACATTCGTCAGAGGACTTGGATTCTCAAACGGATGGGACGAGTTGGCTCCGAAAAAACCTCCGCCGTTTGTTCCGATATGCTTGATGGCTTCCAGCGAGGCGACGGGTCCAATTGCAATGGATTGCGTATCTCCCTCCAGCGTGGTAACATTGATGGTCGATTGAAGCGTCTGCGGGACCTGCAGCGCAACAAGAACAAGTGTTACGAGAACAGCAGCGGGAATGAAAATACGGGTATGCGCCTTGACAAAATCCTGGAAGAAGTTCCCGATTGTAGTTCCTCTGCTCGTTAACCCGCGAATGAACGCGATCGCCACGGAGAAGCCCGTTGCCGCCGACGTAAACATCATCATCATAATGACGGCCATCTGGGAGAAATAACTAAGTCCCGTTTCGCCGCTGTAATGCTGCAGATTCGTATTCGTGACGAAGCTTATGATGGTATTGAAGGCGAGCGTCTCCTCCATGCCGTCGATTCCGCTCGGATTGACCGGCAGCAGATTCTGCGTTCTAAGAACGATGTAACCTATGCCTACTAATACAACGTTTGTAAGCAAGACGCTTAAGGCATAGGCCTTCCATGTCATACCTGCAAACGATTTTAAGCCAATAAGTTTGTACAGCAAGTTCTCGAACGGTCCGAATACGGCATCGCTCCGGTTCTGCTTATTCGAGAACACGTGATAAACGTAAGTGCCTATCGGCTTGACCAGCAGAATAAGCACGATCAAGACGATGGCAATTTGTACTATGCCCATGAGGCAGCCTCCTTCGGGTACGATTTGGGTCGGTCAGAATTTCTCCGGATGGATCAGCGCGTATACCAAATAAACAAAAACGAGCAGGGCACAGATCAGCAGCAAGGTCACCGGGAATCCTCTCCTTTATCTTCAATGACATGCCCGCACCATGCCGCGAATCCGTAAAATAAGACAAACGCGGCAGCCAGCGTCGCAGCCATATACACATCCATCATTTAGTGTCATCCTCTCCCGTTGATTCATGATCCGTCATCTCGTCCGTTATTAAGAAGTTGGAATCCTGGCCGCTTGCATAAATAACGTAGTTGGCGCCTAGACCTCGGTACATCAGCTTGGGCCTCACCTGTTCCGTAATGACATAGATGGGATTGTTGCTCCACTTCCTGCAGATCAAGAGATAGCGGCAGATTTGATTCAAGCTTCGTTCGAACAAATACACTCGGCCTATGCCGATATCGGGGGCCGCCGACCAGACTCCTTCGTCCGACGTGTCCACCGCTATAATAGTTTCAACGCCTAATCCCAGCAGCCGCTCGTATTCCTGCTCATTGTTGACGATCGCTGCAAAAGGGATATGCCTATGGAGAAGAGCTCTAACGAACTGTTCTCCCCTCAGGTTAGGAGCCGATACTAATATGACATTTTCGTGTTTGTTCATGTTCGTTTTCTCCTCTGTTTGCTTCTGGCCCAAAGCTGAAGCTGCGGCATTTCATGAAGTCCGGATTCACACTTTCATCTTAGAACGGGTTCGGGTAAAAAGGGGGTAAAGAAATAACGCCTTGATATAAAAAAAATATAAAAATCGCGAATCAGCCTTGGTACGCAAAAAGGTCCTTGAGCAACATGCATGCTCAAGGACCTTATGATGTTTTTAGCTGCTAATCGCTTAAGCTTGACGAGGCTTTCGCGTATACATGTTTAGATCCTGGAGTCGGATGAGCACTTTCCCGAATCGTCCGCCCTCCTGGTATTCCACCTGTCCATCCGGATAGGTCTGCTGCATATATTCCGTAATGATGGATAGGCTGTTTTCGTCTGCCGGCAGACCGTGAATTTTCAGCCAGTTTATTACCTCCTTATTGGCAATCTCAAGGTCGCTTTTTGTCGTTTTGACTTCACGGGAAAGGATGGATTCGAACGAATATCCCTTCAGATAAAGCAGGTGCAGCAAATAGGCAAACTCCATGATCTCGTCACGAATCGGCTCCTGTGTAACTAGTGTTCGCACATCATCCAGAAGGCTATGCTCCCTTCGTCCTGCCGGCATGCTGATATAACAGTATCCACGTGCGCAGCTCAGCACCCTCTCCGCGCCATCCCAGTCCGTTATGACTGGACACATGGAGACGAACACGAGATCGAATTTATTTAGCCAGCCTCTGCCCTCCAGGTCGATATCTTCGAAAGGTTCGGCGATCACTTCGACGCTTCCTTCGGGCAAGTCCTGAATATTCTTTTGCAGCAGCTCTCTCAGAGGACCGTTTGGCTCGACGGCCGTGACGCGGGCTCCCCGCTCCGCGAACGCAACAGAGAATCCGCCGGACGCGGCTCCAATATCCAACACCGTCATTCCGTTAAAGTCCACATTCTGGCCTTCAATCCAGCTCAGGATACGATGGGTACGTTTTTTCCCCCCTTCGCTAAACACTTCCTTATTGAATGAGACCGCTCTTTTATCAAATACGCGTGTCGGGTCCATGCCTGCGTTCAACATTTTGTTAATGGCGGTATTACGGTCTTCCTTCCAGGCTTTCTCCCATACGGATGCGTCAAAAAAGGTATTCATCATTATTCCTCCATTTTTTATTGAGATTTTGTAGAGTTATTATGTCTATGATCGAAGCCGAGAAAAAAACGTCCATTAAGGCACGTTTTTTATCGACTGGGCCAAATCGTATATGGTCTGTTCGCGCAAGCGACGCTCCATCTGATCTTCCGCAGCCAGCACCACCTTCTGAATGACGCATTCCGGGCCATGGTCCAAGCTGCATTCGAACAGCGAAGTCGTCCCTTCGATGGCATGGATGATATCGAGGAACGATATGTTCTCCCAATTTCGTTTGAGCCGGTATCCCCCGCTCGCTCCGGACGCGGATTCGATCATGCCGGCTTTGACGAGCTTCGTCAAAATTTTGGACAAATAGGTTGGCGAGACATTCTGCTTTTCCGCAAGCTGCTGGACGCCTATGGGCTTCTCCGGCGTGGCTACGGCGAGAAAAAGCATGCTGTGAAGCGCATAATTCGTCGCTTTGGAGTATTTCAACGTTATCCTCCTTCCGATTTTATTGCAGATATAATGAATCTATAATAACTTCATTTGATGGATTCGTCAATTCCGCTTTCGAATTGAAGCGAATTTTCTTCAGAGCTCTATTGATCACTAGGCCACTAAGTTATATAAAAATCCCGGCACCGTCCCTCCCACTTGGGACAGACATTGTGCCGGGTTTTTCTCAAATTAATGGAGTTTAAGTCCTCTCTATATTTGATCTATTACTCATC
Source organism: Paenibacillus agaridevorans (assembly GCF_003112455.1). Taxonomy (GTDB): domain Bacteria; phylum Bacillota; class Bacilli; order Paenibacillales; family Paenibacillaceae; genus Pristimantibacillus; species Pristimantibacillus agaridevorans. Next base: position 122,939 of record NZ_BDQX01000098.1, read on the forward strand.
TTCCTCCAAATAACGAACCAGTCTTAGAATAACGGTAACTGCTTCCGCTCTCGTCACCTTATCCAAAGGCGCGAATACGTTGCCCGTGCGGCCGTTCATGATGCCCAATTCCTTAAGCAATCGAGCTGCGGGTCTCGCCCATGCCGGAATAGTTGCTTCGTCGGCGTAGCCGGAAGCCGAATCCGCATTAGGCGCGTCGAGGCCAAGCGCTCTCGCAAGGATTACGGCGAGCTGTGACCGCGTTAATTCGTTTTTCGGACGGAACGTTCCGTCCTCGTAGCCGGACATTAATCCCATCTCATCCGCTAGTGCAATAGCTCGCGTTGCCCACGATGATATATCAGCAACATCCTTGAATGATGGATCAGCGGAAGCTTCTTCGTTCGCTCTGAGCGCATTTATGATCATCACGATAAATTGTTCTCTTGTGACGGACTGATTCGGTCGGAAAGTACCGTCCCCGAATCCTTGCGCGATGCCGTGCTCGATTGCTTCATTAATCTGCTTGTTTGCCCAATGCCCCCCAATGTCATTCACCCCCGGCTTAGCGCTCGGCTTCGGCGTAGGAGCCGGAGTTGTAGAAGGTTTAGGCGTGCTGGCTGGCGGCGGCGTTGATCCTGTCGACTCCGATGGCGACGGCTCCGGCGTCGCTGCAGGCTCTTCCTCCGTCTCGACATGTATCATGACGTACCCATTGTTCGATGTAAACGGAGTCGTTTTGCCGTTCCAACGAACCTGCTCCGCGCCAGGCGCATAGACGACAAACGTCCCGCGATCAATCTCTACGACATTATTTAATGTGACATTAAGAGTCGCACCGTTCATATAAGCAAGCGGACTCACATCCGATGTGTCCAGTTCGGCTCCCTCAAGGAATACATATTGAAGTTGTCCCGGCTCAAGCTCTCTGAACTCGTATTGGAACAGATTCGTGCGCCCATCCGTCAGCTTCACTTCAATCTGTTCGATGGGCTTCGAGTTCAGCCGACGAACCGACTGGATCTTGCTCGCTCCGCTAAATGGTTCCAGAACCGATACATAACGGGCCTCCGTCCCGTTCACGCGATTGACGACCGTTGGCGTATAAGCATCCGTATCATTGCCCGGACCCGGCGATTCGCCCACAATCATCGTAGTCGGCTGATGCGCAGAGCTCGTCAAGCTGAACAACTTCAAGCCGTTGCCTGCCGGAGTGCGCCAGGTCCCTTCCCAGATGCCGTCTGCCTGCGCCGATTGTCCATTGCGGAAAAAGGAATAAGCATCCTCCGTGCCAAGCGGCTCAGTCATCGGTTCCATCTCGCCGTCCGTCTCGAAGCTTCCGATTCCCCGCATGATCCAGTCGAATTGACGTTCGCTTGCCGATGCCACGTCGAACAAGTCAATCATATAGTCCGGGGTGACAGCAACCGTACGTTCGTATTGGCTCATATTGTCATATGCTTTGCTCGATGTATTCGTCATGATACCGAAGCTCTCCGAAGGGAGATACAACTTGGTAGGTTCGAAGCTTTCGACATTATTGACAGTTGGAATATTTTGCGTCTTCCCGTCAACGGCTACGGTATTGTGGGAGAAGGTCATTTTGTAATAAGAAGTGTACATGGAATTACTGTAAGGCGGAATGCCGAGATCGGGCGCCAGACGCTCGCCTTTGCCGAAAATATCGAGATGCAGCTTGTCCGGATGTCCATGATATCCGCCGTGCAGACCGTAGTCGACCAAAGCGAACAACTGGTCGTTGCCCTCGCCTACGCGAATGACGGAATGGCCCAAACCTTCGAAATTCAAGCTTTCGGAAGGCAAGCTTCCCCCTGACGCGATATCCGTCTGTCCGTAAAACACCGCCTGCTCGCCGACGATTCCGCTGGAGGTATTGTTCGGAACAACATAACCACCGCGCGGTCTCTCCTTGTCAATATACAGCTTATTCAGCAAAGCCGCATAAGAAGAATCACTGTATTCGGCATACACAGCTTCGTAATCTATCGGCACAACTCGGCCGGGAGCGCCCAGATTCGTCGGATATTTGCCGGAATCGTTGCTGTTAATGATGCCGAGGTCGGGATAGGCATACTGCAGCGTGACGTCAAACGTCTTTTTGAAGTTCGCGTTGCCGAACAGATCGTAGCCCATCTCCTTAAGGGATTGCGCATGAAGCAATAAAGCCATCTGGGCGTAGAAGTGATAGCCGATGGCTCCTTCGTACCAGAAACCGTCGGACAATACGCTGTTCGTCATTTGATAATCGAAGCCGCTTCGCCCCAGGACGGAGAAGTCCATAAGCGTCTTGTCCTCCAGCACGGCGCCGATGGCTCCAATCGCGGCGTTATGCCAGGTTTGCCAGTTGGACTTGCCGACATCGTAACCTTGCAACGTCTTCGCCGATGCCGCGAACAAGTTTTGTTCGATGCCATATGACTCTGCAACGTCGAGCACTCCGCTTGGCTTGATGAGATCATAAGCTTGCACGAGCTGGATCATCTGAACCGCTTCGTCCAGCGTCTGGAAAAACAGCTTGCCGTATTGCGGCTGCACGGGATAACTTGGATACAGCTCGGAATAACGGACCAGAATTTCCTTCGCTTTCTCGGCATATTTCTCTTCGCCTGTCAACGCATACACAATGGCGAGATTACGCGCCGCTTCCGTATTCAGCGTGTGGGTCGTAAATCGCCAGCCTGCATCAACCTGATCGCCAGTTACGTATTCATTGGTGGCGGGACATAGATGGCTGTTAGGCGAATCGTAGTTGTACGTCAAAGTCGTGTCGCCGCAGACGAACCAGGTGGTCTGCCCTGCCGGCTGAGTCGGATAATAGATTTCCTTCTCCAGCCAAACATCCGCTTTCGCCTTAACGGCTGCAAGATAGTCGGCTGCCCAGTCGTAATGCTCGATCTTCTCTCTGGATTCCTCCAGTTGCTCCTTCGTAGTCATAATGTACGGATGCTGCTTCGTCGCGATTCGCTCCGAGCCTACGGAGACATTGAGCTCAAGCTTCAACGCTTTGCCGCCTGCGGAAGGCTGAACGGAAATAATCGCCTTCCTGGTTTCGCCAGGCTCAGCGTCCGCCGGTACTTGTACTTCGAACTCAATGTCAATTGCGCGTCCTACCTCAACAATGTCCGTTACGCTGTCGTACGTGACCAGATATTCCGTACCGAAGCCGGACTCTGTTATCAAGTTATAGGCAGTGCTCGCCTCTCCTATGTTTTTAAGGGAAAGGCTGTAATGCAGAGCGCTGCCCGGGAGCGCGCTTTGGCTGATTTGTTTGATGGAGGGCTCGACCACGTTTTTGGCTAAGGCAAGATTGTCAAAATAAAGCTTGTCCGTCGGATCCGGCGCGGGATCGGAGCCGTACCATTGCGGGTGGACGATCAGCTTGCTGATCTTGCTCATCTCCGCGGTTCCCGTTGAGTTCAAAAACTTGTTGAACGGCAGCTCGATTTTTTTCCAGCCTTTCCAATCGACAAAAAAGGATGTCATAAAATATTCGTTGCTCGGCGTTGCGGGATCGTTGGCATATAGCAGGAAATAAACTTTTTTGTTGGAAGCCTTCTCCGAATATAGCCAGAACTCGATTTGATCGTAATTCTGCCACTGGATTTGGTTAAGCTCGGTAATATGCCCTGCGTTTGTCCCATCATGCCCGACAATGTCGATCGGAGTCGCGGGATTCGCCCAATATCCGGAGTATTGACCGGCAGCCGGCGAAGCGGCGTTGGTCGTATTCGTCCAACGGATAGAGCCCGTCGTAAAGTTTTCATTGGTGCCGAGCGGCGTGCTGCCCGCACTGGACAGATCAATCGTGTAGGCATATGCCATCAGCTCGCTCGAGTAGCTTCCGATCATCGCCTTTGTCACAAGCACGGCGTTCTCGCCGACCACGATCGGACCGTTGTACAACCGGTAAGCGGAATCCTCCTCGCCTTCGTATTTATAATAAATTTGCGCATCTTCCGATTCGGACGTCAATGTAACGTTCTGTACTTGCGGGAAGGTTCCCGCTTCGGGAGCTGCCTTGACCTCGCCGACGAAGTTCGGATCGATATCAACCGTGTAGTTATAGGTCGTTTCGGCGCTGCTCACGCCGTTCATGACGGACTTGACGACCAACTCCGTTGTTTGAGTCAGTTCCAGAGCGCCGGAATACAGTTGGAAGTCGCTGTCTACTCCTGAACGTTTGTAGTAAATGCGGTTCGCGCCAGGCGGCGTGGACGCACTGTCGAGATTCACTTTCACTTTGTTCATATAGGTGCCGCTAGGCTTGTCCGCCACGGCTGGGAACAATTCGCCGCTTCCGGTCAGTCGGAAGTCATCCAGATATACCGCCAATTCGGGGTCATTGGTCGTGCTGCCGAGCGCAATGGGATTAAATCGCAGATAATCAAGAGGACCAAACGGTTTTGGAGCCCCCGTAATCTGCGTTTTTATCGTGGCCAGCGGAATTTCGATTTTTTTCCACCCCGTCCAATCCAGCATCAGTCTGTAATAATAATAGGCCGACGCGTCGCCTTTCATATAGAAACGAATTTCCACCGGTCTATCGGTTTGATTGCCGGTACGCTGTTTGACCGAATAAGCCCAGAACGAAAGTTTATCGTAGCTGTTCAAGTCGACGCTGAGGTCCTCCTTGGAATAAATCATGGCGCTTCCCGGAACCAGACTCCCCGGGTTAGCCTGATCCGGGATGGCCAAAATCCATTTTTTTGAACCCGACCCTTCGTGGACATAATCCGGATCGGTATTGATTTGGACCGCGAGACCGGAGGTGCTTGTCGTATCGCCGGCTGTATTATGCGCGCTGGAGTCCATATTGTTCATTTGGAAATCCAAATCGAGCGGAATCCCTCCCGCCGCTTGAACCGCGGTCGGCATAACCAGATTGGCGGATGTTATCAACCCTAGCAGCAAAGTGATTACAAGCAAGAAAGATAACGGTTTCATACTCCGTGATGATGTCACTAATCCTCATCCTTTCGCTTGACAGTTTGTCAGAAGACAAGCCCCGTTAAAGCTAACGAGGCTTGTCGAATCATTGCAAAATATTACTTTACGGCCGCAAGCGCACGTTCATGCGCCGTCTTGTACAGAGCTACGATCTCTTCGTAGCCAAGCTTCTTTTGCTCTTCCACGAAGCTGCTCCACTCATCGAAGCTGCGCGTGCCCATGATAAACTTCGCGAAGTTTTCATCTCGGTTGCTGTTAAGCGAATCGCCTTTCGTGCTTAGAATTTGCTGCTCTTCCGGCGTAAAGGAGATGGAGATTTTTGGATCGCTGTCGTATTTGGGCGCTTCCGCGTAAGCAACCTTCAGCTCCGGCGACGACAGAGAAATGTGGGCGTCGTAATCGAACCAAGCATAAGTGCCGTCCGTAGACAGTCCGGTTTTCTTGCGCATATCGGCAACGTCGGCGTATTTCTCGATGAATGCGCCGTTCGAGGATGTCTCGCCTTCTATGCCCCAGCTGGACAATTGTTTGCCTTCTTCGGAATAGAAGAAATCGATGAATTTCACGGCATCTTCGATTTTGTCCGTCGTCGACGCGATCATAAAACCTTCTTCGCTCGTCTGCGTATACGCGTTCTTCTGAGGTCCGCCTTCCCAGCCTGCAGGCGGCGCCATAAAGTTCATGTTAAACGCGGCGTTAGCCGGACGAAGCGCGTTGTTGTAGAAGTCGATCCGTCCGATATAATCCAGCGTGACGAATGCGCGATCCGTCGATACGATATCCTGCCACATCTTCGTGTCGATCGTCAGGAAGTCTTTCGGAATCAGATTATCTTTGTAAAACTTATTGAAGTACTCCAGCATTTTTTTGTACTCTTCTTGAATGGCCGCATACTTCCATTCGCCTGTAGCGTTATCATGGATCACGCTCGCCTTGGAAACCTCGACGTCGGCGGAGACGTTAAAGGCCGCGCCGAAGTCGTAAAAGTAACGAAGCCCGTTACGGAACGTAAGCGGATAGCTGTCCGGATACTTCTCTTTGAGCGTTTTCAGGACCGTATACAGCTCGTCCCATGTTTGCGGCGTTTGCAGGCCGTTCTCCTTAAAGATATCCTCGCGATACATCCAGACGCGGCGGTTCGTATCGCCGATGCCTTGGTTCGGCGTCATGTACATCTTGCCGTCCGCAGAAATAAAGTTTTGCACTTCTTGCGGATATTTTTCCATAAATGCTTTGAAATTAGGCATTTGATCGACATAATCCAAAATGTTGGCCAGTGCGCCTTGTTGTCCGAATTTGTCAGCAGCCGCTTTGGATTGAATCCACATCAGATCCGGCATTTCGCCGCCTGCGACCGCCAAGCTAATGGAATCCTCCAGGAGGTTGCCGGATGGAAGCTGAATATCGAGCGAAACGCCCGTCTTCTCCTTGATCATATCCCATACCATCCAGTTTTCGTCGTACGGCCAGCTCGGATTGCTGTAATTCAAAAACGTGAGCGTCGATTGCTTAAGCGGCTCGCTTGTCGCCCCGGCGCTGTCGCTAGGCTTCGCCGTCGCGCTGGCATCTGGCGTATTGCCTCCATTGTTGTTGCCGGAACAGGCGCCCAGCGCCAAACTTGATCCCAGCACGGTTGCGAGCATTACGGTTGACCATTTCTTCTTCATACTTTGCCCCACTCTCCCTTGATTGGTGTAAAATGACTTGCCCGCTTGCTTGGTGATGCTTCCCATGGATTCTATATTAACCTTTGACCGACCCGATTAGCGCTCCTTTTGCAAAATACTTTTGGAGGAACGGGTAGACCAAAAGGATGGGAACCGTCGTCACGATAATCGTGGCGTACTTCAATGCTTCGTCGACGATCATGCTGTCGCCGCCAATATTGCCCGCGCCGTTTGCTCCGCCGGCGCCTTGAAGCACCATGTTGCGAATAATGACCTGGAGCGGCAGTAGATCGGCATCGCGCAGATAAAGCAGCGCGGAGAAAAAATTGTTCCAGATGGCGACGCCGTAAAACAGACCAATCGTCGCGATGATGGCGCTGGATAGCGGAAGCACCAGGCGGAGGAAGATGCCAATGTCCGTCAATCCGTCGATTTTGCCCGACTCCTCTACCTCCTGCGGCATGTTCATGAAGAATGTGCGCATGACGATAAAGTTCCAGGAGCTGACCGCCGTAGGAATGACCATGGCCCAGATCGTATCGATCAAGTTATAGCTTTTGACCACCAGAAACGTAGGAATCATCCCGCCGCTAAAGAACAGCGTAATGACGATCATGATCATAAAGGGGCGCTGGAACAGCATCGTTTTTTTGGAGAGAGCATACGCTCCTGCTGCCGTAACGAACAAGGAAATCGTTGTGCCAAGCACGGTATACAGGATGGTATTGATATAGGCTTTGCCGATATCGGGATTGTCGAATACGACGGCATACGTATTAAGCGTGAACTCCTTCGGCCATAAGAACACTTCGCCTCTTAATACGGGCACCGTGCCGCTAAGCGAGACGGCGATCATATAGAGGAACGGGTACAAGGCGGATAAAGCTACGCAGAAGATAACAAAATAGATGATGACATCGAAAACCGAGAATTTGATTTTCATAGTCCCGCTCCTTCCTACCATAAGCTCGTGTTGCTGACTTTGCGGCTAATCCAGTTGGCGCTGAGAATGAAGGCAAGGTTAACGACGCTCGTAAACAAGTCGATCGCTGTTCCGTAGCTGTAATTCATGGCTTGTATCCCCGTACGGTACACGTAGGTGCTCAGCACATCCGCCGTGTTGTAGATAGATGGATTTAACATCAGCAATACTTTCTCGAATCCGATGTCGAGCACTTGCCCGATATTTAGAATGAACAAAATAATGATGGCGGAGCTGATGCCGGGCACCGTAATATGCCTAAGCTGATGCCATCTGTTCGCGCCGTCCACTCGAGCTGCTTCGTAGAGCTGCGGATCGATCGCGCTTAGAGCGGCCAAATAGATGATCGTCTCCCAGCCGATATGCTGCCATATTCCCGAGAGAACATACAGAGAACGGAAGTAATGATCATTCTGCATAAAGTTGATCGACTCGTAACCGAACCACTCTACAAGCTGGTTGACGATTCCGTTCGACGGCGACAAAAACAGGAACATCATGCTGACGACAACGACGTTGGAGATGAAATGCGGCAAATAGCTGATGGACTGCGCCACGCGTTTGACGACTTGAATTCTAACTTCGTTTAATAGAAGCGCAAGGATGATCGGCGCCGGGAATCCGAAGATGATTTTGTAGACGCCTAGCAGAATCGTGTTGCGAAGCAGCTTCAGAAAATCGGGACTCTCGAAAAACAGCTTGTAATATTTGATGCCGACCCATTGGCTTTCCCATACGCCCTTAAACGCGTTGTAATCTTTGAAAGAGATCAGAATGCCGAACATCGGAACGTACTTGAACAAGATGTAGTACACAAGCGCTGGCAAAAAGAGTATGAGCAAGTATTTGCTTCGATTGAATCTGGTTAGGAACTGCGCCATCCCTTATCCTCCTGTCTGGTCTGCATAACGTGTCTATGCCGTTAACGATAGCGGGTCAATTGCCTCGTGGACAATCGCCAGTACTTGCGAAACCTTGCAATTATGCGAGCACTCGCATTTTCGACAATGATCTTAAATGTTGCGAAGTTGTGAATTTCGATAGATTCGCCATAGTTACAGCAGCATACGCCTGCCGCTTCTCGACGCTAATGGCGAGTCTCCTTTTACAGAGAAAGGTCTTCGTTGCCGACGGTTTGAACGAGAACCTCGGCGCGCAACTTGCTAGAACGGTATAGTCCTTCGACGGCCGCAACGACGCTTCGCGAATAGGCCATCGAACATTCCGGCTCCTCGCCGCTTTCGACGGCATGCAGCAGATCCAGGATCTGCATGGCAAGCGCCGGACCCGGCAATCTCTCGGTATGAACCTCCGAATAAGTGCCGCCCGTACTGATCCAAACGCCAATGCCGGTTCGAAGCCGCAGGCTTCCTCCCGTAAAGAGCAGCTCCGTCTCGTCGATGGCAGCCCCCGGGTATCCAGATTGGCAGACGATGGCCGGTATTCCGCCGGAGGTTTCCAGATACGCCAATCCCCCGCCTTCCACATCTCCCCGTCCCAGCCCGTAATCGACCGATGCCCGCACCTTCGTTATCGTATCGCCCGTCAGCCATTGAATCTTGTCGATGGAATGGGAGCCCAGATTCGTCAGAATGCCTCCGCCGGCTTTGGCGCGTTCGAAGAACCATTGCGGCCGCTGCGGTTTGTCGTATGGCAGATGTCTGCGATCATTGATCATGACTAGTCTTCCGAGTTCGCCGCTTTGCAATATTTTTTTGGCCAATACGTTTTCGGCGGAATAATGCTGCGTGTGCCCAACCATCAATTTGACGCCTGCCGTTCTGACGGCCCGTTCAATTTCGTCGCACTCCTGCACGTTCATCGCCATGGGCTTCTCCAGCAAAATATGGCAGCCTTGCTCCGCCGCAGAGATCGCCGCTTCCTTGTGCAAATAATGAGGCAGCGTAATAATCGCGATATGCGGCCGCTCGGTTTTAATCATCTCTTTGTAATCGATATAAGGCGTAATGTTGTAAGCGACGGCCAACTGCTCCGCTCGTTCCTCCGCAATATCGGCTACGGCGCAAGCCTCCGCCTGGCCCATTTCCTTAATCGCCGTCAGATGCGAAGCGGCAATGCTTCCGCCTCCGACAACTGCAATCCTGTATTTTGCCGTCATAAAAGTTTCTCCCCCTCGTCGTTGTGTTCGGAGGTTAGCTTACCAAGACGTCGGCCCTTTTGTGTATCGTGGAATCTTGTTTTCCTTGTCCGATTTCCGTCAGAATCGCGTTACTTAGCCCATTTCATAAGAAATGATAAGGATCGTAAGCGTTGATTATTGAGCCATTGTTAATACCTCGTGCTATACTTGCAAAAAGTGCAAGTTCAAAAAGTCCGATTTTCAGTACCGAGAAGGTTGTATGAAGATTAGGGACTGAGGAGCGGAGCGTAGTGGAAGCTACGTGAGCACCGGAAGTCCCGGCTGAATGCAAGATTCGATGTCGACATACTTCCTGAGCTACTTCGTAATCAAAATTGGACTTTTTGAACATCCTTATATGAATTTTGTAAAGCAGAGCAATTAATGAAAGGAATAGTGGCATGAAGCGACTGATCCCGTTCCCGAACATTTCGAACAACCAGCTGTCACTTTTTTACACCTTATTCTGCAGCTTTATCGCCATCATTTTGCTGCTTGTTTCCATCCACCTTGTTACGTATTCTTTTTTCCGCGATCGGATCAAAGAAGAGATTATCGTTAACAGCGGTCTTAATCTAAACACGACGGTCACGAACTACGAGAAACACTTCAAGCTCATGCGAAGTTTTATGCTCAGCAACCTGTTCGAAAACGATACGCAAATATTGAAGAACGGCACCAGCGCGTTTCATTACGATATCGTATCGCGGGTTCAGCGAGAGCTTCGCAATACGATGAACAATTCACTGCTCTACCTGGACAACATTATTTATTACTTCAAGGACACGGGTTTTGTGTTCGATAAGGAAGGGACGAGGAACGCAGAGACGATGTTTGGCAAATTCTACGTCAGCGATACTTATTCCGTGGAATTCTGGAAGAGACAAGCGGAGTCCGTCGACAGCTTCAAGGTTTATCCCACTACGAACTTTCGTATGGAGACGGCATTCGAAGATTTCTCTTACGGCAATCTGACTCCTATTCTGGTCAAAAGCGCTTACGATGATCGTCTGGCCTTCATTCTGCTCCTCAAAAGCGCCAGAGCCTTCGAAGCGTTCCATCAGCCCAAACCCGGCAGCAGCCTGCTCATACTGGATGAAGATCAGCAAGTCATCTACTCCTCATCTCCTTCGCTCAGCATGCCGGATAATTTGAAGATGGAGGATGGGACCTACCCGGGACTTGGCGGGTACGCGAAGCTGGACGACAAGTATTATTTCTTCCGTAGCGGCTCCGAGACGGGGTTCACTTATGTTGAGGTTGTTGCAGACAGGGGGCTGACGAATCAGCTTCGCAATTTAAACGTGCTTATGTTCGTTATTTTGGCTCTGTCGATTTTGATCAGTCTGGCCGTATCCTACATCCTTGCGAAAAAGTTCCATAATCCGCTTGCGAAGATGATTCGATCCATACAGACCTATAGCATTTTGGGAGGTCCTGGTGCGGCGAGCAGCCGAATCAAGGAATTTAATATGCTGCATTCGACTTTGCGCGACTTGTCGCGCTCTAACGAGAAGTTCCATCATGATCTTCAGACCAAAAACACCATGCTCCAACAGTTCGCCTACATGTCCAAGCTTAAGAAGATCGGCGGCGGCGCCGGGCTGGAGACGAGAATGGACGATGATCGTCCCTACAGACTAGTGTTATTCCACCTTGAGTTCAAAGAACGTTTCCTTCTGGAAATCTCAAGCTCGGTGCATCGCGCCTTCAATACGTATAAGGAATTGATCGATGCCCATTTTACCAGTCTGTACGGCGAATCGTTGACCTTCCAGCTCGAAAAGGATCAAATCCTGACGATTCTTTTCCTGGATGACGATCAAGCGGATAAACCGGAAGCGGAGCTGCGTACGTTGATCCGGATCTTCGATTCGGATGCGCCCTACTGCAACTTCACGATCGCGCCAAGCCCCGTTCGCAAATATGCGACGGATTTCGCAGAGACGTATCAGAACGCGCTTGATCTGATCCGGCAGCGCAAGCTTGGCGAGGACGTTCAGATTATTACGCAATGGGAAGCACATCCTTCCCTGCTCGTCCCTACTCCTTCCGAAGAGACGGAGCTGGTAGCCAATCTGCAAGCCGGCATCGAAACCGTAACGATCCCGCTAGTCGAGCGATTCCTCGATCATCTGGATAAGGTCGGCGCAACAGCGGGGCAGTTTCAGGAGTGGTCCAAGGATATCGTCAATCGAACAATCAAGGCTATGTATGCGCAGAATGTGTCGGTGGCTTCCGTCGTAGATGGCAGTCATTTGCATGAGCAGTTGAAATCCTGCTACACGTTGGAGCAATACAAAACGTTTTTCAGACGTTTGCTCACAAGGTCCGCGATTGCCATTCAGGAGAAGAAGTCCGAGACGGATGCTATTACGAAGTTTGTTTTCGAATACGTGGAGGCGAATTATGGCGGCGATCTGTCGCTGGATTCCATTGCGCACAAGCTCGGCATAACCGGACCTTACTTGTCGAGTTACTTCAAGGAGAAGACGGGAACCAACTTCAGCGATTACATCTACACCGTACGCATGAACAAGGCGACCGAGATGCTTATTGAAACCGATCTGCTCATTCAAGATATCGCTTCTCTGGTCGGCTACTTCACGGTAGCCTCCTTCAACCGCGTCTTCAAGCGGTATACAGGCATGACGCCCAGCGAATTCCGAAGACAGAACATCAAATGGGAAGAATAATCCTTGCAGCCACTATTTCCGCTCGTATAGCGGACAACCATTATCGGCGTTTTTAACGCCTACAGCTGCTCGTTCGCCTATTTTTTGGAGCCATAAGCGTTACTAACGTCTATGGACGCTAGTCAGAGTTACTTTACGACCAAAACAAAAGGCAGTTGACCAGTCTATGGGCAACTGCCTTTAATCAAGGCAAATTCAATCTAATATCGTCAACCTTCGTGTCAGCAAATTGCTGAATAAAAAGATCCATTACCGTAGCATCCAATTTAAGAATCAGGTACGGGTTCTCGCCAAAGCGCGGATCATTATTTTCAATGGTCGCGTATTGGATCCTCATCAAGCTCTCATTTCCGAACACATTCAACAACTCGACAGAATGTTCCATGCCCGCTACCAGCAATATATAAAGCGTATCGTCTGCAATAAAATGATAGTGTCCCGCGTTTCTAGCCGAGATTTTTTCGTTGGCTTCCTTTACAATACCTGGATCGCCAATGCTTGAAACATCAATGATTTCATAAGTGACCGATTGTTCCGGAGGCATGGCTCCGTCTTCTTTAAACTGTGCAAGATTGGTTACTGTCCAAATGCCGTTATAATTGTACCATTTTCGAAGTTCAAGCATGTAGGTGTTGCCTTCGTTCGTCCCCACCACCACTTTTCTTGGATTGTAGGTGCCATCCACACTATCAAGGTAGCTGACTTCGTGCCCCAATTCCTGCCGCATATAATTTTTAATGACGGCAACGTAATCCTTTTGCATGTCGTCCTTAGCCAAATTGGCCATATCCGCTTCGGTATACTCCCTGGATGTCCCCGTAATGATCCTGTACTGCTCTAATTGATCCAGATTAAGAAACGACACATTGTCTGGCTGTGCGGTTTCATTCGAAACTGACTCGCTGGGTATGCTGGTTTCGCTGGTTTCGCTGGTGACGCTAGTCGCCATGTTTACCCCGGAGTCGTTGTTGCTGTCTATCGCACATGCAGGCAATATACATATTGCCGCTAAATAGAGCAGATAAATAGATACCTTCATGCCTGCCCTCCATTCCCTGTTTGTTAATCGTTCAACAAATTAGACGGAAAATTTTGCATATTGTTTCGCTAATACAAAAATGGAGTCCAGAACTGTTGCCAGTCTGTACTCCATTTTAATGTTCATCATAATGGTCATTCTGGCCGAAACGTGGAACTACCCGTAAGATCGATCGTTTTCTCGAATTTCGCATAGGTTCTCCAGCTTGTATACCCAAGCTTGCCATAAAACTCGACGAAAGGCGTCGTATCGATTACGATATGGCGACTGCCCCGCCCCAGCAAGTAGTGGATCGCCGCCTGCACAATGGAGATGCCATATCGATACCCGCGATAGGTCTCGTCGATGCCGAGCGGCCCTATTCCGCCCAATGGCTCGTCGAAAAGCGGCGACCAATAAATGTTTTGTGCAAGCAACGGCGAATGTTCGTCGTTCATTCTGCAAAAACCGATAATGTTGCCTTCTCTCTCAAGCAATACGTATTCCCTGCCTGTTCCGCCGCGCTTCCAATACTCCCGGTGCTGATAGTCCCAAGTCCCCGGGAAGCAGCGGCGCATAAAAGCCGTCATTCGTTCCCGATCCTCCGGGGTTGCGACTCTAAACAGCGCATCCTGCACTTCGGGCAACGTAACTCCTGCTCTATGGTTATAGCTGTTCAGCAAATCAAAAACTTCTGCTTTACAGACATAACCTCGTTTCTCGAACCAGCTCTTCGTTGCCTCTTCCGGCTCCGGCAAGCCGGGAAACAAGCGGCTTTGCAAATCATTGCCAAGCGATATGCGTTGAACGCCCAACTTTCGAAGGGCTTCCTCCGCCCGGCCAAGCAGCCCGCTCCCTATGCCGACGCCCCGGCTGTCCTGCTCCACGATGAGAGCTTGAATCCATCCCGCGTCGGACTTAAGGCCATATTGGGCAAGTTCCTCCCGGTACGCCTTCGCCACAACGAATCCGACAATCCGATCGCGACTTTCCTCGATGGCAACCCACGAGCCATGACGCAGCCAATTGGGATCCTCGAACACATTTTGCGCGATTAATTGCTCTCTCATGGGAAACACCCGGATCCATTCCGAATTCCAGACGGATACCATTCCATCCAGATGTTTTTCCGACATTGCCTCGTAACGCATGACATCGCCCTCCTCGAAAGTTACGATCCTATAGGGCAACTTTAAACGAAAGCTCGTCTAGTTCCAATTGTCTTTTCTTTCGAAACTTCGTTCGAATTCGCCTTGGACGGCTGTCTATCTTTACGAAACAAGATGTTTGTTTCAGCTGCGAGATTAATCGGCTAAAATCGTTAGTCCTATGTATTTCGGGGATGGCTCGTGAAGTAGCGGGC
>NZ_BDQX01000098.1:137899-145092 GCF_003112455.1 Paenibacillus agaridevorans
CCGGCCGTATAGACCAGGTACACATCATGTACGCCCGATACGCTGCTTAATGCGGCTTGGGCCGTTGTATAGGTTTGATAGGAGCCGGTATTTACCCCGTTCACCGTACCGATCAGCGTACCCGTCGGACTGCCGAGTCGTATCTCGATCTTGCCTACAGTCGAACCGGCGATACGGGCATCCACGAAGGCTGCGCCCAAGCCGAAGTTGACATCCTCATAGACCGTATAATCTCCCGTTCCGATAAAACCGAGATTATCCGACCCTTCGCTACTTGGCTCGGCCTGTACGGAGCCGCTTTTGGAGCTGTATTGTTCCGCTTCGATCTTAGAAAAGGCATTGGTCAACGAAGGTTTGCCGGCTCCTTTGAGCGCGTTGTATATCGCTGTGGCAATAGTCGTCGACCCGGCATCGTTGGGATGGACATTATCGGGGAAGTTATGCCCCATGTTCTGTGTGCCCGGATTGACATGAATGACAGTGCTTCCCTTGTTGGCCGCAGCTTGAATCTGCAGCGGCACCACCTCGCTCGTCACGACGTTACCCGGCCAATAATTATGAGGAGAAGTCGCAACGTAGACGGTCGGCTGCGAAGCCAGGCCTCGATAATGGTCGATCATGTCTTCATAATCGGACACAAACTCCGAGCTGTGCTGCCAGTTGATCGCCGTAGAATCGTTGGTGCCGAGCATGATGACTACGATATCCGGCTCCCAGTTCGAGCTGTTGACGAATTCCCAGCTGTCCCAATAAGGGTGATCGCCGTTTTTCAGCATCGTCGTACCGCCAGATCCATACGGATTAATATAATAGTTCGGGCCGAGAAGCGTTTGCAGCTGCGCGGGGTAACTGCCCGTCGTAATGCTGTCGCCGATAAGCGCGACATTGATCACTTCCGGCGGCTGGCCCCCTGCCTGGCTCAAAGCGAACACCTCCTGATCCGTCAGCGTTCTCGGATACATCCGGAGCTCGTCAATTGCGCCGTGAAATACCTCGGCGGCGCCCTGCGAGGCGGCATTTTGCCCGCCGATTCGGAACGGATTCGGATTATTGGTCTGAACGATATCCGACGAAGCCGATTTGGTCAAGGCGAGCTGGCCGTCAATATACAATTTGAACTGGCTTCCCGCCTTCGATACCGCAACATGAGTCCATTCGTTAAGCGGAATAGAGCTGCTTGCGGTCGCGAAAGGCCATAAGGAATGGCCCTGGCCAAGCGCATCCGCCATCAGGAATTCCAATTTGCCGTTTGCGATCCACCAATTGAACATGTTCGTCTGGCTGCCGGTAATGCCTTGACCGAGAATGATCCGATTCGCGCCGTCTGACTCCGGTTTGATCCAGGCCGCGAAGGTGAAATTGTCCTTGACGATGGAATCCGTCACGATCGACGTATCCGATCCGTTGAAACGCAGCGCCTGGCCGACTTTGCCTGGCACCCAGCTGTAGCCGCCCTCAATGGACAGCGCCTGCCCGCTTACGCTTTCCGTCGCCGTGGAGCCTTGGCCCTCATCAAAGTCGAAGTATTGCTCGCGGTCGGCATCCTGGCTTCCGCCGCCCGCGCCCAGCTCGCCGATATCGTATACGCCGGCAAAGTTAAGCAGAGGCGATGCCTGGGAAGAGAGAATATCAATGCGAACCTGATCCGATTCCACTTCATCAAACGTGATGATGCGTTTGTAGCCAATCGTTGTGCCGGTCGCTACCGTCGTCCAGTTGCCGCCGATCCGCACCTGCACGTTGAATCCCGATATTCGCTGACCGAGCGGAATATATTCCTGCAGCGTAACCGCATTAAACGTTTTCGTCGCGCCCAGATTCAAATCGACATGAGCCGAAGTCACCTGGTCGTCCGTTGCCCAATAGCTGTCATATTGGCCATCCGTCAGTTTGCCCGCCGCGTATGCGGGAGCATTGCCCCTGACATTGCTTGCCGAAGCGGATGACCCCGCGGCTAAATTTACTCCGTAAGCCTGGTCGATCCAATTTCGCAGCTCCATCAATCTGTTAATGTCGCTGTCCACCAGCTTGCCTCGTTTATCCGGCGATACGTTTAGCAGCAGGTTGGCCCCTCTCCCTACCGATTTCTGATAAATATCGACCAGCTCCGGCAACGTTTTAATATGGGTATCCTCCCAATCATGGTAGAACCAGCCTGGCCGCAGCGGTACGTCGGCTTCGCCGGACTGCCATGCCGTGCCGTTCGGATTGCCCTCTCCATATTGGTTGGGCGTCCAGTAAGGATTGCCCGGCTGCTGCGGGACAACCTTGGCCCAGTTCGTTTCGCTTGCGATTCCGTCTTCGTTGCCGATGTAGCGAGCATCTCCAGGAGCGCCCCAAATAACGATATTGGGCTGCAATAGCTTAATGACGGAATACCATCTTTCCGTATCGTAATCCTGTGGGGTATTGTCCCCCTTCGCGCCGTCGAACCAGATTTCGCTTATTTCACCGTAGTTCGTCATCAGCTCGGTCAATTGGTTGACGAAAAAATCATTATAAGCCAGGCCCGAGCCGTAAGTCGGCTCGTGCATATCCCATGGCGACACGTAAAGTCCGAATTTCATGCCGAACTCCAGACAAGCATCGGAAACTTCCTTGACCACGTCGCCCTGCCCGTTTTTCCAAGGACTGCTCGCTACGTCATGCGTCGTGTAAGCGCTCGGCCACAGCGCGAAGCCGTCATGATGCTTCGCGGTCAGAATCAGCAGTTTAAATCCCGCATCCTTAAGCGCGCTGACCCATTGCCTCGCGTCAAAATCCGTGGGATTAAACAGGGACGGACTCTCGGTTCCCGTTCCCCACTCCCGGTCCGTGAACGTATTCATGCCGAAATGGGCAAATGCGATCGTCTCCATCTTCTGATAGGCAATCTGCGGCTCCGTCGGAATCGGCAGATGAGGCAGAACGGGCGCCACCGCAGGCGGCTGGTACGAAATTTCTTCCCCGTATACTTCAAACTCTTGGACCCCGTAACCGCCGGTTCCGTTCCGTTTTGTGCCGTAAACGCGGACGAACCTGACATCCGTATCCTGGAAGCTGACATCCACCACGCTGCCGTTCCCAGTCGTCGTGGAATATACGTCCGTCCATTGAATCATATCGGTTGATACTTGAATCTTGAACGCCCGACCCGATCCGCCGCTCTCCCAAGTGAGCTTCGTGCGGTTGATCCGGTGAGGTTTGCCCAGGTCGGCAATCAGCCACTGCGGATCGGAGGCCTCGCTCTCCCATTTCGTTCCGGGAGACTCGTCGAATGCGCGCGATCCGACGTTGCCGTCTCGCGACGACGAGACAAGCGCGGTTTTACCGTAAGCCACGTTGGAAACGGCCATCAGCGTTTCCACCTCCTTTCTTGCCGGCTCCCTTTCAGTTTCGATCCCGCTCAGCTCCCGAATTCGATCCGCCGATAGCGCCTCGGGATAAAGCCTCAACTCGTCGATTGCGCCGTGAAAACCTTCGGAAGGACCGCCCTCGCCATTGTTCTGCGCGCCAATCCGGAACGGATTGGGATTAATGAGCTGATTTTGATGATGGGGCACGGTTTTTGTCAACACATTTTCGCCGTTGAGATACATCTGGAACGTATTGCCTTCTCTCGCCACGGCCACATGGGTCCACTCGCCCAGCGGAATGGAGCCAGGCTCCGTGTTAAACGGCCACATGCCGTGTCCGGCCCCTTCCGCATCGCTAACAAGGAAATACAACTGCCCGTTCGTAATCCACCAGTTGAACATATTCGCCTGGCTTCCGGTAATTCCCTGACCTACGATGGTATGGTTATGCAAATCGGTTTCCGGCTTGATCCATGCCATAAAGGTAAAGTCGTCCTGGGCAATCGGACTGATTTTGACCGAATTCCCGTAGAACAGCAGCGCCTTGCCTACTTTTCCGTCCACCCAGACCGGCTCACCCTCTATGGCATAGGAGATGCCGCTTGCGCTGTCCTTCGTCGTCGTTCCCTCTCCTTCATCGAATGCGTAATATTGCCCCAAGTCCTCGATTACCGCGCTGACCGACGCTTCCTTTCCCCGGTAAGACGCCGTTATCGTAACCGGTCCTTTCTCGCCCGTGAAGGTCACCGTACCGTTTGCGACAACGGCAATATCGGGATTGCTGGACGACCAATCGGCATGCGTAACTCGCGATACGAAGCCGTCGTCGAAGGTTCCCGTTGCCGTCAAAATCACGGGCAGAGCGCTATAAGCGAGCGGTTCATTGATCGACAGGCTTTCCAGCACGCGGTCAACCTGGCCGATCAAGCGCATCGGCTTGAATTGGCCCGGGTCTTTGATGCCTCCGATGCCGCCGCCCCACTCGATCCATCCTTTGCGCCCGTGACCGTCATTGTCGTTCACCAGCAAGGACAGACCGAACAATCCGTCATCAGGCAGGATTGGCGAAAGCTCTGTCCAGGGGAGAGCAAGCTCGTAATACGTTTCTTGACGCGCCTCGTCTCTTGCAACGGCCAGCGCTGGATCCGCCATCAACCCGGCTTCGCCTTCGATGGCAGACCAGCGATACAGCTGTGGCCCGGCAGGAGTCAGTGCCATCCCGAACTCGTACATGCTCGTTTGGTCGCCAGGCATTCCAGGAGACAGGGCAAACTGGATACTGTCGCCAAGCCATATTTGGCCTTCCGATTGCTCTTGCGAATGGACATTGTCTCGAATGGCGGCAGCTATGTTCAGGTGCTCCTCATCCCAGGTCACCCATACGCTGCCGCTTACATCCGCCGCACCGCCATACCCCGGAATTTGGACCGCCCCTTCCTCCGCCAGTTGAATAACCGGCAAGTCGGCCAAATCGTCTCGTTCGCCGTCAACGGCGATGCTCTTTTTCGCCAGCAAAGTGGCGAGAGTCACTTGTCCTTCGTAAGCGAGGGATACTCCTCCGGCGGCTTCCAGCTTCATCTTGACCGGGTAGCTGCTCGAAGGGCGATAGGCATCCAGCGGGAGCAGGGCAACATAATCGTCGCCTGCCGGAACGGAGGCTTGCAGCGCTTCGACTCCGTCCTGCCCGCCGATCGTCCATAACAGCTGATTGAGAACTCTGCTCGTATCCGAGACATTGCGGATTCGGACTCGAAGCGCTTCCCCATTTTCGTTCAACTCATGCTTCACCTCCATCTGCAGAGGTTCAAGCACTTCAACATTTGCCGCAATCCGGGCAATTGCCTTGCCATGGGAGACGATCTCGCCAACCAGCCGCAAGCTGCCGGCCAACTCGGAAGCAGGTACCGTCACATCGATGACGGCCGTCTTGCCGGAAGCAACCTTAACCGGTATCTCCTGTCCCTCAATGAGAAGCCGGGCATTGATCGCCGAGCGGGGTTTGCCCGTGTTATCCACTGTGAGCTTAAGGCGGATCGAATCGCCGAGGTAAGCGCTGCTTGCCTGCAGCGCATATTTGC
This sequence comes from Paenibacillus agaridevorans, assembly GCF_003112455.1. GTDB lineage: Bacteria > Bacillota > Bacilli > Paenibacillales > Paenibacillaceae > Pristimantibacillus > Pristimantibacillus agaridevorans. Next base: position 143,313 of record NZ_BDQX01000098.1, read on the forward strand.
CGCTTGGCTTTATCTCCTTCACCTTGCCCGTCAACTCCAGGGCCATTTCCGACAGCGTCAGATAAACATAACCGGCGTTATCAGGAGAATAAGACTTTGCTTCCCCGTCGGCATCCTTTACAATCAACTTTCCGTTGACTCGGATCGCCACCTCCTGCGGCATCGAAGAAGAGAGCATGCGGACGTCCTTGCCTTCCTTCGAAAAGAGATAGCTGTTAATCCCGCTGCCGATCCGTTCGTGTTTAACGCCTTTGCCGTTATAGGCACCCCGGTTCGGAGATTGGGTGGAAGACACGGCATTGCCCCAGTAGTCCTTGCCTCCGTTGTCCGCAATAACCGTACCGCTGCCCAGCGAAGGCGAACCTTCTCCCAGCCGGTAACCGTCAACAGTCGAACGCCCGGTTCCGCCGGAACCGGCTCCGATCAGGAGCGGGTCGGAAGTCAGCTTGTTGGGATCGTCCGGTTCGCTTGGATCATGGTTGCCGTAGAAAGTATTGGAGTCGAACGTACAGGTCGCGTTGCCGCAGTAATAGGTCATGTCTGTTCCCAGATTATAGATGATGTTGTTCTTGAAGCTCATCGTGCCCTGGGGCATGTTGTTGCCGTCAGGCGCCTTCAGAAATTGAACCTTCATGTCCTCCGACGTGTAGAAGGTATTGTTGTATACCTGATAATTATCCATTCGGCCGACGGCCTGAACGATGGCGTGGTCATCGTTTTCGCTTATGTTGTAGCGAACGATGCCGTTTTTGTCGTAGCCGGTGCCGTCCCCGCCTCGCCTGCCGACAAGCAGCATGAATCCGCCTTCGTTATCATGGCTGTAGTTGTGCTGCATCACGCAATTGTTGCAAAGCTCGTCAATGTCGAAGCCCATCCCGTCCATTGTCGTACGGGTCATATAGGCCTCGTTGTACTGGAACAGCGCGTTATCGGAATTGATTGCCCATATTGCGGCGTGGTACCCTACCGAATCGTAATAGCTGTTCGCCGCGACGTTGTATTCGATAAGCGGTCCTTCGCTTTCGCATACGATGATCGCGTCTCCGCCGGTTCGGTTCAGACTGTTGCCGCGGATAACCACTTCCGTGAATCCGAGCCACGGTCCTACACCGTCCGTTCTTGTATCGCGGTTGCGCCAGTTGCTGCGCACGTAAATGCCGGTACTGTCTACGTCCACGAACGTATTGTCCTCGATGAGCAGATCGTGGAACTTGGTCGGGGTCGTGCTGCCGGTGACGCGTACGATGATGCCGCCGGATTCCAGGTCCTGCAACTCGGTCTGGCCGTTTACGTCATGGATATCCAGATTTTTAAGATAGATATGGTTGGCCGTTCCGATATCCTGGGCTTCGATCCATACTGCCCTGCGCGTGTTTCTGGCTTCTCCGGTGTTTGTAATCTCCAGATTGTTAATCTCCCAATACTGCTGGTTGAACAGCTTTACCGTCTCTTGGTGCAAGCCGGCTCCGTGTATGACCGGTTTGGGGCCGGATCCGTACTTGTCGATGACGATCGGACGCCCGTTGGAGCCGGAGCCCTTGGGCCAAAGCTGGCCGGTCCAGGCGGAACCCGCCTTCAGCAAGACCTTGTCGCCTGGCTGGAACGTCGTGGCGTTTACCTTGTCCAGCGTCCTCCAGGCGGAGCCTTTGCTTTTGCCGGATTTCGTATCGTTCCCGCGGGACGAGTCTACGTAATAGGTCGTGCCGGAACGTCCTCCGCCGCCGTGCCTGTCCGCACCTTCTTCCGAATCACCTTTGGCTGCCGCAGCGCCTTGCGCGGC
>NZ_BDQX01000098.1:145191-154599 GCF_003112455.1 Paenibacillus agaridevorans
AAGCAAAAGCACAACGGCGAGCAGCAGGTACAAGCTTTTCCCGATTTTTGTTTTCATGAGCATTTCATGTACACCTCTTTCTAATAGGAGATGGCTACAAGCCGGCAGCCCTACTGCAAGGTAACCGGATGGAACAACGCGGTATTTTTGGAGCCGCCGATGCCGCCGCCCCACTCGATCCACCCTTTGCGCCCGGAGCCGTCGTTGTCGTTTGCCAAAAGCGACAAACTAAAGGTCTGGTCCGCCGTTGTAATCGGGGATAATTCGGCCCATGGCAGCGCAAGCTCATATACCGTCTCGTTCGCGCTCGCGTTTCTGGTAATAGACAGCTGTCTATTTGTTACCGTACCGCTTGAGCTGCCAATCCCGGACCAGCGGTACAGCTGCGGACCGCTCGACGTTAGCGCCATGCCGAATTCAATCATTCCGGCATGCTGGCCCGGCAGCCCTGGCGATACCGCGAACTGGATGCTGTCCCCCAGCCAAATATTGCCGCCCGATTCCGGCTGGTGAAAGGCATCATCCTTGATTTTGGCAGAGAGATAGAGGTGGTTTGCATCCCAAGTCAGCCATACCATTCCGCTCAGGTCGCTCGTTCCGCCGTAACCCGACATCAGCACCGTGCCTTGCGTTCCCAGATCGATTCCCGGCACGGACGAAAGGTTATCCAGCGTTCCGTCCACGGTAATGGTTCGGGCTGCAATCGGCGCTCCTGCCAGGCCTGGTCCGCCATAAGCTCCGCGATTGGGAGCCGCCGAGGAGGATATCGGATTGCCCCAATAATCCTTGCCTCCATTGTTCGCAATCAACACTCCGCTGCCCAGCGCGGGAGAACCCGCCGCCAGCTTGTAGCCGAATACCGTATCCCGTCCCGTGCCGCCAGAACCGGGATCCAGCAGCATCGGATCCGTCGTCAGCTTGTTGGGATCGTTCGTCGGCTCGCTCGCATCGTGGTTGCCGTAATAGATGTTGCCGTCATACGTGCAAGTCGCATTGCCGCAGTAATAGGTCATATTCGTTCCCAGGTTGTAGATGATGTTGTTTTTAAAGCTCATCGTTCCCTGTGGCAGGTTATTGCCGTCAGGCGCCATCAAAAACCGCACATTCATGCCGGGAGACGTATAAAAAGTGTTATTGTATACCTGATAGTTTTGAACGCGGCCAACGGCTTGAATAAGCGCAAGCTGATCATTTTCGCTGACGTTGTAGCGAACAACGCTGTCCTGATCGTAGTCGACGCCGTTGCCGCCCCTCTGGCCTACCAGCAGCATAAAGCCGCCTTCATTGTCATGGCTGTAGTTGTACTGCATGACCGAATTGCTGCTCAACTCATCGATGTCGAAGCCCATCCCGTCCATCGTATTCCGCGTGAGGTAAGCTTCGTTGTACTGAAAGACGGCATTGTCCGTGTTGATGCCCCAGATCGCCGCATGGTATCCAACCGAATCGTAATAGCTATTGGCGGCGACGTTGTATTCGATAAGCGGAGCGTCGCTTTCGCAGACGATGATCGCGTCTCCGCCGGTCCGGTTAAAGCTGTTGCTTCGGAGCACGACTCCGGTAAACCCTAGCCATGCGCCCGAACCGTCCGTCCGGGTCAGCCGGTTGCGCCAATTGCTGCGGATAAACACTCCCGTGCTGTCGACATCGGTAAAAGTATTGTCCTGGATCAGCAGATCATGGAATTTGGTCGGCGTCGTGTGGCCCGTTACGCGTACGATGATTCCTCCGGACTCCAGATCCTGCACCGCGGTCTGGCCGTTTACATCGCGGATATCCAAATTTTTTAGATGAATGTGGTTTGCCACCCCGATGTCCTGCGCTTCGATCCAGACAGCTCGCCTCGTCGTCCTAGAAGCTCCCGTGTTCGTCAGCACCAGATTGTTGATTTCCCAATATTGCTGGTTATACAGCTTGACCGTTTCCTGGTATTGTCCGGCCCCGTGAATGACCGGCTTATTCCCCTCGCCGTATTTGTCCACAATGATGGGGGAGCCGCTTGATCCCGATCCTTTGGGCCAAAGCTGTCCGGTCCAGATCGACCCGGATTTTAACAATAAGCGGTCCCCGGGCTGGAATGTCGTCGCATTGACTTTGGCCAGCGAAGCCCACGCCGTCCCAGCGCTTGTTCCCGTATTGGCGTCGTTGCCGTTCGCGGCGTCCACATAATAGTCCGTTCCTGCCTCCACGAAGTCCTCACCCTCCATCACCATTATGATCTCCACGTCTGTAAGCGCTTCCTCAAATACGTTGAATTCATCGATCAGGCCATCGAATACCCCCATCGGACCTCCGCCTGACGCGTTCTGCGCTCCTATCCGGAGCGGATTCGGGTTGCCTGACAAATCAAGGTTGCCCGAAGCCGTCTTGCTTGCCGCCAGGACACCGTTCAGATAAAGCTTGAACAGATTGCCCGAACGCGACACGGCCACATGCGTCCAATCATTGAGCGGGATCGAGTTCTCTGCCGTAGAGAAAGGCCATAAGCCGAAGCCGTTCCCCGATTCGTCGCTGAGCAGAAAAAACAGCTTGCCTCCGTTTACCCACAGATTAAACATGTACTCCTGCTCGCCTGACACGCCTTGCCCGAACACAAAATGATTGTACGTGTACGAATGCGGTTTAATCCATGCCGCGATCGTAAAGGTTTCCCTGTTTACCGAATCCAAGACGACCGATGTGCTCACTCCGTCGAAATCCAGCGCATGCCCTTCCTTGCCCGACACCCAGGCAGGCGTGCCCGTAATCGTACGCGCTTGTCCGCTCACCCGCTCCTCCGTACTGCTCCCCGATCCCTCGTCAAACGTATACGATTGACGGAGGACAGGCCCGTTTGCGCTTGCCCGGTCAGGTGCCGCGCTAATGCCGGCAAGCAAAGTCACGCTCATCGATGCTGCCAATAACAGGGATAAGATTTTCGAACGCCATCTTCTCATTTACACAATCCCCTCTCCTCATTGGACTTGTGTCCCGGCATTGCTCTGCCGGCCTATTATCGCTGCCCCGGATCACCTCCTTCCGGCGGAGGGTCGCAAAACCCTCCCCCGGAACGATCATCATCTACTTCATAACTTGAACTTGGCTAACGCCCACTCCCTGTCGCGTAGCAGCCGAGTCTTCGAATTAGAGGCGTGCCTACGGAAGACATTACGCGCAGGCGCAGTCCGTCCGCATGCACCGGTCCGACGCGGTCGATTTTTTTATGTCCGATGGCCGATCCCGTCGCAAGCCGAACCCATTTGCCATCCACTCTGGCCTCCAGCGTATATTCCCTTATTCTCTCTCCTTCAGCAATTTCCTCCATAATCACGACATGGTCGAAGGTTTCCGCCTGTTTCCATTCCAGGCTAACCGTCTCTCCGGTACCCGACGTCTCGCCGATCGGATTGCTGAATCTGCGCCGCATCTCTCCGCTCAGCTCAAGCAGCCGTTTAACGTCCGGGTCGGGCAGCAGGCCTCTGTCATCCGGCGAAATATTTAACAGCAGATTCGTTCCGTGCCCGACCGAACGGTAATAGATATCTATCAGACGATCCAGCGATTTTAAGCTGTGCTCATCGTCCGGATGCCAGAACCAATGGAGTTCGCGGATCGGGACGTCGCATTCCGCTGGAACCCAGCCCGGCGTATCCGGCAGCCAGGTCAACATATCCTTCGTGAACATGCTGACCTTGGCCGTCTCCGCGGTATTCCAGCATGGATAAGGCGCTACGCCGTCTTCGTTGCCGACCCAACGGATCGTGGGACGCCCCAGGTTAAACACCATGGCTTCCGGCTGATGCTTCGTCACCAGCGACATGATGCGTCCCCAGTCGTATTCTCTGCCTTCGGATCCCGCGCCGTCGAACCAAACCTCCACCAATGGGCCATATCCCGTCAACAGCTCCGTTAGTTGCCTGCAATAAAATTCGTCGTACGCTTCTTTGTCCGGATAACAGGATGCATGTCGATCCCATGGAGACAAATAGATGCCAAAGAGAATACCGGCTTCCGCGCACGCATCCGCCACTTCGCGAACAACGTCCCCCCTGCCGTCCTTCCATGGACTCGCCTTGACGGAATGATCGGTCGTCGCCGTCGGCCACAAACAGAATCCGTCATGATGCTTCGCGGTCAGAATCAAGTAGCGGAATCCAGCGTCCTTGGCCGCCTTCACCCACTGGGTCGCGTCGAAAGCGGTCGGATGAAATCGCTTTGGATCCTCCGTTCCATGCCCCCACTCCTGGTCATAAAACGTGTTGATGCCGAAGTGGCAGAACAATCCAAGCTCCAGGTCTTGCCAGCGAAGCTGTGCCGGCGTAGGTTTCGCCAATTCTGTTGTCATCGTAAAAGGCTCCCTTATGGTTTATTCCAATCCCAAATCCTTGCGGACGGTCGGCGCATGAGCGTTAAATTCTTCTCCCCATTTCTGGAATACGCTTAGATCTCCGCCGTTATTAAACAAGCCGCCGGTTTCGCCTGCCCACCACTGAATATATTTGTCTTCCCCTGGCATCGTGCGAATCCAGCTGTCCGCTTGTACCGCGTCCTTAATGCTTTTGCCTGCCCAGCTTCCGGTTTGCTGCACTTCTTCCCATAACGCTGGATCTGTCGTGAGCGGAATGTTCCCATCCGACATCAGTACACGCTGTCCGTCAGGGGATAACAGCCACGAGAGGAACTTTGCCGCCGCGTCCGCGTTTTGCGTGCCGTTTAGGATGCCGATCGGCGATATGGCGTTGTAGCCGACCTGGCTATGAGATCCTCTCGGAAACGGAATAACGTCCCAGTCGAATTGTGCGCCGGCCTTGCGCGCCGTGCCTTCCCACGTTCCCATAATATCGAAGGCGATCTTGCCGGACAGCCAGCTTCCCCAGCCGTTGGGGTCGATTCCCGCATCCTGCGATTGTTTCTCCGATGGACGGGAGCCGTCTACCCAGCCCAGCTCCGCATACCATTGCACCGCAGACAATACATTGGGATCGGCAATAAGGCTCTGCGTCCAGTCCTCGTTCATGAAGTTCAGATTCGGCGCCAGCCCGTTAGAAACCGCGTACACCTGCGGAGTCGTCATATAATTAAACGGGCCGGGGGCAAGACCATATTCTCCGGCAGTGGCATCGGTTGCTTGTTTGGCGATTTCCCGGAATTCGTCCCAAGTCCAGTCCTTGGACGGCATGTCGATGCCGTGTTTGGCCAGAAGATCCTTGTTGACAAACATGACATGCGCGTCAACGGCGCGCGGCAGGGCGACAAGCTTTCCCTTCCAGGAGAGCGCATCCTTTACCGGCTGGCTGAGCTCGGCGGTCGACAGCACCGGGTCGGACTGCATATACGGGGTCAGATCGAGTAGGAGGTCATCTTTCATAAAATCCGGAATGCCCGGAACCCATGTCAGATCGGCCGGCGTGCCAGCCGCGCTCAAAGCCGTTATCTTTTCCAATACTGAAGCGTTGTCGCCGCCGTCGATTTTCTCCACCTGCAATGTAATATGGGGGTACTTCTCATTAAATTTCTCCGGAATTGTTTTCGTCCAGAGCTCGGGTCCCCATACGACCAGGCGAATTGTAGCTGGCGTTTCCGGAGCAGGAGTTTCTTCATCCGAGCTGCCGCTTTCGGTCGGCGCGACACTGGGCGGATTGCTACCGGTTGGCTGATTGCCAGGTGTATTGTTGCCTCCCGAGCAGGCTGCAAGCAATGCGACGATTAGAATGTACATCATAATGAAAACGAACCTTTTGTTTTTAACCATGTTCACATCTCCCTTTTTCTCATTTGGACTCGCTTAACCCCTTGCAAACTGCCTTGTTCCAACCCGCTTCGTTTTCAAGCAAGCAACCGCGCCAGCATCACCTCCCACAATAAATTTTGTTTCAGGCTTTTAATCGACCAGACCGGTGCGTTCGATTCCTTCGACGAACCACCTCTGAGCGATCATATAGACGAGGAGCGGCGGGAACACAATCAGAAACGCGCCCGCCATCTTCGTTCCTTCCGTTACGGGATTAACCGCAAGCATCTCCATCGACGGCGCTTGGCCAAAGATCTCTGTCTCCAGATTGGACAATCGCGTAGATAGAGGGATGAAGTCATGCGTCAGAAACATGGATGAGAGATATCCCTCATTCCAGTGCCAGACAAACGAGAACAGGAAGACGACAAGGCAGGCCGGCACCGATAAAGGGATGATGATCCGAAAGAACAGCCTGAACATCGACGCGCCGTCAATCATCGCCGCTTCTTCCAGCGCTTTAGGCAGCGAAAGGAAGAATTGCCGGAAAATAATAATAAACAGCGCGCTCTTGAGTCCCTGTCCGAATAAGGCCGGGATGATAAAGACAAACGGCGAATCCAGCCAGCCCAACTTGCTGTAGATAACATACAGCGGAATGATGATAATCTGCGGCGGGATCAAAAAAGTAATGAAGATGAGCGCAAAAAACAGATTTTTGCCCGGGAACTGAAGCCGGGCCAGCGCATACCCCGTAAGCGAGCAAATCAATACCGAGATGAGCGACGGAACAACCGCCAGCGTCAGCGTGTTGACAAGCGACTCCGAATAATTTAATCCGTCGAGCGCCTTCTGTAGATTTCCCCAATCGATGACGCGCGGAATCCATTGCACGGTAGGGTCCAGAAGGTCTCCAAGCGACTTGAGCATGGTAGAGATCATGTAAAAGAAAGGCTGCAGGTACAGGTACGACACGATCGAAAGCATAAAATAAAGAAACAGCTTGGCGGCCATGCCGTCGTTAATGTGCTGTCCCAGCAGCAGAAGCTTCAGCTTCTGCGAGCGCCTGCCAATGAGAATGAGCCTTGCCTGGGACGTTAGCTGCTTCATAACGGTTTCCGCTTTCATCTTCAGCCCCTCCTCTCTCTGCTCGAGCGGTTTAGAAACCACAGAATAATCAGGATCAGTACGATAATAAGCAAAAAGTAAAACCAGGCTAACGCGCTTGCATATCCGTAACCTGTCGACACATTGAACATGTTCAGCTTGATTTGCTCCATCACCGGATTAAACGGGAAAGTGAACAAGTCTACCATTGTGTATAGCAGGTTCAAGCCGATAAACGGCTTGATGCCGGGTAGCGTTATTTTCCAAAAGCTGGTCCATGGCGACGCGCCATCGATTCTGACGGCCTCGTAGATTGACTTCGAGATAGTTTGGAAGCCAGCAATAAAAATCAATATTTGCACGCCGGATGACCAAAGAATCAGAATCGTCATGCCAAGCAGCTCCGTTATCGTTGCCGCCATGGCGGGACTGAAATTCTCCTTGATAAACGCGTCCGCCCCGTATTGGGACAAAAATGGCACATTGCCCGCTCCTTGCTGGAATAGCTCGGTCAGCACCTGGCCAGTCGAGAAGATGACCGGCAGGAAGAAGATCGCCCGATAGATAAACCGGCCCTTGAAGTTCTGATTCAGCATTACGGCAACCAGCAGCGAAAATATAAGGATGACCGGAACCATCAGAATCATCTGCTGGAAAAAGGAGATAAGCTCGATCGGATAAACATTGTCCTTAAACAGGGCGTCCTTGAAATTTTGCAAGCCGACAAATTCGTAAGAGAACAGCCCCCCTCCGGTCAGCTTCACCTTCTGAAAGCTCAGATAGAGCGACCAGCCGATCGGGAATGCCATGAAAGCGCAGAAGCCGATCATCCAGGGGAGCATAAACAAGTACGCCGTCCCACGGCTTCTCCACATGTAGTGCCATCTCGCCTTGCGGTGCCGCCTAGCGTTCGCGCTCATGTACCTCCCCCTCTCTCCACGCGAAACGTCTTCTCGTTGTAATCGACAACGACGACAGTCCCGTCCGCGTATTCCGTTGCGTAAACCCCTTCCGCCCGTTTGCTGTGGCCGGTCATTTGCAGATGATGGAGAGAAGCCAAACGGTTAAACGACTCGTATTCCGCCGCCGCCTTATCCTTCCATTGCGAGAATTGGCTTGTAAATAGGCCCCAGGTTTTCGTCTGCATCAACGTCCTGCTGCTCTCGGCCGTCAGAATAAAGGAAGGGACCGCTCCATATTCGATCGCCCGCAGAAATTCGTCGTCGTACTGGCTGCGCAAATTGCCCGGTACCATGGAATAGGTTATATGGCCGTGCACCGCCATCGGATAAAAAGGAACGGTCTCGTCAATGGCGTAATACTGATGCGTCTCGCCGGGGAACTGCTGGATATCGCTTAGGTAGCGGAGCGCATAAGCATTGCCGAGATAGGCGCTGCCGGCGCCTAACGTTCCTTGCGTCTGTTCCAGTATCCGGTTATAGAGATAAGCCGTATCGTTTCTTGTATAAGCAAATCGCGGATTATAATCGCGGAACACCGTTTCTCCAATACCGCTATAATGGATGCCGTCCGCCTGGAGGACGGCGGCTTCGTTAATCAATTCCTGCGCATAGTTGTAGGTAATATTGGGATTCAGAAAGAAAAACTCGTAATCGAACAAGGTATCTCCTTCCACGGAACGGATCCCGTACGTCTTGGGCGGCAGCTCCGAACCTTCGGAATCCGCATGAGTCAATACCGCGTTCAGGTACACCTTGAAGCCCAGCCCATGCGCGGCATCGATAAACGACTGCAATCCCGGCTTGCCGCCGAGCTTGCGCTCGACATTTAGCCTTAAGTCCGGCGCAAGAGTTCCCTTGTGCTGCCAATTTTGCCAAGTGATCCGAAGTTCATGTACGCCCGCGTCCTTCAGCTCCCGGAGAATCTCTTCCCCCTGCGCGAACGTTGTCGCGATCTCGTATTGGCTGTCTCCGTAATAGATCGTGTCTCCGCCAACGAGGGTCAGATGCATCGGAATATGGGAGCTGGGAGCAAGCGCCGGTCCAAGCCCGCCTGTATCCAGCAGATGTTTCCTATACCGCCGGGCCATCCCCGAGTAATCCGCCTCATCCTCTTCCATGAAATAATATTGGATCTGGCGGTCCTCCCGGAGCAGCTCGTTCTGGAAGACGCGGATCGCTCTCCCCCCCAAATTCAGGCGGCGGTTGTATTCCTCCCTGTAAATAAATCGGGTATTGACCGAATTGAATGTGCTGACCAAGCCGGGAGTCAATGCGCGGATGGCCGAAGCCTTTTCCCCTTCCGTAATAACGGCCAGGAATGCCTGCTCCCCTTTTTTTATCCCGAATACCGGCATGGAGACGGTAACCGGGTCAAAAGATTTGTTCGTCAGCTCAGGCCCGTAGACGTATTGGTAATAGCCCGCGCCCACGCGCTTTTGTTGTTGCGGGTATCGAATGAGCGCGCCCGGCCCGTCCGGCACGAACATATATCCGGGTGCGGCGGGATCATCCTCCGCGGCTCCGAAGAACGGCAGCGGATCAATGGACAAAATGCGGAATTGACCCGACTCCATGATGCTGGCTGCCGGAATGGCTACTTGGAAGCCGTTGTCCGTCAGTCCGTATACA
>NZ_BDQX01000098.1:154667-198586 GCF_003112455.1 Paenibacillus agaridevorans
GCTGAACCGGAATCCCAGCTTCTCGAATTCGTAGTTTGCGGCAACCCCGTTGTCCGTTGCGGAGAATGACAGCTTTACGCCGGGATCCTTGCCGTTTACAACAAGACGCTGCGCTTTGTTCTGCTCCGCATATTCCAGAATAAACGGCGACTCCAGGTTCGTCCGCAGGATTCCCCCTACCTTCTGACTCTCCAACTGCACGGTCGTTGGATTGCTGCGCCACTGTACGTCGGACCGCAGCTCTTGGACGATAACTTGCCCTGACACCGGATTGACCCGCAGCTCGAGGCGGTCGGTTCGGGCCGCAGACGCGAATCCGGCATCGTCCCGATTATCGCTTAACCAGGGGGAGCCCGAAGGAGCGGACATAGATGAAGCAGCATACGCCGGGATGTCCAGCTCGCTGGATATGCCGGGGCTGGACAGCGACCATATCGCCAGCCCGACAACGATGATTGCCAATGCCAGGCCGCCAAACAGCCATGTTTTTCTCCTGCCCGGATCCGCAATGGCCTTAATGTTAGGCAAGGACTGTCACCTCCTTGTAGAGCTGATAGAAGAAGTCGTAGAGATTGTATGACAGCCCTGTCGTCAGGCTGATAAACAGGAACAATATTCCGATCGTAACGACTGTAATGGTGCTATTTGCGATATTCTCCACAAAATCAAAATTATGGATAACCTGAGAGCTGATGATAAACAAAGCGCCGATCCAGAGCCACATGACCGTATGCAAGGAAGAGTAGAGAATGCCTTCCTCCAACACCAGGATGTTGGACAATAAGAGAATCGGCATGGTAAGCGTAATGTACGGAACAACTGCGAACAGGCTTGCCTGTACGACATCCCTGAATCGTCCCTCGCCGTCCTTAACGGTGCTGACCAGATAATTGGCGACAACCCAGGCCAGGATGGGCGCCAGAAAACCGATCAGTTCCGGCCAGAGTCTAATCCGGCTTAGGTCGACGGGGCGGAAAATAAATCCGGTCCAGTACAGGGCCGCCATCTTCGCAAGCACCAGCAGCAGCAAAAGCAGCAGCATCGTAAAGCCGGAAAGCTTGCGCCCCTTGATCCGGTAGAAGCCCTCATAAGGATGGAACAGCGTGTACCACGCGTCTTTTAGCTCCGCCGCGACGCGAACCAGAGGCTCCGGCAACCTTCGTGTCGAGTTTCTCGCCAGAGTTCGAAGCCCGTATCGAAAGAGCAGCCATAAGGCAACGATGACTCCTGCGGCATAAGCAAAGTTTTGTTGAATCCATTCCAGTCTGTACGTCCAAAACGCTTCCGAATATCCCTGATTGTCGTACGACATCTTGAAGTAGGCCATGGCGTCGCGGGTACGCTCCTGCTTCTGCGCCACTTCTCCCAGACCGACATAAGTCAGGCTGATGATTTCGTTAAGCGACTTTACCTTGTTCCAGTTTGCTTCGCTCTTTTCGTAGTCGCCGATGTAATAATCGGCGGCAGCCGTAAGCACCGCATCCCCGAACTCCGTACGGTCGTAGGCTTGGGCCAGGCTTTGATCGGAATCCAGCACCCACAGCCGGTTCCCCGAGTCGATGCCGATGCTTGCCGGGTAGGAGAGCACGCCCCGCTGCTGCGGTACCTTCCTGCTCTTGCCGAAGGAAAAGAGCTGGGTGCCGCCCGGACTGTAGATGGAGATCATCGCATCGTATCTGTTCTCCTTCCGGTCCAGCACGTAGAAAAAATGGCGCTTATCCGTCGCGACGTCCACCATCTGGTCCGAAGCCGCGAAACGGGCGGACTTTAACGATTCGAAGCGGTTCACCCCTGCGGCAGTCAGCTTTCTGATCTGATCGTTTAACACGCCGGTCGTCGTGGCGAAAATATACCCGTCTTGGTCAATCGTGACGTTGCCGATCTCGGCGGGTCGCTTCAGCTCCTCCCTGGCAAGCTGTTCCTCCGTAAAGATTTGGCGCTTTAGTCGGTCCATCCATGTCCCGCTTGTTTTGTTGCTGCCGAAAAAACCGGTAAACTCGCCGCTGTCCCCTCTCATCCGGACCATCCCTTGATAAGAGCCCTTGGACACGATATACATAACGCCGCGATCGTCGACGGCCACCTTGACCGGCACGAAGAAGTAGCTGGCGGGCATCAAACCTTCCTCCGGCTTCTTGTACTCTCGGACGAAGGTTCCCCCTTTATCGAAAACGGCTATGCGCTGATTGCCCGTGTCCGCTACGTAGATATCCCCGGACGGACGGACGAACACCCCCTCCGGCGCCTTCAGCGCCCCGAGTCCTTCCGCGTCCCCGATCGCCCTTACCCACTCGCCGTCCCGGTTCAGCTCGATAACCCGGTTATTGCCCTTATCGGCAATATACAAGTGGTCGTCGGCCGCTATGAACAGGTCGGCCGGCTGCTTCATCGCCTGATCGCCATGGCCGACAGCCGTATGGGACACCGTGTACACGTCCTGCATCCAGAACGTTCTAGTGCCCGCTCCTCCCGTCCCGTGGGAAATAAAAAAGGTATCGTATGGCTGCCAGGCCGAGGAAGTACCGGGAAACAGGAAGAAAGCGGCCAGCAAAACAGCTATGAATCGTGTGTATTTAGCCATCACGTCAACCTCTTTCCTTAAAAATGCCGAGCGCCTTTATTTCACGCCGGAATGCACCATCGTCTCCATAATCCGTCGCTGGGCGAACAGAAAGATGATGAGATTAGGCAGAAACATTAGCAGCCCGGCAGCCGCTGCCATACCCTGACCGGCTACGGTATTCGCCATGCCGCTCGTCAGCGTCGTAATATAGTAGGGCAGCGTCTTCATCGTTTCGTCCTGCATAAACAGCGTGGATGCCGAAGCGTCGCCCCATACTCCCTGGAACGTAATGATCGAGATGGTTGCAATCGCCGGCATCGATAACGGTATGATAATGCGGATAAAGATGCGCAGCTCGGAAGCGCCGTCCATCTTGGCTGCTTCCAGCAGCTCCGCCGGTATCTGATCGATAAACTGCTTGATCAGGAATACCGCGACCGGAGAGGCGATAACCGGCAGGATATGGCCAAAGTACGTATTGTTCAGCTGCAGCCAGCCTACGATCAAATACCTCGGAATCGCTACCGTCTCCGGCGCGAACATGAGAGCCAGCATAATCATGGCCATAACCGCCTTCTTCAGGCTGAACTGAAGCTTAGACAGCACATAGGCGGCCATGCAGCTGGAGAGGATGACGGCGACCATGGATAAGGCGGCTACGATAATGCTGTTGTAGAGATACCTAGAAAACGGCACGATTCTGGCCACCGGCCGCATAAACAGCTCATAGAAGTTGGTCAACGTCGGGTCCTTCACCAGAAAGGTGGGCGGAAACAGGAACAACTCATGGAACGGCTTGAACGCATGATTAATAATGAACACGATCGGCAGCGACATAAAGGCCGCCAACAGGAGCAGGGCCAGAAGCAGCAACGTCTCGAACAGAGTGAGCCTTCTGATTTGTTTTACGATAGCCATCATGTTATTCACCGTCCTTCGGGCCGAATAGCCGGTAGCTGAGCTTCATCGCGGCATACGAGAACAGCAGCAGGACAACCGACAGCATGGAAGCATATCCGAGCTCGAAGCGAATGAAGGCATAGTCGTCGATATGGTTCAACATCAGATGGCCGGCATATTGCTTCGTAATCGGCATTCCCGTCAGTTGAACGGAGATGGCGCCCGCTTTGAGCGTGCCGACAATCGCCATAACGGCGCTGAACAGCATCTGCGGTTTCATCGACGGAACCGTAATATAATAAACCTCCTGCAGACGGGTGGAGATGCCGTCGATGCGCCCCGCCTCGTAAAGCTCCCGATTTACCGTATCGAATCCGGCCAGCATCGCCAGGAAGCCGACGCCGAACCCCATCCAGATCGTAACGACAATCATCACGTTGAGCAGATATTTGGGATTTTGCAGCCATAGCACCGGCGTTTCGATCATGTTGTAATTCATCAAAAATTGGTTTAAGTATCCTACGTAGTCGCCGCTGAAAGCCGCTTGCCATACGACGACAAGAGCGATGCCGCCGGCGATCGAAGGCGCATAGATCGCAAGGGTAACCAGATCGCGAACGCTCTTGGGCAGCTGATAGATCAGCCAAGCAATAAAGAAAGTGAGCAAGTAGCCGATCGGTCCGACAAAAAAAGCGAATTTGATCGTATTCGGCAGCGCATGCTTCATGAACACCGTATCCTGCGTGATAAGCGAGATATAGTTTTTGAAGCCGGTAAAATGCGGGATCCGAAAGGCGTCATACGACGTAAAGCTCATCAGAATCGCCATAAGGACGGGCAGCAGGATAAACGCCGTAAAGCAAAGCAGAAACGGCGCCATAAACAGATAAGCGATACGCTCTCGATATAGACTCCGCAGTAGTCGCTGCAGCCGGCTTGGCGGCGCCGGATGTTTTAAGGCTGCTGCGACCCCAGCCTTATAGGCAACCTGTTCTTTCATTTCGGCGTTTCCCCCCAATCATAGGGCTGATCAACGACCGGGAAATCCAGTCTCTGCCCGTTCCGGATGCCCAGATCCTGCTGCTTTCTTGCTATCTCGCGGGCGATGGCTACAAAGGAAGTGTCCAGAGAATCCTTGGCCGGAATCTTCTGAACAATCGTCCGGTTAAACGCGAATTCCATCTCGCGGGCGAGCAAGTAACCTCCCGGAAGGAATGGCACGTTGCGGTTCCATCGATTCTGCTCCTTAATGGCAGCGATATGGGCCGCTGGCCAAGGCATGGCTGCCATCGCCTTCATATTGGCCGTATTCCAACGATATTCCGGCCCGTAAAAGGATTCGATCGCGTTGCCGTATTCCAGCTGAACGTCCGTGGACGTCCACCAATCGATAAAACGCCATGCCTGTTCCTTTTTATCGCTTTTGTTCAAAATCATCGCGGCAGTCATCGTGTTCATCGCCCATCTCGCTACGCTGCCGTCCTCCTGCACGGTCCCGGGCATCGGCGCGATCTCCCAGTCTCCGAGTATTTCGGGGGCGGAGGTCAGCAGTTGAACGTACGTATTAAAATCCGATACGCCAATCGGCATCGTGCCCAGCTTGAAATGCTGGAAAAATGCCGGAACCTCCTGGGGCAGATCGTATTTGCCGAACAGCTCCGTCCACAAGGAAAACGATGTATAGGCCGCTTCCGTATCAAACGCCGCTTCTCTCCCGTCCGGCGAATAAAATTCCACATCATTTTGATAAAAGAAAGGAACAAAGTCCTTTGCGTTGTAATAAAATTGCATGCCGTTTTCCTGCAGGGTCGGCAGTATCCGCTGCAAATCCTCCCACGTATCCGGCGTCTCCAGCTCCAACTCCTTCATCATGCTCTTGCGGTAGAAGAGCAGATGGTAGGACTGGGTTTCCGGCAGCGCATATACGCCATTTTTGTAACCAAATGAGCGCATGACGCCGGGGTGAAAACGTTCGGCCACTTCTTTAAAATTTGCGAATTGCGTCAAGTCGGCGGACGCTTCGCGCATCGCGTAATCGACGGGCATATCCTGTGCAAGACCAAGCGCGACATCCGGCTGGTCTCCCCCCGCATTGCTCAGCGTAAGCGCATTCGCATCAGGCATGAAGTTTACATTGACCGCAATGCCGGTCTGAGGCGTGAAGCTTTGATCGATCATCTCCTGCAGCAGGGAAGCATAGTCTCTGCCCCGACCGACCCAAATCTCGATCGCTTCCTTATCGTTTAAATCCCTGGCGTTATAATTCAAATAGAAGGTGCGCGCAAAATTGATTAACGTGTAAGGCACCTTGGAGAGAGCGGAGGTTTCCTTGAACGGATGGGCGGCGGAAGGACTTCTGACGACGATATAGTCCGCGGACATTCCCCCGTTTGCCATCTTATCCATCCAAGTGCCGATTCTCATCTGCAAGTCAGGGAACTTGCCCAGCCTGTTCGGAATCTGATTGATCTCCTCCAGCAGTCCGTCCAGGATCGCTACCCCGATCTTGAGAGACTCGGTCGTATCGTTCGTTTGGCCGTTCAATCCGTTTAGATAATCCATGCTCAGCTTCAATTGATCCCGAAGGCCGGCAAGTTGAGCCTCCAGATCAGGGAAGTAGCTCATCATATCCCATGTGCGGTTCGTATCGCCCGTATTCGTCCCGTAGTCGCCCGTCAGCTTGCGAAGCTTCTGCTCGATTCCGTATAGCTTGCGGATCGCCTCCTGCATCGAGAGCACGACCGGATTTAACGGCGAGATATCCGTTACCAGCCGCAACGTGTGCTCACCCTTATCCAGATAGAAGCGGTAGGGCTCTCCGGCCCGGCTGCCGAGCGTATGCATCTCCAGCTTGCTGTTGTAAGGAAACGGATAATGAAGCAGTTCTTCGAAGGGCGTCTTGCCGTCAATCAGCACCGTCCGAAATGCATTGGCTTTGCCGACGAAGCCCTGATAATATTTCACGTCGATTTCATACCAGCCTGCGGACGGCACTTCAAAGGTCCACTCCGCCCACTCCCCTGCCCGCTTCCATCGCTGGCCATCCAGGACGTTATACAGCAGGCGCCCTTCGCCATCCGGAGATACGTTTGGTTCGTTGATCGTGCCGGTTTGCACCGAGGGGTGGGATTTCTGCTCATAACGCTCCCCTTCAAGCAGCGTGTACCACGTTTCGATAGCCGGTGGAGCGTCCGCCCTATCAGGAGCGCCAGCCTGCTCCAATGTGCCTGCCCTCTCCAGATATTCCGCATAAGCGGGTATCGCTTCCGGAGCCGTCAGACGGATTGGCCCCCAAGACATCGATTCGTTTTGTGCGGCGAACCGAAGCGTATGTACGCCTTTGGACAACGGCAGCCGAAGCGGGACGGACGAAACTGCATAATTCGTTGCCGGAGCCGTTAGCCAGCCCACCGTCTCTACTTGCATCGATCGAATCTCGTTGCCGAGCGCATCCTTACGGTAAGGAACATCCTTGTCCCTCCATCGTTTCAACAGCTCGATTCCATTTGCCTCCGAAAACGGAATTTCGCCATCAATCGATAACGCGTAGAATACCGAGCTGCTGCTGTCCCGCTTGGTCGGCATATAGGTCAGTTCCAGCTCGTACAAGGCATCCGCCGGAATTTCTACTGTCCATTCCACCCATCCCGTGCCATTTGTCCAGTGAAGAACCTCCTCGTTTAAATCGGCATCATATCCCTTCCGGACAGCCGCTTCGGCAGAAGCCGCGCTGTAAGCGACCGGCTCGATTACAACTGGCGGTCCCGTATACGGCAGTATGCCCGACCCTTCCGCTTTCCGAAGCCGATCCGCGTAGAATAGGATGCCTTCTCCGTCTCCGCTGCCGTAATCCATCGCATCCGCGCTGACGACGGGAAAGCTCTCTTCTCCCTGCAACCATGACCTGACGGCATAGACCAACACAATCAAAGCCAGCAGAGCCGTATAAACCATCCATTTGCGAAGCATGATGCTCTACCTCCCGTATTGTGGTCAAAAAATGCCAAGATTGCCGCCCGATTCCGCATCAAAAAAATGAGCCATTTCCATCCGGAATCCGATGTCGATCTTGTCCGTCACATGAAATTTCGAGCCTGGTTCGATCGCCCTGGCGATCACACGGGTATCCCCCATGCTCAAATACAGGTAAGAATCGGAGCCCATTAGCTCGATAACGTCGATAACGGCTCCATAAGAATCATTGGGATCCTCAAGCGTCGGCTCAAGCAGCACATGCTCGGGACGAATGCCCATGACGACGTTCCTTAATTTTCCGGAAGCGAGGAACGGCTTATATTGGGGCGGAATTTCCAACCGCAAGCGCCTGTTGCTGAAATAATGCGTTCCCCCGTCCTCCTCGATGCTCCCCTCGATGAGATTCATGGCCGGGGAACCGATAAAGCTGGCGACAAACAGATTGGCCGGCTGCCGATAAATAAATTCCGGCGCTGCAGCCTGCTGAATGATGCCGTCCTTCATGACTACGATTCTGGAGCCCATCGTCATCGCTTCCGTTTGGTCATGAGTTACATAAACCGTTGTCGTCTGCAATTCCTGATGCAGCCTGATCAGCTCCGATCTGGTTTGGGTTCTCAGCTTCGCGTCGAGATTGGACAAGGGCTCATCCATCAGAAAAACCTCCGGCTCGCGAACGATTGCCCTGCCAAGGGCAACCCGCTGCTTCTGTCCGCCCGACAGTTGATTTGGCTTCTTATCGAGCAAAGCGGAAATTTCCAATATTTTTGCGGCCTTCTTTACCCGCAGCTCAATCTCATGTTTGGCCGTCTTCCTAAGCTTTAGGCCAAGCGCCATATTCTCGTAGACGGATAAATTGGGGTATAACGCATAATTTTGAAACACCATAGCAATATCTCTGTCCTTTGGAGAGACATAGTTGATATACCTATCCCCGATGTAAATCTCGCCTTCCGTTATGTCTTCAAGACCGGAGAGCATCCGGAGCGTCGTCGTTTTCCCGCAGCCGGAAGGGCCTACCAAAACCACGAATTCCCCATCCTCTATCTCCAGATGAAAGTCGGTAACCGACGTTTTCTTTTCGGAACGGTACTGTTTGTATACATGATGAAACGATACCCGAGCCATTCAATCTCTCCTTTATATAACATTAATGTTTTTGTTTAACAGTAAATAATCGAAAATTCCCCTTCCTCCTCCTATTTACATGAAATTTGAGCAGGCTTAAATTGGCTTACGACTAGCGCAAGCCCTTTAAGTCACCTATTTTATAGTCGATGCTGTTTTTTTATTGTTTATATTGGTTGTAAGAAAGCTTCAGTTCTTCGACGATTTTACGGTAATCTTCGGCAGCCGTTAGTTCGTTTACGTAGCTGTCCCACTCCGCCTCCGACATAACGCCCATGACGTACTTCACCTTGTTCCTTTCCAGATCCCGAGTCAGGTCACCCCACTTGTCGCCCACAACGGGCGACGATAGATTAAACGCCGGATTGGTATACGTCGATTTGAGCTGTGAATCTTCGAACACTTCCTTATACCATCTCACCCGTTCCGGATCGGCGTCCCATAACAAATAATTGTCGGCTCCCGTATACGTTCCGTCATTCCATGTATAAGCCTCAATACCTTCGCTTTTGTATTTCTCATTGCGGATGATCTTGCCGTCCTTCACTTCGTGATGGATGCCTTCGATCCCATAAAGCGCAAGCTTTTGATACTCCGTCGATGAGGTATAATCGATCAGCCTGAGCAGCCGGGGAATATCCTCCTTAGGAACCTTCGAGTGGATCATCAAGTTGGTCCAAGAGCCTGTCGCTGCGCTGGTCGTATATCCCCGCGGACCCTTTAGCACTTTAAGCGTCAATACATCCGATCCCGGCGCGTTGCGGTTCAGAGTGTCCAGCCAATCCGGTATTGTAAACATATGGGTATTGGATGCGACGACGGCGTATGTGCCTTGCTTAAACAAATCCGTTTCACTGCCTTCGACAATGGGAAACTCGGGGTGAATCGCACCTTTTTCGTACAGCATCTTCAGCCAGTCCAGATAAGTTTTGAAAGTCGGCATAAAATCCCGGTATTGAAAATTCCCTTCCTCGTCAACCGACCAGTTCTGAATGCCGGTAATGGCATTGGCAATGACATCCCCGCTTGACGTCGACTTCATGGCAATGCCGTAACGCTCCGGCGGATCGCTAAGCTTTAAAATAACATTCGTCAACTCTTCCCAAGTGGTCGGCGGCTCCAAACCAGCTTTCTCCAGCAAATCCTTGCGGACATGAACGGTTGTAAAGATCGGCGGATTGGGATGTCGGGGTATACCCCAAATCTTGCCGTTATACAGCATGTTGTCCCATATTTCATCCGGGTACGCTGCAAGATTCGGATAGTCCTTCAAGCTCTCTCCCGTTAAATACGGAGTAAGATCATGGAACTTGCCGGCCTGAATCGCATCATGCGTCGCTGTCTCATAAATGGGGTTGCTCGTTGGCACCTGGGTTATTTCGGCCAAATCTCCGGTATTCAGCGCGACGCCGAGCCTCTCCTTGTAGCCGTTAAGGGGAATCCACTGCCAGCTGATCACCGTATTCGTCTTGTCTTCGATTTGCTTGCCTACGGCGTCCCCGCCAAGCGGCGGCGTGCCGTAAGCGATATTCGTCCATCGGACCTCTAGCGGCTTCTCGTCGGCTTCACGATCCGCGCCAGCCGATCCTCCAGAGCCGGAGCAGGCGGCAAGGAACAGCATGGCAAACATTACGGCGCACGAAAGTCGTTTACTTTTATACGGTTTCATTCTTCGGACCTCCCGGGTTTATGAACACGCCGCCGACGGCTCGCACGAACGCAAGCCTTCTCTCCTGGGTCTCATGTCGTCAAAGGTTCTAGTGAAACACTTCTTACTTGTATAGTAAATCTTGACGGTCGACAGTTACATGTCGGTTTGAATACATTCATGATGTTTTC
This sequence comes from Paenibacillus agaridevorans, assembly GCF_003112455.1. Taxonomy (GTDB): domain Bacteria; phylum Bacillota; class Bacilli; order Paenibacillales; family Paenibacillaceae; genus Pristimantibacillus; species Pristimantibacillus agaridevorans. The sequence goes on from NZ_BDQX01000098.1 coordinate 165,073, forward strand.
ATCACCATTCCCTTTGTTTTCCATGCGAACCCCTCCTTTGCGGCAGCAATTCATAGTATAATAGGCTCATATTTGACAACGCTTACACCCGTTAGGAGGATCAGGCATGCCGGTCAAGATGACGATATTCCGCAAGCTGATCATCATGCTGCTGCTATTAATCATCCCGATACTTATTCTGCATACTTATTCCAACCAGGTCAGCGTCAATGTTGTCCGCAACGAAATCAAAGAATCGAATCTGCAGCATCTCTCCTTTCTGTTAAGCCAGGCGGAGGCGACGTTGGAGCAGCTGTCCATTGCCGCCAATACGATCGGGCGATTCCAGGTCATCGATGATTTGATCCATATCCATGAGAAGGATAATAATTACGACAAGGTGGTGATCAAGCAAGATATCATCGAGAAGCTGCGCTTGTCCGGCGCCTCCAGCAATTGGATCAATCAGTTTACGGTTTATTCCCCGCAGGCCGGAACTGGCGTGACGACCTTAAATGAAGCCGACTATACGGAGATGTTCGCTCCGGATCGCATAACGGAGAACTGGCTCTACAGGGAGACCGCGGAAAACGGCACTTCGATCGAACAATTCGTCAAACATACCGTATATCCGGGTTCGCGGCTCATCGTCGAAATCAGCTTTACGGTGAACAATATCCGCAACATGCTGGACCAGATCAAGATGACGGGCAAAAACGACCCCTTCTTCTATCACGAGGATAATCGGCCCATCCTAAATCGGTCCGCCGATCAGTCGTTGGCTAATGACGTCGTCCATTTCCTCAATGGAAGCGAGACAAACGATAGCGGCACGGAATACGTGAAGCTTCAAGGAAAGCAGTACATGGTCAACTACGTAAAGTCGGACGCGCTGAACTGGACTCTCGTGGATTACGTGCCTATGGAATACCGGTTAAGTCCCATTAAAAACAGTTCCTTATTATTTTACGCGTCCATGGCCACCCTTCTTGCGATGGGTATCGTGGTCGCGCTTATGCTGTACCGCAACGTTCAGGTCCCCGTATCCCAATTGCTCCATGGGGTAAGAAAATTAGAGATGGGCAACTTCTCCGTCCGGCTGGTAAACAAGCAAAGAAACGAATTCGGGTTCCTGCTCCAGCGATTCAACCAAATGGCCGCGCAGATCGAGCAACTGATCGAGAACGTCTACTCGGAACGGCTGAGGTCGCGGGAGGCTACTCTTAAGCAGCTGCAATCGCAGATTAATCCCCACTTCCTTTACAACTCTCTTGCTTTCATCAAAAGCATGACCGAGCTCGAAGAGAAGGAGGCTGTCATCGCCATGACTTTGAACCTGAGCCATTATTACCGGTACACGACCCGCGTGGAAAATCAGGAAACAACGCTACGGGAAGAGTTGGAGCTCGTCAAAAATTATTTGAACATCCAAAGCTTGCAAATGCAGCGGCTGGAGTACGAGATCCATATTCCCGAATCGATGCTGCAGCTTTCCATTCCGCGTTTACTCCTTCAGCCGATCGTGGAAAATGCGATCATTCACGGGCTGGAACCTCAGATGAAGTGGGGCAGGATGTCCGTAACCGGCGAACGGGTTAATAACAAAGTCCGATTGATCATAGAAGACAGCGGCGAATCGCTGAGCAATCAAGAGCTGGACCGGCTCAAGCATGAGCTCGAAGCCCCGCTCGATGGCGAGATGGGCTGCGGGTTATGGAACGTGCATCAGCGGCTGAAATTCCGGTTCGGCCAGGACGCCGGCGTCCTTCTGTCACACGCCGCTCTTGGCGGACTATGCGTGACCCTTCAATGGACGGTCATTGACTAATTTTATCGGAGGTGGATTGCCATGCATCAAGTATTAATCGTTGACGACCACATGCATCTCGTGGACAGCATGGAGAAGACATTGCCCTGGAGCGATATGGGGGTAAGCAGTGTGCACAAAGCCTATTCCGCCTTCGATGCGATGGAAACGCTGGAATCCCATTCGATCGATCTCGTCATTACCGACATTCGTATGCCCGTAAAGTCCGGTCTGGAGCTTATCCGCGAAATTCGTTCCCGTTGGAGAACCATCAAAATCATCCTGCTGTCGGGCTATTCCGACTTCGAATACGCCAAAGAGGCTCTGCGCCAGGATGTCGAGGATTACTTGCTCAAGCCGGTTCCCGATGAGGAGCTTATTGCTTCCATTCGGCGCGTTTTGGAGAAAGCTTCGGTCGAATGGCACGCCGTCATCTCGAACCAAAGGGCGATTCAAACGCTTCAGGCGCATCTTCCGCTGCTTCGGCAAAACTTGCTGCTGGAGCTCCTGCAGGGCCGGAGCATGACGGAATCGGCGCTGCAGGACAAATTTTCGCTGTATCAGCTCCCCTTCTCTACTGGCATCACTGCTTCCATGGCTCTCATACGGTTGGAGGATGATTTCGCCCGCCATGACGAGCACTCAGTGTCCTTATTCGAATACGCGATCGCCAATGTAGCAGCAGAGATCTTTCAAGACGACTTCAATCTGTGGAACTGTCGGGACGATTACGGCTATTTGGTCTTCATGATAGCTGCCACAGACAAGCTGAAGGCGCAGACGGCCGACAAGAGAAAGCAGCTTCTGGAGCAGCATGCCGTCCAGCTGCAGCATTACGTACATGTTTACTTAAAGGGCAGCATCTCCGTGCTGGTGAGCGAATGGTTTATGTTCCCGAATGATATCTCCGCTTATTACCAGAACTGTCTGTTCGCTTTCCGCCAGCGGATCGGGGACGAGCAGGATTTATTTATGACGCTGACCGGCAGCGAGAACAATCAAAAGATCGCCTCCTTCTCCAGCCTGTACGAACCGCCAACACTCAAGCAATGCATAGAAGCCGGCCAATGGAAGGAACTGCACGCGAAGCTCGAGAGAATTTTTGAGGAATTATTGCGGGATTGGTCTCATTCCGAAGAGCATATACTTGAGGTTTACCTCGAAATATGCGGGATGCTCACTTACATCGCCCACAAAAACCATAAGCGGCTCTCCGAGCTGATCGGCGAGGAATACGAGAAGGTCGTCGGCGGTCTTCCGTTTAAGACGGTCAAACCTCTGCGCGACTGGACCTTTCGCAGATTGGAACAGCTCTCCGACATCGTCGACCGCGAACGCAAGCATTCCCATGCCGCAATCGTCAGTCAAGTAAATGAATATATCGAACACAATTTGCAGCATGATGTATCCATTCAAACCGTGGCGAACCACGTCTTTCTGCACCCCTCCTACCTGTCCAGAATATACAAGACGGAATCGGGTGAGAGCTTTAGCGACTACGTGCTCAAGGTCAGGATGGAAAGAGCCGTCTCCCTGCTCCGCAACAAAGGAATCAAGGTATACGATATTTCCACGGAGCTGGGCTACAATCAGACACAGCATTTCATCAAAATGTTTAAAAAACATTTTGGCCTGACACCGCAGGAGTACCGCGAGCGGATGCTTTAAGGCAGCGTTACTTCGTCGAACTGCGCTTGTCTAATCTCGACGGACACTTCCCGAGTCTTTTGGTCGATAAGCTCCGTATAACGGTAGCTCATATATTTGTTTTTTACGTCTTGCCGCACCTGATCGAAGGGCTGCGCTTCCGCAGGCAGCCTGTTCAAGCAATAAAGCAAATACAGCGCATTGTTTGTTTCGATAATCCCGCTTGTCCCTCCCGCCGCAAGCTTCATCGCTTCTTGCCTCAAAACGCCTCCCGACATTTGGTCTTCGCGGGCGGTGGAGCGATCAAAAACTTGCACTCCGTAGCTGCTCCGCTCTTCTTCCGTCTCATTGAGCTGCTCCGCAAGCACGGCGAAGCTTTCTCCCTGTTCCAGCTTGCCCTGCGCTTCCCGCATAAGCTCCCATGCCTGTTCCTTTTTCTCGAGGTTAATCGCTCCGTCCTGCCCCATGTAGGAGATTCGGATTTTGTGTACCTGAACGGCATCCTCCCCCTTGTAATATTCCTCCTTGATCGAGTCGTAATATTGCTTTAGAAGAGGCTCCATTAGCGGGATCTCGGCTCCTTCCAATCGTGATTGCAGTTGAATCAGCAAATTGGCCGTCACGTATTCGAAGTAGGCCTCCTCCGTATACTGAAGCGGTCCGTAGATGACTTCATTCTTCTTTACCGCCTCCTTTCTGCGCTCGTTTTCTTTCGTCAGGTTTTTGAGAAAAGCGGGATAGGATATATCCTCGATAAGGCCTTTGCTGCGCGCCATCATCATCTGCTGCTTCGTCCGAACCACGCTTTGAAGCGCTTTCATTCTTAACCGTTCGATAGGCATCTCTCCTTCATACCGGCTTGTCCAGAATCCAGGTGTTTCCTCCAGTCCATGCTCATGGTAATAATACATGGCAACGGCATGACGTTCCTTCTCCATGCTTTTCTGCAGCTCTGCGGCATAGATCGGCTCCCCGTCTACAAACGCAACGATAACGGATTCCGGCTGTTCGGACAGGCGGTCTGCCAGAAAAAATCCGGACAGCAGCACGATCAAGACGCCGACTCCCGATGCGACCTTCGAGCTCTTGCTCCATCTGGGCATTGTTTTCCCTCCACCTTCGCAACGAATACAAAATATCATTTAACAAAGCTGCAATGCCGTAGATCAACATGCCGAGATGCCGAGCCAGCTTTACCTCAATATACTTATCGCTTATATCTGCTGTCAAGATGCGTTTCTCAATCGAAAAAAGGCCAAGGGACATACCCTGACCTTCTTTCGATTTTGCCAAACAATCGTTCGTTGGTTACACGCCTACCGAATGTTTTTCGCGAGCGAGCTTTGTCGCGTCAACCATGTTGCGAAGCGATGCAACCGTCTCTTCCAAACCGCGAGTCTTCAAGCCGCAATCCGGATTGATCCAGAACAGCTTGGGATCCAGCACGCGCAGCGCGCGATCGATCATATTCGTCATTTCGTCCACGCTCGGCACGCGCGGGCTATGAATGTCGTAGACGCCAAGGCCGATGCCGAGACCGTACGTATTCTCCTCGAAGCTGTGGATCAGCTCGCCGTGGCTGCGCGAGGTTTCGATGGAGATGACGTCCGCATCCATCGCCTCGATGGAGTCGATCATGTCGTGGAATTCGCAATAGCACATATGTGTATGGATTTGTGTCTCCGGCTGTACCGTGCAAGTCGTCATGCGGAACGCTTTGACCGCCCAGTCCAGATAGTTGGCTTGATCCTTCTCCTTTAGCGGCAATCCTTCGCGAACGGCCGGTTCGTCGACCTGGATCATGCCGATGCCCGCTTTCTCCAGCGCTTCTACCTCTTGTCTCAGCGCATATGCCAGTTGATACGCGATTTGCTCGCGCGTTATATCTTCGCGAACGAACGACCAGTTCATGATCGTGATCGGACCCGTCAACATGCCTTTAACAGGCTGTTTTGTCTTGGATTGCGCATATTGTGTTTCTTCTACCGTCATCGCTTCCTCGAAGGCAACGTCTCCGTAGATGATTGGCGGCTTCACGCAGCGTGAACCGTAGGACTGCACCCATCCGAATTGCGTAAAGGCAAAACCCGCCAGCTTCTCTCCGAAAAATTCGACCATATCCGTGCGCTCGAATTCTCCGTGTACGAGAACGTCGAGGCCGATGTCTTCTTGCAGTCCGATCCAGACATCGATTTGCTCCCGAATAAACGCGTTATATTGCTCGTTGCTCCACTCGCCTTTGCGCCACAGCTGACGTGCCTTGCGCACTTCGGCTGTTTGCGGGAAGCTGCCGATCGTCGTTGTCGGGAAAATGGGCAGTTGCCATTTCGACTGCTGCGCGGCATGACGATCCCCGAACGGTTTGCTGCGCACAGGCTCTTGACCGCTAATGGCTGCGACAGCCGTTCTGACTTCCGTCCGATTACGGGCTGCGGAACGGCCAAGCGCACCGACCGCCGCTTCACTGCTCGACAACTCCTGCTCTACAGAAAGTTCTCCTCCGTTAATTGCTTTCGTGAGCACAACCAGCTCGGACAACTTTTCATCCGCAAAAGCCAGCGCGTTCTTAAGCTCTTCGGGAAGCTTCGATTCCGCTGCAGTGGTAACCGGTACATGCAACAAGCTGCATGACGATTGAATAATAAGCCGATCGGACGTTACGATGCCTTCCAATTCGCGAACCAACTTCAGCTTCTCGTGAAGATCCGCTCTCCAAATTCCGCGACCGTCGATGATGCCGGCGCCAAGCGTTTTGTCCTGCGGGAAGCCGTACTCGCGAATGGCGGCCAGATTGCCTTGCAAACCGTGAACGAAGTCAAGACCGATTCCCGCAACAGGCAGAGCGACGAGGTCCGTGTAAAACTCTACGGATTCGAAATACGTTTGCAGCAGGATCTTCAAGGAAGGAACCGCGCTAGCGATGGCACCGTAAATTCGTTGCACGCGTTCGATATCTTCTGCGCTAATGTTCGTGGCAAGCACGGGTTCGTCGACTTGGACCCACTCAACGCCTTCTTGCGCAAGCTCGCTTAACACTTGGATATACAGAGGCAACAGACGATCGATCCAACCATCGAGCTCCGAAGGTTTGTAGCCTTTGGAGAGCTTCAGGAAGGTCAGCGGCCCGATCAGGACGGGACGGCCCTCGATTCCCAAAGTTTCCTTGGCTTCTCTGTAAGCAATAAGCGGCTTGTTCTCCGTCAGTACAGGCTGTGCGCCGTCGAGCTCCGGCACGATATAGTGATAGTTCGTGTTAAACCATTTGGTCATCTCGCTGGCCGTCGCTTCTTTGGTGCCGCGAGCGATCCCGTAATACAAGGATGGCTGTACGGGACCGCCTTTGTAGCCGAAACGGGCCGGTACGATGCCGAACATGGCCGCCGTGTCCAGCACTTGATCGTAATAGCTGAAGTCGCCTACCGGAATGTAGTCGATGCCTTGCTCCTGCTGTTTGCGCCAGTGATTGACGCGGATGTCGCGCAGTTGACTCTCGAATTCGTTTTGCTCCAATTTGCCGGCCCAAAATGCTTCCAACGCCTTTTTCCATTCCCGGTTTCCGCCGATCCGCGGATATCCCAATACGCTGCTTTTTGCCATCCTCCAACACTCCCTATCTTTGTTACCAACAAGATAACATGGATATGGAGATATAGCGTAACTTGTCTTTTCTATATCTGGTCATAGCTAATACCTATAACGGAAGAAAAGTTGAATTTGCCTTGCCGCACCTTGGCAAAGTAACGTGTTGCAAAAAAACGCTCAATCACGGGGCCACCGCTTCCTTGAGCGCTTCGATATAGGCCGCTCCGAGAACGGATAACGGCATGTTTTTCTGCGCGATCCACCCGACGTTGATCACTTCGTCGATCGCCAGCGGCACGGGGATGATTTCGTTGCCGTTCAGATCGGAGCTCAGCACGCCGGTCGAGATCGTATAGCCGTTCAAGCCGATCAACAGGTTGAAAAGCGTCGCACGGTCGTTGACGGTAATGCTCTTTTTGCGCGACAGCGTGCTCAGAATCTCTTCCGAGAAGTGGAAGGAATTGTATTCCCCTTGATCGAAGGACAAGTACGGATAATCCTGCAGCTCGTCGATCGTCACGACCTTTTGCCTCGCCAGCGGGTTATGAATGCTAATAAATACATGCGGCATGGCCGTAAACAAGCTTGTAAATTGCAGGTTCGCGGACTTAAGCAGTTTGTCGATGACCCCTCTGTTGAAATCGTTTAAGTATAAAATCCCGATCTCGCTGCGCATCGTCTTGACATCTTCGATAATTTCATAGGTCTTCGTCTCGCGAAGCATAAGCTCGTATTCCTCATGGCCATGCTCCCGTACGAGGCTGACGAAGGCGTTGACGGCAAAAGCATAATGCTGCGTGGATACGGAAAAATGTTGCGGCGAAGGCTTAGCGTTTAAATAACGACTCTCCAGCAGCTCCGCCTGCTCCACTACCTGCCGGGCATAGCTCAAAAATTCGACGCCTTCCTTGGACAAGGTTATTCCCTTGTTTGTTCGCTCAAAGATCGAGATGCCCATCTCTAATTCCAGTTCCTTGATTGCGTTCGACAGGCTCGGCTGTGAAATAAACAGTCGTTTCGCGGCTTCGTTAATGGACCCTCTGCTCGCCACTTCAATGACGTATTTTAACTGTTGAAGAGTCAACGGATCGCTCTCCTTTCACCTCGCTAAATCATAAAGGACTTTATTTTTTGTTCCACGAATCCTTAAGCGGAACGATCCGGTTAAACACCGGCCCCTCGTTCGTTGAAGGCCCATCGTCCGCAACAAAATAACCATGCCGGAAAAACTGCAACCGGTCTCCGGGCGCTGCCTTGCCCGCAATCGGTTCGAACTGAGCGGCATACAATTGGATTAGCGAGTTGGGATTCAACCACTTCGACCAATCCACTGAATCCTCCTTGGGAATGTTCTCATCACGGAGCAGTCGATCGTATAGCCGTACTTCTCCCGCTACCGCATGCGCCGCTGATACCCAATGAATGGTGCCCTTCACCTTACGTCCGGCAAAACCCGTTCCGCTCTTCGTCTCGGGATCGTATGTGCAGTGGACCTCCAAAATATCGCCGCTTTCAGGATCTTTTACGACCTTCTGACAGCGAATGAAGTATGCGCCCTTAAGTCGCACTTCGCCTCCGGGCTGCAGCCGATGATAACCCGGCACCGGGTCCTCCATAAAGTCATCCTGTTCGATATAGATCGTTCGGGAGAAAGGGACCTCCCTTGATCCCAGCTCGACATTCGAAGCGTTATTTTCGACTCGCAGCATCTCTTCCGTATCTTCCGGATAATTTGTGATCACGATTTTCAGCGGCCGAAGCACGGCCATTACGCTTATAGTCGATTCCTTCAGGTCTTGGCGCAGGCATTGGTCCAGAAGCGAGATATCGACCGTGCTGTAGGATCGGATACTCCCGATTTCCTCAATAAAGGAACGAATGCTTGCCGGCGTATACCCCCTTCGTCTCAAGCCTCTAAGCGTTGGCAGTCTCGGATCATCCCAGCCATCTACATGTCTTTCCTCTACAAGCTGGCGCAGATAACGTTTGCTGGTCACAACGCCGGTCACCCCCACTCGCCCGAATTCCCGCTGTCTTGGCGGTTCCTCGTATCCAAGCTCAGCAAGTACCCATTCATACAAAGGACGATGATCCTTGAATTCGAGCGAGCATAACGAATACGTAATCCCTTCGATCGCATCCTGAATCGGATGGGCAAAATCGTACATGGGATAGATGCACCAAGCCGCCCCGGTTCGGTAATGATCGGCGTGAATGATCCGGTACAGCACGGGATCTCTCATGTTCATATTCGGCGATGACATGTCGATTCGTGCACGCAGCACCTTGGAAGCCGTTTTGTATCGGCCTTCCTTCATTTCTTGGAACAACGCAACGTTTTCTTCGATGGAACGATTGCGGTACGGACTATCCACGCCCGGTTCGGTCAACGTGCCCCTGCCCGCCGCCAACTCGTCAGGCGACAAGTCGCAGACGTAAGCTTTTTCCTTCTTGATCAGCGTCATGGCGGCCTTAAAGATCATCTCCGAATAATCCGATCCGTAGTAGACATGGGACCCTGGATCGAAGCCGAGCCACTTGATGTCTTCGAGGATCGCCTCCGCGTAAGCGGCATCCTCCTTGAGCGGATTGGTGTCGTCAAATCGCAGATGGAACCGGCCTCCGTACGATCTTGCGATTTCCGCATTTGTCATGATCGCGTACGCACTGCCGATATGGAGATAACCGTTCGGCTCCGGCGGAAATCGTGTTGCCATAGGGCGATGAAACGGGTAAGTATGCAACTCTTCGCGTATAAGATTGGCCAAGTAGCCCTCGTCGGGTTTGTTAATATCGGTTGACATGGCAGACTCCTCCTTATGAGCATAGCAGCAATTTGAACCAAGGTGAAACGGCTGTCGCCGTTCTTTGGCGGTGCAGCGCGTTTCATTCCGAGAATTAAAGGTCAAGTATGGAGTAAACTTATACTTTCCTGTAATTTAAAAAAACTTCACCTCCAAGACTTGTCGTCTTGGGGACGAAGTTGTTCGCGGTGCCACCCCAGCTTTATCAATATGTCGCCATATTAACCTCTTCAAGTACGGCATGCGCAAACTCCCCGCATGATTATACTCTAGCTCTGTAACGGGAGCTCCCGTCTTACCATCCTCGGGTCCGATTCCGGTAAGCCGCTCTGAGGCTTGGTTCGGCGAATGTCACTTGGCTCCTTCTCAGCTGCCGGAGCTCTCTGTACAAGATCGTTTTCCCTACTCTTCTCTTCGTCGCATTTAAGATATGGGGACTATTCTAACAAATGAAGCTCCTGTTTGTAAATAGCTCTCATCGATAGGATGGATATTTGGAGTTAGCCGAACATATCCATGATACGATGATTTCTATTGACACGGCTCTGACCGTAAGGAGGTCCCGGTTCATGAACGATAACAAATACCAACCGTCGGCTCCCGTTCCTATCCCTCAGCCCATTCGGAGCGACGGAGCAGGCGGCGTCGACCGAGGTCCGCGGGATGTGCTCAGGGATATGCAGAACCCGGATATGCTTGTTCCGCCCAAGACGGATAATGGTCTGCTGCCCAATCTTCGTTTCTCCTTCTCCGATACTCATATGCAATTAAATCATGGCGGATGGTCGCGCGAGATTACGGTGCGCGAACTTCCGATCGCCACTACGCTCGCTGGCGTCAATATGTACTTGAAGCCTGGCGGCGTTCGCGAACTTCATTGGCATCAGCAGGCGGAGTGGTCCTACATGCTGCTTGGAAGGGCGCGGATTACAGCCGTCGATCAGAATGGCCGCAATTTCATTGCGGATGTCGGTCCCGGCGACTTGTGGTATTTCCCTCCGGGTATCCCCCACTCCATCCAGGGACTGGAGGAAGGCTGCGAGTTTCTGCTTGTTTTCGACGACGGCGCATTCTCGGATTTAAACACGTTATCGCTCTCCGATTGGTTTGCCCATACGCCCAAGGAAGTGCTGTCCGCCAACTTCGGCGTGCCGGAGTCCGAGTTCGATGGAATTCCGAAGGAACAGGTTTATATCTACCAGTCCACTGTTCCCGGCAGCGTCGCCTCGACGGCCATTCAATCGCCTAATGGCGCCGTTCCGCTGCCTTTCGCGCATCGGTTGCTTGCGCAGCCGTCCATGAAGATGCCCGGCGGCAGTGTCCGCATCGTCGATTCCAGCGTTTTCCCCATTTCCAAGACGATTGCTGCCGCTCTGGTGGAGATCGAGCCTGGCGGCATGCGCGAACTGCACTGGCATCCCAACAACGATGAATGGCAATACTATTTGACCGGCCAGGGACGAATGACCGTTTTCGGCGGCGAGGGCAATGCGAGAACCTACGACGTGCGGGCCGGAGACGTCGGTTACGTGCCGTTCGCCTTTGGGCATTATGTACAGAACACGGGTACGGAATCGCTCTGGTTTCTGGAAATGTTCAAGTCCGACAGGTTCGAGGACGTCTCGCTTACCCAATGGATGGCGCTGACGCCGCATGCTCTCGTCGAAAGCAATCTTAATGTTTCTCCCGCATTGATCTCCAAGCTGAACAAAGTGAAGCAGCCCGTCGTCAAACATCCGGGTTATACCTATCAGAACAGTCATGATTGATGAACGAAAGGCATCCCCTTAGACAAGGAGATGCCTTTCTCATGCAAGTCTATGCCGCTAAGTCGCCTGTTCCCGACGTTTCGCGTTCGACCATAACAAAACCGGAATAAGTAACAAGGACAGAAGTCCTCCGGCAAGCGACAACGTAGCGTAACTGGAATAATCCACGATTACGCCCGACAAGGCGCCTCCCGAAGCGCCTGCAAGGGCTACGAGGACATCGATGTTCCCCTGCGTTTTGGCTCGAACGGATAACGGAGTTGCATCTACGATTAGCGTCGTTCCGCTTATCAAACCCAGATTCCAGCCCAGTCCAAGCAGCGCGAGTGCCGTAATGAGTATCGGCATGGAGTCGCCAGAACCGTAGGCGGACAAGAGACCGGCGGCAAGCAATACGATTCCCGCAGCCGATGCCATCCGCATCCGCCCGATTTTATCGATAAGAAGGCCTGTAAACAACGACGGCAAGAACATGGCGCCTACATGGATGCCGATGACGATGCCGACTTGCGACAAGCCATGTCCGTGATGTTTCATATGGACGGGCGTCATGGTCATAATCGCGACCATGACCATCTGTGTAAGAAGCATAACGGTCGCTCCTGCCGCAAGGCCTCTTTTATTAATTACAGTCAACAGCTCCGGGCCTTTGCCGCCGCTCTTTAATCGCTCCTGCTCCGCAAGCGCGCGTGCCGCAAAAAAGGGATCCGGACGAAGCAAAATAAACACGATCAGTCCAGCCAACAGAAAAGCTGCGGCTCCTAAAATAAACGGACCCGCTAACGGAGGAATGCCCCACGACCGAGCTACGTTCCCCATCACTTCGACGAGATTAGGACCCGCCACGGCCCCGAATGTCGTTGATACCAACGCCATGCTGACGGCGGTCGCGCGTTGATTCGGTTTCGCCAGATCCGTGCCCGCATAACGGGCAAGCAGATTCGTCGCAGTACCTGCTCCGTAGACGAACAAGGAAACGAATAACAAAACGATGTTTCCGTAAACGGCTGCTATAATGACGCCTATCGCTCCCAAGCCGCCTGCTCCGAACCCGATGACAAGACCCGGTCTTCGCCCCAGACGTTGCGTAAACCGGCCAATCAGGAAGGCGGTCAGCGCTGAACCTAATGTCAGAAGTGCCGTCGGTAAGCCCGCATAGCTGGCTGTCCCTAACATATCTTCCGCAAGCAGCGCGCCGACCGTAACCCCTGCTGCCAGTCCCGCACCGCCGAACAATTGCGACAACAGAACGACGATCATCGTCCGTTTAAATAGATGTTGCTGATTTATAGCTTCAATAAGACAAACCTCCTCTGATCCTTTCATTCACCAAGAATAAATGTATTATGAACGATATCGGCAAGTTCCGCCATACCCGCGAGCAGAAAATGAATGAAACCGGACAAAAATGGTTATTTAAAAGGTAGGTCCCAAACCAGGTCCAATCTTATGAGGAGTTGATTACGATGGCAGGATTAAATATCGGTATTATTTTGGGAAGCACGAGACAAGGTCGCGTTAGCCCGCAGGTGGGGCAATGGGTGAAGGAGGTTGCGGATCGACGCGGCGACGCCAATTACGAAATCGTCGATATCGCCGACTACAAGCTGCCTCTTCTTGGCGAAGAGGACGCGACGGAACAGGCGACTGCGTGGAATACGAAGCTGGCGAGCCTTGACGGCTTTGTCTTCATCGTAGCAGAGTATAACCACAGCATTACGGGGGCGCTTAAAAACGCGCTTGATTACGCTCGCGACTCCTGGAACAACAAAGCAGCCGGCATTGTCAGCTACGGCTCCGTTGGCGGCGCTCGCGCAGCCGAGCATTTGCGCGGAATTTTGGGAGAGCTGTCCGTTGCCGATGTTCGCATACACGCCGCATTGTCCTTGTTTACGGACTTCGACAATGGCGAGTTTAAACCGGCAGATCTGCATCTGACGAACGTAAACGGCATGCTGGACCAAGTACTCGCTTGGAGCGGAGCCCTTAAAACTCTGCGCATCTAATAATCCACCATCTGCAAACATCATGATAAAAGGCCGATCCACGTCACAATCTGGAGACGATGAATCGGCCTTTTTATTTTTCCATCTAAAAAGAATGTATTAGGTTTTTTGGACTGCATCTGCGAGAACCTGCAAGCGGTTGACCGCTATCTCCGCAAGCAAGGCTGCTCCAACGGGAAGGCATTCCTCATTCAACGTATATTTCGGATGATGCAGGCCGTATGCCGAGTCGGCGTTGTCCGGCGGACCGGAGCCCAGCCAGAAAAAGCAGCCCGGAATCTCGTTCAAATAAACGGAGAAGTCTTCACCGGCGAGCGTCGGCTTGGCTTCCTCTCTCGCTTCTCGTCCGATCAGGCCGTCAATAATCGCTTCGGTCGCCTCTGTCTGTTCCCAATGATTCATGAGTACCGGCACTTGCTCGATGTATTTCAACCGCGCTTTGCATCGATGACCCTCAGCGACGTGATTGACGATTCGTTCGATCCGCTCCGGCAATGTCACGCGGACTTCCGGATTAAACGTGCGCACAGTGCCGGTCATCATGGCATACTGCGGAATAACGTTGTTGGCATTGCCGGAGGTTATGCTGCCTATCGTAACGACTACGGGCTCGAACGGGGACAGTTCCCGGCTTACGATTCCCTGCAATGATTGTATAATGGCTGCGGCGCAGACGATGGGATCAATGCTCTGATCGGGGATGGCGCCATGGCCGCCTTTTCCCTCCAGCGTAATTTCGATCCGGTCCACGGATCCCATCAACGGTCCTTGTTTCGTCGCAACCTTGCCAGCCGGCAAAGTCGGCAAGTTATGCAGCCCATACAACTCGCGAACATCTTGCAGCGCCCCATCCATTATCATGGCGTTCGCGCCGGCGTTCACTTCTTCGGCGGGCTGGAACAGCAGGCGCACGATGCCGGGCAAACTTTGTTGCCGGTGCAATTGCTCCAGAAGCTCCGCTGCTCCGATCAGCATCGCCGTATGGGCGTCATGCCCGCAGGCGTGCATCAAACCGGGTCGTTCCGATGCAAAGTCGAGATCCGTCTCCTCCTGAATCGGAAGCGCATCTATATCTGCGCGCAACGCGATCAAGGGACCGCCGTTTTCGTTTCGGATTTCGGCGATAATCCCATGTCCTCCGACATTGGCACGGTAAGGTATGCCGATTCGATCTAATTCGCGGCAAATCCTCTCTGCCGTTTCAGACTCCTCCAAGCTTAGCTCGGGGAATCGATGGAGCTCCCTGCGCCACTCGGTCAGGGCGGGAGCCAGCCGTTTCGCTTGTGCCAGCATATCGAATGGATTCCGGGAAGATATCATTCTTTTGCCTTGCCCCCCTTGCCATAAAGCTGGTTCATAATTTTTCGTCCCGTAGGCGTCTGGGCAAGTCCGCCCTTGGCGGTCTCCCGATGTTTCTCCGGCATAGCCGCCCCAACCTCCAGCATTACATCGATCACTTCGTCCGATGGGATGACGCTGCGAACGCCGGCAAGAGCCATGTCCGACGCGGCCAGCGCCGTTACCGAACCAAAGCCGTTGCGTACGATGCATGGAATTTCGACGAGGCCGCCTACCGGATCGCAGATGAGACCCAGCGAATTTTTTAAGGCGAGTCCTACGGCATGCACCGCTTGCTCCGGCGTTCCGCCGCGAAGCTCCGTTAATGCCCCGGCCGCCATTCCGATGGCGGAACCAACCTCTGCTTGACAGCCGCCTTCCGCCCCGGAGACAAACGAATTGTTGGCAATGACATAGCCGATTGCGCCTGCCGCAAACAACCCGTACACCATATGCTCATCGCTCCAGCCGAATCTCTCCTGCGTGCTGACGAACACGCCTGGGATGATGCCGCAGCTGCCGGCGGTTGGGGTTGCGATCACTCGCCCCATCGAAGCGTTTACTTCCGATACCGCAAGCGCATAAGCCATGGCCGTACAAGCCGATTCTCCGAGCGCAGGCATGCCTGAATCTGAGAAATACGTCAGAACCCGTTTGGCATCGCCTCCCGTTAAGCCGCTCCTGGACGTTGTATCCTCCTGGATTCCCTTACGTACCGCCTCTTTCATCACACCGTAATAGGCCGTCATTTGTTCCATGACGGCGGCTTCGCTTGCGCCGGTTTCCAGGGATTGCTCCAGAACCATCAGTCGTCCCATTGTTAGCGATTCGGTCAGACACAGCTCCTTCAGCTCATTGAGAGTCGAAAATCTCATGACTGCGCCTCCTTTTTCATCAGATCGATGATGCAGACCTCGTTGACGTCGGTCAGTTGTTCCAAACGTTGCTTTGCTTCCGGCAGTAGCCTTTCGTCGCTTTCGATGACGGTCAGCGCTTCGCCGTTGCGCATCTTGCGGTCCACTTCCATATAGCTGATATTAATGCCGGCTTGTCTGGCAATATCCGATATCTCTGCAACCATCCCTGTACGATCCTTATGGTAAATCAGCAGGGTCGGATAGACGGCCGTAAATTTCACGTCGAAACCATTTACATTTATAATTTCAATGCTGCCGCCGCCGATGGAACAGCCCGTCATCGTTACTTTGCGACCGTCTCCTTGCAGAAGCATGGTTACCGTATTCGGATGAACGTTCGGCCGTGTCATCGGCACGAATTTAATTTGCATGCCGAGCTGCTCGGCATGCTGTATGGAATGCCGGATACGCACGTCGTCGGTGTCCAGATCCAACAGTCCTGCAATGATCGCGAGATCCGTTCCATGGCCGACGTAAGTGTCGGCGAACGATCCGTAGAACCGGATTTCCGCCTCATTCGGCATAACGCCTAGCGCTTGCCTGGCGCATCTGCCGAGCCTTACGGCGCCGGCTGTGTGCGAGCTGGAAGGGCCGATCATGCTCGGGCCGATTATCGAAAAAACGTCCTTGAATCGCAAGCGGGTTCCCCTCCGTAATGTGCGCCTCTAATCGTTCGCCAGCCACTTTGTTAAATTCGCCTTAACGAATTCGTCATCGTGCAAATGCCGGTATTGCTCGTATACGCGGTCGATTTCCTCCGATTGCCCCGGGGAAAGCTTCTCGTCCGGGTTCAAGCACCAGGTGCCGCGCAGCAAGCCTTGTCTTCTTAGCACCTCATGAATGCCTGGAATACAGCCTTCGAAGCCATGCGCCGGATCGAAAAATGCCGCGTTGGAATCCGTCACCTGGATATTCCGAGTCAACCATTCCTTGCTGAAGACGCCTTCCTTACGCACGGCTTTAATCTCTTCCAGCAGCTCAACGGCTTTATTCGTCCATACAGCCCAATGGCCAAGCAACCCGCCGACGATCGGCTTCTCTACGGTCTCGCCATCAACATTAAACCGATACGTCGTGAGCAGGTCTGCGACGATATTATCATCGTTGCCCGTATATAAGGCGATCTCGTCCCGACGCGAAGAAGCGCATACCGCACGCACGACATCGATCGTCTGATATCGATTAAACGGCGCCATCTTAATAGCTACGATATTAGGGATTTCGGCAAAAGCACGCCAGAATTCATAGCTAAAGATCCTTCCTCCGACGGACGGCTGCAGATAGAAGCCGATGACCGGCATGATCGCCGCGATGCGCTCAGTCCGTTTGAGGATTTCGTCTTCGCTCCAGCCCTGCAGTCCGCCCATGCTGAGCAATGCCGCGTCGTAGCCGAGTTTTTGGGCAAGCTCGGCTTCCCCGATCGCTTGCTCCGTCCCCCCGCATACGCCGGCAACCTTGATAAATGGCCGGTCCAGCTCCGCGGCATCCACTTCTTCCGCTGCCATTCGCAGAACGGTCTCGAACAAATTATGCTGCGGTTCGCGGATTTCGAATTGCGTAGAGTGAACGCCTACGGCAATGCCGCCCGCTCCGGAAGCGATATAATATCTCGATAAGGCTCGTTGGTAGTTTTCGTCCAGTTGACGGTTCTCATCCAAAGCGAGCGGATGCGCTGGAATGACGAGCCCATCCTGCAAAGCTTTCAACAGCTCAGGCGATAACGATTGTGCGGCCATTAGAAGTTCCCCTTTCGTTCTTGGAAGTGCGTCGGCTTATTCCAGGTTGCGCCGCCCTGCAGCACCCACTCCGCCGTCCAATCGATCATTTGAAGCAGAGACACGCGTGGGTAACCGAATAATTGATGCGATTTGGCCGCATTATTAAGCAACGCCGTCTCGGATTCTATGCCTTCAAAGAGCGCTTCCTTGCCAAGCCGCTTCGCAATTTCGGTTGCCGCCCACCTGATGGATACCGTCTCCGGCCCCGTAATATTGATCAACGTCGGCGGGCTGGAGCAATGATTTAAGCTTCTAAGCGCCATCGCGTTTGCATCGCCTTGCCAAATGACGTTGGCAAAGCCCATCGTCAAATCGATGGAACGGTTCTCTTGGATCGCCTTCGCCAGCTCAAGCAGCACGCCGTATCTCATGTCGATGGCGTAATTGAGACGGTACATAGCCATCGGCGTGCCGTTTTTGTGGGAATGGTATTCGAAGATCCGTTCTCTCCCCAGAGTAGATTGCGCGTATTCGCCAAGCGGCTCCGGCGCAACCGATTCGCTGGCGCCGCCGCTGCTGACCGGCTTGAACGGATAGATATTGCCAGAGGAGAACACGACGATCCGGGAATCCTTGAACTTCTCCGCTACGCGGCCGGGCAAATAAGTATTCATCGCCCAAGTAAAATGTTCGTTGCCCGTTGTACCAAACTTGTTGCCGGCCATATAGATAACGTTCGCCGCATCCGGCAGCGAAAAGAGCGACTCGTTGTCCAGCAGCTCGCAGGAGATGGTCTCCACGCCGAACTCTTCGAGTTCTCTCCTTGCTTCCTGATTGGAAAATCTTGAGACGCCGATGACCCGTTTATTCAAGCCGCCTTCGCGTATCGCATTCATCGCCAATCTGGCGAGACTTGGCCCCATTTTGCCCCCTACTCCAAGCAGAATGATATCGCCCTCCACCTTCGACAAATCGCTCACCAAGGCTTGTGACGGCTCGGCCAGCTTGGCTTCCAGTTCCGTTAACGTTTTCATATAAGTGATGACCTCCAATCGTATGATTACGTTCATCTTACGACCGCGAGCTATATAAAGACAAGTCTTTTAATTGACTTTATATAGCGACAAAAAAAGGACAAATCGCTGTCATTACAACGATTTGTCCTTCAGGAAGGAGAAACGGAAGAGCTGGCGCGGCCGGCCTTTGGGCACTTTCTCCACGCCCGAGACCTCCACGAGTCCGTTATCCGTCCATTGCAAGACCAAGCGATGCGCGCTCCGAACCGAGATGCCGAGCGTAGCCGCTAAGTCGTGAACCTTGTATTCGTATTTGCCCGTCTTTGCCATATTCGCAAGCAATCTGCTGAGATAAGCACTGGTCATGCCGGCATCCTCCGCTTGTCGGATCAGGGCTGGTTCTGTAGGAGCAAGCACCGATTGCACCGGATCGGACATCTCGAGCGGGCCGATTACCGTAGCGTCTTCCCTGACGATAAATCCGGTATTTCCGCCTGCTTCCCGTGATTTGCGAAGCGCAATTCGTGCGTTAGTGCCTGCTTCGTTTGCAGTCAAGCCGAACCCGATGCCGACGCTTAGCGAGATGCCGAAGCTTTTGCTTGCATCCTTCGCCAACGGAATCGTCTTGTATCCGCCTGTCTCCCTCTCGAATATGCCCCGGGTCGTGCAGAATAGAAATTCGTCTCCGCTTGCAGACATGGAGTAGCCGTCCAGTGATTCGACATATCCAAGCACCATCCGATGGATGTCCAGCTTCAGCTTCTGAACCTCGTGTTCGTTATGCCTCTGCATCACAAGCTTGCCGAAGTCATCGACTTTGATCATGCCGACGACTATTTGCGATTCCTTGCTTCGACGCGATTCCGTCGATAGAAGCGCGCGCTCCAAGGTTACGATAATATCCTGCTCCGAGGGCAGCAGCCATTCGTTCGGAATACCCTTTATGTCTAGCAGCTCCGCGACGTCTCCATTGCCAGTAAACGCAATGGAGCAAGCTCCTTCGGTTACGTTCGCGGCATGAAATGCGACCAGCTTATCGGAGCCCGCATGCGCCGGTCCGTCATAGACGATCAGCTTCGTATCCTCGAGCCCGAGATCCTGGAGCGTTCGCGTAATGATATTGCGGGTTAGCGTATCGATGGAGATGCTGCTCTCGAGCTTTCCGGCTTGCATGGCTTTAAAGATCGCTTTATACAAGCCGGCGCCGGTCAACGGCAAGTAATGAACGGGTATGGAAGCCGGCAGCATCTCCTTCACTTTGCGATGCGCCTGGGGCCCGGATAGCAGCAGCACCTCCACTTCCTCGCTAAGTCGCGTCGCGACGTTGGGCACCTCTCGTTCATGTTCGACGACGACAGATATGGGCAAGAACGTTGGGAACGACTTTAAAACGGCAAGCGTCTTCGAGACAATCGTTTCCGTTCCGATAATTCCGATCTTGATCTGCATACTGATCTGCACCTCTTAGCCTGGCATAGTTGAAGCTACTCTTTGGCATTCGCGAAGGTTAGTCCATGTTCCTCTAACGACGCTTTTAAAATGCGAATCACTTTGGGCCCCATGCCGTGGAGACGCAGCAACTCGGCTTCGGATATCGACGTCAAGTGATTAAGCGTCGTTATGCCGACATGGTTCATTGCCCGCTCGGCAGGTCTGGATGTTTTGGGCAGCGGAATGGATGTTTGACTCATCATCAATCTACTCCTTTGTCTCGATTAGACATCGCCTACGGCGTATCCGTAACATTGATTGCTTTAGGTTTGAACCATATCCCCCTTATCGCAAAGAGGGCGAACGCCAGTCCCAGAAACAAGAACAAGCTATTAGGCGAAACATATCGAAGCCCAATACCGCCAAGCATCGGCCCTGCTATGCTCCCCAGGCTGAAGTGTACGGAGGCGATCACATTGGCTGACGGCAGCATGCCCCGCGGCACAATATCGGCGGCATAAGCAAGGCCCAAGGAGAAAAACGATCCCACGACTCCGCCGGCAACGATGAACAAGATAAACAATACAAGTAGTTTATCACCTGCGATTGGCACTGTCAGAAAGGCTAAAGCCCCAATCATGGCGCAGCCAATCAGGACAGGTTTACGCCCGATCCGGTCGCTCCATATGCCAAGCGGCAGCTGCAGGATAAGACCGCCGATCCCGAATGCCAGCAGCAGAAACGATATCCAATGCTGATCCAGACCAAGACGAATCGCATACAACGGGAAGCTGCTGTTCATGGAAGATTCCATCAATCCGTACAACAGTCCGGGAATGAGGACGAACCAAGCCAGCTTGTACGTCTTCAGATGACGTCGGCCCAAGGAAGACGCCGTCGCCGAGCGTTCCGGCCACTCGTTTGGCATTCTCAGGACAAGGCATAATACGATGGCAAAAAAAAGACTACTGACCAGAAACGGAAGTTTCTCTCCGTAAGGCAGCAGATTGATGCCTAGCGGTCCCAGGCTAAAGCCCGTTCCGTAAGCCATGCCGTAAAGCGAGATCGTTCGCCCTCGTTTCTCGGCGGGACTGGAGCTGACGATCCACAGTTGGGTCGCAAAGTGGAGCGAGCTGTCCCCGATTCCGACCAGCATTCGCAAGAGAAACCAGACCAGGAGAGAATCCGTTGTCGCAAATAACAGGGTGGAGAGCGTGACGAGCGTAATTCCCGCAATGATCACCCTCTTGTACCCGAACCGGACGACCGGCTTCTCGATCACGAACATGGTGACGAAAATCCCGATATACATGGCGGCCGAATTCATGCCGTTCAACTCGGACGAAAGGCCCGACCGGTCTAATAAAATGGATAATAACGGCAGAAGCAGGCCTTGGCTCATCCCCGCCACGACGACGACGAGCAGCAAAGCCCCTAGTCGAAACTTGGAAGAAAGCAATGCCGGTGCAGATGTCTGTGCTGTCAAATCTTATTGCACTCTCCTTGTTGATTGGAAGTATCCTAGGTTGTCGTTCGCCTATTGTATCGCGAGAACCGAGGATTCGCAATAAGGAGAACGCAGATTAAGGCGCAAGCCCGTTAAGCTGAGTCAGAAGTTCATTTACCTTGCCAATGGTATCCGGTATGCCGGTCGCGTCGAATGCCGCCCTGCCTTGCTCGATGTTGGTTAACGCCTGATCCAGTCCTTGTTGGAGCGTATCGTTATACTGAGCGATCGAAGCGTGCAGGTCCTTCGCGTAATCCGGTACGGTAAGGTTGCCGTAGGCGACCACCTGATCCTTCAGCTCTACAATACGCGCCTTCAGATCCGTTCGGGCATCGATATCCGCAACCGCTTTTTCGGCGAGACCGTTCATGTCTTCGCCGAATGTCTTTAATTCATTCATGTACGTCGTTGTTTCCGTGGCGAAATTGACCGTTTGTCCAATCCCGTCCAGCATGCCGCAGCCTTGCGCAAGCAATAACGTAACGGCAAGGATGACCGCGAGTCCTTTTGCTCTCAATGGTACCGCCTCCTTCTTCTTGATCACAGACGCCAGTGCAGATGCATCCTACTCTAGCTGTAACCATGTCTCCCTCTACGCAAACCATTGCATCCAGGTTCCATGGCACGTGACGGTTGCAGCGACAATAGAAAAGGCGCAAGCTCTGCCGGAACGGCAAGCTCGCGCCTCGCCGCGATTCTCTATACGCGACGTTATTTCCGCCACTCGGCGGCATATTTCTTTTTGTATTTGGGGTCGGTCTCCAGCTCGATTAACTCAGTCGCCAACTTGCGAATCTCTTCATCCGGGTAACTGTCGTAAAGCTTGCGCAGGCCAACGAGCAAATCGTAACGGATAAGCGTGTAATTCTTCTCGCCCTCGCAGGTCTCGAACCGATGAGCAACGACATCCAACAGCATCCGCTTCTGCTCGGCACCGCCAAGACCAATGCGCCAAAGATGTTGGATCGTATGCCTGGCGGTCACGAACATGGGATCGCGGGTCACTTCCATAATGGCCGCGATATCCTCCATGATTCGTTGCTCCGGATCGCTGATCGCCAGATTGCATAGCAGCTGCGCGCCGATTGTACGGAGATGATTGTCCTTGTCCGTAAGCAAAATCCGGAACAAGTCCCATGTCTCGTAAGCCCAAGGCACGGGAGATTTCGTCATTTCCAACAGTTGAAGATAGGCTTCTGTGCGACGATGTTTGTCGCCCGACATGAGTGCATCTATAAGAGCTTGTACTTGATCGTCCATGACTTTCTCTCCTACCAGCCCAGCCGAACAGCCAAGCTTGTGATCTGAGCCAGATGATGTTTCCCGTGCCATGCGTACATGCCCAGGCATCGGTCCAGTGGTACCGTCTCGCCGGATCTGGGATGGTAGAAAGTGCGAGCGAATTGCTCAGCGTTCATGGATTCAAGCAACGTTACCCATCTACCGTGCAGCGTGGCGATGAGCGAGATCGACGTATCGACCGGCTCCTTCAACGAGTCCGCCAATTCCGCCCAGAGAGCTTCGTCATAGGGTCTGATGGTAGGATGATCCTCGGTCAGGGCCAGCTTGAACCGCATGAGACTATTCATGTGACTATCCGCGAGATGATGAACGACTTGCCGAACCTGCCAGCCGCCCTTCCGATAGGGTGTGGAGAGCTGATCCTGAGTCAGATTCGCGACCGAGTGCTTAAGCAGCAACGGAAGCTCAGCAATCTCCTTGATCCATGCCGCTCTCTGATCGGAAGTAACCTCGCCTTGGTGTTGAAAAGTTCCAATGGGATACCTGTCATCCATCTTATTAACTCCTCTCATGTCGGGTCTGGGTAAGAAAAAGCCGCGAGCAATCGCGGCTTCCTTCGGACGAGCATGAAAGATTAATCTTCCAGCTCGACGTTATGAAATACTTGCTGAACGTCTTCCAAGTCTTCCAGCGCGTCGATAAGCTTCTCGAATTGCGCTTGCGCATCGCCTGGCAGCGTGATGTAGTTCTGGGCAAGCATCGTCAGCTCCGCTACCGTGAATTCATCTACCCCTGCCTTCTTGAAAGCTTCTTGCACGTTGTGGAATTGATCCGGCTCCGCATAGACGATAACGGCATCCTCTTCTTCGAGGATGTCGCGCACGTCGACGTCCGCTTCCAACATAATGTCCATCACTTCGTCCGCCGTCTTGCCGGTTACGCCGAATACTGCCGTGGCGTCGAACATATAAGCGACGGAGCCGCTCACACCCATGCTGCCGCCTTGTTTGTTGAACGCGGCACGAACGGCCGGAGCCGTGCGGTTTACATTGTTCGTCAGCGTGTCCACGATCACCATCGAGCCGTTCGGTCCAAAACCTTCGTAACGCAGCTCTTGGTAATTATCGTCCGCGCTTCCCTTGGCTTTATCGAGCGCTCGGTCGATGATGGCCTTCGGCACGTTGTACGTTTTGGCTCGTTCCAGAACGACCTTAAGCGCGCGATTGGATTCCGGATCGGGTTCGCCCTTCTTTGCCGCTACGTAGATCTCGACTCCGAATTTGGCATATATGCGGCTTGTATTGGCATCTTTGGATGCTTTCTTTTCCTTGATATTATTCCATTTACGACCCATGCTGCTCCCACTTTCTACGATAATCTATCCTCCAACATTATAACCGATTTTTTATGGGAATGGACAAGTGTCGGAGAGATTTTGAACAAAGTTGGCGTTTTGTTTGGATAATCATCCCAACTATTGTATACTGTTGGTGATTAGGATTCGAGATACACGAAAGGGTGAAATTCGTTGAAACGAAGGCAAACCTTAATCACGTTAACCATTGCGGCAACCGCTGTCGCGTTCATCTTATATGTGGGATTGGCGAATTGGGGAGGCAAAGCGGAGACGGTGCAAGCCTCTTCCATTCAATTGCAGGAGTTGGGAAGCGAACAACAAGTCACGGTCGATTTCGCAGAGAAACCTACCGTTATCTCGCTGTTCACTTCATGGTGTACCTATTGCAACGAAGATGCGCCGAAAATGGCCGTCTTGCACGAGAAATACAAAGATCGTTTGAATTTGATCGGAGTCAATATCACGAACCGCGACAAGCTGTCGGAAGTCCGCAGTTATGTAGAACGGCATAATTTGTCGTACCCGATTCTTCTAGATCGGGACGGATCCGTTTATTCGCAATACGGAGGCAGCGGCTTCCCAGCTTTATACTTCGTTAATACGGCAGGCGAAGTCACCGATGCCATCATTGGATCAACAGATCTGGAGACGCTGGACGGACATTTCGCTCGTTTGGCTAACGCTCCTTAACAAAACAAGGAAAGGCTCGCCCCCATCTTATTGACTGGGGGGCGAGCCTTCTTCTTTGTCATTTCTTTTGGTTCCGGGTAGCAAATTAGGATGAAAATGCTCCACCACCGGGAACGGGTCATAATAATGATGCAGCAGGTTCTTCCACTCCTGGTAAGCGGAAGATTCGCGGAACCCGACGGTATGATCCTCCAGCGACTCCCAATGAACCAACAACAAATATTTGTGATCGTCCTCAACGCAGGCGCGAAGCTCATGTCCCAAATAACCGCGTATGCCGGCTATAATGGCGGATGCTTGAATAAAGCTAGCTTCGAACTCTTCCTTCCTTCCTGGTATGATCGACAGAAGAGCGGCTTCCAGTATTGGCTGCTCATGGTCCTTCGACCGAGGAGCCGCACCGATTCGATACGCCATATGCGCCTCGTCCAAACACTCTCCGTCGACTCGAAGCGCGCACGGCTCCGTGCCATAGATTACGAATCCTAACGAACGATACAGCTTTAGCGCGCCCGTGTTCGTAGTAACGACGGATAGTGTAACGATTTCCAATCCGTTCATTGCGGTCGCCCGTTGAATAACCTCTTCCATCAACAATCTGCCAATCCCCTGCCCGCGATGCGAAGATGCGACGTACATGCCCCAGATGAATGCTTTGTGACGCTCCTTGATCGACGTTCCCCGCTTGAAGCCTATCATGCCTACCAAGCGATTGTCCTGGTACGCGCCTAACACGAATCCGTTATCGTCGTTTTGAAGTCTGTCACGTATACCTTCATCGGTCGTGTCTTTCGCCTCTTCCCATGAACTGCCGAAGGCGGTAGGATGCTGGCGGAGCGCTTCCAGACGAAGCGTCCAGAAGGCAGCTGCTTCCTCATATGGAATGATTCGTATGGTAGTCATGTCGAAACTTTCCCTTCTCTCTCTAGCACAAGTTGATATTGCCATTCTCGAATGGCTTCCACCGTGTCTCCCGGCCCCACTGCTCCTGATGAGTAAGCAGCAGCTTTGGCTGCATAGGTAGCTGCATGAATCGCATGTCCTGTTACATGTGATGTTGCAGCTGCATGCCCTGCAGCTCGAGCAGCTGCAGTCGCCGCTTCGTTACCGGCATCTCGGGCAGCAGCGTGCGCGGCAAAAGCGGCCTTGCGCGCTTCGCTCATCGAGACTTCTTTCCTCGACCATGCCCTTCCGGCTTCGATCGCTCTTCGCGGTCTATCATCTCCCGGAACTTGCTGCTCAAACAATGGCAGCACTTGCTCTGCACAATCGGCTGCCCAGGCTACCAATGTCCGTTGTTCCCAATGTTTCACGGCGTTAATTATATCCTTGCCTCGCTTGGCATCCTTAAATTTGATTGTATTCAACTCCGTCCCTTCGGCATCATGATGAATTCGCACGATTTATAGAAACTTCTCGCCAATAGGTGTCAGAATACCGTCCATACTTGTTGCGTTTTTGGCTTTACGGTATTCCGTAAGCTTCTCTTCCCCTTTATTGCCTGCCCATTGCAGTAGAGTTTCCCGTTCGCCTTCATAACTGTAGAATGGTACGCTGAAGCCGCATGAGGTCTTCACGATATCAATATCCGCCACAATCATTTGCCGATGTCCCGGCATCAGCTCGAAGCGGGGAGCAAGCACCTCCCACTCTTCCGTATCCGGCAGGACAACCTTTCCTCTCCCATACAATCTCAAAATAAGCGGCTTTCCCTCGAACGCTACGAACATAAATGTTATACGATCCAACACGGAGAGATGTGCGCTTGTCTCGTTGCCGCTGCCTGTCAAATCCAGATAAGCCACCCGATTGGGAGATAGAATTCGGAACACATCATGTCCTTTTGGAGATAGATTGACATGGCCGTCAGGAGCGGCAGTCCCTACGAAAAACAGATGTTGTTCCCGAATAAACGTTTCGTGATCAGGTTTAATGCTGTCATAGACAGTTCCCATCGTTTGTTTCCCCTTTTTCTTTTCGAATAGCATCCGCTAATTGATACAACTCGGCAAGGTCGGAACGGCCTACGCTATGGAATCTTTGTAAAGCCTCTTCGAGGCTTACGACTTCCACGGCCACGACTTGTTCGCCATCCGGCGGATTTAAGGGCTTACCTACCAATTCCACATGGCCATACCCCATCAATCTTACAAATCGAGGATGCGGAATATGCGCTTTGTATGGAACCGCAGCCTTCGACTCGCAATTGAACTGCCCGAAGATCGTATAAGAAACAAGTTCGCCGCCGAGCTCTTCCATCACTTCGCGTCGCAAGCCGTCCAAGTAATGTTCTCCCGGCTCTAAAGTCCCTCCCGGAAGCTCCCACATTCCGTGCTCCACTTGAATGATAATGTATTTATCCCCTGAGCATGGCACAATACTAACATTGCTTACTTGCTCCTCGTCCGTCCCAGACGAAAACACGAACGAAGCATGCACAGGTCCCCACTCAATCGGATTGGATAATGTCGGATACAGCGCTAACGTTTCGAGCGGCATTTTGGAAATTCTCCTCTATTTACATAATCAATCCCAATAGTATTATCATATCATCGATCAGGCTTGTTTTCGAACCATACTCTTAAGAAATAATAAGCTGCGAAAGTAATAATAAACACGGCACCGCCTATAAACCAAAGAGACTCTCCGGAAAA
Source organism: Paenibacillus agaridevorans (assembly GCF_003112455.1). GTDB lineage: Bacteria > Bacillota > Bacilli > Paenibacillales > Paenibacillaceae > Pristimantibacillus > Pristimantibacillus agaridevorans. The sequence continues at coordinate 192,537 of NZ_BDQX01000098.1, forward strand.
TGCGCCGAATTCAACCTGATGCTGAAGCATATCTACTTGATCATATGCTTTTACTATGTCAGGAACATAATTTCTTGACATAAAATATCCCTGTACAACAGGTATAATTACAACGATTGCCATCACAGCGATTGCAGCCAGTGTGGCTTCCATTACATATCTGAACTTTTTAGACATATACGCCCCCATGACGATCAGGTATTCCAATAATCGTGACTTTGATGACTATTGACCAGCATCTAAATCTTCCTTCACCTTTTTCGATACCTCAAACGGTTTTATTCTATCGTGAATATGGATGAGTAAAGCAGTCACTATCGAGAAGTTTAGAATCAGAATACCAGGGATTCCAAAATTGTAATACACAGGGGCTCATAAATTCAATTCGTTTCGAATTTTTTTGGCAACTTCATCTGGCGACATATTCATATTGTTGATTTTTATATAATTGCTCCTTGTAATTTCTCCAGGTTTAGAATTTAGTCGATGGTTTTCGTAAGTTGTAATTAAATCCTTTTCCGATTTTTCTACATCTCTTTTAGTTGGTTTATGCTCAAGTCTATTTGCGGTGCGATTTCGTTGCAGTCTTTCTTCTACGCTGGCTTCCAGTTCAACCCAATATACCTGGCTGCTCTTTGACTCAAAGAGCTCCGTTATAGAATGAATGTAATCCCAATCTGATTGGAGATCGAACCCCCACAAATAGGTGAAAATGAACCCCTCTAAATGACTATTTGATACTTCTTCGAATATTTCCCGACGGATTAAAGCAACTAATCGTTTCCCTGACGCAGTCCCATAATCAAAAAATTGCGAAACAAAATCAATCGACATGTGATTATGAAATAACTTAATATTTAACAGCTTGGACAAGCTTTGACCTACTGTCATCTTGCCTACGGCTTGAGGGCCAAAAATAATAATAAATTTCATCTCATCCCACTTTCTATAACAGGAATTGCTTATGACTGCTTTGTTTTTTCAATCCATTTGGTTATTACATCGATTAATTTGTCTTTTTTCGCCATTACATCCGTTAGATCAGTGAGTTTAACAATTGCACGGTCATCTGCCGCCCAGTCGAGCAACCCGGTATGATCCTCGATTAGTTTACCTGTTTGCGTACGTGTCTGAGCTTTTGCCCCTGTATGGAAGATAAGTCTAAAGAAACCCTTCCCTTGCAATTGGAATGTAATTCGGTCCTCGGCTGCATAACAGAAGCTTGGCGCATTCCATTTGATATGCTCCGTGAGTTCGGGTACAGCCTCCAGTACAATCCTTCGCACTTCTTCGATTTCAGCTTTGAACGGATGCTGCAATTCGCTTAAAAAGGTGGCAACCTGCTCTTCCCCGCTTTGTTTTTTGACCGTCATGGCATGATCTCCTTTTTACATTTTTCTAATTGATTGTTGTGATGCTCATCGTGTTGGCAGTTGAAATTGGTTAACCTAATCTATTGCTTGCGTTTGATGAGAAAAGCGTTCTCGGCCTTCTCGAATCCAATCTTCGGATAATAGTCCATCGCTCCTGGTGCTGCTAAAAGGAGAAGACAACATTCGTCGCCGATTCGATCTTGAACGTGCTGAACGAGTTGCTTGCCCACGCCCACCTGTTGATGCTGCTGGATTACCGCAAGGTCGGATAAATAACAGCAGTACGAGAAATCGGTTATCGCTCGTGCAATGCCGATCATTTTCCCCTTCTCCCAAGCCGATACAATGACATGAGCATTGTCAATCATCCTCTGAATCCGTTCCAAGTCCGCAAATGGCCTTTTCATACCCGACAATCGGAAAACTTCCGCTACATCTGATGCTTGCAGGTTATGATCAAAAGAATATTGGATCATTTTGCCCTGGCCTCCTTTGTTTCTGTTTAATTCGTATTGCTCCGATTGAACGGCAGAACCTGACTATATCTCAATAATGTGATAACCAAAAGCATTAATTATTTTCGTCGTTTTATATTGATGAATTCTTTGGCCTTTACCGTAATTCAAATGCTGATGTCCATGGAGCAACAACTTTGGATGATATTTATCCATAAAATCAATAAAACATTGAAATCCCCTATGACAGAGGTCTTCGCCATCTCCAATTTTATAGACTGGTGCATGTGTTAACAGGATATCGATTCCTTTGTTTTTCCACAACCTGAACTTGAGTTTAGTTATTCTCCATTTCATCTGTTTTTCGGTGTATTGATGGCTACCCTGGCTGTATCGATTGCTGCCACCGAGCCCCATAATTCGAACGCCATTAAATTTGACAACTTTATCTTCAATGTTCTCGCAACCTTCAGGAGGCTTTGTTATATAGGTCGTATCATGATTTCCATGCACATAGAATAGAGGCGCCTTAATCATTGTGACCAGAAAAGACAAATACTCGGCTTTGAGATCTCCGCATGATAGGATCAATTCAATTCCCTTGAACCTTGAAGGATCAAAATGATCCCAAATGTATTTGGACTCTTCGTCGGAGACAATTAAAATTTTCATCGGCTCTCCTCCAATTAATTCTAATCATGCAATTGTGTGATGAGGTTGTTATGAGAAGTTCTCATCTTTTTCGAAAACTCCCGCACCCAATGTCTTTACTTGTGCTAGAAAAATTTTCACTTCTTTCGGCGATTTCAATACAATAATATGTTTGTCACTATAATCTCTTAGTTTTTGAATAATGATTGGAATCCTTGTTATTCTGAAATTCCACACCCATTTTATAAATTCAAAATCCAGACTTTCAGGACAATCTTCATTTAAGTCGGGTCTTGTCTTGCCATGATACATAATCCTTCTCTTGATCACTCTGTATACGGTTATCAATCTTGAAAAATCCAAGAGAATAACAACATCAGCTCGTTTTATTCTAATATCAAGAGTACGACCATAATTTCCATCTATAATCCAATGTTCTTCTAGTACAAGTTTTTCTTGAAACGAATCCCACTGTTCATTAGGAGTAGGATTCCAGCCGGCCTTCCAGTAATACGCATCCATATGATGAACTGGCAATTGTAATAACTCTCCCAGTTGTCTGGCAAGAGTGGATTTACCAGCTCCACCAGATCCAATAATCATGATTCTCTTCATTGAAACTTCACCTGCCAAACAATTCACTTAGATAATGTTTTTAGAGCTTCTTTAAATACTTTGATTGGTTCATTATATTCTATTGGTTTATAAATTAATCGATTCAGCCATTTCATTCTTTGCATATTGTCTGTAAAATTATCTGTTTCAAAAATGGATATTTCAGTCATTGTGCTTAATACACTTCTGTTGTTGGTTTTTGAAATACTTAATTCAGAACCTTCTTTCAAATACCTATCAATCATATTTTTTTCAATTTCTTCTTCCTGTAAATAAGTTTCCAGTGTTATCAAAAACTTCTCCTTTAGTAAAGAAAGTTGCGATGATCTGATTCCATCAATGATTAGACAAAGCCTTGATAAATCATTAACAAATAGTATGTGTTTTTTGTTGTTTAACTTATATATATTCACATGCCAACTGAAAAGAGGTGAAATATCGTCGACTTGAATTTGAGCAGACTTCATGTCTTTCAATAATGATTGCGTAAATCTTAATACGATCAAATGAATTCAATCCCTTCTTTATTTTTTCTAATCAAACTTATTCCTTAAGAATCTTTAGGTTCAAAATCGTCTTTTCTATTTTTAAGTTCGTTGATAATAAGGTCTAGTCTATTAATTATTCTTTCATCATTTTTCGTTTTTTTTCTAAGGGATCCATCTATACTAGCTAATCCTATAATGATTATTATCATAAAGATGTAAATGACTATACGATCAACTCCTTAGATTATTTAGTTTTCTTTCGTAGATTTCATCTAACATTCCGTGTTCACGACGGACATTTACCCTTAGTCCGCCGATGCTTGAACACATTGTTAGATGGTGCTTGCTGGTTTCAACGATTATCTCACTTTATTTTCTTAGCTACAAATGTTATACAATCCGTAGTCAGCATTACGTTTTGTCCATTTCTGTCTATTTCATATTCTAATTGTTTTACAAACCGATTTTTAACTACCCATCCGGCATAACATTGATCCAATAATGTCAGCATTCTTTCGATAGATATATTTACTTCAAACATTGGATCTAATTCTTGCCCATTTTCAAGGTTTACTTCTCTTATATTCGATCCAATAATAATGCAGTTCGACCCATTTGATTTGGTTCCACATGTCATTTCATTGAGTTTTCTTTCCAGTTCCCTCTCCGAGCTTACGTGTTCCAGAGAAGACACAGCTATAATAATGTCGAACTTTTCTTGTTCGATAGTAAATTGTTCAATGTCAGATAATATTGCCTCAATATATTGTTCAACACCATATTTCTTACTATAATAATGTAATTTATCTATAGCGGACTCTAAGATATCAACACAAACGACCTTGCCATTATTATTCTTCAATGATTCAGCTATAGGAATACTATTCCTACCTATACCTGAACCTAAGTCTAATACACATAATGAGTCTTGTTGGTTATATTCTGCTAAAAGGTCGATTACAGTTTTTACCGGTCTATGTAGCCAGGAACCTGATTCAAATAAATTGTAATTATCGTAACAGAAGTCATGATATTTCTTCTCTTCTGTTCTTATACTCGCTACTCTGTCCATATCTTTCACCTCAAGTTTTCTGCAAGTATATCTAATTTTCCTGTATTCACGAAGTCCGACGAAGGTCTTAAATGTCCGGCTGGACCTGCTTCCCTGCCAATTACTTCTTTCCGGGCCGAGGGCGAATGCCCCGATGCGTGAATATCGTGTAGGCGAAGTTACCCTTCGCTGCTTTCAAATTCCCTTAATCCTTCCCATAATTCTTCGATTCCTTCAATTACAGTTTTCATGTTCTCCTCATTATTCATTTTATTTCTTGCATGTAACAATACTGGTCTCAAAGATTCAACGGAATTTCCAAATTGTTTCATCCATTCATATCTCGGAACCATCCACATATGAAAATGATGAGTTGTATCTTCATTATAAAAATAATATACCTTATCAATTCCTAGTCTTAATCTTTGTTCGCTTCTAATCTTATGTATTAATGATATGTATTCCAATCGTTCTTCTACCGAGAGCTCGTCCATACAGTAAAAATGCCTTTTAGAAGCAAGTATTACTAAACCTCTTATTGGATAAGCAACATCTTGATGTACATGAAAATGTTTAGATTCATAAATCACTCCGCCTGTGGAATCAATTAATCCACTTGTCAGAGCACAACTCAGGCAATCTACTTTGACAGTTCGTCCATCAGCCAATGTGATCTGCCGTGACATTCGGACACCTCCTGTTTTTATATATATCTCTTCGTAATTTCACCGAGTGCCGAATGGATCGAAGCGTGAATATGGTGTTATGTGAAGCCGCCCTTCTTCGTTTATCCAACAACTAATACTTCATCCAATCTGTCCTCAATGTAATCAACTGATAACCATTCAAAATGTACTAACCCTAATTTAGTGGCCAAAACATATGCTGGTGGTTCTTCAAAATTCCCACCCATGATCTTCTGCATAATTATAATGAACTAATAATCCAGGATTACATAAGAGTACTGATTCATTAATATTAAAAGCTGGGCCATCAATTAAAAATGTAACCCAGCCATTAGTTTCTTCAAATACATATCCCTTATTGTCTGAATCTTTAATTAGGTCTACAACTTTTGTTTTAGCATTCGTTCTAATATGATAGCTTGCACTAAATTCGCTCATGAAAATTCTCCTCGTTCTTGTCGTATTCCATCAGCCAACAATCCCTTAGCTCTCCCTCATGCATTTCATAATTTTCAAGTTTCATTATTTTCTTAAATCCACATCTTTCATAACAAGTGATTGCTCTTAAATTCCATGTTTGTGGGTCCATTAAGATACGATCTGCCCCTAATTCATGCGTTAAATATTTGATCACTATTAAGCCCCCTAATTAAGTTGGAGAGTACTAGCTGCACAGGAAGCACTGGCTGGCATTAAAGTTGGTGTACTAGCGCGAAAGTATGAGGTGGCGC
>NZ_BDQX01000099.1 GCF_003112455.1 Paenibacillus agaridevorans
GGGGCGGCCGGTCGCTCCTCGCCTGCCGCTTCTTGTAGGCCACGATCGACTGCTTCCCGAACGAGCCTAACGGAAGCGTGCCCGCGACTATGGCAACGACGACGGCCGCCAAGCCATACCAACCGGACAAGACGCTCCAGCCGACTGCCGCTTCCTTGCCCGGCTGGAATTGCATAAAGCCGTCCGTCCACACCATGACGCGCGCCATCCCGATCGCCAGCAGCATGCCGACCAGCCAGGCGATCGCTCCCAGCATGGCACTCTCCAGGAGGAAGATTCCATAGATCAGTCGCATCCGGGCGCCCCGGCTCCGGAGAACGGCAATGTCGTTGCGCTGCCGCTCCAGCGCCTGACCGGCGTTCATATAGATGAAATAGAAACACATGGCGAGCATCGGCACGGCCAACGCAACAAGCTGCGCCTGCAGCTTGACGTCTTCGCTCCGAAACTTCTCGATAAGCCCAAGGAAGCTTAGATCGACGCGCAGCTCGCGCAGCATTCGGAACAGATCGCTCTCCAGCCGCTTCATGCTGTTCTCGAGACGCGCCAAGTCGCCGCGATCCAAATTCGCCAATTCGTATAAGCCGTACCAATTGGCTGAGGCCACATTCCCCCCCAGTCCCCCCAGCACTCTCTCCTCCATGGCTTTCGGAGAAATCATCAGCATACCGGAGAACGAGGCCAATCCTTGGTACCAATACGGAGAACCCTCATCCTTCGGACGAAACACCCCGACAATGACGAATTCTGCCGTCTGGTTGCCGGTACGCGTTTGTACCGTGTAGGAATAGATATCTCCGACCTTCAGAAATTGGCGAGCGAGCGCCTCTTCCGTTACGATGGCTTCGATCGGGCCTTCTTTCGAAGCGTCTCCGTACATCCGACCGTCAGTCAGCTCCACCTGCTCCTCCATGCCGGTCTGAGACATTAACGTCATCTGCCTTCTGCGGTTGTCGGCCTTCCCCTCGCCGCCGGGTCGAAGCTGCGATTGCGCCAGCGAATACGCCTCGACGGATTGTTTTCTGGGATATCCGATTTGCGATGGCAGCCGGTTCGCGACATAATCGTTAACCGTCTGCAGCTCCTCTACCTTCGTATGCGTACCCCGCGCGGCCTGATAACGAAGCAGCAGCGACCCCGGCGGCGACGAGCCTGCGTCCTCCGTCAGCGACGAAACCATCAATTTCTTTAACGCATGCTCCGTATAGACCGGTATGCAGGCGGTAAACGCTACGGCAATCAACAACCCCAGCATCGTGCTGGCCGTCAATATCCGGTTATTCCACATTTTTCGCCGGACGAACCGGAGCATCCCCTTCATCGCCCAACCACCTTCTGTCCGGGCTCAAGCCCTTTCAAGATCTCCACCTCGGTCGAGGTCGACAGGCCTACCTCCACATCCACCTCGCGTTTGTTGCCCTCCGCATCGACCACCTGCACGTAATTTCTGCCCGAGCCCGTGCGCAGCGCGGCGGGAGGAATGAGCACGGCATCCTTCTTCCTCTCCGTAACGACGGCTGCGCTTAGCGGGGTGCCGGACTTCGCGTCCTTGGGAAAATCATCGAGTTCGATAAGCACGAACGCGTCGAGCGCTCCTCCCTTCCCGCCCGAAGCGGAAGCAATGGGCATCCGCGACACCTTCCCCTTGAAGCTGCCCAGCGTATTGATCTGCACCTGCGCTTCCATGCCGATGGCTATCTTCTCCTGGTCGGAAGCGGAGAACCCCGCCGCCACGACAAGCTTCGTCCAATCCGCAAGCTCGCCGATTGTCTCGTACGCGTTTGCCATATCGCCGACTTCCTTCGCAAAGGATACGATCGTTCCGTCGAAAGGGGCCGTTAGCTCCGACGCGTCCAGCTTTGCCTGCAGCTCATCCCTCTCGCTTACAAGCAGCTCGAAATTCAGCTCGTCAAGCTCTTTCTGCATTGGCGTGCGGCTGTCGTCCCTGAGCTTCTCGATCATGGCAAGCTCCGCTTGCCGAACCTCGATATTTTTGCGCTTTAACTGCGTCTCCAGCGTACCGGTCGCAAGCTTCGCGATGGTCTGACCCTTTTTCACCGTGTCGCCCGCTTTGACCATGAGCTCCGAAATCTGTCCGCTTTCGCCCCCGAATTTCAGTTCTTCTTGCCGGGCGGACATCAGCTTGCCCGTAGCGCTTACCTTCGTCTCTATGTCCGCCCTGGCCACGGTAAATTCCGGTTTTTTCGAGAGCTTGGGAGGCTCGATCAATTGGATCAGCTCCGCATCCGACGCTTCGGGGGACAGACTGCAGCCCGATGCTGTCATCCATATCGACGTGAGCGCTAACGCCAGCATGAACCTCCATTTCTTACTTCCCCAGCCTGCCATCGGCCATTTCATAAACATTATCCGCTACCTCCAGCATCGTTTGATCATGTGTCGTCATGCAGATCGTCATGCCATCGCCCTGCAGCTGCCGGAAAAGAGCCAATATCCGCTTCGACATTCCCGTATCCAGCTCGGCAGTAGGTTCGTCCGCCAGCAGCAGCTTCGGAGAAGGAGCGACCGCTTTCGCGATCGCCACCCTCTGTTGCTCTCCGCCGGACAGCTCGTATGGGCGGTGCAGCGGCCGCTTGGCCATGCCGACAAGCTCCAGGCAAAGATTAATTCTCTCCTCCCATAAGCCGGACGGCGTGCCTGCCATGCGCAGGCCCAGCTCCACGTTCTCCTTTACAGACAGCAGCGGATGCAACGCGTAGGATTGGAACACGAATCCAATTTGTCTTTGCCGCAGCTTCGTCCGGCCTTTATCGCCAAGAGCCTTAAGCGGTTGTCCATCCACGACTGCCGATCCCTCCGAGGGCAGATCCAGTCCCCCCATAATGTTCAGCAATGTCGTCTTCCCCGAGCCTGACCGTCCTCTAAGCATAACCAGGCTGCCGGCCGTCAGGGTCAAGTCGATTCCCTTCAGCACTTCAACGCGCGCAGCTCCTGCTCCGAATGACTTTTCTACTCCGCTAAGCTGAACGATCGGCGATTCCACTATGCTCCCCGTCTCCATGACTTACCCGCCAATGAAGATGGAAGTGGCCATACCTCCGAATCCGCCGTCGCCGCGTTCCTTCTCGCCGCTCAAATTTGCTTCGGCCAGCGCGTCCACGGCCTTGTCCATCAAATCTTTAAACGCCTCGTCCGGGCTTTTGCTGCCGCTCGCCGCTGCTCCGATCTCCTCTCCCGCTATCTTCGCAAAGCTGTTGCGGAACCCTTTGGGGTACCAATTCGTCGACTCCTTGGGCAACGGCTTCAATTGATAGAAAGGCGACAAATCGGCTCCGCTCGCGCTGGTCTCGTATCCCTTTCTCGACTCCAGTCCCATCGACGTTTTGGCCCGAATCTTTGCCGCTTCTTCGCTGTGCACGTATTGGACAAACGTCCATGCTTGGTCGCTTTGCGCGGAAGCCGCGTTAATCGCGTAAATTTGGGAGATTTCGTATTCGCTGGTCTGATCCGGCGCGCTGGCGTCCACCGGCGCCGTCACGACGCCCATGTTGATCGGCTCGGGAGACTTGACTTCTTGTACGGCTTCGTCCGACCCGGACGCAGCTCGGAACGAAACGGCACCGCCCGCCATGCCTCCTTCGCTCATATTCATCAGCATGGGATTGTCGACTGTCATGGCCGCCCGGCCTTGTTGGAACAACATACCGTCCAGCGAGAAGCCCTGCTCGGAGTTTTGCGGCATGAACACCGTTTTCCCCGCATAACCGCCTACTACGGCTTCGAAGATTTCCTTCCATTCCGGATCCGATAACGTCAGCTCCGTCGCGTCCGCGTTCAAGTAATTCAACCCCTTGGCAGCGGCCATATCCTGAATAAGCTTAAAGGCATTCTGATCGAACATGGAGGGCGCAAATCCGTAGATGCGGCTCTCGTCGTCTCCGTCCGCAGGGAAACGGGCCGCGAGCTGAAGCACCTCTTCCCACGTCATGCCGTCGCTTGGTTCCGGCACCCCGTATTTCGCGAACAGGTCCTTGTTGTAGTAGAGCGCCTTCGTATTAAAGGATGGAGACAGACCGTACAGCTTGCCTCCTCCGGAATCCCGCAGCAATTGAACGACACCTTCCACGATATTCTCGATATCGAAGCCGGATTGCTGAACCATCGCGTCGAGATCGTACAGCTTCCCGTCCGCCGCCAGCGTCTCGTATTGCTCCATCGTCAGAAGCACCACATCCGGCTGCTCGGCGTCAATGAGATCGGACATGGCCTGTACGGGATCCTTTTGCATGGAGACGTCCATCGTCGGAATGATCTCGAACTCTACGTTCGGATATTTGGCGTTAAACACGTTGCCGTAACTTTGATAAAAAGATTGCTCGTTGAAATAAGCTACTTTGAGCGTAACGGGTTCTCCCGGATCCGGCACCTTGTCCTTGCTTTCCCCTCCCGATGAGCAGCCAGCCAGCATCGCCGCAATTAAAGGAACAGCAACTACACTTCCGGCACTCCACTTCCCGTTCCAAATCTTCATACAATCGTTCTCCCCTCTTGGCTTCAAATTAAAGTTGTTCACTCCAGCCATTATGAGGCCCTACTCTTTGAATTGAATTTGATTAGCTTAAATGAAGCTTAAATTAGGTTTGCTCCTCAACCGGTATATCAATATCGTACAAAACGGGCTTGCTCGCTGCCGTCATATTGCCGTTTCCCGGCGAATCCTCTTGCTCAAGAGGCGTATCTATTGCAAAGACTTCCCGCCTCCCCGGATGTACACTTTACTGGAATCAAGGGCATGGATACCAGGTTGAATGGTACCTTTAAGTCGGTGGAGACGCCAAAAAACAACGTTCGTTACACGATTAACGTGAAAATGAACGTTGTTTTTAAGAGGACTGCCATGGTCTATCCTTTGACCCCGCCTAACGTTGCTCCTTCAATAATTTTACGCTGGAATAACATATACACGATAATTGTAGGAATGACCGTAATGACAAGACCGGCAAGAAGAGTAACCCAGTCCGACTTGTATTCCATCATCGCATTCGCCGCATACATATTAACACTGACCGTATACTTGTCCGGATCACTCAGCAGAATGAACGGGCCCAGGAAGTCATTATATAATGCGACAAACTTGAATATACCAATTGTGACGAGCCCAGGCATAGCAAGCGGAACTATAATTTTTCTAACGACCTGGAATATTGTTGCCCCATCGATGAACGCACTCTCCTCTAGTTCCTTAGGCAGGGAACGCATAAAGCTTCCAAGCAACAGCAATTCAAAAGCGCCCAGCGGCAAGCTGGCAAGAAGTACAAGGCCATTCAAGCTGTTTGTCAGATCAAGCGCTCTCATGAGCGTATACTGTGGAACCAGGATGTTGATGCCCGGCAAGAACAGCGACAGCATAATGAGACTCCATACGATGTTGCGAAGCTTCCACTCCATTTTCGTAAAGGCATAGGCGTTCACAACTGCCAATGTTAAACTAATGAACAAGCTTAAGCCGACATAGTACACGGTATTCAGCATCGATTGTCCTACACCGAGGTTCGTCCATGCCTTGCTATAATTGGACCATTGAAACGTGCTTGGCAATGACCAAATATCGGCAAAAAATTGTTGATTTGTTTTAAATGATTGATAGACAATCCAGATGATCGGAAGAATGACACTTAAAGCCCATAGCAACAATATGATACGCCATACGAGAGATCCCATCCTTCTTGTCATGAAAACCCGCCCTTCAAAATTCTACGCTATCTTTCGAGAATACTTTATCGATGACAACCTTGAGCAGCACCAACAGGACGAAAATGAGCATCCCGATCGTAGACGCATATCCGTAAAAGTGCTGACTTAAACTTTCCGTGCCAAAGGCCAGGTTAAACATGTAAAGCGAGATAACTTCCGTTGCGCCGCCAGGGCCGCCTTTCGTCATAATAAACATATATTCAAATCCCTTAATGACATTCAGCATTAAGAAAATCATTCCCACACGAATGATACCTGACATTAAAGGCAAAGTAATCTTCGTAAATCGTTGAAAACTCGTAATGCCATCAAGCGTGGCAGATTCATAGATCGTCTTCGGAATCGCGCTCATTGCATTCATAAAAATAACGACATAGAAACCAACGTAACACCAGACGTATAACGGAATCGTTGATGCCAGCGCAGTCTTTGGACTACCCAGCCAGTTGTGATCCCCTCCTATGCCTAATACCCGCAGCACACTATTTAATAATCCGAATGTACCGTCATAGATAAAGCTCCAGATCAGTGCGATTACGACGAGTGACAAGACGTTCGGGAAGAAGAATAACACCTTATAAAATTTGTTTTCCTTATATTGGCGGTTCACAAGCAGGTCAGCCAGTACCAACGAAATGATTAGTGTAATGGGAATGACAGTGGCGACGAGAATAAGATTATGCTTAAGCGCGTTCAAGACGACTGGATCTTGAAATAATCGGATGTAGTTATCCAGGCCAATATATTTTTTCTCCCCGATTCCGTTCCAGTCCAGGAACGAATAATAGATGGAAAGTACATTTGGATATAGAGTAAACAACACATACGCAGCAAAGGGCGGCAATACCGCCAGCAATAAAAACACTGTTTTTTGAATATGAATATTCGTCCGGGTTAATGTCTTCAAAGCGATCTCTCTCCTGTCCAAGTCGCCGCACAGACCGTTGACTTATTGATCAACGGTCTGCTTGGCTCGATTAGTTGCTGGTTAGCGATACGGAGATTGTATTACTTCCCGGCTTCCTGTACAGCCTTCTGAAGCAAGCGCTCTCCCTCTTCGAGAATCGGCAACGGCTCCTTCTGACCTGTCAAGATAAGCGCGGTATTATCTTGAACGTGCTTATTAGCCGCGACAAAGTCAGGCGAGTTTAGTACGACCTTACGACTTTTCAATTCGAGTACCACATTGTTCTCGCTCATATAGGTAGCGATCGACTTCTGCAACGGCTTCATATTAGCCGCTCGCGCGGAATCATCCATGAAGTCGGATCTCAGAGGGAACGCGCCGCCTTTATCAACCAAGATCTGCTGCACCTCATTCGTCAGCAACGATACCAAAAATTGTTTTGCCCACTGCTTCGTCAGATCAGGTTTGTTCGCCCAAATTTGAAAAGCATAGCTGAGACCATTATTGATGTGGATCGGTGTTTCGGGGTTATTGGAAAACGGAACGGCCATATAACCCCACTCGAAGTCCTCCGGCGCAGATTCCTTCATCTCATTCTCGATCCAATCGCCCGAAGGCACCATGGCCGCTTTGCCTTGCAGTGCAAGCATTTGGGATTGGGTATGATTCATACCAACACTTTGTTTGCTGATATATCCCTTTTGCCCCATATCGTAAAGACGATTGTACACCTCTACACTTTCGGCTGAAGTAAACTCCGGCCCCGAATAGTTCTCGTAGTGATTTCGGAACTCCTTGTTGCCATTATCAATCGCCAACTCGAACACCTTCGTATCAAAGGAGAATATCGAGTAGTTATAAAGCCCGGAGTACACGATCGGATCGATCCCTTTGCTCATGATCGCTTCACATAATGCCAGGAACTCATCGTACGTTTTCGGTGATTTGTTCCAGCCATTGTCTTCGAACAGCTTCTGATCATAGAACATGCCGCCGATGTAGTTGGCGATAGGGAACAGCCAGTTCTCGCCTTTGTAGTATTGCTCGGGCACATTGTAGCCCGGAACGATTAGCTCGTCCAATGTTTTGCCGCCGCCGTCGGAAGGCTTCATCTGAAAGATGTCTGTAAGCGGCTCCAGCTTATTTGCATCTACAAACTCCGTATAAGCTAGTCCGTAGAGAATATCGAACATGTCTTTGTCGTCTCCTGCTGCCGCCTTCGTTGTGATCAGATCTGGAATTTTGGGTGAAGCCGTTATATCGAATGTGACGTTCGGATACCGCTCAGTAAATAAAGCAGTTGCATGATCAAACCATTCTCTTCCGTAACCAGCTTCCAGAAACCCGACCTTCAAGGTAACCTTCTCATCTTTAGGCAAACCATTGTCATACACAGCGGGCGCTTCCGCTGCCGGAGTATTGCCATTTGTCGGATTTGCACTTTCTGTTGCAGGGTTATTGCCGTTATTGCCTGAGCATGCAGCGAGCAGCACAGTCAAGGCTGAAAAAACGAGCAACGATGATTTTTTTACTTTTGATTTCATCTTTGTTGACCCTCCTAATATAATTGATTTACTGCTAACTTGAGTATACCTTGTAGAGCCCGAAACGTATTTGCATCAGATAATGTTCTTTGTTCTCATGCACAACGATAAAGCTTGCCAATGACGCCTTGTTCCGAAACCGTTTGCAAATAATTGAACTTATCGACCGATATCGACTTGAAGTCGCAGGCACAAAGCTCATTTCCTGTGTGGATACAGTTCGGTGCACCTTCATCAATTCTCAACTGTCTGCATTTACAATCCGATTGAGGCATACTACAATAGGTCTACCACAAGTCATATTCCTTAGGAGAATCGTTATGCGTATTCGCACCTTTAAGTATGTCGATCACTATTCCCCATCGGATTACAAGACCGGTGGTATTCACCCTTCTTTCGAGATCTTGTATTTGGCAGAAGGAAGCTATCAAATGCAGTGGTTAGGCGAAACCTATCATATTAAACCAAACTCACTATTTTTTATTACTCCGAACACTCCTCATGACGTCATCATCCTTTCGAGCAAAGCAACATTCTGGTATATCGAGCTGGACGAGGCATTTACCACCTCTTTATTCCCGAGTCTGGAGAATATTCTGGTCTGGAACCGCTTGCAATGTGAATCCGATATATCAAGCCACATGCCCGACGTCATGACTCATACCATCATGGGAATTAATGATCTATTGAGGCATGACATAAAAAACATGACGTGCGGCTCCGATCTTTTAATGCTTGATATTTCGAAGCTGTTCATCATTGTAAACGAACTCCTCCAATCCCATAAACAGGGTGTTGGCTTTCAAGATATTTTAAAGCAACCCCTGAGCCAAACACCCACACAAGACATTATCAAAACATTAATGATCAATATGGAGTCAACATTTAGAGATGACATCACCTTGGGTTATTTGTCCTCATTATCTCATTTCCAAAACTCCTATCTGATCAAAAAGTTTAAAGAATACAGTGGATTTACGCCGATGAGTTACCTCAATGAGCTTCGAATGCGCGCTGCCGCCAACTACTTGACCACAACGACGCTAAAAATCAATCAGATAGCAGAAGAATGTGGTTATCCAAACATTCATCATTTTAGCAGCGCTTTCAAAAAACACACCGGAAAAAGTCCAACCGACTGGCGCAACCAATTCTCCACTGTGAAATCCGAAGCTCATGCATTGACAAGTAAAGAAAAATGAAGGAGCACAAGAAGATAATCCCCTCTATCCCGGGATTATCTCTCTGTGCTCATTTCCTTACGAAAGTAACAGTCTGCTAGATGTTATATGCTATTTTAATGCCCGAAGAATCAATACGACCGCTTCAGCTCTTGTTGTTGAAGCATTAGGAGCAAGAAGATTGCCATTTTTACCGGTCAGGAGACCACTGTTTATTAAAGCATGAATCCCCGTTTTCGCCCATACCGGGATATCTTGATCATCGGCAAATGAGGTCGCACCACTAGCAATGCTTGGAGCTAGTCCCAGCGCCCTTGCCACAATCACGGCCATCTCGGCCCGGCTAATCGTTTGGTTTGGACGGAAGGTGTTGTCCTCATACCCCTGAATCCAGTCCAATTGTACTGCTGCAGCAATCGCCTCCTTCGCCCATGCCCCTATTTGATCTTGATCAGTAAACGTTAACGCTCTATTTCCAGTAGTCTCCAGTTGCAAAGCCCCTGCAAGCAACTTCACAAATTCTGCCCGTGTCACCTTACCATCTGGACGGAACGTACCGTCCGGATACCCGGACACGAAGCCAGATTTGCTCGCTTGCGCGATGGATTGCTCCGCCCAGTGTCCTTGCAGGTCGGTAAATATAGCAGGAATAGTTGAATCAGCTACTGCAAACACCGCAAACTTCGTGAAATGATTCACTGTCGCTTCTACTATATTGCCTTCAACAACGGTACCGCCAACTTCAAGCCATGTCTTGGCAACCTCATCATAGTAGAATATTACTGGCTTATTGTTACCAACAACATTAGGATCATAAACCATACGTACGCTGACAGGTTTTTTAAAGTTGCCGTTTACCGTCTTCAATACCTCGTATATGCGACTAGCCAGGGTATGGGATGAGTCAGCAATCAGGTCGTCTGTATCTGTTACTTCCGTAATCGTAATTGTTGCTGTTGTATCCAAAGCGCCAGCCGGAATATACATCTGAATCAGTTGCTTCAGATGGACTTGACCTGCTTGACCTGCCTGTATGGTAACTGTACCTTCCTTCGTCGGAACGGTATTAGGATTTGTTGGCCATTCGGTTGGCGGAGTCTCCAGCTCCGGTTCAATTGGATTAGCCATCTTCAGAGCCAAGCGCTTCAACTCATCGCCTGTTAGTTTGCGTTCGAATATACGCAAATCATCGATATATCCGTGTAAGTTCAAGCTGGCATCCTCTAGCGAAGCGCCTACGATTAACTCTCCACTCGCTTCAGTTAAAGGCCCTACAGCAATTGATGTCGCAACCTGTTCGCCATCGATATAGAGTTCCATGGCATCCGCTTGGTCGTATACAACTGCAACATGGCGCCAGCCCAATGTGTTAACCTCAGGACCTGCTAACGTATACCATTCTCCGCCGTCCGCCTGCACACTTGCCTGCAGGTGTCCATCTGCTATTTCTACTACTAGTTGCTCGCTCGTCATGATGATCTGATTTCTAAACTCCTGCGGATTCATCCATAATGACCAGGTGAATGTGTCGTTATTCAAGCTAAAATCGTTCTGAGTCTGTATATAATTGACAACACCATCGAAAAAAAGACCGCTTGAACCAAATTTGGCGCCTGAATCAAAGGCTATAGCCCATGGGACAAATTCTGTCATTTCCCCATTAACATATCGGATAATATCACCTGTATGTCCATTGCCTGACCAATCATAGACTTGGGTACCCCTGCTTTCATCGAAGGACCAGTGCAGTGCGAGCCCGTCGCTAACCTGGGCTGCGCCTGTAGCTACAAAGCTTACATCATCAATCCATACGATCCCGGGCACCATTCGCGCATCCAGATACAAGGAAACATTGCTTGACGTAACAACGGATGGGGTTGTAAATTTCACATTTACCCGGGTCCAATCCTTCGTTCCATAGATAGGCTGCGTTATATTGTTATAAGCAGCCGGCCCTGTTACTACCGTACGAAGCAGTGCTCCGGAGCCTCTCACATCATCTGTTTTGATCCATGCGCTTAGTTCATATTCCCTATTAGGCTGTAAGGTCACATCTTGCCGTAGAACGACCTCATCAACTACGCCAGACAACTTCAACGAGGTGCCTCCTGTACGGTATACATTCTGATCCAGGGTCGCCGTAATTTCTGAACCCATATTCCAGCTTGTTGGACTATTACTGTTCCATGCTTCAAAGGATGCATTCCGAATCATATTATCTTGGCCATTGACCATGATTTCAATAGGTGCCGAAGTGGTTTCCAGCCCTTTTGTTGTAGTCGCTACTGCCGTAATCGAATAGCTTCCCGAACGGTTTACGGTCCAATTAGCGATATATGGAACAGCTGTCGATGAACCTACTTCATCTCCATTAGCGTAGTAGGTTACTTTGGAAATCCCTTCCGGCGCAGCAGCCTCTGATCCCAACCCAAGCTGAGCACCTACATTTAAAGTAAGTCCGGAATTCAAAGTCGTAATCTCTACTGTAGGCTCATTGTAGGATTGTGATGGAATCACTTCGAATATTCTCCCGTCTCCAGGACGCACTTCGATCTCCGAGACTCCTATTGTAAATAGCTCATCTGTTTCCAAGTCCTTCAATTGTCCTTTAAATTGCTTGGAATCAATAGTCAACAACTGATCGGACAGCACGTCCGTATTGACGGCAACAACATAATGCTTATCCCCATTCTTCTCTACTAATGTACTGACATAAGGCTTGGCAGAACCTGTAGCAGTCGCCGTAAAACGATCTTTATCCTTTTTTGTACCCAGGAATGTCTCGCGTAGCGGATTCAATCTTCCGGTCAGATCCTCTACCTCGGCAAACAACACTTCATTGTCACTCAAACCAGTCCAACCTGAATCCAGTTGTGTGCCATATACAAACCAGAATATACCTGTAGCCCCTTCTCCAATGGCTAACCACTGCTGCTCGCGAACCTCAGCCGGGAGCGGCTCACGTAAAGAGAAACGACCTGCATTATAGGCATGGGTCTGTAAAATCATCCAAAGCGGTGTATCCTCTGATCTTTCCTTAATAATTTCACGTGTATAGCTGATAAAATCCCAGCCGCCGTATCCATAGGCATTCATCGTAAAGTCGCCCAATGGATTAATCTGGGCTGCCGGATAAACGTCTACAATATAAACATCCTGATCAAGCGCGGCAGCCATCGGACCCGCACGATCAAAACCAATAATAGGTGTAGAAACTTTAATATCAGGGGCAAGTTCATGAATAATATCCGCTGCATTCACATGCTTCTCCAGCGTGTACAGCTCTGGCTCATCCGAAATGTTAATCCCTTTCACGCTAGGATGATCCTTGAGCAAGTCTACGACTGGCGTAACAATTTCTCTTGCGGCATCCAGATCGCCTGACACTGCAGTATCATGCAGCCATGGATAAAAATCAACGTGTGCGCCAAAGTAAACATCAAGTCCATATTTATCGGACACTTCCATCATTTCTGCATCGCGTTCAGCGTTGCCGTTGGATAACATAATCGCATTAAGGCCTCTTGACTGAAGATCATTAACGATATCCTTGAATAGCCCTTTCTTACCGCGTATTAGATTGGCATCTTCAAATACCCCGATCGGGAAGTCGCTTGGATCAGGCTTTACAATGTCTTCCGGATAAAATGGAGGGACATCCTCTGATTCACCCTTGACTGTAAAATTTTTGACCTTCTGCCCGTATGCCGTTGGCGACGTCATCATAAAACCGGCGGTTTGAATATTTAAAGGCTCATCGCCCACATTCAGCGAGTTCACATAGCGCACGTCATCGATCCATAACGATACGGTTTGAGTATTCGCATTATACTCCAACTTTACGTTGGTATAACTATCGACATCAATTTCTGCCGTTCCAGAGGCCAATACCTTGTCTGCGCCCTCTGTGTAAATCACATAATTCCCTGATGCGCCAAGCAATGCCCATACCTGGCCTGTAAACCACAAATAATTCAAATCACTGGCATATCCTAATGCAACCCATCCAGAAGGCATATCGCCTATTTGAATGTCATAGGAAATACTAGTCACCGGATCTATTGGAGTATAGGCTACTTGCGCCAGCGGATAATGATTATTCCCGCCATCCTTACTCGTAATATAGCTATCGGACGGATCTCCTGCAAATACAAATTCAGGAGAAGCTTCCCACCAACGTCCATCTACCAAAGTTTCCAAATAATTTAGTTTTTTTCCTTTCGTGCGGTTAGTGTCGTTCATCGCCAGATCATCAAATACCTCCAGCGCCAACTCTGGCGTCCTTGCTTCTCCACGTACAGCAAAATTAGAGAAGTTTTGTTCGCCATTACTTGCGGTACAAATCATAAAGCCCGCGTACAGAATCTCGCCATCCAAATCACCTATTTCTACATTATCCACGTACTTCACCCCATTAACCCACAGGGATATCGTATCTGCTGCAAGATTGTAAGCTAGCTTCACATGAGTTGGATTACCCTCGGCAGATACAGCAGCATCTCCGCCTGCTATCATTTCCATCCCATTCTTATAGACCCGATAAGTACCATTTTTATTAATATGAGCCCATAGCGCGCCCACGCCAGAAGTCCACAATTCGCCTGTATCAGATGCATAACCAATCGCCGACCAATCCTCTGAACCTAATACGATATCGGCTTCAATACTTGTCGCATCAGCTGCTGGATGATAAGGTACGAATGCCGTAGGATATCCCCCCGCATTACTGGTCACATATTGTTTGCCCTCTGTTTCAGCGAATACAAGCTGGGGACTAGCCGTCCATTTCTCGGCAGCCACTGGAGTAATTTGTCCATTTAAGGAGCTACCCAAAGAACGATTGGGGGCATTAGCGGCCAAATCATCTGCTATAGCAAGTGATTGTTGCTCTTCGCCACGAATGACTACATTTTTAATTCGTTGTTCGGAGGCAGTAGGATAAGCGATCATAAAGCCAGCGTAGTTGATCTCTCCTATGCCGCCTACCTGAAGGCTTGCCACAACCTCTGTTCCGTTAATCCATAAAGACGCCATATCCGTCGCTTTATTATATTGCAGCTTTACATTTGTATAGTCCGTGCCGCTGGATACAGCTGCATGCCCAGTAACGATGGCATTAGAACCATTTTTTAAAATTTGATAGGTACCCGATGGAGAAACGTATGCCCATAGTTGGCCCGTTGTCCACAAATAATTATTATCGTTGCTATAGCCAATCGCTACCCAGCTCGAGTTCTGCAGAACAATATCCGCTTCTATATTGGTCTCAACAGTCGGATTATATGGAACATATGCATAGGGGTGATCTACGCCATCGCTTGTAATGTAGCTATCCAAGCTATTGATTTCATCTTGAGCAAAACTAAACCCGTTAACTGAACGCCACGCTTTATCGCCGGTAGACGTCGTCTTGCTATTTAAAGCGCTCCCTGCTGTTCGATTGCTGTCATTAATCGCGAGCGTATCTGAAACTGCAACAGGAGTGATCTCTACAGGCGCAACAGGCTCAGCTGCTGCATAAAGCGGCAACACGGAAAATACCATTAATAACGCAAGGGATAGCTTTAAAATTTTTTTGGTAAACAAATTGACTCCTCCTTCTTGATGTTCATCCTTATTTTGTTTCCGTTACTGTGTATTGCGCACCTAACAACCAATTATAATGCGCTTACATAAAACGATTTCAAAAATCCGTCCATTCATCCCCCCTCTTTAAGTGCAGTTATTTGACTCCAGTAAAGTGTACATCCGGAGAAGCGGGAAGTCTTTACAATAGATACGCCTCTCGAGCAAGAGGATTCGCCGGGAAACGGCAAAATGACAGCAGTGAGCAAGCCCGTTTTGTACGATATTGTCATTCCTGTAGTTAAGGGGCACATGAAAAGCCACCTTCAAAGATAAAACGAAGGTGGCCTTCCAAAATGTCTAACGACGTTCCAGCTGATCTATGTGGTTACTATGTCGGAAACGTCATCACGATCGTCGTACCCTTATGAAGCACGCTGTCCGCTTCGATCTTGCCGCCATGACGGGTTACGATCCATTGCGCGATCGAAAGTCCGAGCCCCGTGCCGCCTTCCGTCCGGTTTCTCGTCTTGTCTCCACGGTAAAAGCGCTCGAATATAAACGGTAGCTCTTCTCTCGGAATGCCCGGCCCTGTATCCTGGATCTTAAGCACGACGCCTGACGCCGTCTTCTTGCAAGACGCCCGAACCTTGCCTCCGTGAAGCGTATATTTGATCGCGTTATCGAGCAGGATCATGAGCAGTTGCTGCAGCCGCTCTTCATCGCCGGATATCGTCAATTCTTCGGGAAGATACACCGATAACAGGATGTTCTTCATGGCGGCCAGCGGCAGAAATTGCTTGGCGGCTCCCCTTGTCAAATCGTCGAGCCTGACCGGCCGCATCTGAAGCTCAAGTCCTTCGGAATCGCTTTGCGCCAACGTCAGGAGCCCATTTACAAGTTTGTTCATCCGTTTGATCTCCTTCAGCATCGTCGATATCTCCATGCTCTCCTCTTCAATCGTGTGACCCGGATGGCGAAGCAACAGCTCCGTATGCGTCTGAAGAACCGCAAGCGGAGTCCGCAGCTCATGCGAAGCGTCCGCCATGAACTGCTGCTGCTTCTCCCAGGAGGAACGGATAGGCACTAGCGCTCGCTTGGCCAAATACAAGCCGGCGAATATCGATATGCCTCCTCCGAATATGATGCCTACGATGATAAGGGTCATAATCGTGTTAAGCATGCTGATCTCCGAGCTGATGTCGCTCACGTATTGAAAATAATCCACTTCGGGATCGCCGTCGTCAGCCCGTATATTAAGCAGTCTATATTCGGCTCCCTTATGACTAATGGAATAGAGACCTTCCTTTTGCAGCGAGCGCTGCAGCACGTCCATCAGATTGGGCGGATAAGAATAGGCAATATTCATATTGAGCAGTTGTCCCTCATCGTTCCATAATAAAATGTCAACATTGCGCGCGAAAACGCTGCTGGCCGAGCTGATAGTAGCGAGGGAAAGCTTCGTTTCCTGCGCCATGACAAACGACAAGCCCTGCGTCGGCATAGTCGAAATCGTCGTCACGGGTCTCCACATGACAGAACGTTCCTCCAGCGCCTTGTCGATGCCGCCGATAATCGTCGTCCTCATATACAAATACAAGCTCGTCCCCAGTACGGTCAATATGAGGAACAATACGGTGGCATTGAGCAGCGTCAGCCTAATTTTCGTCTTTTGGAACATGCGCTTTCTCCTTCATCATATAGCCAATGCCCCGCACGGTATGAATCAGCTCCGGACAACCTGCTGCAGTCAGCTTCTTGCGCAAATAATGGACATACAGCTCGACGATGCCTATGCCCGTGTCTGATTCGAACCCCCATACGCGATCGAGAATTTGCTCGCGGGTCAGAATCTGATTGCGGTTAATGACTAAAAATTCGAGCAGCTCGAATTCCTTCGCCGAAAGCTTAAGCGGTACCTGGTTATAGTAACCTTCCTGAAGGCGCGGCCGTACCGTTAATGGACCTATGACGATATCGCCGTTCTCGGACAACGTGCCGTGCCTGCGCAATATCGCTCTCGCCCGCGCCAGCAGCTCCTGAAAGGCGACCGGCTTCACGACGTAATCGTCTGCTCCGGCGTCGAGCCCCTCGACCCTACGTTCCACCGCATCGAGCGCCGTAAGCAACAGGATCGGGGTATCGATCCCCCTTGCGCGCAAATAATGGATGATCGCGATGCCCGTCATGCCGGGCAGCATTAAATCCAAAATGATGAGATCGTAAATATTTTGCTCCGCCATGAAAGCCCCGTCATCCCCGCGCAACGCGACATGCACCTGGAAGCCTTCCTCCCGAAGCACGCTGGATATGGCATGACTCAGCGACACGTCATCCTCTACAACCAACACCTGCATCTTCGCCCCAACCTTCCCGTCTATCAACTGGTGGTACTAGTATAAAGGACGAAGCTTAAAAGAAGATTAGACCGTCGTTCGTGCATAGCTGCCACCAGAGGCAACGTTAGACGAGTCCCTATCTCCGTCCGACACTAGACGATTACACTTCCGACGATCGCCGTCCTTTCATATAGTAATCATATCCCCTAATTCATAGAGACGAGAGGTGAGCGTATGCCAGATAACGGATATCTGAACGTGAACGGTCAAAATTTCCTCGTATATGATGATAGAGAGCTGCAAGAGAAAATGAACACGATCTACGATTCCGCTACGGGAAAAATCAGAACATCGGCGTTGCCGAGCGGCTACGGAGCGACTGGAGCTACGGGTCCTACCGGGGCGACGGGCGCAACGGGCCCGGTAGGCCCGACAGGTGCGGTCGGGCCCGCAGGCACTGCCGGGGCTATTGGCCCGCAAGGGCCTGCAGGTCCTGTTGGTGCTGCCGGCGCCAAAGGAGCCACTGGTGCGACGGGGGCTACCGGCAACACTGGTGCTACTGGGGCTGCAGGCCCTCAGGGTCTTGTTGGCGCTGCTGGCGCTGTCGGACCCGCTGGCCCTCAGGGACCTGTTGGTGCTGATGGCGCTAAAGGCGCCACCGGGTCAACCGGAGCTACCGGCGCCACTGGCGCTGCAGGGCCGCAAGGTCTGCAAGGACCGAAGGGGGATGTCGGTCCGCAAGGACCCGTCGGCCCGCAAGGACCGCCGGGAACAAGCTCCGGATCGGGAAGCCCAATAAGCTACACATTGGAGTTGGCCCGCTGGGGCATCATGGCAGGCCTTCCTGCCAAACCTTATACGGATGCCAACTACCTTCAAGCCGACAAAAACGTTCAAGGCTTCAACAATGCCCTGCAATGGGCTTACGAGAACGGTTACAGAATGGTAATCGTACCGACGGGCAGCTATGCGATCTGTTACCCGCGCACCATAATGGTCACGCAGAGCAATATGACGTTCGACTTCGGAGGCTCCACGCTAAAAGTCATCTACGATTCGACGCGCAAGTCTCCCTTCGATACGAGAACCGGCGTAACCGACTTCTACAACTTTCCTGGACGCGATTCCAGTGGCAACGACGGAGTCAGCATCAAGCTTCAAAGCGTTACCGACTCCCATATCCGCAATCTGATCCTGATCGGAGACAAGGCGGATCGGAGTTTCACGAACTCGGCCGAAGCCGCCATTGAATGGACTTACGGGATTCAAATCGTTCGCGGTTCGTCCTATTGCTCCGTCCGCAATTGCACCATAAGCAGCTACATGGGCGACGGCATATCGCTTGACAGTACAGGATTTTTCGATTATGCGGAATTCGCTCTCGGTCTGACGGTAAACGATATCAATCGCGCTACGGGAGCCGTCATCCCCGCCACGGGCAAGACGCTTGTGTCTCAGCTGCTGACCATCCCAACGACAGGCTACAGCAGCTTTCTGGTTGCCGGAGCTGGCTATTCGCGCCAGACGGCCATAACTAACAAGGAAGTCGACGTTGCCTATTACGCTGCGGACAACACCTATCTTGGCTACTACAGCAACAAAAAAATATATACGCCGATCTCCATTCCGCCGGAAGCGCGTAAATTCCGTTTCCTCTTCAACAACGAAACCAACACGGCCAAAAACATGCAAATGACTTTGAAATTCGGCTTGACGCCGCATCACAATACAATTGAATACAACGAAGTATACAATTTGCATCGCGGCGGCATTACGCTCGGAGGCAATTACAATATTGTACAGCACAACAGTATCCATGACGGGACCGGCGTGCTGGACCGCAAGCCGATTTTCCCCGATCCGACCCGCTACGGCATTAATCAAGAGGATTCCTATGGCGATAACTGCGTTGTTCGGAATAACCTGTTCTACAATCTGTTCCATGGCGCTCTGATCGGCTGCTGGACGATCGAAATTCATAATAATCATTTCTATAACTTAAGCAGCATCGGCATCAACTTGTATTCGCTTCATATGGCCAACGTGCGGGAGAACTACCTGTACCGTTGTCAGACCGGCATCGGCTTAATGGACGCCCATCTGCCTCACGCGCATGTCAACATCGAAGACAATACGATCGCGTACGCAAGTAATGCCGGACTCGGGGGCACGGGTTACGATGTGTACTTTTACGGCAACACGTTGATCGACACGAATTCCTTCGCCATGGCGGATGACGATACGATTATTTGCAGAGGCAACCATTTTGTCTGGACCGATCAATTCAGCGGCATCCCTACGGTTACGGCGAACCGTGTGGAGCAATGTTCGTTCGAGGGCTGGAATGCTCAGAGGGAGTTCACCTTAAAGGCATACGAGGCGTCGGATTCCGTTTTCACCAATCTCAATGTACGCATCGAGACGAGAAACGGAGCTAAAACGGCGGAGAATGTTCTTTTCCGATCATCCGCGTTTACGCGTTGCATTCTTAACAACCATCAGTTATCCACGAGACAGCGGCAAGTGCAGATTAACGGCAGCAAGCTGACGGATACCGTGGTAAAGCTCGGCAACATCAATACGCCCGAGGAGTCGCCTCTCACCACGTTGAATGAATGCGACTTGTACGCCAATACGATCACCTATATGTTCCAAGGAGAGTTTAACACAGGGGTTGGTAGAATCGAGGTCAACCGTTGTCGAATCATCATTGCGAACTCGACTTTCGCTTATCTGTTGACGAATGTATTTAACGTCGCCAGCACGATCATTTTTTCCATCAAACGCTCCACTTTGACTTATACGGGAACGGGACGATTAAACCTGCAATATTACAATCCAACCAACAAACGAGCCGTGAGGCTCTTCGCGACCAGCCGGAACATTTTGCGGAATATTAACCCTCCGGCTCCCGAAGCAGGGATTGTCATCGAATATGATCCCGATATCGAAGGTCTCGCTCCGCCGACCGACGGCGTCTGGTTCAAGGGCGATATTTACGGCAACGCCGCTCCATCCGCAGGGGGCAACGTGGGATGGGTATGCGTATCCCCGGGTCCGGCAAGCGACATTCCATGGAGAGCTTCGGCTGCTCGGATTCGGGGAGATCGCGTCTTCGCTTCCGGGCGCGTCTACGAGGCCATGAACTCCGGCACGTCGGGGACATCTTCGCCGGCATGGCCGATTGGCTCCGGCTCGACGGTCTCCGACGGGACGGTAACCTGGCAAGAAGTCGGCCCGCTTGCCTACTTCCGGGCTTACGGTACGATTTTCTAGAGATTGCCTAATGACGCGCTTGCAGGCAGAAGCAAATATGTCATAACCACCGGCTAAGTCGGTGGTTATTCAGTTGAATTTTTCACAGACTCTATATTCCATTTTTCAATACCTTGCAGCGACATGAATTTATTACGAAGTTCAATACTTTTACTCATAACGAGTTCATTAATGAGTCCAGCATCTTTTTAAATAATCAAATTATTATTGTGGAGAAACGAAATCGCTCCAATATCAAACTCTTCGAAAATCTTGTACTCAATGGTAGTTTTATCTGCATTTAATAAATATGTACCATTCTGCAGAGTATCCAAAAATAGTTCCATTCTTTCTGTTACTGTTGTCTCATAAACCATTCAACACAACCTCATTTCTCAATATAATAGAGAGTTGCTCCATCATCCCAAGTTAGTACTTATGTTGCTGAATCTACTACCTTATTCCTTTTACGCTCCAGTAAAAAAATTGGACATCCATGATTCCGTTGGATTTGTTGATGAGAAAATAGTCATAATCGCTGCTGCTCCCGTAATAGTATCCATAAATGAAACCATGTTTTTCATATTTTTCCGAGCCTGTTGCTGACTTGCAAAAAAACTTTCTTAAGCCATTGCTTGCCCCCAAATAAATTGACGAACTAGAGTTACACTTGCCCTCATGTGCCCATTTTCCATCTGCAGAAACACAATAATACCCTGTAGGGTCAACATAAATCAACGGAGTAATCTATTTTTAACGAGGTAACACCTCAAATGTTTACGAAAGTAACCCGACGAATCGGTAATAAATATCAATGCGCTGCACGCGCTTGCCGTTTATCTTCTCGGCATCATACACAACAACCTTGTCAATCAGTTCATTCAATATCGCTTTTGTTAATTCCTTCATATCCGTGTACTCGCGCACCAGTTCCAAAAATCGAGTCGTGTTCTCCTGCT
This sequence comes from Paenibacillus agaridevorans, assembly GCF_003112455.1. Classification (GTDB taxonomy): domain Bacteria; phylum Bacillota; class Bacilli; order Paenibacillales; family Paenibacillaceae; genus Pristimantibacillus; species Pristimantibacillus agaridevorans. Next base: position 21,466 of record NZ_BDQX01000099.1, read on the forward strand.
TGCTCTCAGCCTGGTTAAGCTGCTCTTCCAGCAGTTTGAGCCGCTCCTTCAGTTGCGCTTGTTCTTCTGTAAAATCCCGTGACAACGTCACATACTGTTCATCAGTGATTTTCCCTAAAGCATTGTCCTCATAAAGCTTCCGCTGAATCGTTTGCAGCTCGCTTTCCCGGCTGTTCAACCTGACGCACTCTTTCATGGCAGCTCGCCATTGCTTTTTCTGCTGGTTCTGGCTCACCATGGCAAGCTTCTCCACAAAGATACTTTCCTTCTCCCTGGCCGTCTGCGCATGTCGCCGGATGTCAGCCAATATAATCTCGTAGATGTGCACATAACTGATGTAATGGAAACTGCAATATGCTTTGCCGCGCGTTCGCGACTGATTGCAGGCGAAGCTTCCGCGACCGCCCTTGCCGCCGCTCGTTTTGCTGCTTCCGCCGCGAGCGAAGGACAAGCCTTGGCCACAGGTCGAGCATTTCAGCAATCCCGCGAAAATTTGATGCTCGCCCTCTTTGGTCGGGCGCTTCTTCACCCGAATGACCTTCTGTGCCAGAGCAAAGGTCTCTTCGTCAATCAGCGGCTCATGCGTATCCCGAACCTCAATCCATTCGTCCTGAGGTACGGCGACCACCCGCTTTTTCTTGAAGGAGGGCTTGGTTGCCTTGTGGCTCACCATGTGCCCCAGATGCGCCTTGTTTTGGAGAATAGTCTTGACGGTCGTTGCTCCCCAATCATACGGATGCCGGGTATTGACGACTTTCAGGTAACGCTGATGCTGCTCCGCCAGGTAGGCGCGTGGCGTTAAAACCCGATCTCCCCTCAGCAATCTGCCGATTTTATAAGGACTGTAGCCCTCCACCGCCAATCGGAAAATGTGTTGCACAACCGAAGCCGTATTTTCATCGGGAACCAGCTTATGCTTGTTCTGCTCGTCCTTGCGATAGCCGTAGGGGGCAAAGGCTCCCGTGTAATCGCCGTTTAACGCCCGCTGGCGGTAGCCGCTCTTGACCTTGCAGCTTGTATCGCGGACGAACCATTCATTGAACAGATTCCGCAGTTCCATGAAATCATCTTCGCCCTTGGCAGTGTCAATGTTCTCGCTGACGGCAATAAAGCGTACCTGATGCTCCGGGAAAAACACCTGAATGCACAGGCTCGTTTCGATCTGAATGCGACCCAGGCGGCTCAAATCCTTCACCAGCACAATATCAATGCCGCCGTTCTCAATGTCTCGCTTCATTCGCTGAAAGTCGGGGCGATCAAAGTTGGTGCCACTCCAGCCATCGTCCGTGTACACCTCGACCACTTCAAAATCCTGCTCCTTCGCGTAACGCCGGAGCAAAATCCGCTGATTTTCAATGCTCATGCTTTCGCCACTCTGTTCATCGTCCCGACTCAAACGACAGTAAATCGCGGTTCGGGTTTGCTGTTGTTTTTTCATCCTCCGTCCTTTCCCAGCAACAAATCGGCTGATTTCAGTATACCGGATTTCTGAAGCGGCAAGTAGTGTGCCGCGGTCTATTAGAAAAGGGAACCTCGAGGATTCCCTTCCTGATTCATCGGTTCCTGGACGCTTCACCCTCCCACGTTCGCAAAACAAGCCGTTCGATTTTATCGCCTATCGTTTCATTGCCGATATAGTGACATTGCACGATATACAAACTTTTCCCCAACTCCATCTTGCGTATAGGGCTATCTTCTGTTGGGTTAGTGCTGCCATCAAGTTTCTGTTCGATCCCCTCCACTGAAACAAAGGGTTTATCTCTCATATCTGCCCCTCCCCAATCAAGGCAATCCCTAATTTCATGAGTCCCACCAAATTATCGAGAGCGGCCGGCATGAGGCTTAATGCTCGGAGCCAGTTGACGATTATATTCCGGATAGCGCAGCCGTATTGATTCAAAGAAGTAGGGAGCGGCTTCGCAATCAAACAGTTCATACGGTGTTGAAAAGCGTTCCTCTACGGTCTGGCTCCAACCATTCCAGAGATTGAACGCCAATCGACAAATGCGGATGGAACCTCCGGTTTGCCAAGAAGCAGACAGCCCTTCCGGCTTAATGCCGCCATCGGAAAAGTCGAACAATTCCTGAATATGGGTGCGGGTCTCTTTCGACAAGCCCAGTGTGTAAAACAATGCGCGATGATAGCTGTCGGTACAACGACGCTCCGCTAACATTCGGTAGTAGAAGGCTTCATGCTCGGAGTCGTGAAAAACGGGTGGCTTCATGTTATCGCTCTCCTCTCAAAATAAAACGGTTAGTCGAAGGGCATCCTGATTGGAGCCTTCTACTAACCATTTCATTTTTGAACCCAAATCGGGCACCTTTGTAGCAATCACCCTAAAGATTATAACGATCTCCGACTTGAATCCATGTGCGCCCCCGATTCTGCGGATTGATAAGCATTCAGTAGCTGATCCAATTCTCTTGATTTTTCAAGCACCGCATGACTTTGAAGGCCAAAGCGCAGCGCTTGCTCATTCAGTTCTCTGCGGACGCGTTCAATATGTTTTAGAAGTTCGTTTGCTCCTTTCATGATGCTGTGAGTGTCCTCCTTCGGATTACAGGTCATGCCGCATCGTTACGTAGCCTCTTTTTCAGATCATAGCTGGTCGAGCCAACAAGGAGCCGCACTTGGCTATTTACAGGTTTACCTATTATTTTCCTGTTCTTGCGTTAGCTTGCGTCGCAGCTCCTTGTAAAGCTCATCCACAAAAGGCTCTTCTACGCTCGCATGCTGAGCGGCCTCCATAATGTCAAGCAATTGCTGGACCGATAAATGGCCGAGCGCTCTGCGACCGCCCTTGTTCCATAGTGTTGTATTTACTTCCAGAATGACCTCCGCTTCGATTCGCTGAAAATTCGAAATGTACCGCGCAATTTCGTCGGCCAAGGCAAGCGTATTTTCATAGCTCAGCCCTAACCGTTCCCGCTTCAGATAAAGGACAGTCAGGACTGCCATTTTCGTAGAATGCGTTGCAATCATCTCCTTTGTCCTTTTCCGAAAAATCGTCACTTTGGAAGAGCCCTTAAATCCTACTGAACGGAGCAACTGATGCCCTCAAATTCTCGCAAGCGGGCGTTTTTGCTTCAGTTTACTCGTACTCCAAAAGGATTTTCCTGTATAAAAAGGGCGCATACAAGAAATTCTAGTGTATAACACACTGAAAGTAAAGAGTGGATTATCCACTGAACTATACTCATCTTGAGGTGAGTGCCTGTGGTCTATGAACGAATACGGAACATGCGTGAAGACAAGGATTTATCACAAGAGAAACTGTGCGAGCATCTGAACATCAAGCAGCGAACCTACAGCGATTACGAACGAGGGAAGTTAGATATTCCGACGGCGCTCTTAATTGCATTGGCCGATTTCCATCAAACGAGCATTGATTACTTGCTTGGCCGCACGGATCAAAAAACGCCTTATCCTCCCCGCGCCAAAAAACGCTCTTGAACGCAACTATCCGACTTCTTTGAATGGCTCCAATGCTTGATAGTACAGCGCCTGTAAAATCCATTGACAAAAAAATTCAGGAAGGGCAAGACTGGGGTGTCTCGCTCCTTCCATTTGACTCTGCTCGGTAGAGCGAGCGGTCTACTGTTCAATCCTTAGCTCCGGCTCTGTTACGGCCTTCTGAATCTGCAAAACAACGCGGCGTAATTGATCCACCTCTTGTTGAAAGACTTCTCTGTCCAGATGCCCGGTTGCATGAGCCTTCACCGCCAACTGGTTCAGGTTATTTCCAATGGCATGAAGCTCACGGATCAGCGCGTGATAGTCGAGGGGAGGTAGTGGTTTTGGAATATAGCCGATAATAAGGGATCGGACTAAAGCTTCCTGAGAAAGGCCGGACTGTTTCACCTGCCGAACCAAGTGATTTCGTTCCTTTTCATTCAAGCGAACCATGATTTTAATATTTCGTGTGCGCATAGAAACGCTCCTTTCGATGAAGCAAGACTATTTCTCGGAAATCGATTTTTTAATCGCTGTCGCTGCCATCAAGCTAATTGATGCGAGAAAACTAGGGTCTTAGGGGCGCAGCCCCTAACAAGCGAATTTGGTGGCCAGCCAAATTCAGTGCTTGCTGCAATTTCGGACAGCGTCCTACATTGCCATCCAGGCACCTGCCGGGAAAAAGAGGGGTCGTCCATATGCGGTATCTGCATCAGCGCCGAATCCCCGTTAATGGGAATCATGCGATCATGTGTCAATGGCTTCATTTATGAGAAAACGGAAGGCCGCAGCCTTCCGTTTTCCATCCATTCTTATTTAGCTGTAGACCAGTTCACGCAACGCTAATTCCTCCGCTTGTTGCTTCAGGCCGTTCATATGGCTTATCCAGTCCGAGGGATGAGCGGCTTTATCCGGGGCTGGATACCGTTCCAACAACCGCTCCATTGTCCATTCCACTTGTTCCCTCGCCGCCCGGTCAATTTCCGCCAGATGCGAGTTCAATTGCTCGGACAACATCAGGTGGGCGTAGGAGCCTTTTCGTTCGGTTTTCAGAAATGTTTTTCGCAGCATCCCGTACTTCCCGATTGGGAGGGCTTCCGGCGAAGTCAGATTCGGCAGCAGATAATCCCCGTCTGTCCGGTATGTCAGTTCCATAGGCAGTCATCCCCTTCACACGTAGTCTATTTCCATTGTGCGCGTAGGGCTCCTGTCTTGCAAGGGTGCGGAAGAGCGGAACGGAGGATCGACACATGGCAACCGCTTGTGCAGGGATTTTCACCAACGGGGATTTTTTCGACCAAGCCGCTTTCGCCGTAGGCTTGACTCAAACCTCTTGATCAGGCTTTCCAACATTATGTTCCGGAAAGTGCTACAACATCGTGATTTTGTTGGTCATTCGCGCTCCTTCAGTCGAATAGCGAGATGTAAGACGGATCAAGCCGCATTGCTCCAGACGACGTAAATGACGGCGAACCGCAGAAGTTGAGAGTCCCATCTCTATGGCAAGTCGGCGGGAAGAAAGCCACACGGTGCCGTTTCCTCCTCCCGCAACATCCAGTAGAAAGCTATACAGAAGCTTGGCCGATGATGGCAGTGCAATTCCGACCAACAGTCGATAACGGGTTGAATCGTTCATTTCGACCTCCATTTCTCACAGTCTCCGGCGCGTCCAAACAGCCTGCATACGGGCAAGTTTGGCTCGTTGTATGGGCGTGTCGCGCTTGTCAGGGGGATGTTTTCCCGGCTGGTCAACGATTGGGAAATTTATCGTTCATGCTCCCTTTTCCGCTTGCGAGACCACTCCTTCAACAATTGCACAAGCAGCTCCTCCAGTTGCTTTTCGGTAATTTCGTGCGGCAAAAAGCCTTTCACCCGCTCTCGCGGAATGACCAGTTTAGCTTGCTGTGTCGGTTTTTCTTCCTCCATGATCACGGCGATCACTTCCACGGTCAAATTGCCCGATTGGCTGAGCTTCTTCATGCGTTGCGCCTGTGCCAGAGAGGGGGTACGATCCTCGGCTTGCATCTTTTCCAGCAGAGCCGTTTGCTCCTGTTCCGGCAAATACGAGATTTCAACCGCAGGGCTGAATGCTATCTGTTTTTGATCCACCATGTCGAGAATGGCGGGGATAAGCTCGGTCAGGCGGATGTAGCGTTGAATCTGATTCCGGCTTTCTCCGACCTGATCGGCCAGAAGCTGGTCGGAGCGTTTTTGTGTCCCAAGTTGGGACACATTATCTTTGTCCGGTCTTCCTGCCTGCCGTTTCATCGCCTCCAGCTTCATTTTGTAGGCGAATGCCTTCTCGCTTGGCGATACATACTCCCGCTGTAAGTTGCTGTCTATCATAATAATGATCGCCTGATCGTGGTCTAGTTCGCGAACAAGGCAAGGAATCGACTCTTTTCCGGCCAATTCGCTTGCCCGTTTCCGCCGATGCCCGGCCACCATTTCATAGCCGCCATCCGCTTTGGGTCGCACAAGAACAGGCACCAGCACTCCGTATTCCTTGACGCTCTCAACCATCTCCAACATCGCTTCATCTGTTTTCACCTTGAACGGATGCTCCTGAAAATCGCTGATCTCCGCAAGCGGAAGCTCCAGTACCTTTTCCCGCGCTGCTTCTTGCCGACCTTCCTCCGTGACAAATAAATCATCCACGCTTGTCAGCTTGATACCCGCGCGCCGCTGTTCCTTTTCTGCCACTTTTCGCACCTCCTGGATTTGGTTTGACCTGATTCGTCAACTTGCTTCATCCGACGGACGGTGGTTGACCGTCTCCATAGGCGCATACTACACCTCCCCCAGGATCGCTGCGGACCGCCCCCATTGCGATAAGCTGTGGCTGGGCGGAAGTATCTTGAACCCTCAATGCAGGTCATCGCCGAGAATGGAACCACCATTTCGTTATGCTCCGCGGGATCGCTCGCCGTATGTCCCGCAAGTTGAAACGGACGGGGACAATACAGGTCATGGCGCACTGGCATACTGGCTTTCCTACAAGGCTGCATGGGGAATGTACCGGATGAACTTGTATCTATTCGATTGTCAATGAACGATGACGAGAGATTTTTGTCCCTCTATAAGCCGTTTCATTTTTTTGGGGAAATCGGGTAGTTTGAGGAAAAAATATTTTGGGAAGAGGTTAATTCGAGCGGCTCTTCTGTCTAAGGGCTAAAACTTATGTTAAAATTGTATCAAGCTTATGAGCGGATTCCTCACGGGTTGCATAATAAAGAGGGGATTTATATGATAGTATAGAATGGTAGAGACTGGATGGTAATAGAAATGGAATTTACTTGTATTGAAACATTTTGTGGTGCTGGCGGTCTTGGTGCAGGGCTTAAAGAGGCAGGATTTAAATTACTCTGGGCATTTGATAAAGATGAACAAGCAGTGGAAACTTATAAAAATAATGTATCAGTCAAGGTATCCGTTGAAGATGCCGCTAAGCTGAGACCTGAGACTTTGTTGGGATTAGCCGGAATGAATAAACGAGAGCTTTTTTTGCTTTCTGGAGGCCCCCCTTGCCAAGGATTTTCCAGACAAAAGCGTGGAGGGGAAAACGGGGATAAAAGAAATCGTTTAATAGTAAAATATATCAGGATGGTTCAAGGCATTGAGCCTATGTTTTTTCTATTAGAAAATGTGGATACATTCAAGAAAAAAAGAGGAAAGATATATTTAGATCTACTAGAAACAGGACTTAGGAATATGTATGAAATCCATGTAAAAGAAATAAACTGTGCGGATTATGGCGTGCCACAAGTTCGGAAAAGAACAGTGGTTGTCGGAGTTCGTAAAGATTTAGGAATCGCATACGAATTCCCCAAGCCAACTCATACAAATAATTGGATTACTGTAGGTCAAGCATTAAGAAACATTCCTACGCCTCCTGATGATGGAAGTGAGTATGCTGACCCTTGCTACCCTAATCATTCTGTTCCCAGAGTGACTAGTATTAACATCGAACGAATCAGCTATGTACCTCAAGGAAGTGGAAGGAAATGTTTACCGCGAAGATTACAATTACCTTGTCATAAAAAGAAAACAGGATGGCCCGATGTGTATGGGCGAATGGCAGCCGATAAACCTGCACCTACTATTACCGGGGGATTCGATAATTTTACACGCGGAAGATTTGCTCATCCCAATCACAATAGACCCATAACTGCTAGAGAAGCTGCTGTACTTCAAAGTTTCAATATTAACTATAAATTTTTTGGGAACAAAGGCCAGGTAAGACAACAAATCGGAAACGCAGTCCCCCCATTGCTAGCGAAATCTCTGGGGCAATCCATTATTAGCGCAATGCAATCAGCTCAGTGCCAACAGGAGGAAACATCTTCTCAAAAATCATTTATAGAAGTTGTGATTGGAGGATAATTGATGGCAAGATTTCGAACAAAAGCAAGAGCTGTAGATTTATTAGGCAAACAACAAATCAGAGATGAGATTACTGCTGTATCCGAATTACTGCGAAATTCATATGATGCAGATGCAATGGAAGGTCTGATTCAGGTAGATTCAGACAATGATTACATTATGGTTTGGGATGACGGGGAAGGGATGGACGAGAAAGATATTATTGATAGTTGGCTGACTATTGGAACTTACTCGAAAAAGACGAAGAAAATACAACCAAGTAAGAAAAAACGGATTAAAATAGGAGAAAAAGGGATAGGGAGACTCGCAATCTCTCTACTTGGCGATCAACTATTACTTTGTACTAAGAAGCGCGGATTTAAACCTTGGACTCTTCTTTACCTACACTGGGATCTATTTAGAAACGAGCGTCTTTTCTTGGAGGATATCGAATTACCTCTCAGAACCTTCGACTCCTTGGATCAAATGAAAGATTACCTTACAGAGAATATCATAGATATGAAAACAGAGTTAATAAAAAACTTATCAGATGAAGATAAGTGGGACTCTGCAACTGCTGATAAAATACGGGCTGAAGTGAATAGCTTCCAAATTAATGATACAGCATTGAATCGATTATATTTAAATGAACGACGCGGTGGAGGTACTCTTTTCTATATAAATAATTTAGAAAATGATTGGGATTGGAAAGTTTACTTGACACAGGTAGAAGATGAAAGTCGTAAAGAAAGAAGGTTAAGATTACAAAACGTATTGGTATCATTTCAGAACCTTATTGACCTATTTGACCGCCAAGAAAATGAAGATGATAATGAAAATAAATTCCTCCCTATGTTGCACATAAATGGACACAAATTAGAAAATGAATCTTGGTTTAATCCCGATGATATTCAGTTGTTTGATTACGCTTTAAAAGGAACAATAGATAATGGACAATTTACTGGGCAAGCTGTAATAAAAAATATGAAGAGTGACGAAACACATGAAATATTACATCAAAAACTGACATCTGGAATACATACAAGTAACATGATCGATATCGGACCAATCTACATAAAATGGTTTTTTATAGAAGGAAAGAAAGACCTTACCGTCCTTTCTCCAGAACAACACAATATGATGATGTCGAAGCTGATTGATTCTGGAGGAATCTATGTTTTTCGTGATGGACTACGAATATTGCCTTACGGTGAGCAAGGTAATGATTTTCTCAAAATTGAAGAACGTCGTTCCAAAGGAGCTGGCTACTATTTATTCAGCCATCGCCGAATGTATGGATATATGGAAATCAGTAAGTTAAAGAACCCTAAATTAACTGACAAATCAAGTAGAGAAGGATTTGTTGAAAATAGTGCCTTTGATTATTTTCGTTCTTTAGCCATAAATCTTTTAAAGTGGTGGGCTACAGAGTTTCTCGAAACCAAACTTAAGGAATCTGGCAAGAGAACGATTCGGAACCAGAGACTACAAAATGAAAGAGAACAAGTAGCCAGTGCTATCAAAAAACAGCGCGAAGAGGAAAAACGCGAGAAGCAATACTTCGATAATTTAGAAAATGTAATGTCAAATTTTGATGCATCTTTAGAAAAGACACTGACAGACATTATAAAACAAATTAATGAGCGAATATATACAAAAAAAACTGAAATCCTTTCTAATACACGTAATAAAAGTTCGAGTGCTGAAATGGTTGATAAACTTTCTTTCGAATTGTATCGCCATGCTGAAAATATTGATAATCTTAGAATTCATCATAATTTGAGATATTTTCATTCTCAAGAATGGACTGACAAAATTGATTCTGCTCATATTACTTTAGCAAATGCAAAAAAAAATATACATGAACATATTGAAGCGGAAATTGCATCCTTAAAACAAAAAATAGAAGACATAGATGAGCAGATAAACGATAGTTCAGATAAAAAGGATTACGATACTACGGAACTCCAAGCGAAATTTGAATATGCTCTTCAATGGATCAAGGAAGGACTCCCTTCGCTTATTGATAAATCTGCAGACCTGGAAATAAAAGAGTTCGAAAATATTGTTCAATCATTTGCCCAGGAGTCGTTAGCTGCATATCGCAAACGTACTCTTCAAAAGTATCATGACGAGTTAGCCCCCGCTCTGAATAATTTTAAGTTTAAGCTTCAAGATCTGGAAAATATCATGAATAAAATAACTTCCCTTGACTTTTTTCTTGATTCAGAGGGTATTCAATCTGAAGCTTTACTTGCAATTAGTGATTTTGACAAACATAAAGAAGCGGTTCACCAAGAAATACTAAGTATAAGTAATGATAATAGAAACAGTAACGTTACCGCGGACTCTATACAGACAATATTACGATTGAAAGACAGAATTATTCAGGGGGATACAACATTTTCTGACGACGCCTATATTGGTCTATTAAAACAAGAAGTAAATATGTACCGTGAATTGTCTGCCATCGGACTGGCTGCAGAATTAACAAGTCATGAATTCAATGCTCTATACAAAAGCATCAGAGATCAATTAGGGTTATTACAAAAATCATTAGCAAATACAAGAATCTTACCTGTAGTCGAGAAAACAGGAGCTGCATTCCGCTCTCTTGAAAGACTTCATCAAAGAATGAATCCACTTTATCGTCAAGTTAGAGCACGTAAGCAAAACATAAATATCAAAGCCTTTTTAGAAAGCGTATTAGAGTATTTTGAATCTGATTTGAAACGCTACTCTATTTCACCAGTCATAAAAGTAAGCGATCATTTTTCAATAAGAGAAACAGATTCAATTCTTTTCACACCAATTGTTAATTTAATTTCAAACTCCATTTACTGGATGCTAAATAGTGAACAAAAACAGCTTCATTTCTATACAGATAAAGAGGAGCGTCATCTTTACATCCATGATTCAGGACCTGGAGTTGAAGGGCGCGATCAGAACCATATTTTCGAACCTTACTTTACCCGAAAAACTGAAGGGAGAGGCCTTGGTCTATTCTTATCCAAAGATATCCTGGAATCTCGCGGACATCAATTGTATTTGGTAAATGCAGAAAATGAGGTGCATCCTGTTGGTGGTGCATGTTTCTGTATTGAATTTAGTGAAGAGTCAAGGAAAGAGGGTCTAGTATGAGTATCCAAGAACAAATTGTAGGAATTGTAAAAAGATATTTTGATAATGCAGTTATTGTAGACGATGATCTTAACCTTGAAGAACAATCACTTCCTGAGATAACGGATGAGGAACTGGTGAGTGTCCCTGATGATCTTGGTCTCATAGAATACGCCACACCCGCTTCTGCAAAAGCAGAACTGATTACAAGAGAACAACCTGGTCTTTTATTCCGTGAATTGGCCAAAGAAGGAATTGTTACCTATCCGTATAGATATCAAAGAACAGCAGATGAAATTCAACTTAGATGGTTGTCTTCCATATTAAGAAATGCAAAGCTTCTTTTTCTTGATTGGAATCTAGAAGAGGCCAAGCCTGAATCCAGTTCGGTTGCTGGAACTGCATCTCTAAAGATAATGGAGGAGTATTCTAAAGTCCGCTCAGGATTAAAATGTGCCGTTATTTATACTCAAGCAGATTGTATCGAGGTACTAGATGAGATCGCTCCACATTTCCAAATAATTGATAGAGAAAATTACTTCTTTCAAGAGAAGAATGCTGAAGAAGGAAACTCCTTATTTGGATTTGTTATGAACAAGGAGATACAAGCTTCTGATATTATGGATAGAATTGGATCTATTTTATTGAAGGACAAAAGTATATCTCTGCACATTTTGGACAGTGTGCATCGTTTAGAGCAAAGCATCTCCAATGTAATGCACCGTTTTAATGCACCTTTCGAAAAAATAATTTTCACTCAAATGGTTTCATCAGAGATAGACAGCAAAGACATGCCTGCATTTTTAGATGATACCTTACTTTCTGACGTACTATCTGAGCACTCGAAGATTTCCGCAACCAACTTTTTGTTTCGTCTTAAGAAACGGGAAATATCTGAGTCCCTGAAGCAACAGGCAATTAATCAACAAGAACTAGAAGCAATTCGCAATCATATCCCCTATAAAAAGAAAGAACTAATAGAGAGTAAACTATTAGATTCTACCTTCACAACACGCATAATAGAACTTTTAGAAAGTGATCAACTTGATTCTATAGACTCACTAAAATCTAGGATTTTGGAAGTTTCAGCTAATCAAATGAGTCTTGATAGTGTGCGCGATATTATTCTGATTCTAATGCTCCTGGATGAGTTCCGGAGAAACACTGTAGGTTTCAAAGAAACTTTCCAAAAACAAACTTATTATTTAACAAAATTGCTCAAATATTTCAGGACAGATCGAAATCTAATCGATACAGGAAGCATATGGAAATTTAAAAATCAGTATATGCTTTGCATAACTCCTTTTTGCGACACCTACCGTCCTGAAAAAGTGAACTTCACCTACAAATTTATTGTTGGTAACGAGATACCACCAACAGAGAAACTGCTAGATAACAAAGAAACAAACTCTGCCTTCATTAGTGTGCCCATTGAGGAATCCAAGTCCTTAATATTTGTTAAATGGGACTTTTATAATGTTGTGTCCGTGGACAAAGATTCTGTTCTGAAAGACATGCAGAAAATTACAACATTAAAAAAAGAGTATGTACAAAATATTATTAACAGGTACATTGGCTATCAAGCGCGGGCTGGTGTTAATGAATTGTTTTATAAGGAATCGTATCGTTCGCATTTTGTTGGTCTTCTATCCTGATGTCAGGTATTATTCTACTAATATTTCAATAGTAGGAACTTAAGAGAAGAGACTCAAAATTTGCTCAACATTATTCCAAAGCTCGACGACTTACACGGAAAAGGATAAGTTCTGATATATGAAGGGCCACCTTCCTTTAGATCATGAAGGTGGCCTTTCATGCCGATTTGCTACTGATTCCCATGATTTTAAGTTTACCTCGCAAAAAACAGAATACCGGATTATTTTCCACATAAAGGTTCAAACTCAACGGATTCGCAATATCCCTTTCATTCTTATCCTGAACAAGAAGAGCGCCGATACCTTGGGGTACGGCGCTTTCTCGTTCCATATGTCGTTCATGCAAGCGGTCATGATACCTATTTACTGCACTGGCAACTTGGCTATTTTCACTTTGATGACCAAGATTCCAGCAACTGATTTGCCAAGGATTCCAGCTTCTGCTTCGCTTCCTCCGTCACATGCCTCTGCATCGACCGATTATTCAAGTGCTTAAGGAAGTCTCCCAGATGTTTAGCTGCTTGTGAGTGCCGTCCACCCGACAAATGTTGTTTGACCTGATTCAGCCGGTTCGTCAATTGCTTAACAAGCGGTCCGCTCACATCGCCTGAGATGACGTACGCTTGCAACTGATTGCTCAACGTATCTACAGTGGGTGTTGGAATCGGCGAGTCGGATACTGTAATGATGCTAGTCGCCTGGTAACCGCTATCGACTGTTGTTACTGTAATTATAGCTGTACCTTGAGCAATCGCCGTAACAATCCCATTCTCATCCACCGCAGCTACATCGGGATTTGAACTGCTCCACGTCACGCTCTTGTCAGTCGCATCGGCAGGTTCCACGGTTGCGATAAGCTGGACGGTAGAGCTTTCGGAATCGGTATACAACTGCACACTGATCTTGTCCAGACTCACGCCGGTGACTTGACGCTGCGGTTGGTGGCCCGCAACTGTCAGCTCCACATGAGGACTCGCCTTATGCGTATCCGTCGCGGAGTATCGGACCCAATACGTGCCAGGCGCCAAATTCGCAATGGTATCGCCCTCTACGCGAGACCATACGCCCCCATTATCGGAAGACCATTCCATGGCGGCGTTCACGCCGGTGATCCGACCGTCATTGGCCCCTTCGGCTGTTTCAGCGACAGTCTCAAGCCCTTCAGGCGCAATCTTCGCTCCCCCGATAACCATGACTTTGAAATCGTCGAAATCAATGGAAGCGTTGGCGTAACCGTCAACGCCAAAGAGCTGTCCAGTCAGCTTATTGCCGCCTGTATGACGGAAGACGTAGTTCTCGGCTATCGGAGTAGGATCATCGTTTAAGTAGACGGTATACGTTTTGGCATCCCAGTTGGCTTCCATCCTGAACTTATACCATGTGCCATTGTAATTAAAGTCTTTGACTTTATGCTTGGTAGGTCCGGATTGCACGATAATTTTCCCCAAATCAAAGGCCGTGACCATAGAATAATTATCCGTTCCGCTGTCGTTTCTCACCATAGCGCCATTCGCGTATTGGAAGCTGCTGTTCAATCTGGCGCGATATTCGATAATGATGCGCTGATCTCCTGTAGCCGTCACCTCGTCCAGATAAGGAAGGAACAAGTTGGCTTTGCCCGGAGTAGCAGCGGTGGTCAATCGAAGGAATTTATTCCCGTCTTCCTCTAACACAGCGGCGGTAGCGCCGTTGGTCAGCTCTCTGACCATAATCCCGAAAGGAAACTTGCCCGTCTCATCGCCGGAGAAATCCCGGTAAGCGTTGTAGAACACGCCATCCTGTTTACTGTTGAGCGAACCTAACAAAGCGGCTTCCGCTTCGGCAAGTGAAGTTCGCATCTGGTTAAACTGTTCTTCCGTCAGATTGCCGTCTGCAGACAACGCCTCTGCCTGAAGCAGCGCAGCCAAGAGCGTATTGTATGCGGCAAGACTATAAGTACCGAGGCTTTCGCCCAGAGGGTATGAGAAACTGTCCAGCCTGCTGCGAATTTCATTCACAATACCATCAAGACCCCAGTCCGGAACAACTTCTATGGAAGCGCTCGCAGGCAAATCCTCGCCATTCAGAGTCAATAAGACGGGTATCTGTACGAAGCCAAGCGAGTTGAAATGAATACCTTCCAACTTCCAACTGATCCCGGCTGAGTACTCCTCCCCATTGTAGACGACGTTAACAACGCCGGGCAGTCTAGGTGTCACTCCCGAAGGGGTCTTGACTTGAGAAACGACTTGCGGAACCTGGGATGGTTCAGGCGTTACCGTCAAGTTGAATGCGGCTTCCTTGCCGCCGTATACAGCTTTAATCACCGTATCCCCCGGCTCGGTGTCATATACCTGACCGATGGTTGTAACCTTAGCCACGTCGGGGTTGCTGCTGAAGTACTCAACGCCAGCATCAGCCGTCACATCCTGTTCCTCATAGGTGTTGTAACGTGCCGTTATCTGCAGTTGTCCTGTCAGTCCGCTGGTCAGGACGTTGTTTAATCCGCTAATCGCAACGGACTGCACGGACCTTGGTTCAGCGGCAACATAAACGGCGGCCGTAGCCATTAGCCCGTTATAGGTTGCGGTTATCGTGGCACTGCCCGCCTTAATCCCCTTGATCACCGTTCCCTCAATCGTTTCTTCAACAATGGCGACCTCTGTATTGGAGGAACTGAAGGAAACTCCGCTGCCTGCAAGAGAATGGGTTGTACCTGTGATCGTATACACGGGCAAGCTGCGACTCTCCCCCAGTCCCAGCGTGTACCCCGGAGAATCGAATAATAGTTCGGAGCCTGCTTCAAGCCTGAACAGATCCAGACTGTCCATCTCGACAAGACCGCCGCCGCCCGAGAAGCGGATCGTATTGTCACCTTGTTCAAGGTAGATCTTCGCGGTAGAGACTCCCCAGCGATTCCAGCCGGAATAGACGGTGTTCAGTCTAGCTCCGGGACTGCCGTTGACCGACACGATTTGGGAAGCATCCCCCCCGCTCGATGAACCATTGGCGCTGCGAACGGACATCATATAAAATCCTGCATCCGGCACGTGGACCGTATACTGGATATGATCGCCGGCATTTTGGATATTAGCGATCTTCATCCCGCCCGATGCGCTGCTTTCCCGCCGTACGGCAGGGCCGATTGCGCTGGCGGGATCTTTCCCCAGCACGGCAGTCTCCGCCTCATAACGTTGACGTACCGGCTCTCCCGAAGGTATCGCAATCGGTATGTTCGGGTCGACGGGTTCACCCAAGTTCGGTGTTCCGTCAGCGTTCCAAGTAAATTTCTGTGCGCGAACATTGCGGGTCCACCCTGATCCCGGCCAGCGGGCGGCATGGTAGATAATCCAGTCCTCGCTGCCGTCGGGCGAGGTCACCAGACTGTGGTGACCCGGACCATAAACGCCGTTAGCGCTAGAGAAGATTGGCTCGTCATGCTTAACCCAAGACTCGGGATCCATCAGATCGGCGCCAATATGGGCCGTAATCAACCCGAGGCAATAACTGTCTGTCCAGCTTCCGTTGGCGGAATAGACCAGATTGATGATGTCGCCCTTTATCGTCACTTGCGGTCCTTCATTGATCCTGCCCGGGGACGATTCCCAATCATATTCAGGCGTCGAGAGCAACACCCGTTCCGAGCTGATCGTCCATGGATTGCTCATCTTCGAAATATATAAATTTTGAAAGCTTCCGTCCATATTCTCCCAACCTGACCAGATGAAATAGTGTTCATCATTTACAGTCAGCACAGTTCCGTCAATAGCCCAGCGGTCGCTGGAATCGGTAATTTTACCTTTGAACTCCCAAGTTCCGGTCATCGGGTTCTCATTGGCGTTCTCCAGCACGTACATGCGGTGGTTAGCATTGGTTCCGTTATCGGCCGCGAAGTAAATATACCATTTGTAAGCGCCATCGGTATCTTTGAGATAATGCATCTCCGGCGCCCAGATATTAGAGCTGTACATGGTATCCTTGACCGGCGACCAGGTCAGTCGCCTCTCGCCCGCTTCAAGGCCGCTGATGGTCTTCGCTCTGCGGATCATGACACCACTGGCGTTGACAAAGGAGTTGTAGTAATAGCCGTCCGTGTGCTTGTACACCCAAGGGTCGGCGCCTACCTGCATAATAACATTGTAGAAATTAGACACTTCCAATCCCCCTTCGGTCGATGCCGGCATCGAAACTGGCGAATCCGGCATGGATTCCTCAGCCGCAACCGCTCCAATTCCTTGCGGCAGCATCAATAACACTGCAAGGCAAAGCAAAAGATGCCTGAAACTGTTTTTGAACATTATTAATCCTCCTCGTACTATAATAGATTTGGAGTTCATATAAGAGTCACGGGTCAACCATCTGCTTGCGGTATTCTTTGGGGGAGACTCCCGCTATCCTGTTGAACATATGCGTGAAGTAATTGGAGTCGTTGAAGCCGGTAGCCTCGGCAATTTCGAATATTTTCATATCTGTGCTTTTCAATAGAAGCTTCGCCTTCTGTACGCGCAGCTTCTGAATATAGCCGATTACACCTTCCCCAGTTTCCTTTTTAAACAGTTTGCTGAAGTAGCTGGGGTTGAGATGGACATGAGCCGCCACCTCAGCCAAGCCGCATACCCCCATGTATGCTTCTTCAATAAACCGGATGGCCTGCTTGACCGAATTATCATTCTTGCTGGCAAGCCAGGTATTGTGAGACTGCAGAAATTCATCGATATATCCCTGCAGCCATGCCGTTATATCCTCCGACGTCACACATTGGTAGACAACATCCCACTCTATGGAACGCACGGTCATTTGCCATTCGGGAAACTGAACCTGCACCAGCCGGAGAATAGCGGCAACCAGCAGCAGCGCTTCAATCTTGGCGGCTTGCGGGGGCAACCGGCTGATCCGAACGGCTTGTTCCTGCAGTTCCTGGCCCAGGCGGCTGTTATCCTCCGACATCAGCCAGGTTATAATTTCCCTCTCCTTCTCGTAAAGCGCCGTCTGGTTGAGCAATGATTCACTGGCGGAACTGTGATCACGCCTCCCCTCGTTGCAATACCGTCTGTAGCCCTGGTACAATTCCTTCGTGGTAGCACATAGCCCTTGTTCGCTGAATTCAAGAGTCAGACCCAGATAATGATGAACCGAATCGGCGAGTATCTGCTGCCATGAGGGAAACATATCCGATCGGGAAGAACTCCGATCCACCAATAAGGCCCACTCCGATGCGTTCAAGGGAAACAGGCGAAAACTGCCGGGAAACCATCTAATCAAGTGCTCACCGGCAATATTGGCGAAAGCGAACTGCAACAGCGGTACATCTTGGTCGGAATAATGCTTCTCCGTTGGGAAAAAGGTAGGAATACGGAGAATGTGCAGTTCACATTGCTTCATCCGCTTCAGCAAAGCCTCCACCTCTTCGCCGTTGCAGGGCAAGCCCATAATAGCCGAGCGTAGCTCGCTGTCTTCATGCTGACTTCTCCAGCCTTCCACCGAGAGCTGGGTCTGGCTTTCTTGAATCAACTGTACATAAATCCGATCAAGTACGCTTAATATATCCGTTTCTACACAAGGCTTAGTGATAAAGTCCTGCACTCCGAACTTGACTGCGGACTGGGCATACGAGAAATCCTTGAACCCGGTTACAATTACAATCTTCGTCAGCCAGCCGCGGCTTCTGATTTCTTCTGTCAGCTGCAAACCATCTATATGGGGCATCCGAATATCGGTCAGCAAGAGATCCGGGACACTTTGCTCCATCATGAACAAGGCGTCCCGACCATTAGTCGCTTCTCCCGTCACTACCCAGTCGGCAGGTCGCTTCCCCGCCAGCTTCAGCAGTCCCTTGCGGAAGTTGGGCTGATCCTCTGCAATAAACAGTTTGCCCTTCATCTATCCCCCTCCTCATGACTCCCCGGTGTCCCGGATTTAATAGGAAGCGTCATGTGAATAACTGTTCCGTTCCCTTTACTGCTGGTAATTTCCACTCCATATGCGGAGCCGTATACCAGCTGAATGCGCCGAAGCACACTTTTGTAGCCGATCCCTAGTTTATTGCCGTCCTGCAGCACAGCCTCCGCCTCTGTCAAGGTTCTCAGGGTTTCTTTATCCATACCGCATCCGTTATCAGCCACCTCGATATGAAGCGCCTCATCTAATAGAAACGCTTTGATCCGCAGCACCCGGTCTTTATCCATATCACGGAAAGCGTGTACAAAAACATTCTCCACCACCGGCAGCAAAAGGGATCGCATCATCCTCAGATTCAGCAAGGACTCCTCAGCTTGAATAATCGTTTCAATCTCGCCGGTGAATAGTTCCGTCTGGATCTTGATGTAATTGCGGATCTGATTCAACTCTTCGCCAAGAGTCGTATCCGTCTGGACAGGTTTAAGGGAATACTTCAACATCTCCGAGATGGCGTGGATCAGAAGCGCCGTCTCCTCCTGATCGTTGCTGTACAGCTTCCAATACAGCTCATTGAACAGGTTGTGCAGATAATGAGGGTTCAGCTGTGCCTGGATGGCCTTCAGCTCCGATTCCGTCTGGCTGATCTGAGCCAAATATACCTTGTTGATCAGTTCGCTCACTTGCTCCGCCATGTTGTTGAAGCTATCTCCGATGTATCCCAGCTCGTCGCCGGAATTCACCTTGACACGAACCGTGAAATCACCGGAACGCAACATACGCAATCCCTGCATCAGATGGGCTAGAGGAGACAGAAGCGTCCGGGTCGAAATCGTAATCAGCAGTGCACTGAGCAGGATTATGCCGATTCCAGCGAATACCAATATTCGGATGATGTCTTTATTTCTCCTCTGTATCTCCTGCAAGGAAGCTCCTCCGTATAGGGTAAAGCCTGCCGGTATCAACTCGTGTCGGACAAACAGATAGGTGATGCCATCCATTTCGACATTCTCGGGATAATTTTCCTTTGCCAGTCGCAAGAGTTGCTCCGTCTCGCTCTGGTCGGTATTGGAGTAGAGCATACCGCCCATAGGTTCCAGCAGCAATAACTTGCCGCTGCCGTTCTCCATAAGATCACGCAGCACCTTGGATACCAGACTTTCCTCTATCACCATCACCATAGTGCCGTATGGGATCAGCTTCTCATTGAGCATCCGCCTGGCAGCAACCAAAACTGTTCTGCGTCCGTTCGGATCAATGGCGCTGACCGCCTCAGCCCGGCTCCAAACCATATTCCCTCTATGGGGCTCAAGCTTTTCCATCATTCTGGTCAAGTCATCCGCTCCCGGCTCTCCCGACGCACCAGTTTTGGAGAGAACCGTCAGTTCCCCCTTCTCATTGTACAGAAACACGGAACTGATGGACGGGGCATCCACCAGCAGCATATTCAACTGTTCTTCCACGTATTTGCGGTTCTTGAATTGAGTGTAGGAATCGCTTTCATAAACAATGTTCTCTTTAAGAAACCGTTCAATGGACGGATTCAGGGTAATAGATAGGGATACCCGGTTGATTTCCTGGAAGGACATCTCCAGTCTATTCAATGCCTGTTCGTTGGCGATGGAGAACTGCTTGCTGATTTCGTCCTCCATTAATTGGATATTCGATTGATAAACCATCCAACCTGCCAAGGCAAAGGAAAGTGTTACCATACACGAGAGCAGGACGATCAGCTTGATCTTGAAGCTGCCCTTTATTGTTCCGGCTATATACCCCAGACAGCTCTTCGGATGCAGTCGGCTCCCTCCTTGAGTTTCATATTATATTTATATTATTTTAAAGCCTCATACAAGGCAATAAGAGCAAGGGACTGTCCGTATGCCATCGGCATGATCGTAATGTTTTTATAATGGTCCCTATCCATTCCCATACCGGTTCCAGCCGACACATTCAGCACGGTTCCATCCTCGCTAATATTTTGACAAACCGCCTTGATGGCCTTGTTCGCAACAGCCTGATAGGAGGAATCCAGAATACCGACTTTCATGCCTTTCAGGATACCCGCGCCAATGGCAGCCGACCCGGATACCTCTTCATAGCTGGTGGGGTCGCGCAGTACGGTGTGCCAGAGACCAGAAGCTGCTTGAAGCGGAACCAACGCATTGACCTGCGCCTTGTACGTATCAATCAGAAATTCCCGGACACCCGGATTAATCGTATCCTGGCAAGTTTCCAGGTAATCGACGAGGCCGTAGGTGAACCAGGAGTTGCCGCGACACCAGAAGATGCTGCCGAAATTATCATTACGCTCGAAACTCCAACCGTGGAAGAACAGTCCGCTATGTTTGTCGAACAAGTACTTGATATGAAGCAGAATCTGATGAACGGCTTCTTGTTCCCATTCCGGTCGATTGAACTTGCGCCCGGCTTGGTTCAGAAACAGAACCGCCATAAAGAGCGTATCAATCCATAACTGCCCCTTGTGCAAGTGGACTCCATCCCGATTGCCAATGGCCGTGACTGTATGCTGGAAGCCACCTTCTTTCGTTTTGGGCAGCTCATGAATAAGCCAGTTCGCATGATCTTGGCATAACTGTTCCAGTTGGTTGGATGGCTCCAGTTGATTCAGAAGCAGAACCAAAGCCAGATAGGGAGCTGTCGTATTTATATTTTTTGACGGCAGACCAACCTCCAGATTGCGGGAATACCATCCTTGAAAAAACTCCATATAACGGCGATCACTGTAATATTCTTGCAGCTTGTACAAACCATAAAGACCGACACCCTGAGGCCAGTCCCATTCTTCTATTCCAAAATCTCGTTGGACAATCCCTATTCTTGTATCGGCTTGATCCACGATTTTATCCTTTTCATAATCGCTGCCTCCCAGATTCATAAGCCTGTCCACTACCCGCGAGATTTTTTGAAGCAGTATTTCATTTGTCACGATTCATCTACTCCTTCTCATATACAACGTTCCGAAAGCAAACCTAGCTCGATCTTTTCCGAACTAGGCTCGCATTCATCCTATATTCCAGATCCTGCACCCTTTGCTAATGCTGGGAGCGAACCAACTCCAAGATATCCTTGCCAAGGAAAGCGATCTCCTTGTTTTCTTTATACCAAGTGTTCATAAATTCCTCAATCTGCTTGCCGCCGCCTTTCTCCCAGGCAGCTTTCGCATCTGCAATCGCCTGCTCAGCTGTATATTGAGCACCGCCAATAATGCCTTTGGCATAGATGTCCTGGATTTCTTTGTCGATATTGGTATTGATCACTACCAGCTCGCTCGGCAGAGAAGGCATATGCTCATAGTGGCTTAACGCAGGATATTGAGCTTCGGGATTAAGCAGAAACTCGTCTGCTTTATTCAACATCTCCAGACCGGCCTTCTGGTCAGGATCGCTCACGTCGAACGCAGTGGTGGAAATCAGAAGCGGATTCTCCGGGATCGAGTAGAACATGGAATAGTCCATGGCCCAATCCAGTTCCTTGGCGTTCTTCTCAGGATCGATAACCTTTGGAAAACCGTCCTCGCCTTTTCTCCAATGCTCTCCCTCAATTCCTTTTTTCAGAATTAGAGCGTTCTCCGGCTTGATGATGAAATTAATATATTCCATAGCGGCCTTGGGGTCTTTGGCCGCAGCATTGATCACCGTGGTCATTTGAACCGGATTAACCACATGATGAACGAATTGCCCCATGGGAGACTTAGGCTGCTCCATCGGCGCTATCTCCGCCTCTGGAACAACCTTTCGGAGCGTTTGAATGTCCGTTACCGTATTCTCAAACCAGTTAGTGATAGCAGGGGGAAGGAACACGCCTATTTTACCGTTCAGATAATCCTGCTTGGCTTTAGCTCCATTCTTGTCCGCGAGGTAATCCTTATCGATAAGCCCTTCTTCAAATAATGTCTTCTTAAATTTAAGGGACTCCAGCGTGTTATCCCAAGTTCTAACAATCTTATCATCATCGGAGAGTTTCCACCCATACGAGCCAAACATCGAATCTATCATGCCGCCCGAGGTGTAGCTCATATTGGTTCCATAAGTATCCTTCTTCCCATTACCGTCAGGATCCTGCTCAACGAATGCTCTCAGAACATCAAGCAATTCGTCGGTCGTTCTCGGAACCTCCAGATTGAGCTTTTTCAGCCAATCCATTCGGATAAAGGCTACACTTTGCAGATGAGGCTCATTAATTTTACCGATTTCGTATAGCTTGCCGTCCGGCTTAGTGCCTACTTTGCGAAGCTGGGGGTACTTCTCCAACAACTTCTGGTATTCAGGCGCATATTGCAAATAATCGTCCAGAGGCAACAATTGCTTCTGCTGATACAGGGAATTCCGGAACCCCGTATCATAATCATTGACAATATCCGGCGCACTGCCCGATGCGAACATCACATTCAGCTTCCTAACCGCCTCTGCCCGTGCCACCGGCACAAACTTGACCGTAACAGGAGAACGCTCATTGATCCACTTGGTCCAACGGTTTTCCTCAACCGTTCCCTCCGCTGCGGGAATATTTCCCCTGTCATAGTTGGAAACGGTAATTGTAGCTTTTCTTTCGCTCTTCCCCTTTGTCCCTGTTTCCGCTTGGCTGCAACCGACTACCCCTGCTGCCATAACCGCGGACAGCCCTAGTGCCAACGCAAACTTCATTCTTGATGTGAATGTTTGTCCAAACATGTGGAATCCCCCTCATTTTATAATGAATTTCCTTGTTGCCGCTAACCCTTAATAGAGCCAAGCATAATGCCTTTGACAAAATATTTTTGCAGGAATGGGTATACCACCAGCATGGGCACGACCATAACCACAACCCCTACCGCTTTCAGTTTTTCGGATACCATTTCCTGCTGCTGCATCATATCCATGGCCGCCATGTTGAAGTTTCCCTGAATTTGCAGCATCCCCTGAACGACAACAGTTAGATTCTGCAAACTCGTCTCATTAATGTAAAGAATGACGCTCATAAACATATTCCAGTAGCCAACCCCGTAAAATAACGTCAGCGTAGCCAGCATAGGAAGAGACAAGGGTAGTATAATGCGCATGAGCAGTCGAACCTCGCCGCAGCCATCAATCTGGGCGGATTCGGCCACTTCTCCCGGAACGCTCTCAAAATAGCTTTTCATAATTAACATATTATAGGTGCTGATTAGCCCGCCAAGCCAAAGGGACCAATACGTATTGATTAAATGCAGGCTATTCATGACCAGATATGTCGGGATCATGCCTCCGCCGAAGAGCATGGTGAATAATGCAGCCATTGTGATCGGCTTGCGGGCGTAGAGGTACCGTCGGGATAAAGGATAGGCCGTCAGCACCGTGGCCAACATGCTCAAGATCGTTCCCCCCAAGGTAATGATCACACTGTTGGTAAAGGCGCGCAGGGCTGGTGTATTCTCGAAAAAGTAATTGTAAACGGTGAAATCAAGTCCCACCGGCCAGAACAAGACCTGACCCAGATCAACCGCATGCCCTGAGCTTACGGACAACGCAACCAGATGTACAAAAGGCAAGATGCAGGTGAGCGATATGAGAATCAAAATGATGTGAATAAAGGTTACAAAAAATTTACCACCTATGGATTCCCTCAAGCGCAGCCTCCTTTCTTCAGAATAATCCCTGATCGAATTTACGAGCCAATGCATTGGCCGACAACACTAGCACCAGTCCGACAAAAGACTCAAACAACCCCATGGCTGTGGTCAGACTAAATTGAGCCTGCTGCAAACCCACCTTATACACATAGGTGCTGATAACCTCCGCCTTCTCCAATACAGTAGGATTTTGTAAATTGTAAACTTGGTCGAATCCTACTTCCATCAGACGACCCACTCCTAGAATCAGCAGGAGAATAATCGTAGGGCGGATGCCCGGCAGGGTGATATGCCAAATCTGTCTTAGCTTCCCTGCTCCATCCATCCCCGCAGATTCGTACAGACTGGGGTCAATGCTGGAGAGAGCGGCGAGGTAAATAATAGCACTGAAGCCCATCTCCTTCCACATGCCGGAGCCGATAAAGATGGCGATCCATGAGTCCGCTCGGTACAGGAAAGGCACCGGCTCCCCTCCCCATTGACCCAACAGCTTGTTAACGGTACCGCCTTCGATGGAGAACAGAGTCAGGACAATGCCTGCAACGATAACCCAAGACAAAAAATGAGGCAAATAAATAACCGTTTGAATCCAGCGCTTTAGCCAAGTCTTCCGCACCTCATTCAAGGCAATGGCGATAATAATCGGCGCAGGAAACCCGAACACCAGATTCAGAACACTTAAGTTAAGGGTGTTCCAGATAATCTGCAGTGTAACGTTAGACTGAAATAAAATCTCAAAATATTTCCACCCCACCCACGGACTTGACCATATGCCATCGTGAAAATTGTAGTCCTTGAAGGCAATCACAAGACCGCCCATAGGCGCATAGCGGAAGATCAGATAATAAAGCACCCCCGGTATAAGCATGGCAAACAACGGAATATTTTGCCGAAACCGCTTTGTCTGGTAGAAAGCCTCTTTGGCTGCAGGCGCTTGATCCGTTCCTACGGCAGCAGGCGTTATTTTCATGGCTCCCCCCTCTTTCTTATTGATAGTTATAATATACTGCGGTTCGCCAGTACCAGCCTTAAATATCTTGAGGTCTTTCTGTGCGATTTTTGTTTCTCCTTAGGGCGTGTAATGATTACTCAGAGGCTGTCTGCTGATTATCGAGAGGTTGAGCTATGCCGGGAATGGCTGACAGCTGCAGGTTTTGAAAGCGCATTCAATTGTATCTCCACTGATTATATTCGGTCATTGATCTCCGCAAGCGGAAGCTCCAGCACCTTTTCCCGCGCCGCCTCCTGCCGTCCTTCCTCCGACTACAATTAAGGAGAAGGGGGGGGGCTTAAATCAATTGTATCTGCAGTAGACTATAGTTTTATTATCTTCCCTGATCGCTCCGGCGGCTTATACTTGGGAATGCAGGGAATCGAGGGCTTACTAGCCGTTAGCCAAAGCTCCTGTTAAGGAGTTCCTCTCCTACTGCGCACCTGCTGCGGAACAACTGCGCTCTTGAATACCGGGATGAATGAATTAATACTGGAATTGCAACTACTCTCTTGATGCGAAAAACCACCTTCGTTTTTCTTTTGAAGGTGGCCTTTCATGCCGATTTATTGCCGATTCCCATGTTATTAAATTCACCTCGTAAAAAACAGAATACCGGATTAGCAGATATTTTTCCATGTATATCTTCTGTTTGCTTCGTAAAATACTAAATATCTGTTTTGAGCCAAGAATGATGTCACAAATATCGCAGATGAAACGTTATACAAAGTAAATGCAAGCTCGAGGGAGGGCCAAAGTTGCTAGAACAGGAAACATTACATGCCTTTGTTAGCGGAGATGAGAGAGCACTTGAAGAAGTAATAGATACGTATAGCAAGTCGCTTCTTCGATACTGTATCTCCATTTTGTGTGATGTTGAAGAGGCAAAGGATGTTTTGCAAGATACCTTTATTAAAGCATACGAAAAAAGAAGGCAATTTCAGCTAGGTACATCGATGAATGCTTGGTTGTATCGCATTGCATATACAACGGCAATCAATGCGGTGAGAAGGCGGAAACTCAGATTTAAGCTCTGGAAAGCGAGTGAAGACATAAGCCCTGCTCAAGAAAGTTACATATCTGAGCCTCTTTATAGTATATTATCGTCTTTATCAGTGGCAGACAGAGCATTGCTTTACGGCAGAGTTTTGGATGAACGGTCATACCAAGAACTGTCACACATATTAAACGTATCAGAATCAACACTTCGAAAACGATTCGAACGGCTGAGAAGCAGACTTGCTAAAGAGGTAGAGCACAGGGCGACTTATGCAAAAGAGGAGTGGGTGTAATGAATATGGAACTGATCCGAAAACAATTGGAGGAAATTACTCCCCCAGAAATGCGTTTCAAGCAACATGTATTGCAGCAGATTCGAATTCGCAGGCAAATTCGCAAACGAAACATGCAGATTTCCGCAGCAGTCGTCCTGCTAGTTGCCATCATTGGTACTGTGCAATTTCAACAGATTACAGCTATGGCTGAGAATGTATACAGGAGCATTCAAATATTACTCCATAACGAAACTCTGGTTATCGACAACAATCTAGAAATGATACCGATTGAGGTGAATGGTCTCACATGGGTCGGCAAACAGCCGAACAGAGTCGGATATAAGTCTTATACCGATATCAATGCCGCAGAAGATGAACTTAAGATAAAGCTGTTGCACAACACAATGAGTAACGAATCTGCGGTTGACTTCGGATACTTCGAAAAACGAAATATGGCAGAGCTCTTATTGCGTTATTTTTTCATTGGAGATTTGAAAAACTTCAGTGAAACCATTTTGGAAAACGGTGATAGACAACACAGATACAGTGCAGATCATGATACCGTCTATAAGTCTCCTGTAAATATGAAGGTTTCATTTTTCACTGGAAGAGGCGCAGAATATGAGATGGACAACCTGGATACCTATAATTATGAAGAAAAATATATAAGCCCTGTGAATGGCATTACAGCTTACCTTTTAAAAGACACGTTCCAAGCCACGTCCGATGAGAGTAGTCTATTGATGTATGCAGCAGGAAGTATTACAGAGAAGCTTACCGTTTTTGTACACGACAATTTGTTGTATACCATTTACGGAAACATCCCATCCTCGGAGATGAAAAAAATTATCGATGCTTTTGTAATCGAAAAATAAGCGGTGACAGGGGCAATAAATAGGAGATAAAGAATTAACTGCGAATCAAGCAAGGCTTAGTTAATTGAACACATAGTATCTTTGAATAGATATAGAATCAATTATCAATAACAAAGACAGGCTCAAAGCCGAAACCAGTACTTGACGAAATGAATGTAGGGTGAAAATGGAAAAAATATCAGCTAATAGCCTTCCCCATGAAGAAAAGGAAGGATACCCGTGCCGATTACTAAATGCGTTCAATCCGGTATTTGCATTAGAAACCTACCATGAATTTGAAGCTGAACTAAACATGTAACGCCAAATTCAGCAGTATTAAAAGGCCACCTTCGAAAGCTAAAACGAAGGTGGCCTTTCACGCCGATTTGCTGCTGATTCCCATGTTTTTAAGTTTACCTCGTAAAAAACAGAACACCGGATTATTATGCACATAAGTATAAAGGTTCTGACTCAGCCGATTCGTGCTCTCTCCTTCATATGTATCCTCATTAATAAACCGTCCCATACTCGGATCGTACCAGCGGGGATCGAAGGTATTGCAGCTCTGTCGCACTATCCCAATATTCGCCTTCTGCACGACGATACAATCGCGATTGCATCAGGCCTTGACAACATTTTAATTAAACCTCATTCATGCCATACAGCTATATGATAGACAAAATAAGAGTTACCGCCTCGGCTCTTGTGACGGTAGCGCCTGGCGCAAAACGATTATCGCCGCGCCCCCTTGACGATGCCCGCTTCGACAGCCGCCGCTATATATCCTTTTGCCCAATGCGGTATCTCGGCATCGGTTACAGACCGAATAACGCCATCTTCTACTGCAATTTCAACGCACTTGCCCTCGTTCAGAAAGATTGATAACATTAACCCGTTCATCTGCTTCAATTGTTGCCAGTGTAGCAGCGAGAATATCTTCTGCATCTAGAATAGATTTTTTACCATTGATGCGATTCAAAAAATCCTCGGTAATCGTGCAGGGCGGTGCCGCCACCTCCACAATGGAAGGCGCCTCCTGATTGGTGACGTGCATATAAAGAGGCTTCCTGGAAACAAAAGGATCTCCCGTCAAACGAAGCTCGGCGCTGCCCTCAGTACCTGAAACGAAAATCCTGCAATCGCCCCATGTCCAGCTTGAAAGAGGAGTATGCCAATCTGCATAAAGCTGCGCCGTTATCCCATTTTCTAATAGCACCTGCAAACCAACCATGTCATAGAAAGTGGTGTGATCTGGCAAAATGTTTTTGGCTAGATAGCCTTCAGAGCCTACAACCTCACTTCCTGTAAGCCAACGCAAGAGATCAAAGTCATGAATGAGAAGATCTATCAAGATACCTCCCGACTGTTCTTTCAAAAAAAACCAATGCGGCCTTTCATTTGAAGAAAGGAGATGCGGCTTGCGCATCCCAATGCTAACGATCCTTCCGAACGTACCGCGTTCGATTTGTTTTTTCAACGTGTAGACCGGCGGGCTGAAGCGTTCCGTCAACAGCATGCCAATTTGGATAATTCTCCTTCTACTCAACATTTCCAGACGATGATAATCACCTCGACATGTGACAATAGGTTTGTCAACCATAATGTGCTTGCCTTTACGTTCACAGATCTCCACGATGTCTATCTTTTGATTGTTGATCGCAGCACACCCTACAATATCGATTTCAGGAGCGAGCATGTCTTCCATGCTGCTAACAAGTGAAACACCATATTTATCGGCAACCGTTTCTGCGATTCCAGCAGGATTCGGATCATAAATACCGGCGCATTCATGGCCAAGCTCCAGCATTTCCTGAATGAATCTATCAATATGGGCATGCTGGCATCCAATGATAGAGAACACATATTTTTTCACAGTAAGATCCTCTCTTTCAACTCAATATGGT
This sequence comes from Paenibacillus agaridevorans, assembly GCF_003112455.1. Taxonomy (GTDB): domain Bacteria; phylum Bacillota; class Bacilli; order Paenibacillales; family Paenibacillaceae; genus Pristimantibacillus; species Pristimantibacillus agaridevorans. The sequence continues at coordinate 50,562 of NZ_BDQX01000099.1, forward strand.
TTATATCATCCTGCCCCGAGGGGCGTACGATTAAGATCAAAGCTGTTGATTATCTACAAAATGGCAGAAAAAAGACCGCTCATTTCGGTGTAGTGTTTGTACCCCTACAAACTCTACGGAAGGTGAGACGGTCTCATGAACCATCGAAACAATGCTAGCGCCTATTCTGCATTAAACAGTATCTAAATGTGCCCAAGCTCTTCGGAAAGCATTGGCGTAGAAATTTTCACTTCAGCTTTCAACTCATGTGATCGATAGATGCCATCCAGAACTGCAATGACATCTCTGGAATAATCCATTGAACATTCCGGTTCGCGTTCCCCTTCGATGCTTGCAAGCAACTCGCGGAATTGCAAGACAAAGGGGGAATCCTCTCGAGGCACTGGGATTTGTTCGTAAACACCGTTACGGCTGAGCCACACGCCTTTGCCCGGAATGACTTTCATCATAGCCTCCGTAAAAATAAGCTCAAGCTCGTTCCTCGGCACGCCTCCGTAACCCGATTGTACAATAGTGGATGGCACTCCCGACTCATTCTCAAGGAAAACAACCCCGCTGCCCTCTACATCGCCTGCCGGTCCGTAATGGCTGATTGATGCTCGAACTTTCACGATTCTCGCATTTCCGAGCCACATCATTCGATCAATAGAGTGCGATCCCAAATTAAACAAAATACCGCCACCCGCACGCTGCTTGTCGAGAAACCAGGCCGGGCGATCCGTGTTGTAGTATGCTTTGTGGCGCGTATCATTCATCATGACAAGCTGTCCTAATCGCTTTGCTTCATTTTTAATGTACTTCTTTGCAGCCATGTTTTCCGCAAGAAAATGCTGCGTATGGCCGACCATCAGTCGAACGTTGTTATGCTGTACAGCATCCATGATGTCATCGCATTGCTTCGCATTTAATGCCATTGGTTTCTCGAGCAGTATATGACAGCCTGCCTCGGCGCAAAAGATAGCTGCTTCCATGTGCAAATGATGCGGCAGCGTAATGACGACGATATCCGGCTTCTCCCTCAGCACCATTTCACGATAATCCTCATACGCAATCATACCGTACGTCTCGGATAGCTGTTCAGCCCGATCAATCCTGATATCCGCAATGGCAACAGGCTTCAATCGATCTTGCAGCTCATTCATTGCCATCAAATGACCTTCGGTTATCTGTCCGGCGCCAATAACCGCTATTCTATATCTCATAGATTCACCTTTCTTATCGTTCACTTGTTTGAAGCGGCTTGTATAAGAGTCCTGCATCCAGCGACGCCGATGCCGATTCCTGATCCAGATAAAGAGTCCACTGCGGATGGTCTTTCAAAATCGTGGAAGGAATTTCATTCATCAGCTCGTTCTCTAGCGTAAGCTTGATCGCATTCGCTTTCACCCGATGCGGCACGCACGATATGATGACGGAACTTTTCATAATTTGCCGGATACTCATTGTAATGGCTTGCTTCGGCACATCGTCGTTCAAAGCGAACCAGCCTTCGCCAACTTGCTGCTGTTTGCAGGACTCGGCAAGATCAACAACAAAATACGGCTCCTCTGTATTAAAATCAGCCGGCGGATCATTAAATGCGACATGCGCGTTTTCACCAATGCCGATCAAAGCGAGATCGATCGGCGCTTCGTTTAATCTTGCGTTTAACTCCTCGATATTGCGGCGAACGTTGCCTTCGCCGTTCACCAATTCATAACGCTCGACACCGACATGGGCTAAAAACCGTTCCTTCAAATACTTTCGGAAGCTGGCCGGATGAGTCTCCGGCAAATCTACGTACTCATCCAAATGAAACATCTCGACCTTGCTCCAATCCAAGTCCGCTTGGACGAAATGTTTCAAAAATTCGAACTGCGACGCCCCTGTGGAAAGCGTAAGCCGTGCCCTGCCGCGCGCCTTAATCGCAGCTTGCAGTATTTCAGTTGCATGAGCAGCCGCAGCTTTTCCAAGCTCATCTGCATTGTTAAGTACTTTCACTTCCATTTCAAGAAGCCTCCCTTAGTATCCTAAAGATTATTGAATGGTGTAGCAGCCATTGGATTAAATTCGATTCACTACGAAATTATCAAAGTACACATTGCCTGCCGATCGCTGGCTGTAGACGCGGAAGGCACTGATTCGGGGACTGGCTGCCGTATAAGATTCCTGAGCCATCTGTGTCAGCGTGCCGCCCTGCGGTCCCGTTAGGAACGTTACGGTATTCGTCGTAAAATCGAATTCGATGGTTACCGTATACCAGGTGTTCAAGCTATAACCGGGCAGAAGATTGCGATATGTGCTGCTCGTGCCCAGCCGGTATTTCAGACCGTTTGCCGTATCCGTCTGCAGCTCCACGAAGTTGGTCCCGGTATACAATAAAATCTTGTCGCCATTAAAATTCGCTTCTCGCATGTAGTCGAAGCTGAAGCGCGCAGTCGGCCCCTCGGCCATGAAGTTATAGACGAAGTTGCCCGTCGCTCCGTTCGCAACGCTCAAACTGCGATTCTCGCTGCTTGGCACTGCGGCAACCAGCCAAGGCGCCGGCCAGGTGGTAGGATAGGCAGAATACGGCTGACCTACTGTACCGTCATTGAAATCGACAACCAAATCTGAGGATTGGCCGCCAACGGTCACTTGCACGGGAGCCGACAAGGGCGATTCGCCCTCTGCGTTAATTGCGCTGATCTTGTAGTAATAAGTCGTATCCGATAACAGCCCTTTATTCCGGTAATAGGGATCCGTGATCGCTCCGACTTCCAGCTTACGGTACGGTCCTTCCGGGTTCTCCGACCGGTAGATCGCGTAAGTCTCGGCATCGCTTATTGCATTCCAGCTGAGTGCGGCTTCATTCCTTCTAGCTTGGACCGCGACACCGGATGGTTCGGCCGGCCCATTCCAGGACATCACATTATCGAAGTATACGTTACCGCTCGAGCGCTGATTGTAGATGCGGATAGCACTGATTTTGGAACTTGCTCCCGCATACGATTCCTGCGCCTGTATAGTCAGCGGCCCACCTTTTGGCCCGGTGCGGAACGTCACCGTATTCGCGGCAAAATCAAGATCGATCGCTATCGTATACCATTGATTCAATTGAAAGCCTGGGATCAGATTGCGGTATTCGGACGTCGTCCCTAAACGGTAACGCAATCCGTAGACCGAATCCGACACCGTCTCAAGGAAGTTCGTCCCCGTATAGATCAGAAGTTTATCCAGATCGAAGTTCGCCTCGCGCATGTAATCGAACTGGAGATGCGAAGTCGTTCCTGTCGATGTGAAGTCGTACGTGAACGTCCCTATCGCATTAGGCGCGACACTTAAGCTTTTGTCAGCGTTGCTCGGCGTAGGCGATATCGTCCAGGCTATCGGCCATTCAGCTGGCGCAAAATAAGAATCGCCATTCGTTCCATCGTTGAAATCAAAGCTAAGCGGTTGTAACGATTCTTTTGTCGTGGCCGCAGCATGCAGCGACAAGGCGGATTCTCCGCCAGACGTAACGGCTGTCACTTTATAAGCATAATGGGCCCCGGAGGTTAATCCGTTATTGATGAATGTAGAAGCAGTTAGCGCCGTGGTCGTCAGCTTTGTGTACGAGCCGTAGGGGCTGGCTGCCCGATAGACATGATACCCGCTTGCTCCTGCCAGAGGTGTCCACTTGAGTCGGATCGAATCTCTGTCCAACGTTTGTGCTTGCACATCGCCAGGCGCTCCGTTCACGATAGTCTTCGGTACCGTGGGAACGACACCTTCCGGAAATGTCCCAATCGTTAATTCGTTCAGATATTTTTCCAAATTCGTATATCCGTCGCCGGTGAAATCGCCATTCCCGTCCATCGCACTGTTCGGATCCAATCCATGCTCCAGCTCCCATACATCCGGCATCCCGTCGCCATCCGTATCCGCCGGCACTTCAGTCGTTTGCAACACCGGCCATTGCAGCGTTACTTTCTTCGCATGTTTAGCGTCAAGGGTTGCCTGATCTTCTGCCGATAAATTGTTCGCAGTATAGATAACGCTTCCCGTTCCGTTAATAACGTCGTTTACGAGTTCGAGGTCGACTTCATCGCGCTTGAGGCTTGCGCCGGCGTAATTCAGCACCTTCTCGTAAGCCACGTCCGCACTATCTTGCGGTGAAGGATTCGGCATTTCGAACGGGGTGCTGACGAACATCTGCGGGTTCTTATAGATACCGCCGAAGTTGTTCGGATCGCTGTTGGGGGACAAGCTGCCGTCCCGATGAACCATCTTGTTGCCGGTGAGCGCGATGCTTGAACTATACGGCGGATTAAGATCAACCACATCCGTTTCAGCCATTCGATCTTCGTTTTGAGTACTGATCCCGGCCTTGTAGTAATTGTTGACCATGTTGCCTTGCCCGCTCTGGCCGTACATACTCTTATAGCCCCAGTCGTAAATCACATTGTTGCGCACGTCCTGCGATTTACCGGAAAAACGTGGATTGCGGCTGTCGTTATGGGCGAGCAGGTTGTAGTAGAAGGTGGCGTTATCGCCGCCCCATATTCCGCCATAACCGTGGAATCCTTTGCCCTCCACGTTGGATTTCACGATTGTCGGGCCAATTGTACTATACTGCAGCGTGAAGTCGACGTTCTGATAGAAGGAAAATGATTCATCCGTTCCCCAGCTCGCCGAAATATGGTCGAAAATGATCTGCTTGCGATGCCGACCTGTAACGCCATCCATGTCGACGCCTGCTTCGTCGCCCGTTCGGAAGCGCAAATATCGAACAATCAGGTTATCGCCTTGGAACACAACCGAATGCTTCTTGAAAGTAATGCCGTCCCCTGGCGCGCTTTGTCCAGCAATTGTCAGATTGGAGGACGTTACGTAGAGCATCGATTCCAGCGCGATCGTCCCGGACACCTTGAACAAGATCGTTCTGTTGCTCTGGCTGACCGCGTCGCGGAACGAGCCTGGGCCGGAATCGTTCAGATTCGTGACATAGTACACGTCCTGGCCGCGTCCGCCCGTTGCGAATTTGCCGCCGCCTTCTGCCCCGGGGAAAGCGGGAATCGTTCCTGGAATTACGCTTGGCGGCAGCGAAGGCGGATCCAGCGGCGTGCCTACTGCAGGTCCGACGAGTACAGAATACATCCGACCAAAACCAATGTGCCCCGTAGCCTGGTTCCCGCCCAAAGCGACAGTTCCCGCCTTGTAGGTACGTGAATAGACGCGGTAGATGTCTGTCGTCGTGACGATGCCGTCTGCGTCTCTGACTTCGGTTTCGATCGTATCTCCAGTAAACGTCCAACCATATTGCGGGGTCAGCCAGTAATCGGAGTTGAACGGATCCGTCGAAGCGTTATCAGCATGCATGGCCACATAAATCGTGGCATCCTGGTCAATCTCGAACGTGAGGAATGGATTGGTCGGTTCGTTCTTATGATTTGTTCCTCCGCTCGTTTGAATAAATGATAAACTGGCATAAGAACCTATGTCGGAAAATGTCGTGGAAGGATCGTTGACGTACATTTCCTTTCCGGTCTGCAGATCGTCGTCTACGACGTAGGTAATAGGATCGTACCACAGGTTGTTCTGGGTAAGATTGCTGATGCCGATCGACGAAGCCATTGCCGGAAAAGATGGAAGGAGCTGCAAAGCAAGCAATAGTGCGGTTAGCAAAGCTATTGATTTTTTCCTCATTAAGATCCTCCTCCAAACGGTTTATACCTTACTGTAGAAACCCCTTTCATTACTGAAGAAACCCCGTTTCATTCCATCTTACCGCCCCCCTTTCAACTAAAGGAGTATACATAGAGTGCAAATGCATCGCATATAAACGATTAACGATTACAGTCCACTCCATTGCATCCGATCTTACTTCGGCATCCGCGTGTTCACAAGTTCCATTTGCATCGGATACCGTACAATATCTTAGAAAAGCGCTTTCATTTCACTAAATCTAATGAAAAGTACTCCGTTTATGAGATGTACCTTGTTCGTCCTTCTGATGCCATGTAAAAATTGAGATGCAACGCGAATCCCGAAACCGCTATAAAGCGCCATAAAGGACTTGCGGCCTCTAGTGCATCTAGTGCAAAGGCAAAAAATAAAACAGAAGGAGTTGAATGCATTGAATCAAGTAGCGCCTCTTACCAATTCTCCTATCAAGAGGCGGAGCCGCTGGGCATCGTCATTCAAAAAAGGGTGGGAGCGTTCAAAGTATCTTCATTTATTAGCACTGCCCGGGGTTCTGTTTTATTTGATTTTCAATTATGCGCCGATGTATGCCATTCTAATCGCGTTTCAAGATTTTCAGCCTATGAAAGGGGTGTGGGGCAGCACTTGGGTTGGTTTCGATCAATTCAAGACATTTTTTCAGCATATCTATTTTTGGCGGGTCATCCGCAATACCTTGCTACTCAGTCTTCTCGAATTATTGATCGTTTTTCCTCTGCAAATCTTGTTTGCAATCCTGCTTAACGAGATACGAAAAAACTTCTATAAGCGATTCGTACAGACGGTGAGCTACTTACCGCATTTTATCTCATTGCCAGCGATTATCGGGATGCTGTTCATGTTCCTTTCCCCTCAGGACGGCCCGTTTAATATGCTGCTCACAAAAGTGTTCCATATAGAACCGATCAACTTCATGGGGATATCGGAATGGTTCAGGCCGTTATACATCCTTTCCGAGATCTGGACGACGCTCGGATGGGGCGCAATCATCTACCTGGCCGCCTTGACGAACGTGAATCCGGATATGTATGAGTCCGCCTCGCTTGACGGGGCAAGCCGAGTAAAGATGATCTGGCACATTACTTTGCCTGCTATCCAGCCTACTGTCATGATCATGCTGCTGCTCCAGATTGGTAAAATGATGTCGCTAGGGGCGGACAAGGTGTTGCTCATGCAGTCTCCCCTCACATACGAAGTATCGGATGTGATCAGCACATTCGTGTACCGGCGCGGCCTTGAGTTCGGCGAATACAGCTTCGCTACGGCAGTTGGATTTTTTAACTCGCTTATTAATATCGCGCTGCTGCTGACCGCCAACTGGTTCGTTAAGAAAACGACAGACAACAGCCTATTCTAAACGTAAAGGGGGTGATTCAATGATCCGAGATCAATCGCTATCGTCTAAATTGTTGGACATCGTCGTTCATGCTGTCATGATTGTGGTTCTAATCGCAACGATATACCCCGTTCTTTATGTGCTGTCCGCGTCTCTGAGCAGCCCGACAGCTTTCAACATGGGCAAAGTATCGTTGTTCCCGGTTGATTTTACATTAAAAGCATACCTTCTCATCTGGGAAGCCCAAACCGTTCCTCACTCTTTTCTAAATTCCGTCATCTATACGACGCTGGGAACCGCCATCAGTATGCTGCTAACGACTTCGCTCGCTTACGCCCTTTCGCGAAAAAAGCTGACGCTGCGACGATTCTACATGGTGTTCATTCTAATCACGATGTTTTTCAACGGCGGAATGATTAGCAACTTCTTACTGGTGAAAAACTTGGGAATGTACGACACAATCTGGGCAATTGTTTTGCCAACGGCAGTATCGACGTATTATCTTATTATTATGAGGTCATACTTCCAAGCGGTTCCTGAAGAATTAAATGAATCCGCTTACTTGGACGGAGCCAACGATTTGGTTATTTTCTTCCGCATCACACTGCCTTTATCGATGGCGGCGTTGGTTACGATCGGTCTCTTCTATGCGGTAAACTATTGGAATGCTTGGTTCTCCTCGTTGCTTTACTTGAAAGATACGGATAAATATCCGTTGCAAATGGTTTTGAGATCGATCATCATCCGCTCCGAGCTGCTCATGCAATCGATTAAGGCGGGCGAGGTATCGGCCAACGAGATGGCTTCTACCGATATAACGTCGATAAAATACGCCACGCTGTTCGTGTCCATCGGGCCGATGATGATCCTTTATCCATTCATTCAGAAATATTTTGTCAAAGGCGTCATGATTGGTTCGTTAAAAGGTTGAACATTCATAACTCACGAAGCCTAGGGGGAGTAAACATGAAAAGAAAGTCATTTACGTTCGCGCTAACCTTGATCCTGTCTCTTTCACTTGTCGTCGGCTGTGCCAAGAACAACGACGCACCGTCAACATCGCCGTCAACATCATCGACTGCTGAAGCTACCGCATCCAATGGCAAATACGACAAGGAACTGACGATTACCGTGTCCAGAGCGATATTGGATACCTCGAATGTCATCGATGATTTGGAAGCGAAGATGCTGAAAGAGAAATTCAACCTTGTTTTCAAGGCAGAGGACTATAGCCGCAACGACTGGCCGACTAAGACGACACTTCTGTTCTCCACTGGAGACGGTCCTGAGTTCATCCCCTACTCCCGAGATCAATGGAAATCGATCGAATGGATGTCAGCGGGGTATCTACGCCCGTTTGAAATGGACGAAATCAAGGAAAAACTGCCTAACTACCTGAAAATTTGGAGCGACGAGGAATGGGATACTGTATTCAAGTCGACGCGCTTCTCCGATGGCAAGCTGTATTTCTTACCTAACAAGCGGACGATTCCAGTACAGAACGCATGGCAATATCGCAAGGATCTATTTGACAAATATGAATTGGAGTTTCCGAAAACGCCGGATGAAATGATCGAAACCCTCACAACGATTAAAGACAAAACGGGTCTAATTCCATTCGTATCGCCAGGGAATTCTTCGTCACCGCTGTGGGCTGTCAGCACGTTCTTCCAAATGTTCGGATTCCCTGACCTTCTGCTAACCTGGAACTCCTACGTGGACCCTATGACCAAACAATTCTATGCCTATCCGCTTGCTAGCGATCAAAGTCGCGACCTTCTTATATTTTTAAACAAAATGTATACGAATGGCTTACTAATGAAGGATTTCGCGACAGCTACATCCGACCAGACGAACAAACTGATTGCGCAAGGCAATCACGTCATTGCACAAACGATCAACGACCCATCCTTTATGGAAGGACAGCAAAAGACTGCCGCTCCTGACGTCAAATGGGCGTGGGTTGAAAATTTCGACCATCCGACCAATGACCCGAACAAGACAATCTACAAAAAAGAATCGTATTATTCCTTCTGGGGTCCGGCTATTAAGCAAGGTATAAGCCAGGAGAAAGTTGACCGTCTGCTTGATTACTTGAATTGGGCCATTTCGGATGAAGGGCAGCTCTGGTATACGTACGGCAAGGAAGGGGTTACGTACGAAATGAAGGAAGGTACCCCCACTTTCTTACCAACGATGAGCACGCCTACTCAGGCGGAGGGCAACAAACTGGCGAACTACGGCATCAATATCGGGGGAATCGGATTAGGCGGGTTTATTAGACCTTATAAAGACTTTGACCAAACCTTCAACAAAACGAAGTTGGAGATGAGCGAGGTCATCCCAACCAAGCCTAACTATTACGGACCAATCGAACCAATCCTCCAATTAAGCGACGCCGATCGCAAGAAACTGCTTGGGCTTGAAACGACACTGAACGGTGTGCGGGACGAATACTGGCTGAAATTCATTACGGATGCGCTCGACCCGTCCAATGACGCGGACTGGAAGAAATTCATGGACGCTGCGGACAAAGCCGGACTGGCGGAAGTTGTGAAGCTGCGTACGGATGCCTACAACAAGGCGAATAACAGCTAACCTTTCATTTCCTTAAAGGACGATGGAGATACTCCCATCGTCCTTTTGAACGCCCTCCGGAACGAATGCGTGCTATTATAACCTGCTTGCACCGCAATATTATCAATGGATAATGAACCCTGTTCTATTAATCGGCACGCAAGTGAAATGCGGAGATTTTCCAGATATGAACTGAATGTTTCCCCAGATTGCTCTTTGAAAAACTGAGACAAGTAGGACTCCGATAAATTAAAATGAGAAGCAATCGCGTATAAGTTAATGTTTGGATTCTGAAAGTGATCGTTTATATAAGCCATGATTTGATCCAGAAGATGCGTATTTCTGCTTTTCTTGTTCCGCTCGTTCGTGCGGCAAAGGTAATGGAATTGAAGAAAAATATCTCGCAGCACTTGCTCGTTGCCTGTGATGTATTGTCCGAAACTAGGATCATTCTCCTCGGCGAGAACATGCTGTCCGAGCTCTTCCTCCAGCTTAAGCTCCGTAGCCCGCAACTCGCTGTATAGATGCTGCTTCATGCTTATGGACAACGTTCGGTTCAAAAAGTTCTCATTGTACAGATGCTGCAAAATGTGACCGAGCTCTGTGGAGTTTCCCGCCTTAATGACATTCATTAGACGAATCTCCATTTCCGTCGGATAATAATATCCGGTCTGCTCTTTGGCCATTTGGGCATACCAAGCGATGGCAGTCTCATCACTGTCCGTTGCATGGCTGTTAGTGACAGCCAACTTCGCTTCTTGGTAAGAATAGTGTACATCCAGCAGATCTTCGTAGATGCTGCCAATGCCAATCATCGGTACGATCAAATACTGCTCTTTGATATTCCGGTTAATTTGACGGAATAAGTCTTGCAGATCGCTTCTAAAGGCTTCTTTTTCCGCAGCGTCAGATCGAACCAAGATGGCGAGCTCATTCTCATGCATGGTGTGAATGTAGCCTCTGTCTTGAAGATGATCATCAATGATCCCCTCAATCAACGCTCGGAGGATGCTTAGCTCTTCCAGACTCTCTGCATTGAGCATTTCGTTATTTTTATAAATATGGAGTACAACGATGACAAAACCGTTCCCTTGCGTTTTCAGACCAGCATGAACCAGCATAGCATGCATCTGTACGCGGTCCTCAAATTCGCCCTTGAACAGGCGCTCGATGAAAACGTTCTTAAGCGTATCCGCTTGTCGCTGCAGCATTTGTTGCAGCGATTGATTATTATCGATTAACCGGGTAATGCTTGTCTGCAAATAATCGACCTCATCAGGCTTCTCAGACTGCTCGGGCTTGCCGCCCGGCTGGTCGTTAGCCCAGAACGCTCTGAGGACTGCGACAATTTCTTTCCATGGTTTAGAGTGCCGATAAGCCATCCACATGGAAATGATCGTCCCGACGATGAGCGTCCCTGCTGCGACGGACAGTGCGATGGTGCGGATGTATTTGACATTGCCCATCACTTGCTCGATCGGCAAAGACACAACGTACATCCAGTTGTTGTAAGCCGAACGCGTATAGATAAAGAGATGATCTTCTCCGCCTATTTTTGCATGCAAAAATCCGTTCTGATCAGGCGCATTACGAATTTCTGCTGGAATAGGCGCGTCCGCACTTGTCGTGACAACCTCTCCTTTGTCATCCAGGATCGCGAAAGTCTGGCCGTTCGTATGATCAGCATCGTCGATTCCGACTAGTTTCAAAATATCTTTGTCCTCAACAGCGAATACAACCACGGCTTGCACCTCTTGGTTTTTGCCGATTGGAAGAGACGTCATGTAAGTGATGCTGGATTTCTCTTCGCCGTTCGTCCGTATCATCCTTGAAGGAAGTATCTCTCGAAAGTGCGGCTTACCGTACAGGAGCTCGCGCCACTCCTCGTACGACATGCCTTCGTATTGAAACTCGTCTTGATAGAATGCCTTTGATGATTCGCTCATTTGAGCTTTGGAGAACACGAGATCGCTATTTTTTAGTACAACGAAAAAAGTATTGGAGTATGCGCTGCCTGTAAGCGCTGAAGAATGAAAGTCTTTATAATAATTCCAAATATCGAAGAGCTCCGGAGAATTGCCAAGCGGCGCTCGTAGATGATATAGCCCCATCAGACGTGAATCGAAGGATAGTTTAATAGCTGCTTCGTCCATATCAGCCCATTGATTATCGAGCACATCCCGGACTTGTTCCAAAATGCTTAGCTTAGCTTCTCGGGACTGAGTCTCTACGATTTGAACCGCTTCGTAGTAGGTAAAGCTGGACAGCACGATCGGGATGATTAACATGAATAGAAAAGAAACCATGAAGCGTTTGAACACGTTGTTTTTTCGGGATTTCACATTCAAGGGAATCTGAACCACCTTATCGTTTTACAGTATTAACGTTATATTAACACACACGGAGGCGTATATGATGACTAAAAACCGCCAAAAAAAAAGGGATCGACGCCATAAACCTAGACAGCAACATGTCGGTTCAAAACATTCGTGACGATTCGCTCCATTGGCTTTCGCCTCCGATTCTTGTCGTATCGAAAATCCCATATGCAACGGAGTATTTCTATCCGGACGCTCTAAAGCTTCGGATCGAACGGCTGAACGTACAGCAATCGACAGTCAACGGCTGCAAACCGCCGGCGATGCTAACGTTCATTTTCTTGACGGAGGTGCTTTGCTCGGAGATTCACTTTATGAAGAGTGCACGGTTGACGGCGTTCATCCAAATGATCTCGGTTTTCTTCGCATTGCCGAATCACTCGAGCCCGTTATCCTCAATTTGCTAAATAGAAAAGGCGTGCTCCCTATGCACGCCTGCCTTAATCGATTGATGAGGTGAAACCGGCTATTACGAAGTCACCTTTTCTTTTTTCTTGCTAAAGTTAGAAAATGGCTTGATGGAACCAACCACAGAAGCAACAAAAATCGTTCGGCTTCGCAACCAGCTTCTGATGTATTGCCTGCGTCCTTCCTTCTCTAAAAAATCATAATCGAGCCTTCGTACTGCCTCAACAAAATCAATTCTGCATAATCTGGCGGTCGGCTCATGATTGACACAATCGATCACTTCAGGATGCTGACACATCTCCTTGATCGAAGCCAAACGTTCTTCACGGCTCAGTCCGCCCTCGAACATCTTTCGCAAGTAGGTTCTAAGAGTGTTCAATAACATCAAATTGCTTCCGACACAATGTTGGTCTCTCTCATTAATGGCAAAATATTGTTCGATGATCGACTGTTGAATCTGATAGCCGGCAACCGCATCTTGCAGCAGCTCCGGCATGTACCGGCTCGTTAATCCACCTGCTCTGTAATAATACAAGGGTTGGGATATTACAGCTACTGAACGCGCACGCAAAAACATTTCCAGGTTATAGTATAGATCGTCCCCGAAAAATCGTAGTTTGTCTAAATGTATCCCTCCGCTTGCGGCAATCTGCCTCCGGTATAACTTCCCATGCAGAAAAGCCGGGAAAGAATGTCCATGCAGAAACGAAATTACGAGTTCTGAACGGATCGTCTCCCCCCGATATAGGGTCTCAGCCTCCTGGAAATAAGAACTCTTATTCATTCGCTTAAAGAGAGCAGAACTCCCGAGCACCTTATACGTATTGCAAACGGTGATGTCCGCGTCGTGTCTGCGGGCAGTCCTCATCAGTTTCTCCAGCATCATAGGCGCCAGCCAATCGTCAGCGTCAACAAACGTTATGTATGGAGCAGACGCGCTCTCCAATCCCCTCCGCCTGGCAGCTATGCTGCCTCCCCTCGTCTGGTCGATAAGACGAATGCGCTTATCCTTTGACGCATAACGCCGGCATATTGCAAGACTGCCGTCCGTCGACCCGTCATTGACCAGAATAACCTCTAAGGATGTCTCCGATTGCCCAAGTACGGATTCCAAACATTGGCTCAACTGACTTTCGGCGTTATAAATCGGAATAATGACGCTAATCAGACTCAATGGGCTGTCACCTCTCCAGACATCACCTATGATTACAGTCCTCACTCAAAAACATCATAACATAGACTTGCGATTTTGTATCTTATAAAGCATTGATCCGTTCTTTATAATGAACTACACTATATTTGCAACATAAAAATCATATCCATCTAAAACACAAGGGAGAAAAGAAAATGAAGAAAGCCGTTATAGCCATCATTGATTTCTCATTTAAGTTAGTTAACCAATTCATTTTGAAGTTTATTTGGCCCGCTCCAAAAGTATTATCCGTAGAAAAATCGCTGTTGGCCATCATCCGCGACAAAAAAGCCGTATGTCGATTTGGCGATGGCGAGCTAATGTGTTTATTGGGGGGAGGGATCAGGTACCAGGAAGCTAATCCGCTTCTGGCAAGCAGACTCAAACAAATACTGTCCTCCAACGAAAGGCGAATTGAAATTGGTTTACCTGATGTATTTTCAACGAAGAAGTTGAGCTTGCGGACTGTCGAAAATCAGTCATTTTGGCAAGATCACTTATCCAATTACAGATTCCAATGGTATCGATCTATTAGAAGAAATCGAACCTACTTAAATACAGCAATCAGTCGGTTCTACATACCGTTTCGAGACAAAGACAAGAGTAAACAAAATAGTTTGTTATTGAAACGCATTTGGCAGGACAAATCCATCTTAATTGTAGAAGGAGAAAAAAGCCGACTGGGGGTCGGGAATGATTTATTTGACAACACAGAAAAAATAACCAGAATATTATGCCCTTCTGAAAATGCTTTTTCGAAATACGAACAGATTCTTGATACTATAAAAAAATTCGATAGAAATGTGCTTGTATTAATCGCTTTAGGCCCAACGGCTACTGTTCTCGCCTATGATCTGGGACTTGCAGGATATTCGGCAATCGATATCGGACACATTGATCTGGAGTATGAATGGATGAAGCGCGGAGCACCAAGCCAAATTAAAATAGAAGGAAAATATGTAAATGAAGTATCCAACGGTAGTGTCGTCGTTGAAAACCTGGACAAAGACAACTTATACTGGAATCAAATCTGCGCCACTATTATTTAATAGTACAGCCCTTGATCGTCCCGATGGAACGATCAAGGGCCTTTATTCCGATATCTAGCACAAAGCGCTAATTGCGATGATCGGCATTTGTCTGCAGTTCACGTTTCCTTCCGATGAAACCTCTTCCGGATCGAAGCAGCTTATGTAACAGCATGACTGCAACGCCGCGCAAATACCGGAACGGCTCTGTCCGATGGAACAATACAACGTACAACGAGTTTACAATGATCAAACAAGCCGCTATCTGCAACAGTAAAGCAGCTATCGTGTCTGCCGCCCATAATTGGCAGACGGTATAAGCGACGATCAATGCCAACAACCCCGCTCCCGTATAGGCAAAATACGTTAAGAAATAATGAAGCAGAGGTTTCCCAAACACCTTTTTGTATACCAGATAGGGCGTTGTCCAGAACGGCACCGCGATGGCGCTAAGCAACCCTCCTAAAAATATGCCCCCGAGTCCCAACTCGCGCACCAGCAGTAGACAAGCGCCAAGATTAATGGCTGCCTGCAGCAAAGGCGCGTAACGATCCTCGTGAAAGATGCCAGCCGTCGTCTTTACCGTCGTAATGGAATTGCGCATGCCCCGTTCATAAAATGCGGCGACAAGCACGGGCACGACTGCTCCCGACAACAAGAAGGAGTCTCCCAGCCATAGTCGAATGAAAGGCCCCAGCAACAAGAACATACCGATGCCGAGCATCGAATATAACCAAAAGTTCAACAGCATCGTCGCTTTGTATACCTCGTAGATTTTGTCGGCGCTCTCCTTCGCTACCAAATTGCCGACACTATGATACATATTGCTGAATATTTGATTGACGAATGTCCGGCTTATATCGATAAGCATCTTATAGTTGGCATACAGCCCTACCGCGGCAATACTGATGAAGGTTGAAATCAGAATACTCTCGACCCCGAAAATGAAATACGACCCGACATTTTGGATAAAGATCGCCTTCATATTGCGAAGGAAATTCCGTTTGGTCTCAGGATCCAGCGTATCGGCCTTGCCGAACTTCAGATAAGGATACTTTCGGTTCACGATAACCGTCAAAATGATGGAGGTCGCGATCGTAATGACCGTGTCGACCGCCAGATACAATAAATAATTTTCCGTATAATACAAAATGGCGATACGGATAACCGTCGAAATAATGGATGAAATCGAGAAAACGGCCGTAACGATATAGTTCTTCTGATTGACGTTCAGATAGGAATGCTTATAGACGAACAAATACGGAACCGCCGTATTAATAAGGAAAATGAGATAAACAAGCTCGATATGCGGCACGTCGGCTCCCTTGACGATCAGGTCGAGGAACGGCAGTACCGCAAGTCCCAGCGCCGTCACAACAAGTGCGATGATACGGTACGTATTGCGGTATAGCTTCATCAAGGCCAATATCTGCAGGCGATTCTTCTCCGCGACAGGTTTATACAAGTTGAATACGATGCTGGAGCCAATTCCCGCCTCTGCAAGCGACAACATCGCCAGAACGCTCGTAAACAAGGCATTAACGCCCAAATAGTCGATGCCCAGACTGGTAATAAATACGGTCCTTGAGACGAAGCTGAGCACCGTTATAATGAGCTGATTGGCGAGCCCGGCCGATATATTGATCAGTGTGTTTTTTGTTCTCATAACTTCATCGCGCCGGCGAGCCTTATGTTTCCAACGGTATATTTAATTCCCATAGGAAACCCCTCTAAATAGCCATCTCTTCAATTTCGTCAAGTGAATAGCGATCTTTAAGATGAACAGTGGGATTTCCAGAAATTTGGCCGCTTGATTTGTCGTATTTCTATCCTTTACCAACTCGTAGTACAGGTTGTAATTAGCCAGCCTTGCCCACCAATTGTAACGATAATGTTTGATTTGCAGCTTAAAGTAGTAGGCCGTTCCTTTAGGATTTTTAGAAAAAACATCTTTAGCATTGCGGGTCAATCCGTCTTCCAAATATTCCGAAATGTAAATAACATCGTTGAACCATCTCAATTTGTAGCCATCATAAGCCATTTTATCCCATACGGTTGCTTCCGTCATAAAATTTTCGCCCTCTATCTCGACAAACTTATATTTTCGCAATAATTGGGTATAAAACGCTTCTGCTTTATCCCCTGTAATCCCCAGTTTTTTTCGCTCAAGCGACGTCGCATCTACGTAATCCCCTGCGAAGGAAGTTCCATGCATTTGATATGGAGTCGCCCCTCGATTCCCCGACACGCCACAGAAACGACCGTTTCCTTCCAAACTTTCTTCCCATTTCACAATCTTCGCGATTGCATCCTCCGTTAAACAATCATCGGAATCGACAATAAAAAAAAGTTTGCCTCTGGCCAACTGCACCGCTTTGTTGATAGCCCTATGTTTTCCGCCGTTCTCAACCTTCAAGTAATTAATCTCAAACGAATTTTTTTCTTTTGCCCATGTCTTAAACAACGACTCAGTCTCATCCGCGGAGCCGTCGTCAATTACAAGCCACTCAAATTCTTTACAAGTTTGATCGCACAGAGATTGATATAATTTCCCAATGATATAGCCACGGTTATACGTTGGCGTAAACACTGTTATCTTCATAAATAATCTCCTTTAGTCCCTCATCCTTAACGAATTTAGACAATCGAATCGCAAACCCTTGCGTAAATGGCATGATTCCGAACAAGGTAGAATAGTGGCCAATATCTTTGGTATCTCCTTGCGAGAATTCGATAGCGCCATCCCTTCTAGTCACGCTCTTTAGATAAGTAATGCCTTTAGATACGCTGGCGCCGCATGAAACAAACAATTCCGGAATGGTGGCAGCTTTGAGCAAGAACCAGCAAAGCATTGCAGTTGCAGAAGAATCCGGTCGACTTTCACGTCTGGTAACCGTCCAATTCCAGTTTCCGTTCGGCTGTTGGCAAGCCATGATCGAGCGGGCATAATCGACCACATATTGCTGTAATTTGAGCTTATATGTATGGTTTGGCGGCAACAACTCCCAGCTGTCTATTAATCCTATTGCAAACCAGCCCATCCCTCTTCCCCAGCCATAAATGCCAAGCGGGTCCAAAGTCCGGACATCGTATGCGTGGCAGGGAATCCATTTATTTGCTTGCATGCCGTATTGAATGTAAGCACTTATCTGCTTAAATGCTAGATCAATTGCATTCGGTTTATTAAATGTCAATCCATACGAAATCAAGAAGGGACAAATAAAACCTATCGTGTCGACGTAGCGGTAATCCGCCATCCTTTTTCGATATTGAACAGTGCCGTCCGAGCCAATATGGTCTTGAATTAGATCATACATATCATCCAAAGCGGGTCGATAACTCGTTATTTCGATTGATGATGTTTTAAATAACGAATATGCAACGATAGCGGAATCCACATGTACCGGCTTTGTTCTCCACCTGCCATCCGAATGGAAGCACGAGTTCAAGAAGCGGTGTATGCCTTTACGTTCTGCATCGTCCGGCTCGCCTTCCGCCAATCCTAGCAAAAGCGCCGCATGCTGCCAGTCCTGTAGTGTAGGATTGGAGTACTGTCCCTTTAGACGATCGAGCACGGTAATGCGGGTCTGATCGGTTATTTTCATTACTGGAGTATGATGGAGCCATGTTAACCCCTTACGTCGAATTAAACGGCTCCACGCCAATGTATCTTGTTGTCTCCCAATATAAATTCTGCTCAACCATTGCCTGAACAAGGGAACTACATCCAAAAGGAGAATAACTGCACCGACCAGAAAAACTATTCCAAGCACAATACAAACACTAATTAACAAGTTCATACAACTTATGCACCTCCGATTCCGTACCCAGGTTTTCTGCAGACAAACAGCTAATGACACGGCTCCTTAAATGTTCATCCCCGATAAATCTTTCAATACCATCCGCTATCGCCTCCGGGTTCATCTCCACAATAAGGCCGTTCACTTCATGATTTATCTGATCATTAACTGTACTAAAGTTAGTTACGACTATCGGTTTATTTAATATTTTCGCTTCATCGATAGCAATAGATTTGCCTTCGAAACGCGAAGGCTGCACAACGATTTGAGCCTTTCTCAGATACGGATAGGGGTTTTCTACCACCCCGAGCAATTTAAAATGCGATTGCAATCCATAACGATCGATAAGCGTGTGATTTTCTTCGAACTCCTTTTCGGTTCCATAACCAAACACTTCCCATTCCATTACATAACCGCGATCCACCAATTGTTTGCATGCTTTGATGGCTAGATCGATTCCTTTTACATAACTTAATCTTGAAACCGTAACGATGCGCACAACGTGTTGCGCTGAACTAGAACCTGTTTCCTCCATAGACATATTTTTAATGATGGCAGGAGAAATAATATTGGAGATTATCTTAAATTTAGCGGTAAAGGGGACAAATTCATTTCTTAACGACTGCATACACTCCTCTGATACCGTAACTACATAATCAAGCTTTTCAAAATATGGCCCGTCTATTTTCGCATCCATCTTCAGACTAGAATAGTTGGTATGGACCCACCCCAGTTTTCGTTTGGCCTTCACCCGATCTATCACGTAATAAATGGGACTTTTCTCCAAAAACCCAATGGCAGCGTCATATTCGCTCTCCAACCGGCAAAACGTTCGAACAATATGTCTCCAAGCCAACTGCTCTCGCCGCGCTTCGTTTTTTTCTGTTTGCATTACAAAGTTTAAATACAATCGAACTAATAAATTTTTTATATCCCCCCTTTTCATACAATTGACAACGACTGTTTTTAAAGACATATCGAAATATTGATAATTGTGGGGGGATGGGAGTACATTTACTTCTTTCGGAATTTGTTTCAGAAAAATGCCCACAGGCTTAAATAATAGCAAGTCAACTTCATATTGCTGGTAATCGATGACCTGCAGCAAGGAAACTAATGCTTTCTCCGCTCCGCCGCATTGAAGGTGATTCATGACAAATAGCAGCTTCTTTTTCATGGATTAACCCCCTACCAGCTTATAAAGCTTATCTATCTCCTCTTCCGTCCCCAACGTCTCATTGGACAATCGAAAACAGAGCTCGTTTACTTTATCGCGGTTACCGATAAGGTCGCTAATGGCCGATGCCAGATCAATCGCATTCATTGGCGCAATTGTTCCGTTAATACCGTTTTGAATTTGATCTCTCGCAGTGCTGAAATTCGTAATAACGATCGGTTTGCACAAAATTTTCGCCTCATCTACTGCAATCGACTTCCCTTCGAATCTAGAGGGCTGAACATAAATGTCGCATTGCTCGATATATGGATATGGGTTATCCTTAAGCCCAAGCAATATCATTTGACCTTCTACATTGTGTTTGCGGATCGTTTTCCTTAACTGTTCCCTTTCCTCCCCTTCGCCGATAATAAACCAGCGTACAGCTTTGCCGTAAGCAATTAATCTGGCACATGCTTCAACAGCAATATCGAAACCCTTCTGAGGGTGAAGCCTGCCGATTGAAAGGAGGATACACTCGCCTGCTTTCCGATTATAGAGATCATTGTTCGTTATCCGGCTTAATTTTTTAATAAGCTTTGGAGATACGATATTGTGTATGGTGCTGATCTTATGAACTTGCTCAGGAAACCTTTTTTTCAGCACGTGCTCACATTCCTTGGATACTGTTACGATTTCGTCCAGCTGTTTGAAATATTTCCCGTCAAAACCAACATCCATCCCAAGCTTGTCGTAATCGTTATGAATCCAACCGATTTTTTTGACAGCATCAACTTTGTCGATACAATAATAGATGGAAGTTTTCTCAAGAAAACCGATGGCCGCATCGTATTTGGTCTGCAGTTTATCCATGGACATGGATAAATATTGCCAGGCAGACTGTTCGGTAACAGCCGAACCCTTTCTGTACTGATTTCTAAGAGAAAATAAAATACGATTAAATAAAAGCCTGAACTTGGAAGCGTTGAACAGAATCTTAAGAGAATCGATGAATGGTTGAGTAAAAGCCAAATAATCGTCTCGGTGCTTGAGCACATTTACTTCCTCCGGCAATGCTTTCATAAAAATCCCATCGTGTTTAAATAAAAATAAGTCCACATCATATTTTTCGTAATCAATCTGTGAAAGCAACGTCACCAAACTTCTTTCCCCTCCGCCCGCTCCAAGACCAGGCATTATAAACAACAGCTTCTTTTTCATATACACCTCACGCTAAAGCCGATAAATAATAAACAGCTTTAGAAGACATCGCTTGAATGTTTGGAATAGCATTATGCAGCTGCTTTTTGATTACTGTTTCCTCAGAAACCATTTCCCTGAACGATGTTATTAATTTGTTGGAATCCGATATATCTTGAATGCCCAATACCAATTTTTCTTCGCCAAATAAATCTTTGGCAATTCCCTTAGACTTCACACTATACCCAAGCACCATCGTTGGCACGCAATTGGAATATGCGGCTATCGTGGCATGGGTTCTCGCCCCGATAAAGAAGCGCATTCGAGCTATATATCCTTTATATTGAATCGCATTCAAATGATCTGGTAGAAGCAGTATTCTTCCTGAATCTTTGTAATGCTCATAAAATTGTTGAAGCACGGCGTAGTCATTGTTACTCTCCTGAATGACATGCGGTGTTAAAGCGATAGTCATATCTGTCGTATCCAGAATATGTTGAATAAGGTCGTCTACAGCTTGCCGCGAATGTTGATTCCTCTTCCAAACAAGGGGGCTGAAATTGATTCCGATCGTATTCCCGTCCTGCCATCCGCTCGGCAGCTCAAGTTCTTCCTTCTCCATCGTAAAAGCCGGGTCCGCGCACTGTTTAACATTGCTCAAACCTTTTTCAGTCAACATATTGTAGGTTAACGATTCTCTGGCCAATATCAGATCGAATCTTTTCAAATCTTCCAATTTGGCAGACGACATGTCTTCCTCGCCGATGGAGCAGCCCCACAGCACAAGCTTTTTTCCTTCTTTTTTAACCCTTCGATTTACCTCGTACCAACCTGGTTGCTCGCCATAACAATAGTTGTCTCCGCCTATCGACAAACAAACGTCCATTTGCGGGATATGTTTAATAATGTTGTTATGGATCCGTCCCTGGGCAAAGGACTCATCTCGGAAAATTTTATAATGTATAGAAGAGACGAACCAATCGTAGGAATATTTCATAAGCGGACGAGATGAGCCGTCATATACCCCATCAAGCTTAGGGATAATTTGATCGGTTGAAGGATTGTCGGATACCAAATAAATTTCAGATCCGCGAATCGATTGTTTAATAATAGAAGCTGAGGAACGGACAATGGCCTCGCAGCCTCGATTCATTGAACCTCCATGTGCAAACATCATTATTTTCATACGTTTATCCCCCCATAGTCTTTTGATTTCGTAATCTGCTGTACGCAGTTACGCCGTATAAACCTAATGCCGATTTCAATCTTATTAGCAATAAAAAAACATGTTCGTACCTGCCATTTTTTAAACGGGCAGCGGGTGGATAATTCGCTAGAGCTTGCTGAAGGACGGAGTGATGAATCATCTTTCGGACGTAAGCAATTTTTTGATAAAAGTGAACCGGGTTAGATGGTTCATAATAGTGATGGATCAAGGAGATACACGAACGAATAAACTTTTTGGCTCGAAGTGATTGGATATCCACATGATGTAAGGCTGTTTTAAAATTGTCAGGAAGCGGCTCGACGTAAGTTTGAAGGGCGCGGTCAAAATAGTGCCCTTGTTCCTTATTTTTTCGAGTTGCGCTGCCTGCCGTTTCTCTGTAGTAATAGCCTGCATATTCAACGTAACAAGCATTATCTATTGCGCAAAGAGCCCTCATGTTAAACAAACCATCTTCGCCCAAAGCAATTCCTTTTGGAAAGGCGATCTGGCCTGTACGGATAACTTCATTGCGGTAAATTTTATTCCAAACCGAATTTAAACGGTCCGATTCCAAAAAAACGGGAAGGATCTCTTTACATATGTAACCTTTGTCCAGAAGCTTGCCCGCAGGGAAATTAGAGCGTTCTTGAATGACTCGCCCATCCATTTCTCCCAAATAATCGGAAAAGACTACATCGCACTCGAAACGCCTAGCGGCTTGATATAACGTTTCGTACATATCCGCCTTTACCCAATCATCCGCGTCCACGAACCCGATGTATTCGCCGCTCGCTGCCTCCAGGCCGGCATTCCGGGCCGTGCTGACGCCCCCGTTCTCTTGATTGATCAGCCGAATGCGCTGATCCTCTCTTTGATACCGCTCGACAATCGCCTGGCTGCCGTCGCGCGAGCCGTCATTGACGAAGATGAACTCGCATTCCCGCAGCGTCTGCGATATCAACGATTGCACGCATTCCGCCAAATATTTCTCCGCATTATAAACAGGGATGATGACGCTCACCTTGATAGCCATTCCTTCACTTCCTTTCCATCGATGCCGCACCTAGATGATCATCTCGTACAGCTTTTCGAGCTCTTCGCGATTCCGATAATCCTGCTGCTCCAGACAACGTGCCAACGCCGCGCGTTTCTCTTGATCCGCGTACAGCTCCGCAATCGCATCCGCCAATCCTTCGGCGTTGCATTCGCAGATCCATCCCGTCTTGCCGTCGACAACCTGGCTTGATGCGGTAGGATAATTCGTAATGAGGACCGGCTTGTGCAAAATTTGCGCCTCCGTCACCGTAACGGCTTTCCCTTCGTATCGCGACGGCTGCACGTACAGATCGCAAGCTTTCATAAACGGATACGGATTGAGTTGTTTCCCCAGCAGCTCGAAGCTGCCTTCCAATCCGCATTCGTTGATCAGCTCCCGAAGCTCCGGTTCGGACCCGCCGTAACCAACGACGCGCCATGAAATATCGGTAAAACCCCGCTCATGAAGCAGCTTGAGCGCCCGGATCGCCATGTCGAACCCTTTTACATATGAGAGACGCCCGACAGATACGATGGCGAAACCGTCACTCCGCAATTCGTTGGAGACAGATTGCCGCTCCGCCATCTCTCGGATGAAATCCGGGGAAGTAATATTTTCGATCAGCTTGATTTTCTCTCGCAGACGAGGATAGCTGAGAAGAAACGATTCGGTGCAAGCCTCCGAGATCGAGACAATGTCGTCGAAACGGCTCCAGACGGCTTCGTCCATGTCACGATCCATATCAAGCTGGCTGAAGTCGGTATGAATCCAGGCGACCTTGTTTCTCGCGCGTACCCTCGTCGCGACGTAGTCGTGAGGCCAGGCGTAGCTGACGGCGAGATCGTACTCCTGCTCCAATCCTCTGTGTACGGCGGCAAACCATCTGGAATCGTATTGCATCTGTATGTATCCCGGTCCTTCGGCGGGGCGCAGCCTTCGCGCGCGCACATTGGCTGCGACTTTGGCGGCGCCGCGAACGAAGGCGGC
>NZ_BDQX01000100.1 GCF_003112455.1 Paenibacillus agaridevorans
TCGATCGTCGTTACTTGAGCGTCATCTTCATTAAAGCGAATCCGATCGGCGTATGGAAAAGGCCGGCCTATTTTATTGGAGTCCTGATGCGACAATACGTTCCCTGTTGAATCCACCAGCATAACTTCTTGATTGCCAGAGATTTTTGAAAAAGACTCATGAAAATCCGTTTCTTTAATGCTGATAATGGCATAGCCTGATGGTACGGTAGAGTATTGAAGTTTTCTCGCTATCGTCATCAAATAAGGACTGCTCTGCTTGGATGACAGTATATAATTAGGCTGTCCCCCTAGCCAGTGCAGCTCATAAGCATTCGTTTTTTGTAGTTTGTCAAACCAAGGCTCATCATAAAACAGCTGAAAGTTATGATTATAGAGGGAGTAATTTGTATATCCACTCCCCTCTTCCTCTTCAGTCAATATGGTGATATAAATGTCATTTAATGAATTTGCAATACTCCCCAGCTTATTTGTTATTTTTACATTATTAAGTGCGCGCTCTCCATCATTTCTACTTTCCTTGCCAGCACTGATAAGCGAATTCATCTCGCCATCAAACTGGATATAATTTGTAATATAGAGCATGGTGTTAATTAACCCGGACAAATTCAACTCGACGATTTGCATCGTTTCTCGGGAGTTACTGATGGCATTATCCATCAGCACATCCTTAGCAAAATAATTCGACACCGTCGTAGATATAAGCAGCGGTACCAGCAAACAAATTACGGCGGTAACTATCAGCTTTTGGCGCAAAGAGATCATATTCCACTTATTAAGCAGCTTCTTCGTCACACTATACACGACCCTTTTCTAGTCATCCGAAAAGCGGTACAGCAGAATAAGTGATTACCCTTTCACACCGCCAACGGAAATTCCTTCGATAACTTGCTTTTGAGCGACTAAAAATACAATTAACAATGGTATGATCGCCGACACGGCGCCAGCCATCGTCAAAGCATAAAATTGGCCTTCACCATCGGCAAATTGACGCATTCCTATTTGAATGGTGTACAGTGCCTTATCGCGTATAAAAATAAGCGGCGTCTGATAGTCGTTCCACGTCCAAATAAAACGCAGGATCGCGTAAGTTGCAATCGCGGGACGAACTAATGGCAGCGCAATGCGAAGGAAGATTTTGAAATAGCCGGCTCCATCCATTTTTGCAGACTCAATAAACTCCGGATGTATGCCAATAAAAAACTGTCGCAGCATAAAGGTGCCAAACACGCTAAAGCTGTTTAAAAGAATCATGCCCAGATGAGAATCATAAAGATCCAACGATTTAAAAATTAAAAATTGTGGAACAAGAATAGCCTGTGTTGGAATCATATACAGCATCAAAATTAACACGAACAAAAAGTTCTTGCCTGCATATTGCAATTTCCCAAAAGCGAATCCAGCCATACTCGATATAATAACAGACACGACAGTCGTCAGTACAGCAACTTTCATCGAATTTAAATAATACAAAAGAAATGGATATTGCCCCATCCAGACTTCGCGATAGTTCTCAACCATGTTCCAACGTACAGGCAACCACTCGATAGGGAAATTAAATACATCATTCTCAAATTTAAACGAGGTCACAAGCATCCATACGAATGGCAGGAGGAAAATTAAACCCACGATTAACATAATTATTGTCGTAATAAGCTTTCTAATATCAATACGTTGAAGGCTCCGCATCTTCGTCCTACTCCCTTCTATTCATTTACCCATTTTTTTTGCGCTACCCATTGAATCAGGGTAATAATGAATACAAACAGCAGGAGCACCATCGCAATCGCTGAAGCATAGCCTGATTTCAAATTAACAAATGCTGTATCGTACAAATAATAAACCGCCACGGATGTAGAATTGGAAGGTCCGCCAGCTGTTAGCACAGCTATTAGATCGAATACTTTAAACGTTCCGATTATTCCGATAATAAGTAAGAAAAAGCTTGTTGAGGATAACATCGGTAATGTGATCTTTTTAAATTTATGCCAGCCATTTGCCCCGTCAATAGAAGCTGCTTCATATAAATCACGCGGAATGTTCTGCAATGCAGCCATATAAATAATTAATTTAAAGCCGATTTGCACCCAGATCATTATAAACATAACGGAAGGCAAGGCAAAGTTTATATCAGATAGCCACTTTGGCGGATTATCAATGCCAATCGACATTAAAAATTGATTGATCGGTCCAAAAGTAGGGTGGAATAACACCTGAAATACGACTGCTACAGCTACGACGCTAGAAATATAAGGCATAAAGTAAATAACCTTCATCGTATCTTTCAAATATACGTGACTATTAATAATAATAGCTAGCAACAAGGCAATCGCCATACCTATTGGAACTACAAATAACAATAAAAAGTTATTTTTCATCGATGTGAGAAAGATATCGTCGTCCAGCAATTTAGTGAAATTATCTAAACCGATAAACTTCGCTTGTTCAAATCCTGCTACGAAATTCCAATCCGTAAAACCCAGTACAATCGTTGCCAGCACTGGAATTAATACCAGTATGATAACCCCTATTAACATCGGGCCCATAAACATATAACCAGCCATGGTTTCCCTCTGTGCTGCCTTACTTAATTTTTGGCCAGCTGCCACAATTCCCACCCTCTTCTCGCTGTCAGGTTACTCCATTGTGAATGTAATCGTGAAAGAGTACACTCCTTTGTTTACATTTGTCATTTTCCAACATAATGGTAAGCATTGAATCGCTGGAAATACGCTGCTTATCAATTCCCCACTACCTGTTTGTTTAGAAAACTGTTCTCCAGTCCCGCTGACTATGAGCGCAGCTGCCTGTTTAGTGAGTTGCATACCGCTCTCTGTTTCTTTTACTTCTGCATGATCCGAGATAATAACCGGCTCGGTTATACTAAGCTCAGCAACTGGTGTTTGAACATCAATATAATATTTCTTAATGATTTCCTTGTTTGACCATTCGTAATCAATCGTATAAAATAATTGGCTTTCAACTTGTACAATTGCCAAAGGAACAGACTTTAATTTCCCAGTCACGCGAACATTGCGCTGATCTTTCATCTGCTCATGGAAAAGAAGAGCTGGCTGGTGCTCATATAAGCTGCTAACGACTTCCCCATTGATAGCAGCTTCTATTCTAGGCGTTGTCGGTCCTTGAAATAATCCTGGGTATTGTGGCATATTAACGATTTCAATTCGCTTATATACCGTAGCAGAACCAGCTTGCACTGCACCTAGTTGTTCATTCCACAAATAAGACATCATGCCGCCGGTAGGAGCGTTTATACTGCCATAGCCGCTAATCGTTCCCATCCAAGACTGACTGCGTATATGCGCGCTATTAAGAGACGGATAATATTTGAAGTTAAAAATGTTGTTTGAAGGGAGCTGTGCCGTTTGATTGGTTAATGCTCCCCATTTTCCATAAACCAAAGCAATGGCCAGGCTATCCGCCCGATTAAATGTGCTATGGATGCAGGATTCATCGAATATTTGCTCATGTGCCGGTCCATAACCAACCATTCCTTGCTTTGTTATGCAGCTAATCAGATAATCCATATTACGTTCTGCTGCAACTGCAAAAGCAGGGTCCATATCAGCCAACATCATATACGCCATCTGACAGCCGTGGGCTGTTTTACTCCCGTACATGGTCCACTTATAACTGCGGCTGCCGAAGGAATTATCAAGCGATCCATCCGGATACATCATCTCCATATGGGCTCGTAAAGCACGAACGGCTTCCGCTCTCACACTTTGATCATCTGTCAGCATCGCATATTCCGCTATGGCCCCAATGGTCATATCGATATTGTAGCCGATATCAATTTGATCGCCGGCGGCATGCGGAAACTTGGATTCACCTACTATAAATCCATCACGATTTATACGAGGCAGTGACGTCTCCATTAACTTTCCGGCTTCTTCGGCATAATCGGCTCTTTGCAAAATTTGCGAACACCACTGTAAAGCCGCAGCTGATGAAATCAAATAATTTATATTATTTTTTGGAATACCGCCTTTACAAAAAGCCCAGACAAGGTATTCCGCTGCATTCTCAATCATAGGTAGTAATGGCTCTGCTTCTTTTTGTTCGCCAGCTTTCAACAAATAGTCGTAAGCATGACTTAACGATAACACTTGAAATACAGTCGTGCCTTTCCAGTCGGACGGCTCGTCATTGAGCCAAGAACCATCAAATAATTGTCTTCTTTGCATATAAGAAACAAGCAGCCGGGCTGCTTGCTTGTATCGCAGCTCTCCAGTTTCTACTGCCATAAAATAAAGCGGAAATATAGCATCGCCGCTGCGTCCATGAATACTTTTACACGCTGGACAAGCAAAGCCGCCCTTCCAGCTCGGCAATAAATCTGTTACCTGATGATCGATCAAAGTATTACAAAATTGTTTGACCAGCTGCTTCATTTTTGTATAAGCCATCATCGTCCTCCTTCCATGCTCCGGGCAATACCTTATGTATCGCCCAGAGCTGAAGAGATAAAGTTAACTTGAATCAACAATTACTTATTCGTTTCAATGATTTTTTCCACTTTTGTTTTAATGTTCGCCATTGTTTTATCAATATCTTGTGTACCAAGCAAATACAATTGAGCCTCGTCAATAAATGCTTTTTCTGCTTCAGTAATATAAACCGGCGGGATGATTGTCTTTGCCGGCACCGATTTTTCAATCGATTTGATCAGAGACTCTTTATCAATGGCTTCAGGCCTTTTCGTTCCAGCTACAATATTGTCTACGGATTCGATCGTATTTGCTTGCTTCCAACTTGACAAGCTTGTACCTTGTACGTCAATCCCTTTCGTTGTAAACCAGCGTACAAATTTATAAGCAGCTTCTTTGTTAGCCGACTTTTTTGCTACGCCAACAATGTCGCCTTGCGGCCTAATATAAACTTCCTTATTTTCGGCATTTCTAGGCAAGGGCGCCCAAGCTATTGTAAAATCAGGTGTGAAATTCCCCCACTCCGAAATGAGCCAGCTTCCCGCCACCATCATACTAACTTTGCCGCCAAAAAATTGTTGACGGTAGTCAAGTTTTTGGGAAATCGCCTCTGACAATGGAACTGCCGATTTATCGACATTCTCCAACGTGTTGCGTAATTCCAACGCACTGCGGTAGACTGGGTTTTCGCCATTATACGTATCGTCAGTTACGAGATAGTTTTTATCAGGCAGGCTCCCCTCTCTTACGACATAGTGCACATATGAATCGCGCAAGTAAGTACCATATCGTTTTGCTGCACCTTCGCCTTGCGTTAGTTTTTTAGAATACTCCGCAAATTCTTCCCATGTCCAATCTGTTGGAATCGGTAAATTTGCCGCATCCAGATGCTCTTTGTTCAATAAAACCATTGAGACTACATTTTTTGCAGGTAGACCATAATATTTTCCATCAATTTTCGGATCAAGCGTGTATTCTTCTGCCACATTGACGCCATCTTTAGCTAAAAACTCATCGATCGGCTCCATCATGCCAATTTTTACGCGCTTAGCAAATTCACCGCTAGTATGAAAAGCTACAACATCCATTTCTTCGCCCGATGCCGTCATCAGATCAAGCTT
This sequence comes from Paenibacillus agaridevorans, assembly GCF_003112455.1. Taxonomy (GTDB): domain Bacteria; phylum Bacillota; class Bacilli; order Paenibacillales; family Paenibacillaceae; genus Pristimantibacillus; species Pristimantibacillus agaridevorans. The sequence goes on from NZ_BDQX01000100.1 coordinate 5,572, forward strand.
TTTTAAATAATCAGCTGCGTTTACGTTGTCAACCAACGGCATCGATTCCACTTTAATTCCTGGGTGCGCTTTTTCAAACTCTTCAATAAGGCCGCTCCAATTTCCGCTTTTTTCGTTAAACCAATGTAAAAATTTAATGGTCACGACTTCTTCCTTGTCACCATTGCCCTGCTCTTTTTTCGATGGATCTGCCGGTGTGCTGGAGCATGCTGCAAGAAGCAATGTAACCGCCAATAAAACAGTAAGCAAACTCGTTATTCTCTTTCTTTTGTTCACTTGTAAAACCTCCCCAAGATGTATAATTATTGTTGTAACTACAACTTCTGTACAACATAATCGTAGAATATCATTTTCTTAATCGATCCAGAAAGTGTACTCCCTCTACTAAATTGAGATTTTTTTGACTTTCTGCATCACTTACTATCGATGATCATACAATTTTCTACTTTCTCCGATTTCTTTTAGCTATTATTTCCAATATTTTCTCTCTAGGCTTGACTCCACAGCGAGTTGCCCAACGATCATATTGCACGATCATTTGCTGTACTCTTTCAGGGTATTGATCTGCTAAATTATAAATTTCAGTACGATCCTGAGCCATGTCAAACAGTTCCCATTTCCCAGGATAGTTTTTAACCAGTTTCCAATTCCCTTCTCTAACGGCCGCGTTGCCCTCATGCTCCCAAAAAAGGAATCGATCCTCGGCATGATCATCGCTCACAAAAAACTTTTTCATACTTTTACCTTCAGGCGGGCAGATCGCATGTCCATTATAAGTTGCAGGGTATGCTGCATTTGTAATATCCAATATCGTAGCCATAACATCCGTTAATTGGCATGCCATATGACGAATTTCACCCTTTGATTGGATTGCTTCCGGCCAATGAACAATAAACGGTGTTGCTATTCCGCCTTCATGAACCCAGTGCTTATACAGACGAAATGGCGTATTCGATAAATTAGCCCATGCAGTACCATAGCTCTGGAATGTTGTCTCTGCTCCCGGCATAACATCAGGTCGATTACCAAAGGCGACATCAGCTCCAGTACTTGTTCTACCCCAGTTTTTCGGTATTTTATTTGGTTGAACAGGTTCGAATTCCTCAGCACAGCCACCATTGTCTGATAAAAAAAGGATTAGCGTCTGCTCTAATTGACCCGTTTCCTCAAGAGTTTGCAAGATACGGCCAATTCCTTGATCCATGCTGTCAATCTGAGCGGCATAAACCTCCATGCGACGCTGTTCCCATTCTTTATGTGCTGCATCTTCCCATGCGGGCTGGCTGTTATCACGATCGGTTAATGACCAGCCGGCATTTAAAATACCCATCTCTTGCATACGCTGCATTCTTTCTATTCGCAGTTGATCCCACCCGGCATTAAAACGATCTTTATACTTAGCGATATCATCTTCTTTGGCATGCAGAGGCCAATGTGGAGCAGTATAAGCTACATACTGAAAAAAGGGTGTGTCCGGATACTCCTCGACATGCTCCTTAATAAACCTGACAGCCTCATCGCTAATAGCATCTGTATAGTAATAATCTTTATTTAACGCTTCATGTTCTATATTTTCATTATCACGTGTCAATGTTGACGGGTAATAAAAGTTTCCAGAGCCGGCCAACGTGCCATAGTAACGATCAAACCCGCGTTGCAGAGGCCAAGTATCAGTAACCTCGGAAATATTATTCGCGATATGCCATTTACCGCTCATATAGGTACGATATTTCGCTTGACGCAGCACTTCAGCTATCGTGACGCATTGCTTATTTAAATTGCCTTGATAACCCTCTGGCCCATCATCATCAACTAATACCCCTATTCCTGTCTGATGGGGATGCAAGCCAGTAAGTAAAGACGCTCTTGATGGACTGCAGCGAGCCGTATTATAAAACTGCGTAAACCTTAGCCCTTGTTCCGCTAATTGATTCAAAAAAGGGGTGTCCACCTCTCCACCATAACATCCAATATCTGAGTAACCCATATCATCATTCAAAATCAGCAATATATTAGGGCGTCTAGCCTCTTGCTCATGACTCCGCTTCTCCGCCTCTTCATCTCGTATCATTTTTTCACGTCCTTTTGCCTTGTGTACACGCTCATTAAAGAATACCATGCAGTAAAACTACGCATGTAGACCACACCATTTACTTTATTGAGATTATTTTGACTTAAAAACATATCAACATGACAAACGTCGCAATCCTCTCTCTTCTCGAAATCAGAGAAGCTGCTGCTATATGCATATTGTTCATCATAAATTGTCCGGTAGTATGTCCTTTTTCATAAACTTCACTTTAACAAAAAAATAGGGGAGGGCTTTCGCCTCCCCTAAAAACTATTACTTTCCAATATACCAAGGATAAACGGCTTCGCCGTCCTGCTGCGCAGGAAGGGATCCGTTTGCCGGTGAAATAAAAGCCAACCTCTACCCTCGGCTCTCGAAAGATGAGCGACCTCCAGCTTTGCAAAGCAAAGCCGCTTCGGAAGCATGTGACAGGTTTATCCAAGCACCTGATCGACTGCCGCAATAAGGCGCTGCATGTCATCCTGCCTTACATCGCCGATGCTGCCAATTCGAAAGGTGTCCGCCGAAGAGATTTTGCCTGGATAAATGACGAATCCAGATCGCTTGAGGCCTTCATAGAAAGCAGGAAACGCAAAATCAGGTACCTCGCTGGCATGAGGATAATGAAAAGCCGTAATAAAAGGCGATTGTTGCTCTGGCGGCAGCAGCGTCCGGAAACCGAGATGCGCCATGCCGTCCACCAGCGCCCGCTGGTTATCGGAATATCTGATATGTCTGGCTTCCGGTCCTCCTTCTTCCTCCAACTCTATCAGCGCCTGGTCGAAGGCGCGTACCACATGCGTCGGCGAAGTAAACCGCCACTTGCCTCCCTGCTTCTCCATCGTCTCCCATTGGTCGAACAAATCAAGCGAAAGCGAACGGGCCCGTCCCTTGCAAGCTTCGAGCGCTTCCCTTCTGGCGATGACAAAACCAAAGCCGGGCACGCCCTGAATACATTTGTTGCTGCTGCTGATTAGAAAATCGATCGACAGCTCCGCCATATCGAGCGGGATGCCGCCAAAGCTGCTCATGGCGTCGACGATCGTGGTAAGGCCGCGCCGTTTGGCCGCGAGAGTTACCTCGGCGATCGGATTTAACATGCCCGTCGTCGTCTCACAATGGACAACCGCCAAATGCGTGGCGTCCGGGTGGGCATCAAGCGTCTCCTCCAGCATTGCGGCGCTAATTGGCGATGTCTCGCCTACATCAACGGCAACGACTGGCACATGCAGCACGCGGGCGATTTGGACGATGCGCTGCCCGTATGCGCCGTTTACCAGAACGACTATTTTTCCGTCTTGAGAAACGACAGAGCCTACGGTTGCCTCGACGCTAAAGGTTCCGCTGCCTTGCATGGGCACCACCGTATAGGCATCCGGCTCCAGCCTGCTCGCAAGTTGGACAAGCCGGCTCCGAATATGCTGGACAAGGCCATTATATTCGGAGTCCCACGTACACCAGTCGCGCAGCATTGCTTCTTTTACCGAAGCCGTCGTCGTAAGCGGTCCCGGCGTAAGCAGCAGGTAAGGATTATCGAGTAACACTCTCGTATGATTTTTTTCCATTTTTGTCTCTCCCCTTCCGCTAGAGCAATGAAGTTTCCAGGACCATCCGTACAACTTTCGCTGCTTCGGCCCGTGTCACGTAGCCCTGCGGATCGAATAGGCCGCCCGGCTTGCCGCTCAATATGCCGGCGGATTGCAATTGCCGAACGGAAGAAGCTGCCCAGACGGATATCGCTTCCTGGTCTTTAAACGGCCGGGATTCGTTACTTGATGGCGACTCGATTTTCGCATGGTGCATAAACCTGGTAATCATGATCGCCATTTCCTCCCGCGTTATTTGACGATCTGGAGCAAACTTGCCCGCTCCGACCCCGTTTACGATGCCTTGCTCGTTCGCATAAGCGATATAAGGAGCGTAATAGGCATCGCTGCTTACATCCTGAAATACGTTAACCGAAGCCGCTCCTTCAATGCCGATCATACGGCCAAGCACCGTAACGAACATGCCTCTTGTCACTGATTGATCGGGGGCGAATCGTTCGTTACCGACACCGTGGAACAAGTTTCTTGCCGCCGCAAATTCGATATTCGGCTTAGACCAATGATTCGCCGCGTCCGTAAACGTCTTCGCGTTGTAGCCGATTTCGTACGTGCCCGCTTCGTTTGCGGCAATCAAGACCTGCCCATCCAGCATGGCAGATTGGGAAATGATCGTCCTTTGCCCGCCCGTTGTCCGATAAGCGACGATACCCTGGTTCGTTTCAGCGTTAGCCCTTTCATAAGGAATCGATAACTTCAGCTTCCCATAGAAGCTTTCGATTAGTTTTCCATCCGCGGTAATGACAATGGTTCTAGCAGGCTTCTGTTCCGTGCCATTGGCTTTGTCGATTTGAATTTCCACGCGGCTGTTCCCCAACTGCTTGAGATCCAGCGGATCGATCTCCAGGCTTCCGATCGGCGTTAGAATGGCCAATGTCTTGCCGCTGGCTGCGATTTTCCGCATCGTTTCCTGCTCCAACTCCAGCCGTACGTTCCTTGACGTGTTTGGCGCATCAACCCTGATCGTCGTGCGTTTGACATGTCCGTCGTCGATGACGACTTCCTGCGTCGCCTTGTTGTCCACGCTGACATTAACCGTCCAAAGAACTCCCTGTACAGTAAAAGTTCCCGCCTTGCTCGTCATGTCGGCCGGCGTGTTCAGTTCCACGAAACCTTTCAAGTCCGTTACCTTGAAAGGTTTAACTCCAGATTTTTTAGCCTTGAAGGTCAATTGCGCGATCGCAGCCGGGTTGTTCGACTTAAAGCCGTCGACGTGGACGGCAGCGATTCTAACCGTGCCGCCCGAGGCATTGACTTTATGCTCGAACATCCAGCCCTTCACGTCGGCGCCTTGAGCGACGTCCCGGTCGGCGATCTCCAGCGCATCACGATCGTAATGAAGCGTGAATTCAAAGGTCTTAAGTCCTTTCGGCCGGTTTATGACAATCTCGACGACGGCGCTTTGGCCCAGTCCCGCCTGAACGGACTTGACCTCCAGTTCGGGCTTGCTTCCTTGCGCATTGGCAAATGCGGCAGAAGGGATGAGCAGCGACAAAATCAATAAGCAGATCGTCCATTTCCAGGTATGTTTGTACAACGCTATTCCCTCCTAATTACGACCTTTTCCCATTACTCTGCCAGCTTGTCCGCGATCATCTGCAGAAGCATCAGAACGTCGTTCGTGTCAACCGTGCCGTCACGATTAATGTCGGCCTTGGCAAGCACAGCCTCACTTCCTCCGCCCGACACGATGAGCTTCAGGATCGCTCTTGCATCAAGCAAATCGGAGTTGTCGTCGCCGTTCAAATCACCTGGATTCTGACTCACGATCGTGATGGCGGCATCATCCGTCTGTACCGGGACGTATGCCGATTCGCCGGCAACGTCCGTCGTGACGCCTCGTACGTTTGCAAACGAAATCGTTGCCGTCGCATTTCCAACGAGATCAGCCTTCGCTCGGAACGTTACGTTGGCAATGATTGTCGCCTCATCCGTGCCAAGCGCATCGCCCGATACGCCCACGAAGCTAATCTTGCCCGGCGTTGCCGAATTTACGGCTCCGGTTGCGCTGAATCCCGCAAAGTCAAAGCTTTCAAACGTCAGCAAACTCGAATCGAATGACATGATGCCTTCGAGACCCACCATTTTGGAAGCTTGCTCGACCGTTACCGGCACCGTAAACACGCTGCCCTTGTTAACCGTCCGATCGTCCGCGAACAACCGGATCGTCTCGTCTTCGACCGCTTCGCCGGTAAAGTCGATTTCGCTCATAAAGGTGAACTTCCCGGTTCCGTATGTGCTTGTAACGACCAGCTTGACGTAACGTCCTTGAACGGGTTTATCCAGTACGGCGAAATCCTGATACGTATTTCCGGTGGCCGTTTTGCCGAACGTACCTGATGCCCGGTTCGCCTCGTTGCCAAGATAAGCCGGATCGCTTAAGTCCGCCAAATCGTCCGAAGCGTACAGCTCAAATTCTTTCGGGAACTCCAATGCCGTTAAATTAGGGCGGCTCGTCCGCTGGATACCGCTCAGCTTGAAGGACTCCTTCATATCGATGGTGATCCAGTGAGGTAGATCAGGAATCGGATCATGCCAGCTCGTATGCCATATCGTCGAGTAATCTCCGTCCAGTACATATTGCGGCAAGTCGTCTGATTCTACGTCATACGAATTATAGGCTTCGATTGTGAAGCTCGTCTTCGGCAGGAACGTATACACGATCGATGCCTTGTTGTCGACCAGCATCCGCGTCAAGTCGACGTGTGCTTGATGGATAACAGCCTTATCGTCGCTGGACGTCAGCGCTTTGGCGGCAGCGATTTGCGCCTTGAACTCACTCATCTTCGGCAGGGACAGACCCGGCGTCGATTCGATCGAAGCGACGAATTGCTCCGCTTCCGCAAGCTTCGCTGCAAGCTGCTCGAAGGAATGCGGTTCCGGATATAGATTCAGCTCCATGGAGAACTGGTTTTTCTCGCGGAACAGCTTGTCGTTCTTTACGGAATACCAATTTACGCCGACGTCGTTGCTGCCTTCCTTGATCGACATCAGCATGACCATGCCAAGATCTCTCGGCTCCATAAATTGCGCGTCCACCAGCGCCTGCTTGACGGAGCTGCCGTAATTGTTCAGATCCTCGCGGATGACCAGGTCGGGATAGCCGATATGGCCGGACAGCACCAGCACGATGTTGTCATGCTTGCTGACGAATTCGTTCCACATATCGTCGCCGTTATTGGCATCGCGAATGTACGCGCTCGGGTAGTCGATATGGCTCGGCCCGATCTGCTCGCCGTTGTGATACATGTACGAGTGAGTCGACATAATGACGCGCTTGTCCGGATGGGCCGCCACGACCTCGTTCGCCCACGCCAGCACGGCGTCGTTCGGGGCGAATTCCATCGCGAGCACCATATATTCCACGTCGCCGATTTCGAAGAAGTGGTACGTGTTTTCCATTTTTCCTTCTACAAACGCACCGCCAAATGTCGCGTCATCCGAGTACTTGTTATATGGAAAGTATTTGTTGTAGTTGGTGTAGTTCCGAGTCAAGTTTGTATTATTGAGAACGACGTCATGGTTGCCCGGCAGCACCACGTACGGAATGACTCCATCGAGATACGAATACGATTCGGCCGCCACCGCCCATTCCGCCTCGCTCGACGGCGTATCGACGATATCGCCTACGCTGATCGCCAGCTTGATATTCAGATCGTCGGCGTTATCCTTTAGCCAGTTGAAATAAGCTTTCATCGCGTTCGGATGCTGACGTGCCATATATTGCGTATCCGGGATGACCGCAATCTTATAATCGCCATCCGCGAATTCGGGTTCCAGCCAATTATAGGCTGCATTGTCGTAAGGTTGTGCGTCGTTCCCATGAAGAGATAAGTCCGGATACGCGCCGTTTGTCGCCTGATCCAGCTTCCAGTTGCCCAGCAATCCGGATTCCTGGCCTTGCAAGAAAGCCTTGTAGCCGGCTTGAATTTGTTCGGCCGTTCGTGCCGTTGACCATACGCGGACATCGGCGATCTGCCCTTTGAAGTTCATTTGAGGTTTCCCATCGGCCGCATATCCCATATAGTCGGACCCGATCTTAAGCTCGCGGGCGGGGAGAACCGTCGGAATCGGAACATTCAGCGCCTTTTCGTCGATCTTGCGGCCATTGATATAAGCCGATGCCGACTTCGCCTCGTCATCCAGCACGATTGCGACATGGACCCAATCGCCGACGTTTACTTTCGCATTGACGACGTAGTTGATCTCGTGGCTTTTGTGGGCTCTCCAGTACAGTCTCGGTTTGCCGTTCGCGCCAATTTCGAAGCTTAGTCGGGATACGTCGCTGTAATAATAACTTTCGTTGTTCCCGATTACGACGCTGGCCGACTGGCCGGCTGGCGTGTTTGCCGGCACGTTTACCCAAGCCTCGAACGACCGGGGAGGAGCAGACAGATTCTCCTCTGTCTTTAACTCCAGCTCTCCGTTCGAGAAGTCCGCGCCGCTGCCCGTGAACTCGCTCTCGTACGGCATTTCGATTTCATATGCCATCTCGAAGCCAAACGGGATTCCGTTGAGCTTGCCGACCTTGTCGTAGACGACATTTGCCCCGGGCAATAGCAACGATTTGTCCAGCGTCCAGGCATGCATCAGTCCTTCTTCTTTGCCCGTCAGCACCGATTCGGCATTATCTTTGAGCTCGTCCAGCGAACGAACGTCGTTCCACAACCGCACTTCGGCGATTTCCGCACGGACGTGCATCTGGTTGCGCGTGTCCGTTCCGATGCCGTGCACGTTCTGCAGCTCGACCTTCTCGGGCAGATCCAGATTCTCGAACGTTGCGACGACCGTTCCGTCCTGGACGAGCGTCACCTTCCGGTTGGCCGGATCCCGAAGGACGGCCAGATGCGTCCATTGTCCCGTCGTAATGGACAGGCCCTGCGTCGATTTGTCGATCAGCTTGCCGTTCGACAACTCGTAATAACGGAACTGATTGTCGGCTTTCAGCTCGATATTGAAATTCGATGCCGCGTTCGCGTTGTAATTGCCGAACAAAATTTGGCGTTGATTCGGATTGACCGCAAATTTCGCGTACATTTCGAAGGTCGCCGGCACATTTGCCAGCAAACCCTCGAGCTTGACCGAATTTTGCTCGGCAGGATCAAAGAGCAGCCCTTCCCGTTCGCCCGCCGCGGATGCCGCTGCTGCTGGCACCGTATCCTCAGCTTGCGCTTGCGCCGAAGTCGCGCCAAACCCTTGCAGCAGAATAACAACCGCCAGCGTCAAGGCCATAAACCATTTTCCCTTTTTCAATGCCATTCACCCTTTCAGAATTTAAATGGTCTGCCCGGCGATCAGCTTGTCCGCTATGATCTGCAGTAGCGCCAGAATATCGTTTGTGTCGACAACCTTGTCGCCGTTGACATCGGCCGCAGCAAGCTCGGCTTCGCTGCCTCCGCCTGCCGCG
>NZ_BDQX01000101.1 GCF_003112455.1 Paenibacillus agaridevorans
TCGCCAGCATGCGGTCGCGGTCGATAGAACCCTCCGGCAGCTCCTCGGCGGGAGCCGTAAGCGATTTAAACATCTCGACGATCCAAGCCAGTTGCCCCACAGGAGAATCAGTAAGCCCGTATGCCAGCGTGTACGGACTTTTGGACTGGATCTGCAGATAGCCGTCGTTAAAGCTCTCCATGCTCGCCAGCCGCTGCCGCTCCTCCTCCGTCAAAGCCTCCAACTCGCCCTCTTCGCCCGACGGGAACGTGAGCAGCGCGTTCATATGGATGCCGATAAGACGCTCCGGCGCCAGATGACCCAGCTCAGGAGCGATGAAAGCGCCCGTGTCCCCACCTTGTACGCCGAAGCGATCGTAGCCGAGACGATCCATTAATTGAAGCATCGCCTCCGCGATTCGGCCAGGCGTCCAGCCGGTCTTAGCTAGCGGAGCGGAGAAGCCAAAGCCCGGGATAGACGGAATGACGAGATGATAGGCGTCGCTCGGATCTCCCCCATGAGCTGAGGGATTGCTGAGCGGACCGATGACGTCAAGGAACTCCACGAACGATCCCGGCCAGCCATGCAGCAGCATAAGCGGCTTGGCATCCGGCTCCGGGGATTGAATATGCAGGAAATGAACATTTTGCCCGTCGATGGACGTCATGTAATGGGGAAGGTCATTCAACGCGCTCTCCTGGGCACGCCAGTCAAATTCATGTTGCCAGTAGCTCGTCAGCTCCTTCAAGTACGGGACCGGCACGCCACGCTCCCAGCCTGTTTCCGGCAACTCCGGATAACGGCTGCGAGCCAGCCGATCCTTCAAGTCGGCAAGTTCAGCCTGAGACACCTCGATGCGGTATGGGCGGATTGCTTCATTATTGTTCGTAGTGTTCATGGACCATTCTCCTCTCGATTGGCGGGTACAAGAGAAGAATACCAAACTAATTATGACATTAAGGCTGTCATAATTAAAACACAACTATTTATCCGTATACATACCCAACCTTGTATTAGAGTCCGGAAGCTCCACAATTTTCGCATATCCGATCCGCTCCGAGCGCAGCCTTGCAGGAAGGACAGGTTTCGCTTGCCGCAGCCGCAACTACTTCATCATCTCCAATGTGAGTGTCAGCTTTGCCCGTTTCTTCGAGAGCCATAACTTCTCCCGATTCCGCTGCGTTGACCACAATTACTTCCGGTGCTGACTCTCCAAGCGTATGCTCGAATTTATGACCGCAGGTGGAGCAGTATTTCGCTTCGAACGGCAATACTTCCCCGCAAACGCAATCCTTCTCAGCCTTAATGATTTTTATTTTATTCTCCAGCTGCACAATTTCGAGTTGGATAACATTGATCGTATGGCTAGCTGTCTGAACCAGTTCCAGAGCGGATGCTGACTGACCGGTTGTATGTGCCTCATATACCGCTTTGCCAATTTGTGCATAAAGCTTTTCGATCTCGCCGCGTTTGCTTGAAATTTGCGCGTGCAATCGTATAACCTCGACGGAATCCTTGGCCTTATCCGCTGCTTTCGACGCGCCTTCTTTTAGTTTGTCAAAAAAACCCATTGCAATCCTCCTCTTGTTCCCTAAGACATTGTATAAATCTATATTACATCATATTTTCGGCAATTATCTATGATTATTGATTATCAGTAATCTTGAACAAAAAAAGGCCCGGTCCACTCGACATCGAGCGAACTGGGACAGAGATATCCCTGTATTTGGAATGATTGCTGAATACGCATTATGGGGTTATACTATGTGCATACTCTTAAAGAGTATCCACATAATCATTCCACATAATCATCACACCTACCCATTTGTGAATACAAATAATTACCAAATATATCAAGGAGGTCGTTAATGCATGAACACCGATCATCCAAAGGCGATAGACGTTATCCATATATTAATGAGATCAACCTATTTCATTCAAAGAGAGTTTCAATCCCAGTTAACAACGTTTGACACACCTTTTCCACTCACAGGTCCCAGGCTGCGTCTACTTTCCGTCGTTGCGGAAACCGGGAAAATTCGCATGAATGAATTAGCTGCTAAATTAGGTATCAAAGCACGAACCGTTACCGATTTTGTTGATGCTCTTGAACAGGATAAGCTCCTCGTCCGTATTCCGGATCCAACTGACCGGCGAGCCACGCTGATCCAGCTTACGGAGCTCGCTCAGTCCAATATTGAGCAAGCCCTTATTTACCAAGATAAAATCGCAAACAAGGTGCTGGAAAATCTTTCTGTAGAGCAGCAAAAGCAATTTTTCGAGCTTCTATTGCAACTAATCAAAGATAAGGATATTTCCGATACATGCGAAGAGGCAAAGAAATAGACCTGTTCACATTAGCGAGCGGTGATGTTCACAAGTATTCAGCTATTTCCCCTCTAGCTCGAGGCACTCCATTGATATTGAAAATTATAGAAGCCCGATTCCAATTCCAGAATAATCCGGTAATCGTAGAGTGAGATGATCCGTACCCCTTCTGCTTCATCAAGCCGTACGCCTTGCTCCGTCACCCGGTCCTGAAGCGCGTTCGGCAATTCAAGCGTAGCCGTCGTATTCGGGGGAATCGTCACTTCTATGTTCACCGCCCCGTCCACGACTTTCCAACCGGAAACAATCTCCCCATACATGGATTGAAAGGTCGCTTTGGCGTAACTAAGCCCATCATTAGGAAGCGGCTTGATTTGAATATGCTTGAAACCCGGTCTGTCTTGGGACGTGTCAATGCCTGCCACGAAGCGATATAACCATTCCCCGATCGCTCCAAATGCATAATGATTAAAAGAGTTCATATCCTTGCTCCAAAATGAACCATCCGATTTCCGTCCGTCCCAATGTTCCCAGATCGTAGTGGCGCCATTTTGTACGGAATAAAGCCAGGACGGGTATTCGCGGGATAATACAAACCGATAAGCCAGATCGTTTCTCCCGATTTCCGAAAGCGTCGGGCAAATATAAGGTGTCCCGAGAAATCCCGTAGTCAACTTATACTCCGATTCTTCAATTAACCGAATAAAGTCCTTCTCCACTCTTTTGCGTATCGAACCTTCCACCAAGCCGAAGTGAAGAGCTAATACGTGTGCCGTTTGAGTAGCGGCTACCAATCTTCCCGTACTCGTAACAAACTCTTTATTAAAGCTGACGCGAATGTTGGCGAATAACTCCTCGTACATGGCCGCATCCTCGTGTTTACCTAACACCAAGGCGGATTTGGAGAGCAATTTTGTAGAATAAGCGTAAAACGCAGTCGCGATAAAGTCCTTTGGCGTCGAACCTGTATAGCTTCCCGCCGGAGCATCCAACGCTAGCCAATCCCCGAATTGAAAACCGTTATTTCGAAGATATTCCTGTTCCCCCGAACTCCGCAAAAATTCGACCCATGCTTTCATGCTATCGTATTGTTCTTCTAACAGGCGCAGATCTCCATAGCATAGATAAATCGTCCATGGACAAATAACCGCAGCATCCCCCCAACCGGAGGCGGAATGCATCTCCCACCCCGGCAACGTGTCGGGAATCGTGTTGGGTACGCCGCCGGTAGGCAATTGGTCCGCTTTCAAATCCCTCAGCCACTTTGTAAAAAAAACGGCAACATTCATGTTATGGACAGCTGTACGAACGAAAACCTGCGCATCGCCCGTGTATCCCAATCTCTCATCTCGTTGCGGGCAATCCGTAGGCACATCAAGGAAGTTTCCTCTCTGTCCCCATACAATGTTGCTTTGCAATCTATTGACAAGCGGGTCCGAACATTCGAAAGCACCCGTCTCTTCCAAGTCTGAACTGATGACATGCGCTGTAAAACATTCGGAGATCACGTCCCCCGGATAACCATTCACTTTTACATAACGAAAGCCCTGAAACGAAAATCTCGGTTCATACCGTTCATTTCGCGTTCCTTTACATATATATCGGGTCATCTGCTTGGCCGAACGCAAATTTTCAACGTACAAGTTACCGTCCGAATCCAACTCCTCGGCATGTATCAGCTCAATGACCGCTCCTGCATCACCTGATGCTGAATAGGAAACCCAACCGGTCATATTTTGGCCGAAATCCAAAATGGTCTCGCCATTCGGCGAACGCAAAACCAGCTCAGGTTTAAGCTCTTTTACGATTACTGTCGGTACGTTTTCCTGTGGGATCAGCATATGCTTGGAGCGCTCCGTCGTTTCAACGAACAACCAATTTTGATCGTCGTATTCCGGCAGACTCCAACCCTCCTTCTCGAGCCTGGCGTCATAGGTTTCTCCATCATAAATGGAAGCCATTAAAATCGGCCCCGTCTCCGCGCGCCAGGAACCGTCTGTAACGACTACCTGTTCGCTGCCGTCTTTGTAGACGAGATGCAATTCAAGCAATGCGGCCCGACGATCCCCATAAAAATCGCAGGGGTGTCCTCCTATCCTGCCTTTGTACCAGCCATCAGCGAGAGTCATTCCAATCGAATTATCGCCTTTGCGGATATACTCCGTCACGTTAAAGGTTTGGGTCTGAAGCCGTTTGTGATAACTTGTCCACCCAGGGGTAAACAATTGATCGTTTAAACGTTTGCCGTTAATCTCCAATTCATACAACCCGAGAGCCGTCGCGTAAACTCTTGCGGAACGCAAGGGAGAATACACTTTAAAAACTTTCCGCAATAAGGGTAAGGCTTCGCATGGGCGATTATGTTTCCCTGGATCAAATGTAATCCATTGAGCCTTCCATTCTCTAAAATCCAAAATACCCATCTCAAAGAAAGAGGACTCCCAGTCACTTACTCGTCCTTTCGCATCCCAAACACGAACTCTCCAATGGTAGACTTGACGAGACCTTAGCGGGTGTCCATCATATACGATGTGCACCGACTGGTCCGAGCCTATCTCTCCGGTATCCCAGATCGGATTTTCGAAATACGGATCGTTCTCAGAGACTTGGAGATGATATCCTTTTTGTCGAATTGCCCTCCCCATGCCGAAAAGCTTCCAACTAAACCGGGGGATGCGTACGCCAATCCCGATCGGATTTCCCCTGTATTCGACGCGAAGGTCTCCAATACCGAAACCATGCATTTCCGACCTCTGAGTTTTAGCGGTGAAAACGGGATCAGCCTTTGATTGCACCGGCGACGAGTCCTTTCATCATATATTTTTGTGTAAAGATAAATAAAACGATCAGCGGCAAAGTCGCCATCACGCACAGCGCAAAAATCGGACCATAATCGATGGATTGGTGATTGGCCTTAAATTGCACGATTTGTGACATTAGAGTCATCTTTGAGGGATCTTTTAAATAAAGAAGCGGACCGAAAAGATCGTTCCAGATCCCGTATATATTTAACATAATAAGAGTCCCTGTAGCCGGAAGCATAAGAGGAAAAATAATCAACCAGAACGCACGGAACTTTCCATACCCGTCAATGGCAGCCGATTCTTCGATTTCCCTTGGAATGGATTTCGTAAAACCCGAGTACATGAATATCGCCATGGGTAGCGCTCCTGCCGCGTATAACAGGATCATGAAAGTGCGCGTATCAATCAGATGCAAGGCAACTCCCATTTTAAAAATGGGGATCATGCCTGTTTGTAACGGAATGACCATGCCCGAGATAAAGAAAAAAAAGAGAAACTGAAAGA
>NZ_BDQX01000102.1 GCF_003112455.1 Paenibacillus agaridevorans
GCTGGGAGAGCATCTGCCTTACAAGCAGAGGGTCGGCGGTTCGATCCCGTCATCCTCCACCATACCGCCCACGCTGGGGATTAGCCAAGCGGTAAGGCAACGGACTTTGACTCCGTCACTCCAAGGTTCGAATCCTTGATCCCCAGCCATTTTATTAAGAGCCATTAGCTCAGTTGGTAGAGCACCTGACTTTTAATCAGGGTGTCGAAGGTTCGAGTCCTT
>NZ_BDQX01000103.1 GCF_003112455.1 Paenibacillus agaridevorans
TGAAGATCTCGTCCAAACGGTGCCCGAATACCAATGTTTAACCAGTATTCCTGGTGTAGGCCCTGTTTACGCCGCTGGCTTGTTAGCTGAAATTGGTCAAATCGAACGTTTTCCTGATCAAACCAGTTTAGCTAAGTATGCCGGGCTCACTTGGCCCAAGCATCAGTCAGGACGTCATGAAGCTGAAAACACCCCCTTAA
>NZ_BDQX01000104.1 GCF_003112455.1 Paenibacillus agaridevorans
TTACATGAACGAGCGACCAGTCCGAATAAGTCAACTTATGGCTTGCCAGTAAATATTGCTCCCCCTCGATCGTCGTTACTTGAGCGTCATCTTCATTAAAGCGAATCCGATCGGCGTATGGAAAAGGCC
>NZ_BDQX01000105.1 GCF_003112455.1 Paenibacillus agaridevorans
GCTCCTCAGTTTCTACCTTCTTTCAATCTTCTCGGTGCTGAAAACCGAACTTTTTGAACTCGCACTTATACGCAACTTAATTTATCACACCGAACTGCCAGGGGGACATGCACTTTTCAAAGTATAAACTGCAAGATTTTATATTGTGTGTCCGCGACGCCGCCCACTATTTTCATGAAAACAATAAACAAATACATCTAATTCGTAATAAATTACCACCAAGAAAAAGCAGTAAACAACGATAGCGGCGCGAGTCTCCCATCTCGAACATTTCAAGCTGTATAGGCGGTATTATACTCCTATAAATTAAAAACCCGGGTCGCATACGCGCCCGGGCAAATTCACAGCTTATTCAGCTTGGTAATGCAGGCCCCGCAAAATGAACTCGGTCAATTCCCACGCATCGTCAGTACGCTGCCAAGCCTATTGCAGCAAAAATTGAATCGTGCGATCTGACGCGCCCGGCAAGTTCTCATGGCCGAAATCCGGATAGACGACCACTTGCTTTGGCGTCGTTATCTTGTTGTAGGCCGCGAACTGGGTAGACGGCGGGCAGGTCCTGTCCATAAGCCCGACAAACATCAACACCTCGCCGCGTATCCGGTTCGCCAGATGTTGCAGATCAATATAACCCAGCTTCTCGAAAATTTCATCTTCGCGCTCGTGCAGCGGATCGAAATGCCGGAAGAAGGTTCGCAGTTCCTCGTAGGAGCCCTGCGCCAAATCCATCTCCCATACCCGCTTGTAATCGCAGAGGAACGGGTACACCGGCGCAAGTTTTTTCACGCGCGGCTCCAGCGCCGCGCATGCAATCGTAAGCGCGCCTCCTTGCGAACCGCCGATTGCGTATACCTGCTCCGGATCAACCTCGGGCAGTTCCATGGCAATGCCCGCCAATTGCGCTGCATCGAGGAAGATATGGCGGAACAACAAATTGTCCGGCTTGTCGTCAAGACCGCGAACGATATGTCCGCGATGCGTAGTTCCCTTTACGCCGCCTGTATCCTCGGAGGAGCCGCCTTGACCGCGGCAATCCATTGATAAGACGGAAAAGCCGAGCGAAGCGTATGCAAGCTTGCCGAGCCAATCACCCGCATGACTCGAATAACCGTGGAACTGCACAATCGCCGGATGAGGCTCTTGCACATTTTTCGGACGAATGTATTTGGCATGTATTCTGGCCCCGCGCACTCCTGTAAAATAAAGATCAAAGCAGTCGGCCTGCGGCGTCTGGAACGAACTCGGCACCAACTCCATTTGCGCATCAACCGCTTTCCTCTCTGCGAGGGCTCGCTCCCAATACTCGTCAAAATCTTCAGGGCGCGGGTTTTTCCCCTGGTACTCCTTCAACTTCTCGAGCGGCATGTCCACAAGCGGCATGTATCAACATTCCCTTCTGTCTATCAGCCCAAATCAAAATCCGCAAATCTTATTAGGTTCCTGCCGCCAATAAGGCAATCTCATTGTCGCTTAGCGGACGATTGTACACCCTGACATCATCGATCAGACCGTCAAAACCCCGTGCGGCCAAATGGAGCTGTCTTCCAAGGATCATGTCGCCAAAGGCGACGAAATTCGCCGTTGAGCCGTTACTGGTTTGCTTGACCAATTCCCCATTGATATACAGCCGCATGCTGGCTCCGTCACGGGTAACCGCTACATGCGCCCACTCCCCTATCGACAGCGAGTGCCCGGCATCCGCTTGCAATGTCTGATAGGCAGCCGAGCCACTGTCCCATTGAAACACCAAACGTCCTTGATCCTGCAGCATAAAGCTGAAATCTGCAGTCGAATCGCCTAATATGCCGTTGCGGCTGGATGACCCCGAACCGGAACGGAATGATTCCGGCTTGATCCATGCAGCAACAGTCGCCGTATTGCCGACTGACAATTGCAGACCGTCTCCGAAGTTGACGTAATCGCCTTCACTTTCCTCAAAGTCATAGGCCGTCCCTACCTTGCCCGGGACTTGAAGGGTGGCTCCGTTGTTGGTCCCCGTGTAGCTCTGCATGGCATCGGCAACGATCGAACCGGATGCTTCATCCAAAGTCCAATGCGCCATAAGCCCTTTATTGGCCATCAAAGCAATCTCATTGTCGCTTAACGCATAGTTGTATATGGCCGTCTCATCGATAAGACCGTCAAAACCGCGTGCCTTGTTGCCATTCACCCTGCCAATATTCAAGTTGCCCAATCGGCGGAAGGCAGACTCGAAATCATCCGTCCTGACTTTTTTGACCACACCATTGATAAACAGTTTTGTCGTGCCGTCCTGTTTGGTAACCGCCACATGCGTCCATTCTCCTAAAGACACGGCATCTGCCGCATCAACCTCAATACTAGATATACTGTCGCCTTCAATTCCATACAAAGCAAGATTATTGACTTCTACGCCGTTTAATCCGCGACCGTACAAACGTATATCATCGATTAAACCATCGAAATTACGGTTCGCCTTGGCACCGCCAATACTGATATCGCCAAGCCCGGCAAAATCCCGCGCCCAAGCTGCGCTTGCAACCGACACGCCATTTACATAGAGAGTTGCCCGGGTACCGTCCATGGAGGCCGCTACATGCGACCATTCATTAAGCGGCACGGCTATCGTGCTTTGAAACGTCTTATAGTTGATTCCGTTGTAGAGCAACAAAGTAAGCTTGCCCGAATCTTGAAGCGTGAATATGATACTATTGTTGCTATCCGTAAAAATAACATTCCGGCTGTTTGCGCCAGTGCCTGTTCGGAACGACTCCGGCTTAATCCAGGCAGCAATCGTTGCGGTGCTGCCGCTTATCGATAGGCCTGACCCGCAATTCAAATAATTTTTCGCACTTTCCTCGAAGTCATAAGCACGATTGCTCCATCCATCTTGATGAATGGCTGCACCATGATTAGTGCAATGATTATTCCCAATCATGTCGCCGGCCGTGGTACCGGTTGTCTCATCCAGCGGCCAGTAGGCAAGAGGCGTTTTTCCGGCGTGTTGTCTGGCGTACTCCCACGAAAATGCAAGTCTGCCTTCATTCTGTAAAGCAAACGTGAGAATGCCGTCCGAGTCGCCCATAATGCCATTCCGACTCATCGCCTCAAAGCTGCCACGAAACGTTTCCGGATTGATCCAGGCAGCGATAGTCAAATCATTTGTAAGTCCGGGCTGAATGGTCGAACCTAAATCAATATAATCATGTTCGCTTTCATTAAAATCATATGCAGTATTGACAGCACCGACTAAACCGCTTTCGGCTCCGTAATTGATTCCATGCGCGAACCCGCTTATATCGGCTGCCGTATTTCCGCTGTCATCCATTTTCCATACCGATCTCCATTTGTCGCCTCTATTATTAACATAACAAGGAAATTTGACTTGAACCGTGCCGCCGCCATAACTGATTGTGGCAGTCAAGGTGACAAATCCGCTTCGCGATGCACTAACCTCGCCGCCGGACGTAATCAACGTTTGATCCGAGGAACCCCAGCTTATGGTTGCTCCTCGAACGCCACTTGTCGGCAATTGCAGATTTGACGTAACCTCATACATCGACGGATGGATTCCACCCGAAATTTGGTCAAAGAGCGAAGGGTTATTTCCCCGAATCAGCTCCCAAAGCAAGGTAAGCTCATTATCAAACAAAATTTGTTCCATTCCGGGAAATAAAGGCTTTACGTCAAGCTCGCTTTGCGCAAATAACACAAAAGAACCGGTCTCTTCGGCCATTAGCAGGTCCAGCACGCCATCATTGTTCATGTCCCCCATTGTGGATGCGGCGGTATGATTGCCGGTAGGATGAACCAGCTCATCATCATGCGTGACAACATACAACGTGCTGGAAAACTGGGGATTCGCATTGGTTCCGGTATTGACAAAAAGTGTGATATGCGCATTTTTGTTATAGCCATCCTGGTACCAGCTTAAAGGAAACTTGCCCGTTCCGGTCGCCAACAGATCGAAAACTCCATCCTGATTCCAGTCGACGGGTTCCAGTTTGACCCTCCCCTCATTGCCTGCATCGCCATCCATACGAATCGGCATATGAGGACTGTCGTCGTAACGCAACCACGTTTTATTTTTGAGCCTATTCGTGCCTGAAGCGATGTCCTGTTCGTATCTTGCCAGGTATCCATACTCATCCAGCGCAAAATAATAATTGACTCCATCAACTTGAATGGCTGCTGGCTTAGAACGGGTATGTGTTCGCAACTCGCTGCCATTGTATAACAGTCGAACGCCTGCAGCGTATGAATAGTTCGTTGGCGTGCCAATATTGAGATAGAGCGTATGATAGCCGCTTATGTCCGAGGTGATGATATCCAGATCGCCATCCAGGTCCCAGTCGAACAGCATCGGCTGTGTATAGCCCCAACGCCACTCCTTATAACCTTGTACCGATCCGCTGGGTCCAGCGATATGCTGTATCCTCTGCCCGCCCGCTTCCAGCAAAACTTTGGCCGCAAAACCCGGATTCTCCGCCGTGCCAATGTTTTCGAAATAATTGATGTATCCGCTTGAATCCCCGCTTATCAAATCCAGCTTGCCATCCCCGTTCAAATCGCCGAAATCAGGGACAGGAAGCGAGTCCGTAGACAGCCTGGCATTCCGGGTTAACACGGAATATTCGCTTTCGATTTTATTGCCGCCGTTCAACTCGCATATGACTAATCTGCCGCTTCCCGTGGAAGATAGCAACAATTCAAGCTTGCCATCGTTATCGATATCAGTCCAACGAAGATGAATGGCACGATGCGCATGTTCAATATGGCCATTATAATGGTTAGCCTCTATCAAGTTGGTTCCGGCTTGAAAATAAGGGATGCCGGATGACAGACCAGCCTGCTGATAGAAGTGCAAACGATCATTGTCATGCGCAACAACCAGGTCCGGTTTGCCATCGCCGTCCACGTCGCTGACAGCGATAGCCGTAGTCGTACGATGCGTAATTTCCGAATTGTCGGTTAGCAAAAGGATATTTCCGCTATCAAAAACAGGATTCGTATCCGTTCCGCTATTCAAGAATACATACAGATGCGTGGACAACTCTTTGCCGAGCCAATTTCCCTGATTGTCGTAGCCCAGGCCAAGTCCCATATTTTCATGATAAGGGGGAATCAGAAGCTCCCCTTCTCCAGGTAGCGGACTGCTGCCGAAGACAGCCACTGCAACAGCATCCTTCGTGCCGTCCCCATCCAGATCGCTGTATGTGAAATAACTGAGAGCTTCTCCGATCGGTACACTTAACGTACCTATCACATCATAATTTGCAAAGACCGGATTTCCCGCCGTTCCCGAATTGCGGTAAATGCGAAGCTCGTCGTTCATTCTGGCGATAATGTCAAACAGGCCGTCCGGTCTGGTCACGGCATCAATATCGACCAGATTTTTCAGAAATGTCAGATCGTCGTTTTGTATTTCATAATAAGGGTAGCCATTGGGATCCGTGCCGGTATTTTTGTATAAAGAGTACGTATTATGATAGAAATGCATAGATATCATATCGAGCTCTCCATCATCATCCCAATCGACGAACATATTGCCATACATATCTTCGAGATTGTCCGCGATAGACGGATTGGCGTATCTCAAATCCGTTTCGGCCGACACGGGTTGACTGATGATCATCAGCGCCATGACAATAAATCCGGTTAAAAAATAGGTGGATTTATACATATGCTTCACATCCCTCCAACAACGTTTTATCGAATGCAAGTCATACTGCCGCTTCGTCTCAAACTTTACATTCCAGGTATTGTCTGAACTGCTTGATGCGGTGGAAAGTAGTATAGTTGGAGTCATGCATGTTTTTTGCTTGATTGATGGCGGTGCGGCACAAATAGATAATATCGTCGCCATCGATCAAGAAGCTGACATACTGCAAACCGACATCTGCCGGATCTTCATGACGGAAATCATGTAGTCTTTTTACGATTTGGAAGTTTTGCATATCATGCGATAAGGCAAGCGATAACACATTACGCTGTCGCGGCGTCTCATCATTGACAATTTCGCTGACAATTGCCCAATAGGCCTGAGAACCTTCGTCATAAAGAAGGTCGAATTTCGAATTGCTGCCGCCGTTAAAGTTGGCAAAGCTATGGAATTGCAACGGCTCTTCGGGTTGATTTTTATTTCCTTTTAAAACAAGCGCTTTTCCGTATCCGTCCATTTGATATCGCAGCACGTTGTAAATTTCCCCATCCGGACCGACGACTGCGTTCCCTTCCAAAGCTCCTTTGGATTGTCCTTCCGGCATCGCTCCGGGCCAAGAATGGTCATAAGGCAAAAAGCCTGTACAGGACCAGTTCTCGGCAACAAGCAGATCAGCGTCGGCATCAATGGAGATCAGCCCGCTGCTATGTCCGCCAGTCGACCAGGAACCATAATCGACAGCGGTATACAGTCTATTCTCATATTCGATAACCGGCATTGGCGCCTTATGCGGCCCGCGGCCGCTCCAGCTTCCCGCGCCTTTCATAATCGTAACCGGCGCCCCCCAAGTCTGCCCCTCGTCCGTGGAACGGCCAATCAGCAAATCGCCGTATTCCGTGGAATTGGCCAGCATATACAGGACGCCGCGATGGCAGAACAGCTTGCCCCAGAAGCAGGGAAGCAGTTCGCACACATAACGCCAATGCGCGCCGTCATCATCCGAGCGAAAGAGCAGCGTCAGGTTTTGCGGCGCTTTGCTCGAATAAACATCCATCGATGCCAGCAGGGCGCCCGATGGCAGCTTAACAATCGAAGGGCTGCACAAGCTCCTGCCGGAGAAGGCGTAGGTTTCGTCCTCGGGATGCAGATAGTTGACGACCGTTCCGACCGGCGGACCCGTCCGCGCCAGACGGATATCGCTCAAGCCCGTCCCGCTTGCCCGCACGACATACATCTCATAGTCGCATTCCGGTTCCAGGCCCGTAATCATGCCAACCGATGAATCCAGCGCAATGACCGCATACGGATCATTGGTCCGGTATTTGCGGTAATAGAGCAGATGCGCGCCATTGTCTCCCGCATCCATCCACTCAAACTCGATCGAAGCAACGTCCGGTGCCAAACGGCATATATAAGGCAAGCTGCGTTTGTGATATTGATCGTAAGGGCTGTACGGCATATAACTCCAACCGGCGTATCCTAACATGTTGCTCACTCCTGAAATGTAATAGTGTTTACGATCTCGTGATTGCATTATCCTTTAACCGATCCAATCATAACGCCTTTCACAAAGTATTTCTGAACAAACGGGTAGACGCACATAATCGGCAAGGTGGACACGATAATGACCGCATACCGCATCGCTTCCACTAAATAAATTTGTGCCACTGCATCGCCGCCCATATCGGCGTTCTCAGATGCCATACTCATGGCTGACTGATTGACAATCAAATCGCGCAAGGCCATTTGCAACGGCATATAGCCGGGATCTCGCAAGTAGATCATAGCATTGAACCATGAATTCCACTGGCTTACCGCTGCAAAGAGCACAAGCACAGCAATGAGAGCTTTGGAGACGGGCAAAACAATTCGAAAGAAAAAGGAGAAATGACTGCAACCATCGATACTCGCCGCTTCAAACAGTTCATCAGGCAGAGTAGATCTCATAAAGGTTCTGCTAATAATGATGTTTGTAATATTGACTGCTCCCAGCAAAATGATAATGAGCGGATTGCCGTATAGACCGATTTCTTTTACAAGCAAGTAAGTTGGAATAAGTCCTCCGTTAAAAAACATGGTAAACAACAAAAACGCTGTAATAATCACTTTGCCCGGGAAAGCTTTGCGGGACAATGAATATCCTGCAAGCAGACTTGTCGCAACCGAGAGAAACGTAAAAAAGAGGGTATAAAACAACGTATTACGGTACCCAACCCAGATTGGAGTGTAGTTTAACACTTCCAAATAACCTTTGAAATCAAAGCTTTTCGGCCAAAACAGCACTTTCCCGGTAGCAACCAGCTTCGGATCGCTAAAGGAAGCGATAACCACAAAGTAGAGTGGATAAGCTACGATTAGAAGCAGTAGAATTAAAATGGTGTAATTAAAAATATCGTATATTTTGTCCTGCCTGGTTTGTGAAATAGGTTTTGACATCGCGCTTTCCCTCCTCTACCATAGCGATTCTTGGCCCAAGCGTTTACTGATCTGGTTGACCAAAAGAATCATAATGAAATTAATGCCGGAATTGAACAAGCCTATAGCGGCAGACAGACTGTACTGTCCTTCTCTGATCCCTATCTTGTACACGTAGGTATTAATAACTTCGCTTGTACTTACATTGAACGAGTTCTGCATAAGGAATACTTTCTCAAAACCTACATTCATGATGGATCCGGATTCTAAAATTAACAAAATAACAATTGTGGGCAAAATAGACGGCAGATCGATTTTTAAAACACGTTGAAATTTACTGGCGCCGTCTATAATGGCCGCTTCGTGCATGGACTGGTCTACCGCGGACAATGCGCTGAGGTAAATGATGCTGCTCCAGCCAAGACCTTGCCAGACGCCGCTCCACACATACAAATGCGGAAATGCGGCAGCGTCTATCAATACTCCAAGATTTCCTTCCAGCCAGCCTAGGGAATTCAACAGGTTTTTGACGATTCCCATCGAGGGCGAGAAGAAAATATTGACCATCCCGATAATAACAACGATAGAGATAAAATGGGGGGCATAAGTAATAGTCTGAACCAGCTTCTTCAGCTTCTGATTGCTTGCGCTATTAAGCATAAGCGCCAGCAGAATAGGCAGCGGGAAGCCGGCAAGCAGCATGTAGAAGCTTAGTATTAATGTGTTTTTCAGAATGACGGTAAACATAGGCATTGAGAAGAACCGGTCGAAATATTTGAGACCTACCCATGGACTGTCTATAATGCCCAAATGCGGCTTAAAATCTTTGAAAGCAATCGTGACGCCATACATCGGCAAATAGTTAAAAATAATAACTAGCACAATGGCTGGCAGAAGAAAGATATAAAGTTGTCGGCTTTCCCAGATTCTATAGCTTAAGGGTTTAAGATTTCCACTCCCTGTATTTAGTCTCGATGACTTCATCCGCTCATAGCCCCTTCCATTATTTCGCGATTACATCGTATCCTTTTTGTTTTAACCCCACAAACTTTTCCAAGCCTAAGTTGTTCATTTGTTTCACATACGCATCCCATTGTGCATCGATATCTTGTTTGCCTGTAATAAAATCGGCAAACATCGCTTTACGATAGTTCGTTAGATCAGCCTGGTATTGCTTCATCATGCTGACATCATCTGCATCAAGCGCACCTTCTACTAATACCATGTCATTGGGCATGACTACATCCTTATATACATTCTCGTATGCCCAAGCTCTGTTGTTCTTCACATCATAGGTCAGCTCTTTCCATTTGTTTTCGTAGAAGTCCTGGTCTCTCAAGGCGACAATGGAATTGTGCAACCCTAACTGACCGCTATGCTCCGTCATTTTGTCAGGAGATTCCTCCCAAAATAATTGATAGGCTTTTCCCTCACTGTCAAAATCCCAGGTTACTCCTTGAATGCCCCTGCTTATCGTCATACCCAGTTCGATATCTGAAGCGATTGCTTCCAGCAACCGAGCGGTTGCAACAGGGTATTTATTGTTTTTAGTAATAATAGCAGCGTTGGCCGGTCCTGCTATATAGGCTTGGCTTCTGATCAACGGCTTCTGACCGTTCCCGCTGTCGAGCGGGCCCATGGACGTTCCGAGCTCCGGCTGTCTGTTTTCGTAAGAATGATAGGAGCCTACAACCGGCGGAAGGGAGCTGATTTTAGCTGCATAAGTATTGAAATCGTCTGTAAACACTTCAGGCGGAATCACCCCTGCACTGTAAAGTTCGCGCAAATATTTGAGCGGTTCTTTAATCGCCGGATTGGTAGACTGGTCCTTAACGACACCGTTATCTACATACAGATAATCTCCGTGTGTAATATAAACGCCAAAGCTTCCATAAATATCGAATTGCCCGCCAACATAGCGGTCGAACATGAAATAGTACGGAATAACATCACTTGGGATAGATCCTTTTCCGGCATTTTCTTTGATAGCAATTAGAGCGTTTTTGAATTCTTCAGTCGTTTTAGGTATTGGTATTTGCAGTTCGTTTAACCAGGAATCCATCATAATCCATTGGTCGCGCAAGTTGCGAACAAATGGAGCAAAGTCAATGAAAGGCAAGCCATACAACTTTCCATTGGAAGCCAACGAGCCGTTATAAACAAGCTTGTTCTCCTCCATAAAGCGGTTCCACGTTGGAGCATATTGTTCAATCAACGGTTTCATCTCAACGAATTGATCGCCTTCAACGGCGGAAGTCATTTGATTTGCATTGATACCGACAGCTAACAGAATATCGGGATAATCATTGCTGGCAAACATTAAATCTACTTTTTCAGAATCTTTTAATACTTCAACTTCAACATTAATATTCGTCTTCTCGGCAATATACTTCCAAACTTCCGTTGTGTCCATTTCCGGGCGCAATGCGCTGTAAGAGACGACGGCTTTAATGGTAATCGGTTCTTTCGTAATCGGATAACCTTCCAAATTGGTCATGCCGCCATCGGCAGTGCCATCCGTTTGTTCCGGCGTGGTGCTGCTTGTGCCCGGGTTCTGAGCAGGAGTGTTAGTGCCCGGTGTTTCTGCTTTGCTGCATGCTGCCAGCATGCTTAATACCAAAATCGTGATCAGGCCAAATTTGAACATCGAATAAATACGTATTTTTTTCATACTTTTGCCTCCCTTTAAAATGAATAGTGTTAAACCTCTATCGCCATTGCTTCTCTCGCTACTAACGAAAGTCCCGTTAGCTGAGCGATTTCTTTGCGCTGCGATTCAGTAAATAGATTGGTGTCCCGAACCCGACTGCCGATTTCCATCGGAAGACCTTGCAGTGTCAGGCTGTATTTGGCATTAACCGGATAGTACTGGTACTCCGCCATCGAATTGGTACCGAGAAATTGCTGCAACTGCTCAGCCTGTTCCGGCCTGGATTGAAAATGATTGCAAAGCCAGGCGTATAGTTCCGGATGAAAGTTAGCCATAACCCCGCTGTATCCGTCTGCGCCAAGCTGTAAGCTTTCCAGCAATGTTGCGCTGTTGGCGTTAAACAATTTAATGCCCGAGTCCTTAATGATTTGCAACTTCTCGGCAATTTGCTGTATGCTGCAGCAAGTGTCTTTAATGAACAAAAATCGATTGAGTTGCACACAAGAACGCAGTACTTTTGGCGACAGCAATCTTTTGTAAGGATACGGGCATTCGTAAATACCTAGCGGGACATTGGGCAACCTTTCTGTAAACGCTATCATATTCTCGATTAAGATATCGTCGCTTTCATCCTCCGCAGCAAAGCGGTTTGGCAGAATGACGTAGGCTTCTGCACCGGTACACATGATTTCTTCCGCTTCACGGACCTGATCGTCCACACTATCTGCCGTATGTCCGGATACAATGACCTGCATCCCGTCTGGCGCATTCTCGACAATAAACTTTGCCAAGCTTTTTTTCTCCGCAAGAGTCAAGTGAAACATCTCGCTGGATTGACACACTGCAAATATGCCTGCAACACCTCGTTTCTGATAGAAATCGATCATCTTTTCTACGGCGGTATAGTCGATTGTATTGTTTGCCGTGAAAGGAGTAATCATGGTTGGCCATACGCCACTCTTGATGCTCTGCATGTTATCCACTCCTCATTCGTTCTAATATATAGAACGTTATTCTATATTTATCTTTATGACGTCATATTAGCACAGTAATTTTGTTGTGTAAATAGTGGATTCAACTTATATATTATATTTCCAGGCGAAAATCATCCGGAATTCCAAATTTATGTAGAATGATGTTGCGTAAAAATAGTATACTGTTCTATAATAGGGAACAACAATGCAGATTAGGAATTCAGGAGAGAGGGGTTTGGCGATGGCAGAGGAAGCAAAAGTGAAAACATTGAAAAAAGCATTGGACATATTGTCCTGCTTTTCAGTTGCAACACCGGAATTGGGGATTTCAGAAATTAGCGAGCGGCTTGATTTGTACAAAAGCAATGTGCACAACATTATTTCTACCTATGAGCAGTTTGGCTATATCGAAAGAAATACGGAGAACGGCAAATATCGTCTCGGCACCAAGATTTTGGAGCTGTCATATATTATAAACTCCAATCTGGGGTTGCATAACGCAATCCAACCGCCTATGAGCGCCTTGTCGGTAGAGGTCAATGAAGTCATTTATTTTGCGGTGCCCAAAGGAGCTCGCATTATGTATTTGGAAGGCGTATATCCGGCTACATCCTTTAATGCGCGTTCTATGGCAGGCGAGACGGCCGAAATGTACTGCACTTCCCTTGGCAAAGCAATTCTGGCTTTTTTACCGCCCGATCAGGCAATAAAAGCGATAAGCGAGCAAAGCATGCGCGCCCATACGCCTAACACAATAACGGATCGCAATGCCTTGCTGAACGAATTGGAGCATACTCGCAAAAGAGGATACAGTATCGATAATATGGAGCATGAATTCGGCATTAAGTGCGTCGGGGTTCCTGTATTCAGGAGGGACGGTTCTTTGCTGGGCGCCATGAGCATATCAGGTCCGTCGCTCAGAGTTGAAGACCGCATAGAGGAATATGCAGAAAAGCTGCACACCGCCAGCCAGAAGATCAGTTTGCGTACGTGAGTGAAGCAAGCATCCACTTTCATCTCATGCCCCTCCCATACGCCGGAGGATTCTTCGCTGCAGCTCCAAGTTCCAAGCAATCCGTGCTTTGCTGGGCACGCCCTATAAATTCAAAACCCGGGTCGCATAAGCACCCGGGCAAATTTATTGCTTATTCAGCTTTGTAATGCAGGCCCCGCAGAATGAACTCGGTCAACTCCTGCGTCATCGTCTCCAGATCGGGCTGCCCTTCCTCCAGCATGACCGACCAATACTCTTGATTGCGGTGGAAGAGGAGCGTACCTACAACAGACATAAACACCGTATCTACCGAGTGGAATTCGAACAGGCCGCGCTCTCGCCCTTCCTTGATCCACTTGCGCAGCAGTCCCCACATCGGCATGACGTGCTCCCTGATCTTCTGGATACGCGGCGTGTTCATTATTATTTCCTGCTGGATGATCGTTATCAAGAGCGGATCCGACTGCCTGAAGGCCGTGACCTCCCGGATCACCAGCTTGACGCCGGCCACGGGATCCATATCCGGATTCACCGAGGCGACCCGGTTATTCGGGAATTCCGTCTCGAACAACGCGCCGAACAAACTTTCTTTGCCGCCGAAGTGATAGGAGACAAGAGCAACGTTAGCTCCCGCTTCTTCGCAGATTTGTCGAATGGACGTGCCTTCGAAGCCATGCTTCGCGAACAGTCTTTTGGCTGCCGTCACAATTCGCCGTTTCACATCCATTTCGTCTATCGTTGACATGTCTCCCGATCGCTCCCTGCCTAAATGTTATGACTGCTGACGACCGGCGATAACCGCCTGAGGCTGGCGGGCTGTCTTCGTCTTGAACACCACCGCTGCCGCGCTGACCACAATTGCAAAAGCCGTAATCACGAGCAGCGCAGCCAAGTCGCCGCCTACGCCCGGACCGCCGAACAAAATATTCATATTGCCGTCCACCGCGTAAGTTGCCGGCAACAGCTTGCTAAGTCCCGTATAGAAGTCGGACAACAGCTCTCGCGGCACCATGGCTCCGGAGGATACAAGCTGAACCGACAGCAGCATAATATTGAATAACATGCCCGCCATGCCGAACACGTACAAAAACATCTGGGAGACGAACATAAACGTGAGCAAGAAAATAAACTGGAAGCCCCACAGATGAAGGAAACCTTCCTGGATCTGGCCTCCGAGCGCCGCGAGGAGCGAAGCTCCGACCAACGATACGGCAGCAGCGGAAATCACGTTAATCAGGCTGCGCGCTCCGAAGCGGCTCCAGCGGCCCGTCGCAGATGCGATCGCCATCGACGATTGCTCCAGATTCATCCCCATGATCATCGCGCCTACGTACGAGGCAAGCACCATCATCATCGGCACCATTTGATTGTTCATGCCTTGTACGGGATTGACGGATTGTACATCCGACACGACGCGCTCCGACAATCCGCCGGATACCGCTGCCGCTTGCTCCTCCGGCATGTTCATGCCCGTCAACGTACCTTTGATGCCCATCGCGACGGCTTGTTGGTTCACCTCGGCGGTAATCGTCTCCGCGGCACCGCTCATCATGCTCTTAATCAGCGCGGGATTGGATTCGTTGATAAGGAAACCGATCTTGGCTTGCCCGTCAGGCGAAGCCGCCTGTCCCGCGAAGTCTGCAGGGATGTGCACGACCATCTGCAGCTCGCGATCATGCAGCTGCTTCTTCGCCGCTTCCGCCGACTCAGGCCGCACGACAGTGAAGGGCAATCGATCCGCCAGATTTCCCGCAATGGCCTCTCCCATCCCGCTGGCATCCTCGCTGACGATCGCGATCGTCAGTCCGTCGACACGATCCGTTACCCCGTCGTATCCAGTCATCCATATGACCGAGAATATAATTTGGAACATAAATGCCGTAATAATACCGACCCAAGTCGTCGGCCTCTTCATAAACGCTTGCAGCGCCGTATTCATTATTCTACCACTCCATTCTTGTATTAAACAAACGTTTAAAACGACTGTTTAAATTATGCTCTGGAGTGTTCGTTTTGTCAAGCGCGGTTTCCAATACATATTTCTAATACAGTCATCCGCTTCAGGTCCTCAATGCTTACTTACTGAAGAAGTCGCCAGACGGAAGCAGATGCATTCTTATGCTTTAAACTAGGTAATGTTTCTGCACTTTCGCGCGCCTTTCAGCGTCTAGGCCGAATTCTTGCTCTAGACAGGCATCGATTGTTCCGTATGTTGATTCGATAGACCCGAATACTGCTTCGAGGAACTCTCTGCGTAGTTTAATTAAATCCATGTACGTATCCAATTGGTCTTCCGAGATATTAACAGCAGGTATAACCGGGTCAGGTTGCTTCTCCGCTTCTTGATCATCGCGGTAATCGAAGATTGCCGTTATCTTCAACTCATGTAATAACGCAATATCCTTCTCTGAAATCTGCAGAACGGTAGATCAAGCCTGGTTTTACTTCACGTCCATCTGCTGTTTTGTACCCGCCCATATCGCGGAAGTTCAAGACGTTCTCCATTTGGATAAAACGTTGGAATTGTTGAGCTGTCATTTATTTTAACTGGCCCACTTTGAACAATTGATGGTCTTTGCTTTCGTAGATTTGCTGTGTCATACGGTCGTTCAACTGTTCCGCACAGACTCTTCTTGCTTTTTTAGAATTATAATTTTCTAAATTTCCCCTTGTAGTCTACCGGGCTAACACCGTTGTATTTCTTGAACACCTTCGAGAAATAGGTGCGATCGGAATATCCTAAATGGGCGGAAATCATTTCAATCGTCATCTCTTTATCTTTCATCAACTGAAGGGCGATTTTCATCTTGTAACGATGCACATAATCAGTAAAATTAACACCCGTCATCTTCTTAAAGTACCTTGAGAAATAACTAGGGTTAAGATACAAATGGCTGGCTATGGAGACAAGGGAAATATTATCGGATAGATGAGCCGCAATATAGCTGTCAATCGATTGCAGCTTATAACTATCGATCTCGCCGCCATTGGCGGCAGAGGTAAA
>NZ_BDQX01000106.1 GCF_003112455.1 Paenibacillus agaridevorans
AAATCAGGGTGGTACCACGAAATCTTCCCCTTTCGTCCCTTCAGGCACTGCAGCTACTTGCTGTCGACTGAGGACGAGAGGGGTTTTTATTTTATAAATAAAAAGCGATGATGAGAAAAAAATACGAAGGCTCTTATGTCCAGAGAGCAAGGGAAACGCTGAAACCTTTGCCATAAACCCTTTGTATGATGTCGTCTCGGAGCTTTTGATTGAAAGTC
>NZ_BDQX01000107.1 GCF_003112455.1 Paenibacillus agaridevorans
CACTTGGAAATGATTGCGACGATGATCTATAAGCTGACAAAGGATGCGACTCCGGAGCAGCTAAAGGCGGCTGGGCTTGGCGCTCACTACGCGGCGCACGACAGCGCACTGTTCTACACCAACGCTGCGGGAGTACCATGGACGGCATCCTATATTCAGGCTAAAGGCGATCCCATTGCGGACCTCTATGAGGACA
>NZ_BDQX01000108.1:0-13818 GCF_003112455.1 Paenibacillus agaridevorans
CCTCTTTCAAGATTGTACTTTATTTCCACTAGTACTCTCCAACTTAATTAGGGGGCTTAATAGTATTGGAGGCGGTTTGCGTACCTAACAAGTAATAAAACGATCGGTTTAATGCTGTATTTGCCATTCTGATATCCCTAGTAAGTCTTGGTGGATCCACACCAATTTCGCGTGTACTTTGTATGCAACCATCCCACATCGCAATCTGATATTCTATCTGGTAACCCATAGCATTCATGCCGGATATCCTTCTTAGGATCCTAGTCTTTTCGCGTGCTTCAAACCCATAGTATATGATAACATCTTTGCGTATTTTTCTCTGCTTATTCACCGGAAAATTTTCCATGAGACATCGGTATAAAAGGTTTGGTTTTGTCTTTAATCTGCTCGCGCAAATCGGATGAAGACTACCCATCCACTTTCAACGAACGCACTTCCGACTGATTCGGTACCTAGAGAAGCAGACGGGGCAAACTGTCAAAGTCGCCTCACGTGTTAACTCAAATTATATCCTCAGATGCTTTAAGAGTTTTGCCAAGAAGATCGGAATTTTCGTCTTGCTTATTACCCAATTAGCAGCTCCGACTCACTTTCGCTTAATCTAGTAGTGCCGAACGAAATATTCCCCAATACCAGTAAGTGCCCATCATCCCAAATTCTTCGCGTTGTCCTTTGATTTTCATACGTGTATCCCTTCAACTTTCGATTGACTTCCCTTAAAACAATGTGAATTATACATTTATTTATCATAACTATTTAAATGATTTTTAAATTTATTTTTCCATTAGACATAAGGTTGCCTATTTTCATAAACACCACGCATCATACCAATTTATCTGGCGCAGATCGGTTTCTGACAAACCGTTATTTCCATTACTGCAAGTAGATAAGTTCTACCTGTAACGCCTAATTTCATAAATCCAAATAAGGCATCCTTCGTCCAGTTGTTCTATTAGTGTAGCTACATTAAGTAACCTGACTAACAAGAGCGCAAATTGCGTTTCGGAAAATACCAATCACGAATTCGTGGTAATTGTTTCCATACTAGGGTATTCTTTAATCGTTGATATCAACCAAACCAATTAAAGGAGTGATGGTGTGATCAGGAAAATTGGTACATTGGCAATCACCTTATCATTATTAGTTGCATCAAGTTTACAAGCTGCGCCGCTTTCAAAAGAACAACAGTTCGAAATTGTACAAACTGTCATGATTGATCAAAACACAGAAATTAAAAAATTTGAAGATGGGCGAATTGCTCCAATTGACAATGCTAAGATTCTAAACGAAGAGCAATTAAACAAAATACTAGTTCAAATGAATGTCCCCACAGAGGAAATCAATAATTTTCCTTTAGGATTTAAAAAGAAACTCGTTGAACGGGGCGGACTTTATGTGGAAGTCAATCGGAATTTTAAAGAATACTATAATGATTCACAGGGCATAAAACACGAAGTAACAGAAGGCAATAGAAATAATATTCAAACCAAAGTTTCCCGAGATATAGAATCACTAAAAGCACCTGGCATGGTCAATTTACTTTCTGATGATTCTGTATCAGACGGAATATTTACAGCCCAAACATATGTATTTTATCTCGGAAAGACGGCAACAAATGCTGAGTTTAAGTATGACTACTACACATCTTATAACTGGTCGAGACTTCCGGCCAACTCTTACACTGATATAATTGCTCAATCTTGGCAGAGTCATACTACTAGCGTTGCAAGTAATGGAGCACACAATTGGTACCCGGACTGGGATTACTATTGTACGCCAGGCTATACCTGGGTTCAAGATTCTTATGGTACTAACCTTAAAAATTCAATCGGTGGAAGCCAAGCAAAGTTTTCAAATCATGCTGTTTGTGAGCAATATGGGGCATTGCACAATGAAGTCCGTATTCCAGTTACTCATGCTGGGGAGACAGGGCAGTTTATAGCAACCTACGCTCATCCATTTATAGGTGGATTAGGATATGCGGTCATGAATTATCTAAGTATTGATTTTGGTTTCTTTATAGGTAATGAATGGGAAATGATAAATACCTTTACCATACAAACATGATTTAGGCAATAAGTCTGGGGTACAGTGTATCTCCCCAGACTTATTGCCAATTTTCCAAGAATATTAGTAAGACCCTTCCTAAACACAATTCAGTAACCTTTTTCCGTAACCTTTAAGATCAGTGGGGTTCTATGTAGCATATAGATTGACGTTCCTATCCATTTTGTGAAGGTAACTGAACTAAAAGGATACTTTTGTTCAACCAATAATTTGTGATTAAGAACAAGGTCAAGCCTTTGATATATCACTGGATAAAATGGTAAGATACAAGAGGATCTGCTGAAACACATATCAATGCTGCCCATTTGCGCATGCAAATGCCGAGAAACTATCCTACGAAATTAAGGAGATACATTGTGAGAAAAAAAATTGTAATGCTCTCATTTTTATTGTTGCTGTCTATTTTGTTTTTTTTCTATTATTCTAATGTTTTTTCGCGGGTTACAGCAGTTGTTACATTGGTAGAAAAAAACCAACAGACTATTATTATAAAAAATGAGAATAATCAATTAAAGGAAGTAATCATTAACGAAGTGTTAATACCTTTTTTAGATGTTAAAGAAAAGTATTTGGTGGTTATATACTCTAATTTATTTAGGCCTGCCTTTATTAAGTCAATTAAACCAATAAAAAACGAATGAAATTTTCTATCTATATCATGATACTTCTGGTTTTTCTACAAATGATACGTGATGTAGTATTACAAGCTACACTGAATGCCTAATGTCTGCTTCCCCGCTACGCTTTCATAGCACGCTTATGATGTCCACGCACGTATTCCTCCCTCTTATTGCATTGTCGACCACATATGTAACCAACAATTTCTGCGATTCTATCGAGCTAATACTTTATCCACGGAATCTCGTTGCCTTCGACAAAGAAAACCATCTCCACTAGAACTCGATATAGTATCTTAGTGGGATATAATAATCAACATTGACGATACTCACGCCTATCCATACGACCAACGGCGGCGGAATTTTAAATGGAGTCCGCCGCCATTGATTATTCAAAAGAATCGTCGGAAAAGCTCTCTCCGACGTTCGCCGTAGAACTGTGCGTAAATTTTGGTGGTCGATGCTTTCTCATGACCGAGCATGTCTCTAACTCTGATGTATAACCGATCTCCGATCTTATTATGCGTAACTATCGGGCGATCCGATAGTCAATACCTTCTCAACAGGATATAATAGCTTAAAAATGAAAGTGGCGGCATCATGTCGGACATATCCAATCCTTACATACATGGTGATGCATAATTGTTTGGAGGTCAAGGATCCGAACCCATCTATAGTACGAATGTGGTCGAAATTGCGAATTAGGTTTATCATAGGAAGATCATACGCGGTTGCCGGACGGGAGATAACAACATGGATATACGCAAACTAGGTTTAACCTTTAATACCATATTCGAAAAATGGATGTTTCTCATCATTCCCTGCTCGCTCATCCTCGGGTTCCTATTGGAACGTCCGCTGCAAGCCTTTGTGCCGGCCGTTCCTTATTTATTTGCTTTCGTCACGCTGACGATGGCGATGGGGTGCGGGCTCAATCATCTGCGCGGCGTCATGAAGCGGCCGGGCATTATGCTGCTAACCTTCCTGCTGGCCCACGTCGTGTCGGCTGTCATTGCTTACGCCGCAGGCGTGGCGATCTTTGGAGCCGACTCTCCTTATGTCGTGGGGTTGGTGTTGTTCACGATTATCCCTCTTGGCGTGTCGTCCGTTCTGTGGGTGGGCATGTCCGGCGGAAGCGTGCCGCTCATGCTGGCCATGGTCGTATTGGATTCCCTGCTCAGCCCGTTCGTCGTGCCGGCAGGCGTGCATGCTTTCTTCGGGACGGGGGTAGAGGTCAAGGCAGGTCCGCTCATGCTGGACTTAACCATCCTTATCGTGTTTCCCACGATCATTGGCGTTGCCTTGTACGAATGGAGCAAAGGGACGGTCGCGGTTAAAACCAAGCCGATCGCCGCCCCGATCTCCAAGCTCTGCTTCGTCTCGGTTGTCGCCCTTAACGCTTCGGCCATTGCGCCGTACGTAGACGAGTTGAAACGCGACATGACACTGTTGGTGCCTGTTGTCATTGTTTTAGTCGGCATTTGTTACGCCGTCGGCTTCGTCTTTACGGCTGGCCTGCGGGATCGCGAGACGCAGACGACGGTATCGTATGCGACCGGCATGCGCAATATTTCTCTCGGCATCGTACTGGCGATGGGCTACTTCAGCCCGCTTGCCGCCGTACCGGTCGTGCTGTCGATTCTTATTCAACAGCCGGTGGCGACCGTTCATCATTATGTTTTACATAAACTTAACAGAAACAAGACTGGCAATGCGGTCCGTACGCATGTACGATAAACGTTGGCATTGATTTGCCGGCCCATCCATGAGGAGTGAACGGACATGAACAGTTTTCGAACCCGGCTAACGATCATTATTATCGCGATGACCGCGCTGTCGGTGACGGCTGCGGGTTTCCTGATGATGAAGACGTTTAAAAACAATCATATCAATGCGCTGGAAGACAATATGGTTCGCGAGCTGCATCTCATCGTCAACAAGATGGATTGGCTGACGGGCGAGCTGGAGGAGCAATCCTCCTATTATACGAAGGAAGCGGAAGAGCTCAAGGGATACACCGATGCGCGGGTGACGTTTATGCGGGGAGACGGCACGGTCATCGGCGATTCGGACTACGATCCGCGTACAATGGACAATCATGCTTCGCGTAAAGAAGTAATGGAAGCGATGGATAAGGGCATCGGACAAGCAGTGCGTCCCAGCGAGACGGCTGGAGAAAGCTTGATCTACGTGGCAATTCCACATGTCGTTTTGGAAGATGGCAATACTTATATCATACGGCTAGCCATGTCGCTGCAAGAGGTAGAGGGCAGCATCGATCAATTGACAATCGTTTTAATTGGCGGCCTATGGGTGCTGTGCATCGTCGCGGCCGTTATCAGCTATAGAATTGCCCTGAGCCTGACGAAGCCGCTGGAGCAGATTACGAAGGTGGCCAAGCGGATCAAAAACATGGACTATCGCGCGAGGGTGAAGACGACGAAACAAGACGAGATCGGAGAGCTGGGCACGGCAATCAATGCGATGGCCGACAGTCTGCAGGTGCAGATGAGCCGCATCAGGCAGAACGAGAACCAACTAGAGAGCGTACTTGCGAACATGATCAACGGCGTCGTCATGATTGACGTTCATGGCATTATTCTGCTTATGAATCGCAGGGCGGAGGAAGTGCTCGGCTTCTCCGCGCGCGAGCTTGTCGGACGGCATTTCGCCGAAGCGAAGCAGCAATATGAGCTGGCGCAGATTATTCAGGAAGCATTGGATTCGAGGGAGCACCTGCGCGAGGAAATAACGTTTTACTTCCCGGAGGAGCGACTGCTGGAGCTTAATCTTGTGCCTGTCCGCGAAAACAACGACGGAGAATTTAGCGGCGTGCTTCTTGTCCTGCAAGACGTATCCGCGATTCGCAGACTGGAGCGGATGCGCAGCGAATTCGTGGCGAATGTGTCGCATGAGCTTAAGACTCCGATTGCCGCAGTTAAGGGATTCGCGGAGACGCTGCTTGGCGGTGCCGTTAAGGACGAGGAGACGGCTCGTTCGTTTCTTCAAATTATTTTCGACGAGAGCGAAAGGCTCAATCGTCTGATCGGAGACATCCTGGAGCTGTCTAAAATTGAATCGCGAAGAGTGCCGCTCATGTTTTCTCCTGTAGAGATGGATGGATTCATTGACAAGACGGTAAAGCTGCTGGAGCCGGAAGCGAAACGCAAAGGCATTGCTCTGGAGCGTGACGTCGAATCAGGATTATATCTGGAGGCGGACGAAGACCGGCTGCGCCAAATCATGATGAATTTGTTGTCCAATGGCATTAATTACACGCCGGAGGGCGGACATGTAACGATTCGCATCTATGCGTATGGCGACGAGCAAGTCCGCATCCAGATCAGGGATTCCGGCATAGGCATTCCCAAAAAAGATCTGCCTCGCGTCTTCGAGCGTTTTTATCGCGTGGACAAGGCCAGAAGCCGGAGTTCCGGCGGCACGGGCCTCGGTTTGTCCATCGTCAAGCATCTGGTGGAACTCCATAAGGGAACGATCTCGGTCAGCAGCACGGTTGGCGTGGGAACGACATTTACGATTGATCTTCCCGTCATTCAATAAGGCGGCAAGCGCCTGGTTAGGCATGTTGGACTATCGCATAACGTGGAAGTCGTGGTAAACTGTTTACTAAGCGTTAAACTTTAAGTGTATGCGGCGCTTGATGCGCCGCTATAGAGCCTGGAGGTCCCTATGTCGCACAAAGTGTTAGTCATTGAAGACGAACCGACTTTGGCAAGGTTATTATCGTACAACTTGACTCAGGAAGGCTACGAGACAACCGTCATTGATCATGGCAGCGAAGGGCTGCAGACCGCTCTTCAACGAGGTTTCGATCTCATTATATTGGATATCATGCTGCCGGGCATGAATGGTTTCGAAGTGTTGAGCCGGCTTCGCCAGCACGGCGTGCGCACGCCTGTCATTATTCTGACGGCACGCAATGCGGAAGAAGAGGTCGTGCAGGGACTTAAGCATGGAGCGGATGATTATATAACGAAACCTTTTGGGGTAGCTGAGCTGCTTGCTCGTGTATCGGCCGTCTTGCGCAGGACGCACAACGAAGACCCCGCACCCGTAGTTTCCAACGAGAAGGTAATCTCGATAGGGGAGTTGGCGATCTACCCGGAGAAATACGAGGTTGTCGTAAACGGCGAACCGATCCCGCTTCGGCCCAAGGAGTTCGAGGTGCTGCTCTATCTGGTGCAGCGTCCGGGAATGGTCATTACCCGCGACGATCTTATGAACGTCGTATGGGGCTTCGACTACATTGGCGGCCAGCGTACCGTCGACGTACACGTCAGTTCGCTTCGGAAGAAGCTGGAGCTTGGCCAGCAATCCGTTCAGATCGAATCCATCCGAGGCGTCGGATACAAGCTCGTTATGCCTAAAAAGCTCGCAAGCCCTAAGCTGTAGGGATGCCGGGCTTTTTTTGTTGGCAGGGGGAGAGGGGAGCGCGTTTTGAAAGTATAGTTAAGTTGCGTAGGTAAATAAAAAAGTGTAATGAAATACATGCGCTTGTTGGGGGTAAGAAAAAGGAGCCGCCGTAGCCAGCCGTGTCGGACGCAATAGCCCGAAAAAGTCGGGCTAAAGAAGCGCAGCCGGCCGTGTCGGACGCAATAGCCCGAAAAAGTCGGGCTAAAGAAGCGCAGCCGGCCTTGTCGGACGCAATAGCCCGAAAAAGTCGGGCTAATGAAGCGCAGCCGGCCGTGTCGGACGCAATAGCCCGAAAAAGTCGGGCTAAAGAAGCGCAGCCGGCTTTGGCGAGAGCAATAGCCCGCGCAAAGCATCAATTCCGCTGCCAAGTCAGCATCTTGCGCTGGAATTGCTTGGGCGAGCAATCGTTGTACTTTTTGAACATCTTGTAGAAGTGGGCCATATTCGGCATGCCGATTCGCTCGCCAACCTCGGAGATGCTCAGATCCTTCGTAAGTAGAATCCGTTCGGCCCACTTGACTTTGCGGTAATTAACGTATTCCGTGAAGGAGAGACCGATCGTTTTTTTGAAATATTTGACGAAGTAGTAGTAGCTCATATTGGCGATCTTGCACACCTCTTCGACCTGTATCCGTTCCGTCAAATGGTTCTCCACGTAGTCGAGCACGGGCTTCAGCCGCACCTTGTCGAAGTTGTCCTGCTCGATCAGCATTTTGCGCGTGT
The DNA here is from genome assembly GCF_003112455.1 of Paenibacillus agaridevorans. Classification (GTDB taxonomy): domain Bacteria; phylum Bacillota; class Bacilli; order Paenibacillales; family Paenibacillaceae; genus Pristimantibacillus; species Pristimantibacillus agaridevorans. The sequence continues at coordinate 7,842 of NZ_BDQX01000108.1, forward strand.
CGTTCCGGAGCAGATGCAGCAATATTTGTTTGATCAAAATGCTCGCCGCAAGCTCGTACCCCGTCGATTTGCCCGTCGCTTCGTCCAGTATGCGCGTGACGCAAGTCGCAATCTCCGCCTTTACTGCAGCATTCTCCTCAAAAATATAATTCGCCTTGGAAAGCGGCGCATGGGTTGCCGAGAAGTAACGAATATAAGGGATGGAGCTATGGTCGAAAAACTGCTCCAGGTCGAACTGCAGCACGATGTAATCGAGAAGCTTCTCGCTTTTGTCCCGATGCAGCTCGGATGCCCCGATGATGACCAGGTCGCCTGGACCCAGATGATAGCTGTCCTGCTCCAGATAGACATCCAGATGACCGCTCAAAATAAGCAGCAACTCAAGCTGCTTATGATAATGCCAATTGGTAAAATCCGAACCCTCGCGCTGCGTTCGGAAAATACGAACCGACAGCAGAGGATTCTCGTAACGGACCTTCTCGTTGAATGCGTCCAATGAGGGCGCCTCCCGTCTAATCAGCGAGCCGTTCGCCGTATAATTTGATTGATGACCTCGGAGAAAATGAGACCGATCGCGATGGCTCCCGATATCATAAATGCCTTTACCCCTAGCTGCACGGCGGTATCGTATTGATCCTCGACGACATGCCGCATGGCATCGTAGGCGAGGCCGCCTGGAACAAGCGGAATAATGCCGGCGACGCTGAATATGATGATCGGCGTCTTGTACAGCTTGGCGAACAGCTGGCTGAGGACGGTGACGAGGAACGCGGCGATCAGCGTTGCCGGGATAACGTCGAGACCAAGCTCGATGCAGATATAATAAGCCAGCCAACCGGACATGCCGACAAAGCCGCAGCGAGCCAACTGGCGGATCGGCGAGTTGAATATAAATCCGAACAGGGCGGACGAGATGAAGCTCGTTACGAGCTGATAGACAATTTCCATGCCGACAGGCGCTCCTAAGTAACATGATAAGTGCAACACAACACATTCGTACTGCCCAGAAGTGAAAGTTCAAAAAGTTCGGTTTTCAGCACATGAGCGTATGCTTCCGATGCTGCGTTTTTTTCAAAAACGCTGTAGAAGATTGGATGAAGGTAGAAACTGAGGAGCGGAGCGTAGTGGAAGCTACGTGAGCACCTGCAATGTTTCCGGAGGAAACATACTTCGAAAGCATCCGCTTAGTTTCGCCTGAATTCAATATTCGATGTCGAGTAGGCTTCTAGGCATACTTCGTGATCAAAAGCGGACTTTTTGAACTACCTTTTAGAAAATAGACAAAATAGCAGCGATGCCGGAACCGATCGCGAAGGCGGTCAAAAACGCCTCGGCCCCCTTGGACAAGCCCGAAACGAGATGTCCGGCCATCAGATCCCGGACGGCGTTCGTAATATGCAGTCCCGGCACCAGAGGCATAACGGATCCGATGATGATCTTGTCGAGATCATGGCCGAATCCAAGCTTGACCGCGCCGACCGCCAGACTGCCGATAATGAGAGCGGTCAGAAATTCCGCGAAAAACTTGATCGGCACGATCCGATGAATAAACAGGAAAAACAGAAACCCGGAACCGCCCGTCACGAATACGGGGAAGAAGTCATGCCACCCTCCCCTGAACATAATAAGAAAGCATCCGCTGGCTACGGCCGCGGCCAGCACCTTAAGTCCGGGGTGATACTCATGTTTGGCCGCATCGATCTCCTTTAGCAGCGTATAAGCCTCATTCGGCCCTAGATCGCCGCCGCTGATTCGTCTCGAGATGTCGTTGACCATGGCTACTTTGCTCAGGTTGGTGTTGCGCTCCGAGATCCGGATCAGCCGCGTCACATGCGAAGCTCCGTCGATCGCGAAGATCAGCCCCGTCGGCGTCACAAAGCTATGGGACTGCTCGATGCCGTAAGCGGCGGCGATTCGCACCATCGTATCCTCCACGCGGTACGTCTCGCCGCCGTTCTGCAAAATAATTTTGCCGGCGAGCAGGCAGGTCTGCGTAATGACATGTGTTTGCTCTGGCGTTATGTCAGCTAATGTATGCGCAGACGTACCTGCTGGCATCGTCAAATCCGTTGTCGTGTCTAACGTCATAACGCTGTCGACGTCCGCTGGCGGAATTCCTCGCGTATGGCCGCCCGAAGCTCGCCGTCCGCCATGACGTCATAAGCCGTTGCCGCCAGCAGCTTGGCTCCGACGAGCATCCTGTCCAGCGCCGCATCGGTCATGGCCGCGTCCCGGAACGCCTCCGTATGCAGCAAGAGCCGGTCCTCGACGATTTTCACATAAGGGTGAATGGCCGGACAGCGCTTCGACACGTTGCCAAGATCAAGCGAGCCGTGATCCTTGCCGTCTTGCACTTCTTCCGGTGCGATGCCTGCCTGGGCGAGATTGCTCATAAACGTTTCGGACAAAATCTCGTTTGTCATCAACTCGTCGTAGGAATATTCGTAGCTGCTCACCTGGAGCCCGCAGCCGGTCGCAAGCGCGGCAGCTTCCGCGCATCGTTTGACCTTGGCCGTCAGCTCGTTCGTGTAAGCCCGCGAAGCAGAACGCACGTAAAACTTCGCCGACGCGTAGTCCGGAATAATGTTGGGCGCCGTGCCGCCGTTGTCGATAATGCCGTGAATGCGGGCATCGCTGCGGGTCTGCTGGCGAAGGGCATTGACGCTGCCGAACAGCGCAAGAACCGCATCCAGCGCATTCACGCCTTCATGCGGACTTGCCGCAGCATGCGCGGCGAGCCCGCTAAATTCGAAGCGGACGGGATCCAGCGCCAGCGATTGTCCGGAGCGCTCGAAGCTGTGATAGGGATGCGCCATCAGCGCGATATCGCAGTCGTCGAACAGACCGGCTTCCGCCATCGGCACCTTAGCGCCTTTTGTCTCTTCGGCCGGCGTGCCGTAGACGCGGATAACGCCGCCAAGCTCATCGGCGACAGCCTTAAGTCCAATGGCCGCAGCGGCGCTCATCGTACCGATGAGATGGTGGCCGCATGCATGGCCAAGCCCTTCCAGAGCGTCGTACTCGCAAAGAAAGGCGACGACCGCGCCGGGCTTGCCGGTATCGTAGACGGCGAGAAAGGCTGTTTCCAGTCCCAACACGCCTTTCTCTACCTGGAACCCCGCCCGGGCAAGCATGTCGGTCAACAGTCCCGATGCAAAATATTCTTGATGGCCAAGCTCGGGCTGCCTGCCGATTTTTGTCGCTATGTCGCGGAACGCGTCAGCTTGTTGTTCAATGACGGCTAATGCCAATTGTTTACTCATCGTTGCAACCATCCTTCACCCGATTATCAACTTCCATTATAACATATTGGACGAGCGCTACATTTAACATTCCGATAACAGTGCCATGAAATCGGGATAATGCATTAGGTCTATAATTTCGATAAAACATTCTTTGTCAATAGGAGGATTGAATCATGACGACAACGATGATAAGTCGGAATACGGCAGGATCCAGTACGGAAGAACCGGTATTGGAGACGAAGCCGATCCTGTTGCAGTCTCCATCCATGTCCAAGTCAAAGACGGGGATCATCCGTCTCCGTGATTTCGCAAGATCGGCTCCAGTCGTTCATGAAGACTCATTATGCAAAGATCTGCTTGAGATGTTCCAGGAGCAAGGCGATTGCGAATGCATCGTCATGGTCAGCAACTCCGGCAACATCAGCGGACTCGCGATGCGCAACCGATTCTCCTACAAGCTTGCCCATCGATACAGTGTCGCCTTGTTCTACAATAAACCGGCCCTCGGACTTTCGGATACGGCCCCGATCATCGTCGATATCGACTCGGATCCCCGGGAGATCATTGATTTGGCCATGTCCCGCCAGGGGGATTCGTTGTATGATTGCATCGTTCTCGTCTCCAATAGGGGGTATGAAGGCGTGCTGGCCGTCAGCGATCTGCTCCGTCTCTCCAAGGAGCTTCAATTGCAGGCGATGGAAGCGCAGAAGGAGACGCTGCTTTCTGCGAAAGAGCGGATCAACGGCATTGATGAAGCCGTAGAGAGCGTACGCGATTCTGTGCAGTTCGGCGACACTTTATCCATGAGAATGGTGGATTTAACCCTTCAGGGCAAGACCGAGTTAAACAGCATCAAGGAATCATTCCAAAGTATCGAAAACAGCTCCGTTCGGCAAGCCGAACGAATGAAGGAGCTGGAGCGCGAGACGGGCTCGATAAGCGCGGTGTCGAAGCTGATCAAGGAGCTGGCGGAGCAGTGCAACATCCTTGCGATCAACGCTTCGATCGAAGCGGCGAGGGCGGGGCAATATGGCCGCGGTTTCTCCGTTGTAGCGGGAGAAATTATGAACTTGGCAGACCAGACCAAGAAGTCCGCTATTGAAATTACGGCCATTACCAACAACATTGTGCAGTCCATCGTCAAGGCCGTCGAGCTTGTTGAAGCAGGCCGGAGACAGACGGCGTCCAGCGTAAACAGCGTGGAAGCGGCGGACATCGTCTTTCAGGAAATATTTAAATCGGCCGCGGACAACCGCGCCAGCTCGCAGACGATTGGAGAGCTGGCGGAGAAGGCCCATGAATTGTCGGCTCAAGTCTCGCAGGAGATGGAGCGGCTGCGTCAAACTTACTCCTGATCACAGCTTAGCGGATGGGGGAAAAGCGCGGTTCAGATTGTTTTTACTTCCGCTTAACAAACGAGAAATGCTCCATTAACAATCTGCGAGTAAAATACAGGCTGGGAATCCAGTTCATCGATTCGGGGAGGCATATTAACAATGACGGTCAGAAAAGAATTTGATCACGGTTTGGAAAATCTTCATCAGTGGATTGTCGAGATGGGCAATTTTGTTGAGAAAGCGTTGGCTGAAGCAGTATCCGCATTAAAAAACGTCGACACAGCGCGCGCGAAAGAGGTAATCGAAGCCGATCACCAGCTTAATGCAATGGAAGAAAAAATTATGGAGCTCGGCGCGAAATTGATTGCGACCCAGCAGCCGGTGGCCAAGGATCTTAGACGAATCCTGTCCGCGTTCCGCATCGCGAGCGATCTGGAGCGAATGGGAGATTTGTCCGTCGATATCGCGAAGACGGTGCTTCGACTGGAAGGTCAGCCGCTGATAAAGCCATTGATCGATCTGCCGCGCATGGCAGAGATCGTCGCCACGATGACGTACGAATCGATTCAATCCTTCATCAACGAAAACGTGGATTTGGCGTACAAAATGGCCAAGGACGATGATCAGGTCGATGCGTTGTATGGCCAAATTACGCGCGAATTGATGATGCTTATGATGGAAAATCCGCGCAACATCGCACAGGCTTCGCTGCTCAGCTTCGTCAGCAGACATTTGGAGCGTTTCGGCGACCATGCGACGAATATCGGGGAAAGCGTTGTGTACCTGGTGACAAGCGAGCGTCCCGATCTGAACCAATAGGTCGTAACGAGGCAGCAATATCGGCACAGCGGGGCATCTGACAGCGGTGTGGCGCACCCGAGGATCGAGGGGATAGTCGTGAGTAAGGTCGGAACGGGATTGTTGCACGAAGCATTGGTTAGCGTTGTCATGGATCGCTGGAAGACCGGCGGCGTGGTCGCTCTGTACGTAGAGTTCATGCCGTCGCAGCATGAAACGGCCTTAGCGATCGAAAAATGGGCTGCAAGCGAGCCAGGCGTATTCTGGAAGCAATCATTGGAATCCGGTATCTTGTATTGGCTTGAAATATCCGCTGCCGGACTCTCGACCGAGGCGATCGTCGAGCGAGTGACGGAAGAGCTCCAAAGGCTGTCAGGAGGAACGCTCTCAAGCAGCGGCTTCTCCGACGGCGGGGCGAGACGTTTCGGAGTCGGAGCTGCATGGACGCGACCGATGACGACGCCGGAGAAGGCGGAAGCCCACTTGTTAAGCCGCATTCAAGAGGCGGTCGAAAGAGGAGAGCGTCACCTGGCTTTGGGCACAAGCGAGCCCGCGATTGCCGCCAAGGGCAATCGCGGCGAGATCGGAAGCGGCTAT
>NZ_BDQX01000108.1:13901-20517 GCF_003112455.1 Paenibacillus agaridevorans
TCCCGTCCCCTTGTTCGAATGCAACGCGAAAGTATCCGAAGTCGCCAATTTGTTCGACGCCAATCCGAACGTGCAAGGTGTCATTATCGTTAAGGATAGCCGCCCAGCCGGGGTCATCATGAGAGATAGGCTTTATCAGCAGTTGGCCGGCCAATTCGGTCATGCCTTGTATGCCAGCCGTTCCGTTGAGCTTGTTATGGATCGCGATCCGCTTATCGTCGAAGAACATACGCCGGTCGAGAGGGTGTCTCAGCTGGCGATGTCAAGGGATGAGTCCAGATTGTACGATATTGTCGTGATGGTCAAGGGTGGCATCGTCATGGGAGCGGCGACGATCCGAGGCATTCTGGAGTGCATGACGGCACTCCGCACCGAGGAAGCCCGAATTGCGAATCCATTGACGGGATTGCCGGGCAACTCGGGGATTGAAGCGGAATTATCGCGCAGAATCGCGAATCGGGAGCCGTTTTCGGTCGTATACGCGGATCTGGATTATTTCAAATGGTTTAACGATTGTTTCGGCTTCGCCCGCGGAGACGAGCTGATTCGATACTTGGCCGAGCTTATGGTAGGAGAGTTCGCAAACAGCGACAGCCGGCAATTTTTTGTAGGTCATATCGGCGGTGACGACTTCATTGGCGTCGTGGATCCTCCGTACGCGGAAAGCGTATGCGAGCGTTTGATCGAAGCTTTCGACGGCGGCGTCCATCGGTATTATGGCGGAGTCGATATTTCCGTCGTGGAGAATCGTCAAGGACAGAAGGTGGAGCAGGACGGCGTCACCTTGTCGTTGTCGCTGCTCCAATGCGACGGAACCGGAGAGATGAAACTGGAGGATATATCCGTAAGTGCAGCCAGATTGAAGAAGAGAGCCAAATCGATCAAAGGCAGCGTATATGTCGCCGGTGAATGGAAAAACAGCCAGCCGAGAGAGAAGTGAGATGATTTATGGAGCAGCACGAAGTATGGGGGAGCGGGCGAAGAGGCCTTTCAGCCCAGCCGCAGCGGCGTAATTACTTGGCCGTGATCGGATTAATGTGGGACGGGACAAGTCCGGATGCGAAGACGAGCAAGACAGAGCGCGGAGAGCTGCAGCAAGCTTGGGCTAGCTTCGCTGAACGTTCGATCGGCGACTTCGTACCTTCTTCCGACGTTCGGGGTCAACATCAATGGTTGGCGAATGACCTGTTCATTTCGTTCCAATTCCATTCGAACGACGAAGAACATCCGGAGTACGAATTGAGCGCGCATGCGGTACGTACGGCAAACAGACTTGAACTAGCCTTCCGCGAAGAGCGGGAGAGACTGTCCGGCTTCCATCCTGGCGGCAAGCTTCGCGTCGGATTAGGCGCTCTGGCATGCGAGTCGGAATCATGCGTAGACGGACTGTATTACGAAGCCATGAAGCAGGCGATCGTAAACGCCCAAGTCGAAGGCGGCGCCGAACGGTTGCTTCGGGACAGTTATTTTAAGGAGCTGCTAACCGCAAGATCGTTATACCCCGTGTATCAGCCCATCTTCTCGCTTAAGCAAGGCGAAGTGTTCGGCTATGAAGCATTGACCCGTCTGCCCGTCAACAACTACTTCCGGGGTCCCATGGATCTGTTCCGGTTCGCGGAGGAAAGCGGCGGTGTCTATCGGCTGGATCGCCTGGCGCGGGAGCTTGCGATCGACGGATGTTTGAGGCTCGGACAAGGACAGAAGCTGTTTATCAATGTCATGGCGCAAATTATGGAGGACCCGCGTTTCTCGCCGGGCCGCACGATCAGTCTGCTGGAGGAGCATCATCTGTCCCCGCATCAGGTCGTTTTCGAAATTACGGAGCGAAGCTCCATCGAAGACTACCCTTCCGTTAAGAAGGCGCTTCAGCATTATCGCAGCCAAGGCTATCGCATCGCGATCGACGATGTGGGAGCGGGCTATTCCTCGCTGCAATCCATCGTGGAGCTGAGACCGGATTACATGAAGGTAGACCGGTCTATCATTCAGAACATACATAAGGACGAAGTGAAGGAGCATATCCTGACGACGCTGCAGGATGTAGCCGGCAAGATCGGCGCGGAATTGATTGCCGAAGGCATCGAACGCAAGGAGGAGCTGGACAAGCTGCTCCACATGGGAATCCCGTTCGCGCAAGGTTATCTGCTGGGACGGCCGGCGCCATTTCCGGCATGATTGCATGAGCTTTGTTACGATAGAAAATGACCAGTTTCTCCGTTATGGGGGAGGCTGTTTTTTCTTTTCCAAGGTTTGCGGAAGTCTCCCCCTACAGTTGCAATAGGTGTAGAATGGTAAAATACATAGAAACTGTGACGAGGATGGTTTTCATGAACCGCGAGAAGAACGACAACTATACGGTGCTCTTATCTAAACTGCATATACCACAGCCCCTGTCTCATTCCGTGCCCCGCCCCCATTTGATAGCGAGATTAAATGAAGGGTTATCCTTCAAGGCAACTTTCCTTATCGCTCCGGCAGGCTACGGCAAAACGACTTTAATCGCCGATTGGGCTCGGCAAGTACAAGCGGCAGTCGGATGGTTGTCGCTGGATGAGAAGGATAATGACTTGGTTCGATTCTGGAACTACATGACGAAGGCGCTCGAGCAGGCGCTCGGGGGCTTGCCCGATTCTATTGGGGTAGTTGCCTCCACATTGAGCCCCGGCCAGTACGAGCCGTTTCTCGTCGCCCTGCTAAATGAATTGAACAGTGTGCGTGAGCCGCTGGCAATCTTGCTGGATGATTGGCATGTCATCACCGATAAGGACATTATCGCTTCTGTTTCGTATTTCCTGGAGTATCTTCCGCCTTCCGTGCATCTTATATTCGCCAGCCGGAGCTTGGCCGGCTTATCGAAGGCGAGATGGATCAGTCGGGGGTGGACCCAGGAAATTAACGTCGAGCAGCTTCGTTTCGATCTGCGGGAGACGGTGGACTTCTTCCGGATCTTCGCAGCACGGGAGATGCGAAGGGAGCAAGTTGAGCGGCATCTGGCCATAACCGAGGGATGGGTGACGGGACTGAAGCTGATTTCGTTGTCACTGCGTTACGGAGATTGGACGGCGGAATTCGGACTCAGCCATTCCGGGAACGGCAAACATGTTGAGCAGTTTCTGCTGGAGGAAGTCTTCGAAGCGCTGGATGGTCCCACCCGGCAATTTCTGATGAACATATCTGTACTTCAGAGGATGAATGGACCATTGAGCGAAGCGGTGGGCGGGGAGAACGGCTCGGAGAAGCTCGCGAAGCTGGTTGACGCCGGCCTGTTCCTCATCCCGCTGGATGAGGACAAGACCTGGTTTCGATTACATCATCTATTCTGCGAGTTTCTGAAGAAGCAGCAAAGACGCTGCGATCCCGGCAAGACGGAAGAGCTGAACCGTGCGGCTGCGGTATGGTGCGAGTCGCACGAGCTGTTGGAGGAGGCCGTGGACTACTACCTGGCCGGATACGAATATACGGAAGCCATACGTCTGCTTGAACAGATGCGGAGCATTATGATTCGCAGGGAATTTCAGGCGCTCAGAGTATGGCTGTCTGCCATCCCCGAGCAACTGCTGATGCAGCATCCATATCTCTACTTTTCGTACATCTTCTCCTTGTTGTGGGCTCATGAGCTCGATCCGGCGGAACAACATTTGCAACTGGCCGAGCAGCACTTTGAGACCTCTTCGGCAAGCTGGAGCCTGGAGGATAGGAATCGCTATTTGGGTTATTTGTATTTCGTCCGGAATTTCAAGGCGACCCAGTACGATATGGATATGATTTCGGGACTGGAATACATCCGACTGTCGCTTCGACATAGCCCGGAAGGAACGGATTTGATTTTTGCATCCCCTTACTTGCCTCTGGCTCCATCCATCTACCGATCGTACAATGGCAAACGCGGCAAACATTTGCCAAGGGAGCTGTCGGACAATTTTTTCAAGAGCATGATCGATTTCATGAGACTGATGGGCCTGCAGGATTCGATTCTGGTTTGTTATGGAGAATTGTTTTACGAAAGGGGCGAGCTGGAGCAGGCGGAGCATTATTTGAAGCTGGGACTCGCGGGCAACAGCCAGACTCATTATCAGCCGGAGAAGGTGTATGTTCCCGCAAGCTTGTTCCTGTCGCGAATCAGCAAAGCCAGGCAAGACTTCGCGCAAGCCGAGAAATGGCTGGAGGAGGCTGGCCGAAGGTCGCTGAAGGATGGAGCGGAAGCCGCGTCGATCCTGATCGAAGCGGAGATGTCCGCCCTGCGGATGGACCAGGGTGATCCCTCCGCGGCTGTCCGGTGGATGGAGCGCTACAGGCTCTCGGCGGATGATCCGGTATCCGTCTACCAATTGTTCGTTTATATTTTCCTCGGCAGGGTGTTGATGGAGACCGGTCATCGACAGGAGGCGTGGTCTCTATTGGAGAAGCTGCTCCTGATAGCGGTGAAAGGCCATCGTCCGATGGAAGCGTTGGACATTCAAATTCTTCAGGCGATCATGCTGCGTCAAGCGGACAAACCGGAGGAGGCGCTGCTGAAGTTGGAAGAGGCGCTGAAATACGGCAAACCCGACGATTATGTCCGCGTGTTCGTAGACAAAGGCGAGCGGGTCGCGGAACTGCTCTCGGAGTACATCGGGCAGCGGCAGAAAGGAAATATTCGGGACAACAACGCGCCTTCGCTCGCCTATGTGCGCAAAATTTTGTCATGTTACGGTGGAACCAAGCTCTTGTCCATTGAATCACCCCCTGCGTTGGAGTCCTTGCTGACTCCGAAGGAGTATACGGTATTTCGCTATATGGAGGAAGGGATGGACAATCAGGCTATCGTCGGAACGCTTGGTATCAGCATGGGTACTCTGAAGGCGCATATCAATCGCATTTACAGCAAACTCCAGGTAAAGAACCGTATAGAAGCGATTAAACGGGGCAAAGAATTGCAGGGGTAACGGCTCATCTATAACCAGTCCTATAACCGCGGTTAGGTTCGCCGGGTAGCGGATTTCGATATAATTCGTTATATATCGACGCTATCGAGCGACAAAAGGAAGGATAGGATCCAATGAAGCTAAAGCAATTCCTCTCATGTATAACGATCATTCTGTTAGTGACGGGAATTTTCCCGTTACAGGTTTTCGCCGCCTCGGATGCCGCAATGACCGGGGATGGTTCACCAGCCAATCCTTATATAGTTATGACGCTGGAACAGTTGAACGCCGTGCGGAATAATTTGACGTCGCATTATAAGCTCGGGGCGGATATCGACGCCTCGGAGACGGCCGGCTGGAACAGCGGAGAAGGTTTCGAGCCGGTCGGCGGCAACGGCAATGCCGCCAGCCGGTTCACCGGAACTTTCGACGGAGCGGGACATGTCATCCAGAACCTCACCGTCAATCGGCCCATGACCGAGTTCGTCGGCCTGTTCGGGATCGTCGGTTCCGGCGGAATGATAAGAGACGTCGGCCTTGTCGGAGGTTCCATTACCGGGAATAGCGTAACAGGCGGACTCGTAGGGTACGGCGTCACTGGCAGCTCGATCAGCTCGTCCTACTCCAGCATCGCTGTTAACGGCTCTGTTCATGTAGGGGGCTTGACGGGACGACATGACGGTGCAGTGAGCGATTCCTACGCGACCGGTCCCGTTAGCGGTACAGCCGTAGTCGGCGGGCTTGCGGGCGATTTGGAAGGCGCGGATGTCATCCGGTCCCACGCCTCGGGCGAAGTTAATGCTAGCGGGGGGCATGCGGGAGGTTTGGCGGGGATTAACGCAGGTTCTACAATCATTCAGTCTTATGCGATTGGCGCCGTAAACGGTATAGATACGGCCGGCGGGCTGGTAGGGATGACGGATTATGGCTTAATACGGCAGTCTTACGCCAGCGGCGCCGTTAACGGCAGCGGTTACGCCGGCGGTCTGGTTGGCAGCAATAATGGCGCGTTAATCGAACAAAGTTTCTGGGATCAGGAGGCTGCCGGACAGAGCGGCGCTTGCGGCAACAATACCGATGGTTACGGCGTAACTTGCCCATCGACTGGTCTCGCCACGATGCAGGCTCTTGTACCAAACAGCTATTCCGGCTGGGATTTCACCAATGTCTGGTTTATGATCGAAGGTTCGACTCGACCGTTTCTGCGTTCCGAGTGGTCGCAGACGATTACGAATACGCATCAATTGCAATTAATGATGATGAATCCTGGCGTGAATTATACGTTGGCCCGGGACATTGATTTCGGGACCGTGTTCACGGATAGCAGCCGCTCCGACATGTGGGCGACCCGCCCCGGAGAGGGCTCCGGTTTTGCGCCGGTCGGCAGCATGAGCAATCCTTTTGCCGCAGAGTTCGATGGTTCGAACCATCTGATCGAAAATATGGTGATTAACCGGCCGGATACCGACTTCGTCGGCATGTTGGGCTATCTCGGTTCCGGCGGCGTCGTACGAAATGTGGGGCTTGAAGGCGGCTTCGTCAGCGGGAGATCTTCCACGGGAGGTCTGGTCGGCGAGAGCTATGGAGGTACTATTGCACAATCCTATTCATCGGTCGACGTTAGCGGAACCAATAATGTTGGCGGAGTGGTTGGACAGAACAATATCGGAGGCATCGTCAGTCAGTCCTTCGCGACCGGCAGCATTGCCGGT
>NZ_BDQX01000108.1:20611-117306 GCF_003112455.1 Paenibacillus agaridevorans
AACGAAAGGGGAACGATCAACGACGCTTATAGTACCGGGTTCGTCAACGGCATCTCTGAAGTCGGGGGACTGGCGGGGCGGAATGTCGGCTCCATTAATCGCGCCTACTCCGTAGGCAAAGTCACGGCAGCCGAAGGCAGCGTGGGCGGACTGGTGGGAAGAAATTTCGAACCCGTCATTTCCGGTCGTTACAATAGCCAGACATCCGGTCACGGCGATGCCGACAAAGGCACTCCCAGAACGACGGCGGAGATGAAGCAACGGGCAACTTTTGAGCCGGATTGGGATTTCGTTCATATTTGGACCATCGAAGAAGGAAAGGTTTATCCCGCTTTGCGAGACATTATCGGCAATATCGGACGGGATGTCGCTCCCCCTACAGTTGTCAGCGCAGTAATGGATGTCGAGCAGCCTGATCGCATACTCCTCCACTTCGATGAAGAAGTTCGCTTGACGGACGCGGACGGGGTCATGATAGAATCCGACGGAGTCGGCACAACTATTATCGATGTAGAAGGAGAAAGTACGAAGACTCTTGCCTTTACCGTATCCGATGCGTTCGAGCAAGGGGCGGAAGTGATCTTTTCCTACGATGCTCTTTTGGGCAATATCGTCGATCTGGCAGGCAACCCGCTGAGCAGCTTGGCGGGCAAGAATGTATATAAGCTGCCGGTGATCGGAATCATGATGAAGAAAGCGGACGCCAGCGACTATGAGGACGGGGGTTGGACAAACCAAAGTGTGACCGTAATCGCTAATGTCGGGGCGGGAGCCGAAGACATAACCGAGTTTTTTTATACATTGAACAGGGGTTTGGAGCAAGCTTATACGAACGGTTCGCCAATCGTGATAACAGAGGAAGGGACCAACTCGCTTATCTTCCAAGTTACGGACAGAGCGGGCCAAACCGTATCCGTTGAGCTGGAAGTGAAGATCGATAAGTCGCCGCCATCGGTTGTCTATGAGCCAAGCGGCAGCGAAACGCAAGCTGCATCGGCTTCGCCAACGGTAACGGCAGATGATGCGGCGAGTGGCGTGAACGCCTCTACGCTGCAATATGTTTGGACAACGGATACATCGACCCCGTCTTCGGGCTGGGAGCCGTTCGTGAGTGGAACCGGCCTGGCGAAAAGCGGCGTAGACGGAGACTGGTACCTGCATATTCGGGTGTCGGATGCTGCGGGCAATGAGAGCGTTCGGGTATCGGATCGGTTCCGGTTGATGTCCCGAACGGGAAGCGAAGGCGGAAATTCAGAAGCAAGCGGATATCAACTGCCGAAGGGTACTTATTTGGTAGGAATGAACGGAGGAACGGTGACTTTTGACGGGGGTCAAATCTTCTTCCCAGCGGGTGCCATCAGCCGTACGTTCTATTTGAAGATTACCGAGGTTGCCGATCCGAATACTTTGCCGTTGTCCGACGGACAACGACTGGTGAGCAGAGTTATCGAAGTTACGAAGGATCAAGCTGGAAAGTTTGATAAAGACGTTGGCATCCATATCCAATTTGATGTCGAATCGGTACGGGATGAAGAGACGGAAGTCCTTCTATGCTGGCTTAATGAAGAAACAGGACAGTGGATGCCACTGGATAATCGTAAAGTAGATTGGGAGAAAGGTATCGCAGGCGGAACGACCAACCATTTCACCAAATTCGCGGTCATTGCGGTAACTGAAGAAAAGGCTGAGTCAGGCGTCCGTTTTACAGATATCCAGGGTCATTGGGCGGAGAAGTCCATTGTGAAATTGGCGGAAAAAGGCGCGTTGCACGGTTATACCGATGGCAGCTTCATGCCCGATCTCGAGATTACCCGGGCGGAATTCGCCGTGATTCTGGTTCAAGCACTGGATTATACCGACAAAGAAGGCAAGACGTTTAACGACATGGCGAACCATTGGGCCAAGCAAGCCGTCTCGACGGCTCATGCTTATGGGGTTGTTCACGGCTATAACGACAATACGTTCGCTCCCGACGATCCCATTACGCGCGAGCAAATGACGATGATGATTATGAATGCTCTGCAACTGGAGACTATACCATCCGTTAGAGCTTTTGCGGATCAAAACAAAATTTCGAAATGGGCGAGGGAAGCAGTCGCTGCCGCGGTGGAAAGCGGACTGATTACCGGCTACCCGGACAACACGATAAGACCCCAGGCTCACGCGACCCGTGCGGAAGCGGCATCGATTATTGGGCGATTGTTGTAAAGAAAATATGACATGCTCGGATATCATTAGTGGCGGCTCTGTCGCCACAATGATATCCTTCAATCGCGCAGCCGTCCGCAACCTCAGCGAGCAGCAATCCTTCAGCCAATACATCCTTAATTATGCCGTTGAAACTGCCAATAGGCGTCCGTACAGCACTTGCGGTTACGACATAATTAGTTGTCATTTAGCTCATCATTCCCATTTTGTTTCCAAGCAATCAGGCGCTGTAGATTTTTGTTCATGTCCGCTGCGGCTGCATCGGGATCGTCATACTGATAATAGCCGCTGCCGCTCTTAACTCCGAGATCTCCGCAAGCGACCATCTTCTCGATTGTTCCGGGAGTATCGGTGCTGATGCTTAATGCTGGGAAAAGTTGTCCGGTCACTTTGGCCCATATATCAAGCCCTCCCAGGTCTGCAATCTCAAATGGACCTTTTATTGCCCATCGAAGTCCAAGTCCTTCACTTACCACCGTATCGATTTGTGCGGCATTGGCTACGCCGTTGTCCAGCAAGTAGCAGGCTTCTCTCATTAAAGCAGCTTGTAGTCGATTCGCGATAAAGCCAGGGATATCCTTATTTAGCACAACGGGCGTTTTTCCGCATTTCCGCAGCAGAGCTGCGAGCTCTTCCAGGATCGATGGCGGTGTGGCGGGCAAGCCAACCATTTCGACTAATGGAATTAGATGTGCCGGATTAAAAAAATGGACAATGACCATTTGATTAGCAAAGGGCAGTTCTTGCGCCAATGTCTGAAGAGGAAATGTTGAGGTGTTTGAGGCTACGATCGCCTCATGCCTGATGGCTGAGGCCAGCTGCCTATAAACCTCGCGTTTGACGGTAAGCTGCTCAGGAACAGATTCTATAATAAGATCAGCTTTTGCAACCGCTTTCTCGAAATTATTTGTTAACTGGATGTTTAAGGTCCCTTTGTTCAGTCGGTTTTTTACGCTACGTAACATTTCATCATTGGGCTCGTACAGAGAGACCTCATAACCATGCTCCGCAAATAAGCTGGCAATTGCCAACCCCATCGTTCCCGCTCCTAAAACTCCGATATGCTCGATCATTCGAATCCTCCTTGGTCTGTCGCCTGTTATTATTTTACTCAAAACTATAATATAGTCATAATAGATTTATAGAATACGATTTATTCGAAATATCTATATATCCTTTTTCGCCCAAACTCGCAGGTGGAAAAAAGATAGTAGAAGTAGAAAAAAGTTAGTGTCGTGAGGAAAATGGAGGCGATATAATTTTGTATGATACCAAAAATATTACAACTCAAAAACGGGCCAGATGGAGTTGAGAGATTTGAGTATTTTTAGAAATCCTAATATATTTCTGCGTATATTGTTCCTCTTTCTGATTGTTATATTGCCCATCTATATTTTGGTGTTCACGATTAACCATACAAGCGGCTCCATACTTCGTAATGAAATTGCAAGTTCCATGGAATCGAGAATCAGTTCCTACTCGGAATTGATTGATTCCGAAATTAATCACATCGCCCAGTTGAAAACGGATTATCTGGCCGATGAAGATTTGCAGAAGCTGAGCACTGTTTCGATTGCTTTAACGCAATATGAGCGACTAGCAGCGATTAAACGATTGTCCAATAAACTTTTTATGTTTAAAGAGTCGAGTCGATTTATAGAAGATGTTCAAATTTACATCCCTAATATTCAAAAAACAATTCGAGCTTCCAGTTACTTAGAACCTATGGAGGAAGACGAAATGTTGATGATCCGTGAAACAAATGCCAATAGAAGTCCCCGAATTGCGGTGTGGAAAGAACAATTAATTCTCGCTTTGTATGATCCCCCTTACTCCGGCGCAAGATCGAATTTTTATTTTAAAATCATTTTGTCCCCCGAACGCATGAAGCAAACTCTGGTGCAAATAACGGCAAAAGAAGATGGAAAGTACTTTCTAATCGATAATGCCAATACTTGGATGTTATCCAATACTTCAAGCGGTGTGGGGTTAGCTGCTGATTTTCAGGATGTTTTGGAAGGAAATACGTTTCTTCATGGAAGCGGCTTTTATAATATGTCATTGGATGAACAATCTTATCTGGGTGCCTATCGAAGCTCTAAATATTTGGATACAACACTGTTGGTAGCCGTTCCTGAACGACAGATTTTTAAAGTTCTCAATCGATTTACCTATCTTTTCTGGTTTTTATCGATTGCCGCCATATTTGTCGTTTTATTTTTTTCTTATCGCATGTATCTCATTATCCATCGTCCGCTGCAGGTATTCGTTCGTGCATTGCGCAGAGTAGAAGTTGGAGATCTGAATGTGGCGCTGCGACACGATAAGCATGATGAATTTCAGTATTTGTACGGTCAATTCAATTTGATGGTAAATCGGTTGCGAGAGCTGATCCATGAAGTGTATACGCAGCGTATATTGTCTCAACAAGCAGAATTAAAGCAATTGCAGTCTCAGATCAATCCTCATTTTTTGTATAATACGATATTTATGCTGCATCGAATGGCCGCCTCTTATGGCTTGCCGGATGTGACTCGTTTTACAGATCTTTTAGGAAAGTATTTTTTGTTCCTGACACGAACCGGTGTCAACGAGATTTGTTTAGACGAAGAATGGAAACATGCAAATGTATACATCGAAATTCAAAAAATACGTTTTGCAGATCGTATCCGAATAGAGTGGCCCACTCTTAACGAGTCCTATCGGAAGATCAAAGTGCCTAGAATGATCATTCAGCCGCTCATCGAAAATGCTTACAAGTACGGGCTGGAGAAAAAAGGAAGAAACGCCATTCTACAAGTAAATATCGTCAAAACGCAACAGGATACTCTTTTGATTTCGGTGGAGGATAACGGCAGCGAGTTAAGTGAAGCAAACTTAAATCATTTGAGAAGCCTGCTGGCAGAAGGAATGAATGAACAAGAAATAACGGGGTTGATCAATGTTCATCGCAGGCTTCAAATCTATTTTGGCGTACCATTTGGCTTGCAGTTTGAGAGGAGCGAGCTGGGGGGACTGAAAGTAACGATCGAAATTCCGAATAGAGGGGAAGATGAAAAGTGAATCGACTATTAATCGTGGATGATGAATCCATTATCGTGAATGGGTTGGTGGATTTATTTGTGCAGCAAGATATGCTGCCATTAGAAGTATATGGCGCTCATTCCGCAGCGGAGGCATTAAAGCTGCTTTCGCAAATCAGAATGGACATCGTCATTACTGACATAGGAATGCCTGAAATGGATGGTCTGGAGCTGCAAAAACGAATCAATCAAGCATGGCCGCAATGCAAAGTTATTATCCTTACCGGGTTCAGTGAATTTCAATATATTCGAGATGCTTTGCGGAATCAAGGGATTGACTATGTGCTGAAAGGCGAAGGCGATGAAGTCATATTCAAGGCTGTGGAAAAGGCGATAGAGCTTAATAAAGAAGAAGTCAAGATGCAAGAGTTGATCGCGCAGGCGGGCAAACAGTTGCGTCAGACAATCCCTTTGCTGCAAAAGGAGTTCTTGCAACATATATTGCAAGGGGATTTATATTCGATCTCAAGACTTGCCGAGCATTTCGCCGAGCTGCAAATCCCGCTTCATGCAGATCATCCGGTCATGCTGGTTTTAGTAAGAGTTGACAGCTTTCGAGAGGAATACAGCATTTATGATCGCAACTTATTAGTCTACAGTATACAGAATGTAGCCCAAGAGTACTTGCAGTCATCTCTCACCTTGCTCCCGGTTGAACTGAACCCTAGCAGAATGTTGTGGTTTATTCAACCCAAGATCCCCGCATCGAATCCATTCGTTACTTGGGCAGACAGCAAAAACTTTTTAATGGGAAGTCTGGAGCTCATTCAACAAACCTGCAAGGATTTATTGGGTACGCCGCTTTCTTTCATTTTGCAAGAAAGACCGACACCGTGGCCGCGGGTTAGCGATGTGTACGGGCAATGCACGAAATGGATGTCGCGGGGACTTGGTTTGGGGTCGGAGTTTCTATGGGTGTATCAGGAGAAAGAAGAAAAAGTTTGCGAGCCCAAGCTAACATCCTTAAATGACAATCACCTTGGTAAACAGTTGGATCAGTTGAGGCTGTATCTTCAGAATGGACAAAAGGAAAATTTTGAAACGGTATTGTCCGACATTCTGCTTACAGGCTCCGACCATGCAAATGAACCTAGGATAGAACAAGAAATCTATTATTCACTCATTCCGATATTTCTTTCTCACATGAATCGCTATTTTTCGGAAGAGGTTGGATATCATTCGAATATTAACAAGTTAACATCATTGGAAGCGCATACATCGTGGGGAGACATTACCGACTTTTTCAAGGAGCTATCGTCGGCTATATTTGCCGAAAAGAAAGTAGGCATGGAGCATGAGGAAAACGTTGTTATAAATAAGGTGCAGAAGTACATACAACATCATCTGGACGGAGATCTGTCGCTCGTGAGAATTGGCGATGTCGTAGGACATAATTCAAAGTATTTATCCCGGTTATACAAAAAAAGTACGGGAGAGGACTTGTCAAGCTATATTAGCCGAACAAAGTTGGTGCACGCGCAAACTATGCTGCAAGAAACATCCTTGAAAATTTATGAGATTTCAAGCGCTGTCGGATTTTTGTCAGAACCGTATTTCTACCGATTTTTCCGCAAGGCAACTGGAATGACTCCTCAGGAATATAGGGAGATCCATTCGGTGGACAGAAGATAGGAAAAGTGGAAATCGGTGAGTAGTCTGCCTTTGAACAGTCTATCTATAATAAATGATGTAAGGCGATTGTTATTTATGCAGGGAGGACTGCCCATGTCTGTAATGACAGTAACCGGCAAGGTAGATAAAGATAATCTCGGCTGGGTGCTGCCTCACGAGCATGCTTTTATTGATTTACGCAATCTTGTGCCGTCGCCGCAAACAATCTCGGCCAAATCAATGGCACAAGAAAAAGTAAGTTTGACTAATTTGGGTCACTTGTCGCGCAACCCATACGCTGTGCTGGATAATGCCGTGATCGATGACGAGAAGGTTGTCAGAGAGGAACTCCTGGCCTTTAAAAAAGCGGGCGGAGGTACATTTGTTGATCTGACCCTTCGCGATATCGGGAGAGACCCGGTATTGCTTGCAGGCGTGTCGCGGGAGACGGGAATCCAAATTGTTGCTGGCTGCGGTTATTATATCCATGCGTCCCACCCTCCGAATATGGATGCAAAAACAATGGAGGATATCGCAGAAGAAATGCTGGCGGAGATCAACTATGGGATAGATGGGACGAATATTAGAGCAGGAGTGATTGGCGAAATCGGCACGAGCGAAATCATCTATCCCAATGAGAAAAAGTCGTTGATGGCCGCGGGGTTAGTTCAGCGGGAAACGGGATTAGGACTGCATGTGCATACCTATTTGTGGGGCACAACAGGGCATGAGGTCATCCGGATTCTGAAGGAGCAAGGAGCTTCAACTGAAAAAATATGCATTAACCACATCGATGTTGATTTGCGGATGGATTATTTGAGAGCGTTGCTTCAGCAAGGGGTATATATCGAATTTGATAATTTCGGCAAGGAATTTTATGCCGACAGAAGGCACAGAAGTATACTGCAAGGCTTGTTCGCCAGAGATATTGAGCGTGTAAAAGCGATCAAGCAGTTAATCGATGAAGGTTATCTGTTGCAAATACTGGTATCAAACGATGTCTGTCTGAAAACCTGTTTGCATCAGTATGGAGGCTGGGGGTTCGACCATATACTGACGAACATTGTGCCGATGATGGAAGACGAAGGGATAACACAAGAACAAATCCGGATGATGATGTGCGACAATCCAGCCACATTTCTGAACAATCCATTCGATTGAAAAAAGGGGGGGAGAAAATGCGGATTATCGATTGCAGTTGCTCCATTGGATTTAAAACGATTAATTATGAGGTCGTCAATCATGAGCATTTGCTTGTTCGCGAAAAAGTGAAACAAGTGCGTGACGCGGAGGAATTGCTAATTGCGATGGACTATTGTGGCGTTGACCGCGCAATAGTTGGTCACAATACGATGGCGGATGTCGATCCGGATTACGGAAACCGGGCATTGATTGCAGAAACGGCTAAAGCGCCGGAACGATTAATTCCTACATGGACAATTCTGCCTTCCATTACGGAAGAACAGTACGCACCGGAACATTTATTCCCGGCAATGAAAGCAAGTGGCGTAAAATTGCTGAGGGCATATCCGGAACGTAACCGATATTTGTTAAATGGCGTTGTCATGGGTGATCTTCTGCAAGAACTCGTTGCTGCCCAAATTCCACTGTACCTGTCGTCTAGCGAGGGATGGGATGGCATATACCAAGTGTTGCAGGAATACCCGGATCTTACGGTTATTCTCTATAACTACGGCTTGTGGAGCCATTCTCGGCTGACATTTCCGTTGCTCAAAACTTACAAAAACTTTTATATCGAGACCGGAGATTTGCAGACCGCCGGAGAGATAAGGGAAATATGCAATAAATTCGGTTCGGAACGTTTGCTCTTCGGTTCTGAATTTCCGAGCAATGGGATAGGCGGTCCATTAGCGACGCTGTTCGGATCGGGCATTGCAACCGAACATCTGGAGAACATCGCTTATCGTAATGCGGAAAGAATGCTAAGTGAGGTGAAATTATGAGTTTGCAAACAATGACCAGTAAATCGCTTCTGGCGAAAGAGTTTTTTGAAACGGGCCGCTTGAGCAGCATTTCGATCATTGATATGCATACCCATATGGGTGCTTTTTACGGCACTTATTTACCTGAAGCGAAATTGGAAATGATGATCAAGGCGATGGACAGACAGAATATCGAGTGGATTATCTCGGCGCCGCATAGTGCCTTGTTTGATCCTATACGCGGCAACTCGGATATCCGCGCTGCTATGCGCGAATATCCCGGAAAGGTTTATGGCTATTACGCGGTAAATCCGCATTATGATCATGATCTGGATCGTGATCTGGAACAATTTGATAGCTTCGAAGGTTTTGTGGGGTTCAAATTTCTTCCAGACTATCACAAATATCCGCTTAACGGGGAGAAGTATCGCAAAATATATGAATTTGCGAACGAACGTGGTTTATTGCTACTTTCGCATACATGGGGACATAGTCCATATAATCCTCCGCAGATGATTGCAGAGCTGTCACGCGAATATGAGAATATCCAATTCCTTCTGGGTCATTCCGCGCCCGGGGAAACGGATTATGCGATTTCACTTGCCAAGGAACGTCCTAATGTTTACTTGGAATTGTGCGATACCGGACGTCTTAATGGGGTTGTCTTGAAGATGGTGCAGGAGGCATCCTCTGAGAAGGTGCTGTTTGGAACCGATTTTCCTTGGTATGACCCCCATTATATGCTGGGCAGCGTGCTCCTGTCCGGCATTAGCGATCAGGATATCGAGAATATTATCCATCATAACGCAACTCGCTTGATCGCCGTCATCCAGGCCAAAAAACAACTTAGGAAAGGTTTGAATCGTTAATGTCAGATATCATAGAGTCGTTTGAAACGGCTAAAGGCAATACATTCGGAGATTTATTGACGTTAAAAGAGAAGAACAGCTCATTGAAGATCGGCGTGCTCACGGTTGGTTTCTTCGAGTACTGGCGCATGTTCCCCGGAACTATGAGAGCCAATGTAAATGAGGATATGACTTGCGTCTATACCCATTTATGCGAAGCTCTGGATCAAGATACAGTTATCTGGCCAGGTTTAATTGATACGCTTGACGCAGCGGATAAAGCGGGGAAGAAGCTGGCTGAAGAAAGAGTCGATATAATCGTATATGTTGCAGGCACCTATTGCCCGGATTATATGGCGATCCAGGCTTTGGAGCATATTCGCCATGCTCCGGTTATCCTGTTCAATACGCAATACAGCAATAAAATAAATCTGCAAACCAATTATGAAAACATTCTTAGAAATTCTGCTTTAATCGCCAGTCTTCAATTGGCAGCCACATTTAGAAAGATGGGATGGTACCCCGATTTAAAGGTTGTTGTTGGTTCAATCCGCGATTCGGCGGCCTACGGAGAAATAAAGAAGTATATACGGGCATACAAGGTTTTTCATCAACTGAAAAATACGAATATCGGTGTTATTGGTCATGTATTCAGAGGCATGTACGATTTCGAATACGACAAGACGATGATCAAGGGAACGCTCGGGCCCAATATTATTGCTATTCAGGTCGACCACTTGCTCGATCAGTTTAGTCAAGCTGACGAAGAAGAAATAAAATTGATCGAAGCAGAAACGAAGAGCAGGTTTAATATCGTGGGACTAAGCGATAACGATGTCTATCAATCATCAAGATTTTACGTAGCGCTTCGGAAAACGCTTGAGCGATTCCGATTGGATGCGCTTACGCTGCTCGGTCAGCATTATGTAGAACAGAAAACGGGAACGACCTCCTACTTGGCCAATACCATGATCCATGAGGAAGGCAAGTATATCGTGAATACCGAGGGGGATGTACATGGTCTGATCATCATGACCATCATGAATGAGCTCAGCGGACAAATGCCGACTTATGCCGAGTGGGGCGAATATGATGAGGAGCTGAATGCTCTGCTCATGGTTCATCATGGTTATGCGAACACCAATTATGCAACCGACAGAAATACGGTTAAGGTGAACCGTTCGCCTGAACAATGGGGATTGCAGGGAGCGGGATTTGGTTTCGAATATACACTTATGCCCGGAGAAGTGACGATTAGTCATCTGATCATTGATGCGGAAGGTTATAAAATGCTTATTGTAAAAGCCGAGGCTTTGCATATTCCAACCAACATTCCTTGTGAGGAAATTACAGGCGTTGTAAGGTTTGATACTCCAATCAAGCCATTTTTGACTACGCTTATCAAGGAAGGATTTGCTCATCATTGCATTATTGCATACGGCGACCTTACGGAGGAACTTTCGATGATTGCCGATTTTATGGGAATAAGAAAAGTGATCTATTAAAGTATGGACTTGAGGAGGGGGATACATTTGATTAAAATTCCCAATAAAGAATTTCTAACTAGAATCGAAAACTTAAGAGAACTCATGAGAGATCAAGATTTGCAAGCTTGCCTGATTTATGGCGACGAGTACAGGAAGGAAAACCTGCGTTATATGGGCAATTACTGGCCCTTATTCGAACGAGGGGCGGTAATTGTTCCGCTCAGCGGCGATCCTATTATTTTAGCTGCGCCGGAAGGGGAAATGTTTTGTCGTGAAATGAGCGTTTGGCCGGATGTTCGACTGTTACCCGAATTTAATTGTGTAACTGTACCCGATCATATTGAGTACCCGCTCGCTCATTATACGAGCTTGACCGCAATTAGCAAACAACTGCAGGATAGCCATTCCCTCCACAAACTGGGTGTGGCGGGGATAGATGCGATTCCCGTACCGTTAATGAATATCATCGAGTCCAGTTTTGAAGGGATTGCAATCGTGGATGCAGCCGATTTGTTGTTTAAGCTGAGGATGAACAAGTCTGCGAACGAGATTGCTTGTCTGCAGGAGGCCGCCAGAATTGCCGATGCAGGCTATAAGTTAATGATCGAACAGGTAAGGCCGGGGATGACAGAGCTGGAACTGGCCTCACTGGCTTATGGCGAATGTACACGTCAAGGAGCGGAACATATGCCGTTCTGTCTGATAACCAGCGGCGATCGGGTCAAGACGATTATCGGGCGGCCTTCGAGCAAAGTGATTGAAGAGGGAGACATGATCCTGGCCGCTATAGCCGTACAGGTCGAGGGGTATATAGCAACTGTGAACTTCCCGTTTGTTGCCGGGACAATGACAGAAGAGCAGAAGGCATTTATCGATGTTCTCGTCGAAGCGGAGGAAAGCGGGCTTGCCCGGATTAAAGCCGGCGCCAAGCAGAGCGATGTGGTACGCGCTGTTAAAGACTGTTTCCAGAAGCATGGAATGACGCAATATGATTTATACCCGCCGCTCCACGGTTGTGGCCTGGCGGAAGCCGAATCGCCGTACCCGGACGAGAATTCCGCCGCGATATTTACTGCAGGTATGACCGTGAATACGGATGTCAGTTTGTTTGGCCATCCTCATGGCTCCAACCGGATTGAAGAAAGTCTTCTGGTCACCGATAACGGTTATGAATCGATGTCGAAGCTGGTCAGACATCTCAGCAAGACATGGAGAACCATCAGGGAAATATCGGTGAACTGAGGAGGAATCGTGCATGAACAAAGAAGGTGCCCGGAATTGGTATGTAATTGATGGATATTTGCCATACAAGGGGAAAATGGAACAGGATTTGCTTGAAGGCCATGAAGCCATTATGATACTGAATTGTCATGATGTTGATGCCACTATATTCATGGATATTTTCTATGAAGATCGAGAGCCTGACCAAGATATCAAGCTAAACGTAAATGCCAGAAGAGTAAAGTGTATTCGCATGGATCATCCTGAAGAGATTGGCGGAATCGCACTGGATAGACAAGTCCAATATTCCCTTCGTTTCCGCAGCGATATCGAAGTCATTATTCAGTATGGCAGAATGGATATTGCCCAACCCAATTTGGCCTATATAGGAATGATGGGATATTCGGAGTGATTGGTAAAATAGCATGTAAAGATGGGAATTTGCCGCTTAATTGGATGGATACAATCCTGATTACAGCGTTCGAATTCCTTTCTTTGCGTTCTCTATTCATATCGTTTTTTTGCATGGATTATACGAAATATAAGGTAGTGGACAGAAGATATTAAATGTGGAAATTAGAAAGTGGTTAGCGGTTATACCCGCTTGTATAATTTTAAACATATCAAGGATATTTCCTTTGATAAATCCAATTCCAAAGGGGCATAAAGCATGAAGAGAAAAAGGATCGTTATGACAACAATTATATTTGTGTTATGCGTGTTGGCGCTGTCTGCTTGTTCGAACGACAAAAATGGGAACAAAGGCAGCGAAGCGACATCGTCGCCAGCACCGTCGGCAACTTCCGAACAAACGGTTGTGATTGATCCTTTAGGCAAATATGATTCACCTATTTCGATGACTACGGTAAGACGAATTGATGCAAGCATGAATCTGCCGAGTGGTCAAACCTATGAAAAAAACGTGTGGAGCGATGCGATTCTTGAAGAGTTGGGCATTGACATTAAAGTGCAATGGAGTGCGGATATTGGCCAATATGACAGCAAACTGAACGTGACGATGGCTTCCGGGGATTTGCCTGATTTAATGCGCGTCAACGGCCAACAACTGCAACAACTGGTCGAAACCGACAGTATAGCGGATTTAACAGAAATATTCGATCAATACGCTTCGGAAGAAACAAAAAAGCAGTTTGCGGTCGGAGACGGGATTGCGCTTGAGCAGTCGTCGGTTGGCGGAAAGTTATATGCTCTGCCTAATACGGCATCCGCGATCGGCGGAGCGGGCGGCCCGCTCATCTGGGTTCGGGCGGACTGGATGAAGAAATTAAATCTGCCAGAGCCTAAAACAATAGAAGATTTTATTCATATAGCAAAAGCTTTTACAAATGATGATCCGGATGGCAATAACATGAAGGATACGTATGGTTTCACATTTGACAATACAGTTAAAAACAGCGGATTATCAGCTTCCGGTTTTTTTAATAGCTTTCATGCTTATCCGGGGTTGTGGATTGAAGACAACAATGGCGGACTTGTGTATGGCAGTACACTGCCGGAAGCCAAAGAAGCCCTTCTAGCGTTGCAACAACTGTACGCCGAAGGGGTTATTGATCCCGAATTTACGGTCAAAGATGCAGCCAAAACAATCGAGATGATCGCTTCAGGAAAAGTAGGAATGATCAATAGCGCGCATTTCTTTGGCCAGTTAGGTCCGCATCAATTAAAGGATAATGATCCAAAATCCGAATGGGTGCCTTACCCGCTGCCGTCTATTGATAATGAGCCCGCTAAGGTTGGCTTGAATGCGCCTGTTCTTGAGTATTACGTGGTCAGAAAAGGTTACGAGCATCCGGAAGCTATCGTCAAATTATTTAACTATGTCTTTGAAAAAACGGTAGGTAAAGATGCCGGCAAGGAGACCTATGACCGTTTCATGTATGATCCTGAGGATGGCAGCATTCAATTATGGAAATTGGCTCCCGTATTTTCCAATGACGCAACCGATCTTCCGTTTCAACAGTTTATAGATGCCGTTGACGCCAATGACGAGACTTTGGCTGTGGATCCGACAGCAAAATTGCTTTGGGATAATCGTTTGAAAGCGATTAATGGCGAAGGCAGCGTATATGGATGGGCATTGTATTATCCCGCCTGGAAAATCTTTTTCGATATTATGGATAAAGGCTTATTTGTAAACGACGGTTTCTATGGCGGCAATACGCCGACCATGACGGATAAATCGGCTACCTTGGCAACGATGGAACTCGAAGTATTTACAAAAATCATTATGGGCGCGGTTTCAATTGATGAGTTTGATAAATTCGTGAAAGATTGGCATGCACTGGGTGGAGATCAGATTACTAAAGAAGTGAATGAGTGGAAACAAATGCAATAACAATAAGTATTTATTGCGTGCATGATTAAAGTATAGCAAGGGCGGAACATTCTTTCGCCCTTGTCTATGACGAAGGGGGTTAAATATGCGATATAGGAACTGGGCGAGAGAATTGCCCCTTCATGTGATGATTATACCAGCACTTTTTATTCTAATCCTATTTGCCTATGTACCGATGACCGGCGTAGTCATTGCTTTTCAAAAGTTTTATCCTGCTTTGGGGATATCAGGTTCGAAGTGGGTGGGTTGGGATAACTTCGAATTTATGTTCAAATTGCCGAATACGATACAGGTTTTGTGGAATACGGTTATCATTGCGGTGATGAAAATTATTGTAGGAATTGTGCTGCCCTTGATTGTCTCTATATTGTTGAACGAAGTCAATCACAAGCTTACCCGTTCAGGCATCCAAACCCTTATTTATTTACCGCATTTTTTATCTTGGGTCGTACTGGCAGGCATTCTGATTGACATTCTATCAATGAAGGGGATTGTGAACCAATTTCTTCAATTCGCCTTTGGTGTAGATCCTATCTTTTTCCTGGGAGACAATAACTGGTTTCGTTTCGTCGTGGTTGTATCCGATGCATGGAAGGAATTTGGATTCAGCACGATTGTATACCTTGCTGCCATTGTAGGCATAGATCCCGCTTTGTATGAATCGGCCAAAGCGGATGGAGCAAATCGATGGAAGCAAACCTGGCATGTTACCATTCCGGGGATGATGCCCATTATCGTTCTGCTTACAACATTAAGTATGGGGAATATTCTGAATGCCGGTTTTGATCAAATCTTTAATCTTTATAGTCCTGTCGTTTATGAGACGGGAGATATCATTGATACACTGGTCTATCGAACCGGTTTGGTGGAGATGAGCTTTGGCGTTTCAACAGCTGTAGGGCTGCTTAAATCCGTTGTTTCATTAATATTAATATCGCTTTCGTACTGGTGTGCCTATCGATTTGCAAATTATCGCATTTTCTAAGTTTGGAGGAAACAACATTGAATGCTCATGCGGGACAATTGGAAAAAGTCGCAACTGTGGTTATCTATGTGTTTTTAATTGGGCTCGCTGTTTCATGCGTCTTGCCGTTAATTCATGTGTTAGCTATTTCTCTCAGCAGCGCTTCTGCGGCTGATGCGGGAATGGTTACGTTCTGGCCCATTGATTTTACTTTCCAATCCTATCAATATGTCATTGGAAAACAACAGTTTCTCGACTCCATGTTCATTTCGGTAAAGAGAATCGTACTGGGAGTTACGCTTAGTATGTTGCTGACCCTGTTAGCGGCATATCCATTGTCCAAAGAAAAAAACAGCTTTCGATTTCGAACCCTTTATGTATGGGTATTCGTGTTTACGATTCTTTTTCATGGGGGTCTTATTCCTTGGTATATGACGATCCGGTCTGTAGGCATGCTGGATTCGATATGGGCTTTGGTTATTCCTGGAGCGGTTCCGGTATTTAATGTCGTTCTTTTGCTTAATTTTTTTCGTAATTTGCCTAGGGAGATTGAAGAAGCGGCATTTGTCGACGGCGCCAATCACTGGGTTATTCTATTCAAACTGTTTTTGCCGCTCTCGGCCCCTGCGCTTGCAACGCTTACGCTATTTAGTATTGTAGGGCATTGGAATGCATGGTTTGACGGGCTCATTTTAATGAATAATCCAACCAATTATCCTTTAACCAGCTATTTGCAGACCGTTGTCATAGGCAGGGAACTTAGTCAATTGTCGCCTCAGGATGCGATATTGATGTCCAGTATTTCGGATAAGACATCCAAATCGGCACAAATATTCGCCGCGTGCCTCCCGGTGCTGCTCATCTATCCTTTTCTTCAAAGATACTTTATTAAAGGTATCGTATTGGGCAGCGTAAAAGGGTAAATCTATTAACGAAATTAGGAGTGATTGGCTGCAGATTATGAATGATCAAAATGAACTAAAATGGATTTCTCCTGCGGACGTTCCCTTTTTAGTATCAGGATTTGCATGGTGGAAAGAGGAACGCAGCTTTCGGCGTCTGCCTGCGGCAGCCCATGGAACTATTCGCAGCGTGCTCGACGAGCTGGCGAACAATACTGCCGGGGGGCAAATAAGATTTCAAACGAATGCGGCTAAACTGGTTGTCAAAGTGAAGTTGTTTGGAACTAATCCTTATGATCATATGCCATCAACCGGGGTTAATGGATTTGATTGTTATTTTGGTCCTCCGGGTTCTCAACTTTATTTTGGAACTACGCGTTTTTCTCATGATGCAGAGCAATACGAGAGCATATTGTTTGAATCACTTGAACCGGAGCTTCGCTATATTACACTTCATTTTCCGCTTTACCAAGGTGTGCATGAGTTGCAAATAGGTTTGAACCCAGATGCAATTATCGGCAATTTCCCGCCGTATGATAATGAAGGCAAGATCATTATATATGGTACATCGATTACTCAAGGGGGATGCGCGTCACGCCCTGGTATGGCTTATACTAACATTTTGAGCCGGAAGATTAATATGGAATTTATAAATTTAGGTTTCTCAGGAAATGGAAAGGGCGATTCAAGAATAGCTGAGCTCATTAGCGAGATTGAACTCCCAAAATGTCTTGTGCTTGATTACGATGCAAATTGCGATACTCTTGATGAATTAGCTAAAACGATGCCTGAGTTTATACGAATAATCCGTAGCCGTCATCCAGTGCTGCCGATTCTCGTTGTATCGCGGATTCCATTTGGATTTGAACATACACAAGCACAATCCTATCAAGAAAGAATTGAAAGGATGACCTTCCAACGAGAGCTTGTTAAAGAACTAAAAGAAAACGGAGATGACTTTATTTTCTTTTGCGACGGTGCAGAGTTAATTGGAGACTTATGGAACGAATGCACTGTAGATGGAGTTCATCCTTCCGATTTGGGTTTTTTGCAGCTTGCGAATGGTTTGGCTCCAATCTTGAAAAACATATTGTCTAGGGAGTGAAAGTTGTGGAGAAGCTCAAGAACGGAAAGGTTTTTATCTGGATGCAATTGCTAGGCTTCGATAGAGAGGACTCCGATCGCGGGGCTGCGAGGTTTTTAGACCAAACTGGCTTTCTACCCGATGGCGCATGTGCGCTGCTGTTCCACCCCGATTTCGTCAATCAGTACAAGGGGATGGACGAGGAATACGAGCTTCCTGCCGATAATTGTGCTTATTACGGCATTCCGCGCAATGCGGAACGTGAAAGGCAGCCTTGGACGAATTACAACCTTCGCGACCTTTCCGGCAACTTGTCTGACAGCGGAACCGGGCTTTACGCGGGTATCATGGGGGTGTCCATCGGAGATTCCTTTCACCAAGAATGGATTAGTGATCATCCAGAATTACAGTTTCATACGAGAGGCGGCAAACGGCGCGGTTTATTTGCGCTCAAACGCTTTAAAAATGGCGCTTACTACGAGGATTTTTTCGTAGAGCAGCTTTGTCGTACGCTAGTTGATTATGGATTTAAGGGTATACATCTTGCGGACGGTTTTAGCCCAAGCGGAAACATCTATCATGGCGACTACTCGACCGATATGGTTACACAGTTTATCGACCATACAGGGCTGATTCTGCCTGACGGTATTGTTGCGGCTCTTGGGGATGATGAAGCGGAAGCGGAGGACGCCCGCGCAGACTGGATTTGGAAAAATGTCCGCGCGGAGTGGATCGAATTCATGTGCTGGCGATGGGAAAGCTTCTTTAAAAAAATCTGCGCGCGCGTTCACGCAATCGGACGCGAAGTGATGGTGCTTGGCATGTACTGTACGGATCCATTCGAGACGAAGTATTGTCTTGGCACGGATTTGGCTCGCATCATGAATGCTGGCGTTGATTACCTCACCGCCAATATTTTGCCGACCAGTTGTTTTATCGCGTCTCCTTGGGATACGCAAGATTACTATTTCCACCGCTATATGGCTATTGCTCCGATTACCGCGGCACATATTCGACAAGGCCATCTGGTTTCGATGGTTGGTCTGCAGGATGCAACTGAGGAATGGGATATGATGAAACATGTGCCCTGTCTGCACGAACGTGATCTTTATACAATGATGGCCTACCAGCTTGCAGAGAAGGGCGGTTCGCGACGTGCTCTTGAAGGTTATTTCCTGTGTCTTGGCGACGGAATCAAACGCGCCGATTGGGACTGGGAACGAGAACGCATGGAAATCGCCTTCTCCGCAGATGTCGATCGAACGCTCTCGCCTACGATGCTCTGGTCCGATCATGCTTATGAGAACATGTTGGCTGAATACATCCAAACACGTCGTTGGACACCTTTCAAGCTATTCTACGAGCTTGCGAAGGCCGGAACTCATTGCGGCGCTTGCGTTCGTTCAGAGGATCTCGATTCGTTTACCGGTACATTGCTGGTTCCTGATTTTGATATGTTGTCGCTAGAAGAACAACGCAAAGTAGCGGCATACGATCGTGGAGCGGTTGTATGTACAGCTCATGCAGGCTTCGAGCCTGCTGCTTACGGTATTCAACCAACCATTTTGTTCGCGGACCGCTTTAGCAATCGGCCGTTGACTGCGTTCGCTTTCGGCGCATCGCCGGATGAGGATACCCGTGCGGCAATCGAAGCTCTGTTAACGCAAGATGACGGCAAACCGAATCTGGAAGGCGATCCCGCCGATGCGCCGGATTTTCCCTATACGCTTGTCGACACTCTGCCATTCGTCAAGGTAACAACAGGCTTTCGCGACGCACTTGCCCGGCTCCTTCTTGATATTGGCGACTGTCCGTTAACCTGCGATAAACCTTATCTGGCCTATCGGCTTAAGGATGGTACATGCCGTCTCTACTTGTTTAATGACAACGACGTTCATTACCGGCGCGCTTTTGTTACGATGAAAGAGCCTGTCGCGGATACACGGACTGTCTCCAGCTTTCCTATTTTGCCGGTCCGTTACAAGGATGCGGCAACAGGCGGGCTTACCCACCATTATGTTGGCGGGTCAACCTATAAGCAGAGTTTTGAGGTCAAGCTTCAACCTGGCGGGGTTACCCTCATAGATGTGTATCCCGAAGCTAAAACCTCCATTTAAGGCCGTTACAATGAACGCTGCAGCCGCTCAGAATCCCTTTCGGGAAGCGAGCGGCTTTTCAAATTATAGGAAGGACACGAAGGGTTTCTTCTTGTCCCTCTAATCAGTAGCCAAAAGATAGTAAAGTGGAAATCGGAAAGTGGTTACCCGTTTAAGAGTGACAGTATAATAAGCTCGTCAGAAGAGAATATCTTCTACCAATTTAAATGGGAGGGATTGTAATGAGATTGGTCAAAATGGTATGCACGCTGGTTCTCTGCCTGACACTGTTGCCCGTATCCGGTATAGGAAGCGTGAACGTGCACGCGGCAACTGAGTCGGATATGCCTGTCGCAGTCGCGGACACACTGGGTGTAGAACCGCTGAATCGCGCATCCGGCACCCAGGTTGCGGGAAGCGATGTTGAAGCGGGAGGCGTGCAGTGGACGGCTAGTCCGTCACTGGTCTATTACGAGGACGAGAATGAAAGCTATGTGACTAGCGGCAGCGCTGAAATGCTTGCTAATGCAAGTGTGCCCTTTCGTTCGGTTGGAGAGATTGCTAGCATAGAAGCGGAGATTAAGCCGTCAGGGGTGACAGATTGGGTAGGGCTTGGACTGCTGAAGGGGACTGGTCCGATCTGGCAGGATGGAACGGTATGGATCTATGTCAATAAGAATGGAGAGTACCAGGCTTTCGTTAATGGCACCAAATATTTGGTGAAGTCCGGGGCGCTGCTCACATTTGATGCAAGCGGTTACACTAAAGTTAAGGTGCAGTTAAATGCGGCGGATGCTACGATCTCCATCTGGCTCAATGAAGAGCTTGTTGTAAATCAGCATGACATTAGCGGGATTGAAGGGTTCTCTCCGAACATATCGCATGCGGGCTTTGTGCTCAGCGGTGCGACAGCATATGGACAACGAGTGAAAAACCTGATCGTTCGGGGGGAAACATTGGCTATTTCGGATACGTTGGCAATCAATGGCACGAATCGCACAGTTGGCGCTTCTCTCAAGGAAAAGGAGACGGAGTTCGACGGCCGAAAGTGGGAAGCCGGTCAAAATCTGGTGTTTGCAGGGGATGAAAGCGAAAGCTATATTACCAGTTCGGTTCGAGGTTCATCCACTGCCAGTGTCCCATTTAAGTCCGTAGGACCGGTATCCAGCGTGGAGGCGGATATTTATCCGGCTGGCGTAGAGGACTGGATCGGATTGGGGCTGAATAAAGGTACGGGCGCCATGTGGCTGGACGGCCAAATATGGATTTACTTAAACAAGAACGGAGAATACCAGGCCT
The DNA here is from genome assembly GCF_003112455.1 of Paenibacillus agaridevorans. GTDB lineage: Bacteria > Bacillota > Bacilli > Paenibacillales > Paenibacillaceae > Pristimantibacillus > Pristimantibacillus agaridevorans. The sequence goes on from NZ_BDQX01000108.1 coordinate 41,714, forward strand.
TTTTGGACCGGGCGCAAAATGTGGTCAAGAATGGAGTGGCTCCAGGATTTGATGCAAACGGCTATACGAGAGTGAAGGTCGAATATAATGCTTCAGAGCATACAGTCAGTATATGGATGAATGGCCAGATAATCGTGGATAAGCATGATGTTGGCCAGGTCGCAGGCTTCATTCCAGACATAAACTATGCGTCCTTCATGTTCAGCAATGCGACTGCGAATGGCCAGAGGATCAAAAACTTTATCGTAAAGGGCGTAGCGGCTCCCATGGAGCCTGAATATCCAGCTGATCTGGAGCCGTTCCCGCCAAGCGACTTCCCGATCGGGGTTTTCGAGGATGCGCTCCTGATAAGAGGCAATAAACAAAGATTTAAGGAAATCATTGCAGATCTGCATAGCCATGGCTTGGACTCTATTATGATTACGAATGGCAATGTGGACGAAGACCACTTTATGTTCGAGGCAACTGATAAATACGGTGTGGGCGTGCATTACGGACCGCATGCGAATACGTATGACTGGATGCACAGCGAGGCTGCCGATCCGCAGCAATTTCAACCTATCGCGGATAATATTATTAATAAATTAAAAGATCATCCGAGCATCAAGAGTATTAACCTGTCGGATGAACCGTTCCTTGAGGCATTAAACAATCATGTCGTCGCAACGGAATATTTTCATGAAAATGCCCCGGGGCTGAAAATTTCCACTCCGCTCATCGGTTTGGACCGGGTAGGGCCTATCTTTACTGCGGCTGGTCTGGATACATTGCTTATTGACGTATACCCTGCCGCGAAGCACAATCCGATTGGCGACTTTACGTTGAATGCGTTCGGTTATTCGGCATGGGATTTTGTCAGCTATGTCCGCAAAGTAGTAGAAGAAAAGCCGGAAGATACTCCTTTATGGATGATACTGCAAGCGTTTAAAGTTGAAGCAGGACGCTTCTCCTTACGGACACCTGTATTGGGTGAACTGAGAATGCAGAACTGGATGGCTATAGGAGAAGGAGCTACGGGCATATTCTGGTTTATTTATGGCACACAGCAAAGCTGGCTTGGACTTGAGGACAGCCCTGCTCATTATGATGAAGTAAGCTCGTTAGCGAATCGCGTTCGGCCTTTGAAAGAGACTTTATTGAATGCAAAGAAGGATGAGGATCGATTTACAGTCGCGGGAACCGGTAACACGAAGCCATATGTAAGTACATTGGTGAAACGGGACGGGAGCAAGTCCTACGTGGTCGCTGTGAACACGGATGCCGAACAGCAACAGGATCTGACGCTAAGCTCAGCTTACTATACAGGCAGCTTGAAGGACCTGGAAACGGGAGAGATTTATGAAATTGGAACTTCCGCAATCAGCTTCTTGCCGGGAGACGGCAAATTGTTCGAAGTGATCCCGACGACTTCCAGAACTAGCCCGGTTGTTCAATTATCGACTCCTGATCAAGGAACGATTTTGTCGGAGAATGGTGCGCTTACGCTTCAAGCAAGCGCAACCGATCCGCAAGGTATTGCCAAAGTCGAGTTCTGGGCAAATGGAAAGAGAATAGGAACAGCCGCATCTGCTCCTTTCAAGATGGAATGGAAAGAGCTGAAGGCGGGCAGCTACACCATAACGGCAAAAGCAATCAGCGGTCAAGGGGTTGCCGCCCAATCGCAACCCGTCCATATTATGGTGCTCGGCAGCGGAAACCAGGTGCAGAATCCTTCCTTTGAGGAAGGTGAGAATAACGAAGGCATCCCAGCGGGATGGACGTTCCCGTCTTCCGTTAATCCCGTTCTGGATACGAGTGCTTCGCGCTCCGGCGGGACATCCCTGCAAATAGCTGGAGCTGCCTCAGGTACCGTTATGAGACAAAGCGTAAATCTGGAGCCGTACAAGGAGTATGAGCTGAGTGCATGGGTCAAAACGGATCAGATTAAGGGGACGGGCTTGTCCTTGCGTATGTCCGTAGAAGGAACCGCAACTTATCGATATGAATCCGAACCGCTGTTCGGCACCAAGGGATGGACACGTCTGGTTACGCGCTTTATGACGCCGACCGTCGTGAACAACGGATGGATAGATATTCGCTTAGACTCCCTATCAGCTCCTGGTACGGTATGGCTGGATGACATTAGTCTTACTGCTACGGGCAGGGACATGTTTGTCGACGATCTTGCCCTTCACTGGACCTTCGATGAAGGCAGAGGCACAAACGCCTATGACTCGACTGCTCTTGCCAGACATGGCAGCATTATAAGAACAGTTGATGGCGTTCCAACGAATGAGATTCCTTGGGTTCCTGCGTATTATTCCGGTAAAATCGGAAGCAACTCGATGTACCTGGATGGGGGCATTAATTATGTAGCCAATCAGGAAACCGGCGTGCTCGATGAACAAAGCTTCACGATCGCAACATGGTTGAAGCCTTATGAGAACGGGCGGCGGATGGTTATTTACTCTAATAAAAACGTCGTATTGGAGATCAATGAAGCAGGAGCGCTGCAACTCAAAATGTTGTCAGACCCTGCAGAGGGAGTATGGACTACTGTAGCAGGAGGGCCGGTTTCCACAAATAACTGGTCGCATGTCGCGGTTGTATACGATGCAGAAGCAGGAGCGGCATTATATATAAATGGTGATTTGGCGAGTGAACCTAACAATGCGACATACCTCTCACAGGGTTCCTCAGGCACTGTATTGGGTACATCGTTGCAAGAGACAGGCGTGAATTTCCACGGCTATCTGGATGATTTTCGTATCTATCAGCGGAAGCTGAGTGCAACTGAATTGAAGCGTCTGATTTTGAATGCTGAATATGATGAGAACACACAGGAAGAGCCGGGCAATGGCAACGGTAACGGTAACGGAAATGGTAATGGTAACGGTAATGGCAACGGTAATGGCTCAGGAAGTGGCAGTGGAACCGGGGGGAATTCAGGTTCTGGCCTTGCGGCAGTTGCAATCGAGGACGGCATCGCGGTTGTTCGCATGAAAGATAGCCAGAAGTCGGTTACAATACCGATAAGCCAGATTTCTGGATACCCATTGCAGGTTCAAACAGGAGAAGCACTGTTAAAGATTGAATCAGCTGAGTTAAACGCCTTGCTGGGCAGAACGGGCAATACGGCAGGCGCGACTTTGGAGATTGAGTTTGCGCAAGCAAGTGAGCAAGTATTAAAGGAAGCTGCTGGCAAAAAAACGGATAATGCTATTCGCATCTTGAGTCCAGCTTATACCGTATCGGTCTGGCTTGTTACGGCCGATGGCACGAAGATCAAGCTTGAACAAACGGTTGCTGGCGTAAGCTTGGAGCTCCCATTACTGGCAAGCGACATCGACAGTAAATTAACGGGTATTTACGAGTATGATATTTTGAATAAGAAATGGGTTTATAATGGAGGCTTCGTAAAATCGGAACCGGCACGAATTACTCTTAAGCTTAAACAAATCAGCCCGCATTCTTATGTGGCAATGGAGTACAAGAAGAATTATGCAGATGTTCCGAGCATGCATTGGGCCATGGAGGCCATTCAAACTTTGGCGGCAAGGCAAGTAATCAATTGGGAGAACGGCAGCCGTTTTAACCCGTCGGGTCTGATTACCCGTGCAGAATTTGTGGCTATGCTGGTTCGCAGCATGCAATTGGACATTCCGGAAGATGGGCAAACAGCGTTTACGGATGTTGATGCAAATGCCTGGTATGCGGGCAGCATTAAAGCAGCTGTTGCTGCAGGATTGGTAACCGGGATTGACCAGGGGCGGTTTGCTCCCGAACGGCACATTAGTCGTGCGGAGATGGCGGTGCTGATGTCCAGAGCGCTTGGCCTGACGATCCAGCCTTCTGCAAGTGCCGCATTCAGCGATTCGCAACAAATCCCAGCATGGGCAATCGGACATGTAGCTGCCTTGCATCAAGCCGGATACATCAAGGGAAAAGGTAACAACATGTTTGTGCCTGAAGTGAAGGCGACGCGTGCGGAAGTGGCAATGATGCTGTTTCAAATGCTGACATTGGAGCCAGGCTTGAAGTAAATAACAGAGCATTAATTCGCCGCATGTAGAAAAACCAGTCCATCCAAATCGGACTGGTTTTTCTACATGCCCAAAAGATTATCCTTCAGGGGCTATTTTGCATAAAAAACCACCAAGCGGGATGAACGACATTAATTCTTATAAGCGTCTGCTCCGTTTGCGTTTGGAGATCAATCCAACGGATCGGAATGGTACCGTCTCCAAATGCAGTTGGCTCCCAGGCATATGTATCCGTAACAATATGGCGACCTTTGGGGTGTACGGTTGGTTGTCCAGAACCAGGCATACGATCGGTTATCATACGCAAATCCTTTCCATAATCTCAAACGATCTCAAATACAGAGCCTTGGTTAAAATCCGTCACTTTTATAGAGTTGTAAACCCCTAGATATAGCCGGGTTTGATTCATATTTGCTCCTAGTGAAACATAATAAGCGGCTTGAGAGCCAAAATTATTCTCCGTTTCAATAATAGAATAATCATTTGGTGTGCAATCCGCTTTTACCTTGGTATAAGCCAAAACACCCCTAACAGGGGAATTTGATTGTTTTTGAGCAAGATCGCTAAACACAACGCTCCCCATTAAATCGGGGATTCCATTCCCGCTATAGGCCTGAACGCCTGTGAGTGCCGTTCCTCCGAATTTATCGGGGCGGGGATCTTCATGATAGTAACTAGTAAGAGGCTGTAAACGCTGCACCGAAGTGCTCAAGGTCTCATCGTAATAGGCAATGGTTTTCTCCTTCAACCTCGCATTTGCAGGGCAGTCTCTTGGCACACAAGTAGGCAACACGCCTTCCCAACCTCGCCAGCCAAAGTTGGCAAGTTCCTCTTGGATAAGCTCGGAACCCATTGTTGAGGCCTGAACGATTTGAGTAACAGGCATTGGTTTATAATGAACGAATGAAAAGACGGATTCCACCAGATCTTGTCCGACATTACCTGCGTATTTAACATACCGGTTATTGAACCTTTGATAAGAAATGCCCGTAATATTGCGTACTCCTTTGGCAATGACCGTAAGCGATTCCTGAGTAGGCACGGGCAGTTCATTAAATCGAGTTACGACAGGAGGAGTACCGGTAAATGTATTTAAGCTTACATCGATTTCAATTATTTTTCCTGCGATTTCCATCATGTCTTGACTTAAATTAAAGGGGTCATAGGCCGATCCGCCATCTCCGGTCGTTAAAACCAGTTTTCCTGATTCAGGCGAAAAGTTTAAGCTGTTGATCCCATTATGATTTAAAAAGGGCCTTCTTAAAAGGAGCAGTGTTCGCCGTTTTTGGAGTTGTCCGTTCGGAAGCAGAATCCATTCTTCAACGGTATCAATATGGTCGTATTGTTTCTCCCTATTGATCCACTTTAGATTTAAAGTGCTGGCATCACAAGGGTTAGGCTTAAAAGATTCGGAAAAGGCTGCTGGGCCTTGGCTTCCGGCTACGGAGTAATGGAGGTAGAACAAACCGTTATAATGAAATTGGGGGTGAAAAGCCAGACCTAACAGTCCTCGCTCGTCGTATCCGCCACTGGAGCCGCCTAGTTTTAAAATGTGCTGACGAATATCCGCAAATGTCCCGATAACTCCTTGTCTAATGTAAAAGATCTCTCCGACCTGGGTTGCAATAATGATGCTTTCGATCGAGTCCCCTGGAAAGATCGTTGTTTTTATGATCGTCGGCATATTTATCCCGCTAACAATGGGCTGTAAACGAACTTTAACTTTTTTCAACATTGTATCCCTCCCGGACTTCGTTATCTTTATTAGCGTATGATGGGGGTTGCTTGATTAGACAAAGCTTATTCCTCTTGAATTGAACCTCTATATGTAACATGAGCAATTGATTGCTACAAAGCCGACGAAATTCAGATTTGTTCTGATTTCCGATCGGCTTTTTCATATTAGGGAGAAACGCGAGGGCGGTGAGTGGAGCCTAAAGTTGCGCCTCATACTTGTACCATAGTGGTTTACCCATGCACCATTGCTTCATTGATCATAAGATATTCGGAAAATAACTAGAGGAGGCTTTATATGGCGGCAAAGATGAACGTTAGCCCTCGATTTAGAAGACTCTGTACCCAATTCGGAAGAATCCTGGGCGGTGAATCGGAAGTTGATGAAGGGCCGGTTTGTTTTGTCATGCGAATGACAAACTTAAGGGCGACGATCCTGAAAAGAAAAACGCGCTCCCCTCTCGTTCAAATGCAAATGTTTTCGTTCGAATCTCTTGATAGATCGGGTCGCGCGCTTTGTTTGGGCGAGACTGCCGTTCATCAAAATCAAGTTAATCGATTGGTGTCGAATCTACGTAAACGCGGAATAAAAGTGACTGCGCTTCACAATCACTGGCTAAATGAAACGCCTCGATTAATGTATTTGCACTGGGAAGCCATCGAGAATCCTATTGTATTTGCTAGAAAAACCAAGGAATCCATTGCATTTTTGGGTTAATGCAGCTAAACGCTGAAACTGTATTCATAGCATAGTATGAAAGGATGATATCTTATGGCGGCTCAAGCGAAAGCAAGTCCTCGATTTAGAAGACTTTGCAACCAATTTTCAGCCATTTTAGGCGGAACGGAACATGAAATAACAAAAGGTCCAGTTTGTTTTGTGTCCAGAAACAGGAAAATCAACGCCACAATATTAGGGCGGCGCACCACATCGCCATTAGTCCGTTATCAGCTGTTCTCGTTTGAATCACTGGACAGTTCAGGCCGCGCACTCTGTTTAGGGGAAACGGCCCTTTTTCAGAGTCAAGTTAATCAACTGCTGTCAAACCTTCGCAGAAACGGGATCAAAGTAACAGCCGTTCATAATCATTGGCTGTTTGAGAACCCGCGTCTTATGTATATTCATTGGGAGTCGATCGATAATCCCATTGCATTCGCGAGAAAAGTGAAACGGTCTATTGCTTTCTTAGGTTAGCTTTGATTCGTATTCGGTAACAAGTTATGACGGAAAAGTCCTTCATCAAGCTGCGGCTCCGTTGCTTGGGATGGACTTTTTTTGTGTTATAATAAGGGGAAGTTATTGACTGTTGGAAACGAGGTGCTAGTCGAACCTATGGAAAAATGGATGTTAATCGACGGCAACAGCATCGCTTATCGGGCGTTTTTCGCGCTGCCGCCGCTCACGAATTCTGCCGGACTGCATACAAATGCGATTTTCGGCTTTACGACGATGTTGCTCAAGATGCTGGAGGAGCAGAAACCTACGCATGTGCTGGTCGCATTCGACGCAGGCAAGGTGACGTTCCGCCACGAAGGCTACAGCGAATACAAAGGCGGAAGGCAGAAGACGCCGCCGGAGCTGTCGGAGCAATTTCCGGTGCTCAAAGAACTGATCTCGGCCTTTAACATTAAGCAATTCGAGTTATCCGGCTATGAGGCCGACGATATTATCGGCACGCTTACGAAACAAGCCGACGAATCCGGCGTGCAAGCCATTGTCGTTACCGGCGACAAGGATATGCTGCAGCTGGCCTCGCCCGGCGTAACGGTGGCGGTTACGCGCAAGGGCGTCAGCGAGGTGGACTGGTATACGCCGGAAGCCATCGACGAGCGATACGGCCTGAAACCGCTTCAGATCATCGATCTCAAAGGGTTGATGGGCGATACGTCAGACAATATTCCCGGCGTGCCGGGCGTGGGGGAGAAGACGGCGCTTAAGCTGTTGCACGAATACGGCAGCGTGGAGAACGTGCTGGACAACCTGGCGGCGCTCAAGGGCAAGCTCAAAGACAATATCGAGACGCACAAGGACGACGCCGTCATGAGCAAGAAGCTGGCGACGATCTACCGCGAGGTGCCGCTGGATCGGGAGACGGAGGATCTGCGCTGGGACGGCTACGACGCTGCGAAGCTCGGCGAGTCGCTGCGCAAGCTGGAATTCCGGACGCTTCTGGAGCGGCTGGAGCTGGCATCGGAGAGCGGCGCAAGCGAATCAGACGCCAAGGCAGCCGCAGCCAGCCTTAATGTGACTGTTCCGACGGGAGGGAAGGATGGCGAAGGAGAGATCCGCAGGCTGCTGAAGTCCTTGGAATCATCGGACAAGCATGGCTTATACATAGAAGCGATCGGCGAGAATCCGCATCACGCAGAGCTGCTTGGTCTTGCCCTCGCCTTGGAGGATGAAGTATTCGTATTCCCGCTGGAGGAGCTGAAGGCAGGATACGCAGAAGGCCTACGCGAGTGGCTGGCTTCCGAGGAGCGTCCGAAATACGGCTTCGACCTGCATAAGTCGGAGCTGGCGCTGCGCTGGGCGGGTATCGCTCTCGGAGGAGCCGCGTTGGATGTGCAGCTAGCGGCTTATCTGCTTAATCCGACGGATACCCAGTTGTCGCTGAGCGCCATCAATGAGCGGCTAGGCCAGACGGGCGTTCCTTCGGACGAAGCCGTATACGGCAAGGGAGCAAAGTTTAAGGTGCCTGAGCCGGATACGCTGCATCGTCACCTCGCGCTTAAGGCTGACGCCGTGCGGCGGCTTGTGCCATTTATTAACGAAGAGTTGACGAGGACGGGAATGAGCGGGCTTTATTTTGATTTGGAGCAGCCGCTGTCACGAGTGTTGGCAGGCATGGAACACCAAGGGATCAAGGTGGAGCGCGGTGAGCTGCAGTCGCTGGGCGAGAGACTGGAGTCGCAGCTGACTTCCATTATGGCCGATATCTATAGTAAGGCCGGAGCGGAGTTCAACATCAACTCTCCGAAGCAGCTTGGAGAAATTTTGTTCGAGAAGCTGGGTCTTCCAGCCAGGAAAAAAACAAAAACCGGCTATTCCACAGATGCCGAAGTGCTGGAAGAGCTGGCGCCATATTCGGAGATTATACCGCCGATCCTTCACTTCCGGCAATTGGCCAAGCTGCAATCTACCTACGTGGAAGGTTTGCTGAAGGAGATTCGCGAGGAGACGGGCAAGGTCCATACGTATTACCGTCAGACGATCGCGGCTACGGGAAGGCTGAGCAGCCAATTCCCGAACCTGCAGAATATCCCGATCCGGCTGGAAGAAGGGCGCCAGATCCGTAAGGCATTCGTGCCGTCGGAGCCGGGCTGGTCCATTCTCGCGGCGGACTATTCGCAGATCGAGCTGCGCGTGCTTGCCCATATTTCCGGCGATGAAAATTTGAAGGAAGCGTTTATTCACGATATGGACATTCATACGAAGACGGCGATGGACGTTTTCGGCGTGACCGCAGAGGAAGTGGACGGCAATATGAGACGTTCCGCCAAGGCGGTCAACTTCGGCATCGTGTACGGGATCAGCGATTTCGGCTTGTCGCAGAACCTGGGCATTACGCGTAAGGAAGCTTCGGCGTTTATCGAACAATACTTTAATGTGTTTAAGGGCGTACGGAAGTATATGGACGATATTGTCGTAAAGGCGCGCGAAAATGGATACGTAACGACGCTGCTCGACCGTAGAAGATATCTGCCCGAGATTAAGGCCTCCAACTTCAATCTGCGATCGTTTGCCGAACGTACCGCGATGAATACGCCGATCCAGGGCACGGCTGCCGATATTATCAAGCTGGCCATGGTGCAGATGGACGAGCAGCTTCGCGAACGCGGTTTAAAGAGCCGCATGTTGCTGCAGGTACATGACGAATTGGTATTCGAAGTTCCGCCGGAAGAGATGGAGCAGATGAAGAAGCTGCTGCCAGACGTGATGTCGAACGCGATTAAGCTGGACGTGCCGCTAAAGGCGGATGTCAGCTACGGCGATAATTGGTATGAGGCGAAGTAAAGGAAGAATACGCACAGTCCCCTCGGATGCAGTATAATGGTAGCCAGAGGTGAGGAGACATGCCTGAACTACCAGAGGTAGAAACGGTAAAACGTACATTAATTCAGCTGATCGGCGGCAAGACCATTCAATCGGTCAAGGTAAAGCTGCCTAGAATTATACAGCGGCCGGCAGAGCCCGAAGCATTTGAGCGGGCGCTTGTCGGACGCACCGTGCAGACGGTGGAGCGCAGAGGGAAGTTTTTGCGCATTGTGCTCGACGGTTTGATATTGGTGTCGCATTTGCGCATGGAGGGCCGTTATGGTCTGTTCGAAGCGGACGAGCCTGTAGAAAATCATACCCATGTGCTGTTCCGCTTCGAAGACGGCACCGAATTGCGGTACAAGGATGTAAGACAATTCGGCACGATGCATCTGTTCTCGCCGGGCGAGGAGTTTCTGCTGCCGCCGCTAAACAAACTGGGATTGGAGCCGCTGGAGCCCGGGTTTACATTGTCTGCGCTTCGCGAACGCCTTCAAAAGCGCACGACGAGGATCAAACCGCTGCTGCTTAACCAGGAGCTGATCGTCGGACTTGGCAATATCTATGTCGACGAAGCGCTGTTTCAGGCCCGCATTCACCCGGAACGGGAGCCGTCCAGTTTGAGCGGACCGGAATGGAAGCGATTGTATGCCGCCATTATCGAGACATTGTCCCGCGCGGTGGAGGCGGGCGGCTCTTCCGTCAAGTCCTATGTGAACGGTCAAGGCGAGATGGGGATGTTCCAGCATCAGTTGCTTGTCTATGGCCGCAAGGACGAGCCTTGTCCGAACTGTTCTAGACAGATCACCAAATTCGTGGTCGGCGGGCGCGGAACGCATATTTGCGAACGATGCCAGCCGCTGAAGTCCAAGGTGAACTCGCCTTCACCTGCACGTTAGGAAAACGTCATTGTGCACCGCAGCGCTCTCCCCGCATATGATGATGGTGTTACGAACGATAGGCGAATGCCCTTCTAACCCATCATGTCGTTAGTCGGCATTCGCTGATTGCGGGGAGGAGCCTGAAGTTGATTGCACATCTGTTATCCTTGGTTCTGCTGGCCTTTGCCGTCAGCTTGGACGGCTTCGGCGTCGGCGTGACGTACGGGCTGAGGAAGATTCGAATTCCGATTCTGTCGGTGTTGATCATCGCTTGCTGCTCAGGGCTGATTATAGGGTTATCCATGCAGGCGGGGGGCTGGTTGAGCGGCTTTGTCTCGGAGTACGTCGCCAGGGTCGTCGGAGCTTCCATCCTTATCGTGATCGGTTGCTTCGCTCTCGTGCAGCTGTGGCGAGGCAAACATCAGCCGGATTCGGCTGATGATCATGGGCCGGTTGCAGCCGCTGTTGGCATTAGCGACAGCCGTCTTGCTTCGGCGGGCGGGGAAGACGCCGCCATGCAGATGTTTAAGCTGGAGCTTAAGAGGCTCGGCCTCGTTATCCAGATTCTGCGCACGCCGCAAGCGGCGGACGTCGACCGCTCCGGCATCATCTCCGCTTCCGAGGCGGTCATGTTGGGAGTCGCCTTGTCGCTTGACGCGTTCGGCGCGGGACTTGGAGCGGCGCTGCTCGGCTTGCCTGCTCTCTTGACTGCCATCGTCATTGCGGTGTCCAGCGCGATCTTTCTCGTGTGCGGCACGCAGCTCGGCTTGCGATTCGCTTCGAAGCGGGGGATGGGCGCTTTATCTGTTGTACCGGGGATCATGTTGATCATAATGGGGCTTTTCAAATTGTTCTAAATCGTGACGAGTGCGAGGTGAGACCATGATTATCGGATTGACCGGCGGCATCGCAAGCGGGAAAAGCACCGTCTCCCAGCTGCTTGTCGAACGCGGCGCCGCTTTGGTTGATGCCGACGCGGTCGCCAGGGAAGTCGTCCAGCCGGGGGAAGCCGCGCTGGACGAAATCGCGGCGCTGTTCGGACAAGCCGTCATCCAGGAGGATGGCTCGCTTAACCGGAAGGCGCTAGGCGACATCGTGTTTGGCGATAAAGATAAGCTTAAGATGCTGGAGAGTATTACGCATCCCGCCATTAGGCGGCGCATGCAGGAGAAGATACATAAACTATCGGCAGAGAATCCTCGTCGGCTGATCGTTGCCGATATACCGCTCCTCTACGAGACGGGGCAGGTGCAGCTGTATGATGGGGTTATGGTCGTCTATGTTCCAGCGGATGTGCAGGTGCATCGTCTAGCGGAACGTAACGGCATGTCCAAGGAGGAAGCGGAGCAAAGAGTTTCGCTGCAGATGGACATTGAAGAAAAGCGGAAACTGGCGGATTGGGTAATCGACAATAGAGGCACGATAGAAAATACGGCGCGGCAGATCGACGACTTATGGAAGCAGCAGGAATGGCAGCCATGAAGAAAAAACGAATACGAGTAAAAAAGAGATTTTATCTGATCCTGCTGGTGGCGCTGATCGCTTTCCTGTTTTTGAAGTCGGACTGGATGGCGAGATGGATGTACCCCGTTCATTATAAGGACGATATACGGGCCAGCGCCGAAAATTATGATTTGGAACCGCATTTGATCGCGGCTATTATTCGTTCCGAATCCAATTACGAGACGGGCAGGGAATCCAGAAAAGGCGCGCTGGGTCTCATGCAGCTGATGCCGACAACGGCACATTGGGTCGTGGAGAAAGCTGGATTCGATGCCGTCAACGACGATGTGCTGCGGCATAGGGCCGATGTCAGCATCGAGGTAGGCTCATGGTATCTCGGCTGGCTCCACCATCAATTTGATCACAACGCCATAGCAGCCGTGGCGGCATACAATGCCGGTCAGGGCAATGTCAACAAGTGGCTGGACAGCGGCAAATGGGACGGGGAATTGGATTCCGTAAGCGAGATTCCTTTTGGCGAGACCAGACACTATGTACAACGAGTTTTTTATTATTATAATAAGTACAAGGATTTATATCCGGAATTTTGAGCATCCTGATCATTGAACATAAACAGAGAAGCCTTGAAGGGCTCGCCGCTTCGGGACAAGCACCTTCAAGACCTCTGTTATACATACGAGCTTAATAAATCAACATTAACGTTGGCCTGCTTGGCCAGCCAGGGATTGCTCAGCGATTTGGACCAGGCGTTTCGTGATGTAACCCCCGATGGAGCCTGTGTCTCTCGTCGCCATGTTGCCGTAGTAGCCGTCTTGCGGAATCGCGATGCCCAGCTCTTGAGCGACCTCGAATTTCATTTGGTCCAGAGCGGCTGTCGCTTGTGGTACTAACAGGTTGTTGCTGCTGTTGTTCGAGCTCATTGATGTTCACCTCCTTGCGGTTGGTAACTGTATTATGTGCGTTATTCCAAATATCATTACAGGAAAGGTATGGCAAAAAAAGGTTGTTCAAAAAATCCGAAAAACAAACTTTTTGAACACGTATTTTGAATATTAAAATTTAGAAAGGAGGCGCCAAGCCTATGAAATGCCCGTATTGCGATTATGCCGGTACAAAGGTGCTGGACTCGCGACCTGCCAACGAAAACAAGTCGATTCGTCGCCGCCGTGAATGCGAGAAGTGCAGCCGCAGGTTCACAACGTTCGAGATGATTGAGGAGACGCCGCTTATCGTCATCAAGAAAGACGGAAGCCGCGAAGAATTTAGCCGCGACAAAATATTGCGCGGGTTAATTCGCGCTTGCGAGAAGCGGCCCGTGTCCGTCGAACGGCTCGAGGTCATCGTCTCCGAAGTAGAGAAGGAGCTGCGGACGACGGCGGTCGCCGAAGTCGACAGCAGCGATATCGGCACCATTGTTATGAGCCAGCTGTATCCCGTAGACGAGGTGGCGTACGTTCGCTTTGCTTCCGTCTATCGCCAGTTCAAGGATATCGACATGTTCATGAAGGAACTAAACAGTCTGTTGTCTAAACATCCTTTGACCGGCGGAGACCGATCGTAATTACCCGATTCGACATATGCGAGAATGAAATCCGTTCCCTTTGGGGATCGGATTTTTTTTGTTACAGGACGATTACAAAGTTTTCATGCAAACAGCATACATTTTACATTGAATTTACACTCCGCATATACGCGCTTTAAAAAAGCTCTCTATAATTCAGTTTGTAGCCAACAAATATAAAGGTGGAGGAATGAAACCAATGAAAAAGATCCAACAGAAAAAAATGTTCTCGGGGGCAATTCTTACAGTAGTAACATCGGCCATGATCGTAACGGGTTGCGGCGGCAACAATACGAATAATTCGGGCGGCGCGGCGACAAACGCACCTACCAATGCTCCGACGGAAGCGGCTTCGCCATCCCCTGAAACAAAGGTTAGCGGGTCTGTAACGGTAGCGGGCTCCACGTCCGTACAACCACTTGCGGAAGAGCTTGGAACAGCATATATGGGTACAAACGGCGATGCACGGATCGAAGTATCCGGCGGCGGATCCGGCGCAGGCGTAAAAGCAGCACAAGCCGGAACAGCCGATATCGGCATGGCTTCCAGAGCCATTAAAGACGATGAGACTGGCATCGAGCCAATCGTTATCGCGATCGACGGTATCGCGGTTGTAGCCAACTCCGCTAACGAAGTAGAAAACCTGACAGTAGATCAAGTTAAAGGCATCTTTTCCGGTCAAATCAAGAACTGGAGCGAAGTTGGCGGCAAAGACGGCAACATCGTCGTTATCAACCGTGAAGAAGGATCCGGCACGCGCGACGCTTTCGGCGAGATCGTGCTTGGCGAAGAGCCTTTCGTAGCTGAAGCGATCATCCAGAACTCGACTGGCGCAGTTCGCGAAGCGGTTAGCCAAGACGCTAACGCAATTGGTTACATCTCCACTGGCGGTCTGAACGATTCCGTTAAAGCCGTTAAAGTCGATGAGCACGAGCCGACTGAAGAAAACATCAAATCCGGCCTTTATCCGATCCAACGTCCATTTAACTTCCTGGTTGGCGATTCCAAAGATCCTAGCGCAGTAGCCCAAGCTTTCATCGACTATGTTCTCAGCGACGCAGGACAGGCAATCGTAGCAGAAAACGGTTATGTAACCGTAAAATAAGTATCCAATATGCAAGAATGGCAATCGCGAGGATAGCAGATCATGCGCTATCCTTCGCGCTTGTTATGGAGATTGACTGATTTTGACCGCTGGACGTGGGGGGATTGTCGTTGAGTAGGATCCTGGAAGAGAAAATTGTTAAAACCTTGTTGTTCATAACAGCCATTACGGCCGTATTTAGCGTATTGTTAATCGGTGTGTTCATCTTTATCGAAGGTTTGCCCATCTTTTTCAAGTATGGCATTGTCGATGTATTATTCGGAACGGTGTGGAACCCTACGAATCAGGTGTATGGTATCTGGCCGATGATCGTAGGTACGATCTACGTAACTTTCGTGGCTATTCTGATCGGCGCCCCGATGGGCGTGGGAGTAGCTGTCTATCTTGTGGAAATTGCTCATCAACGAATATCCCGGATTATTATTCCCGCTGTTGAACTGCTGGCTGGAATTCCATCCGTTGTATACGGCTTGTTCGGAATGTTCGCCGTCCGCGGCGTCATTTCGAGTCTTGAGCGGGGGCCCCTTGCGGAATATTTGCCAGCCAACTACCAGACGGGCTACTCGATCTTGACGGCCGCCATCATACTCGCCGTTATGATTTTGCCAACCATTATCAATATCTCGTTGGACGCCCTTAAGGCAGTTCCGCGCGAGTACAAGGAAGGCTCCTTGGCGCTTGGCGTATCCCACTGGCAAACGATCTACAAAGTGCTTGTACCCGCTGCGAAATCCGGCATTATTACTGCAGTCATACTAGGTGTTGGACGCGCGCTCGGCGAGACGATGGCCGTCATTATGGTTATCGGCAATACGCCGCTAGTACCTGCAATGGACTGGACGGGATTGTTCGCGCCTGCGAGATCCATGACCGCGAACATCGCTCTTGAGATGGGTTATGCAGGACCGGAGCATCAACAAGCTCTGTTTGCCACAGGTATCGTATTGTTTATGTTCATCATCGTATTAAACTCCGTCACGACACTGCTGGTACGCCGGAAAGCGAGGAAGTAAAAACTATGAACAATGTAGTCAGAAACCAAAAAATCGCTTTTGCTTGCCTTAGCGGACTCGGCTTATTGACGGTGTTGGTGCTAATCTTCATTATCGGATACATTCTGAGTCAAGGCGTCTCCATGATCAACTATGAATTCCTGACTTCGAATCCTCGCAAAATGGGTTCGGAGGGCGGTATATTCCCAGCCATTGTAGGTACCTTGTATCTGGTCGGGACCACGATGATCATTGCTACTCCTATCGGTGTAGGGGCGGCGATCTACCTGAACGAGTACACGGCACGCGGCAAACTTACTTCCATGATCCGCTTCGCTACGGAAGCTCTCGCAGGTATTCCTTCAATCGTCTTCGGCTTGTTCGGCTTTGCGTTCTTCGTTATCTTGCTTGAGCCGATCACTGGTGGTTGGTCGATTCTGTCGGCTTCGTTGACTGGTGTGACCATGGTATTGCCTACCATCGTTCGAACGTCCGAGGAAGCGCTGAAAGCTGTACCGGACACGCTTCGTGAAGGCAGTCTCGCGCTGGGCACGACCAAGTGGCAGACGATCAAAAGTCTGATCCTGCCAACCGCAATGCCAGGTATCATTACAGGCTTGATCCTGTCGATCGGACGCGTTGTCGGCGAGACGGCGGCATTCCTTCTGACGCTGGGCGGGACGCTTCTTATCCCGAATTCCTTGCTGGACGGAAGCCGGACGTTGTCCTTGCATCTCTACATGGTGGCCATGGAGACGGGAGCCATGGATATGGCATTCGGAACGGCAGCCGTGTTGATCGTGCTGATTCTTATCATCAATTTGACGGCAACCTGGTTATTCCGCAGATTGATCAAGCGGTTCTCGTAGAACTCGTAGAACAATACAGACTAGAAGGGAAGGATTTACGTGGCTACCACTCAAATAAAATCCATTAGCGGCGCAGTGCCGGCCGGCAATACAGTCGAGACCGGAAATTCCGCTCCGCAAATCGTAGCTCAAGACCTGGATTTGTTCTACGGCGAGTTCCAGGCGCTGCACAAAATCAATCTCGATATCTCGGAGAAACAAATTACGGCCCTTATCGGTCCTTCGGGCTGCGGTAAATCCACATTCTTACGTACGCTTAACCGTATGAACGACCTTGTAAAGGGCGTATCTATCAAAGGCGAGGTTCGTATCGGCAACGAAAACATCTACGACAAGTCGGTTAACGTCGTCGAGCTGCGCAAAAAAGTCGGTATGGTATTCCAGAAGCCGAATCCGTTTCCGATGAGCATCTACGACAACATTGCTTACGGTCCAAGAGCTCACGGCATCAAGAAAAAAGCTCAGCTGAACGAAATCGTGGAACGCAGCTTAACGCAAGCCGCACTCTGGAACGAAGTCAAGGATCGTCTGCATTCCTCCGCAATGGGATTGTCCGGCGGTCAGCAACAACGTCTCTGTATCGCTCGCGTGCTCGCTGTTGAGCCGGAGATCGTACTTATGGACGAACCGACATCCGCGCTTGATCCGCTCGCAACGCTAAAAGTGGAAGAGCTGGTCAACGAACTGAAGCAATCCTATACGATTGTTATCGTAACGCATAACATGCAGCAGGCTGCCCGGATCTCCGATATCACATCGTTTTTCCTGAACGGCAAAATCATCGAAACCGACGTAACAAGCAAAGTGTTTACAAACCCCTCCAACAAACAAACCGAGGACTATATCACGGGCAAGTTCGGTTAATTGTCCGTCATCCATCCCCATATAAGGCCGGCCCTTATCCCCATAGGACGAGGGCTAATTGCCTTGCAAGGGGTAGGAAACTCAATGTGCGGAATGGAATAATATTACGATAAAATGTGATGAAGGCATATCAGAAATAAGTGCAAAAAAAGAATTGACAAAAATTCCTGCTGTATGGTATGATCTTTCTTGTCGCCACAATAACTCGGGGCCTTAGCTCAGCTGGGAGAGCGCATCGCTGGCAGCGATGAGGTCAGGGGTTCGATCCCCCTAGGCTCCATACGAATGAAAAGCCATCACAAATCGTGATGGCTTTTTTCGTATGGATTGCCAGGGGGCGAACCCCGGGGTTCAGTCCGCGCGGACGGAGCGAATGCGGAGGAGCACGGCGTCTGAATCTACCGCTAAAGGTCCTCGTCGAGTTGGCTTCGTCAGCCATTAGATCAGGATTCGGACATCCCATGATGATACAGCGAGGTAGGACGAGCTGTGTCCCCTAGGCTCCATAATGCATCAATAACCGATCCAACGGGTCGGCTTTTTGGGGTTGGAGCCCCAAAGGTGGCGAACCCCGGGGGTTAGTCCTCGCGGACGGAGTGGATGAAAAGAGATCTTAAGTGAACGTCACGGAGGAGTGCGGCATCGAAATCTACCGCTGCGATCTGCTACGCCGAATCCGCTTCGTCAGCCAATTGAAGCAGGATTTCCTTATTCCACTTTGCTCCATCATACGTAGTCACTTTTCAGCATTAAAGAAGGTGTTTCGTTAATTGATATAACTTCATTGCATCTAGTTTGTTAAGTGTGGAAAGCGAGAGGTCGACAGCTTTAGTCCGGTCCCAGGCAATTAGAGGCTGTGATGGAGGATGATCCATGAGCTTGATAATCGGTTGAATACTTTTATCCACCGGTTGAGCAAAAAGCTTTCCCATGATGCGCATAATAGATTTAAACGGCTGAGCTAGATGATTCGTGCCACTGTTTGTATATCCGGGATGATTTAGAATGAAGCGTGTTTTCGCGTTCTTATTGTTCTCTGCGTAGGCGACCCCAAGCAGGTCGTTTGCTCGCCCTCCTTGCAGAGTAGCCTTCAGCAACCCGTACTTGTTCTGAAGATTAAGGTCATCCCAATGAATTTCCCCCTTTGTCATTCCGGTACCGCCGATGCTTACAATAACAGGATTTTTCCCCTTCTCCAGCAAATCCGTCAAACCGTAGCTCAGAATAAACCGGCTAATATAGTAGAGAGCAAACGTACTCTCAAATCCATCCAGCGTTAATTTGCGTTTAGGGAATTGCTGCATCGCTGTGAGTACCAATCCGTCTATCGACTCATGTCGTGCTTGAACCTCTTGAATGACACGGCGATTTTCCGACAAAGATAACAGATCAGCTCGAATAAAGGAGGCGCGGTTAGCAGCACCCAAACTTGCTGCCTCATCTAGAAATTCTTTTCCCCTGAGACGGTTGCTCCCGGTAACGGTCACTCTGCTTCCCTGGCGCAAATAGTGAATCGCTAACCCTTTGCCCATTCCGGAAGTTCCACCCGCTATGAATAAGTTTTTCATTCTTCCAACTCCCTTGCATATAAATTAAAACTACACATGTTGACTAGACGACAACTGTCAATTAGTATAATAATATTAATGTTCAAAGGTGATCAATAAGCAGAGTTTCGGATCTGTTGTGTAAACAACAATTTGCTTCAATTGTAGTTTTTTTTCAAAAAAGATTGTGGTACAAGGAGAGGATGAAGTTTGAGTTTAGCTAATCCTAATGACCCTCGAGCAAAGCGAACGAAAAATTATATACAAAATGCATTCGCTGATTTACTCACGGAAAAGGACTTTGAAGCTATATCTATTCAAGATATTATGGATCGGGCAGGATTGAATCGTGCAACCTTTTATAATCACTACCAGGATAAATATGAATTGCTAGAGTTGACCATGAAGGAAGCATTTACAGATACATTATCCGCTTGGATTCCCTCGGGTACAGTAATGCAGGGCCCGGAATTGTTGCGAAGGTTAATGATGGCTGTTTGTGAATGGCAGATTGAAACGACGAAGCGGCTAAACTCACGGCGAACCCTATCGCATGCGATGGAGGAAGAGGCCAAACAACAACTATATAATGTTATTGTCTCGTGCATAGCACATATAAAAGACATTCCGGTGCATGAACTGAGAAAATTGGAGAGGCTTGCAACGATGATCAGTTGGTCGATTTACGGTGTGGTTCTGAAATGGAGTCATTCGCAG
This sequence comes from Paenibacillus agaridevorans, assembly GCF_003112455.1. Taxonomy (GTDB): domain Bacteria; phylum Bacillota; class Bacilli; order Paenibacillales; family Paenibacillaceae; genus Pristimantibacillus; species Pristimantibacillus agaridevorans. The sequence continues at coordinate 61,506 of NZ_BDQX01000108.1, forward strand.
GAGGAACCAGCTGAAGACTTTATTGAACAAGTGCTGCCTTTTCTAATAACCAACTTACGTACGCTTGATTTCATGAATGGAGAGTAACAGGTGGACGCTTGCGCCTGCGGAATACGAGCTAGGCTCCACCAAACACAAACATCAACACGCCAAGTTAGGCGTGTTTTTTTGTGTTTGGTCGAGCCCATAGGGGGGCGAACCCCGGGGTTCAGTCCGTGCGGACGGAGTGGATGAGTTAACTTCACTGAATCTGTCTCACGGAGGAGCACGGCCTCTGAATCTACCGCTAAAAGTCCTCACCGAGTTGGCTTCCTCAGCCATATAATCAGGATTCGGACATCCCATGACGGATAGACGAGCTTGTGCGAGTCGTTACCTCTAGGCTCCATACAAAAGGAACGTCATCACATTACGTGATGGCGTTTTTTGTATGGATTACCTAGGGGGAGATGAAACCCCAAATAGGGGTTCGCCGCGCGCAGGGAGTAGAAGGGGAGCTAAAAAGAATATGTTTTTAAACGGACAAGACGATGCCTCGGCATGCCTCTTCTTTCCATTCAACATAAGAACCTACCTCAGGCTCTAGGCTTGGGAGGGGTTTCTCACAGATATGAATACAACGTCATCCATTTACCAACGAATTGTCGTTGCTATTCAGAGGTACGTGCTTGTTCCCTTATCTTGATTAGGTCGAATACGTCATCCATGTCGAGGTAAAACATAACGCTTTCGCTCGTTACCGGCTGGAAATGGAATTCTAGCTTATCCTTCCCGAACTGCCTCTCTAACTCCGACCACTGCTCCGTTGACAATAAAAGAAAGGCTAACGTGTCGTTGCCTAGAGACTCCATAAACCATCGAATCTGATATCGGGGAGCGATCATCTCTTGCATGGCCCGAATGGTGCTGTCCCGATCAGTCCGATCATCGGCGAACGGAATCGTCAGCTGGCGATCGCCCGAACTTAACACGATATCGACTCCTCTCGGTTTGTCGATTTCGATCATTTCGTACTTGATTTGATGAGATTCCGGCAGTTGATCGTTAAAGTATTTAATGACGTCCTCTTCGTATTCCCTCCAGTCAATCCAGATTAACGACTCGTTTTCGAAGAACTGCTCCACGACGGCTTCATCGGAAGAATGTTGCAAGACATGAACAATCGGTTGAAGCGTGCTCATAATAATCCCATCCTTTTTATTATGGATATTAGTTTTCAGGCATTTTCCAACCTAATTCTTCATCCCACACGGCATCGATATTGCTTGTTGTTCGCCTGGATGCGATATCCAGCTCCTGTTTATTACCCTCCGAAAGTCGACAGCAAACTAGGCCATACCTGCATTCTGGCGCCGCATGAAGGACAATTCATTTCCCCGGCCAAATACGGCAATTGGTTCAAAAAAGAGGAATCGCCCATCTGATCGGCTCGCTCGGCAAGTATTTGAAGTTCCGCTTCAACGAATGCCTCAACGGGAGTAACTTCATGTGCCGCCTGAAGGGGTTCGAATACCGGATCTTCCGCGAATGCTTGTATACGACCGCCTTCTCCGCTCGGCCACAAGTAAGCCTCTTGATCGCATGCTCCGCAAACGGCCACATATTCGTCGCCAGCCGTAAAATTCAGAAACATGTTTGCCACGCTCTGGGATTCCCGATAAGCCGCGTCGGCAATGAGAACATATCTTTTTTCGGTATCGCTGCTTATTTCTTGTTTGGCGTAGGCCAACATCTCTGGAACCAGCGAAGCAAGCTCCGTTATCGCTTTTAAGTAAGATTGGTACATATCCGCGCAAACCTCGGTTCCCGCTTCAGCAGCGAGTTCGGTCCAATCCGAGGGATACGGCTCTGATCTTGTTTTGTCATGACACGACTCGATAATCCCGCAAGTGACGTAGATTTCATGGCGCACTTCCCTATTTTTTGATGCAAGAGCAAGTTTGGCCAGATAGGGTACTGCCGCGTAAGTGACGGTATAGATCGTATTTTGGTGATATAAGTGCTCCTGGAATAGCTCTTCGAAAACTTCTTTATCGAAATCAAGCATCAGACGCTCCAACAATTCAGGTACCTGTTCGCCCGACTCGTAAGGACCGGTAAGCTTGCCCCACAGCTCGCTGTTTAATTGTAACAAGAGGAATCACTCCCATTCCTTATTCAAGTGGATACTTTTTCTATATTATCCTATAAGATCGGCGGGTCATCAACTCGAATAGATTGACTTTTGTAGTCATTGGCTTTATTATGAATACAAATGTTAGTTATTACTAACTAACGAGGTGACGTCCGCAAACTAAGCAGAGGGAGGTACATACTTGGTGAACACGCTGATCATGGACAATAAAAGTAAATTGATGTTGGCGGCCATCGATTTAATGGCTGAAAAAGGATACAAAGGGGTATCGACTAAAGAAATCGCTGCAGCGGCAGGCGTCAGCGAAATGACCTTGTTCCGCAATTTCGGGAGCAAGCTGAATCTGCTTGAGCAAGCAGTTGATCGTTATCATTACTCGGTTGAAATGGAAAAGCTCTTTAAAGAAAATATGAAGTGGGATTTGAAAGAAGACTTGCTTACGATTTGCCGTATGTACCATGAAATCATGCATCGTAACCGTAAATTGTTTATCATCGTCTTGGGTGACAACGAACTGGCTGGCATCCGAGAGAAGGCAGAGAGGCATCCGCGCAAATTGCTGGAGTTATTAACGGATTATTTTAATGAGATGCAGAGTAAAAACAAAATGATATCTACGGATGCGGAAACCCAGGCGATCACGTTTATGTGGCTTAATTACGGTGCTTTCATGTCGCAGCTGTTCGGTCCGTCTATGACTAAAGTTACGCTTCAAAGTTTTATGAATTCGAGTATCGAGCTATTTGTGAGGGCTTTAACCCCATAATTTTTTTTGATCATTGAGTTAGTTAGTACTAACAATCTTAATGGGCGAGGTGTTAGGGATTGAATAAAACCGAAAACGTCAGATTGGTTGGGCAAACCGCATCTGCTGGCTTTCAAATCGGGGTTCGGAGGACGTTGCCGATTTCGCCGGAACAGGCATGGGCATTTCTTACCTCCTCTGAAGGTTTGAAATTATGGATTGGAACCGTTTCGTTCCGTAAATTGAAGGAGGGGGAGACCTTCACATCCGATGAGGGAATTACAGGGCAATTCAGAGTGGTTAAACCGCCAAGACAAATTCGCTTAAAGTGGGGAAAGATCGGATGGGACAAACCATCCACGCTGCAAATCCGATTGATATCCGATAAGTCTGACAGAACAACGATCAGCTTTCATCAAGAGAATCTGGATCATCCGGGTATACGGGAACAAATGAAGCTTCATTGGGAAGACGTGCTAACTGCGGTCAGGGAAAAAACAAGTTATTCCGTTAATCATAATGAGGAGATGAATACCTATGAATAAGTTCAGCCATATTGATCTTCGTGTAAACAATTACCGAGGAAGCGGACCATAAACCGAACGGGAATTTGATAGGCTTCTGGGCGAAAGATCGGGCAGAAGTGGATCGTATCGCTAAGTTGGTTAAAGAATTTGGGGGAAACATAAGCGGCGGTCCTCAACTATTCCCGATTAGCCCGACCTATTACGCCGTATACTTTGCAGATCCTTGCGGAAATAAATATGAAATGGTTCATCGCTTAAATTAGATCCAATCCAGGAAAGCCACTTCTACTGAAATGGCTTTTTTCTTTTTCACTACACCGTAGAAGGCCGAATGTCCACATTTGTATATGGATTGTAAACACAAGTATATCGATGAAAAGAATGCCCCTACTTATAATAAAATTGCTGCAGCAGTTGAGCATGGAGGGTCATGCGGAAAGCTGGAGTAAAATTCGAGCTAATAAACAACGGGGGGGATCTTAGTGCGTTTACGGTATAGGAATATTTTTTTAGTGTTCTTTGTTATCGCTTTCATCTTAGTTGCCGTTTCATCGGAGAAGTCCGAAGCCGCAACAGGGAACTTGGCTTTAGGAAAGACGGCTTATTCGTCGTCGAACGAAGTAGACTTTTTCGGACCCGAGAAAGCGGTCGACGGCGGCAATCGGGATGCAAGCCGCTGGTCTTCGGAAAGAACGGATAACCAGTGGTTCTACGTTGATCTGGGCGAGCCCGTAGAAATCGGAAGAGTCATTATCAACTGGCAGACGCCGGCGGAACAATATCAAGTTCTCGTGTCTGACGACGCGGTAACCTGGAGGAACGTATTCGCGGACAACCGCGTGCTCGTCGCCCGCGGACCAGTCGAGGATACGATCGATTTCGAGCCGACGCTGGCGCGATACGTCAAGTTTCAAGGAGTAACGAGACGTCCAATTGAAGGTATCTTTTACGGATACTCCTTCTGGGAATTCGAGGTCTACAAAGGCAAACCGCTGTTGCCGCCTATGATGGACGCGGTCAAAAACAGCATCGTCGTCTCCGAAGGGGACACTCAGCTGAAACTGCCCGCTGTACCGGATGGTTATACGCTGTCGTTGCTGAATACAGACAGCTTGCCGGTGATCGACGCGCAGGGCAATATCCAAGCGCCGCTAGTCGATACTCAGGTTCAGCTGCTGCTGCAAATCCAGAGCGACAGCGATCCGGCCTATCTCTTAACGGATAATGCGCTAGTCACCGTGCCCGGTCTCTACGAGCAGACGGGCGATCGGAACCCGGAGCCGCGCGTCATTCCTTCTTTGCGCGAGTGGCTGGGCGCAGCAGGCGAGTTCTGCTTGACGGACAAGTCGAAAATCGTCATTCGCGCGGAGGATGAAGCGGCTCTGCGGGGGACGGCCGATATTTTGCAGCAGGACTTGCTTGATTTAACGAAGCTTCCGCTGACGGTAACGGTTGGTTCACCTCAAGAGGGGGACATCTACTTGGTGCTGGATGCCGCTCAAGCACTGTTGGGGACTGAGGGATATGAACTGAATATCGGCGAATATGCTTCCATCGCCGGCTCCGATCAGAAAGGCGTCATGTTCGGCACAAGAACGATCTTGCAGCTGCTCGGCCACGCTGCCGATCATAAGACGATGCCTACGGGGCAATCGCGTGATTATCCCAAATACCCGGATCGGGGCTTCATGCTCGATGTGGGCCGCAAGTTTTATACAATCGAGTTTTTGCAGGACTATGTGAAGCTGATGTCCTACTATAAGATGAACAGGTTTCAGATTCACTTAAACGATGATGTCGGCGATGTCGGCTACTTCCGTCTGGAGAGCGAGAAATTCCCGGGAGTGACGAGCAAGGACGGCTTCTATACGAAGCAGCAATTCAGAGACCTGCAGCTGCTTGGGATGGAATACGGCGTAAACGTCGTGCCGGAAATCGATACGCCGGGCCATTCCGGCGCGTTCATCGCTTACGACCCTAGGTTGGGCAGCAACAATCAGCTGGATATCAAACGTCCGGAGACGCTCGACTTCATTAAAGAACTTTTTGACGAGTATCTCGACGGCAGCAATCCGACCTTCGTCGGCCCGGACGTGCATGTCGGCACGGATGAATATTTCGGCGACGACAAGGAGGCGTTCCGCAGATATGCAGATATGCTTCTTAACCACATTAACAGCAAAGGCAAGCATGCCCGTCTGTGGGGCAGCTTGTCCGCATACGACGGCACGACGCCGGTCAGCAACAATGCGACGATGGACATCTGGTATGAGCCGTACGGAAGCGCGCAGCAGGCGGTAGAGCTAGGCTACGACATTATCAATACCAACACGAATTTGCTCTATATCGTTCCACAGCTGTACCGCAACTATCTAAGTTATGATTTCATCTACAACGAATGGGAGCCTAACGATTGGCTGGAGACGAAGCTTCCTTATGCGCACCCGCAAGTAAAAGGCGGCATGTTCGCGCTCTGGAACGACGTGTCCGTAGAGAAGGGCGTCTCCATGGCGGACTCGCATCAGCGTATCTTGCCTTCCATGCAAGTGTTGGCGGAGAAGCTGTGGAGAGGCAACCGCGTCGACCGGAACTTTGCAAGCTTCCAAGCGGATGCCGCAAAGTACGTGGACCCGCCGGGTGTTCATCAGTCGCACAAGCTTCAAGTCGACAATGAGCGCAATATCGTGCTCGATTATACTTTCGACGAAGGTTTCACGGATCGTTCGGGCAACGGCTTTGACGGCAACGCGGTGAATGCAGGCACGGAGAAGGGAATCTTCGGGCAAGCAGTAAGGCTCAAAGGCGGAGCCAGCTACGTGGAAACGCCGCTGCGCACGCTTGGTTTCGGATGGACGATGTCCATGTGGCTCAAACCGGACGCTGACAACCCGCAAGGAGCTGTGCTGCTGGAATCTCCGGACGGAGGGCTGAAATACAACATTGGAGGCAGCGGCAAACTCGCTATCACAAAAGAAAATTACGTCAGCGAATTCAATTATAAGCTGCCGACCGATCGTTGGACCCATGTCATTATGATCGGCGACGACACGGGGACCTCTATCTTTATTAACGGCAGTGAGTATACGGCTACTCTCAAAGACGGCTCCAAGCTGGAAACGTTCGTATTGCCGGTAGCCAGAATCGGCAGCGAAACGAACGCTTTTAAAGGCCTGATTGACGAACTCATCGTAAGAAACACCTACGTGGACCTGCATGGAAATTTGGCTTTGCATAAGCAAGCCGAATCCTCGCAGCCGGAATCCTCGTCCTACACGGCGGACAAAGCGGTGGACGGCAGAGGGGATACCAGATGGTCCAGCGATTGGGTGGACGATACCTGGTTCATGGTGGATCTGGGTGAAGTGAAGAATATTGATGCGGTATCAATTTTGTGGCAAACGGCTTACGGTTCGAAGTACCGCATTCTCGTGTCCGAGGACAAGGAGAACTGGACGAACGTCGTGAAAGACAACAACGGCGAGATTAACGGCAAGCCGGGACGCGTCGTGACGACCTTCCAGAGCACGCCAGCCAGATATGTGAAGTTCGAGGGCGTATCCAGAGCTACCATGTTCGGCTATTCCTTTGAGGAATTCGAAGTGTACGGCGAGGAATATAAGCTTGGCAATCTAAGGCCGATTATCGACCTGTTGGCGGCTATCGAGAACGACAAGCTCGTGGAGGACCATTACTCTCCTGAGGGCTGGGCACAGCTTCAACAGGCAATGGTGCAAGCGACTGCGGCGATTCAAACCGCCCAGCTGACTCGTCCCGAGGCCGAGCAGGCGTATGCCGGGCTGAGCGTTGCGCGCGATCGTCTAACGATCGAAGACGTAATGGGACTGATCGAGCTTAACGTGAATGAAAGCATTGCCGCGAATGTCTATCTTCCGCAGAAAGGACAGCTCGGCACGCGTATCGTCTGGAGCAGCTCGAAGCCCGACTATCTGAATGCCAACGGACAGTTGTTGCAGCGTCCGTCAAGCAGCGACATGGAGGTCGTGCTGACCGCGACGATCAGCAAAGGAGCAGCATCCGCGGAGAAAAGTTTCAAGATCAAAATCAAAGCGCTGCCTGGCTCCGGTGGAGGAGGATGGGTTCCGACTCCAGTAACTCCGGATCCGGAAGAAGGCCAAAACGGCGGTTCGAATCCGGGCGGCGGAGATCCAGGCAATGGCAATGGTAATGAAAACGGCAACGGCAATGGCGGAGAGTCCGGCGGTTCGACAACGATCCGGCTGAACGATATTGCGAGCCATTGGGCAGAAGCATCGATCAAACGGGCCGTCGAGCTTGGATTCGTGGCGGGCTATACGGACGAAACGTTCAAGCCGAATAAGACGGTCAGCAGGGACGAATTCGTCGTCATGCTGGTCAAAGCGTTGAAGCTGCAAGATGCGAACCGTTCGCTGGACTTCGCGGACGCAGGCTCGATTCAAGCCTGGGCTAATCCTTATATTGCGCAAGCCTTGGAATCCGGTCTGGTCAGCGGCTATGCGGATGGGACATTCCGACCGAAGGCTTCGATCAGCCGAGCAGAGCTGGCAGCGATGATCGTTCGCGGGTTGGGCCTGAAGATTGCGGAAGGGCATGAGCTCTCTTACGCAGACGCGGATCAAATCCCGGCTTGGGCGAAGCCGTACGTGGCAGCAGCCCGGGAGGCGGGAGTCATGAACGGTCGCGGGGACAACCGGTTTGCCCCTGCAGCCTCGGCGACGCGTGCTGAAGCTGTGGTCGTCATTCTGAACATGCTCGATGCGCTTGCAGAATTGCAAGCGCAGGAGCAGAACTAATTATGCATAGAAAGAGAGCGTGAGCTTAGGTGAAAACTAGACGAAGTTTGACTGCTTTGCTGCTTGTCCCGGTCATGTTGTTCTCGTTGATATCCTCCGTGTATGCGGAGGAGGCGGGCGGAGAAAACGCCGACTTCTACAATGTGGCCCAAGGGAAAACGTACACTTGGTCGGAACAGCCGGAGGACGCTTTCCCGGATGACGGAACGAAGCTGACGGACGGCAATGCCGTCGATACATCGCGTGACAGCGGCAACTGGGTGGGCCATCGCAACAAGAAATCCCGTTCGGTTGTGTTTGATCTAGGCGAGCAAAAGACGATCAAGGACGTGAGCGCGCGTTTCCTGCACGACTGGCCGAACAACGAAACGCTCGTACCGCTCACCGTTTCATTCTACGCGTCTGACGATGGGGTGAACTGGGGCGTATTGTCCCATAATGCGACTAAATTGTTATGGGGCGATCAGACCAACACCGAGACGTATAAATGGGACGGCAGCCCGGAGACCGGAGTCGTCAAGCGTGGCGATTATACCGAAGGACTCGTATACGCTCGGTATGTGAAAGTGGTGTTCTCGATGCATCCGAGGGCATGGAGCATGATCGACGAGGTGACGATTACCGGCGCGGACGGCTTGCTCGACGGAGCGGAGCCGGTGCAGCCCGAGCCTTACGGTCTCCAGCAGTCTGGGGAAGCTACTGGCGGGATTCAGAATCTGGGCTTGCTGTATAACGGGCATTACCCGGACGGCACAGGAACTTGGACAAAGGAACGGGTTATTCCAAATATCAGCTATGTGGATAAGCAAGGGGAGCCTGTCGATTGGCTGTTCGACGGCGTGCTGTATCTGGGGTTGACGTCGGAGAACGGCAGGGGCTTCGGAGCGACGGATGCGGCCGGCAAAGCTAGAAAAGTGGAATGGGAATGGTATTTGAATAAAACGTTTAACGCAGGCGGCGATATGAGCGCGTTGAACGAGGCGACGGCCGAGGTAGGCGCGAAGCTCGGCGAGCCCGACCGTAAGACGAAGGTTGTTATGATGATTCCCGATCCGGGCGAATATCAGTCCGATTTCGGCAGCATTAACGGTGAAAATCTGGACTTCAGCCTAAGCGCGGTCGGTAATGCCAAATCGCTGGACAACCGGACCAAAGCGATTCAGTGGTGGACCGATGAAGTGCAAGCAAGATGGGCGGCTGCGGGCTACTCGAATCTGGAGCTCGTCGGCATGTATTGGCTGGAGGAACAAATCAGCACGCATTCGACTGGCCCGGAGATGGTCAAGAGAGCGAGCGACATCGTTCATAACGCTGATCTGAAGATGTTCTGGATTCCTCATTTTATGGCCTATAAGGCATTCATGTGGAAGGATGTCGGCATTGATGCCATTTCTCTGCAGCCGAACTATTTCTTCGAGAAACTGGATCCTTCGCGCCTGGAGGATACAGCGGATATGGCGAAACGGTACGGCATGTCGCTGGAGCTGGAGTTCGACGATCGGATGATCAACGACGCCGTCTTCCGCGAGCGGTTCATCGATTACTTGAACAGCGGCGTGGATACAGGGCTGATGCAGCAAGGGTATAAAGCTTACTATCAAGGCAACAACGCCGTTTACACCGCGGCGAAAAGCGCGGACCCTGCTACTCGCGTCCTCTACGATTGGCTGTATCAATTCGTAAATGGCACTTACCAGAAGCAAGACGCCGCTCCGCCAGATGTTGTAGCGCTCATGAACGGGGAGCCGATCACGGAGCATACGATTGTGCCTGATACGACACAAGCCGCTTTCACCTGGACGATTCCGGGAGATGACGGCAGCGGGATCGTTAAAGTTACGGCCAAGTATGACGGCAAACCTTATACGCAAGGAACTGTTGTAGATCTGACGGGCAAGCCGGGCAAGCATGTGCTGGAGCTGACGGTGGCAGCCGCCAAATCCAAGAAGGTTAAATTCGTAATCGAAGCACGTTTGGGTGCTGAAGGCCTGTTGGCTCTTGTTGAAAAGTACGCGGACAACAAGCAGCTTAGCAATGCCAATACGGTACGTGTGATGCGCAACGCCTTGATCATGATGAAGCGTACGCAAGAGAGCGACCCTGAGCAAGCCAAGAACTATTTGCTGGCATTCAATGCAAAGCTGGAAGAGGCTAAAGGTCTTGAGTTTGTAACGGAAGGCGCTTATACGGCGCTGAAGGAAGGCGTGTATTACGAGATTGGCAGCATTGCACAAGACAAAGAGGCTGAAGCATCATCGACGGAAGCCGCAGGTCTGGAGCCTTCTAAGGCGCTGGATGGCGCACCGGGCACGCGCTGGGCGAGCGAAGTGCGCGACACGTCTTGGCTCCAGGTCGATCTGGACAGCCGGCAAACCTTCGATACGATCCGCATCGATTGGGAATATGCGCGCGCGGACCAATACCGTCTGAGCGTATCGGATGATAATCAGACGTGGGAGCCCTTGAAAGTCGGCAACAATGGCGTGGTTAAAGCTGCCGACGGCAAGAACACGCTGGTATTCCCTGCAACGACGGCAAGATATATCAAGTTTGAGGGACTGACTCGGGCAACGTTCTATGGTTATTCCTTCTATGAATTCGGCGTGTACGATCTTGCCCAGCAGCAAGAGCTGAAGACATTGGACGGCATACAAGCAGCGGTGGACGCCTCCACGAAGCAAGTCACAATCGACGGGTTGGTCATGAACGGCAAGAAAGAACATTTGTATGTCAAAGTGCTTGACCCAAAAGCCAACATTCAATATACCGGTCAGACGGGTACCGAAGATGACGGAAGCTTCCGCATCGCCTTTACGTTGAACGGAGAAGAGCAAGGACTGTATACGGTCGAGCTGGAAACGGATGACATGACGACTCCTGAGCAGGCAACCTTCGAATATCGCAAGCCGCCTTCCACTGGCGGTGGCAATGGGGGCGGCTTTGGAGGCGGACCGGCGCAAGATCCGTATACGTTGCAAGCGGACGGTTCAGTCAAAGCCGTGCTTGTCCCGACATTGAAAGGCAATCAGGCTGCGGCTTCGGTCGGAGCAGCGGATTTGAATGCCGCGATTCGCAAGGCAACAGCCGACAGCAACGGCAACAAGCACATTCGTCTTGAATTGAAGCAGTCGAACGCGGCCGGCAGCTATGCTTTGGAGCTTCCGGCAGCTAATCTGACGAACCAGTCTAAACTGATTCTGCATATCTCCACGCCGTATGCCCAGCTTGCTTTGACTGGCGACATGCTGGCTGGAGTCAAGGAGAATGCCGGAAAGCTGCTCGTTATCGTAAGCGACCATGCAGGCGAGTATCGCGGCAACGAAGCGGCTGGCTGGATCGGCAACAGGCCAATCGTGGAAATTGTATTGCAACTGGACGGTGAAGCTCTGTCTTGGAACAATGCGAAGGCACCGATTTCCATTGCGATTCCATATTCGCTTCAAGCGGGAGAGCAAGCAGCTGATCTGCAAGCTTTTGAGCTGACGGGCAACAGCGCGGCGGCAATGGATGGCGCGTCTTATGACAAAGGCAAGGGCGTACTGCGATTCTCCATCGACCAAGTCGGCGTCTATGCTGTCGGCGGCAAGAAGCCGGCTGCGTTTACTGACCTTGGCAAGCATGAATGGGCGCACGAGGCGATCGAGAAGCTGGCCGAAAGAGGCATCGTCAAAGGCACCTCGATCGAAAATGGCACTTTCAGCCCCGCAAATCAAGTAACGCGAGCTGATTTTATCCTGATGCTGGTGAACATGCTTGACCTGCGCGCCGAGATTACCTCGACGTTCGCCGATGTGAAGCCGAATGATTATTACTACGATGCGGTGTCCATCGCCAAGCAATTGGGAATCGTTTCGGGAGTGAACGAAGTTAATTTTGCTCCTCGCGACTCAATCAGCCGCCAGGACGCTATGGTTATGCTGACCCGAGCGCTGCAAACGACGGGGGCAATCAAGCCGTCCGCATCCGGCTCAACACTTGAGGGCTTCCGTGATGCGAGCCAGATTGCGCCATATGCTGCGGACAGCGTGGCAACGATGTTCGAGCATGGGCTGGTTACGGGCTCGGGCGGCTATATGAAGCCGAAGAGTACGACCAGCAGAGCGGAAGCGGCGACGTTCTTGTATCGCGTTCTTCAATTCATCGAAGGGCAGCAGCAGGAATAGACGCGGGAACAATTGATTTAAGCACATTCCGATTAGCGCGTCAACGCGCCCGGGATGTGCTTTTTCGACGATACAGAATAAAACTTCCTGAATGGATGGATGAAGCCGGTAAGGCGTCCCGCGCTTCCGCGATGAACTGCGGGCGCGTGATGGCGCCTCCGACTTCTACGTATGACGCCCCGACGCCGCTTCCTCGGGCTCGTTACATCTAGGCTCCATACAAAAGTAGGGGCTGTCCAATAAGTCTCAAAAAAAAGTTGGGTGAAAAACTTCCGTCCAACTTTTTTGTACCTGCTTTTTCAGGAAAGTAGCAAGGTGGCTGCCTGCCACTTAACATTCAACCAAAACGGGACGTCCAGCACCCCATTTTTCAAGATGTCGGCCTATTTGGCGGATTGTGTATGAATTTTCATACACGTTTGGCCAGATGCAGGCCTATTTGGTGGATTGTGTATGAATTTTCATACACGTTTGGCCAGATACAGGCCTATTTGGCGGATTGTGTATGAATTTTCATACACGTTTGGCCAGATGCAGGCTTATTTGGTGGATTGTGTATGAATTTTCATACACACTTACCCCGGTGAAGCTACTTTTGTTGAATTTTGTATACAAGCCTACCCATATAATCGAGCCATAAGGTCAACGGGGCTACTTCACTTCTCGGACAGCCCCTTTTTTTGTGAAAATTGACTGGTGATCATAATCGATCAGAATTATGTAGTGGAGTTCATAGTCTGATTAATGATATGGGCGATAGACTTAGCATCTTCGCCTACCCCGCCGAAGGAAGAAAGGACGATGACTAACCGACAAATAAACTTTTCCTCGGCCGGATAATTCAACAGCAACCTGAGCCCCAGAATTTCCTCCCCCTACAATCAAAGTGTCTCCAGGGAGAAGTTGATTAGGGTTTCTATAGTCAGAAGAATGCAATTGGTTTACATTAGCCGGTAAGTTGGAGGCAAAAGAGGGGAGCTTTCCCTTTTGAAATGGCCCCGTGGCTATTATAATGTTTTTGGATGTATACTTACGGTTGTTCGTCCAAGCATGAAAGTAACCATCATGTTTTGCTACTTTAGTTACGCAGGTATTAAGGTGAACAGGTAGATGAAACTTATCTGCGTAATTTTCCAAATAATCAGCAGTTTCATTTTTGCTCGGGAATACTTTCCGATCTCCCGGAAAAGGTAGTCCGGGAAGTTCGCTGTACGTTCTTGGTGTAAATAGAACAAGGGAATCCAATGATGAGAACGTCTATAATGGTGTCGTTAATTGCAAACCCTCCTTATTGAGTTACGGCAATGAGCAAGATACTATGGGATTGATTGCATATCATTATTTGGATAAAATAATGACATGAAATTGCAAGGAGGACGTGACATGCCGACTATTCGACCAAGCTCAGACTTGCGAAATAAATACAGTGAAATATCTGAGTTGCCATAAATATGATGAACCTGTCTACATTACAAAGAATGGCCAAGGCGATCTGGCTGTGATGAGTATTGAAATGTATGAAAAACGGGTTGGAAAGTTTGAACTGTATAAATTGCTGGATGAGGGACTAGATGCTAAGCAAAATCAAAAAGTGCGGCCATTTCGTGAGGCGCTTGCAGATATTGAGAAGGGAATTCCTGATTGAGAATGAGTTATCTAGCGGTGATCTCTGAAACGGTGTTATGTGGTTTCTAGCTCCACCAAACTTTAAATCAGAAACGGCAAAGATGCCGTTTTTTATTTTTTCATGAAGGTTTGCCGGAGCAAATTATCCGTTTGACACAAGAGGTTTGTCGGAGTAAACTCATTACTAAAGGGTTTATCGCAACAAACCTATACGGGAGGTGGAGCGGATGGAGTCATATAAGCTGTTTGACGCTGAGTTTAAGTTTGTAAGTTTAATTTGGGAGCATGAGCCGCTTAATTCTACAGAGCTTTCCAAGCTTTGTTTGCAAGAACTGGGTTGGAAGAAATCAACGACCTATAATATGATACGTAAACTTGCGGAACGCGGAATTTTGAGAAATGAGCAGGCTGTTGTAACCACTCTGATTAATCGGGAACAAGTGCAGAAGTACGAGAGCGAAGTGCTGCTGGAAAAAGCTTTTGACAACTCTTTACCTTCCTTTATAGCAGCCTTTCTCAAGGACAAAAAATTGTCTAAGGAAGAAGCCGATAAGATCAAACGAATGATCGAAGGTGCAACGAAATGAAGGATCTATTTATCTCCATTCTTAATATGAGTCTCACAGCGAGCTATGTGGCAGGGCTTGTTTTTATTGCCAGGTGGGGGCTAAAGAGGCTGAAGCTGCCAACCATATTTGCATATATGCTGTGGGCGGTTGTATTCATTCGTTTGGTACTGCCCATATCGTTCGAAAGCCCGTTAAGTTTAGTTCCGGTAAAAGTGAATATGATTCCCGGGCAAATCACTTCGGAACTAACGCCTAAAATAGATTCAGGAATTAATGCGGCAGATGATTCTGTTAACAATGCGATTGCGGCTTTGCCTGCTCCTAATCCAGCGAACTCCGTTAACCCGATGGGTATAATTATGGAGGCTTTGGCAGCAGTATGGATCGTTGGCATGTTAGCTATAGTCAGCTACGCGATCATTTCCTATGTTAGATTGCAACGTAAGCTGTCTATAGCCACCAGAGTACGCGACTATATTTATGAATCGGATCAAATTAAGGCACCCTTTGTAATGGGAATGCTGCGGCCGCGTATTTTTTTGCCGTTAGGATTAGCGAATGAGGATTTTAATTATATTGTAAAGCATGAACAGACTCATATTAGACGATATGATTATTTGATTAAGCCCGCGGCCTTTTTAGTGCTGGCTGTTCATTGGTTTAATCCGATTATTTGGCTGTCTTACTATTTAATGATTAAGGATATGGAAATGTCTTGCGATGAAAGTGTTATGAAACGGTCCGAAGGCGATACGCGAGCGGCTTATTCTTATACGTTGTTATCGCTGGCATCCAAGCAAGGAGGTTTCCTTGGGCCATTATCGTTCGGGGAGAGCAACGTGAAGGAGAGAGTGCGAAATATTATGAATTACAAAAAACCTGTTTTTTGGATTGGTTGTGTAATGGTTGCGATCGTTATTATTTTTTCAGTGGGTCTTTTGTCCAATCCTCTCAAAGCCTTAGAGCCGGAAGGACAATATGAGCAGTTGTGGAAGTATCGGACGGAATACGTCGGCAATTCGGGGAAAGTAAGCAGCATTAGCGGCCATTTGGATTATCCGGCACCATTCAAAT
This sequence comes from Paenibacillus agaridevorans, assembly GCF_003112455.1. Lineage (GTDB taxonomy): Bacteria > Bacillota > Bacilli > Paenibacillales > Paenibacillaceae > Pristimantibacillus > Pristimantibacillus agaridevorans. The sequence continues at coordinate 77,137 of NZ_BDQX01000108.1, forward strand.
ATGATCATATTGAGCTGCAAACAAAAAATAAACCTTATGGTTTGACTGTGTATATAGCGATGGAGGAAGCTGTAACAGAGCATCAACTGCCCACTGCTGAACAGCTTGCAGCTGCCAAGCCTTATTTTCACAAAAATGCTTTATTGTTGTACGGCTTAATTGGAAATGTGGATGAAATTGTGTTCCAATTAAAAGGTGAGTCTGAGGAAAATAGCTTGTTCTATACTAGAGAATGGGCGCAAGCGAGAGTGGAAAAGCCGGTTTTCTCATTAACGGAGAAGAAGGAGGGTTTTCTCGCTTTCTTGAAAACAGTTGATGAATTGGCTCTGAAGGATCAAGTGATTCAGACAGTAGAAGGCTTCGGGCAAAATCTAAAGCATGTAAGAATCGTTACAGTGCCGGAAGAAAAAACGAAAGAGCTGATTGATCAATATTATACGCCGTATGTTGCAAAAGAATTAATTACGGCATGGAAGGAACACATCGAATCGACGCCTGGAAGAGAGTTATCCAGTCCATGGCCAGAGCGGATAGAAGTCCAATCCGTGATTTTTACTAATGATGCGGTCAGTGAAGTGCAAGGGCATATCATTGGAATGGCTGGCGGCGAGATTGTCGGCAAGGATGCCGTTTCGATTCACCTGAAGCTGGAAGATGGAAAATGGAAAATAGATCATATTGAAGAGAAGTGAAGAAAACGGTTGTCCGCGGGGTGTGCGGGCAACCGTTTTTGCAGATCCCATAGCCTTGTTGCTTGTCTCCCCATTTATTTTTTGATCTCCCTATTTTTCAAAATATACGGTGCGCCAGTTAATCCTGTTTCTTGAATCTGCAGATTCATTGAAACGGAAACTTCCGCCTCTGCAAATTTCTCTGGCCATTCCTTCTTTAACATGTTCCACTGATATGGATGTTGTCGGTGAAAAGCTTCGCCAAAACCGAAAATGTCCGTGCCGAGAGGTTGCACTTTCTTTATGATCTGATGGACATATGTACCGACTTGTGTATGTAATTCGTTCTGGACCAGAGCTATGTTTTTAGAAACACCCAAGTCTAAGCGAGTGTTGTTTTCCCGAATGTTCCCCTTTCCGCTAAGTGTAACGTTAAAATGAACCTTCGTGCCGCGCGGGGATGCCACGATTTTGCTTTTCAAATGGTTTGCCTCCACAACGACGTTTCCCTTCTCCCCAGGAATATCCACCGTGACGATTATTGATTTCAATAACCCTTTGACCCATTGCTGGTAGTAGCCTTTATTCATCGGCAAATATCCGACAAGCTGGGAGTCTTTGTTAAAAATAGCGAAACCCCATAGCTTCATCTTTGGATCTGTTAGTTTAGAGCTTTCCTCGGAAGAACGGTCAGTCATCTCGATCACAGGCAAGAAAGGGCTGCTCTCCTCGCTCTCAGCAGCCATATAAAAGTTTCGTAACGTATGATTGGCGTTTAATCCAGCTGTCTCGTGCATACTGACAATAGCATGAGCGGATAGACTCTCTAGAGGATACGTCAATTCGAGAAAATCCTGTACCGAGCCTCCCCTTAAGACTATTATGTCTCTTCGCAGCCGAACAGTGGGATCCCGACCTAATTCATCCAAAATGTTGGCAAGGCCATGTTTCGCTAATCTTTCCCCAATCAAGACGACCCCGCTATGCCCTTCAAACCACGGCCTTGATAGTTTTAACCGCATATTCTTGGAGGCATCGTACATATTTTTCCCATTTCCCGATATGGTAAAAAAAGCCTTGTCCTGGCTTTTTCCTTCACCGACGCCTAGTTTCGAAGGAATTGCAAACTGCGCAGTCCCCGTATACATTTCATCTTCGATCAAGTCAAATCCCCAGGCGGTGATAATGGCTTGGTCGTCGAGTTCTTTGCGATCCCAGCAACCTGTCGTCAACAGCAGGAGCAAGAGTAATAGTAATAGGATAGGAATCCTAAAGTGTATGGGTTTCATTGCGGCCTCACCTTCTTGCTGGATCTTTTTGGCGGATCAACCCAACAATCCATAATAATAGGAGAAAAACACATACGTAGATGAGCAGGGCACGAGGGATCAAAGATTGTTGGAAATTGACCGCGACCTCCGCAATGTTCCTTGGCAACAGCGAGTAAAGAAATACAATTGGAACAACAATCCAAATTAACTTTTTCCAATCTTTCATATTGAGCCATTGTGCGGTTCCGTAAATGGTGACAAACAAGTATAAAGACAATTTGATAAAAACAGAAAACATCCAGATGATCACGACAAAGATGTCGACATTTTCAATAAATCCCAAGACGGAAATAAATCGCGTCATACTTAAAAAAGGAAACCACATTCGCGAGGGGAGCGTCGGCCCAAATGTCATAATAACCATCGCCGTTGCTACAATAGTCAAAATAGAGGAAACAGCGATTCCCCACATGGACCGTATGAATACTTGACGGATATCTGTTAGAAAACAGAACACCATGACAAACAAGATGATATCGCCATAAAAAGCAACGAGGGGAGTTGCCCCTTTCAAAATGGATTTCCAACCGGAATCAGCATAGACGGGTGTTAATTGCTGCCAATCCAACTGATTCAAGCTAAGAACGAAAGTGCCCAAAAGCATAAGCACAATAAAAGGGCCTATCAATTCACTGCAACGCGCGATTCCTTCAAGGCCTCCCGTATAAACAACATAAATCGCCAAAATTAACATGACGATCGATAACACGATTAAGGGAGTTTCGTTAAACAGCGCAACATAGATAAATTCGGTGGAATTGCGTAAAATAATCCCGCTTACCGAATACCACATCATAAAGTAAGGAAAGACGAGTATTTTTCCTAACCATCTCCCTAATATCGTCTGGCTATATTGGATAAATGTTTGCTTGGGGTAAAGAAGGCTTACCTTTATTGCGAGGAACATCATGCAGAGCCCGATTATTCCAGCCAATGTGATGGAAATCCAGGCATCTTGCTTAGCCTCGGCAATGGCTGGAGACAGCGTAAACAAAATACCAAGGCCGGTTATTATATTTACGATCAGCCAGAAAAGCTGCAGTCCGGATATTTTCATTCGTAAGCGCTCCTATCTATGGCTAATCGGATACGATTTTCAATGCCTATTCGCTTCTCCCTCGTTTTTCACTGGGCTTTTGCCCTTTTGGAATGCGCTCTTTATCCCTTCCTGCAAGGTATGTCGGTCGAGCATTCATAGCCCATCGCGGTGAACGGATCAGAACATCCTTTAAATTCCCGGGAATCTGAGGAGAAACCGGGGCTAGAAAAGGCACTCCAAACGAACGAAGATTGACCAGATGAATAAGGAGCGCGATTATTCCGAAGCCAATCCCGTAAAAACCTAACGTGCCCGCCAAGAATAATAGCGGGAACCGCAGAATTCGAAAAGCTAGCCCCAAATTGTATCGGGGAATAGTAAACGAAGCTATACCTGTAAACGCAACGACAATGACCATAGGCGCCGAAACGATGCCGGCACGCACCGCGGATTCCCCAATCACCAATGCTCCGACCATACTGACCGTCGAACCGACCGGTTTGGGCAAACGGATGCCGGCTTCCCTAAGCGCCTCGAACATGACTTCCATCAATAACGCTTCCACAACGGCCGGGAAAGGAACGCCTTCTCGAGCGGCAGCGATGCTAAGTAGAAAATCAGCTGGAATTAACTGCGGATGGAACGTGGTGGCTGCAACATACAGTGACGGGAGTAGGAACGAAATACCCAGCAACATGAACCGCAGCCATCGAATCGCTGTTGTATAGATGAAATGCTCATAGTAATCTTCCGCAGCTTGGATGACCGACCAAAACGTTAGAGGGACAATAAGCACAAACGGTGTGCCGTTCACTATAATTGCGATTTTGCCTTCCAACAGGCTAGAGAGCACGACGTCCGGTCGTTCCGTATTTTGTACCAGCGGGAACGGAGAATAGGGGTTGTCTTCGATAAATTCTTCAATAAATCCCGAATCCAATACAGCATCTATCTGAATGCGGCCAACTCTCTTTCGAACTTCCTCCAAGATCGAATCTTGAGCGATACCTTCAATATATACAATGGCCACATCCGTCTGAGACAGTGTACCAATCGTTAAAGATTCCATTTTCAATCTGGCGCTTCGCAATCTTCGCCTTAATAAGCTCGTATTCGTTTGTAACGATTCGGTAAACCCTTCACGGGGACCTCGTATGACGGATTCGACTGCCGGTTCTGTAATTTGCCGTTTTTCATATTCTTTGAGGTCGGCGAGTAAAGCTTGATTCTCTCCCTCCACAAAAATCGCGACTTGACCTTTTAATATATCCTGCACCGTTTCCAATACACTGCTTGCCAGCTTTGTTTGCCGGGTAGCGATAGCTTGGTCACGGAAAAGTTTATCAAAAGACTCCAGGTTACTTGATCTTTCCGGTATTTCTTTGAGGATTAGGGGCATTAGCAAGGTTTGTTCTAAGCTTTTCGTATCCACGATTCCATCGATATAGATCAGTAGCGCTTTCTTTTTTTCATGAATTTGAATAGGGCGATATACAACATCGGAACAGTTTCGAAACAGTTCTTTCATAGCTTGTTCATTTTGATTTAAATCCGCAACAAATTGTTGGCTTGGATGGCCATGATTCTCCTGCAGCAAAACTTCCCGCCGAGCCTGTTTTTGTAGAGACGATTTCGAGAATCGTTTACGGAATTGAGTCACGGATAAACCTCCGAAGTACGGGTTTTCTACAAGTATTCATTCCCTATCGATAGGTATTTATGCAAGTGACCAAAAGGAGAAGCTTTCAAAAGAAAAGAAGCTGCACATGACCGTTATGGTTCATGGACAGCTTCTTTTGCGCTTGGCAGCGCAACCGACTAAGGAGTGATAGGGTCAATCATCAGCACTATCGTGATCTTTTTTATTTTGTTCCCTGTTTTTCTTTTCTGCTTTTCTGCGTTCCTTTTCCTTCTTCTTATCGTCGCGATCCTTGTCTTTTTTCTTATCCTTGCCTTTTCCTTTCTCTTTATTTTTATCGCCCTGTTTTTCATTGTTGTCGTTTCGAATTTTCACATCTTTTTGCTTAAGGCCCTTCACAGCATGAAATGCGATGACCGGTTCACCTTCGAGCGCTTTGGCCATCAACGTCTGGAAGACGGATGCAGCTGCTTTGGAAGTGGTCGTCAAGTAATGGTCGCTGTCCGTTTTGTCATAGCCGAGCCAGACGGCGCCGACAAGCTGCGGCGTAAAGCCGACGAACCAATTGTCCTTGATTCCGCCATCTGTTCCGGGCATCCCGGTCGTTCCTGTCTTGCCAGCGACAGGCCTTCCGGGAAGCGATGCTGCCTGGCCAGAGCCTTCACGCACAACGCCCTCCAGCATCGCGGTTAGGGTACGGGCGACTTCCGGTTCAATCACCTTCACAGGCGCTTGTTGGGTGGCGTCTGCAAGAACAATACCGTCAGCGGACTCGATGCGCACGATCGTATGGGCCGGCATGCGGGAGCCGTCGCTTGCAAACGTTCCGAACGCTTCTGCCATTTCAAGCGGCGAAACGCCCTCCTGCAGGCCGCCGAGCGCAAGACCTAGCGTACGGTCGCCATCCTTCAGTTCCAATCCGAATCGTGCGGAGGCGTCCATACCTGCGTCGATTCCGATCTCATGGAGCAGCTTGACCGCCGGAATATTGTACGAATGTACCAGCGATTCGTATAAGGATACTTCGCCGTAGTAACGTCCGGTGACATTTTTGGGCCGGTAGCCGCCGAAGTCTACCGGTTCATCGACAACGGTATCGCTTGGCTTGTAGCCTCGCTCCAGTGCCGGCGCATAAACGGCGATCGGTTTCATTGCGGAGCCCGGCTGCCGTTTCAACTGCGATGCGCGGTTGAAGCCACGGAACGGCTGATTGCCGCGCCCGCCGATTAACGCCCGAATCCCCCCGTCCCTTGGATCGACCAACACTGCGCCGCTCTGAATGAGCTGATCCGATTTGCTTTCCGGGAACAGCGACTCGTCAGCATATACACTTTCCGCAGCTTGCTGCATGCCCGTATCCAGCGCGGTATAAATATGTAGCCCGCCGTGTAATACCTCGTTTTCCGTCAATCCGTATTGGACGACCGCTTCGCGAATCATTTGATCGACGTAATAGGGATATTTCATCGCCGACGTTTTGTCTGATTTGGCTACGGACAGCTTTATCGGCTCGCTAATGGCGATTTTATAATCGGCGGATGTGATTTTTCCTTGTTCCTCCATTAGACGAAGTACCAGATTTCGCCGCTCCTTCGCTTTCTCCGGATGTTTGTAAGGCGTAAGGGCGGATGGCGCTCGAATAAGACCTGCCAGTACAGCCGATTCCGAAAGCGTCAGCCTGTCAACAGTCTTGCCGAAATAGGTCTCGGCAGCCCGTTTTATTCCCCAGGCTCCTTCGCCAAAATAGATTTGATTGAGGTACATTTCCAGAATTTTTTGCTTGTCGTAGTTTTCTTCGATTTTTTTCGCTAACAGTACTTCGTTCCATTTGCGCATCCAAGTGCGCTCGTGGGACAAAAAGACGTTTTTGGCAAGCTGCTGCGTAATTGTACTCCCGCCTTGTGTGGTGCCGCCTGCCCTTATATTCGCATAAAACGCCCGGCCGATTGCCCGCGTATCCATCCCTTTATGATCGAAAAAACGCTTATCCTCTACGGCCGTCACTGCATCGATTAGCGGCTTCGGCAGTATGCTGTATTCGACGGGGACGATTTCACTGCGTGACAGCCGCTCCACTTCTTTGCCGTTGCGGTCGTACAATATGGTTGCCGCCGGAAGCGGCTTGTCTAGTTCGCTGATATCTTGGGCGGCCACCAGCAGGCGGAATCCGCTCCAGCAGGCGATTGCTGTCACGGTGACTACGACGATCGATAGGATAAGCACCGAACGCCGGGATGGCTTTTTCCATATGCTAAACTTTTTCTTGGCATTTCTCGATTTGTTGATTGCTGGTTCCATTGCGATCCTCCTGTTGTTGCCTAAACGGTTACTACATATAAAGTATAATATTCGCAGCGACTTGCCGTTTTAAGTACGTCATACCGTAACCAGCCACGATGAATTCCAACCGTCCCGCGGCTTGTTTGTTAGGGACTTGCTTCCAAATTATTAGTGCTGCCGCTATTGACAAAACCAGCTACTACGTAATACTATGTAGAAGTAGTAAGTGATACTTGATACCAGTTATACAGAATAGCAAAGGAATGATGAGGTTGGAAAACTTAACAGAACTGCTAAAAGGCGTGCTAGAGGGCTGCGTCCTTGAAATTATTAGCCGCAACGAAACGTACGGCTACGAAATCACGCGGCAGCTGAACGCTCTCGGCTTCCAGGATGTTGTGGAGGGAACGGTGTATACGATCCTGATCCGGCTTGAAAAAAACAAACTTGTAGAGATCGCCAAGAAGCCCTCCGATATGGGGCCGCCGAGAAAGTTCTTCACGCTCAACGACGCGGGACGCAAGGAACTACAGAAGTTCTGGGAAAGATGGGAGTTCGTATCATCAAAAATGAATGAGTTAAAGGAGAAAAAACAATGAACTTTTGGGAAAAAATCACGGGAAGCGACATGACTAAAGAATTTAAAGCTTTTGAATCGCGAGCCAAAATGCTGCCGGCTGATTATCAAGCGGCATGGGAAAACATTAAGACCCATCTTTGGCCGCACTCCGATTTCACGGGGCGCAACCTCATGCCCATTCTTGATGGCGTGCTTGGCCTGCTCGAAGAAACGGCGGCGGACGGCCAGAGTGTCCAAGAGGTTTTGGGTGACGATATCAAAGGCTTCTGTGCAGCGCTGGCCGGCGAAGAAGGGGCAAAGTCTTACCGCGACAAGTGGCGTGCGCAGCTCAATCATAATATCGCAAAAAAATTAGGCAAATAGGAGGGAAATAAAATGAGCATACAAGATATCATCCAAGGCAAAAAAGAGTGGCGCGCGCATGTGGCGCGTGTCAAAGCGCTCCCGCAAGATTATCGGATTGTGTACAAAGAGATTCAGAAATATCTCTTTAAGGTCGGCCCTGTTGAGTTAACAGACGGGACGGGATTGCTCTCGGGAATTGTTGATCTTTTTGAAGAAGGCGCATCCTCGGGGAAAGGCGTGCTCGAAGTGACGGGCACTGACGTAGCGGCTTTCTGCGACGAACTCATCAAAGATTCCAAAACTTACGCCGACCTCTACCAAGAAACGGTTGACCAAAAAGTAAACAATGCCATGAAAAAGGCGACGGATAAATCAAAGTAAAGGGGGGATCGGGATGGGGAAAGCAATCGAAGTGAGAGGTCTGCGAAAGTCGTTCAAGGACAAAGAAGTCCTAACGGGCGTCGATCTTGAAGTGAAACAAGGTGAGATATTCGCCTTGCTCGGCTCCAACGGCGCTGGCAAGACGACGATTGTTAGAATCCTTACCACGCTGCTTGCGCAGGACGGAGGCGCCGCTGTCATTAACGGATTTGACGTCGCGTCAAAGCCCGATCATGTAAGGCAGTCGATCAGCCTGACGGGCCAGTTTGCCGCCGTGGACGAGATTTTGACCGGGAGGGAAAATCTCATCATGATTGCGAAGCTGCGTCACCTCAATAATCCGCGTCAGGTGGCGGATGACATGCTGCAACGCTTTGGACTGACAGACGCCGCCGATCGCAAGCCGTCTACTTATTCGGGTGGTATGCGCCGCAGGCTCGACATCGCTTTGAGCCTTGTAGGAAATCCGCCGATCATATTTCTCGACGAGCCGACGACCGGGCTTGACCCCGAGGCGCGCATCGAGGTGTGGAAAACGGTCAAAGAGCTTGCTAATCGTGGCACGACGATATTCCTCACCACGCAGTACCTGGAGGAAGCCGAGCAGCTTGCCGATCAAATTGCCATTTTGCATGAGGGCAGAATTATTGCAGGCGGCACGCTTGAAGAACTGAAAAAGCTGTTCCCGCCCGCAAAGACGGAGTATGTGGAAAAACAGCCGACATTAGAGGAGATATTCCTCGCCATTGTCGGCAAAAAGGAGGGGAAGTAAATGGGGGCTTCAAAAAACTACTTTTTTAGCGATATGCGCGTTATGCTGGGACGTTCCATGCGCCATGTATTCCGTAGTATGGACACCATCATCACGGTCTGTATCACTCCGATTGCGATGATGCTGCTGTTCGTCTATGTGTTAGGAGGCGCAATCCAGACCGGTACGGATAACTATGTGAACTACCTGCTGCCTGGCATACTGCTGATTGCGATTGCAAGCGGGATATCCTATACGGCTTACCGCCTGTTCCTGGATAAGCAACGGGGTATCATCGAGCGATTTCACTCCATGCCGATCGCGCGTTCAACCGTGTTGTGGGGGCATGTGTTGACCTCGGTGGTATCCAACGCCATTTCCGTTGTCGTCATTATTCTCGTAGCGCTCATTATGGGCTTCCGTTCATCGGCTGGTATACTGTCATGGCTTGCCGTAGCTGGAATACTCGCACTGTTCACGCTGGCTTTGACCTGGATCGCGGCGCTTGCCGGACTGTCCGCAAAAACGGTGGAAGGTGCAAGCGCGTTTTCTTACCCCCTAATCTTCCTGCCATTTATCAGCTCGGCGTTTGTGCCGACGGAGTCGATGCCGATGGCCGTCCGCGTCTTTGCCGAAAACCAGCCGGTAACCTCAATCGTGTCAGCCATCCGCGCATTGCTTGCCGAGCAGCCTGTCGGGCATGATATTTGGATTGCGTTAGCATGGTGCTTAGGGATACTTATCGTCGCCTATCTCTTTGCGATGCGAGCGTACAAACGCAAAGCAGTTTAATGGATGCCGGCAAGATCAAGTGCTTCAGAGGTTTTGAAGATACGGGACATTGGAAGCCGCGTATATGCTGAACGCAACCTGATAAAGGTTGCGTTTTTTATTTGATCCCATTTTGAACCGTCTTTCGTATAGCTAAGTATTTCTGCGGCTTTCATTACTCGCCTTGCTCGCAGAGATGTCGTTTTTCTTTTCTTTTGGTGGTAACATATGGTATGTGACTATCCGATATTTTATCGTTAACAAAGGAGAAATAATGAATAATCCGATACATATTCTTGTTGCCGAAGATGATAATGACATCAGTCGGCTGCTGTGCAGCATTATTAAGAAAAGCGGTTATATTCCCCAGCCTGCTTATTCCGGAACAGAGGCACTCCTCTATCTGGAGCAGCGCAAATGGAGCATGCTGCTTCTCGATCTGATGCTGCCGGGAATGACAGGTGAAGAGCTTCTTAACCGGATCGACAATCGTGACGATATGCCGGTTATTATTATTTCGGCCAAAGGCGAGCCGAAGACCAAGGTATCTGTCCTTCGCGGGGGAGCGGATGATTTCATTACGAAACCATTTGATGTGGAGGAAGTATCTGCACGAATCGATGCCAGACTCCGCACATATGCGCGAATCGGTCAACCGACTTTGCCTAATGTGCTGCAGCATAAGGGGCTTGTGCTAGATCGAGATACGAAGTCGGTTACTGCAGACGGAGCTGAACTGACTCTGACCGCACGAGAGTTTGAGATTCTTTCCTTGCTGCTGTCGGCACCGAAGAAAGTATTCACCAAATCCAATCTTTACGAAAGAGTTTGGCAGGAACCCTTCTATGGAGACGACAACATTATAAATGTTCATATGAGCAATTTGCGAAGCAAGCTGGCAAAGGCTGCTCCGGGAATCGACTTTATTGAGACAGTATGGGGCATGGGCTATCGGCTAAAGCCTTAAGATATTCTTAAGAATCGACTTTAGTTCTACTTATGTTTTGGCTTCTATATTTGGTCTATCACATAAAGGAGGCCAAGAATATGCATGAATATGTGTTGAAGACAAATCAGCTATCCAAACAATTCAAAGGACATAGAGCGCTGGACAAAGTTAATTTGTCCATCCGAAGAGGAGCGATTTATGGGTTCATTGGGCAAAACGGAGCGGGGAAATCAACGTTGATCCGTCTTGTGACGGGGCTTGCTTTTCCGACCGGAGGTTCCATTGAACTATTCGGTGTCAGTGAAGAGAAGGCGTTGATTCAGAATCGCAAACGAATCGGGTCTAGTATCGAAAGTCCTGCCTTGTTCCCTCATATGACCGCCAGCGAGAATTTGGAGGTAAACCGGATTCTACGCGGAATTCCAGGCAAAGATTGTGTGCCAAGAATGCTGAAGCAAGTTGGGCTGCATGAAACCGGCAAGAAAAAAGCAAAAAACTTCTCACTTGGCATGAAGCAGCGGTTAGGTCTGGCAATTGCCTTGCTGGGCGATCCGGAATTCCTGATTCTGGACGAGCCGACCAATGGGTTAGATCCGATGGGTGTTATTGAAATGCGGGAACTGCTCAAGACATTAAATCGTGAACTAGGCATTACGATTCTAATCTCAAGCCATATCCTTAGCGAGCTGCATTTGATGGCAAGCCATTATGGCATTATCCATCGAGGCCAACTGCTGGAGCAGCTTACTGCTAAAGAGCTGGAAAGCAAATGCAGGCAGTATGTGTATATAAAAGTGAATGATCCGGGCATGGGCACAGCCACTATCGAGAACGAACTGGGTACATCGGATTTCGAAGTGATGCAGGATGGAGCTATCAAATTATATAGCTTTATTGAGCAGCCAAGTAAAGTTTCCTCTGCACTATTTTCTGCAGGCTTGGAGATTGAGTCGTTTACAGCGATGGGCGAAGATTTGGAGAGTTATTTCACGAAGCGGATTGGAGGCAATCCGCATGTATAATTTGATTAGAGCCGAGTTGTTCAAACTTCGCAAGAATAGGTCGTTCTGGACGTTGCTGATGGCGTTCGCCGTACTCTCACTAGCTTACCCTTTGCTGTATTATTTTGATCATAGATCCAGTGGGCAGCCGCAATTCACGGGAGCCGAATTTCTGGTCAGCTTTATATCAAGCAATGCTTACATTATCAAATTGGGCGTAGCAATGCTGGCAGGGTTCTTCATTTCTAACGAGTATGCGTCCGGGATTATGAAAACGATCGCATCAACAGGCCACACAAGAGATAGACTATACGCGGCGAAGCTTATCGGATTTACAGGCGGAGCCATGCTGCTCTCTCTCGTTTTTCCAATCATCAGTACGGTGGAAGTTTCGCTGCTGTCTGGATTTGGTCAATTGCCAGATGAAAGTACCCCGTTTTTTTTGCCTAGATTGCTTGGGTTGACTCTGCTTTATACGGCGGCATATGCGGCTATTGGGGCGCTGATTGCCGTGATTATGACGGACAGCGGCAAAACGATCGGTGGGTCATTGATTTTTTTTCTGATGATCGATATTGTTTTGGCTGGCATCGGTTCGAAGGTAGAAATTATTGGTCAGCTGTACGATTATTCGATCTTCAAGCTGATTGGGGGTATCGGCAAACCTAGCATAGACAGCGGAGATATGCTCCCGCTCTTGCTTGTGCCTTTGCTGACAATCGTCTTATGTGCGTTAGTGGGTATTTCGGTGTTCCGCCGCAAGGATATTAAATAATACAGGGGAGTGGGGAGCATGTGGCTTGTACTCGGAATCATATCGATGGCGGCAGCGTCTCTCCTGCTAGCCCGTCTATTTATGCTAAGGCGGGAGCTAGATCGGATGACAGAGCAATTGCGAAGCTACAATGCAGGAATAACGGGCAAAAAAATCGAAATCGCTTTATTTGATCAGAAGCTTGAAGCGCTTGCCAGTCAGATCAACCGCCAATCCTGTTTAATCGTTGAGGCGGACGCGCGTAGAAAACGGGTCGAACATGAATTTCGGCAGGCGGTTGTGAGCATTTCTCATGATATCCGCACTCCGCTAACTTCTATTATCGGTTATGTACAACTGCTGGAGGCCGAGAACATCACGCCCGAAGAGAAAAATGAATACGTTACTATCGTTAAAAATCGAACAAAACGTCTACAGGCGTTGTTGAACGATTTTTTTGAGCTGTCCATAATAGAATCGCCGGATTTTCCGCTGAAAACCGAAAAGCTTAGATTGAAGGACTTGATCTCCGATATTTTGGTGCAATTCTATGATCCGTTCAACGAACACGGTATCACACCCGACATAAAGCTTCCCGAGCAACTTGTATCTGTATACGCCGACCAATCGGCTGTGCGGAGAGTGGTTGAAAACTTGCTTGGCAACACATTAAAATATGCAACTGGCCAAGTGGAAATCCGGCTAGAAGAACAACAAGAAACAGTAGAATTAATGATTATGAATGAAGCGAAGGAACTTGCCGGGAGCGACGTTAATCTCTTATTTGATCGGTTCTATACGGCTGACCGCGCACGATCTGCCCAAACCTCCGGGCTTGGTCTTCCTATCGCCAAAAGTCTGATGAACAACATGGGCGGGACACTAACAGCCGAGCTGCGCGGTGAAAAGTTAATCCTTCGCTGCCGCTGGGAAAAAGCAGTATAGTTTATTCAAAAGGAGCATGAATCGGGATTCAGGTATCGCAGTCATGACTCAACCCTTTATCTACGTTCTTAGCGGTCTATAAAACGCGCGAATATCATCTGCCATAAGCTCCGGTTCCTCCATAGCCGTAAAATGTCCGCCGCGAGGCATTGCTGTCCAGCGTGTTACATTCAGGTTGCGCTCGGCCCATTCCTTGGGGGGCAACAGGATATCTGCTGAAAATAGGGCCATGCCTGTCGGTACTTCGATACGGCCTAATGGCGGTAAAGAATGTGAGTTTTCAAAATACATTTGCGCTGTAGAGCCAATGGTGTTGGTAACCCAATAGATCATAATATGAGTGAGCAGCTCATCCTCGCTAAATCGTTGACTAAGGTCACCATCGCAATCACTCCAGGAACGAAATTTCTCAAGGATCCAGCTGGCCAATCCTACCGGCGAATCAGAAAGTCCATACGCCAGAGTCTGCGGTTTTGTGGACTGAATGGATATATACCCGCCCTCTTGAGCAATCCATGTAGCAGCCTTTATTTTGTATTGCCGTTCTTCTTCAGAAAGGTGTTCCGAATCATTTGAATTCAGGAGACTTCGAATAATACCGACATCCGTCAGATGGATGCCGACCAATCGCTCAGGAAAGTTGGCCGCCAGGTATCTTGTGACGCCTGAGCCCATGTCCCCGCCAGCGGCGGCGAATTTGTTGTAGCCTAATTCTGTCATGAGTTTAGTCCACATCTCGGCGACATGAAAGTTATTGATGCCAGGAGAAGCAGGCTGACTGGAGAAACCAAACCCGGGCAATGAAGGGACGATGACGTCGAAAGAATCCTCAGGATCACCGCCGTAGCTGGCTGGATCAGTGAGCAGAGGAATCATTTTTTCGTATCGAAGGTAACTGTCGGGCCAGCCGTGGGTCAGGATAATAGGCAGAGGATTGGGGCCTTTGCCGCGCTCATGTATGAAGTGCACATTTATATCATCAATTTCGCAAGTGAATTGGGCAAAGCGATTCAACTTGGATTCTTGCTTGCGCCAATCATAATGGTCCTTCCAGTACGAGACGAGAGATTGCAAATAACGTAATTCAGTTCCGCGTTCCCAACCTGAGTTCTCTAACTGCTCGGGCCAACGAATATGTTGCAGTCTGTACTGGAGATCATCAAGCAACTCATCGGAGACATGAATATGAAAACGTTTGACAGCCATAATAATATCCTCCTTTGCTGTTTGCATGATCATTATATCCTTTGAAAGGGTATGGTACACTGTTATATATGAAGCAATGAACTATACGATTTGATAGGTGATTACGATGCCTCAAGTAGATCGATACAAACAGCGTGCCGTAAATATTGAATTTTTTGCAGTAGAGGATTGCAGTCTGCTCCCTTACACTGACCGGTTTTCGCTAATTTTTATTACTTCTGGCAGTATAAAAGGGTTATTAAACGACCGTCCTATATGTATCAACGCTCCCGGTATTCTTTGCTTGGCCGGAGACGATGAATGGCAAGTTACAGAGAAGCACAAGCTTGCTGCACAATCGTTTAATTTTCATCCTGAGTTTCTTGTATCCGCCATTTATGTTGAGACCGAGGATTATTTGCCAACGGCACCCAGGATACAAACAGGCCGCTCTTTCTTTGTAAGAGAACATCCGTCTATGGCAGTTCCTCGTATTACCGAAAAAGCATATCCGCTATTGTTCCAGTGGTTTTTTGTTCTGGGTACGGAAGTACAAGCGCAAAGTGATGAGCGCTGGGCGTGCCGAATCAAAAAGTATCTGATTCAAATACTGGGATTGTTAGAGGATTTGAATCGAATGAGCCAACACTCGCCTGTTGATGCTGTGTTAGAGTATATTCACACTCATTACCCCAAAAAGATTTTATTGGAGGATTTGACGAATTGCGCTCATATGAATCGTGTGACGCTTAATCAATTATTCCAGGAACGATGCGGATATACAGCGATCGGCTATTTGCTTTCACATCGTTTGAAGATGGCTTGCGATCTATTGACGCACACAGATATGAGTCTTAATGATATTGCTGGATCTATCGGATTTGAGTATGACACTTATTTTATCAAGCAATTTACAGCCAAAAAAGGCATGTCACCGACAACATACCGGATAATTTCGCGAAAGCTCGCCACTCATGTGTAATTGACCAGACCGGAAAACAGGGGAGCCCTCCCATCAATCGTTCCTGGATGAGGGATCCCCGATCGCTGCGCTCCCGGAGCGCTCCTACCCGGCCGTTCCCGCCGCAGGTGCGTGCAGGATGGTGTAGCCGTATGGAGGGAGAGCGACCTGTACCGCACTCTCCTCAACCGTTGCGTACGGCTCGCTGTTCACGGTGCGCCATGATCCAGCCGGATGTGCTGCCGGTATTGCTGCGACCACAGGAGCATCCTCATTATTCAGCATGAAGAGGAACCGCTCATTCCCGTCCCAGCGCTCATAGATCAGCAACTGCGGATGTTCCGGTACCGGCAGGAAGCGCAGACCGCTGCCGCGCAGCGCAGGGTGAGCCTTGCGAAGGCTGATCATGCTGCGGAAGAACGAAAGCAGCTCCGTATTCTGCTTGCTCTTGTCCCATTCCATACACTTGCGGTTGAGGGGGTCATGCTCTCCGTCCATGCCAATCTCGTCGCCGTAATAGATGCATGGCGCCCCCAGATAGGTCAGCTGGAATAATGTCGCCAGCTTCATGCGCTCCACATTGCCGCCGCATAGCGTCAACAGCCTCGTCGTGTCATGGCTGCCGAGCAGATTAAAGGATACTTCCGTAACCTGCTGCGGATAACCGGCGAGCTGCGTGCCAATCGCCTGGGCGAACTCGGCCGCATTCGTTAGCCTACGGGCGAAGAAATTGAGCAGGATGTTCGTGAAGGGATAGTTCATGACCGCGTCGAATTGGTCGCCTTGCAGCCACGGCATGGAATCATGCATAATCTCGCCCAGGATATAAGCCGAAGGATTGATCCGTTTGATCTCGCTCCGGAATTCCCGCCAGAATTGATGATCCACCTCATTGGCGACATCGAGACGCCAACCGTCCAGCCCCATCTCCTCCAGCCAGAATCGACCGACATTAAGCAGATAAGCCTTTACTTCTTCATTAGCGGTATTGAGCTTGGGCATGATAGGCTCGAATGCAAACGTATCGTAGGTCGGAATCCCGTCAACGACTCGCAGCGGCCATTCTCGAATATGGAACCAATCCGCATAACGCGAATCCGGACCGTTGTTCAACACATCCACGAACGGCGGAAACGTATGGCCGCAATGATTGAACACGGCGTCCAACAGCACGCGTATGCCCCGGGCATGACAGGCATCGACCAGTTCTCTAAGCTTTTCGTTTGTGCCGAAATGAGGATCGATCCGCATATAGTCCGCAGTGTCGTACTTGTGGTTGGTGGTGGCGGCGAACAGCGGGTTGAAATACAAAGCATTAATCCCCAGTTCGCTCAGGTAATCCAGGTGGTCGATCACTCCCTGCAGATCACCGCCGAAAAAATTGCCGGCGCTGGGCGTACCGCCCCATTCCTGCACGCCCTCGGGGTCATTGGACGGATCGCCGTTAGCGAAACGCTCAGGAAAGATCTGATAGAATACCGCATCCTTGACCCATGCCGGGGGCATGTGAACATCCTGCGGATTAAGATACGAGAAGTCAAATAATCCCTCATACATGACCTTGGGCGGCTGGTCAAAAAATCCCTTCTCCAAAAAGTAAAGGATCTCGCCATTGTCCGAGTGCAGCGCGAAGTAATAAACAAGTCTGCGGAATCTGGGCTGCACGGCGGCTTGCCAATAGTCGAACAGCCCGTCGGATGCCAGACGCTCCATCGATATCGTTTCCTTGTACTTCTCCGAATTGTATTTGTCGCCGCAGTGCAGGTCGATGCGCGGGACGTTGTTCCGTTTGGTGCGGATGCGGATGTGCAGGGTCGAATCATTGTAGGCATAGGACCAGTTTTGTCCCATCCTGTGGTAAACGGCTTCCAGCATAATCATCATTACCAGGCCTCCTTAGGCATGAAAACACAAAAAAGGGCCAACCTCTGTTAAGAACGAGGTTGAACCCGAAAGTTTCATTGCCTTTAAATTTTCTAAATCATACCATAACGTCTTTGCCAACACAATAACATTTTCATTTGCGAAGCGAAGATTCCCGAACCACCAGGCGGTGGGGGATGATGAAGCGTGATTTGGCCTTTTCCTCTCCCGCGAGCAGCAGCAACAGCTGATGTGCAGCCGTATAGCCGAGCTGATAGGTGCCGATATCAATGCTGGTCAGGGAAGGGGTGGAAAGCTCGGATAAAGCGATGTTGTTGAAGGCAGCCAGGCTGATATCCTGCGGAACATGGTAACCCAGCTCTCCCAGCCCGCGCAGCACGCCGAAGCAGACCCCATCGTCGATCACGACAAGCGCCGTCGGCCGGTCCTCCAGCTCCATCAGCATGGAGATCGCGCGGAATCCGCTCTGCTGAAGCAGCTCGCCGTCGATGATCCACTCGTTCTGCACAGGATAGCCTGCCTCCTCCATCGCCTTGCGGTAACCTTCCAGCCTGTCCCGGTTGACGATCATATTGGCTGGTCCGGCGACGAATCCGATGCGCTGGTTGCCTTGGGCGATCAGATGCTGTGTCAGTTCATAGGCGGCCCGGATATTATCCGTATCCACGGAGAGTGTGCTTGCGGAATAGTCATTGCGTCCAATAAGAACATAAGGGAATTGCTCCTCTTCCAGCAGCCTGATCAGGGGATCCTCCAGTCGCGAGCTGAGCAGCACGACGCCATCCACCCGGCCCCCTCGAACCATCCGGGTAAGGCTCTCCCGTTCTTCCTGCGCCAGGG
Organism: Paenibacillus agaridevorans; assembly: GCF_003112455.1. GTDB lineage: Bacteria > Bacillota > Bacilli > Paenibacillales > Paenibacillaceae > Pristimantibacillus > Pristimantibacillus agaridevorans. Next base: position 95,444 of record NZ_BDQX01000108.1, read on the forward strand.
AACCGGTGGCCATCAGAATATCGAAGCCGGAGCGGGAGGCGCGCGTGGAGATGCCGCGGATCAGCTCGGGGAAAAAGAAATTGCTGAATACATCATCCGGTGTCCGCGGCAGAATAATGCCAAGCGTGCAGGTTGTGCGCTTGGCCAGCCCCTGGGCGGCATGGTGGGGATGATAGCCGAGCTCGTCGAGTACCTGCCTGACCCGGAGAATGGTATCTTTTCCGATCCTTCCATTGCCGGCAATGACGCGCGAAACAGTCGAAGGGGATACCTGCGCTTTATTGGCAACATCTTTGATTGTAACCCTCATGAGAGCCTCCCGTCCCTTTGTGCAAGCGCTTGCTCACCTGATGATTCCTAATCATAGCTTAGGAGAAGAAAAACAGCAACGGAAAGATGAAAACGGCCGATAGAGCAAGTATAGAAGAGGAATAAAAAGAATTTGGAAGGTTTCTGCCATTTTATTAGTGAATTTAAGGGAATAAGCGAATTGCAAACGCTTTTACGATTGCTGTATGATGAATGCGAGCCAACGATTTACCAACTGATTCACCATAATTTAAAGGCAATGTTACCTGGAAGGGTACAACCTCGGCACCTTGTGCAGCGGGTTTGTACTCTTTTTTTGCATGCATGGCCTTATATGGACAGGTGGTATAGCGTTTGCGCAAATGATCGAATCACAACGGTGGGCAAGCAGGATGAAGCAATTAACCATGCTATTTATTCTGACGGAAGAAGGGGCGATTACAATGAACGGAGCGAAGAGAGCAAGGAAAACATCATGGGGAATGCTTCTGATGGGCCTGGCATTGGCGGTGATGATGGCGGCATGCAGCAACAACGGAGGCGGCAATGGGGCTGGAACGGCTTCGCCGGGCAATACCGGCGTAAATAGCGGGACGCCGGAGGAAACAGGCGGCAACGAAGACGAGGAGATTGCGCCAGAGGAGGGAGCGAAGCTGGTTGTATGGGAAGCCAAGGAACAGCTGGCGTACATGCAGCAAGTCGGTGCCGCCTTCGAAGAGCAATTCGGTGTTCCGGTTACGGTAGAAGAGGTTGCAGGCGGCGATCAGGGCGGACGTCTGGCGACAGACGGGCCATCCAAGCTGGCAGCCGATGTACTGACGCTCCCTCATGACCAGATCGGTCTGGCGGTTACGGCGGGGCTGCTTCTGCCCAATGATCTGTTCGAAGAAGAGACGCGCGCCAACATGGTAGAGGCCGCCGTTACCGCATCCACCTACGATGGTATCTTGTACGGCTATCCCAAGTCGGTGGAGACTTACGGCATGTTCTATAATAAGGATCTGTTGCCAGAGGCTCCGCAGTCCTGGGATGACGTGATCGCTTTCGCCAATACCCATAATGATCCGAAGCAGAACAAGTACGCGATTATGTGGGAGTTCGTAGGTTACTACTCTTACCCGTTCATCGGCAGCTTCGGCGGCTATATTTTCGGGGATGACAATATGAACCCCAATGATATCGGGCTGAACAACGAAGGAGCAGTCAAGGGCTTCACTTACCTGCAGAGCCTTCGCGACATTTTGCCGATGAATGCCGGCGACGTAACGTATGACGTAAAGACCCAGCTGTTCCAGGAAGGCAAGCTGGCCCTGAATATTGATGGTCCGTGGTCTGTGTCGGCCTTCAAGGACAAGGTGAACTTCGGCGTGGCCCCGCTGCCTCAGACTCCTGACGGTCAGCCATCGATGTCATTCTCGGGCGTAAAATCCTATTACGTCAATTCGTATTCGAATTACCCAATCGCGGCCCGGCTGTTCGCGAACTTCGCTAGCAGCAAGGAAAACCAGCTCAAAAATTTCGAAATGACAGGTGCCATTCCGGCTAATATCGAGGCGGGCGAAGACCCGGCGATCAAAAATGACCCCATTACAAGCGGCTTCTTCCAACAGTTCCAGAATTCCGTTCCCATGCCGTCGATCTCCCAAATCAACTCGGTGTGGGATCCGCTGAAGGCGGCGTTTATCTCCCTATGGGACGATGCCGGGCTGGATGCAAAGCAGACTCTGGATCAGATGGTAACGACGATTAAGGCGGATATCGCCTCGAAATAAATGACAGGTGGGTTGTGGCATGCAGAAAAAAACAATCGCAGTCCTTCTATCCATCCTGTTTATGGGTGCGGGGCAGCTGTATAACCGCCAATATTTAAAAGGGCTGCTGTTTCTGTTCATCCATGCAGCGGGCATATACAGCATGCTTCAATACCTGCAAGACTATCTGCGCGGCCTCATCACGCTCGGCGTTCAGCCGAGCGCGATGGTCAAGGTAGGCAAGCTGACCAAAATGGTGGAGGGGGATCACTCCATCTTCATGATGATCAACGGATTGGTCGCCTTGCTTGCGCTGATCTTGTATCTGTTCCTGTATGGACTGAATATCAGGGACGCCTGGCTGGTCGGGCGGTCGCGCGACCAAGGCGAGCGGCCCCATCACTTCATAGAATCCCTTAGAGAGATTAATCGCAAGCACTTTGCCTATATGGTGCTTGCCTTGCCGGCCGTTGCCATCTTGTTCCTGACGATCCTGCCGATTATTTTTTCCGTTCTGCTTGCCTTTACCAACTATGCGGATCCTATTCTCCCGCCTGCCAATCTTGTTGATTGGGTGGGCTTTGACAATTTCGTGAAAATGGTGAATCTCAAGGTATGGAGCTCGACCTTCGGCGGCGTGCTGACCTGGACATTGACATGGGCCGTAATCGCTACGTTCACGACCTATGTCGGCGGCGTGCTGGTCGCCGTCCTTATTCAACAACCGGGCATCCGCTTCAAGAAGCTGTGGCGTACCGTTCTTATTGTGCCGTTCGCGATTCCGAGCATGATCTCGCTGCTGGTCATGCGCAATATGTTCAACAATCAGTTCGGTCCCATTAACGGTTATCTGCGGGCAATCGGTTTGGAGGGGATCCCGTGGCTGACGGACCCGTTTTGGGCCAAGGTTACGGTGATACTCGCCAATATGTGGCTGGGCATTCCGGTCACGATGATCCTGGCGATTGGCGTGCTGACTACGATTCCCAAGGATATGTACGAAGCAGCCGAGGTGGACGGCGCGGGTTCCGTGCAGAAATTCCGTATGATTACATTGCCGATGGTGCTGTTTGCAACGGCGCCGATCGTAATTATGCAGTTCGCGGGCAATATCAACAGCTTTAACGTCATTTACCTGCTGACTAGCGGCGATCCGGTCAATTCCAATTATCAGTATGCTGGCCATACCGATCTGCTCGTCACTTGGCTTTATAAGCTGGCGCTCAACCAGTCGCAATACAGCTTTGCCTCGGTAATCGGCATTGTTATTTTCCTGCTGGTGGCTTCCTTCTCCATCTGGAGCTATAGGCGGACACGATCCTACAAAGAGGAGGACATGATCGCATGAACAGAGGACCGGCCGCTGTCGCCAAATTATCGTTAAGCTATGTGATTCTGATTATTCTCAGCTGCATCAGCCTGTTCCCGGCGCTCTGGATTGTCATGTCCTCGCTCAAGGTCGGCAACAGCTTGTTCAGCGACACCTTCATACCTAAAAGTTTCACCTTCGAACATTATATAAATCTATTCCAAAATACCAGTTATCCGCTGTGGTTTCTGAATACCCTTAAAGTAGCGGCGCTATCGACGGTGCTCGGCACGTTTCTGCTGTTGCTATCCTCTTACGCGATCTCGCGCTATCGGTTCGCGGGCAGGAAGACAACGCTCACCACGCTGCTCGTCCTGCAGATGTTCCCGGGATTTATGGCGATGATTGCCATCTATGTGCTGCTTAATACCGTGGGCTTGTTGAACTCCCATTGGGCTTTGGTGCTTGTCTACAGCAGCGGGGCGATCATCACGAACGTGTTCGTGGCCAAGGGTTTCTTCGACACGATTCCCAGAAGCCTGGAGGATGCGGCGCGGATAGACGGCGCCAGCCATATGCGATTGTTTTTCTCCATTATGATTCCGCTGTCCAGGCCGATGCTGACGTATGCGAGCCTCATGATCTTTAACGGCAGCTTCGTGGATTTCATATTCGCGGATCTCGTGCTCCGCACGGAGGAGCAGCGGACGCTGGCCGTCGGTCTCTATCGGATGGTAAGCCAACGCAATTCTACGGAATTCACATTGTTTGCAGCCGGAGCCGTGCTGGTGGCCATTCCGGTCACCATGTTGTTCATGTTCTTGCAGCGCTTCCTGGTGGAAGGGCTGACGGCTGGGGCGTCCAAGGGATAAAAAACGTCTTAAAGAAATAAACACGCCGCATTCGGCGTGTTTATTTGTGTTTAGTAGTTTCTTCTTATATGAGAAGCTTCTTCCTGGCAACTTTTTAAAAAACTTCGATTTCAGACAAGCCGTTGTTAAGCCAGCCAGAGTTGGACGAATCGACTTGGAACTTCATCCATGTAATGCCGCTTTTTGCGGGAAAGGCCACTGTAATCGGAGTCCCGGCGTTATCGAGCGCTCCGACAGCGATGCTCGATCCATCACTGAAGGTCAGCGTACCGGACTGAATGTTATCATACGGATTAGAACGGTCATATAATTTGACGGATCCAATTGTAATGCCAGCGTTCCAAGTCAATTTGATCCATGGACGCTCCTCGCCATTAGATGCCCATTCTCCGGCTCCCCAAATATGTTTGACGCCATCGATTGTTAGGGCGCCATTTAAGGTCGGATCGGCCGAAGAGGTTTCCAATTTGTTGGCTGCAGGCGCTTTGTTGCCGCTTACGACTAGACCTAACTCATATTTCAGCAATTGATCCAGCAAATATTTTCCTGCCACGTTTTCCCTGGCGTCATGATCCGTAATGAGATCGCCGGTCAGGTCGCCGCCTGCCGCAAGGCTGTCGAGGCGCAGTGTCGTCTGAAGCAGCGTGCCGCTGCCAACATTGAATTTAGATAAGTAGGAGCTTACGGAATAGCCGCGTAAATCCATTCTCGCAATGATAGGTTGATGAGCCGCAAGATTCGTCCCCCCGTAAAACCCTTTGTAATCGAGCGAATAGTCGGTTGCCAAATCGAGAAACTGCTGGTTGCCGAAGCCTTCATGAGGGAATTGTCCCAGTGCGGGATGCTCATTCGGAATAAAGGCAAACGCCCCGATATTAAATGTGCCTGATTGTGATGCGACCGGTCCGGCGCCGTGACCGACATAAATCACTTTCCCGCCGTTGTTCAAATAGCTGTTGATGGTCGCGCTCCAATCTGTCGTAATGAGTAGATCCGGATTGTCGTTAGCCCAAGCCGTCATCCAGGGATAACGGGTTATCAGATCCAACTTATTGGCAGGGTCGTAAACCTGAACCGATTTATCCGGACTAGATAAAGGTGTATTCGAATATACCCAGACCGGCCAGTCGTTCGTAACGATATAATCTCCGCCATTGGCGGTTAGCGTCACTTGAAGCGTATATTTATATGAGCTTGCGTCGTCCGGTGTGGTAAATGTAATAGCATTCAAGCCGTATACATCGCCGTTTGCAAGGGTAACACCGTTCTGGCTCGTTCCGGACGAAATGATCGTCCCGTCTGCTTTCAGCTTCCAAGTGACTGAGCCATTCGTAATTGCGGTTCCGTCGTAATGCGACAGCTTCGGGGCAACGGTAAATGAAGAACCTCCCCACACGTTGAGTGTCTGCCGATCAAGCAGCAACGCCGTCGGGTTTGTCGATTTTGTTAATTCAGCCGAGTCGAACTTGAGATCGCCGTTATCGTCATAAAAACCGGCTTGCGTTTGCGCGATATCGCGAATGTGAGTAACGAACAATCCGGCTACTCTGCTATTCATTTTTGATGCTTCGATATAATGCTTCTTGGACATTTGCGCATTTGCGATGGAAGACGATCTAAACGCATTGATTTGCGCGAGACTGAAGCCTTGGCTTTGCAAAATCGTCTCGGGATCATTCGTTCCGAACATCGTCCACCACCAAGGCAATGTCCCGCCGTTGGCGTTCTTGATCGCGGTCGTATTGCGAATGGTATCGGTATCGGCATATTCGCCCAAAATAAGGGGTTTATCAACGCCGCCGCTAGCCCTGGCATTTGCCCAAACATCGATAATTTCTTTGAATTTGTTTAGTTGATAGTAGGGGTGGGTCGCGTAGAAATCGCCGTATTTCGTCATCCCTCCCGAACTGTTGTCCAGAAATAGCCGGTTAGGAGCCAGCGACTTGCCCATGTTGTACAAATCGAACATTAACGAGTCCATCTTTGGCGAGAAGGTTATCATTTCGCAATTGAAGTCGCTCATGATGACGCTCGGATGGTTACGATCTTTTATCACCATTTCGGTTATATTGCTGCGTGATCGGGAGAAGAAGTCATCCGACTCGACCGGATGCCAGATTGGATATTCAATGTAGACAAGCATGCCTTGCCGGTCCATTTCATCAAGAACATACTTTGGCGGCACCGTCAGGGTGTATTTGATGGTATTGAATCCTGCGTTCTTTAGATCGGTGATTTCTTTTTGTACTTGCGAGACAGAAGGCGCCTCTGCAAGCGTGTCCCAATAAAGTCCCCAGTGAAGCATGCCGGTAAGGAAGATGTTTTCATTATTCAGTTGAATTTTTTTGCCTGATACGCTTATTTTTCGCATCCCAAAGTCTACGGTTTCGGCATCGAGCACGGACGACCCTTCTTTGACCGATACGGTGGAAGTATAGAGATGGGGGGCGGATGTTGACCAAAGCTCGAAGGACGGCATATTTACATAAAAGCTGATGACGGCCATCCCGTGCGCGTCCAGCGTTACGGAGCTCGAACCTGAATAGGAAGTGCCACCCCCAGCACGGGGCGCAATATCAGAATGAAACGTTAATGATCTTGAGATGTTGCTCTTGTTGTGCACGCTCAGTCGCACTTCTGCACGATTATTATCGATATCGGGATTCATAAATACATTTTCTATATAGATGTTTTTGGAGGTGCTTAAGTTGACGTCTTGCCAAATTCCGCCGTAATTAATAGCAATTGTATCCTGAAGAAAGCCGGCATTCGTCTCTTTAACGGGAATTGTCCCGGTACCGGAGTTCAATCGCGAATCAAATTGATCGGTTACTCGAACGATCAGCGAGTTCGTTCCGCCTGCATTAACGATGTTGTTCATCGAGCTGATGTCGAATTTAAACGGCACATAGCCGCCTTCGTGAGAACCGATGAACTTGCCGTTCAACCATGCCTCCAGCTTATAGTCGGCAGCATCGAACTGCAGCCACTTGATTTCATCGGATGCAAGCGAAGGGATCGAAATATTCGTCTTGTACCAGCCTACTCCGTCGAATCGTTTTGGGTCTTGGTAAACGGAATCGATTGTACTGCCTACGTGAGCGTAAATTCGGACTTTCGCGGCGGAAAGGTTGGACAGACTTCCGATATGATGATCCGTACGTTCGTAATAGTTTAATCCGTTTGGATTATAATGGCCGATAACGACCGTATGGTCCGTTCCTCCATTATCGTATTTGGACTCTTCCCAAGCTCCCAGCGAGGAATTGTAGGTCATGAGCCGAATATTAAAGTTGCGATCCGTTGCGGCTGTCCAATTCGTTAAATCATTCGACCAGTAGCTGTTTCCCGATGGAGCGTTGCCGCTGGCGAATAAATCCAGCGTATTCGTTTGCATGTTTCCGGGGTTGTCGATTGTCGAATCAAGAATGATCGAGTTATTGCCCGCCTTTAGATAACTGATCGGAACGGGGATTTCGATCCAATGGTTGGCGTTATCCTGCAGATTGGAAATGTCGGCGGATACCCACTCGTTGTCATTTAGTTTTACTTTTACAAAATTTTTTTTGACACCGTCAAAGGACAGACTTGTTTCCCATGCCGAAGGAACGGCGATATTTTGCCAGACTGCATCATCAAGCTTCGAATATTGCAGGCGGACATTCCAATGTCGATCGCTGTTTTGCATAAAGTTGACGCCGTCATTGCTGTACCACGCCAAATGGGTCGTGCCGCCAGGGATTGTTGCCAATAAGTCCAGCGAATCATCCCCCATATTACTGCCGCTAACAATGGTCGAATCGAAAGTGACGGCGTTATCGCCATCGAGCAGATCGGCATGATTTACGGGAATTTCGATCCAATGTGTCTTGTTGTCCATATACTGGCGAAGATCTACATGCTGCCATTGACCATCATTTATATTCACCTTTAAGCAGTAACAGGTTTCGCCTGTTTTACGGGTAAGATTGCTGCCCACATGAATTTGAGCCATGATTTTGGCATATTGGACATCGTTTTTGTCGGGAATATTCAATACCATGCGTTCGATGTAAGTCTTGCCATTGGGTGAATAGCGCCCAATTACCGTTGATGTGTCGCGAACGCCGGAATCGTATTTGATGATGCGAATATCATTTTCTATATCCGGGTAGATCTGCCAGGTCCCATTAAGGCTGACCTTGTCGGTAAAAGCTTCAGCTTTTTTCATTGCAAGCGCTCCCATTACTATGATCGTAAAACAAAGGATTGGCAGGACAAGCCGTAAACTCCTCACACTGTGTTCCTCCTTTAGGATAGATAGATCATGTCAGGCCCATTATGACTGAATGCGAGAACGGTGCTCCCTCACCTCCCGTTTTTAAAAAATACAACTGGTTACGTGTGGAATATATCATGTTAAATTAGGAGGAGTCAATCCTAAATATCATGACAAATTATTGTTGACATTACAAATCGACCGTGCTAATTTTAATCATATCGGACAGTGAAGTTATTGGTTTCTGGCCAGAACTTTAAACTTACTGGCTGAAATATACAGGCAAGAGGGGGGTTATATGCCATTTGTAAAGACAAATAGAGCGAAGTTCATTTTTTTGCCCTTGTTGTTGTTGTCAGCTGCGGCAATCGCTTTTTTTGTTCTGTGGAGTCAGCGGGGCGGACAGAACGTTTCTTCGGGCTTCCTGGAGAAGGAGGGGGTCTACAACGTTCAGATGCATGGCGCCAAGGGCGACGGAACGACGGACGACACAGAGGCGATTCGCAGCGTCATCGACTATGTGCAGAGCGCGGGAGGGGGAATCGTCTTTTTCCCTGCCGGCAAATACAAAGTCTCGTCAACGCTGCTTCTATCAGGCAATAATGTAGAGCTGCGGGGGGCGGGCAAGGCTTCGGTCATTTTTATGGATAAGAGCGACGGTACGGTCATTAAAATCGGCAACGAAAATGAAATGATGCATACGACGCATAACAAAGTAACGAATCTGACGATTGACCGAGCCGTGCCGCCTGATCCGGATATCGAGGGACGGATCTCGTACGGCATTCATGTTGAGCGTGCGCGTTTCACTACTTTGGATGGCGTCATCGTCTATAATGCAGCCTACGGCATCGGAGTGGGCGAGAAGGGCGGGGACGGGTTTCCGAACCAATTTACGAATATTGTGAATTCGTATGTCATGTATTCCGGAAGCATGCAACCGGTATCGACGTTTCCCGGCGCAAATATCGTTTTTTGGTCAGGCGCGGACTATAAGGTTAATACGACATTCGTAGAGCCGACCCATGTCGGTATCTTGATGACGGGCAATGCGAACGGTATCAACATCAACGAAACGACCGTCATTAACGGCGCGCCTTACAAGAAGGGCATTGTCAGCATTGGCAAAGGCTTCGCCCGCTACATCAGCAATTCGATCATTGAAAATGCGCTCGAAGAACAAATCTATATCGGTGAAGGCTCGCAGCGGGTCACCGTATCCGATTCGTGGATCGGAGCGGGCAGTCGCAACGATAAGAACGACCGCGCCGGGATCGTCATCGAGGACACCACGCAGAAAGTGACGATCGCCAACAACAGAATTGGCGATCAGCGCAAGCAGGCCATACTTTCTGCCGGATTCAACGTCATTATTCAAGGCAATACAATCGAAGAAAACGTCAATTCCGGCTGTGCTTGCGATAGCGTGGAGATTACTGGAGGAGATTATGTCATCGTCTCGGACAATCGGGTGTTTGGCAGTCTCGATCGGTATGGCATTCATGTCAGCGGCAATACCGATTACTACACCATTACCGGCAACGTGTCGCCGGAAGCTGGCGTGCATGCGGCCGCCGCTGGTAAAAATGCGATCGTTAAAGATAATTTGTAAACGCATAATGAAAGCGCTTAATACTTAGTGATATATTTGTTTAAGGGGGAAGAGTAAATGAAATTTATCGGTTCGAAAACGAAGAGCACTATAATGATTAGCCTTTTGGCGGTTATGGTCGGCTTATCTGCTTGCAGCAACGAAGGCAACAGTCCCAGTCCGACAATCAACACGCCTACGGACAATCCCGATGCTTCGGGCAAGCTTAAGGGCAGGATCGTCCTTTCTAACAAAATGGCTGAGCAAACGGCGCTGCTGGAAAAGGCAATCGAAGAATACAAGAAGGTACAGCCCGATGTGACGGTCGATTATCAGATCAAGCCTTGGGAGGGTTACGAAACGTTTCTGAAAACGACTCTGGTTGGAGGCAGCGCGCCGGACGTCATGTTTACGGAGGAGGCGAATACGTTCCGGGCGCAGGACTCGATCATTTCGCTCGACGACTATCTAAATACTCCGAATCCGTACTCGGATACGGAGAAGCCGTGGAAGGACGATTTTGTCGCCCCCTACATCGATATGACGCGAGATGGGGCGGGACGATCGAATATGGTGCCATGGTCCATATTTAGCCTGGGGCTGTTCTATAACCAGGAAATGTATGAAAAGGCCGGAGTTGCGCAGCCTCCAGCGACATGGAACGAATGGAAGCAGGTGAACCAGCAGTTGGCGGACGCGGATTTCTTGCCTTGGGGATTGGCAATTAAACCGGACGACGCTCAAAGCTTGTGGGCCATCGGCAACTGGATGAACGCCGCTTTCCGCTCGGATTACGAGGTGCTTAATCTCAAGCATAAGGAAGGGTGGAGCTACGATCCGAACGACCCGGCTTCGACGGTCGGCGAAGCGATTACAATCGACGAGCTGTGGATCGGCTACAAGAAGGGCATTCTCGACCCGGCCAAATCGGAGAAGCTGCGTTCCCTCTTCCAGCTGTTCAAAGAGATGACCCCCTATATGAACAAGGACTTTATGGCCATCGGGGGCTCGGAAGTGCCGCAGCGGTTCCTGACCGCCAAAAATGCCCAGTTCTATAACGGAACCTGGTTCGTCGGCAATATCAACATGCATATGGAATCGCTCAAGGCCGATGGCAAGGAGGATCAAACATTCCGCTGGGGCGTCATTCCGTTCCCTAAGGTTGGAGCTGAGAACGGTGCTTTTTTTGACAAAGGCGAGTCAAATGAACTGTCGGGACTGCGTAACGGATTCATGGTCAAGAAGTCGGACGATGCAAACACTACCAACATTGCGATTGATTTCCTCCGTTTTCTGACGAGCCCGAAAATGGCGTCCGAGCTGTTCCAATTAAAAAATCCGGACAGCGGCAAACGCTTCGTAGCAGATATAGCCGCGATTGCGGGCGTCCCTCCAATGGAAGGTGCGGAGATGCTTTCGCCTGAACGCAAATATGCCGATCTCAACCTGACGTTTTTCGCCGATCAGAAGGATCAGGACGAGTTCTGGGGGCAATGGCAAAAATATTTGACCGACAAAATAACGCTGGACGAATTTGCGGCCCAGCGCAGCAAATCGTTTGGAGCGGGTATTGAGCGTCAATTAAAGCTGCTCCAAAGCGAGGTGGACCAGGCTCTGATCGATAGCGAGTTGAAATAAGGAACAAGGGGAGAGCGGGCTAGCCCTTGCATGTCTGCGGGGCTGGTCCTGCTGTTCACTCCAAATGCCGGAGGAGATGGGTGGAATTTTGGCTTCGAAAATCAATTTTCGCGCGTTGTTCAAGAACAAATGGCTTTATGCCGGCTTGCTTCCATCATTCGGCCTGCTCGCCATATTCTCGTATTATCCGTTTTTTAATTCGTTTTACACTTCGCTGCTCGATTCGAACGGCGTCAATCACAGCAAGTTCGTCTGGCTCGCCAATTTCGTTGAACTGCTGACAAACGATGCCGAGTTTTACCCCGCGCTAAAGGTGATGGCGGTCTTTGCAGTGGCTGACGTAGTCAAGGCGGTCAGCGTCCCCTTGTTTGTGGCGCTCATGATCCACCACCTGCGCAGCGAGCGGGCGAAGTACATTTTTCGCGTCCTGCTCGTCGTTCCGGCGGTTGTCCCGAGCATGGTCGGGCTGCTTTTGTGGAAAAGCTTTTTGAGCGAAACGGGGATGATCAACGAGCTGTTAAAAGTAATCGGAATGGGACAATTTGCGACAAGCTGGCTGGGAAATGAGGATACGGTCATTGGAGCTCTCATTTTTATCGGATTTCCGTGGGTGAACGGCGTCGGTACATTAATCTTGTTAGCCGGCCTGATCAATATCTCCAAGGAATTATATGACGCGGGGCGCGTCGATGGCGTATCAGCCTGGAGGCGAATGTGGAACATCGAAATTCCCTTAATTCTGCCACAGCTCAGGCTGCTGATCATTTTGACAATCATCGGCAGCATCCAATCGTATGAGAGCATCCTGATCATTACGCAAGGCGGTCCGTACGGCATTACGAATGTGCCGGGGCTTATGCTGTACAACAATGCCTTTAGCTATGGGCGCGTCGGCTACGCTTCTGCAATCGGCATCGTGCTGTTCTTGCTCATTATTGGCTTTACCTACATTAATAATCGCTATAATCGTGTAGACGCATAAATGCCGAACGACAACAACCGAACATGCAGGGGAGGGAATGCGGTGCAGAACCGCAGATGGCTCGTGTTTGAAGCGCTCCGCTATATCGCGTTGAGCGCGATGATGGCTTTCTCGCTTTACGGTCTCTTTTTCATGGTCATGAATTCGTTCAAGACAGAAGCGCAAATGACGATCAATTACTGGCTGCCGGAGTGGAAAAATCTTGCCTGGGAAAATTACGAATTCGGGTGGAAGGCTGTCTCGCCCTACATTTGGAACAGTATCTATATTGGCTTGTTTACCGTGGCGGGCACGCTGCTTGTCGGCGTCATTTCTGCCTATATTTTCGCCCGGTTCCGCTTTCCCGGAAAAGAAATGCTGTATATCGGCGTCATCTCTCTTATGATGATTCCGGGCATTCTGACCTTCATTCCTTCATTCATCATCGTGCAGAAGCTCGGTCTGCTGAATTCTCCGCTAGCGCTGATTATCCCCGGAATCGCCGGCGGACAGGTCATGGCCATCTTTCTTCTGCGCGCCTTCTTCGAGCAAATATCGAAGGAGCTGCTAGAGGCGGCAAGAATTGACGGAGCGACCGAAGGAAGTATTTTGCTGCGAATCGTGCTGCCGTTGGCGATACCGATGGTCATGACCATCTCGATACTGACGCTGCTCGGCTCATGGAATTCCTATATTTGGCCGCTTGTAACCATTAGCGACCAAACCTACTGGACGCTGCCGCTGGGCATTGCCAATATCAGCAGCGGATACGACGTCAAACGAACGCAGATGTATGCCGCATACACGGTCGCTTCGCTTCCGCTCATGGCAGTCTTCTTGTTTACGATGAAATACTTTATCGAGGGGCTTAGCTCCGGTTCCGTCAAAGGCTGATTCCATTGACAAACGTATTCGTTCTGGTTAAACTGAACTCACGATTTGTAATGTCAAATACGAAATGTGTTTTCAAAGGAGTAAACATGGAATCGGAATCACCTAAGTATTCACAAATTAAGCAGTACATCGTTCAGAAAATTAATCAGGGCGATTTTAGGCCGCATGATCAGATACCGACAGAGTTCATGTTGTCGGAAAAGTTCGGTGTCAGCCGGATTACGTCCAACCGGGCCATTCGCGAGCTGGAGATGGAAGGGTATATTTATCGGACGCGGGGCAAAGGCAGCTTCGTGGCTTCTCCTAACGATCGTCTGGCAGGTGCCGGTACCGAGTACAGCGTGCCCGATGCGGCACGCAGGGTTGCCGTGATTTTTGCAGATGTCCAGCATCATCAGTACGGGTATACCACCTGTATGGAAATATTGCTGGGCGCGCAGCGGGTGCTTGCCGAGTACGGATACGACGTATCGATCTTTTTCAGCGATGAGAGCGAGGAGCAGGAGCAGCGTCTGATCACTGCGGCTTCGAGCGGCCAATTTTCCGGTTTTCTCCTTTTGCCATTATCCAGCAATCATGAGCAAGAGGAGTTGAAGCGGCTGAACGAGCGGCGTTTTCCGTTCGTCGTTATCGACCGCACGATCCGGACGCTGCGAACGAATCTGGTCACATCCGACAACTTTGACGGCGCTTATCAAGCGGTTTCCTATCTGATTGAGCAAGGACATCGCAATATCGCGTTTCTGTCGCTCAAAATCGACTATGCCTCATCGGTGCACGAACGGTATAGAGGTTACTGCGAAGCGTTGAGCGATCACCGGATTCCGCTGCGCCGGGAGCTGGTTATGGAAGATTACATACCGGCAAATATGGCGGCGATCACCGAACGGCTCCTGGAGCAGATCCAATCTCCTGCGGACAAAGTAACGGCAGTGTTTGCCATCAATGACGAAATTGCGATCGACGTGATGAAGGCACTGCCTCAGCGCGGCGTGGCTATACCGGAAGATGTCAGTCTGATCGGCTTCGATGATTCCCCCATGCTGGATCATGTGTCGATTCCGCTCAGCTCGGTCAAGCAGTTCCGCAAGCGGTTAGGCGAACAGGCCGGCGAAATGCTCATTCGGCATATCGAGGATAACGAGCTGCCGCTGGAGCATGTGATGCTGAACACAAAGCTGGTCGTCCGCAAGTCGACGGGCAAGGCGAAATAAAAGAGGCAGTGCCGCATTGCTAGAATTGCAATGCGGTGCAGCCGGCGATTCGGCTGGCGGCATTATAATGTAAGCGCTATATTGTAATTTCAAAAGTCATGTCAACATGTCAAATGGAAGGTTGTGTACAGCTAATGAAACGTATTTATATTGTGCCTCATACCCATTGGGATCGGGAATGGTATTTGTCCTATCAACATTTTCGCATCCGTCTAACCCGGCTGATCAAGGGGCTCCTGGAGATCCTCGACAATGATCCTGACTACGTCAGCTATCATCTCGACGGGCAGGCCAGCGTACTGGACGATTACTTGGACATTCATCCGGAAGATCGGGAGCGGCTGAGCACCTTCATTGCCGAGGGGCGGATCAAGGTTGGACCTTGGTATGTGCAGCCGGACGAATCGCTTGTGAGCGGAGAATCGTTAATTCGCAACTTCTCCCTGGGAATCCGCAAGACGGAGGAGATGGGCGGCAGTCTCAAGTTTGGCTACTTGCCGGATATGTTCGGGCACATCTCGCAATTGCCCCAACTACTGAGGGGATTCGGCATGTCGCAAGCGGTCGTCTGGAGAGGCCTTGGCGACGTTGCTGCCCGCAGCCAATCCGAACTGCTGTGGGAAGGGGCCGATGGCAGCGAGCTGTTTACTTACAGGTTATCCAATCAGATGGGCTACTCGGAATTGTTCCGCCTTTATTCCGATCCGGATAAAGCAGCTGAACAAATACGCGGTGCAGCAGAGCGCCATCTTATTCCTGCATCGGGCATTGACACGCTGCTATTAATGGTCGGCGTCGACCATATGGAGCCGCAGCGCGATCTATCCCGCATCATCCGCGAAGCAGCTCCGCTGCTGCCGGAATATGAGCTGGTGTTCGGCACGATCGATGGATTTCTAAACGAAGCAGAGGAGAAAACGTACGGGAAGGATCTGTTCAAAGCGCATGGAGAGCTTCGCGATACGAACCGTGTCACTAGCGGCGGGTTTAACTTTCTTTTGGCAAACGTGCTTTCCTCGCGAATGTACCTGAAGCAGGCCAATGCACAAGCCCAATATTTGCTGGAACGATGGGCGGAGCCGTTCTCAACCATAGCTTGCGGTTTGGCGGGTAATCGCTACCCGGATCGCTTGCTTGAGCAGAGCTGGATCTATCTGTTGCAAAACCACCCGCATGACTCCATTTGCGGCTGCAGTCGGGACGAGGTTCACCGGCAGATGATGACGCGTTTCGAATGGTCGACGGAGATTGCCGGGCAACTGAAGGACGAGGCCCTCTATTCATTACTGGCGCAAGTCGACACTTCGGTGCTTCCGAATGACCGCATCATCTTTCATGCCATTAATCCGTTGGAGCATACGCGGCGCAATACGGTCATGGCGGAGTTGTACCTGCCTGCCGATGCCCCTGCCTTCCGGACGATTGATATTTACGACTCCGAAGGGAAACGGCTTCCGAGCCAGGTGATGGATGTGCGGCCTGAATTCCGCTGCGTTCACCATCACGAGACTGCCGTGCGCGATATGGCGATGCTGCATAACGCTGCTCCTCCCGAGGAGCGAGGCATATTGCCAGGGCTGGAATATTCGCTGAAGGCGACAGTTGCATTCGTTCCGCAGACGCTGCCCGCACTAGGTTATGCCACCTTTACAGCAGTTCCGAACCGGAAGCGGGTACCGGAACGAGGGGTTATCGCGAAAGGGAATTCGCTTGAAAACGAGTGGCTGAAAGCAGACGTGCATTTCGACGGCAGTGTGACGCTTTATGACAAGAAGAACGGCCATTGTTATCAAGGGCTGCTCGTATTCGAAGACGGCGGCGATGGAGGGGACGGTTATACGTACTCCGCCCCGCTAATCGATGAGGTGTTCACTACGAGAGGGATTCAAGCTTCCGTCACGGTCGCGGCCGATGGCGAGGCACTCGGCGTACTGCGCATCGAGCGAAGCTGGGAGCTGCCTGCGGGTCTGGCGTCCGATCGCAAACGCAGGGCTTTGGAGAGACGGATCTGCCGACTCGTCACTGAGGTCAGCCTGGGAGTGGAGGACGAATGGCTGGGCGTAAAGGTCATTTTCGACAATCAGGCTGCCGATCATCGGCTGCGGGTGGCGCTTCCTACGGGACTGAAAGCCGATACGTCTTGGTCTTCTGCCGCCTTCGATCTTGTAGAAAGGTCTGTAGAGGTCGTTCAGCCAGATGAGGCCGCGTGGATTGAGGATGCTGTAGGCGTCTTCCACAATCATGGTTTTGCCGGTATGACCGATGCCGGCGGCGAGCGGGGGTTTGCCGTTGCGCCTCTTGGCTTACCGGAATGCGAAGCGACCGCGGACGGAACCTTGTATTTGACGCTGCTGCGTGCGGTCGGCTATCTTGGTTCGCCGGATCCGCTGACAATCGTGAGCGGCGCAGGGCCGAATTTCCCGACGCCGGAAGGACAATGCCAGGGAACGCATACGTTCCGCTTCGCGCTAGTGCCGCATCAAGGCCGTCCGCTGGAAGGAGAAGTATGGAGGAGAGCGCATGAGCATCATTTGGCGGTCCAAACGGTTCAAATGCGGCATTCGGCGAAGGTTGCCGATCAGAACGGGGGGGATGGAACGGGAGCGCTGCCCCTGACGCAATCGTTTCTCCAGCTGGGCGGGGAGCGGCATTCGTTCGTCCTGTCCGCGCTGAAAAAAGCGGATTCGCGCGACAGCATCCTGATCCGCCTTTTTAATGCATCCGACGCTACAGGACGGACGATGCTCCGCTGGTGGCAGCGTATCGGCGAAGCGTATGCCGTAGATTTGGCGGAAAACCGACTCGCTCCGTTAGTTGTCACGGATGAACAGGAAATCGCTATTGAAGCGGACGGCAAAAAAATCGTCACGATCGAGATCGTGCCTGTATGAACGGCCGCTTGAACCTGAGCGGTGACGATTGGCAGCTGACCGGCTGGTACCGTAATCAGTGGCGGTTTACGGTATCGATGGAGCTAGGGGAGACGTTTCCTCCTCCGGTCGGGCCGATTGCCGCGACAGTGCCCGGGGCCGTGCAATCCGATTTGCTCCAAGCCGGATTGTTGGACGATCCCAACAGGGGATTGCGCAGCTTGAGCGGCGAGTGGGTGAATAACCGGGAATGGTGCTACGAAAAGAAGTTCGATATTCCGGACGGCTGGCCGTTGGACCGGTGCGAGCTTGTGTTCGAAGGGCTTGATTACGCCGGGGAGATCTCTCTCAATGGCGTGAAACTTGGCGAATTCGAGGGTTTCTTTTGGCCTCATGCCTTTGATGTTTCACCTTATATTCGTACAGTATCCGAGGGCTCGAACCACCTGCGTGTCATGTTCAGGCAATCGCCGGAGATCGACGGCCAGTACGGATACACCCACCTTGTCACCACCCTGAAGCCGCGATTCAATTATGTCTGGGACTGGTGCCCGCGCATCGTGCCGGTTGGCATCTGGCAAGACGTCTGCCTGTATACGTACCGGGCTGCGAAGCTGACTGATTTTTGGCCCCATGCGACTCTAAACGATGATCTGCATACGGGGCAGGTTCGTTTTGCCGCCTCCGTGGAGACGCTCGCAGCCGGGCCATACAGGGCCGAATATCGGCTTAAGGACGAGGATGACGCCGTCCAGTACGAATGGTCAGAGACACTTATGCTTAAAGGCGGGGTTAACTCCTTCGAGCATATGGCGGAAGTGGGCGAAGTACAGTCATGGTGGCCGAACGGTTATGGCAAACCTTCCCTCTACACGGCTGAAATCAAGCTGCTGAGCGAACAGGGGGAGGAGCTCCAGGCCGTGGTTAAAACGATCGGCTTTCGCAAGCTGGAATGGGTTGCGAATGAGAACGCGCCTGTCGGCGCTTTGCCCTATACGCTCGTAGTCAATGGCAAGCGCATATTCATTAAGGGCGTCAATTGGGTGCCGATTAAGCCTCTCTACGGTTCCGTGACGGAGCAGGACTACCAGCAATATGTCGGCCGATTTTGCGATATGAACGTTAACCTGCTGCGTGTATGGGGCGGCGCTATCATTGAGCAAGAAGCCTTTTATCAGGTATGTGACCGCCTGGGTTTGCTTGTATGGCAGGAATTTCCCCAATCGTCGAGCGGCATCAGCAACCTGCCGCCTGATGATCCGGCTGTGCTAGCGACATTGGAGCGGGCAGCCGCCCAAGCAATCCGGGAGAGGCGCTCGCATCCCTCGCTGGCGGTGTGGTGCGGAGGCAATGAGCTCATGTGGGAAGGGGGTGTGCCTGTTGATGAGCGACATCTCAATATCGCCATGTTGAAGCGATTGGTTGCGGAGCTCGATCCAGGACGGCGGTTTTTGCCTGCAAGCGCATCGGGTCCGACTTTCGTGGCCGATGCCAGCCGATTTGGCCGGGGACTCCATCATGATGTCCATGGTCCGTGGCAGTATTTGGGCGATCGCGAGCATTATGCTTTCTTTAATAGCGACGATGCCTTGTTTCGCTCGGAAACAGGGACGCCGGGCACATCTCGGGCGGCAACGATACGCAAGTGGGCGGATGGGCTGTCTGTATGGCCGCCTACCCGGGACAATCCGTACTGGGTTCATCGCGGAGCCTGGTGGATTCAGTGGGAGCAATTGGGCGCGTTGTTCGGATTGTGGGCTGCGGATGCGGATGAGCTGGAATTGTATTGCCGGGTCAGCAGGTATATGCAGGCAGAGTCGCTGCGGTACGCCGTGGAAGCAACTCGCCGGCGGGAACCGGAAGCTTCCGGATTTATCGTCTGGATGGGCAACGAACCATTTCCGAACAATGCGAATACATCCGTCATCGAATATGACGGCATGCCGAAACCGGCTTACTACTTGTTGAAGAAAGCCTACGCGGGCCTGCATCTCTCCGCGCGCTACAACCAATTGGCGTACAAAGAGGGCGATACTTTCGCATGCGGCATCTTTATCCACAATGAACATTCCGAGATTGAGGGGCTAGAGGCCACAGTGAATGTATCGCTGTATGGAGCGGACGGGAATCTGCTAAAGCGGTGCGTTTACGACTGTTCTTTGGGTTTTGGAGCGCAGCTGGCGGGGGATTTTTCCTGGATAGTGGAACGCCCGGCGCATGGTGTATTTGTACTGCGGTTGGAGGCTGTCGCCGGGGAATGGACTGTAGAGCGTAACGAGTACGCTTTCGCTGTGGAGAGTTCCGCCCCCCTGGAGCCGCTGCTGCAGCTTCCGCGGGCGCAAATTGTCATAGAAAGGGAGCCGGAAGTACTTCATACAGCTTTTATTCTGGTTAATGTTTCACCTGTATGCGCCATTGGGCTGATGGTGATGGAACGTGATCCCGGGCAGTTTGTATGTTTCGACCGCAATATGGTTGTGCTGTTGCCAGGAGAGCGGCTGCAGATGAATTGGGCTCAACGGAACCTTAAGGAAGGCAGCGAATTCATTCCTATTATAGAAGGGCTGAATGTCGAGGCCGATTGTAACGAGTGGCAGCATAATTTAAAGGAGGAATCGTAGATGATGAATCAATTTAAATTTCGTATGCGAATACTGGTTGCTATTTTGGCGACGGTTGTACTAGGGGGAAGTACCATAACTGCACCTGACCTAGCCGTAGCGGCGAGCGTGACGGATTACAATGTAAAAGCCGCCCCTTATAACGCGGCCGGTGACGGCATAGCGGATGATACAGCCGCGATTCAGAGCGCGATCAATGATGCGCAAAGCGCAGGCGGAGGCGTCGTGTTTTTTCCAAAAGGGAGTTATAAATTAAGCTCGACACTCCACATAACCGAACATAACGTACAACTGGAAGGAACGGGAAAGGGGTCGTCCCTCTTCCTCGACAAGGGAACGGATGCTGTCATTCATATCGGAACAGGGAGCGGTCAGACGACACACAACAAGGTAAAAAATTTGGCGATTGATCGTTCCGTAGCCCCGAATGCCGATATCGTCCATTCACCTTCATACGGCATTCGTGTGGAGGGAGCAAGATTCACGACGTTGGATGGCGTTACGGTCTTCAATGCCGCATATGGCATTTCCGTCGGTGTAAAAGGCAACGCACAATTGAATACACAGTTCGTAACCATCCTTAACAGCAATGTAATGACGACTGGAAGCATGCAGCCAACATCGGTTTTTCCAGGCGCTAATATCGTGTTCTGGTCCGGTGCCGATTATAAATTGTCAAAAACATTTTTGGAGCCGACGAATATAGGCGTGCTGATGGAAGGCAACTCAAATGGCATTAATATCGATACGACGACCGTTATTAACGGCGCTCCTTTTAATTATGGCATCATGAGCGTCGGCAACGGATTTGCCCGTTATATCGTCAACAGTATTCTTGAGAACGCCCATCATCAGCAAATCTACATTGGTGGAGAATCGGAGCGCGTCACCGTGGCGAATTCCTGGATCGGTGCCGGCGACGAGGAAGGCACGACTACGCGACTGGGCATCCTGATCGAGTCAGGCGCCAAAAAGGTCACGATTGCAGACAATCGTATTGGCGACCAGCAGCTGCAAGGCATTTTCTCCAAAGGGGATAATGTGACGATTACAGGAAACCTGCTGGAACGCAATGTAGTACGTAACCGGCTCAATCCCAACAATTGTTTATCCTGCGACAGCATGCAGATCGAAGGCGGGAAACATGTGATTGTAAACGGCAATCGCGTGTTCAGCGACTTTGACCGGAACGGCATCGGGCTATTTGACGATGGAGCTCGCAAATTAAACTATTACATCGTAACAGGCAACGACACTTCCGAATCGGGAAGCGGCATTCATGACGCGGCGACCGGTACAAGCAAAGTGGTTGCCAATAATTTATAACCGTTTTAGAAGCATCAGGAAGCCTTGTCCCATAAGGCTTCCTTTCGCTTTCACCCGAACATAAAACCCTATCTCTCCACTGGCGGCGATAAGGCCGCATGAATAGTTGGAGATTCTAATGGACAGGAGGAAGTCTTCGATTCATTGTGAGTAACGGAGCTGAAACGTTCTGCTTTCGCTAACGGACCTCAGAGCCTCTAATTGCAGCATTTTCGCGATATTGAAAATCTAACGGACTCAGATGACGCT
>NZ_BDQX01000109.1 GCF_003112455.1 Paenibacillus agaridevorans
CTATTCTGTAATGTACCGCTTACCGGGTCCGATCTGAAGTATTTCCAACCTTCATGGTGCATCGAAGCAAACATATGAAGGTTGCCGTCTCCATCCAAAGCAATGGAAGGCTGATTATGTCCGAGATCGTTGATAAATTCCGCCCTGGTCGTACCGTTCATGGCCGGAATTTTT
>NZ_BDQX01000110.1 GCF_003112455.1 Paenibacillus agaridevorans
GGGGCCGGGCTCGGCGAGATTGTGGGCGAGACCGGCGAGGCCGACTTGCAGGCCCGCTCGGCGGGCGAAACCGCAGGATTTTGCATAGAAGCTTACACGTTCGGTTGTGCTGCCATAGGCGCTATTAAC
>NZ_BDQX01000111.1 GCF_003112455.1 Paenibacillus agaridevorans
GGGGGAGCCATTACGGCTTCACGGCAGCGGTGACTGGCCCTATCACGTTGTATGCGAAATGGACGATTAATAGCTACACGGTGAGCTTTGTCAGCAACGGCGGATCGGCGGTGAATAGTCAGTCCGTGAATTATAACGGCATGGCTGCGGAACCTGGCGCTCCAACTCGGACAGGTTATACGTTCGGCGGCTGGTACAGCGACGGCAATTTGACGAACGCCTACAGCTTTACGGCAAAGGTGACTGGCAATCTGACGTTGTATGCGGAGTGGACGATTAATAGCTACACAGTGAGCTTCAACAGCAACGACGGCTCAGAAGTGATTAGTCAGTCTGTAAATTATGGCGGATCCGCGACGAGACCTGCCGCCCCGACACGGGCAGGCTATACGTTCGACGCCTGGTACAGCGATAGCGACTTGCGGAGCCCTTACGGCTTCACGGCAGCGGTGACCGAAGACATCACGTTGTATGCGAAGTGGACGGCAAATAGCTACACGTTAAGCTTTGATAGTGACGGCGGAACGGCGCTAGCCTCTCAGACGGTACAAGCAGGAGAAGCGCTGAGTAAACTGCCTGCCCCGGCAAAGGACGGGTATATTTTCCAGGGCTGGTTTAGGGACAGCGATCATTTGCTAATTTTCGCAGAAGGAAGTTCCATTATCGAGGATACGACCTTGTATGCGAAGTATATGGATAGCGTGGATAATGCCGTACAGACTACGCCTAGCCACTCGATGCTGGATGTTTCGCCGAACTTCACGATTGCTGTTATAGATGCATCGGGCAATCTGACGGCATCCGAGGTTAAAGCGGGCATGACGTTCAAGGATATAGCGAATCCCGACTTCGCGGGGATTACTGTCACCCAAGGGAACGATCGCTTCACGGTAGCTTCGGCAGCCGAAGGCGGCGAGTTCGTCGAGGGCAACACCTACCAACTTACGTTGACGGACGACAACCTGCGTTTCCAAGGACAAGATGCGACGACGCGCATCTATGTGTTTAGCGTTGCCAAGCAAGAAGTCATGAATATTCCGCTCAATCCGAACTTGATCTATCTGGCCTTCGCCGAAGTCTCGGATATGATGCTGGATGGCGCGAATGTGAATTCGCCAGCCATACCTGTCGTCACGACGACGGTGGGCGGCAGCGGAAATACGCTGGCTGAGGCGAATGCAAGCAGTGGAACGTTCGTATATAGCGGGAGCGCCTCGATTAAAGTTGGCGATACCGTCGCCATCTATCAAGGGGTTCGCCCTGATCTTCGCACGGTAGAAACAACCGGTGAAGACGCTGGCGATGTTGCCTATGTCCAGATCACAGCGGTAAGCGGTACAACCTACGCTTATGGTCGTGCGGACTCGGATCAAGTGTTGTTCAAACCGGATGTGCTGCCGGTGAGCGTAGAGGCCGATACGGATGGAAATCCCGATAACAACTCCATCACGGTCGAGCACACCTTGATGAACTACAGCGACAGTATGTATGAGCCGCTTGGCTTGGATGAGCTGACTACGGTGGATGTGGGCGACTTTATCGGGTTTTATGAAGGCGAGTTCGCCATTAATGGTGAATTCGCTGATGAAGATTTGAGGATCGTCGGCTACGGGCTCATCACCTCTATTACGTCTGCGGCAGAGATGGACATCATTACGTATACCGATGCTACGGTAGAGGACGTTACAAATTCGTTCAACCTCTATCAGGAGCAAGCGATTAACGGAGACGTGCTATTGTCGGATGAGCAGATCGCGAGGCTCGAAGCGCAAATCGAGCAGCAAGCGATCGAGAGCGGATTCGTCGATCAAGCCGCGAGCTATCTGAGCGCCATTGCTTTGGAGACGAATGACTTCAAGGCACAGTCGAAGGTAGGTATACTATCGGCAGACACGGTAACGGTGGAGAATTTGACCGTCGTTGCTTCGCTCGGCACGAAGCTGAAGCACATTAACGGCCGAACCTCCGGCGTGAGCGCTACCCTGCAAGTAGGAGCCGACATTGTCGTCAATGGCGAAGAGGGCGCCCTTGTCATCCATATGACGGGTACCTTCATTCAGGAGATGAGTCTGGATCTCGGCGTTAATTCGGAGACGAAATGGCACTGGTATACCGTAAATACTTTTTTTGGTAGGATCCCTCTCTTCCCGGTCATTGATGATTATGTAATTACGGCGAATCTGGATGCCTATAGCTATACGGGGCTCAACATCACAGCGGAGATGGCTCTTGTCGAACACGACAAGCTGGGAGCTGCACTGGATGACTGGCTGGATGCGAAGACCTCGGGACTCTTTAGTCAAGTGAGGGACATCGCGACAGAGATCGAAGCGATCATGGCGGGCGTGCAAGATACCGACGTGGATGTGGAGACTCTGAAGGAACAGTATAAAGAGATGTTGGAGCAAGACACGGAATGGGTTCCGTTAATCGAGAAGGAAATTTTCGAGGCGAGCATGCGCGTAGCTTTAGGGATTGTAGAAATCAAATTTGAGGCCAAGTTTGTGGTCAGTGCTCAGGTCAACCTGACGATCGGGGCGGATTTCTACTATAAAATGGCGAAGCGTTACTCGGTGACATTGCGCGTACTGAGTTTTACCGGCACGAGCAATACAGTCAGCTTGCCGGGAGACGGCGATTATCAGTTTACCTTCTATGTGATGGGGACGCTCGGATTACGAGCCGGTATTAATCTGGAGGTAAAAGCGGGGATTGGAAGTGTCGAATTAAATAGCATTGGGATTTCTGCAGAACCCGGTGTGTATTTGAAGCTATGGGGTTACTTCTATTACCAGTTAAAAAATGTGAGCGGGGTAAAAAGCACGAAGTCTTTGGGCGCCCTGTATGTTGAGGTAGGCATCTATTTGGAGGTTGAGCTCGGCGCCCAATTGGGCGATGGTTTGCTCTCGACCGGCGTGGAGCTGGTCGATGAAGAGTGGCCGCTGTATACAATCGGGGAGACCAATAATGTCTACAACTTTGACTATTCGCAGGATGAGGCGCCCCTATTGAAAATGGCAGCCCGGGTGACCTCCGTTGCAGTACCGGAAATGCTGTTCACCATGCGTATGTTTGATTTGAAGTCAGGCGAAACGGATACCGAGAAGTATGACCTCTCGAGGTTTGATATCCAGGTGGACAATCCGAATTTCAAGTATGATCCGGATACCCAAAAGATCGAAGTGGTGGACAAAAAGATTCCGGTGAGTGAGGGCAATCTGGTCATCACCTGGAAAGGGGCGCCGCTGTCGTTCACGTCGGAACCGCTGAGGCGCAAGATTCCGTTAAATTGGATGGCTCGAACTGGCGACTATATTCTAGAGCTGTACCCTCGGAATGGCGGAGCAACTCAGGTGATTGCCGCCCCTTATAACGCGGCGATAAGCGTAACCGATCCGGTATATTCGGGATACACCTTTGACGGCTGGTATACGGCGCCTGAGGGTGGAACGAAGATCACGATTCCGAGCCAAATGCCTGCCGAGGATATGATTCTGTTCGCGCGCTGGATCGCGAATACGAATACGCCATATACGGTTAAGCATTACTTGATAGATCCGAACACCGGGACATCGACTTCGCCTGTGATTACGGAAAACTTGACCGGAACAACCGACACGAGAATTGTGATCAACTCCGAGAGGTTCAAGGATCAAGGGTATACGAATGGCACGGTAAGCGGAGCATTGCTCAAAGGCGACGGCACGACGGCTATCAGGGTTGAATATTATCCGACGAACCGAAAGATGACCTTCTCTTTGGGCTATGAAGGTGCACCGACAGGCAGTTCGATAACGGAACCGTTCGGTAAGAACATCGCCGGTCGGATACCGGTGCCGACAAGACCGGGTTATACGTTTGCCGGTTGGTCTCCGGAGGTTCCAAGCGTAATGCCGACTACGGACACGACTTATACGGCAAGGTGGACAGCCAAAACGGACACGCCTTACCAAGTCGTACATTTGCAGCAAGATATAAATATTCATAGCGGTACTTATACCGTTGTGGATAAAGAATCGTATCGCGGCACGACCGATGCCACGGTAAATTCGGCGGATGTAACGCCAAAGGTCTATGAGGGTTTTACCTTTGATCCGACTGCTGCGCAGACAGCTAGTATAGCGGGCGATGGCTCAACGGTGCTGAAGTTGTATTACAAGCGCAATAGCTACGCCATGACGATAAATTACAATGGTTCTGGCGAAGCGAGCAAGGTCGTTAACGTGCCGTTCGGGGCAACGACAGGGATTTACCTTGGCACTCCGGTTTGGCAGGGGCGTACATTCGCAGGGTGGATCTCGGACCCTCCGATAGCTGAGTCTTCGACAACGATGCCTGCCCATAATGTCGACTTTAAAGCACAGTGGACGCGGAACGGCTACACGGTAAGCTTCAACAGCAACGGTGGGTCGCCGGTGAGCAACCAGACGGTAGAATATGGCTCCCAAGCAAGCGAACCGGATCAACCGACGAAGGAGGATTTGGTGTTCGGCGGCTGGTATCGTGACAGCAACTTGCAGACTGTCTATGTCTTTAGCGCACTGATCACAGATAATCTCACGCTATATGCGAAGTGGCTGCGCGGTTACACGATAAGCTTCGACAGCAACGGCGGGTCGGCGGTGGCTGACCAGAAGGTGAACGAGGGAGACAAGGCTGCGGCGCCTGCCGCACCGACGAAGGAAGACTTTGTGTTCAGCGGCTGGTACAGCGACAGCGATTTGACGAGCGCCTATGACTTCGAGGCCAATGTTGTGACGCGCAGCTTCCCGCTGTATGCAAAGTGGACGAGTGTTCCAAAAGTCAGCTACACGGTGAGCTTCAACAGCAGGGGCGGGTCGCAGGTGGCTACCCAAACGGTGTACGAAGGCGCCGTAGCTGAGCAACCTGTCGCACCAACGCAAGAAGGTTCTACGTTCGAAGGTTGGTACGATAGCAGCAGCTTGACGAACCGCTTCAGCTTCTCGACACCGATCACGACTAACCTCACTCTGTATGCGAAGTGGACGGATAACATCTACACGGTGAGCTTCAACAGCAACGGCGGGTCGGCGGTGGACAGTAAATCGGTGATTCATAGAAATACGGTGGCGCAACCTGTCGCGCCAACATGGGAAGGTTATAGGTTCGATGGCTGGTTCAGCGATATCGAACTGAACAATAGATACATCTTCACGACATCGGTGATGGCTAACCTCACCTTGTACGCGAAGTGGA
Source organism: Paenibacillus agaridevorans (assembly GCF_003112455.1). GTDB lineage: Bacteria > Bacillota > Bacilli > Paenibacillales > Paenibacillaceae > Pristimantibacillus > Pristimantibacillus agaridevorans. The sequence continues at coordinate 5,218 of NZ_BDQX01000111.1, forward strand.
CGGCTATTTACACGGTGAGCTTCAACAACAACGGCGGACCGTCTGTGGCTGATCAGAAGGTGGCAAGGGGCGGCACTGCTTACGTGCCTGATCCAACGACGCGAGCAGGTTATACGTTCGGCGGCTGGCACAGCGACAGCGAGTTGACGAACCGCTATAGATTCGATACACCGGTGACGGGCAATCTGACCTTGTACGCCTTGTGGACATTAAACGTCCACACGGTGACCTTTAACAGCAACGGCGGGCCAGCCGTAGAGAGCCAGGCGGTGGTTCCTGGCGACAAGGCTGTGGCGCCTGCCGTACCGAAACGGGCAGGCTACAAGTTCGAGGGTTGGTACAGCAACAGCAGTTTGACGACTGCATATAACTTCTCGTCAACGGTGACAAAGGACACCACGCTGTATGCGAAGTGGACGGAAACATCGTGGCTGCAAGTCGGCGACGAGATGATTGCGGGAGCGAGGGAGCAGTCCAAAGTCGTAATCGACAGCCAAGGCACTCCTTATATGGCTTATGTGACGTGGAATGGCGAAGTATTCGTGATGAAATACGTGGATAACGAGTGGCGGTCCGTCGAAAGTCCAACCGCTCTCGAGAAATCGGGTTCGGGTACTGTATCGCTTGCCATAGACAGCTTGGACACGCTTTACGTTGCTTATTCCAATCTATCTCTAAAAGCGGTCGTAAAGAAATATAATGAGGGCGCTTGGCAATCCGTAGGCAGCATAGAAGGAAGGGGCAACTACCCTTATATCGCCTTAGACAAGGATAACACTCCTTATATAGCTTACATCGATGACTCCCAGAGCTCCTATAATTCCATATATGTGGCGAAGTACACAGGCAGCAATTGGGAGAGGATAGACGATGGTACAATAGGGTCGGGTACAACTCGTAATCTAATTATGGCGTTTGACCCAAGCAAGACCCCTTATCTATTCTATACGTATAGATCATCGGGCGTTAAAACGAATGTGGTTAAATTCAACATCGCTGGCGAGGGCTATACGCAGGAGGAGCTTAGCAATTCCCAATTCCAGACAATTGGCATGTTGGATGCGTCATTCGCGCTTGATCCAAGCGGCGTACCTTATGTGGCCTATATGAGCAGTTCTACCAAAGTGAACGTGATGAAATATATGGGATCCACTTGGGAATCTGTAGGCACTTCCGGATTCACGATAACATCGGATGATTCGAAGGACTTATCTACCGCTATCGCATTTGACAGACTCGGCAATCCTTATGTTGCTTATCGAGATGCTGCAAGCGGCGGCAGAGTGACTGTGATGAAATATGGGGGCGGCAGTTGGAGTCTCGTAGAGAGGGCCGGCATCTCCGCCGATAACGTGTATGGGATACGTCTTGCCATGGACAGCAGCGACAACATCTATGTGAGTTATATCGTAGTCTCAACAGGTCCCATAACTGAAGGTAAAGTGTCCGTGATGAAGTATGATCCGGACTTCCATCAACCTTGACAGATCAGACTGGCAGAGCAGCCTGCTCCCTTCGGAGTAGGCTGTTTTGCTGTGAGCCCGACCGCGATTTTGCGGTGAATTTCATCAAATTAAAATGAGGCTTCTTACGAGTTCAGATCGAACTTTGCAAGAAGCCTATTTTAGCTTCGATCAGGGTCGTTCTGTCATGCAAAGCCCACAGAATAAGAAAAAATGAAGCAATTCAAAGAAATGCATCATGCATAATGAGGAAATGTGAATCCTCAGAAGGAAGGATGAATATTTCAATTCAGGTCGATTTGCAGTAGCTTTAGGCTATGCGAGATACCCAAATATCAGGAGGCGTTTGAGAAATGACCAATCGATTGAGGAATAACCTGAAGCTATGCGAAGTCTCCGATGCGAGTATGATTCTGTCGGGCCCGGTGTCTGCTCGAGGCCAAAATGCGGTTCATATATTAATGGAAGAAATTGAACGAAGGACGGGCATCCGCTTACCTGTTATGGATTCTCTTCCTAATGATCAACGGCCGCTCATCTCTATTAAAATGGTCAATTCCTCATCATCCCCAGCCTATGGTCGGGAAGGCTACCAGATCCGGATAAGTCAGTCGAACGGAAGACGGTTAATCGAAATTGAAGCGGCAGATGACAGAGGGATTCTGTATGGTGTTGGAAAGCTGCTAAGAATCATGGTTCTGACAAGAAACAAAATCGAAGTTCCAACTGATGTGGACTTGGCGGAAACACCGCATTTTTCTCTGAGAGGACATCAATTGGGCTACAGACCCAAAACCAATGCCTATGACGCGTGGACGCCAGAAATATATTCGCAGTATATTCGAGAGCTTGCACTGTTCGGGGCAAATAGTATCGAACTTGTACCGCCGATCACCGATGATGAAAGAACAGGACCGTTAATGAAGTATGATCCGTTGTTTATGATGCGTCATGTTTCGGAGGTGTGCGATGCGATGGATTTGGATGTGTGGATCTGGTACCCGAATATGGGCAGTCCGGACAACTGGTATCCCGCAACCGGCAATGATGAAGAGTTTATGAAGCCGGAATACTTGAAGCGGCAATTGGAAGAACGAGAAGAGATTTTCAGTTCCATGAAGCGAATTGATCATATTCTGGTTCCCGGCGGGGATCCCGGAGCATTAAACGCTCAGGATTTATTTGATTTTATGGCGATGGAAGCGGAATTGCTAAATAAGTATCATCCCAATGCGAAGCTGTGGGTATCCCCTCAAGCATTCAATCCAACGGATGAATGGCTGGATACGTTCTATACGAATGTGAGGAAAGAGCCCGCTTGGCTCGCTGGAGTCGCATTCGCGCCGTGGGAGAAACATTCGTTGCCGGAACTACGAAGATTGATCCCTGAAGGGATGAAGATTCGCAATTACCCGGATATTACGCATACGATCAACTCGCAGTACCCCGTGCACAACTGGGACACGGCATTTGCGATGACTCATTCCAGAGAATGCATCAATCCTCGGCCAATGGCTATGAAACATATTCATAATCTCCTAAAGGACGAAGGAATAGTCGGTTCGCTTACTTATTCGGAGGGCATTAATGACGATGTAAATAAATTTGTCTGGAGCGGACAGGATTGGAATCCCGACACGCCTGTTCTGGAGACGCTGAGGGAATATGCCCGTTTCCTCATTCATCCGGATGTGGAATACGGCGTCGCTAATGGACTACTTGCGCTGGAACGTAACTTCGAAGGACCGATGATTACGAATCGTCAAATCTCGCACACGTTGAATCATTGGCGGAAGATGGAATCCAGAGTGGACGAACAAGTTTTACAAAACTATCGATTCGAAATGGGACTGCTCAGAGCTTATTATGACGCGTATGTCCAAAGAAGGCTTATCCATGAGCAGGAGCTGGAGCAGCGTGCAATGGATGTTTTGTATCGCGCGAATGAGACAGGGATTATGCCGGCAATGGAACAGGCCGAAGAAATTTTGAATCGGAAATATTCACAACCCGTTTGTACGGATTACAGAGAAAAGTGTTTGGATCTGGCGGACCGTTTGTTTGCGCATATTGGCGCGCAGCTAACGGTGTCAAAACATCAGGGAGTCAGTATTACCCGCGGAGCTTTCGTAGAGGCGATTGACACCCCGCTAAACGATATGGCTTATCTATTGTCAGCCTTTCAAGTGATCAGGTCCATGGAGGAAGAGCTTGCAAGGAAAGAGGCCTTGGATGCCATCATTTATAGAACCGATCCTGGAGAGGGCGGGTTTTATACCAATTTTGCAGCAGACCAGTCGTTATTACGGGTTGAAATTGCTCATGAGTGGAAAGAGGATCCAGGTTATCTCAATACGGCGCTCATCAGACATAATCCGGGTTTGCTGGAAACGGCTTATTCCATTCTGAACGGCAGCAATTCGCATACGTTGCTTAGCCGGGAAACGTGTAATCGAATTCTTCCTGGTTTAACAAGTCCGCCGCTTGCCTGGATCTCCAATCTGTCTTCTTACTACTCGGCTCCAATTAAAGTAACCTATTCGAATTTGGACAGTCGCAGTTCCTACACCCTGCAAGTCATGGGACTCTGGGGAGGGGGCGTTGATATGCTTCTTAATGGCAAGAGTACGGCGGACAACAGGATCACGCACAGAGGACTGATGGAAACCTTTGAAGTCACTCCGGATATGATCCCGGACGGGAAACTAGAGATTGTTTGGGTTAACGAAGAAACGGGAATCGGCCCCTACATCAACGAATTGTGGTTGAAAAAAGATAACGGTTAAGGACAATCCTTAGTCTAAACTAGATTACATTAAAGGGATTGTGCTTTACTTGTGATAGATCAAACTAGTGATTTATCAAAGTTGAGGGGTATCCTATGAAAGCCAATCGATTGTTTTACCGCATCCTGCTTTATTTTCTCACATTGCTCGTTCCGTTGTTAATTGTGTCTTTTATCTTCTATGGATATCAAGCCATGCTGGCCAAGCAAGAAGACTCAAAAAAATTAATGTACTACTTGCAGTCATCGGCAAAAACCGTTGATTTGTATTTACGATCTGTGCATGAAGTCAGTCTCGGTTTGCTTAGCAACAAGGCGATTGCAACTGTTCTGAGACCAAACGATATGTTGACACTGGAACACAGAGTGCAAATGTCGGACATATCGGAAATGATTGCGAAATCCAAAAATATCATTGCCGAGTTTACGGAAAATATCTTTTTATACGTGGACCACGAACGGATTTATACGGTAGGCGGAGTTGACGACTTTTCGCTTTTTTTCGAAAAGTTCTATGTGCATCAGGAGTATCCTGTTGATTTTTGGAAAGGCTTGCTTGATCGGCGGGAGTCTTTTGAGATTCTTCCCCCGACCCCGGTCTCCGTTAATGGCCAGGGGAAGGGGAAGGTCATTCCTTTTATAACCAAATCGTACGTAAATAGTCACGATGCTGTAGTGGCGACCAATCTATCCGAAAGCAATCTATTAAAACTATTTACGGAAAATACAATTTTTAGAGAAAGCGATTTTTTTGTTATAGATGAAAATCGGCAATTGATGCTTAGCAGTAACTCGGAATTGATTGGCGAGCATTCCTTCCGCCAATTGGATTTGGCATTTGACAATCATGAAAAAAATTATCGGGAAATTCGCTTGAGCGACAAAAAGTATTTGCTCGCCTATGTAAACTCCGAAAGATACGGATGGAAGTATTATTCGTTGACTCCGCTTAGCGCGCTGAATCAGGAGTCACGGAGCACATTTCAATTCATTGTGGCCATTAGCGTAACCTTCTTAATTCTTGGCGTGGTGTTTTCATTTATTTTCAGTATAAAAATTTATAATCCAATAAGGAAAATTAGCGAGATCGTGAACGGGTTCGAAGAATTGGACGAAAGCGTGCCTTACAAAAATGATTTTGAATATATCGGCAAAAATATCCAGCAAATGCATGATAAAAGTACCCAAATCAAAAAACACAGTATGCAAATCTCCCGGGAGTTTCTGGATTACACCTTTTACGATGTGTTTACGGGAAGGCCGGTCGAGCCTGATACGTTGAACATTTTGAACAATATTCTTAAAAACGAATGGCTTTTTTCCGGGAATCGCTATGTTTGCCTAAACGTCTGGTTTCAATTTTCGGAGGCATTTTATGAGGAAGTGCAGGATACGGATCGACTTATTATTTTAAGCAAGCTGAAAAATGTCGTCAGTGCCTTGAGCCGTGAAGATACTCGCGCATATGTGCAGGAATACAACGATCTTCTTTTTGTTTGTGTGGTCAATATGGACGAAGACAATGAGAAAGCGGCGCTAGACAACATTATTCAAAATATTTATGCCACGTTTTCGTTCGATTTCAAGTATTGCCGGATTTCCATTGGAAGCGGTCGAACTTGCACCGAGCTGTCCGATTTAAGGCATTCTTTCAACGAAGCGATGACCGCGCTGCAACGTCGCAATGCGCAAGAGAAGTTTCAAGTTATTCATGCCGACGCGACCAAGGTTGAAAATTCATTTCTGTATTCGTCTCTGGAGGAGAATCAACTGATCCATGCCATCAACTCCGGGGACTTGAATGCGGTAACCGACAATGTCCGACTCATTATGGAGAAAAACCAAAAAAATAATGCATCCTATCAAGCAATGAATGGCTTGTATAACGAAATGATACGAACGGGATATAAGCTGATGACGGTAAAAGGCATGCATTACGAGCATATTTCCATGGAGGCAAAAACATTTCATACTAGTCCGGACAAACTGGTTATTCGGAATGAAGAGCAGTATGAGAAGCTTATGGCTTTTTATGCGCAGATTATTGAGGCGGAGAAGGACCGGAGCCATAATTTGAGTTCCATTGTGATCACGACAATGGACTATATCCAGACTCATCTGGAGCATGACTTGTATTTGGAAAAGATATCGGAGCAAATGGGGATTTCTACGAAGTATTTGTCGAAAATCTTCAAGGAGCAGACCGGCAACAATTTGACGGATTATATCAGTTTATTGCGAATATCCAAAGCCAAACAATTGTTGATCGAATCTGATTTCAGCATTAATGAGGTAGCCGAGAAAGTGGGAATATTCAATAGAACGACCTTTTTGCGGACATTTAAAAAATATGAGGGAGTATCTCCTTTGGAATTCAAGAAGCTCAATGAACAAAAAAAAGACAAAACGTCTCCTCGAACAGAAAAGGGAAGTGATGGATGAATGAAGACGGAAGCTTTGGCCTGGAAACAAATAAAGAGCAGCGGCTATTTATATTTGATTTTTCTGGTGCCTCTCGTGTACTTTCTTATTTTCAAGTACGGACCGATGTTCGGAATTCTGATCGCCTTTAAGGATTATAACGTGTTTCAAGGTGTATTAAACAGCGAGTGGGCAGGCTGGAAGCATTTCGAGAGTTTTATTTTCGATCCGTATTTTTGGAAGCTGGTTCGCAATACCTTGCTTTTAAACATTTATATGATCATCTTTTATTTTCCGGCGCCTATTCTACTTGCTTTGCTTCTGAATGAAATTCGCTTCAAGGCTTTTAAACGAGTGGTGCAAAGCATCAGCTATTTGCCTCATTTTTTATCTACGGTCGTTGTAGCCGGGATGCTCGTCAATTTCCTGGCTACGGATGGCTTGATTAATCAGATTATCGCATCTCTGGGCTTTAATAAAATCCAGTTTCTAATGCTGCCGGAATGGTTCCGGACGATTTATATCTCGTCTGATATTTGGCAGAAGATCGGCTGGGGATCGATCATTTATTTGGCTGCGTTAAGCGGCGTCGACCCTCACTTGTACGAAGCGGCAAAAATGGACGGCGCGAACCGGTTCAAGCAAGCCATACATGTTACTCTCCCTGGTATTTCTTCGGTTATCATGATTTTATTTTTGCTAACGCTGGGCGACTTAATGTCGATAGGGTTTGAGAAAATATTGCTGCTTTATACCGGTCCGACCTATGAAACAGCGGATGTGATCTCCACTTTCGTGTATAGGCGCGGCTTGCTTGGCGCTGATTTCAGCTATGGCGCAGCCGTTGGACTTTTTCAATCCGTCATTTCGTTTTTGTTGATCGTAGGCGCAAACTATGCAGCCAGAAAGCTGAATGCGACCAGTTTATGGTAGGAGAGGAGGATGGAAATGAACCTAAAGGGTATAAAAGCAGGGAAGATATTCGATGCTGCGAATATGTTATTCCTGATTGCATTGTGCATAACCATATTGTATCCGATTTACCACATGTTCATCGTATCGGTCAGCGATGGCCATGCCGTGCTCAGAGGCGATATCAAGTTGTGGCCGGTATCTCCGTCATGGGATACGTATAAGGCCGTTTTAAAGGATCCGGATATCCTCAATTCGTATAAAAATACCTTTTTGTATACGACTACAGGTACTTTGATCAATGTGACCCTGACTGCTTTTTGCGCATATCCGCTTGCTCGCAAAAAGTTCTATGGTCGATCCTTTTTCGCCGTACTGATCATATTTACGATGTTCTTCGAAGGCGGAATCATCCCTGAGTATATTGTGATTGACGCTTTGGGTCTCATCAACACGATGTGGGCGATCGTATTGCCTCCCGCGATTCATGTGTTCTACATGATAATCATGCGTACTTTCTTTCAGCAGATTCCGGAGGAAATTTACGAATCCGCTTACATCGACGGCGCAAATGATTTACGAATCTTTTTTCGTATCATCTTGCCTTTATCCGTACCGGTCATTGCGACGATTACCTTGTTTTATCTAGTCTGGCATTGGAATAGCTTCTTCCCTGCGCTGATGTATCTGAATGAGAAGAGCCAATATCCGATGCAGCTCATTATGCGAAACATTGTAATTGCCGGCAATGTAGCCGCGCAAGAATCGGCTGCTGCTTCGATGAATGCCATGATTACCGGACAAAACATCAAATATGCCGTTATTATTGTGACCATTGCTCCGATATTGGTCGTGTACCCGTTCATTCAAAAGTATTTTGTCAAAGGCATGATGGTTGGATCATTGAAAGGTTGATGCTATTGCATTTTTGAAAGGGGGGATGCGGGGCGTCTTTGCAAAAAGGGAAGTCATCATTCCATTGGGAGGGTTTTGTATGTTGAAAACGAAAAAACTTGCGTCAGGACTCATGTGTACTCTGCTTGCAAGTATGCTCTTGATCGGAGCTTGCAGTAATGGGAACAATTCGTCGCCCACAGAGAAAAAAGACGCTGAAGGCGGGAAACAATCGTCGCAGCCATTGAAGTTAAGCTGGATGTTGGAGGACAATCCCAATCAACCCATTCTCTCGGACACTCCGGTCATTCGGGAAATACTTGGCCAGACCAACGTGCAATTACAACTGGAGGCGGTGCCGACAAGCAGCTATGAAGAGCGAAAGAGCGCGCTGATCGCAACGAATAATATTCCCGACCTTCTCACGGTTGATTTGAATGACATTCAGATGTTTGCCCGAACCGGCATTTTCCTGAACATATCTGATTATTTGGATCAGGCTCCCAATTTTAAAAAAGCGATTGAAGGCAGAGAAGATTATAAGAAGATGCTGGTGGATGGCAAGTTGTACGCTTTCCCGACATTGGAATATTATCGTGTGGCTGTAGCTCCCCAACCGCTTATGCGCGTGGATTTGCTGGAGGAGTTGAAGCTCGAGGAGCCCCGTACGTTTGATGAGCTTTTTGATGTACTGCTCGCTTTTAAAGAAGCGTATCCGGAGAGTATCCCTTTTGTCGGCAGTCGCAGAGGGACGACGTACATGCTGGGTCAACTGGCATACCCTATGGGAGCAGGGGGTTTCGAAGGTTTTTCGGAGACCGGCATGTATTTCGAACCGAGAGAAAACAAATACGTTTTTGGTCCGACAAGCGAAAACTATAAAGACGTCGTTGCTTACTTGAACAAATTGTACAGTCACGGGCTGCTTGATCCCGATTATGCAGTCAATACGCAGGAAATGGCTGTGGAGAAATTGTCTTCCGGACGGTCCTTATTTACTTATGACAACAACACGCATGCGGTAAGATTATTTAATCCGGCGATTGCCGAAATCAATCCGAAAGCCAAATTCGATATTATTGGTCCCCTGCAGAATCAGTACGGAGAAACGAGAAGCTTGCGATATGAACAAGATTGGCTTGGCACAAGCACCGCCATTAGCTCCAAGGTGAAAGATCCCGAAGCAGTCGTTCGCTTTATGGACTGGTTATATTCGGAAGAGGGCATGCTGGCTACTAATTTCGGGATCGAAGGCGAGACTTATGAAATGAGAGACGGGCAGCCGTACATTTTGCAGAAAATTCTGGATGATCATAAGGATCAACAGGATGTATTCTCGGCTACTCAGAGTACATTGGGCGTGGGTTATCTTACATTTGCGAAGTATGTTCACGAAGGTACGCTGGCTGACATATCCGAAGATCTGCTTATTGAAATGTCGGAATATATTGACCGTCTTACCGAAGAAGGCACGATTCGATTTATGGGCATCGATCCTCCATTTACCGAGGAGGAGTCCGAAACATTGAGGAAATTGGAAGTTCAAGTTACGACTATTTTCGAGCAAAATGTAGACAGATTCATTATGGGCACGCGGCAGATGAGCGAATGGGACGCGTTTCGCCAGCAGATGATGGATGCAGGAGTCGACAAGATCGAGAAAATTTATAACGATGCGTTGTCGCGTCTATAGGAGACACAAAAAAATGATCATTGACCAACTCGATAATGCAGCTATCTATACAGGACTTCAGGTCAAGCTTAAGGCTGCGCTGAACTATTTGCAAAGCAATCCCTTGAACGACTGGGAGCCCGGCAGATATGATATCGATGGCAGCGACATGTTCTTGCTGCTGCAACAGTACGAGACGCGCGAAGCGGAAGACAGCTTTTGGGAGGCCCATCAAAATTATATAGACGTGCAGTACATGCTGCAGGGAAGCGAAAACATGGGATTTGCCCATGCGAACCGATTAACAGTAAAGAAACCATACGATCCTGTTAAAGATTTTGTCGTCCTGGAGGGCGAAGGGGATACCGTGACCGTACATGAAGGAAGCTTCGCCATATTTTATCCCCAGGACGCGCATATGCCCTGTCTGTCTTGCGGAAAACCGGAGATGGTCAAAAAAGCCGTAATAAAAGTGAGGTCCGTATGAACAGTAAACAATTGATGAATGAGCTGAAAAACGGAGGTCGCGTGTACGGGACATTAATCGTATCGACTTCCCCCAGATGGCCTCAAGAAGTGAGCAAGCTTGATATTGATTTTGTGTTTCTCGATGCCGAACATATGGCGTTGGATCGCAATTTGTTGTCCTGGATGTGTCAGACCTACAAGGCGATGAATTTGGCGCCGATCGTGCGCATCCCTTCGCCGGATCCCTATCAGGCGAGCATGGCGCTTGACGGCGGCGCTTCCGGAATTATCGCGCCTTACATCGAAACGGCCGAGCAAGTAAAAGCGCTCAGGGCAGCCGTCAAACTCCGGCCGTTAAAAGGTCAGCTCGCAAGACGGCGCGCCGATTTGCAAGGCCAACCGTCCGATCCGGCGGAAGCGGAGTTAAATGAATATATCCAGGAGTATAATGAATCCAATCTGCTCATTGTAAACATCGAAAGCGTTCCCGCGCTAGAAGCGCTTGACGACATTCTTGCCGTGGATCAACTGGATGCGGTTCTTATCGGACCGCATGATTTGTCCTGCAGTTTGGGAGTGCCGGAACAGTATCGCCATCCCCTCTTCGTGGAAGCCGTCGAAACGATTATTAGCAAGGCGAGGGCGGCAGGGGTCGCTGCGGGGATCCATTATTTCTTTGGAATCGACCAGGAAATTCAGTGGGCGAAGGCCGGTTTGAATTTGCTTGTTCACGCTTCGGATATGACGGCTTTTATGGCGCGCATGTCGGACGAAATAACGGAGATTAAACAGGCGTTGGGCGATCCGATTCGTGAATTGCATAACCGTATAAATATATAGTCGATTTTAAAGCATGATGGAAGGTATGGTAAATATGAAACCAAAAGTGTACGTTACAAGACAAATTCCGGATGAAGTTTTGGCAATGATTCGGCAGGCCTGCGAGGTTCGTGTATGGTCAGAGAGCGATGTGCCGGTGCCGAGGGATGTTTTGGAACGAGAGATTGCCGATGTCGAAGGTTTGTATTGTTTGCTGACTGATCAGGTCGACGAGGCGCTTCTGGAGCGGGCTCCCCGATTAAAGATAGTCAGTAATATGGCGGTAGGATACAACAACATTGATGTAGAAGCGGCGACACGACGCGGTATCATGGTGACCAATACGCCTGATGTACTGACAGAAACGACGGCGGATCTTACTTTCGCGCTATTGATGGCCACTGCACGGCGGCTGCTGGAGGCTTCGGATTACTTGCGTAGAGGAGACTGGCAGACTTGGTCGCCTATGTTGCTGACGGGTCAAGACGTGTTTGGCTCTACTCTCGGTATTATCGGCATGGGGCGCATCGGCGAAGCGCTGGTTAGGCGTGCCAAAGGCTTTAACATGAATGTGCTGTATTACAACCGCACACGGAAGGAAAAGACAGAAGAAGCTTACGGCATTCGATACACCGATATGAACGAGTTGCTTCGTATGTCAGACTTCGTTTGTGTGCTGACACCTTATACTCCACAGACGCATGATTTGATTGGCGCGGCAGAGCTGCGTCGGATGAAGCCGACAGCTGTACTTATCAATACCTCCCGCGGCGGCATTGTCAATGAGGATGCCTTGTATGAGGCGCTGCGAGACGGCACGATCTGGGCTGCCGGCCTGGACGTGTTCGAGCGCGAGCCGGTAGTCCCTGATCATCCGTTGTTGACTTTGCCAAACCTGGTCAGTTTGCCTCACATCGGCAGCGCCAGTGTTGCAACGCGTATCCAAATGGCGCGCTTGGCCGCTAATCAATTGATCGATGCGATCAACGGTCATCGTCCGGCGCATCTGGTGAATCCGAACGTGTAGGAACCGTGAAGACAATAGCCCCTTCCCATCCTGTAAATCGGGATGGGAGAGGGGCTATGGCTCATTGCTATTCGTCATAAAATCAGTCGCTAACGGTTTCCATAAACAATTGATGAAGCGCTTCCGATTTCATCCCGGTAGTAACCTCCGCATTTGGCGTCTGATCGGATGCTATTGTCATTCCACGGGTCAATTTACCTGAAGTTTCTACACGAAGATGCATCGGACGGGTCTCGAAGTAAGAGCGGTCAAAGCACCACGCAAGCGGAGCAAGATCATACATTACCGGTCCTGGCTTGCTTCCTTTGCTCGGCCACCACCGCTTTATGCAATCTCCGAGAAAAGCGCCAAGCTCGGCGTTGCCGTTCTCGATGATACGGCAGTCCTCCGGGCTCAGGATCAACTGGCGGGTTACGCTCCAGGTACCGAAAAACAGCGGGATACCGGATGTCAGCACCACCTCGGCCGCTTCCGGATCCCAAGTGATATTGTGCTCCTGTCGATGAACTTGCACCTCGCCGCCCATCAGCGCAATGCTGCGGATTTTGGATGCAATGGACGGCCGGAGACGCAAGGCCAAAGCAATATTGCTTAACGGCCCGATTGCCGCAATTGAGATATCCTGGGGGTACCGCTCAACCATTTGGATAATCAGCTCCGCCGCGTTTACCCTCTCTTCTTCCCGTTCACGCTCTTCGCGAGGAATCGCCGCGTATTGATTTAACCTTTTTTCGGTTGTCATCTTAGCAAGCTCTTCATCGGACAATCCTCGCATCGGCAATTCAATGCCGGAACCGACTGGAATGTCTGTTTTCCCGATCAGCTTCAAACAATGTTTGACTATTTTTGAACGTTTGTCGGCCCATGGCGTTACTGTTGTGATGGCTTTAATGTCCAGGTGCGGACATAGCAAAGCAAACGTCAGCGCAAGCACATCATCCACATCGTCTCCGATATCGGTATCTACGATTATTCGAGTCATGGCGATTCTCCCTTAGGATATTAAAATGAAAAACACTGGAATATTAAGGTTCTGCCCCATTATTGAACACGCAAACTTCGTTTGTCAATAAGTATTCTCTGCTCCTGCATGTTTTTTTGATAGTATGCTTCATTCCGAATAAAGTGTTGCAAAATGATACAGTTAAAACGGGAAAACAGACTATTAATTAAAATTTCTATGAGATATACTAAATACAAAATCGATATTATGTTATTTAGTTGCATAATTAAACAATAAACGATAAAGGGAGGAGCAATCCTATGAGCATCAAAACTTTAGTCGTGGCGCCTTATGCTGGACTGGCAGAGCTGACAAACATCTTGAAAGCCGAGCTGGAGGAGTTCGATATTACAGTCATACAAGGAGATCTCTCGGAGGTTCTCCCCCAAATCGATAGCTTTCATTTACAGGGATACGACTTGATCATTAGCCGGGGGGGAACGGCGACTCTGCTTAGTAAACATTCCTACCTCCCTGTCATTGATATTCAGGTATCCGGCTTTGATATATTGCGAATGCTGACATTGGTTAAGGGATTTCAGGCGCCCGTGGAGATGATTGGTTTTCGGAATGTGATTGAAGGGATTATCTCGGGTTCGAACTTGATGGATATGGATATATCCTACACGGTTATCCATCATCAGGACGAAGTTGATCAAGCCCTGCAAGCGGCAAAATCAAAGGGAGTCAAAGTGATAGTTGGAGACAACATTACCGTAAAGAAGGCAACGGGATACGGAATGCAGGGGGTATTAATTACTTCTGGTCCAGAATCCGTTAAAGCGGCATTTACCCAAGCCAAGCAAATCTATAAGATATCCCAAACCTATAAGGTTAAGAACCAAGCATTCGAAACCCTTCTGAGCACGATGGAGACGGGATATGCGATCGTAGACCAAGAGGGGACAGTCAAATATGCAAACCAAGCATTTAGGGATTTATTGAAACTGAAAGAGTCGCAATCCAATCTATTTCGATCCTACTCCTATTTGCAAAAACTGCTAGTTAATCTAGGCCAGGGAATTACACTGGATCATCAAATGATGATGGTTGACCAAGAAGGACAATTCGCTCTTACCGGAGATGAAATCCCAATGGAAAGCGATTTGAAAGTGTATTACTTAAAGGCCAGACCTGCCGCGCAAGCTGCTGATGCCGACATACATTTCGGCTATTCCGCCGGATTAAACCATACATTCCCGCCATTAATAATGACGCAAGCCGTTTATTCGAAAGAAAAGGCGAGCTATACACTTCCGATGGCCGTTTATGGAAAAGAGGGAGCGGGCAGACGGCTGTTTGTTCTTGGCAGCTTGATGGATCATTCGAAGACTATGGTTGAGATCAAAATATTCAAATCGGCCGAGGCATCGTTCAGAGCATTGTTAGCCCTGATTTCGATATGCAATGAAGATCAAATTTTATATATTAGCGGCGCCGAGAACTTGACGCTTACAGCGCAAGAGGAGTTCGCAATTACGTTAGAAAAGGTCGCGGCCAAGACGGTTTTCTCCTTTCTCGAAGATCCCGTCTTTATGCTGGAGCAAACACAAATCGATAAGAAGCTTTACAACTTCTTCAAAAAACAGATTGTTTACATTGCTCCTTTACATGAAAGAAGGGCGGATTTAGAGGAATATATACGCGCTTTTCTAATCTCATTCAACGAAAAATACGGAAAACAAATAGTGGGTGTTCGACCGGAAGTTATAGAAGCGTTACATGATCACTCATGGGCAAACAATTTATTCGAGCTCAAAGATGTTATGGAGCAGTTTGTCCAACATACTTCCAGTGAGTACATTGATACGAATGTGTTGCCCATCCTTTACGGCTTGCAGCAAAATCAAAAAAACAAGGGTTCCTTAGATCCAGAGCTTACAGGACTGAATTTAAATCAAACTCTTGATCACATAGAAAAAGACATTATTCAAATCGTATTGGAGCAGGAAGGCATGAATCAATCGCACGCTGCTAATCGATTGGGTATTAATCGTTCGACCTTATGGAGAAAGCTGAAGGGATAGGGTGTGTGCTAGTGAAGGTTGCTATAATCGCGGATGATCTTACAGGAGCAAATGATACAGGCGTGCAGTTTTCTCGGAAAGGGTTATCGACCACGGTTTTATTGGACCTTAAGATTCAAATTTCCAGTAAACAGGATGTTGTTGTATTCGATACAGACAGCCGTTCTTTATCTAAGCAGGAAGCCGTTGAACGGGTCGATAGAGTATGTGATTACATTAAACAACAAGAAGTGCTGCCCGAAATCATCTATAAGAAAATTGATTCCACGCTTAGAGGGAATATAGGCGGAGAATGGGATGCCATTTATCGCGCGTTTCAACCGGACTTCATTGTAATTGCACCTTCTTATCCCAAGATGGCAAGAATCATGAAAAACGGAAGCATGTTTGTTAATGGATCATTGCTTCATGAGACAGCTACATCGAAGGACCCCAAAAATCCGTCAACGAACTCCTCTCTTCCGGAGTTGTTAAGGGGGCAATCGGAAAAACCGTTCGCTCTCCTGACAACCGAGCTGCTAAGAGGCGATCGCGAACGGCTGACCGAGAGAATTAAACAATTATATGAGGCGGGCATTCCTTATCTGCTTTTCGATGCCGAAACGGACGAGGATCTGGCGAACATAGCAGGATTATTCCGAGGGGGGGATTACCATGTGATTTGGTCGGGATCAGCAGGATTGGCCAACGCTTTAACGACCCAAGTCTCGGCAATGGAATCCAATAAAGCACATCCTTCTACTGATTCCGATTTGGTTATGGTCGTAGTAGGAAGTGTGAACGCGGCATCCAGGCGGCAGTTGGATTACTTATTGCAGCAAGAGAATGTCATCGGGATCGAATTGAATTCGTTATTGGCATTGACGGAAGAAGGAAGAATGACAGAGTATGAACGGGTTTCCTATTTGGCTCTTCAAGCTGTACTTGATAAACAACATGTCGTTCTTTATTCGTCAGCCGGTCCCGCAACGATACTGAGCGCTCGAAGGCAAGGAAGAGAGCATGGAATGGACGCCAATCAAGTGAGCAACACGATAAGCGACGCACTAGGAAAGGCGGCGGCACGCATCATTAAGCAATGCGGTGTATCCAACCTGGTGCTGACAGGCGGAGATACGGCCAAGCAGGTTTGCTTGCATTTGGGGGCAGGGGAATTCGAGTTGATTACTGAGATTGAAGCAGGCGTTCCTGTGGGCAGATTGTCTGTTCACAAGGGAATTAACGTGATTACGAAAGCGGGCGGCTTCGGCGGAGATGAAGTATTGCAGCGAGCCTTGGAAACGTTTACAGGGGGTGGGAGACAATCAAACCGATAATAGGAATAACGATGGGGGATGCAGCAGGCGTCGGACCGGAAATCATTGTTAAGGCGCTTCGGCATCAATCGATTTACGAAAAATGTCGCCCCGTAGTCATCGGCGATGCCCGGATTCTGCAGAGAGCGATAGAGGTTGTTCATGCGTCGGACATACGGCTCCATAACATGAATGAACTGAAGGATGCGCGATTCGCTTATGGCAGTATGGATTGTCTGGATCTCGCTCTGTTGGATAAAAACATTCCGTTTGGAAAGCTCTCTGCCGCAGCTGGCAATGCTGCCTTTCATTATGTAGCAAAAGCAGTCGAATTGGCCAAGGAGGGATTCATAGATGCCATTTGTACAGCGCCTCTAAATAAGGAAGCGCTGCAACTGGGAGGACATCCATATCCGGGACATACCGAAATATTAGCAGACTTAACCGGCACGAAGGAATATTCGATGATGCTCTCGACGGCTAAGCTGAAAGTCATCCACCTGACTACTCATGTTGGATTGCTGAAAGCCATCGAAATGATTACGCCGGATAGAACCTTTAATGTCATTCGGCTTGCTTACGATACGTTGAAGAGAGCGGGAAATGAGAATCCCAAAATTGCTGTATGCGGAATTAACCCGCATGCAGGAGAAAATGGCTTATTCGGAAATGGAGAGGAAGAAGAGAAGCTTGTACCTGCTATTGAGCGCGCAGTCGCGCTAGGGATGGATGTTACGGGTCCCTATCCGGCAGATACTTTGTTCTTCAGGGCTATGCGAGGCGACTTTGATATTGTTGTCGCTTGTTATCATGATCAAGGTCATGCACCCGTAAAAGTATTAGGCATCGAATCGGGAGTGAACATCACTGTCGGATTAAACGGCGGCATTATAAGAACCTCCGTTGATCATGGCACGGCTTTTGATATTGCAGGTCAAAATCTGGCCGATGAAAGCAGCTTGATTGCAGCGATTCATTCGGCTATAGAATTGTCGCCTTTAACCTTACACGACTAGGAGTGATTACTAATGGAGTATAACAAACCTGTAAGACCAGAGAATATGAAGCATGTTACGATTTATAGGAATGATGGGGAGTTCAGCTCATGGCCTTTTAACGCGGGCATGTGGAAGATTAATGAAAATAATATTCTAGTAGGGTTTATGAATATTCCATGCGATTAT
>NZ_BDQX01000112.1 GCF_003112455.1 Paenibacillus agaridevorans
AAACTCGACGACCATTTCACTTATACGTTTCTTGACACATCTTAAGGTTTCTTGTAGACGCACCGTATTCTCCAAATTGAAATGAAACACATTACGCTCTTTGTCATAGCCGGATTCATACTCCAAGAGCCTTACCCACTGAGATAATTGCTCAATGAATAACGATGGCGATAACTTGTTGACCGCAGACTGTTCTGCATATTGATCTACAATATCCGATAGAGAAGTCATATCTTTATCATGGAAGGCCTGGAATAGTTTCTCCTTTACATTCTCCCCTTGATGAACCGCATCATGATTACAAGTAAGCGCGCTTCTTTGTGGCATCGCACCGATCGATACGTTGTCATAATAGAGTTCTCTATTGTACAGCCGCAGCTCCTCAAGAGTTTTCCCAATCTGTCCGATGCCCTGAAACTCATAGCTATACACCAGATAGGTTTCGATCTTTAAATACTCCCTTACCTTGCTTTGCAAATCTATTCCGAACTGACGGAAGGACTCACAAATATTCAAAGCCAAATTCCGTTGGTAATTCATAACAATATGCATATCTGCGCCAACATCCATAAAAACCGTAATACCAGGAAAACTGCCTGCTAATTCTTGCGCGATGTTATAGACCGAGTAATAAATCAGATGGGAGTCCTTTAGATTGTAATATTGGATTAAAGAAGATTGGTCGATATGCAGCATTCCCAACAGAAAAAATGGATCCTTCCAATCAATCCCGAGTTTCTGACCGGAATTTAATGCTAATTTTGAATGATCGCTAGAAATGATCTGCTTCCAAAACGATTGCTTTAACAAGTCGCGGTTTCTTGTTACCTCATCGCGATACGACAAGGTTTCGTTGCTATTCCTCAAGACGCCAATAAGCTTAACTGCTTTTTCAACACTACGCTTCAATGCATCTACGGTCAACTCGTCTTTTATTAAATAATCATCAACGTTTAAATGGACAGCCTTTTTTGCATAATGAAAATCCTCATGGCAGGTAAGAAAAATGATTCGTACATCGGGTTGCAACTGCTTCAGTCGATCCGCAAGCTCGATCCCGTCCATCTTTGGCATACCAATATCCGTTATAACCAATTGAGGTTTTTTATCTTGAAAAAGCTGGAGTGCCATGACTGCCGATTGAGCGGTCGCCACAACCTCTAAACCGAGCTCATTCCACTGTATGATGTTAAGCAAATATTTTAACATCGGTGCGTCGTCATCAACAAACATGACCTTATACATTACCTGATCTCCTTTCCATTACCACCCGCACTTATCGGAAAAAGAACGATAATCGATAAACCATCAAATTCATTTGATCGTAAGTCCACTTTGACTTTTGCACCATAAGTCAATCTCAGTCTGTTGTATACATTAACCAATCCAATCCGCTTATTTTGTTCATGAGATGCCTGCTCCGATTGCATCAACCTGCTCTGCAACTCATTCATTTCTGTTTTACTTATTCCAGTTCCATTGTCTTTCACTTCGATACGACAATAGCCGTCCACTTGTTCAGCGCTAATCCAAATCGCTGCATTATCCGGCAAGCCAAAAAAACCATGAATGATGGAGTTCTCAACCAAAGGCTGAAGAAAAAGTCGAGGAACCTCTATATCCATTATTTCTTCTTCAAGATGGATTTCCAATTGTATCCCCAAATCGTTGCGCATTTGCATAATGTCTACGTAATCTACCAACAATTTACATTCCTGTTTTAGGGAACACTTTTCATCTACGCGCATATAAGCTCTCAATAAGCTCATTAAGGCATCGATTTGTCTGCTGTTGACAGAGTCCCCTTCCGTCGACAAATTGCACTTTATCGAATTTAATGTGTTCAGCAGAAAATGCGGTCGAATTTGGGAAAACAAGGCGTCGAGCTCAATTATTCTTTTCTCTTCCTGCTCTTGTTCAACTTCAGCCAAAAGTAAGTTAATTTGATCGAGCATATGATTAAAGGCCAAGCCAAGTGCAGCAACTTCATCTTCTCCAATTGCAGGGAATCGAACCAGTCTATTTCCGTTCCCAAATTGCTTTGCCGTCTTTTGAAGTTTATTTAAAGGCGTGTGAAGCGTTTTTGCGATCATTACCGAAATCCCTAGGAAAGAAAGGATGCACACGGATAGTATGATCGCGTAAAAGCTAAACATCTCAGAAATCTCTGCCGTAATTTCCTCGGACGAGTACATATAGACTAGCTTCCACCCCGTTCTCGGAATGCTAGTTCGGATTTCCAACTCATGCTTGCCTTGATTCAACTCCTTCGAATAATGGTAAATTAGTTTATCATCCGAGGTATACAACTGAAATTGTCCGCTTCCGCCCTTGGCAAACGTTTGCTCGAAGTATTCATAAGGTATTCCAACAAACAACGTACCGAGCATCTTTCCATTATCGGGATCGCTAATCACTTTCATTGCAAAATAAAATGATTCCTTATCTCGGCCGTATCTCTGTTTTAAATCAATTGCTTCCATCCATCTTATGTGCCCGCTCGTTATTTCATTGCTTGGTTCGACAAGGGTTGATTGGTTTAACCACTGCATCAAGGATGGAAAATCCAAATTATTATTGGTTGCATAACTAACAAATTTATTATTGTTTACAAAGAATACTTGAGCATCAAGACCTGAAGTTTTCGAAAATGTTGTACCAAGCATCTCTGATATTCGTTTATCAATAAGATAATCCTGATAAGTCGTTAATTTCTGAACATCCTTGAAAGCCAATAAATCACTGAATAAATCACTGCCTTTTATCCCAAATAAACTCGCTGCATACATGATGTCTTCCACATTTTTGTCCAAACTGGATGCAATAACGTCAATCACATGTTGATTCGAGTCATGCACTTTATCTATGATTACATCTTTAATCAAAAAATACGAAAGCAGAGAAACAGTCGTCAGCGGGAGCAGTATAAAAACAAAAAAGGAGAGCTGCGTCTTCCTATAAAATGAAAATCTCATTAGCCAGTTCATATTATTTTCTCTCCTGACGCAAACTATTTGTATCTAAATATACCATATACAAATAATAAGATGATTGAATACAAAGTTGCTTCAGGTTATTATTCACATTAGTGAAAAAGGGACAGCCATGCGGCTGTCCTGGCTGTCCTTTCGAAATGTTACTCCTTATTTTTACGAATAATTTTATTGGCTTCATCGATCATTTGCTTCTGTGCATCCTCTGCGCTCAAATTGTAATCAAGCAAGTAATTGCTCAGCCCATTTTCTAATACCGGTTTCAGTTGGCTGGAGTACGATGTAGAATAGCTTGGATCATAGACTGTTTTTATTCTTTCGTCGAACAGTGTTGCACTTAATGAATCAACATCGATCAATCCTGTGTTATCTCCAACGAGTGCTTCAATAACTTTATTTTTATCCGACGACTTCAGACCCGGCAAATCTCGAATGACTTCCATTTGCTGTGTTAAATATTTCAAAAATTTATAGGACTCTTCCTTATGCTTCGAGGTTTTACCAATACTTGCAAAACTGCCGCCTAGGTTGGATGTCCCGATCTCCACATCTTCACTGGATACAGGGAGTGGGGCGAATACTGTCTTAAAAGTATGGGGGAACTTTTCTGTATCCTTGATCAAATTCACAACGAAATTCGCAGTTGGAATCATAGCCGCCTTGCCGCCCAAGAATTCGGAATCATAACGAAGTTTTCCTCCGATTATATCCGAAAAATACTTTACGGATTGATCATCCTTCTCCATTGCACGGCGAAGTTCAAAAAAAGATTTGAACGATTCGTCATCAAATACCGGTGTTTGATCTTTGGTCAAATAAGGATGCGGCAGCTCGGAGTACGCTGGAAAGTTCGCATATTCACCCCAGGTATGAAAAAAAGCTCCATACTGTTTACTGTCTCCGCTGCCCGTTGTTAACTTCTTCGCATAGTCGCAGAAGTCATCCCAAGTCCATCCCCACGTGGGAACAGGCAACCCGGCAGCATCCAAAGCGTCTTTATTAATTGCAACTAACCATAATTGTGAGGTATCTTGAAGTCCATATACTTTATCTTGGTATTTCGGTGTCATGAAGTACGTATCGTCTACATTAATCCCATCTTTCGCGAGATATTCATCAAGCGGTTCCAAGACGCCCCGCGCAGCCCGCTCGCTAACAAAGTCAACGTGAGAGAACGCAGTTACGTCGATTGGTTCTCCGGATGCCGCCATCAGATCCAGTTTTTTATAAAAATCAAGTGAATTCCCATTCGTAACTAATTGCACGTTTTCGACATTGATATTCGGATTTTCCTTCTCAAAGTTTTCAATGATTTGATCAATCTGTTCAATAGATTGACCAGTAGCCCAATTGTAGTAATTAATCGTTACAGAATCAGCAGAAACGGGATTATCCGTTCCGGTCGAATTTGTAGCTGCAGGCGTTACTTGATTGTTACCGCATCCGGCTAACAGCGATAATATAAGCCCGGATACCAGTGCTGATTTTACAACTTTCATGTTATTACCCCCTATAAAGTTTCGTTTAAGTACACTTTTATTGTAAACGGTTTATTTTATTTGCCGTGTGCAGTATTTCGATAACATTGTGCACTAATTCGATATCATCCTTTAATGCCGCCTCCGGCTATACCATTAATGACTTGTCTCTGCAGGATTACGAATAAAATGAGAAGCGGAATAATGGCGGAAACGGCTGCCATCATTGTAACGGCGTAACTGCTGGCATACTCGCTTTTAAAAGATTCCATGCCAAGTGTTATCGTAAACAATTTACGATCCATCAAAAAAATGAGTGGATTCTGGTAATCGTTCCATGTCCACAGGAATTTCAGAATGCCTACAGTGGCCAGAACGGGCTTGGCTATAGGAAGGGCAATTTGACAAAATATTCTTAAGTATCCGGCTCCATCAATCTTGGCCGCCTCCAAATATTCCTGGTGTATGCCAAGCATAAACTGTCTCATTAAGAATGTTAAGGTAATTGTGAAGGAACCCATCAAAATCAAGCCTGCATGAGTATTGTAAAGACCAAGCCACTTGATCATAATAAATCTCGGCACTAAGGTAGATTCGCTTGGAATAAGAAAAAATGCCAATAACAAAATAAATAGTTTATTCCTTAGCGGGAAATTCAATTTGGCAAATGCAAATCCGGCCATGGAAGCAAATAGTAAAGTCAGAATCGTCATCGTAATGGAGAGCTTAAGCGAGTTAAAGTAATTCAAACCAAAAGGGATATTCCCCATCCAGACGGTTTTAAAGTTTTCCGCAAAATTCCACTGCTGAGGAATCCATTGAATCGGAAACGCCATAACATCCTTCTCAACTTTAGAAGCGGCAGAGAGCATCCAGAGTAACGGAGATATGAACAAAATCGAAAATAACCCCAAAATGACAGTAACGATACTTCTGGTTAATATCTTTGTCCTCACGGTATCCCAACCTTTTTAAAATTGTTTTTTCTGCGCTCTCCAAGTAATCGCAGTTACTGCAGCAATGATCAGGAATAGCACCCATGATAAGGCGGATGCATAACCCATTCTAAAATTTTTGAAGCCTTCCTCATAAATATAAAACACCAAAACATTCGTTGAGTTATTCGGACCGCCTTCGGTCAAAAAGGCAATCATGTCGAATACTTTAAACGATCCGACAATAGCGGTAATACTAACAAAAAATGTCGTCGGTCCGAGCAAAGGAAATGTAATTTTAGTTATTCGTTGCAGCCAAGACGCACCGTCAATTTGAGCCGCTTCATATATATCTTCGGGAATATTCGTTAACCCTGCCAGATATATAACGATGTTATAACCGATGGTTTGCCAGACAACGACAATAATAATCGCTACTAGAGCATAGTCAGTGCTCCCCAGCCACTTTGGAGGTTCTGTTATTCCGAGATTCATTAGAATATTATTGACCGGTCCGTTCGAGGGATGAAACAACGCTGAGAACACAGTTGCTACTGCAACACCTGTCGCGATGTGAGGTATAAAGAACACCACTTTGAAGTATTCCTTAAAAAATGTCGCCGAATTAATGATTACGGCGAACAAAAAGCCAAGGAACATGCTTACCGGAACCGTTCCTAAAGTAAAGAGCAAGTTATTTTTTAGTGAATGGTAGAACTTATCGTCTTGTAGTAAATCTTTAAAATTATCCATACCGACAAATTGAATGGCTTCCAGCCCGCCTACCAAGTTCCATTCGGTGAAACTCAAGTAAAGAGAAAAAAATAGCGGGAATACACCAAGCAGCAATATGCCGAGGAATTCCGGCACGATAAACATTAGTCCCACAGCGGATTCTCTTCGTTGATTCGTCCAAAAGGATCTCTTGTAAACCGCAGGCTGTCCCGTTTCCCTGGTTATCGTTTTCAATGCCTCTCACCCTTTTCAGTCTTAGTACCTACATTATAGGGAGCTTTTATGGTACAAGGTACGTAAAAACTCTATAACAATGTGCAGTTTCTTTACCTTTAGCAGCGATATCGAAA
This sequence comes from Paenibacillus agaridevorans, assembly GCF_003112455.1. Classification (GTDB taxonomy): domain Bacteria; phylum Bacillota; class Bacilli; order Paenibacillales; family Paenibacillaceae; genus Pristimantibacillus; species Pristimantibacillus agaridevorans. Next base: position 6,492 of record NZ_BDQX01000112.1, read on the forward strand.
TGACAAACGGCTCGATTCTTTCAGTTCGCCGCATCGAAAAAAAAGGATGTCTCTTGCAATCTGTTGTCAGCAGATCGCAAGAGACATCCTCAACATTTTCCACAACATTTATTCACAATGCTATCTGTCCTGTTCCAACGGTATTACCATGTTCCATGTATGATCGGCATTTGTAAATTCACCTGGACCATCTGCCGTCGCAAAGAACATATGGGTAGGTTTATGATTTTGGAATAAGATAAATGGCCTCTCCAGACTTCCCATAAGCTGCTCTGCACCATCATCCCACTTGATCTTGCGCGTATATGATTTTTCCCCTTCAAGCGCTTCCCACTTTACGCCATCTGTCGATTTTGCGCAGATGCCTCCATGATACTCGCCGCAGATATTGCCGGTCATATCCTTCGCTATCATTTCGTATCCGCCCGGCACCTGATAAATGAATGGATCCTCCAAATTAAATTTCGCGGAAGGGAAAATCGTCTCATCCGATAACGCTTTATAAGGCCCTAAATAATGACTTGCGCGCGCAACTCCAAATGACATTTGATGACTATGCAAAAATGTCGAGTATGGCCTTGACTTGTAGGTTCTCGTTTTGTAAACAAGTAATACGGAACCGTCTTCATGAATACAAGGCGCCGGATTCGAGGTGAAGAAGTTATCAAATTTGCTTGGTCTAGGCTGCAATATAGGGCTGTCCAAACGCTCCCACGGTCCAAAGACGCTCTTGGAAGCAGCGATTCCAATCCGCTTGTTTGAACGCGCCACGATCACTCTTGGGTCATCAGAGTCCAGCGATTCATCCGGGGATACATCTTTGAATGGGTGCGTCGACCCCATGTAGTACAAAATATACGTATCTTTATGTTTGACAATCTGTGGATTATGAGTGCTTCTTCCATCCCAATATTCAGCTCCCCTGGAGGGCAGTACAACCTCCTCGAATTGATAGGGCCCCTCTGGAGTGTCCGATACGGCTCGTACAATTTCCGAGGCGACAAGCCAGCCAGGGTGCATTGGCATATCTTTGGACCATCTGGATGCGAACATATGAAACCGATTATCTTCGCCTTGTATAACCGAACCGCACCAAACCCAATAGCCTTCCATTCTAAAACCGCCATTTCTAGGTGCAGGCAGCATATTTTCGTAGATCATCTATAACCCCTCATATCTATATGACTTGTAATAATTGATAAATGACAGTTGCCGCTTGCGCGCGTGTTGTAAAGGAAACCGGTTTGAAAGTATGCTCGCTGAAGCCATTCATCAGACCTGCCGTTTTCATTGCTTCTACTGCCTCTTTCGCGTAGTCTGAAATGTTCGCAGCATCCGCAAAGTCCTGAACTTGCTGCGGAGATACAAGCTGCACGTTCAGTTTGGCTGCCGCTCTGTACAGTATGACTGCCATGTCTTGTCGACTGATATGCCGCTCAGCGCCAAAGCTGCCGTCACCCATGCCTTCGATGATTCCTAACTTTTGCGCCGATGCAATCGCCTTATAGCTCCATGAATCTTTGGCAACATCGGTAAAGGATGTCGTCGCGTTCTCATCTTCCAGATCGAATGCCCGAATAAGCATAGCCGTGAATTCCGCACGCGTAACTTCACTATGAGGAAGGAAAAGATGATTGCCGGTGCCGTTAACCACTTCTCTGGCAGCCAATCCCTCTATAGCATCTATCGCCCAAGCTGCACTGGAAAGATCTGCGAACGAAATATCGCGATACGCAACAGCGTACTTGCTAAAATGTTTGGCATAAAAGGATACTTTTCCTGTTTGCGGATTATATTTACCTGATTTGATTATTTCCAGCTTTTCATCATCGGTAACATAGTAGATAACTATTTTATTCGGATTCTCATCAGCTTTTATTGGATAAGGAATTTCCACTTGCACCACGTGATCCCTGAACTGATTAACTGGCTTGCCATCCATGTAGAGACTGAAATCATACACGATAGCGTCTTTGGGCAATAACTTTGAGCCGTCCGTATTCGCAACGATCAGTTCAGCTTCGGATTGCGATGATGAGCCGTTCGTCAACACATCTGCCTTCAACGTAACCGTCACAAATCCCATATCGATCACCAGGTTATGAATAGTCCCTTTCTTCAATGCTTGGATTGGCCCAAGCGGGAAGCGAAGTTGAGCTGATTTTACATCCGCTGTACCGTTTAACTTGATTGTAATCGTTTGTTTATCAGCGTTCTCGATAGCAGCTTGTAAATCTTTTTCATTAATCGCTCCGACCATTCCGCCAGCTTGAGTTATTTGGCCTGTAATTGAAATGGTAGAACCCAAGACAACAGATGTCGGAGGAGTTATGGATGAACCTGTTCCAGAGCCGGTATCACCTGGGTCTGTTGTAACCGGTGGATCCGAATAAATTGCGAAATCAGACAAGTTGGCCAAAACGTAGGCCTTTCCTGGAATGGACACCTGAGGGAAGAAAATAGTTTCCACTCCTCGATCTGTTACGCGGAAAGGATTAAATTGTTCTACTTCAACTACCGTACTGTCACCAAGTTCTGTCATATTTTTTACTTTCATGCCGTATCCCGAACCGTCTGCGAAAATCATTTGGACCCACTGCCCAACTAATGCTTCAGGATTAGAGAATTTACCTTTAACGGTAATGGTATTGCCCCTTGCCTCGGAGTCAAGCCCTGTATTAAGGGAAGCCGTTGTTGCCGCTATAATCTCAAGCTGTTGCGAGTCGTTGTTGATCAAAACATGATCTTGTGCCGCTACTTTTCCTGCCCCATATACGTAGCTGAACAGAAGTTTGCCAGTCGTTGATTCCATTCTTGCAAAAGCGATGTTGCCTGCAAAGGTGATTCCATGGAGACTGCGCTCTTCGGTGTCCCCGCTTGTGTAGATAATATCTTGGTATTTCCCGCTCTTCACAACAGCAAAGTTCGTCATCGGATCCGCATCGTCCGGGCGGAACCACTCTACCTCCGATATCTCGCCTGTTTGACCTTGTCTGAATATTTCATGTACAGCGCCATATTGCGTAATTTGAGTACTGTCAGTGACCATATTTCTTCTAACGATATGGGGCGTCACATATTTGGATTCATCTGCTTTTGTTTCGATCCTTCTTGCTGTCGGTATACTCGACAAGAATACATCCGAGCTGCTAATCCCATTCATGAATGTACGAATGGACGCCCCTGTCTGTTCTCCTGTCCAGGTCATAGAGAAACTGGAATCTCCGCTACCGGCCTTCGGATTTAACAGTTGATTCCTATCCTGGGACAAGCCTGCCGTACTGTCGATGCTAACCAAATAGTTCTGCAAATTTGCTGCACCTGTATCGGCTAGCTCGATTCCCTGAAGCTGAACATCCATATTTTCCAATTCTGCGCCGCGCTGATAAATCTCATGCGCCTGACCGCCTTGCATCCGCGTTAAATCGAAGGTATAATTGCGATTTCCGTCCAGATTAATCATCATAATCAACCTGCGATTCAAATCCGCGCCTCTGCCTTCTGGTCCCGGATTTGAGCCTTCCACAAGCTGTATTTTTTTATTATTCGTATCTCCCGAGTCGTAAGCCAATAACGCCGCCTGTGTCCGGTCATCCTCCGACACGGTATTTGCTCCGTCTTCCCTCCATACCCACGCCATATTTCTCCAATACGGCCGCATGGATGGATATCGTACGGTGGACCCGCTTCCGTCGCCATAGCTGGTTCTATTCACGTAACCTGTATACGGCAACATCTCGACTCCAGCCCCCCACAAGTCAAGGGACAAAAAGTTCGTGTGGGTATGACCGCCGGCAAAACCAAGATCAGTAGGCTGGTTCAACAGCCCGGCGTGGGTAGCCTCATTTGTATCGCCTTGGAACAGGCCGCAATAACCTAAGCCCGGCAACTCAATGTTTTTTAATCCCTTCTCGATAACCGGCAATGGCTGCGAATCGCCGGATTTTCCGTACCCGTCGTTGATCGGAATGGAAGTGCCATCCGGATAAATCAGTTTGTCAGAGCTAAAGTTACTTGTTATGTTCAGCAAAGGCCACCTTGAACTCAGATCCGTCTTATCCAGGTGGAGTCCCAGCTTATTATCCGTATAACCTTCGGGATCCGTCCAGTTTTTCAACACGTTCACTGTCGTCATCACATTACCGTAAACCTGATCGCTATAGCTGGAGGTTTGTTCATACCACATACCGTCGAACAAATAATTATCCTCCATAAGCAGCCGGTCATAGATGTCAATGACTTCACGAATCAGACCGGGGTCATTCAAAAGCATGCCCGCTACGACAGATGATCGGCCTCCATAGGGAGAAATGTTGTTTAATCGCATGCTGTTCATGAGTCTTATATTCTCGTAGGAAGCAGGTCTGAGCCATAGCTCCTCAATCACTTGTTTAACCTCTGAACCCGTAACGTCAGGTAACAGACTCCCCCATAAATCAGAGCTTATTAAACTGCCGTACGCATAAACAGCATCCTGTGGAAACTGATAGTTGCCTCCCCAAAAATTCGTATAGTCCGTGTTCACGACAATACGGGGGTAATCCAATGCTTGATAATAAAGGATAATGGCAGCCTTTCTTGCATATTGCTGGTCATTCGTAAGTTTGTGAAGCTGAGCGAATAATCGCGCATAACTTTCAAACTTGGTATGCTGATCCGGAAATGTAATGCTCGATGATGCCTTTTGGATCTCCCGGATAAAATCACTTTCATCCATTTCCAAATAGGCTTGGAGCTCGTCCGTCATGATTTGATCAAATCCGTAATTTAGTTCGGACCTGTAGGACGTTGCGAGAACCGCTGCCAGATCTTCAGAGCTTATCGCTTGTGAGCTCCAATTCGTAGCTGGTTCTTGGACAGTAACCTCGAAAGACTTGGTTATTCCACTGTATGATTCGGTTGCTGTAATTGTCGCCGTGCCAGTATTTAAAGCCAGTAGTCCGTTACCTGACATTTTTGCGACAGCAGGGTTAGAGGAAGTCCAGGTTACCTTCTCAATATATGCCTTCTCAGGGACGGTCTTGTAAGTCAGAATAGCTGCCTTTCCTTTATCCACAATGATATCGGGAAGTTCAAGATCCTGAAGGGGTTCGACGATATCGCCGACCTTCATATAAGCTATGGAAGTCCGGCTCGCTGTCTGACTTGCATTTGTGTTTTGTATAATCTTGTTTTGAGTCACACCAATGAAATTTCCCAGATCCAGATTGTTGACGGTTAACTCTCCATTGATCCACACACTATAGCGATGGTTTGGCGAGTCTACATCAACAATGATGTCATACCATTGATCAGCTTCATAGGTACCCAGCACGTTCCCTAAGTAATCTTTGACATGACCGGTCTGATCGAAATTCAGCAGGGTTGGCCATGCGGGAGATCCTGACGGCGGAGTCATACCCTTCATCTCGAAGAGCGCTCTTCTCGAATCCGTATTATTAAATTTCATTCGGGTTTGTATGCCGAACCGATCCGTTTTATTGATCGCTGACTTAAAGGTGTTCAAGCTGCTGCTGACCGCCTCCAATAAGAGTACATGATCTCCGCTTTCACTCATAAGACCTGCACGGTTGGAACCAGCTTCGGTCGCTATATAACCCACAAAGACGGAATCAACCGTTACAATATTGTTATTCACATGAAGATTATAGTCGTTATAATCTGCGTTTAAGTAGGTTGGATTGAGAAAAACAGGCGCCGGCATTGTTTCCACAGTGATATTCATTGAGGCGGTGATAGTCGGATTCTGCAAGGATGAGACCGTGATCTGTGCCGTTCCTGATCTCAATCCGGTAATTACGCCCTGATTATCAACTTTGACAATATCCGCATTGCCGGATGCCCAGTTAAAGCTCTGCTCTGTCGAATCGGATGGAGTTTTAACCAGTGTCAACTGTGCGGTTTGATTGACGTAGAAACCTCCATTCAACGATTGAATGGACAGACCCGATAGTGGAACGGAATCAAGTATCATACCTGCTCTCAAATAGGCAATTGTTACCCTGCTGGGCGTCTGGGCCGCATTTGGGTGTTGGATAATTTTATTTTGAGACACTCCGATAAAATTACCCAAATCGAGATGATTCACCATCAGCTCCCCGTTTATCCAGACACTGTAGCGATGGTTTGGCGAGTCTATATCGACGACGATGTCATACCATTGATCAGCTGCATAGGTACCCAACACGTTTCCTTTGTAATCTTTGATACGTCCAGTCTGATCGAAATCCACCAGGGTTGGCCACGCAGGCGATCCTTCCTGCGGAGTCATACTCCTTATCTCGAAGAAAGCTCTTCTCGAATCCGTATTATTGAATTTCACTCGAGTTTGTATGCCAAACCGATCCGTTTTATTAATTCCGCTTTTAAAGGAATTAATTGCAGTCGAATTTGCTTCCATATAAAACACATTGGAGCCATCGCTATCATCAGTACTCCCGGCGGAGTTACTCCCAGGAGTCGCAGAAACGGTTCCTAGAAGCTTCGAATCCAAAGTATAAACATTATTTATCGCTGTGGGAACGCTTACATTAAAATCGATGTTTGTGAAGTCTCCAGCGATGATCGCAGGCGCCCTTTGCTCTTCTGCCGCTGCTGCTGTTAACACAGGAAGAGCAGGTACTACCAACAATAACGACAGAATTATAAGCATGATTTGTTTTCCAACCTTCATAAATACCCTCCTATTTCTAGTAGATGAATGACAACACGGATAAGTCCGCCGCTCTTATGCTTAATATACATGCAGAACGCCTCTGCCAATATGTATTTTCTTTACCTAATCGTGCACTATTACGACTGGATATCCCTTCCACATTCCATCCTGATTTTAAAGTCAGGGCTTTTAATCATCATTTTTATGTCTTCGTACTCCAATACGCCTAAAAAACCTGACGCATCCACACGTCAGGTTTCTTCTTTGTACGATTAAGTTTGAGCAGCAGCCGAATCCTCTTCTTCCTCCCACTTGGCATCCGCCTCTCGCTGCTTGCGGAACACGATGCCTGACAGAAAAACGCTGAATTCGTACAGCAGCACGAGCGGAATAATGACCAGGATGTCAGATATGAAATCCGGCGGAGTGATCGTAACGCCGATTATCGCCATAATAAAATAGGCAAGTCTGCGCATCTTGCGCAATCGCAGAGGATTGACGATCCTGATCGCCGTCAGGAACATAATGACAAGCGGCAGCTCGAACAGCAGCGAGATCGGGATCAGGATGCTGAACATGAACGTAAAGTACTGAATGATCCCGTACGTTTCCTCCAGATTCAAGTGTGCCGCAACCGTACGCGTGAAGTTAAACGCAAGCGGAAACACAACAAAGTAAGCGAACGCGAGGCCAGCCAAAAACATAATCAGCGCAAATGGCACGTATTTTAACGTGGATCTCTGCTCAATCGGTCTCAGCGCCGGCTTTACAAATGCCCATAGCTGATAGGCGGTAAACGGAAGCGTGATCACTAACGCTATGACAAGAGCAATCTTCATGTACATGCCGATGCCATCCCATAGAGAAAACGTATGTAAGGTCATCGTATTGGCCGGTTCCAGACTCATCAAATAATTATACAAAGGCTGCGCCGCCACTAAACCGAGCACGAGTCCCAGCGTTAATACGATTAAAATATAGATCAGGCGTTTACGGAACTCGCCCAGATGCTCCAACAACGGCATCAGGCCATCTTCCCGAAGCAAACCTTTGTCGCTATTCTCCCTCACCTTGTCGCCGGCTTTCATCGGTGAATTCGACTCTCCTTTCGACATGCTCCCGCAAACATTCTTCGATTTCAAGAAAAAAGCGGGTCCGGTTATTCCGGAAGCCGCTTGTTCGTTTTCTCCGTATCGGGTGCTGTACTTACTTCCACTCTGCTTTTGTCCTTCGCATCGCTGTCATCCATAATCTCGCGCGCTCCCGACTTGAATTCGCGAAGCGTCCTGCCGAATGCGCGGCCGAGCTCGGGAAGCTTGTTAGGTCCGAATAACAGCAAGGCGATCAGGACCAATAAAATAATGCCCCCTGCACCAATTCCGCTCATAATTAAACCTCCTTTATTTGAGTATTGCCCATCCGTGCGAGAAACCAGCTTCTTAAGCTGCCCGCCAAACCTCTGCCGCAGAATTGCCTGCGATGTTAACGCGACAGCAAGCCGCCATATCCCAGCGGCACTATATCAGCCTTCGTAATCGTGTCCCCTGCGAGAATTCGCGGGAGAAGCACGTCAAATGAGGTGTAAGGGTCATGCATGACGCAGCCCGGAAGTCCGAGAATAGGAATTCCTTGTATGTAACCCATGAGCAGCATAGAGCCCGGAAGCATAGGCGTTCCGTAGCTGACGATATCTGCGCCCGCTTGACGAATGGCGCCAGGCGTCCGGTCATCGGGATCAACGGACATGCCGCCTGTCACGAGTATCATATCATACCCTTGCGCCAGCATAAAGTGTATTTCCTTGACAATTACTTGACTATTGTCGGGGGCAAAACGCTGCTCCGCCACTTCGGAGCCTAACTCCGCCAGTTTGGCAGCAACAGCGGGACCGAATTTATCCTTTATTCGTCCCTCGTACACTTCGCTTCCCGTCGTCAGCAGCCCCGCTCTCGCCTTGCGGAGCGGCCTAACGCGCAGCGGCGCCGCTCCGTCATGTTTGAGGCGGTACTGTCTGGCCAGTCTCTCCACTTCCGCCACTTTCTCCTTGGGCACGACCAGTGGAATCGCCCTTGTAGCCGCGACAGGATTTCCTGGACGGACCACGGCATGCCGCTTGACCGTCGCAAGTGCGATCTCTCCCAGCGCGTTTACTGCGTCCACGATATCCTTGTCTATCTCGGCCAGCCCGAGTATTTGAGACTTCAAGCTTACCTTGCCCTCGTGGGGTTCTGTAAGCACGAGCTGCTCGTCGGCAAGCGCAAGAGCCATTGCTAGCGCGGCATCGTCTTCGTGCAGTTCGCCATCGCCAAGCTCGAGAATGTAAATATGCTCTTTTCCGATATCGAGCAGACTTGGAATGTCGGCTTCGGAGATGAGATGTCCTTTTTTGAACAGTCTTCCCTTGAATTGACCGGGAATAATCTGCGTCAGATCATGCGCCAATCGCAATCCCACGGCATCATATACGGACACTTCTCTCAGCAGCGACGTTCCTTGCCGAATCGTTTTTTGCTCCAGCTCCGTCTGCTCCATGCTTCGTTCCGTCATCCGCTATGCTCTCCAAGCTGTCCCGACAGAATGCCGAGCGCATGAGGCAGCTGGTCCATAACAGCCATCAAGCTCTCATGAACGCCCTTGGGACTCCCAGGCAAGTTGATGATCAAGGAGTTGCCGCGAATGCCGCATACGCCGCGGGACAGCATCGCCCTTCTCGTCTTCTGCAGCGCGCCTATTCGCATGGCTTCCGCGAGCCCCGGAACCTCCCGATCGATCACCTTAAGCGTCGCCTCAGGCGTAATATCACGGGGAGCGAGGCCCGTCCCTCCGGTCGTCAGAACAAGATCCGCCTGGAAATACTCCGTCATCTCGATTAATGCCGCCATAATTTCATCCTGCTCGTCCGGTACGATCCGATAATCGACGATGACGCCGCCAAGCTCCTCCTCCACCAACTCGCGAATAACCTGAGCGCTCGTATCCTCCCGCTCCCCGCGCGATCCCTTGTCGCTAGCCGTCAATAACGCAACCTTCCACTGCATATCCCATTCCTCCCGTCCCGAATGTCCCACTATTCTCTACGCTTCCGCTATAAAGGTAGTTCAAAAAGTCCGCTTTTGATCACGAAGTAAGCCAAGAAGCGTACTCGACATCGAATATGGAA
>NZ_BDQX01000113.1:0-21328 GCF_003112455.1 Paenibacillus agaridevorans
GCCTACAGCTGCTCGTTCGCCTACTTTTTGGAGCCATAAGCGTTACTAACGCCTATGGACGCTAATCAGAGTTACAATTGATCATCGCCAACCTGCAACGGAAATGAGAACTCTTATTTTAATTAATTGGCATGATATTAAAATCTAACGGAACCCTGCGACTTTATTCGCGGGAAATCTAGGCAAACCGAGGACTTTGGCCCATCATAAGGGCTGTCAGTTCCATTAGAATCGCGAAGCGGTGCTTTTTGCTGAAATAACGCCTTTCACTTCCGTTAGCGTAGAAGCAGCCGGTTCATTTCTTACCGGACAGTTGTCCGAAGTTTCACCTCTGCACAGTTCAACGACAGTCCCGCTCCGTTCGTTATCCACATTCTAAATTGTTGCATCATTTTCTGTACATCAAAAAACCGTGCATACGAATATGCACGGTTTGTTTTGCAGCAGGCTACGCCGGCTTCTCGGATTTCGCCGCTTCTTCCTCTTCTTTTAGCTTGCGGCGCTTGCGCAGCTTCGGAAGTCTGCGATCAACGTTTTTTTTTAGGCCGTAGAGCGCGTACAGCAAGAGAGGAACGAATAAAATCTTGGACAGCTGGCTCTCGAACAACAAGCCGAGCGCCACGGACACGACAACGACGATCGGCACGAGCCAGACCGCGCTCCGCGGAATGCCGACCTTCTTGAAGTTCGGATACCGAATGGTGCTGACCATCAGGCAGGATAACAAGATGGTACTTCCCAGCAGGACGCCTACCGGAATATCGTCCTTAAACAGCGCCAATGTGGCAAGCACGCCGCCGGCAGCCGGTATCGGGAGGCCGATAAAGTAACCCGCCGAGCTTGTAATGACATTGAATCTTGCGAGACGAAGCGCCCCGCATATGGGGAAGATGGCAGTCACGGTCCAAGCAAGCGCCGGACTGAGATCTTGAAATGCAACGACATACATAATAAAGGCAGGCGCCACTCCGAAGGAGATGACATCGGATAAGGAGTCGAGCTCCTTGCCGAACTCGCTCTGCGCGTTGAGAGCACGTGCTACCCGGCCGTCCACGCCGTCAAGCAGCATGGCGATCAGCACCATCATGGCCGCCATTTGCGGCTTTTCGTTGAAAACCATAAGGATGGCTATTACGCCAAGAAACAAATTACCAACCGTGAGAAGGCTCGGTATCGACTTTAAGATCATCTATTCCACCTCTTCTCTACTATGCCCCACGACTAAGCCTGTTCGCACGTCAATGATTGGAACACATTCTATCCATTGTACTCGAGATTAAATTTGCCTGTCAATGAACATCTGCTCTTGAATCCGCTTGAGTCCGTCCTTGATCGCACGCGCGCGCACCTCTCCAATGCCGTCGACTTCGTCGAGCTCCTCGATCGTTGCCATGAGAATATGCGGCAGACGGCCAAACCGTTCTACCAAATTGTTCATGATGATCTGCGGCAGTCGCGGAATTTTGTTTAGCAGTCTGAAGCCTCTCGGCAGCACGGATTCGTCCGCCATGTTGTTGGTGTGAGGATAGCCGATCAGGCGTACGATCGGAGACTCGTCCAGAAGCTCGTCTGAGCTAAGCTTCCTCAGAGCGAGGCGAATTTCGCGAATTTTGTCATCCGAGTTCTCCTTCGCATAATCCTTGAGGAGGTTCCATGCATCTTGTTCGACGCCTCCGACGAGCTCATCCATCTGCATGCTGACGAGACGCCCTTCCGTGCCGAGCTCCGTTATGTAACGGTTAATCTCCAGCTTGACGCGCAGCACCATCTCCACGCGCTGAATGACATGCGCCACTTCTTGCAGCGTCACAAGCTCTTCGAACTCCAGAGCCGACAAATTCGTAAGCGATTGCGACAGGACCGCCTTGTATTTCTCCAGCGTCTGGATCGCCTGATTCGCCTTCGTCAGAATGACGCCGATGTCCTTAAGCGAGTACCTTAGATTGCCCTGGTACAAGGTGATGATATTGCGCCTCTGCGAGATCGACACGACCAACCTGCCCGTCTGCTTGGCTACGCGCTCCGCCGTCCGGTGACGTATGCCCGTCTCAATCGACGGGATGGAGCTGTTCGGGATCAACTGCGTATTCGCGTACAGAATGCGGCGCATATCCTCGCTCATAATAATGGCTCCGTCCATCTTCGCGAGCTCGTATAGATAGTTCGGCGAGAAATCGCAATTAATGGAGAAACCTCCGTCCACGACCTCCATCACCTCGGGGCTGTAGCCCACGACGATAAGAGCTCCCGTCTTCGCGCGCAGCACGTTTTCCAGCCCTTCGCGGAACGGGGTCCCTGGCGACACTAACTGCAGCAATTGGTTCATAACTTCCTGATGCGTCGGTTCTTTCATTTTATCTCTTGCCCCCTATCCCAGCGCTGCCTTTAACGCTTCTGCTACTGTATTTACGCCGATGATCTCGATTCCGTCCGGCGCTTTCCAGCCCTTGAGACTTTTCTCCGGCATAATGACCCGCTTGAAGCCGAGCTTCTCGGCTTCCTTTACCCGTTGCTCCGCTCTGGAGACCGCCCGGACCTCGCCCGTCAGCCCCACTTCTCCAAAAATAACATCATACGGCTTCGTAGGCGCATCCCGGAAGCTGGACGCCAGGCTGACTGCCGCGGCCAGATCGACGGCAGGCTCGTCGAGCTTTACGCCGCCGGCAACGTTTAGATAGGCATCCTGCGTCTGAAGAAACATCCCGTTGCGTTTTTCCAGCACCGCGATAATAAGGGCCATCCGATGATGGTCGATGCCTGTCGACATCCGCCTCGGCGACGGAAAATTCGTCGTCGCGACAAGCGCCTGCAGCTCGACCAGGACAGGCCTCGTGCCTTCCATGCTGGCCACGACCGTCGAGCCCGATACGCCGAGCGGCCGCTCCGACAGAAACAGCTCCGACGGATTGGATACTTCGCGCAGGCCGTCCTCGTTCATCTCGAAGATGCCGATCTCGTTCGTGGAGCCGAACCTGTTCTTTACCGCGCGCAACAACCGGTATGTATGATGCCGCTCGCCCTCGAAGTACAGCACGCAGTCCACCATGTGCTCCAGCAGACGAGGACCGGCGATGGCGCCTTCCTTTGTGACGTGGCCGACCAGTACGGTCGCGATGCCTTTAATCTTCGCCGTACGCATGAAGTGCGCCGTGCACTCCCTCACCTGCGACACGCTGCCCGGGGCCGACTCGACCCGCGGTTCGTAGACCGTCTGAATGGAGTCGATAACCAGGAAATCCGGATCTATGGATTCGATCGCATCATTAATATGCTCCATATTCGTCTCGCACAGCACATATAATGTTTCCGTCAGCGCTCCGAGCCGATCCGCCCTCAGCTTCGTCTGCCTTACGGATTCCTCCCCGGATATGTACAGCACCTTCAGTCCCTTGACGGCCAAAGCATGCGACGTCTGCAGCAAGAGCGTAGACTTGCCGATACCCGGATCTCCGCCAACCAATATGAGCGAGCCCGGCACGACGCCGCCTCCCAGCACACGGTTTAATTCCACCATCCGGGTTTCGATGCGCGGCTCTTGCCCACTTTCTATGTGTATGATCGATTGTGGTTTTTCTTTCGTATGGATTCCCGATAAACCGATGCCCTTCGTCTTCACGACGGTTTCCTTTTCTTCCACCATCGTGTTCCAAGCTTGGCAGCCCGGGCATTTGCCCAGCCACTTTGCCGACTCGTTACCGCATTCGGTGCATACGAATTTCGTTTTTATTTTAGCCATGCGAGGATAGCTCCCTTACGACTTCCGTTTTTGCTCATCTTCAAAGTTTACCATTATATGCTCCGCCAAGGAAGGCACACCATGTACGAAAATCATTGTGAACTTAGCCTATCGGTTTTCAGGACGCAGTCCATATTCATAAGTTATTATCGGTTAAAACGCATAGTTTTTAGGAGGATGATTTCTTGTCAATGTGTGAAATTAATTAAAAACAATCAATAGTACCTTGTATTTAAAACGAATTAGTTATTATCTTTAGTTTATTATGTGCAAAAAATATTTTAGATCGGTTTCTTCAATGAACGTGTCGAGCATGACTTTGCGGCTATCTTTGCAAGAAAGAAAAAGGCAGATGGAAGCTCATGATGGACAAGCGGACTCCATCCATCTCAAGCTTTCATCTGCGCGATTCAAAAAAATTCAATAAAGAAAACCGTCGGGACAAACCGCCCTGACGGTCCTTTTTGTGCTAGTGCGAAAAAGGCCAGCTGCTTCGCTCATGACTGTTGGATCTTCCCTCTCTCGAATAAGAGGAAAAACGCCCTCTAATGGCCCCGTCTCCGACCTTCCTTGCGCTTTAGAGGGAAATCCTACCTCTAATCCAGGCCAAAGTGCGGTATTCGGGAAGAATCACCCCGATTAAAGGGCACTTTTCCCTCTAAGCCGAGCCGATAGCCCCATTTATCCAGATTATACGGAGCTTTTCCCTCTATTCTCCGATGCGGTATGCGATTGACTTCTCCTCGCACTTGCTGCCGCGGTGAGCACTTAATCGAAGTCTCTCGAGGAGGCGCAATCGCGTGATCTCCCTTTCGTCAAACCAGAATTTATTTACTTTCCTATACGTCAAGCGTAGCCGTGCCGCATAGGCCGGCGCCGTTTCGTTACCCCAACGTTACTTTCTCTACATTGCCTTCCACGAATTGACCGGCTGTCTGCAGCACATAACGGATCCGTGCGGCGGATACCTCGCGAACGTCTTCCTTCCGCAGCCACAAGGCCAGCGCGGCCGCCGTTCCCGCCGCTTCTCCGATCGCGCTTACGCCGGACATGATGCGATACGAGCTGTGCGCCTCATGGCTGCCGCTGATACAACGCGAGCTAAGCAGCAGATTATCCCAGCCCTTCGCGATAAGCGAGCGATAAGGGATATGATAATACCCCGGTTCTTGAATCGGCGTCAGCTTGGATGCTCCGCCAAGCGGATCATGAATGTCCAGACTGTATGCGCACGCAGCTACCATATCGTCGAAGGTCCGGGCTGTCAAACAATCGTCAGCCGTCAGCATATATTCGCCGACTACGCGCCTTCCCTCCCTTATGCCAAGCTTCGGCGCAATAAAGTCGACCGTCGCATCGGCAAATGCGGGATGGCGTTTCACCGCCTCGATCAGCTCCGCCGCCTGTCTGACTCCTTCCGCCATTCCCCTGTCTACCGATTCTTGATTCGTCGGATCGACATCGGTAACCGCGGTTGAATTAAACAGGAGACTCTGTCCATCCGGATACGGGAAACAAAGCACGCTTGGCCTCGGGTTATTCGTCTGGCCGAGCGCTTTCATCTGCTCGTAATAACCGGTCAGTTCCCGGCGCAATGCATGAATGCCTTTCCATGTGCGCACATTCGGATTCTGCAGCAGCGAAGTCCGGAATCCGCTCATCTTGAATGTCACTGTAGCCGTCTGCATCTTGCCGTCCTGCTCGCGGCCAAGTTGAAAGTCCGCTCCCGCCATTGCGCTGAGATTGCCGTCGGCAGTAGCATCCAGGAACTGATCTCCCGTCACTCGAATCCGCAGTTGCTTGCCTTTGACGACCTCCACACCCAGGATTCGCCGCGACTTCTCGCCGGAAGCGTTGACGCGCTGCTCCGTAAATACCTCTGTCGCTTCGCTGTCCGTCCAGACGGTTACATAAGGCTCCCGCTCCAACAGCTTCTGATAAGCGGCCTTCAGCTCCTGTTCATCGTACGTCGGCACATCGTCCTCTTCCCCGAACAGCCCTCTTCCAACCGCATATGCCTGCGGGAACAATTCGCGATGAATGCCGTTATTGATCACGGTACCATCGGTTCCCCTGAATTTGCAGACAAGAGAAACAGACGTATGCACGCCTGTCCCCCCTGCTTCCTTGCCGCAGTCGATCAGCAGCACGCGCCTGCGTAATCTGCCGGCCGCCAGCGCGGCGCAAATTCCGCCGACTCCCGCACCAATCACAACGATTTCATAATGATGAAGAGTTGCCATCCCTCATCCCCCTCTCCCGGACGGTGCAGTCCATCCCGCTGTGCTCGGCTGCTCATCATGCCTGTTGACAGCTATGCCGCCCTCCATGTTGACATCAGTATCCTTCTCCAGCAGCAAACAAGCAGTCAGCGCGGCCGTCCAATGATAGTCGCGGATGCTGTCCATCTTGTGACGGATATTATAACGATCTGCCGGCGGGCCCTTGCGATCGCAGTCTACCGGAGGCAGGCGATCGCTGGAATCGTAATATTCAAAGGTAACCCCGTAGCGTTCGACATAGCGTTGAACCAGATCGATCGTTCGCTCCGCCAGCTTGTCAGCCTCCTGCGTTCGCCCGTGGAGCTTCAGACCCTGGACAATCATGTAGTTCATATTGATCCAGGCCGGCCCCCGCCACATATCGGTTCCCCATGCCGGCTCCGAAAGCGCCAGGCTCGGAATCGGATATTCGGCGGCAAAGTGCTTCGGATCATTTAACATCCCGATCAATCGTTCCGCATGGCGTTCGGGAAGCTCTTCGAGCAGCAACGGCAGGAATCCGCTGACCGCCTTCACTGTGCTCAGTCGTCCGTCCCCGTGTTTGTCATAATAAAATCCGTCTTCTTCGTTCCAAAAGCCTACAATAATACGATCCGCCGTTTGTTTCGCCCGTTCGCGCCATGTCCGCGCAACATCCTCCTGCCCCAATTCCGCGGCAATCCAAGCGACATATTTCATATCGCAAGCCATAAACGTAGAAAAGTCGACCGCGTCGAGATCCGCGGCTTCATCGAACCGGGCCGAGTTGTCCATTCCCGATTCGCCCGAGCGGCAAAGCGGATCCCCATGGATTTCCCATTCGAACAGCCCGTTGCGGTTCCGATCGCGATGCTCCAAATTCCATGCCAGATAACGCTGCAAGTAAGGCAGCGCGTAGCGCAGCTTGGCGGCGTCAGGCTCCGCGCAATAATTAGCCCATACCCCCCAAGCCAGAATCGGGGGTTGGGTTATGCGGCTGTATTTGCCAAACGGGTTGATCTGATGAGGCATCATGCCGTCCGGCCGTATAGCTTCCAGCATCGTCTTCAGACATTGCCATGCCGCATCCGGATCCAGCTTGTTCATCCCGAAGGAATGAAACGCGGTGTCCCAGAGCCACATATCCTTGTGAGGCACTCTGTCGGGAGTGGACCACATTTGCCCGAAGCCGGCTTCCGCCGCCAGTGTATTCGCCTTCATAACGCTGAAACATTTGTACAGCAGCCTTGTCCGGCGATTATCCTCCAGTACAGGGACGCGCGCAAGCCACACCAATCTGTCGCTCACGGCTTGCTCTACGTCAAGCTGAAGCCCCGCGCAAGCGCGTTCCTCGGCTTCCTCCCGCGTTGCTCCGAAGCTGACGGCGAACCGTTCCGCTTGTTTCGCCAATACGATATATTCGCCATTGTCTTCATCGTCCGACGCCATGCAGCTTGCTGCGGCCCCGGATACCGGCTGCGGACAGCCGACAGCCTCCGCCCCGTCCTCTAACCGCAGACTCACCCTTACATCCGAAGGGATCGTTCCCATCAACGTATGCCAGGCCCCATACACGAAAGTGCCCGAACCGACGGGCGTTGCGAAGCGGCAAGCGTCTCCGGTGACCCATTCCGTCATCGTCTCTTCCGGTGCGCTCACTTCCAGCACGCGCCGCTTGGCCGTGTGGAACAACAGCGAATAAGGCGACGCGCCCCAGGTCGCAACAAAACCGGAAGCTGCTCTCGTTTCCCCGTCCAGTCCTGAGAAAGCGAATATCCCGCCTTCACCTATGACATTTGGAAGGCATTCTGCTGAATACAATGTAATTCCTCTCCTTTATGCCAAGCCTATACGGCATCCCAGATTTTGCGCGCATTGGCCAAACCGATGAGCGAACCTTGACGGCATTCTTCCATGCCCTCGAACTCCAGCGAGAAGTAACCGTCGTAACCGGATGATTTGATTGCCTTAAGCAGCTCCCACACGTCGATATCGCCTTGCCCGAATACGGAGCCGCGCAGGTAGTTGCCCGACGAACTGCGAATCCAGCCTTGCCCCGGATCGCGATGAGCGGGCCGGCGGTAGAAATCTTTGAGATGAACCATCGAAGCGTAACGTATCATTTTGGTCACGGCGGCAATCGGATCTTCATCCACGCACAGGAAATTGCCTACATCCAGCGTCATCCTGAAATTGGGTCGATCTACGGCATGGATCAGCGATTGCACCCGTTCGCTAGCCTGCATATGATAGCCGTGATTCTCCACGCTTGTCGTAATGCCATACTGCGCTGCGTAATCGGCTACCGCGCGACAGGCATGCACCATCTTGTCCAAGTCTTCCCCGAACCGCATGATCGTCGCTTCTCCCGGCGGGCGCTTGCCGACATCATGCCGCATTTGTTTGACCCCAAGCCGGTTCGCAATATCGACCTGCCTGCATACCCGTTCCAGTTCCGCTGCGAATTGTTCCTCCGTCTCCGTCACGAAGTTCGCCGGCACCGTATAAGCGGATATCTCAATGCCCAGGCTGCCCGCTTGCGAACGGACGGCGTCCACCAGCCCGAAGCCTTCTCCCCATTCGAAGCCGACCGGCACAATCTCGACATGTTCCGCACCTTGTTCCGCAGCCCACTTGATCACATCGGTAATCTCCCAGTCACCCGAACGAAGCAGTCGCACCAAACTATACGAACTTAAACCGAGCTTCATAACGCCACCGCTCGTTTCTCCGCCGCGGACCGATTGGCGGCCAGCGTAAACGCCAATGTCTTCGCCCCATCCGCATAGCTGCTCAGAATCAAGTCCTGTCTGCCGCTCTCCACAGCGTTGACGAAAGCGCGGTTTTCTTCGTACATGGCGTTTAATTGCGAGGTTTGGGTAATATGGCGGCTGCCGTCCATAATCGTCACCTTCTTGTTGTTCTCGATGTGGACATAGAAGTCGGCGCCGAACAACTTGATCTCCGAACCCCGGCAATAAGGAGAGAGGCAAGATTCTGTAATACTCCCCACTGCTCCGGACTCCAGTCCGAACGAGAGCGCTCCCGCGTCATAGATCGTGGACTCCTGCTTCATTCGCGCGAAAGCGCTATTGCTACTCTGACTGTACACTTCGCTAAATTCGCCAACCAGATAACGGATCAAGTCGACCTGATGCGTTACCGCATCCACCAGATGTCCGCCCGATTGTTCAAGCTGCCACCACCAGCGACTGGAATGCGCCGTGCCGAACCGATGGGCCTGGATCAAGTGAACATGTTTGCCTTGCAAATATTGTTTGACCTCTTGCAGCGTGTCGTAATACCGCAGGCAATAACCTGCGGCATTAATAAGACCCGACTGCTCGATCATTTCCGCTTTCTTGAGAGCGACCTCCAGGTCAATGCCAAGCGGCTTCTCGACAAACAGATGGATGCCCCGCTCGACCGCGGTTTCCTCCAGATTTCCCCTGGCGAATTGCGGCGTGCAAATATAGACGGCGTCGATTCGCGAACGGTCCAGAACCTGATCGGCGCTGTCCATGACCTGCGCGCCGGTCGCCTCCGACAATCGGACCGCAGCCTCCCGGTTCGCGTCGTATACGCTCACGACCTGCGCGTTCGAGAGCAGCTTTAGAGCTTGAATATGGTTTTGGGTAATTCCCCCTGCTCCGATAAATCCAATGTTGACCATATAAATCCCTCTCTTTCTCTACGCTTCCGCCGTACGCCTTATGCCGACGGCAGAATGACGGTTTTGCCGCTGGCAATCGATTCGTCGATGGCGAAACAAACCTCCATCGATTTGTATGCATCCTGGAACGTGCAGCGGGTTGCCGCGCCGCTTCGGACCGATGCCACAAATTCATTGATTTCTTCGACGAATGGATGATGGCTCACGTCGCCGCTGTCCGGAAGTATGGTCGGAATGACGGTATAATCGGTTTGACCGGGCAGCTTGTGACTGAACAGCCGATTGTTCATGATCGCTCCTTGCTCGCCTAACAAATGAACGTTAAAGATGTACGGCGTCTTGCATTCCAGCGACGACGAAACCTTGCCGATGCCGCCATTCTTTAATTTGAATATAGCGATCGCGTTCGGATCGAAGCCGTAGTCGGAATCCGCCCATGTCCTGCAGCCAAACGCGGAAACCTCCACAATGTCTCCAGCGAAATAGCGGACGGCGTCCACCGCGTGACAGCCTGCCGACAACATGCTGCTGCCGCCCAATTCCATCGTTTTGCTCCAGCGGTATTGCGAATATTGTTTGCCTACATGATGCCAGTAGTCGATCTGCGCCATATAGACGCGCCCGATCGCATCGTCTTCTATTAACGCTTTGGTGTTGTTAAAGGACGGGTTCCAGCGCAAGACGAAGCTCGCGACAGTATGCACGGGATGCTGCTCCAGCGCTTCCGCCATATTCCATAGCTCCCGGCGGTTCAGCGCAAGCGGCTTTTCCATGACAATATGTTTGCCGCGACGGGCAGCGGCAATCGTCTGCTCGGCGCGTTGTTCCGGGGTGGAGCACAATACAACCGCATCGATCCGGGAATCGTTCAGCACTTCCTCGTAACTTGCCGCAATCGGCGCGTCAATGCCCAACGCCGCAAGCTTCTCCGCGGCAAACTCCCTGCTTCTGCTGACAACAGCGCCTATCTCCGCATCCGTATGCGCGTTAATCGCTTTCATATATTCCCCGGCAACCCAGCCGCTGCCGACTACCGCAAAACGCAATTTCGACATGATATCCCCTCCCTCATCGCCTTGTTCAAGACCGGTCTCCGCCTTAATTTTCAAGCGATTGAATATATTCGTTCATTTCCTTTAAATATTGCTCGCCGCCATTTTTGTACCAATCCGCGCGCGCCTTATCCAACTGATCAATCGGCAGATCGCCCAACATGATTTTGGTGGTCAACTCATCCCATGTCAGCTTATAGTCCATATACTGAGGTTCTCTCGCAGCCGGAGGCACGTAACCTTTGTCCATCGAAGTCACGACCGTCGCAACCGCCTTGTCTACCCATGGGCTGACGCGATCCAGCTCCGCCTTTGTAAACTTCGTTGGATCCAGGAAAAATTCCGGAGCGTTATGACGGCGCATAATACTGGTCGCGATCCCTCTGGAAATATCGGGATTGTAGACCTTTTCGTTATTCACCAACTTGTAGTCCACGCCTTCGATGCCGTTATACAGGTAATCCCAGCCCTCCTCGGACAACATATAATCGAATGCCTGCACAACCTTCTCCGGATGTTCGGATTCGGCCGTTACAGCCCAGACGCCCCATATGCCGGTTCCATAACCCGTACCCTGCACTTTGCCTTCCGGCCCTTTAACGAATAGATAAGTCAGCTCCGCTTGCGGATCAATATCCTTTAGCACCTTTTCCTGCGCATTGACGTGGCCCGCGAATCCTCTAATCACGCCGGTGACGCCCTGCTTGAACCGTTCGCTTGCAGCGGCGGAATCATTAAGGGGGGAATCCGGATCAAGAATGCCCTCTGCGTACAGCTTCTGCGTATACAACAGAATGTTCTTGTACACATCGCTTTGCGCGTCATATTCGGGCAGCATGAACGGATAAGAGCCGTCCGTAGACTTCTGCCAGCCGTAATGGCCAAGCTCGGAGACGAGAACGGGCAGCAGCACCTTATTGGCATCCACGTACGAGCCTACGCCATACGTGTCTTGCTTGCCGTCCCGATCGGGATCGTCGAAAGTAAACGCGCGAAGAATTTCGTTAAATTGCTCCAGCGTCACCTCGTTGTCGGCCGGAATTTCCATACCCAGATTATTTAGCCAGTCCTTCCTCACCATAAAACCGTCGTTCCTTGTAATGGAAGTGCGCGGAACGCCATAAATATTGTCGTCGCGCATCGTCTTCAACGCTTCCCAGGAATGTTCGTAGCTGTAGTTTTTCAGATTCTCGGAATTTTCCAGGTAGCTGTTGATCGGAATAACGGCGCCGTCTCTTACCGCGTTTATAAACATTTCATCTTGCTCGCTTGGGAAAAACACGACATCGGGCACATCGCCGGAAATAAGCGTCAATTGCAGCTGCTCCGCGTACCCCGAGGATGGCGGGATAATCAATTGAAAATCAATGTTTAGCGCGTCGTTCACTTTCTGGAAAAACGCTTTTTCGTTTTCCGTCAGATCGGCCCGGCCGAAATTGGCTAACACTTTGACACTAACCGGTTCTTCCTGTTTGCCCTCCCCTGCGTTCCCGTTCGTATTGCCAGTCGCTTCCGGCTTCGCGGTCGCTTGCTCTCCGTTGTTATTCCCGTTGCCCGAACACGCGGCAAGCATCATGGCCGTAACGGCCATCACAACGACCAAACTTTTCGTTTTTTTTGTCATACGGATGTCCTCCCTTTGTCATATCTATAATAAGCGTTTAGACGCCTACTACCGCAAGTTAACCTTTTACTGAACCGAGCATGATGCCCTTCACGAAATATTTTTGCACAAACGGGTATATGCACAGGATCGGAAGCATAACGACCATTAAAGTCGCGTATTGCAACGTCTCCGGTCTGACGTCCATAATGCCTTGTTCGGCCGAATTGCCGCCGCTGCTCATCGCGGCCAGGCTCGCGCTGGATATGATCTCTTTGAGAAACAGCATGAGCGGCCAGTTGTCTACGCTGCGGATATAAATGATGGCCTGGAAGAAATTGTTCCAATACGTGACGGCAGTGAACAAACATAACGTCGCGATAATCGGCTTGGACAACGGTACAATAATACGGAACAGGATATACGGTTCCGATGCCCCGTCCATCTTGGCCGCTTCTTCCAGTTCCTCCGGAATGTTCTCCATAAACGTCTTCATCAATATGAGGTTGAAGCCGGAAAACATCATCGGAAGCACGATTGCCGCCAATGTATCGATCAATCCCAACGAACGCATCAAATAGAAGTTGGGAATAATGCCGCCGTTGAACAGCATCGTAAATACGATAAATACCATGATGATTTTGCGGCCCTTCAGATGCCGCTTGGACAGGGGATATGCGCTCAGAATATAGAGCAGCATGCCTCCCGCCACGCCGCACGCCGTTACAATGATGCTGTTGCGATAGCTGGACCATAACACCGGGTGAATCATAATTTCCTTATAAGCCGCCAGATTCATGTCTTTGGGCCAAATTCGCAACGGATTCTCCACATAAGCGCTGTACGAGCTTAAAGAAACGGCCAGTACATTGAGGAACGGATACAGTGTCGCCGCGCACACAATGATTACAAGCAAATAGTTAATGCCGTCAAACCAACTAAAGCGGGTTTTCGTATTCATGCTGTCTCCCCTTACCAAATCGATTTTCCGCTAAGTTTGCGCGATACAGAATTGGCCATGATAATCAGCGTAAATCCGACCAGCGCCTTAAACATGCCCACCGCCGTTCCGTACGATATTCGGCCTTGCTGCAAGCCGATCCGATACGTATAAGTTTCGAATACGTCTCCGGTGGCGTAAGTCATCGGATTGTAAAGCAGGTAAATTTGTTCGAAACCGTTTTCGAGAATGTTGCCGAGCTTCAAGAGCAGCAAGATCACAATGGTCGCGGATATGCCCGGCAACGTAATATGCCACATTTTGCGCATGCGGCCGGCGCCGTCGATTGTGGCCGATTCATACAAAGTGGGATCAATGCCGGACATCGCCGCAAAATAAATAATCGTTCCCCAGCCGACTTCCTTCCATATCTCCGCGCTAACGATGATCGTCCTGAAATATTCCGGTTTAAGCAGAAAAGGAACGGATTCGAACCCCATTGTATTTAATACATGGTTTACGATTCCCGTCGATGGAGACAAAAAACTCATAACGATGCCGGCAAGCACGACCCACGAAATAAAATGGGGCAAATACAGAATCGTTTGTGTTATCCGCTTAAAAAACATGTGCCGGATTTCATTCAGCGTCAGCGCCAGAATGATTGGCGCCGGGAACCCCCATACGATCTGATAAAAGCTCAGCAGCAAGGAGTTTTTGAGAATGCGGTAGAAATTGCTGGATTGAAACAAGGTTTCAAAGTGATACCAGCCAACCCACTCGCTATCCACGATGCCTTTGGTCAAACTTAAATCTTTAAAGGCGATAACCAGTCCCGCCATCGGCAAATATTTGAATACAAGCAAATACAAGATACCGGGAATCAGGAAAATATAAAGCCACTTGTTGCGAATTAAATAGGGTAGATTGCCCGAACGTCCCACCTTATCACACCTTTTCTTCGGTTTCCTTTATTGTAAGGAAACGCACGGCAACGAGAAATCCGGTCAAATCTATGTTTAGTGGGAGCATGTAAAGGTTTTCATTTCGAGGTTAAGGGGGGTAAAATCCAGATTGGAGCCGCAACACCTTGCGATAACACGACTATCGCTCGCGCAGCGGTTATCGTACCGGGATCCGGCTCCGTTCGTGTTTGATGGCAGCAGGGGAAGTTTTATTCCCGAGTTCGTTTCGGCAGCCTCATCTCGACCAGTGTTCCTTCGCCTTCGCGGCTGGCCAGACGCAATCCGTATTCGCTGCCGAACACCAGTTGAATACGCTGATTGACATTTCTTAACCCGATGCTCTCATTCTGTCTGATCGGCGTTTGCAGAAAGCTTTGGTTCACTTCATCCGCAACAGCGCGCGGCAATCCTACGCCATTGTCTTTGACTTTCAGAATGACGGCGTCCGCCTCCGCATAACCGACGATACTGATCACGCCTTGCCGCGAAGATGGCTGAATGCCGTGATAGACGGCATTTTCCAGAATAGGCTGCAGGGTCAGCTTGATCGTATCGTATTCGAGTATGTTTTCATTGATTTTCCAGATCACTTCAAGCCCCCCGTCCAGACGCAGCTGCTGCAATTGAATATAGAGCTGGGCATGCTCCAACTCCTTGCGCAGCGGAATAATGTCATCCTCCGTAATGAGACTTAACCGCAGCAGCCGGGACAACGCGAGAATCATGTCCGACACGTCATTTTTCCCGCGCGTCATCCGAATCGCTTTCATATTAATCAATTCCAGCGTGTTGTACAGGAAATGGGGTTTGATCTGCGCCTGCAACGCAATGGCTTGCGACTTCTTCAACAGCTCGTAACGATGCTGCAGTTCCCGCTCCATCTCTTGCCGCTGCTCGTTGGAGCTGGAAATGCTGGATGATATGTATTTGATTTCGTTCAGCTTGCCGCGGCGACTGCCGGTCTCTCCTTCCCCTCGTTTCAGCATGGACAAGATCCCGCTGATCGGACGGTAATTTTGCAAAGAAATGACCAGCGCGAACAACAAACTGGACACCAAGGCCAGAAGCACCAGCATGATCATAAATTGCCTGAACTTCACTTGTTTGGCGTAATAATGCCGCAGGGGCAATACCGATACATATTGCCAGTCCCGGTAACCGGACGGCACGGCAGACAGCGTATAATCCATCCCGCCGGAATGAATAATTTCGGACACCGTACTTTGTTCGACCGCATGCGCGGCATTCGGCTCCAGTTCGGAAAATTCACTGCCAATCCTATCCGCTTGGGGAGCATATATAATCCGTTGCTGCGAATCGATAATATACAGCTTCCCGGCTTGCATGCTTAAGAACGGCTTAAGCGGATTCATGTTAAAGGATACAAACAACACGCCGGACTTTTCGGACGACGAACCATAGATGGGCAACTGACGGAAATGCGCCAAAAAATCAGGGGATTCGTCATTGCTTCCCGTGCCGCTTCTCAGAAATTGCGTCCATGAGCTGGTTGTATCCTGGCGATCGCGATAAACATCGTACCACCAATCCACATCATATTTGTTGATATTCCCTCCGCTAGTTCCAGCAATCAAGTACTGTTTATCCTTGACAAATACAAATATGGACTCGAGGCTGGTGTTCGTCAGCTGCGCCATTAACATCGCATCTTGAATGCGGCGGATTTTGTTTAACTGCTCGTATTTAAGCGGAAAGTCGAAGTTCCCTTTCCCGACTGACGCAAAGTCGGTTTGGCTGGCCATTTGCAGAGACAGATTCTCCAGATTGAACAACGAGTTGTCCATTGCATCTTTAAACCGTTCCAGCTCGTTCATATGCGAACGGCTAATTTCTTCCCTGTTGATGGTATCGTTATAGGCATATACCAACAAATGAACAACGCCGAGGGGCACCATTAACAACAGCAACGTAATCAGGAAATTTCGCACAAGAATGCTGTTGCGCCTGTATTCTCGAAAGTCGCGCCACATATTTCCCCAACCGCTCATCGCTTTCACCCCGCTTGCTTTATCCAATGGCGTTAACTCCTGTCCCGATATTCGCTTGGCGTTACCCCTTCATGTTTCTTGAACAGCTTATAAAAGTATTTCAGATCCTTATAGCCAACCTTGTCGCAAATTTCGTAAATTTTGAACGGCGTCGAACGAAGCAACTCCTTGGCGTGTTTCAATCGCACCTCCACCAGATAATCGGAGAAGTTCTGATTCGTTTCATTCTTGAACAGCTGCCCGAAATAAACCGGATTCAGATGGACCTGGCCCGCCACCAGCTCCAAAGACAAGTTTTTATGGTAATGCTCTTCAATGTAAGCGACGGCCTGGCGAATCGCCCATTTGCCGCCGCCAGACTGACTACCGCTGCTTGGGGACACATCGCCGTCCCGCCGCTGCGGTCCGACCGCCGCTTCCTGCTTCACGTCGGACGACGCACTCAGCGGATCGCGGCTCCGATATTCGACCAGCAGCGTCGCGAGGTTGTCAAATCGCTGGAACCCAACCAATTGTGCTTTAAGCGCCGTAATATTATTTAGCCGCTGCAAGGAATTCTGCATTTGGTCATACAACTGCTGCTGCTCCGTCGGCATACATATAACGGCGTAATAAGGTGGCTGCTCGCGCTCATCCAACAGCATCAGCCAGGACGGGAACTGGCCCGCCGCCATATTGGCCAGAAGTTTCTTGCTGCTCGCCACATCCGCCCTGGACAACCCTCCGCTATCCTTGGTGACCGTCACTTCCAATAAGGCGCAAGGTTCCCGCATCGGGTCAACGGCGGCGTTAAGCTGCTCAAGGTGCCGGGCAATCTCTTCGGCTGCCGCGTCCGATTGAAATAGCAGATACGAAGCAAAGCGTTCCCGATCCTGGCGCTCGGATTGTTTGACCGCCGCTCCGGCATCCAGCTCTCGCTTGAGGTTCCGAAACACGCGATATAGTTCATCCAGATCGGTAGGTTTAAGCAAGTAATCGCTTACATCATTTCGAATCGCCTCTTGGGCCAATTGGAACTCCTGATAGCCGCTTAACAATACGACCTTCACCGGCAATTGCCGCTCTTTAATAAATCTGGCCACGTCGATTCCCGACTCGAATGTCATCTTAATGTCCGACAATACAACATCGACGAGCTGCTGTTCCAGATAAGCAATCGTATCTCTGCCGTCCTTTAACGTCTGAACGACCTCGAACCCCAGTTCGCTCCAATCGACAATCTCCGAAAGTACTTCCCGGACTTCCCGTTCATCATCCACGATCAGCAATCGATATTTCATAGCGGCTTCGCCTCCTAACGAATAATTTATTGTACATGCTGGGTTATAGCAAGACAATGCCCCGCTCCTTATTTACAACCGATTGTGCGAAATTGTTGGCCATGCAACCGATTGTGCGCATGAATTGAAGCAGAATGCTTTCTTTTCAGGCAGGCAATGGTTATAATCAAGCCGGTGATGCATCCATGGGTACCCATAATCAAATTACTTATATTCAGGACGACTTGCGGATCAGTCTGGACGAATTTGCCGTGTCCGGCAGTATGGCCAGCATTCATGCGCACAATACGTATGAAATTTATTATCTGTACGCGGGAGAACGTTTTCTTTATTTGAATCAGACGACTTATCATCTGAAGAAAGGCGATCTTGTGCTCATTAATGCCTATGACCGCCATCGCACCATAGCCGCTTCGGTGAACGAACATCAACGTTTCCTCGTCATGTTGAACGAACAAAGTCTGCAGTTGCTGCCGCTTACCGAGATAGACGCGGCGGAGCTATTCCATAGAGGGAGCTCCGTCCTGCGATTGTCCCGGGAAGAGCAGGCGGCTGTCGAACATCTGTTGTTCCGGCTCCTCCAAGAGCGGAAGAGCGGACAGCCTGGCTGCCGCAATATGATGCAGGCTTTGGTCACGGAGCTTATGATTACGTTGTTCCGCCATCAGCCGGCCGCAGACAATCGAATGCTTGCCTTTCATGACCGTGCTGCCGAAATGATGAAATATTTGAATGCCCACTACCGACGATCCATTACGATTATGGAGTTGTCCGAGCGATTCGCGCTCAGCCGTTTCCATCTGTCTCGTTTGTTCAAGAGCGCAACCGGCTTTACCGTTATTGATTACATCCATCATGTCAGGCTGCTGGAAGCTCGGCAACTGCTGCGCTCAACCTCGCATTCCGTATCTTCGATTGCCGACATGTTGGGGTTCGGCAGCCTGGCTCATTTCGAAAGAATGTTCAAAAGATCGACGGGCACAAGCCCCACTTTATTCCGCAAGCTGCTGTCGGAATCGAAAGGGGACTTCCGTCGCAAGGAGGACGACTGAACATGTACGATTATAATGTAAAACAATTCGGCGCTGCGGGAGACGGGGAAACACTTGATCAATACGCGTTGCAGCGGGCCATTGACACCTGCTCCGAGGCGGGAGGCGGAACCGTGTATGTGCCCCGGGGGACTTACGTAACGGGGACGCTGATGCTTAGATCCAACGTTCATCTGCATCTGGGCATGCAAGCCGTTATTCGCGCTTCGTCCGACATGAGCTTGTATCCTCCCGTCGGTTATGAAGCATATACCAATCCGCCTCGCGCTACTTATATTTTGTTGCTGGCTCGCGAAGTAAGCAATTGCAGAATTACCGGAGAAGGGGAAATAAACGGGGGCGGCACAGAGGATTTATGGTTTCCCGAGAACCGTCTGGTACCGATGCGCATCGGCACCTTGCTGTTCACCGGCTGCAGCGGGGTACGGGTCGACGGCATTACGATCCGGCACTCCGACAGCTGGACCTTGCATGTGCAGCAGTGCGAAGACGTGATGATCAGCCGGGTTGCGATTCGCAATAATCGCAACCGCATTAACACGGACGGCATCGGCATTGACGGTTCCCGCAACGTTCAGATCAGCGACTGCAATATCGAATCCGGCGACGACAGCATTGTATTCAAGAGCATTGACGGTTTCGCATGCGAAAATGTGACGGTGTCGGGCTGTGTCCTGCGTTCGCGTTGCCAGGCGATCAAATTCGGCACCGAAAGCGAAGGGCCGATCCGCAACGTCACAATCGCCAATTGCGTCGTGCACGATTCGACGATCGGATTATCTCTTTACTTGAAGGATGGCGGCCCGTACGAGAATCTGGTGTTCTCCAACCTGATTATTCATGCCGCATTCAAGTTCCCTTTCCTAATCGATATAACGCCGCGTTATTATCAATCTTCCAAGCCCGTCTCCATCCGCAATATCGTATTTGACAATATAATATTGACGGGACCGGGACGCATCTTCATCGAAGGGACGGCCGAACATCCCGTCGAGAATATTACTTTCAACAACTTCACCAACAGCATGACCGGCGAAGAGGAAGATTTCAGCCAAATGACCAAGGCGACGGGCACCAGCCGCTGCGATGCCGATCCCGATGCGTTCAACTATGCGGCTCAGCCCTATCAATTCGTTGCCGCCCATGTGCGAGGATTATATATTAATGGAATGACATTCCGGAAGGACAACCCTGACGTCGCCATTCTTGATCGCGGCTTATTGTACCTCAGCCATATCGAAGACGGTTACGCGCGGAACATCAACCATAACCCGCTGCAATCCGGCATCGCGCCGGTGCAGCAGGACCATTGCCGCAACTGGCGGCTGGAGTAGCCGAACGGGCGACGCCGATCACATCTCAATAGCATAACAATATTCCCGATAGCCTTAATGTCATCTGTCCGAAAGGCTTGCGCTGCGATGCATCTTCATGCGTTCGACACGCCAATCCGTATACATTCGTTCCGGATTTGTCGAACAGCTGTAGCTGACCCCATCCCGAAGATCAAGCAGCGCCAGCCGTTTCCCATGTTTGGCTCCGCAATCGATTCCGATTCTGCCAGGCGCAAACCACAGCTCTCCCGGCGGGGAACCTAACTTGAAGGTTGGCGTATGGCCGAATACAACCGTCTGCCCTCCCGCCGGCTCGCGATTCCAGAAGTCATCCCGAATTTCGGTCAAATCCTCTGCGGTCTGCCGCTCAAGCGGCACCCCATGCCGAATGCCCGCATGTACAAACAAATAGGTCTCTACGCTCCAATATAGCGGCAGCCGTTCCATCCAGTCGAGCATATGAGGCGACAGCCGGCCCGCCAAGTCAGGACCTGAAGCCAGCAAACTCCGTTCCGCATTGCCTTGCAGCGCGACGGCTCCTTGCGATACGAGATCGACAACCGTATCCAATGTACGCCAGGTGGACGGATCCGTATCCACGTAATCCCCCAACAGAATCAGCTTGTCTGTCTGCGGCGAGTAATCCGCACGGTGCAGCAGCTGCGCCAATCCTTCTTCGTGGCCGTGAATATCCGATATAACCAATAGTCGTGATAGGGTAGGCTTAAACTGCATGAACTGCATCATGAACATTCCTCTTCGATAGTTGGTTAACAACGGTTGACGCCGTTCCATGACGGCGTGCAAGCCGTTTCTCAGTTCCGTAAGCCCGTTCTAATCATCGTTTTTGGCATATAGAAACGACTTGGAAGCGGGCAGCGCCGCCACGACCTGCTGATCGGCATCGAGCGGATAGTCCGTCAACAAATACAGCGGTTGACCATCGGTCGTATCCGCGGCCGATCTCCAGCGATTGCCCTCGAAGGTGCAATAACGGATGCGCAGACGGAGCTTATTATTGCCTTCGGCTTCAAAATTTTCTTCCTCCGTCAGAACCAGATCCTCCGGACGGAATAGCAGCTCCATGGCGGAACCGACCTGCGCATCCGCAGCTTCCGCGCCGGATATGCCGTATATCGCGCCGTCCGAAGGCAAACGGATTGCCGTGCCTCCCGGCGTGCCTTCCTTCATGCCCTGCAGCCGGTTGATCGCGCCCAGCAATGAAGCGGCATGGCGGCTGGCGGGACGACTGAAGCACTCCTGCGGCGTTCCGATCTGATCGATATTGCCCTTGCGCATGATGAGCAGCCGATCCGCCATCGAGAACGCCTCTTCGGGATCATGGGTGACATGGAACACGCTTGTACCCAAGCAGCGGAACAAATACGCCATCTCCGCGCGCATCTCGATTCGCAGCCTCATGTCCAGATTGGACAACGGCTCG
>NZ_BDQX01000113.1:21538-25541 GCF_003112455.1 Paenibacillus agaridevorans
TCTTCTTTGCTTAAGCGGTGCAGGCCGTAGGCGATATTGTCCTCCACATTCATATGAGGCCACAGCGCATAATCCTGAAACACCATGTTAATGCCGCGTTTCTCGGGCGGCATCATGGTCTGGGGAGAAGCGATCACCTTGCCGCCCAGCCGAATTGCGCCTCCGTCCGGCTTGGCTAGGCCGGCCACCAATTGCAGCAGCGTCGACTTGCCGCAGCCTGAGGGCCCCAGCACGCTTATGATTTCCCCTTCCTTCATCTGGAACGAAATCCCGTCCAACGCCCGGAATGCGCCATATTGCTTGGATACGTCTTGCATGTCCAGCAATACCGAAGCCTGGTCCTTCTCCTTGCCGGCGGAAACCCGGGCAGCATCTTTTGCCGATACCGGAGCCAGAGATGCCGCCGGTATCGACGCGGCCCACGCCTGAACGGCAGCAGCGCCCGTGAACACCGAAGACAATCGCGACTTGATATTCATGAACGCGCCTCCTTTCTTCTGAACAACAGTTCAATAACCAATATAATCGCCACCACAACTCCGCCTCCCAATATCGTTGCCGCCGACGCATAACCGAAGCGCATATCCTCGAACGACTTGTTGATCGCTACAGGGAATGTGATGTAATTGGGCGGGAACAATACCGAATTGACCGCGAGATCAAACACGCTGGCGCCGAATGCCGCCAACCCCGCGGACAGCAGCGCTCCCCGCATCAGCGGCAGCAATATGCGCCTGATCCGGCGCAGCAGCGAATCGCCTTGCAA
Source organism: Paenibacillus agaridevorans (assembly GCF_003112455.1). Taxonomy (GTDB): domain Bacteria; phylum Bacillota; class Bacilli; order Paenibacillales; family Paenibacillaceae; genus Pristimantibacillus; species Pristimantibacillus agaridevorans. The sequence goes on from NZ_BDQX01000113.1 coordinate 22,305, forward strand.
ACCTGCCGCATGAAGAAAGGATTGCGGCACCTTGGCCATCGCCCCTACCATAATCCGCGTAATGACGGGGATCGCTCCTGCAATCGCCGCAAGCACCAGAATGGCCGGTTTGCCGTACAACAGCAAGCCCAGCGGTTCCAGCCAGCGCTGATTCCATACAAAAATATATCCGATGCCAAGCACGACGCCCGGTACAGCCAGAGTGACAAGCGACAGCACCTCAATGCCGCGCCGGAACCGGAACTGCGAATACGTCAACACAAAGGCAACCAACAAACCAACAACAAGCCCGATAACAGCTGCGGATGCCGCGATCATAAGCGAACGCCCGAGACCATGCAGCAACTGGAAGCCGCCGTCGAACAACGCCGCATAGTTGGCCAGCGTCAGGTTTTCCGCCTTCACGCCGCCTCCCTGCGCTTGCATAAACGACATCATCAGACTTGAGCCGATCGGAATACCAATGATGACAAGCAGGAAAACGATGTTGCCTGCAGCAAGTAGCCAGCGGTATTTGCCCGCCTCCTTTGGCACGGAAGGCACCGCGCCCCCCGACATAAAGTCGAAACGGGAACGGCGCATGGCCGCAAATTGCAACAGCATCGCGACGCTGATCAGAAGCACCAGATAGAAGGACAATACGCCCGCCATATCGAATCGAATGGGCGATGTATACAGAGCCGAATATATGGAATACGGCAACGTCGGGAAGCGGTAGATAGCCGCAATGGAAGACGGCAGACCGAAGTCGCCAATCGTGTCCATAAATACCAGCGCCGCTCCGGCCAGCAGTGCCGGCAGCAGCAGCGGCGCCTGTATCGTCGCCCACACCTTGATCGGCGAAGCGCCGCCCAGCCTGGCCGCATCCGACAACTGCTGCACCTTCCATTCCATCGCCGCTTTCATACTGAGGTAAGCGAGCGGGAATTTGCTCAAGGTCATGATGACAGTCAGCCCGGCGGGCTGGAATACCGCACCCGGCACCCAGTCCCAGCCGAACAGGTTTACGGCCAGCCCTTGCTGCGCTGAAAACATAACCCAGCCTTGAGCCAGAATAAATGAAGGCATGATTAGCAGCAACCAGACGGCGGCATCAAGCAAGCCGGCAGTGGGGAAACGCCAGGTCGATCGAACCGTGGCCAGCACGCCGCCAAGCAGCGTGCCGATCAGAGTGGTGCCGATACCCAGCAGCAACGAGTTTTCGAGCGACTTTTGCCATAACGGACGTTTGAATATTTCAAGAAGCAGACTAAGATCGCCTATAACCCAATTCCCGAAAAAGACGCCGGGCAACAATACTTGAATGACCACCGCCAGGAGCGGGTACAGGACCAGAATCAGCAGCGCGATGCTGACCAGCCAACCAAGCCGTTCATTCGTAAGCCTGAACATGGCCGTTACTTAACCGCTTTGTCGGCAAACCATTGTTTGATTTCCGCTTCATGCTGCGACGCCCACGCGGCATCCGCGGCAATCAGCTTTGCGTTCGCGGCGCGATCCGGTCTCGCCGTCACGCCTTGGGCAGCGGGATCGAAGTAAGCTTCTTCGCCTTCATCAACAAGCTGTTGTTGTGTTTTAGCATCCAGCAGGAATTCGATAAACGCTTTGGCTGCATTCGGGTTTTTCGTATTTTTCTGAATAGCGGCTACGCGCACGGATGCCGGAGCGCCTTCTTCGGGCCAAATGATGCCGATCGGCTCGTTATTGTTAACCATGCTGTACGCATTCGATTCTTGCAAAGCTGCCAGCTTCACTTCACCGCCGGACAATGCTTGTACGATCTGCGGATTTTTCGGATAAACGCGCAAGCCGTTGTTGAACCAGCTATCGAAAAACGCCTTGCCTTCTTCTACTCCGCCGGCTTTGTCGAAGAGCGCCGCAACAAACGGATAGGCCGGAGCTGCGATGGCAGGGTCGGCTGTTGCGATTTGGTCCTTGTATTCCGCTTTGGCGAAGTCAGCCCAAGTTTTGGGAGCCGTCTCTTCGGTATAGAAGTTTTTGTTGTATACGATGATGCCGGAAGCATGAGCGCCGGTAGGGAAATATGTTTTGTTCTCGGGAATGTACGCTTTGAAGTCTTCGGCAACCTGCGACAGATTTTCCGGCTCCCAGCCTTCCAGCAGTTGGCCTTGCAGACCCAAGCCGTGAATGGACGGCATCATGTCCGCCCAGACGATGTCCCAATGAGGATTGCCTTTTTCCGCTTCGATTCTGGACATGATCTCCGCGCCGTTGCCCGTTACGAGCTCTACATCGTACCCGGTTGCTTCCTTGAACATATCGGCGATGATGGCGTCAAAATCGTTAAGGTACACAACAAGCTTGCCTGCATCTTCAACAGCCGGCTCTTCCGTTGCAACTGTCTCCGTCGTTGGCGCTGCAGTCGGCGACGGAGCTGCCCCGGATTCCGACTTATTGCCGTTTTCCGCCCCATTATTGCCTCCGCATGCTGCAAGTACAGTCAACATAGATGTCAGCACGATGCCTGTCGTTACTCTTTTCCATTGAATCGGATAAACATTCATTCGTTTTTCTCCACCTTTTCGTCAGCCGTTTTTGCTTACACGGTTACTTTATCAACGAAAAATCAACGACAGATTAGAGAAAGATTAAACCATTGTTAAATAAACTTTAGAAATATTGAAATATATATAGATAAAATGTATATTCGGAGGGGATGAGGTGATGATATGACCATTCAACAATTAAAAGTGTTATTGGAAATATGCAAAGGCAAAACATTGCTGGAAACGGCGGAGAAGCTGGGACTCACCCAACCTACGGTCAGCTTCCATTTGCGCAAGCTGGAGGAGGTACTAGGACTCGAGCTGGTGCGCAAGACGTCGCGGAAGCTCCGGCCCACGGAAGCCGCGCTGGAGCTGCTCCCCTATATTCGTCGCATCGTGTTCCTTGGCGGCGAGCTGGAAGAGCATGCCGCGCAGTTGCATAAAAGGGGCGGCGGACGATTAAAGCTTGGCGCTAGCTATACGCCCGCCACCTATCTGCTGCCCGCCTGCTTCTCCGCCTTTCAGGAGGAGTACCCGAGTATTCAGCTGCAGCTGACCGTCAAAAAGGCGGGCACCATTATGGCCATGCTGCGCAATTACGAGCTGGATGCCGCGGTTGTGTCGCTTCCGAATTCGCCGGAACCAGGCTTGTCCATACAGCCATTGTTGGAGGATGAGCTGCGGCTTGTTGTCGCTCCCGGCCATCGACTGTCGGGCCCGCAGGGGATAG
>NZ_BDQX01000113.1:25615-36804 GCF_003112455.1 Paenibacillus agaridevorans
TTGCAAGGGGAGCGGCTGCTGCTGCATGAACCCGGTTCTACCTCCCGCACGCTGACGGAGGAATGGATGAACCAGACGGAAATAATATTCAACCAGTCCATGGAGCTCGGCGCCATCGAAACGATGAAGGAAGCGGTCAAGTGCAGCCTGGGTATCGCGGTGCTGCCGGAGCGCAGCGTCATTAAAGAGGTTGCGGCAGGCGAGCTGATCCAGTTCCGATTGCCGAATTACCGTAATCGCCGCTATATCTCGTTCGTCTGCCGTGCCGAAGAGCAGCTCCCGCATAATGCCCGCTTGTTCTCCGACTATATAACCAACCATTTTGGGGAACAAAAGCCCCCGCAGACATGAAAAAAGCATCCTCGTTTGCAGAGGATGCTTTTCTTTCGCATTGCCGTCATCGTCATCGATCAACGATGATTCGACTTGCCATTTTTTTATTTCGTAGTCGGCTCTTCTTCCTGCGTTTCAGCCGGCTGATGCAGATGTTTCGTAACGACCAACGCCCCATCCTTCTCGTCGATAACGAAGGTATCGCCCTTCTGGATGAGACCCATCAGCAGATCCTCGGACAGACGGTCCTCGATATGCTTCTGGATCGCGCGGCGCAGCGGACGCGCGCCGTATTGCGGGTCGTAGCCTTCCTTGGCAAGGAAGTTCTTCGCCGTTTCCGTCAGCGTGAAGTCGACTTGTTGCTCCTTCAAGCGTTTGCGCAGCTCGTCGGACATCAGCGTCACGATCCGGGCAATATGCTCTTCGCCGAGAGAATGGAAGACGATGGATTCGTCGATCCGGTTCAGGAACTCCGGACGGAAGCTCTTCTTAAGCTCCGCCATCACTTTGTCCTTCATCACGATGAAGTCGCGGCCCGCATCTTGTACGGCGGTGAATCCGAGCGACGAGTTTTTCTTGATTTGATCCGCTCCAACGTTGGACGTCAGGATGATCAGCGTGTTGCGGAAGTCGACGACGCGGCCTTTGGAATCCGTCAAACGTCCATCCTCGAGCACTTGAAGCAGAATATTGAATACTTCCGGATGGGCTTTCTCGATCTCGTCAAGCAATACGACGGAATACGGCTTGCGGCGAACCTTCTCGGTCAACTGGCCGCCCTCTTCGTAGCCGACGTAACCCGGAGGAGCTCCGACCAGTCTGGATGTCGAATGTTTCTCCATGTACTCCGACATATCGATGCGGATAACCGCATTTTCGTCGCCGAACATGGCTTCCGCTAACGCGCGGGCCAGCTCTGTCTTGCCGACGCCCGTAGGACCAAGGAAGATGAACGAGCCGATCGGGCGCTTCGGATCCTTGAGTCCGGCTCTTGCGCGGCGAATCGCGCGGGATACCGACTTCACGGCTTCCTCTTGACCGATTACACGGTCATGAAGAATTTCTTCCATCTTCAGCAGGCGCTCCGTCTCTTCTTCCGCCAGCTTGCTAACCGGGATGCCGGTCCAGCTCGCCACGACTTGAGCGATATCCTCGGGCGTAACCTCGGAATCGGTGCGGCCTTGCTTCTCTTTCCACTGATTTTTTGTGACGTCCAGCTCTTCGCGAATCTTCTGTTCCGTATCGCGAAGCGCGGCCGCTTTCTCGAACTCCTGGCTTTGGACGGCAGCGTCCTTCTCCTTGCGGATATCTTCCAGACGGTTCTCCAGCTGCTTGAGATTCGGCGGTACGGTATAGGAATTCAGCCTTACCTTGGAGCTCGCCTCGTCGATCAGATCGATCGCTTTGTCCGGCAGGAAACGGTCAGTAATGTAGCGATCCGACAGCTTAACCGCTTGCTCGATGGATTCATCCGTAATTTTTACGCGGTGATGCGCCTCGTACCGATCGCGCAAGCCGTGAAGAATTTGGATCGCTTCCTCGACGGAAGGCTGGTCGACCGTGATCGGCTGGAAGCGGCGTTCGAGCGCGGCATCCTTCTCGATGTACTTGCGGTATTCGTCCAGCGTCGTCGCGCCGATGCACTGCAGCTCGCCGCGGGCAAGCGCCGGCTTCAGAATATTGGAAGCGTCGATCGCGCCCTCCGCGCCGCCTGCGCCGATGAGCGTATGAAGCTCGTCGATGAACAGGATGATGTTGCCCGCTTGGCGGATCTCATCCATGATCTTTTTGAGACGATCCTCGAATTCGCCGCGGTATTTGGTACCGGCGACGACGGAGCCCATATCCAGCGTCATCACCCGTTTGTCGCGCAGCGTCTCGGGAATTTCGTTGGCGATGATTTTTTGCGCGAGTCCTTCCGCGATCGCCGTTTTGCCGACGCCCGGCTCGCCGATGAGAACCGGATTGTTTTTGGTCCGGCGGCTAAGCACTTGGATAACGCGCTCAATCTCTTTGCTTCGACCGATGACCGGATCGAGATTGCCTTCCTTCGCATAAGCGGTCAAATCTCTCGCGAGTCCATCCAGCGTCGGCGTGCTGACATTAGCAGGCGTGCCGTGGTTGCTGGATACCGCTTCGCTGCTGCCAAGCAGCTGCAGCACTTGCTGACGCGCTTTGTTCAGGCTGATGCCGAGGTTGTTCAGCACGCGTGCCGCCACGCCTTCGCCTTCGCGGATGAGGCCGAGCAGAATATGCTCCGTTCCAACGTAAGTATGGCCCAGCTTGCGGGCTTCATCCATCGACAGCTCGATGACCTTTTTGGCACGCGGCGTGTAAGCGATGTTGTTCGGTTGTTCCTGTCCGCGTCCGATGAGCGCTTCGACTTCATCCTGAATTTTCTCGAGACCGAGACCAAGCCCGATCAGAGCCTTCGCCGCGATGCCTTCGCCTTCGCGAATGAGACCGAGCAAAATATGCTCCGTTCCGATATTGTTATGGCCTAGCCGCACTGCTTCTTCTTGAGCCAGTGCGAGCACCTTCTGCGCACGTTCCGTGAATCTTCCAAACATCATATTCCTGCACCCCCATGATCAATCTTGGATTTGAGCAACCTTCAGTTTCTCCCGAATGAGCTCGGCGCGTCTTACGTCGCGTTGCTCGGTACTCATCTTCTCATTAAAAGTCTGCTGCAGATAACCTGGCTGAGTCATGACGAGCAGCTCGTTGAGCACCTGCGGCGTTACGTCCGGCAACAGCTCAAGATCGACGCCGAGACGAACATCCGACAGCCTCTGCGCGGCTTCCTTGGAGTCCATGATAACCGCGTGGGACAGAATGCCGAAGGAACGTTTGACGCGATCCTCCGTTCGCAGTCTGGACTCCGCCAGAAGACGTTTGCGCGCCGCCCGTTCATGCTCGATAATCTGTTTGGCTACATCATGCAGATTATCGATGATTTCCGCTTCGGACTGACCGAGCGTAATTTGATTCGAGATCTGGAACAGATTGCCTAACGCTTCGCTGCCTTCTCCATAGAGGCCGCGAACGGCAAGACCGACTTGCGTTACGGCAGTCAGAATCCGGTTAATCTGCTGAGTCAATACCAATGCCGGCAGATGCATCATGACCGATGCCCGAATTCCCGTTCCGACGTTGGTCGGACAGGTGGTCAGATAACCGCGCTTCTCGTCGAAGGCATAATCCGCCACTTCTTCATAAATATCGTCAATTCCGCTTGCCAACGCCCATGCTTCGCCGATTTGGAAACCGGGATATAAACATTGGATGCGCAGATGGTCTTCTTCGTTAATCATAATGCTGACGGATTCGTTCTCGCTGAGCACGACGGCCCCGCCGCGAGACTCGTTCGCCAGATTCGGGCTGATAAGATGTTTCTCCACGAGCACTCGTTTGTCCAACTCGCTAAGCTCGGATAACAGCAGCGTCTCGAAGGAGCCTACTTCGTCCAGCTTGCCCGACTTGCTGACATCCGCCAGCTGCTCCAGCACTTCATTCGCCTGGGCGCTCGTAGCGAGCATCGGGAACGGCTGCTTCCGCAAATTGCGGGCCACTCGCACCCGGCTGCTGATCACGACGTCGGAGTCCGGACCCAATGTCCGCATCCAGTCGCTCAGAGCGTCTTGGGAGAAGCGATGTACTGTCAACCCCTTCACACCCTTCCTTTAAAGGTGGTTCAAAAGCTCCGACTGCCATTACGTTGTTACTTCAGGGAAGCTTACTCGACGTCGAATTTTGAACTCAGCCGGTCCTTCCGGTTCTCACGTAGCTCTGCTACGCTCCGATCCTCAGGCCTCGACTTCGTCCAACCTTCTCGGTACTGCCAATCGAACCTTTTGAACTTTCATTTTGTGGTGGTTCAAAAGCTCCTACCGCCATTACATCTCCGCAATCTTGCGTTCCAGCTCGCGGATTTCGTCGCGCAGAGTTGCCGCGCTTTCGAATTCCTCCTGCTCGATATGGGTATGCAGATCCTTGCGCAATCGTTCGATCTCGCGCCTGCACTGGATAAGGCCTCCCGAACGTTTCGGAATTTTACCGTTGTGCGTCGTGCTGCTGTGCACCCGCTTCAGAAGCGGATCCAGACGTTCCGAGAATGCTTGGTAACAGGAGCTGCAGCCGAATCGGCCGATCTTGCTGAATTGCGTGTACGTTAGACCGCATTCCTCGCAGCGTATCGGCTGCTGAGGAGCACCGGACAAAGCCGATGACGAGTTGCCTATTGCATTAAAGTCCAGCAGTCCCGATAACAGGCTGTGGATGGAGAAGCTGTTTGGTGAACCCGGAATGCCTTCGCCCCGTTCGCGGGCGCAGCCTTCGCAGATGTGGAATTCCGTCTTCTCGCCGTTTACGATTTTCGTAAAATGAAGCGTAGCCGGCTTCTTGCCGCATTCTTGGCAATACAAAGCTTCGGTCCCTCCCTTCCGCTATTCCCTATTTGGCTAGCAATGAGATGAGCATTGCTCTCAGCAGTCTTGCGCGAATCTCATCCCGCATTGGCAGCACCAGGGCAATTGTGTCCCGATGGATCGCCGCCCGCAGCAGATTCGACTCCCTTACTGTAATCATACCCGCTTCATGCAGCTGATAAATCAGGCCCTCCGCGGCGCTTTGGTCGACGCTGTCGCCAATCGTTCGTTCAATATGGTACTGAAGGTTCTTGAGCGCAGGCAGATCGACTCGCTGAATGCGGATGTAACCGCCCCCGCCCCGCTTGCTCTCCACCATGTACCCCTTCTCCAGCGTAAAACGCGTGCTGATTACGTAATTGATCTGGGAAGGCACACAAGAGAAGCGGTCGGCAAGATCGTTGCGCTGAATCTCCACCGCGCCTTCGTCGCTGCCGTCAAGCATTTGTTTGAGGTGATGTTCAATGAGATCGGAAATATTACGCAAATCACCAACCTCCCTGAGTATCGTCTTCAGAAAGCCATACCCCCGATACTTACATTTCCAGAGCATCAGGACAGTTAAATGTCAACTCGTTGACTTTGACTTTCTTTGACTTTAGTTTTATTATACTCAAAAAATCCCGAGGGTCAAGATGGAATGTTTAAATTTTCTGACTACTTGCATATGTCATCCCGACCATCTCGCTAAACGGCCCAAACTTCCTATATTTGAACAAAAAACAAAGCCAGAGCACACCTCTTTATATGTAGCTTGGTGCGCTCTGGCCTTATTTATACTATGAGACCCTAGTCCGGCCTGTTTTTCGGGGACATGGAATTCATCAAATTTGGCGATTCACGACGATCAGCTTCATCTCCGTCATTTCCTGCACGGCATACTTCACGCCTTCGCGGCCCGTGCCGCTTTCCTTGACGCCTCCGTAAGGCATATGATCGACTCGGTACGTCGGAATGTCGTTAATAATGACGCCTCCGACATGCAGTTCGTCCGCCGCTCGCAGCGCAAGGCCGATATCGTTTGTAAAGATGCCCGCTTGAAGTCCAAATCGGGAATCATTGACCGCGGCGATCGCTTCGTCCATGCTGCTAACCTTGCCGATGTTGACCACGGGAGCGAACAACTCCATGCAGTTGACCTTCATGTCCTCAGCCGTGTCGACCAGCACCGTCGGCTCCAGAACGCCTTCGCGAAGTTTGCCTCCGGCAATCAGCCTCGCCCCGCTCTCCAGAGCTTCCCCAATCCAAAGCAAAGCCCGTTCGGTCTCAACCGGAGCAATCATGGCTGAGACATCCGTATCCTTTTCTAGCGGGTTGCCGATCTTTAGTCCCATCACAGCCAGGCGCATACCCTCCACGAACCTCTCGTACACATCGTCATGCACATAAATCCGTTGCAGCGAAATACATACCTGCCCTTGATTCGAAAACGCGCCCATGACACATCTCGGAATTATTTTCTCCACATCGATGCCGCGGTCGATGATAAGCGCCGAGTTGGAGCCTAGCTCCAGCGTGACGCGCTTAAGTCCGGCCTTCGCACGCAACGCTTTGCCCACCTCCGGACTGCCCGTAAACGTCACCATCGCCACGCGGTCATCCTCCACGATGGCATTGCCGACGACGCTGCCCGCTCCCGTAACGACATTAAGCGCCCCAGACGGCAGGCCAGCCTCATGAAACAAATCCGCGATCAGATAAGCAGAGAGCGGTGTCTGACTCGCTGGCTTCAGCACGACCGTATTGCCGGCGGCTACGGCCGGTCCGACCTTGTGCGCCACTAGATTCAACGGGAAGTTAAATGGCGTGATGGCGCCGATAACGCCCAGCGGCTCGCGAACGGTATAGGCCAGCCTTCCTTCGCCGCCCGGCGCCGCGTCCAGCGGGATCGTCTCTCCGTACAGCCGCTTGGCCTCCTCGGCGGCGAACTTGTACGTTTGTACCGTCCTGTCTACCTCGGCAAGCGCGTACTTGAGGGGCTTCGCCGCCTCCAGCGCGATGATCCGGGCGGCTTCCTCCCTGCGCTCTCCCAGCAGCGAGGCTACCCGCTCCAGAATCGACGCCCGCGCATGGGCGGGCATCGCTCGCATCGAATGCCGTGCCGCGTATGCGGCAGCGATCGCTTCGCCAGTTTCCGCGCGGCTCGCCATTGCGACCTCCGCGATGATCTCTCCCGAATGCGGCGCCCTCAACTCTCTATAAGCTGCAGCCTCTCGCCGCCGACCGCCGATCCATAACGACCTTCTTTCCATCTCATCCGCCTCCTTACTCTTGTTGCATTATATCACAAGCATAGAATAACGAAGGCGCTCCCGATACGTTCCTACAATTTAAAAAATGGATTAAAAGGGAGCATGTTGACTTGCTTGCCCGATTCAAGCGGCAGACTCACGGTAAACGTTGTTCCCGCGCCTGACCGGCTTTCCACGCCGATCGTTCCGCCATGCTGATGGACAATACGCTGCACGATGGATAGACCAAGTCCCGTGCTGCCGGACTTCCTTTCTCTCGCCTTGTCCGCGCGGTAGAAACGATCGTAGATGAACGGCAGATGCTCCTCGGGGATGCCGTCGCCCGTATCGGATATCCGGATCACGGAGCAGCCGTCCTCGATATGGCCTTGAATCTGGATCGAGCGGCCTGCGGGGATATACTTGACCGCGTTGGAGAGCAGGTTCGACCATACCTGCATCAGAAGCACTTCGTCGCCGTGTACCTCCATGCCGGAGGGCACCAGCAGCCGCACGGCGATCTCCTTCTCGGCCAGCTGCCATTCCAGCAATTGAAGCGTCTGGCGCAGCTGCGGCTGAAGCGGGAAGCTCTTCTTCTCCGTCGTTTGGTCGGCATGATCCAACGTCGAGAGCAGCAGCAGCTGACGGCTTAGCGTCGCGAGATGCCGCGTCTCTTGTCCGATAATGGCGGCGTATTCCCGAACCCGCGCGGGATCGCTCTCCTTGCCGAGCAGCGAATCCGCATAGCCCTGAATCGAAGCGAGCGGCGAATGAATCTCATGGGACACGTTCGCGACGAATTCCTTGGTGCGCTGGTCTGCGCGTTCCAGCTCCATACTCATCGTCTGAAAATGGCTCGCCAGCTCGCCGATCTCGTCCTTCCGCCTGGTCGGCAGTCTAAGCTTGTATTGCCCTTGGGCGATCCGCTTTGTCGCTTCCTTCAACTGGACGATGGGTTGAACCAGATATCGCGTGCTGAGCATGAAGTAAGGTACGCTGAACAGGACCGTCAACATGAACATAAAGAAAAAAAACGTGCGCAGCTCGTCGAAGTGGACATTGCTGTCGTGACGCAGGAAAAGAGCGTACCTGTCGGCTCCCGCCGTCACCTGTACGCCTACGGTATTGCTGAGCGTATTGTCGAAGTAACCGGAGGAAAACGCCTTGTTCGGAAATCCGGCAATGCCGTGATACTGTCCTCCTTCCAGCACTTGCGCCTTAACCCCGTTACCCAGATCCTTCTTTGCAAAATCTCTTCCATAATACAAATCGTTGCCAGCTTCGTCGTACGCGTACAGCTGGTAGCCCAGCTCCGCCGAAGCCCTGAGCGTATCGCCCATCGCCTCCGGATGCGCCTCGATATGCCCCTTCACGTGCAAAAGCGTGCCGAACAGCTTCTCGTCCTGATAAGGCTTCAGCGACCAATGATAATAGACGTTGGCGACATAGAAGCCCAGGAAGCTGCTGATGAGTATCGTATAAAGCGTAATCAGGAACACGCGAAAATAAAGCGAACGCATTAAGCCAGCACCTCGAGCTTGTAGCCGACGCCGCGAATCGTATGGATCTGGAAACCTCCGCCACCTTCCGAGAACCGCTTGCGCAGCCGTTTGATATGAACATCCACCGTCCGTTCGTCGCCGCCGTAATCGGAGCCCCAGATGAGATGGATCAGCTCGTCGCGCGAGAATACCCGCCCGGGATATTCCGCCAGCTGGGCCAGCAGCTCGAACTCCTTGAGCGGCAGCAGGAGGACTTCGTCCCCGTCTATCACCTCGTAATTTTTACGATCGATGACGAGACGGCTCAGCCGGATCTTGTCGCTAGAGGCGAAGGAGTACCGGCGGAACAGGGCTTTGACCCGGAACAGCAGCTCCGGCAGCTCAAACGGCTTCGTCACGTAATCGTCCGTGCCGCTTAAGTAGCCTTGCTCCTTATCGCTGAGCTGGTCGCGCGCGGACAGGATGATGATGGGAATATCGTAGTTTTTGCGGGTATATTCGCAGAGCGTCAGTCCGTCCACTTCCGGCATCATAATATCCATAATGACAAGATCCACGGCCTGATTTTCCAGAACGTTTATCGCCTCGCGACCATTTTGCGCTTCCAGTACCCGGAAACCTTCTTTGGTCATATAGTGGCCCAGCAGGACGCGGCTATTATAGTCATCGTCCGTAATAAGCAGCTGCTTCATGCGTATTCCAACCCTCCCGTGCTCGCGGCCGTCTCCGCCGCTCCTTTATTTATTCAGTCGATCGCTTCTCATTAGCATGATGATAAGAAACGGGCCGCCGATGACCGCCATTATTATAGAAGCCGGTATTTCCGCGGGGGCCAATACCGTTCTTCCGATCGTGTCCGCCGCCAGCACCAGCAACGCCCCTCCGATCGCCGAAAACGGAATAAGCAGCTTGTAGCTCGAGCCTACCAATGCCCGGCCGATGTGCGGGACGAGCAGACCGACGAACATGATGAGTCCGCCGATGGCCGTTGCCACCGAAGCCAGCAGTACGGCCACAGCCGAGATGAGCAGCCTGACGCGCACGACGCGAAGCCCCAGATTGCGGGCCGTCTCGTCATTAAAGGCCAGCATATTGCACCAGCCTCCCAGCAGCAGCGATACGATCAATCCGATCCCGCCGAAGATAGCGAGAATATGGACATCCTCCCAAGTCTTCATCGTGAAGATGGAAGAGATGGCTTGATTGACGCTGGTTACGGCGTAGCTGCCCCGGTAATTAAAAGATTGCCCGAGCCCCGTAAACGTCGCGTTGATCGCGATGCCGACCAGGATAAGCCGAAGCGGGTTCAATCCCGTGCGCCAGGAAAGCGAATAGACCAGATAACAGGCCAAGGCGCCGCCCAACACGGAGAATAACGGCGACCAGAAGTAGAGCATCGGGAACAGCGTCACGACCGTGATCGACACAAGCCCCGCACCTGACGAAATGCCGATAATGCCCGGCTCCGCGAGCGCATTTTTCATAACGGCCTGCAACAGCGCTCCCGATACGGCCAGCGCGGCTCCCGACAGCATGGAGACGATAATGCGCGGAAAGCGCAAATCTTTAATAATCCCCACCTGCTCGTTCGTGCCGCTCATGAGTCCGCCCAGCAGCTCGCCGAACGACACCTTGATACTGCCCGTCATCGCAGAGAACAAGGCGAGCCCCGCCAGCAGCAGAGCCGTAAAGATGATCAGGCCATAAGGTTTAAGCTTTCTCCACGACCTGCTGGTTGCCTTCGCGACAGCTCCTGCATACGGGCGCGTGTCCATTGGCAACGCTTCGTCTGCACGTTCCGTCTGATCTGTCTTTGATATCGGTGTATTCATGATTCACGTTCCTCTACGGTTCGTCGGGATACAGCATCGGCAGCAGCGCCTCCAGCGCCTCACCGACCGCCAAATTCCCCGTGGTGCCGAAGAGCGGCTCCGGCAGATCATAGACCCGGTCATTTTGCACCGCCTTGAAGTGATGCCAGATATCGTTTTTCTTAAACTCCTCGTCGAACATCTTTACAACCTCTTCCGGCATGCCATGCGCGGCGCGCAGAATGACATCGGGATTGGATTGGTGAAGGTATTCCGTGTTGGAGGCCAGAAACTCCACCTTCTCGCCTTGCACGATATTGACGCCGCCGAGCAGTCTGACCAGGTCGCCGATATAGGAGTGCTCCGTCGCCACGAGATAACTTCCCGGGACGCCGAGAAGGATAAGCACCTTTGGCTTCTCCTTGCCCTCCGTCGCTTCGCGGATCTTCTCCAAGGTCGCATTGTATTCGCTGACGATTGAGGCGGCCTTGTCTTGCTTGCCGTATTTCTCGCCCAGCTTCACAATCTCCGCCTGCATCCGCTCCAGGCTGGTCAAGTCCAGGAAGGTCGCGTCAATGCCCGCATTGTCGAAAACGGGCTCCAGATCGTATTGCAGCGTCGTGACCGACAACACTTCGGTCGGCTTAAGCGACTTCACCAGCTCCATATCCGGACTCATCGGATTGCCGACCTTCGTCACCTCGTCGTACCTCTCCGGCAGCGTCTTCACGCTTTTCGGGATACCAATCAGATCGATCTCCAGCAGATCCATAATTTGCGTAATCGCCACGGTCGTCGATACAATCCGATGCTCCTCCGGCGCTTCCGCAGCTTCCGGCGCGGAAGCGCTCGGGGCCGCCGACTCCGTTACGGCCGGAGCCTGAG
>NZ_BDQX01000113.1:36927-37199 GCF_003112455.1 Paenibacillus agaridevorans
ACAGCACGATCCATGCCGCCGCTGCCAGCTTGCCGCTTCTTCTCAACATGTATTCAATCCCCCTATTTCCCTTATTCCCGTCCCCTTTTGTATTACCGAACTTTTCGTTTCCAAACATAGAACGCCCCGGCTCCCAGAACGAGCACCGCCGCAATCGGCGTCCACCAGACCAGCCCGCTTCCGCCCTTCTCTTCGGCCGGCGCTTCCGTCAACTCTCCGGCCGCAAGCGTCGTCACGGCTTCGCCCCCCGGCACATCGCCATCGCCCCGCTG
>NZ_BDQX01000114.1 GCF_003112455.1 Paenibacillus agaridevorans
CGGTGGACAGCGAAGCATACGAAGCAGGCGAAACAGTCAACGTATTGGATAAAGGCACTTTGGTGAAAACAGGCCATACATTTGCAGGCTGGAACACAGCTTCTGACGGCGGCGGTACCGATTACGCAGCGGG
>NZ_BDQX01000115.1 GCF_003112455.1 Paenibacillus agaridevorans
GAGGTACGGCAGCTCCTCTTCTTCGCAGAAGGAAACCGCAATGCCGCTATGTCCTGCGCGTCCCGTACGACCGATCCGGTGAACGTACGTCTCCGGTATGTTCGGCAGGTTGAAGTTGTATACATGCGACAGCTCCTCGATGTCGATGCCGCGAGCGGCAATATCCGTCGCCACGAGGACGCGTGTCGCGCCGTTCTTGAAGTTGTTCAGGGCGCCTTGGCGTGCGTTCTGCGACTTGTCGCCGTGGATCGCCTGCGCCGTAATCTTAACCCGGTTCAAGGCGCGAGCCACTCGGTCGGCGCCATGTTTCGTGCGGGTAAAAACAAGCGCCGAAGCGATCGACTCGTCGCCCAGCAGATCGGCAAGCAAGGCGATCTTGTTAGGCTTGTCGACAAAGTAGACGGATTGCTCGATGCGATCCACTGTCGACGATGCCGGTGTTACTTCGATCTTGGCTGGGTTGACCAGCAAAGAGTCGGCAAGCTTCGCGATCTCCGGCGGCATCGTCGCCGAGAACAGCATCGTCTGTTTCTTCGATGTAAGCTTGGCGACGATCTTCTTGACGTCGTTAATAAAGCCCATATCGAGCATCCGGTCGGCCTCGTCCAGCACGAGCACTTGTACCTTGGACAGATCGATAAGGCCTTGATTCATCAGGTCCATCAGCCTGCCCGGCGTTGCGATCAATATGTCGACTCCGCGCTCCAGCTTGCTCTCCTGTCCCTTCTGGGATACCCCTCCCACGATGGAGGTTGTCCGCAGCGGCGTATGGCGGCTGTATGCGAAGATGTTCTCCTCGATCTGAATCGCCAGCTCCCGCGTCGGCGTCAGAATAAGCGACCGGATCGGCCGGCGTTTGTGCGGAGGTTTCGGGCCCTCGCATAGCTGCTGAATGATCGGCAGCGAGAATGCCGCCGTCTTGCCCGTACCCGTCTGCGCGCAGCCAAGCACGTCCTTGCCGTGCAACGCGACCGGGATCGCCTGTTCTTGGATCGGCGTCGGCTGCGTCAATTGTTCTTCCTTCAAAGCCTGCAAAATTTCAGGCATTAATTGCAATTCATTGAAATTCATGTGTTCTCCTACATTCCTCAAGTATTTTGGTATGGGTGAGGGTCGTTCCTCACATCATACCACAATCGGGACGCTAGTGAGAACAATCCGTTATTTCCTTCTCTTTGCGAGCACAAGCTCCACCTTCCGAGGCTCCCCGGTCAATTGCAGCCGCAGGAACGCGACCTTGTCTCCGATCAGCTTCGCCGTAACGCCTTTCGAGACGGACAGCACCTCATAGCCCGATAGATCATCCCAATAAGCCAACCCCATCGGCATCGGCTTCCAGTAGCCGATCTCGAACGCCAGCGCAATCCTCTCTTCCGTCTTCTCATAGCCCGCAACAAACAGCCCCGGAGGTTTCTCTTCGAATTCATCGGCCATATTGCCCTGGCCCACATAACTGCGAAGCGTCCTCGGCACGCATTCGCCCTCCACGATCGCCAGCTGGCATTCCTTGTCGTAATACAGCAGCGTGCGCGGCCACGGCCCCGAGCCTGCTCCGCCCATCGTCAACGTATATTCGTTCGTCCCGGGCCGGATCAACGTATCTTGGGTCAGCATATAGGCCGGCGCCGTCTCTTCATTATGCTCGTGGTACAACTCCATTGCCCGAGGCACCGTCGTCAAGGTAATGGGATATTTCGTAATGTGGGCAAAAAAAAGTTCCAGCATATCCGCGCAAGCGTCTACATGCGAAGCCGGGAATACCGCAAAGCGCTCGCCGTATTCCATCTCGTGCGCCTCCTGCTGTTGGAGGAAAAACACCTGATCGTTGTGAGCCGTATTGTCCAAATAATTGGCAAATAGATTTTTCCAGTATTCGATGTCCTCGCCCGTACACAAACCTGCCCTCAGCACGTCGTTAGGGTCGGTCGAATAGATCACCGGGCTGCGGGAGTGGTACGTCAAGTTCAGATCCCGAGCCGTCCATTCGCAAGCGACAATCTTGCCCTTGCCGGAATGAGGCGCTTTGTAACGCTTGCCGTCTACGTACCAAGAGCCCCAGGGAATGCCCTTATGCGTAATGCCGTCCCACCATACCTGCTCCCAGCAGTATCCCCACATTCCCTGGAAATCAAGCTCCTCCAGGATTTCGATAACTTCGTTGCAGATTTTGCCCCGGCCCGCTACCTTCGTCTTTGCCCATGGGAAGGCACTCTCCACGATAGCCCATGCCTCTTCCAGCTTCGACTTGAACACCGACTTGTCCGCGCCGCAATCCTCGATGAAAAAGGGCGTCTGCAAAATCACGTTATCGCCGTACCGCTCATGCCAATCGTTGATCCTCTCCTTCAATACGGGCACGGACCCCTTGTTCACGATCCAGGTGACCGGCACCCCGTGCTTGTGGGCGATCGCGGCCGTCCGGTCGATGCCGTCGACGGCGACGCCCTTCCCCCAAGGCGTATCGTAATGCGCGGCATAGCTGACGAACGTGTAGATCAAATTTTGCGGTTTAACCATGCGGCTTCTCTCCTTTTTGAACGACCTCTCTAAGAAAGAAAGCTGTCCGAGGGGATCCGCCTGGACCCCCGGGACAGCCCCGTCTTCCATCAAAAAATTACTTCTGCGCAGCTTTCCAAGCGTCAACTTGCGTTTGAATTTCCGCTCTGACCTTCTCAATGCCCGCGTCTTCGAACTTCCGGTTGCGTTCTTCGAGCAATTTTACCGGATTCGCGATGCCGCCCGTACTGATTGCCTTGTACTCCGTCGCGATCGCGGTCAACTGCGTAATTTCATTTTTTACGTTGGTATCCTTAAAGACGAAGCCCAGAAGCGGAGAACGTTTCGCTTCATTGTTATACTGGATCCAGTTCGTGTAGAGGTCGTCCGGCTGACCCGGCTTCAAGTAATTGATCATTTGGTTGCCGATGACCCAGAACAGGCCGGTCGTGCCGTAGCCGGAATCCGCGATCGGCTCGATGCGGTTATCGCCTGTTTTTTTGTAATGCACGTCTTCTATGCCGTTAACGATCAGGTTGACCACGTAAGGGTCGGTATGCAGGTAGTTCAGCACCATCATGGCGCGCGCAGGATCCTTGGACGTGCGGGAGATGGAGAACATGGAGCCTGTCGTCAGATCCGTCGTAACGATTGGCTCGTCGATGACGTTCGATATAAATTCGAACTGGTTGTTCGTGGACAGATTAAGTTCGATGTCCGCGCCCGGCTTCCAGACCGCGTTTTGATACCAGATCTTGCCTTGCTTGCGCACATCCCCGATACTCGTGCTCGAAGTCGCCGCATCGCTGTTCGTGTAGCCCAGCTCATACCAGTTGCGGGCGCGTTCGAACTCGGATTTGTTGATATCGACGATCTGCTGGTCGAGCGCGGAGATGATGCTGATGTTGTCCGACTTCGTGTAATCGTAGAAGAACAAGGCCAGCTTGCCGGGAGTCGGTCCAACCGGACGGTAGTTGGAGTTTTGCTCGTACATGGCGCCGTCTCCGCCGCCGCCGGATACGAAGTTCGGGATGATGTCCGGCTCGCTTTCTTTGATGACCTTCATCCACGGTTCGAGATCCGCTGTCGTTTTGATGGATTCCAGCGGGATTTGATACTTGTCGACGATATCTTTGCGCATCGTAATGGCCCGGCTTTGCGTAATTTCTTTGTTCGTCGGAACGGCGTACAGTTTGCCGTCCAGGCGCGGCGCTTCCAGATAGAGCGGATTCAACTGTTCCTTAATGCCCGCGCCATACTGCTCCAGCAGTTCGTCCAGCTCGATAAATGCGCCCTTCGTTACATTGGAGAAGAAGTCCAGCCAGGAAGCCGTGAACACAAGGTCCATCTTCTCGCCGCTGTTCATCATCAGCTCCGTTTTTTGTTTGTATTCGGCTCCTACAATCGGATTCAGCTTCACGGTAGCGTTAATTTTTTCTCTAAAAAACTCGTTCAGTTTCTCTTCGACCAATGCAACGTCGCGCTCCGGTTTACCATGGTATGTGATAGATACCTCATACGGCTCGAGCTCGGGCTCCTTCGCCCCTTCCGTTGCAGCCGGCGCTTTCGTCGCCTCCGCGCTCTGGGTAGGTTCCGCCGTGCCGCTGTTGCCCGAACACGCTTGAAGCAACATCGTCATAAGAAGTCCAAGCGCGATCAGAATAGGCATACCCCGTTTTCTTTGTTTCATGTTTACCCTCCTCGTTAGTGAGAAACGTCAACTTGCTTATATAGAACGATCGCCCCCCAAGGCGCCTAAGGCGGTGATCGAAGCTACCAACCTTGCCGGCGGATCAGCCTTTGACCGCGCCCACCGTCAAACCTTTGACAAAATACTTCTGAAAGAACGGATACACGAGCAGGATCGGCCCCATGCCGACGACCGCCATCGCCATCTGCAGCGATTCATTCGGCAGCTCCTGCATCAAGGTCGGATTCTGTGCGGCCAGCTCGACGTTGTTTCGCAAATACTGTACGTCGTTTAATACCCTCATCATTAAATATTGCAGCGGATACTTGTCTTCGCTCGATATAAAGAGCAGGGCGTTGAACCAGTCGTTCCAGTAATGAATGGTGCTAAACAAAGCCATGGTCGCCAGAACGGGCAACGAAAGCGGCAGCACGATGCGGACGAATATTTTTATTTCGCCGGCCCCGTCGATTCTCGCGGATTCGATAAGAGCCGGGTGGATCGTCGTCTGGAAAAACGTCCGCATGATGATGACGTTAAACGGCACGATCAAGAGCGGCAAAATAAGCGATAGATAAGAATCTTTGATGCCAAGCACCTGCGTATAAACGAGGTACCGGCTCACGATGCCGCCGTTGAACAACATCGTAAAGAAGAGAAAAAACGTAAATGCGTTGCGGTAAGGATAATCGCTCCTCGAGATCGGGTAGGCGTACAGCGCCATCAGCATGACGCTGAGCACGGTGCCTGCCACGGTAATGCCGATGCTGACCGCATAGCCGCCGAACACCATCCCGTAATCCTTAAACAGGGAATCGTAAGCAATTAGAGAAAAGCGGCTTGGCAAGAAGCTGTAGCCATTTGATAAAATGGAATCGCCATGCGTAAAAGAGACGATGATGACAAGCAAGACGGGCAGCAAACAAATCAGCGACAGGATAATAAAAGCGATATTCAGGATGGCGCTCGAGAACGGGGTGAGACTGTTCTCTCTTCGGCTCGTTCGACTTAGCATAAGGTTCACCTCTCGTAATGTCTTCGCGGCGCTTAGCGTTAGAACAACGCTTGTTCCCTGTTGATTTTGCGTACGGCCGCGTTGGTTGCGATGACCATAATAAATCCGACTACCGCCTGCACAAGCGCCGCCGCGGAGGACATGCCGATATCGTTCATCTTCATCAGCGAGCGGTATACGTAGGTATCGACGACGTCGGTGACGGGATACAACGCTCCGGAATCCTGCGGCACTTGATAAAAGAGGCCGAAGTCCGCGCTGAAGATGCTGCCCATGGATAGAATCGTCATGATAATAATAATCGGCTGAATGGACGGCAGCGTAATATGAATCATTTGTTTCCACTTGGACGCTCCGTCGATAATCGCCGCCTCGTAATATTCGGGATCGATGCCGGCGATGGCCGCGATATAGATGACCGCGCCGATGCCGACTCCCTTCCAGGCGTTAACCAGAATCAGAATGTAAGGCCAAAACGCCTTCTCCGTGTACCAGTAGACGGGATCGATGCCGAACCACTTTAGCACCGTCATGTTCATAAAGCCGAAGTCGGGATGCAGGAACGCGTAAACCAGGTAGCTGACGACGACCATGGACAAGAAGTTGGGCATGATGATAAACGTCTGATAGCTCTTCGCCAGAAACTTCCTGCGCAGCTCGTTAATCGCGACCGCGATGCCGACGGACAAGACGAGATTGACGGCCATAAACGCCAGGCTGTACAAAATGGTGTTCCTCGTAATGCGGATCAGCGAGCCCGACGAGAACAGGAAGTCGAAGTTGGAGGTTCCCACCCAAGGGCTTCCGAAGATGCCGTCGATATAATTAATGTTCTTGAAGGCGATAAACACGCCGAACATCGGAAGATAGCTGTGTACCAGAATGACCAATGCCGTAGGGAGAAGCATGAACGTCAAATATTTATATTTCCACATTTGATGCAGCCATAGCGCGAACCCGGTTCGCTTTTTCCTGGGCATCGCCTCCGAGGCCGAGCCGCCCCGCTCTCTCATCGATTTCTCCATGTGTCCACTTCCTCTCTCATGAACCTAGTATAGGATGCGGACGGTCATAGAGCGATGATCTATTCCTTGATGAATGTGATGGATAATGAGTTGTCTTATAAAAATAAATCGAACGGAAATCGATACAAGCCCCAATAAAGAGTGCAGAGAGAAGGAGGGACAACGGATGGAACGCTCCATCGAACATTCAAAGCTCGCGGCCGAAGCGCTGGCCGGCAGCCGAGAAGCTTACAGCCGCTTGTATTCGGAAACCGTCAGGGAGGTTTACCAGACCGTTCGCTTCCTGGTCCGCGAAGCATCCGAGGCGGACGACGTCGTTCAGGATATTTATTTGGCGATGTTCCGTTCTTTTCCACGCTATGATCCCGCCCGGCCTTTTCGGCCTTGGCTTATGGGCATTGCGATGCGGCAAATCAGGAATCATCGAAGAAAGAGGTGGATGCAGCTTCGAATTGCAAAAAAAGCGGAAGCGGTGCAGCAAACGGCGGAATACGATTTTTCCGGCGACATTACAGATCGGCTATCCCGTAACTCCTTGGCGCAAAACGTGGAGAAGCTTCCTTACAAGCTGAAGCAGACTGTTATTTTGCATTATTTTCACGAATACACGCAGGAGGAGATCGCCCTGATTTTAGGCATTCCCCTGGGCACCGTCAAATCGCGTATTCATGCCGCTTTACAAACATTGCGCCGCAAGCGGCAGCTCGGGTTATTTCAAACGGGAAAGGTGGAGGAACTGCATGAATCTTGAACGGGAGCTTAGGGAGGAATTGCGGCTGCGCGCTTTGGAACAAACGGAGCCGTCGGCCTATCTCAAAGAATCCATTTGGAAAAAACAGATTGGGCAAAGGAGCAAACCTATGAAAAAATGGTTGATCGCGGGAGTTTTATCCGCCGTGCTATTGATTCCGACGGGTGCTTACGCCGGGTATACGTATTGGGCCGATACGATTTACGGTTCAAAGAAGCAAGCCGAGGGAATAGGCTTGAATGCCCAGCGTTACGAAGATTTGGAGAGAAGACTGGCGGAAACAAAGCAAAGCCTGGCCCCGGAGGATTTTGAGGAGTTTATGCTGCTGCTTCAAAACCTCGGCGGTCTGGTTCTGAAATACGGCAGCGACGGCGAAGCTCCGACTCCCGAGCAATTGTCGGACGCGGATTATGAAAGCTACCTCCATTGGACAAGCCGACTGGAGCCGCTGCTCGCAAAACTGAGCGAAGCGGAAGCTTCGCGCGATGCCGAAGAGCGCAATCAATTTGCGGACGAACTGTTGGCCATGGCCGAAAAAAAGCTGGACGGAGAGGAGTTGTCCGCGTTCGTCCAGCTTGTGCAGGCCATGCAAAAGTATGAAGCAAAGGTATCGGATAGCGACGGAAGCCTTCACATGGAGCGTCTCTCGCCGGCAGAACAGAAGGAATTGAGTCGCCTTCGCGAGGAAATCCAACCGTATTTTGAAAAACTGGGCATTGAAACGGCGCGAAACCATTCATAAAAGATAGAAGGGGTCGTCCCATAAGACTCAAAAAAAGTTGGGCGGAAAAACGCAATTCCGTCCAACTTTTTTACTTTTTTAGGAAAGTGGCGAGGCGGATGCCTGCCACTTAACATTCACCCAAAACCGGGGCGTCCAGCATTCCGTTTTCACTGAGCCGGCCTATTTGATGGACTGTGTATGAATTTTCATACACGTTTGGCCAGATGCCGGCTGTTTGGTGAATTGTATATGAATTTTCATACACGTTTGGCCAGATACCGGTCTGTTTGGTGGATTGTGTATGAATTTTCATACACGTTTGACCAGGAGCCGGCCTATTTGGTGGATTGTGTATGAATTTTCATACACGTTTGGCCAGGTGCCGGCCTATTTGGTGAATTGTGTATGATTTTTCTTTACCCATCAATAAGGAGTACTCGCGCAGGAGCCGCGTCGATTCCGGTTAGCTTGAGCGGTGCGACAATTAATGTATACGCTCCTGGCGGAACGTCTTGGAGTCTCAAACCTTCGACGATGACGATATTCCGCCCCATTAATGTACGGTGCGTAGGATAACCCGGCTGAGAGCGTTCAATCCCAAGTGCGTCTATCCCTACGAGCGACACATTCAATTCCGCCAGATAAGCCGCACCATCCTCGCGAAGGTAGATAAATTCGGGATCAAACGCTTCGGTGAAGGAATTGGCCGTTTTCAACAAAATCCTCTCCCCCTCTTGAATGTTGAACGGAAGCAGGTCCTGTCTGGCGATCTCTCCCCGGATCTTGGTTAAATCCAACACCCTTGCAGTTCCTACAAGCTGCTCCATGGTGATCGTTTCGATAGTTGCTCCATTTTCCAGCATATGTAACGGTGCATCCACATGCGTACCTGTGTGTACATTCAATGATATCTTGCTTTCATGAGGTTTGCCTTGTTGATGATTTTGGACATTTGTAATCGATGGCTGTTTATGTTCACTGTTTTTCCAAACCTGCATATCTTCTTTAATGGTCATGCTTATATCATAGATACGGCTCAAGCTTATCCCCCTTCATTCTACTCTCTTAGGCTTGTTTCTTTATTTATAGAGCGGACCATACGCCGTGCAGGCTCTGTAATCTGCGCCTTCAGGATCCTTGGTCCCGAAGGCGCTCCAGGAGCTTGGACGGAACAATTGCTTCACAGGTACATTATGCATATTGACCGGGATACGCAGCATGCTCGCCAGCGTAATCAAGTCTGCACCGATATGTCCGTAGGAGACAGCACAATGATTGGAACCCCAGTTCTCCATGACAGAATACACATCATCGAATACAGGATCATCCTTTATACGGTCAGGTACAAACCAAGTTGTAGGCCAGGTAGGAGTTGTCCGCTGATCAAGCCTGTCATGCATATCAGACGGCAATTCTACCGTGTAGCCTTGAGCTAGCTGCAGGACAGGACCAATCCCCTCGATCAGATTGATACGCACCATTGTAGCCGGCATTCCACCCTTGGTCGTATAGTCGGTCGAATAACCGCCTCCTGCGAATTGGTCCATGTAGGTAGGGCGCCAGGAAACAGCCTGCAGGCAATCTGTCACCTCATCATCTGTAAGATCCCAAAATGGTTTCATGGCCGGGTTACCATCGATCTTCTGCTCCCCTGTTCCATCTAGAGCCGCTGGACCCGAATTAATTAAATGTATAATGCCGTCTGCTGCAATTCCCGTTAACTGTTGCCCGGTAACCCGCTTTACCGCTTCGGGGCTCCAATATGTTCTTACATCAGCGAATACTTGAGCCGCATTAGTCAGCAAATGTCCAAACAGCATTGTGATCGCATTCAAGTTATCATTTTCTGTTGCAACAATATAGGGCTCCCTCGTCCCATTCCAATCAAAGGAGGAAGTTAGAATTGCTTCCAAGAAATCAGCGCTAGGATAATGGTCCGTCCATTCCCTCTGTCCCTGAAAGCCTGCAGCTATTGCATTATAGCCATATGCTTCCTCTTCCCAGCCAAGCGCCGCGAGCTTTGGATTTCCAATCATCAGGTCACGCGTGATGAGTGCCATCTTGATCACCGTTTCCCAATTGCGATCCTTTACAGACCTCTCGAGCCGCATCTCCTCCGGGTTGGGATCGTCTCCCTCTATACAATTCGCCTTCACCCAATCAAGCGCAGCCACGTATTCCTCCGGATCGAAGATGCCACGTTCTATACGTCTTGTCACCTCGGTCATATCGACATAAGCATTGCGCATTCCGAAATAATGCTGATAGAAGCTGTCATCCACAATACAACCTGCAATACCCATCGAAACCGAACCAATAGATAGATAGGATTTTCCTTTCAGCATAGCTACAACAAGACCCGCACGACTGAATCGGAGCAGCATGTCACTTACGTCCGCAGGTATTGAAGTGTCATCCAGATCCTTCACATCTCTACCATATATTTTGAATGCAGGAATCCCCTTCTGATTATGGGCCGCATGCAGCGCCGCCAAATACACAGCCCCCGGGCGCTCTGTTCCATTGAAGCCCCAGATAGCGTGAGGAATTTGCGGATCCAGCTCCATCGTCTCCAGGGGATAACACCAGCCTGACGCAACTGAAATCATGAGGCCAACGCCCTCTCTGGCAAATTGCGCGGAACAACGGGAAGCCTCGGTTACACCGGAAATCAATGTATCGCTAATGACGCAGCGCACCGGACTGCCATCCGGATGTCTAAGAGTCTCCGTCAGCAGTTGCGCCACATTGTGCGCAAGCTCCATCGTCATGTCCTTCAGCGCCGCCTTGACCAGTTTTCTGCGATCAATAATTGGACGTATTCCGATTGCGGGAAAACCGCCCGAGTAGCGATTTTGCAATGATATCATGCCTATCCCCCCAATCCTTCATGTGTGCCGGACAGACCATGTTTCTTCATCAAACTTTTAATAAAAGAAACTCCTTCACGAACGAGCGTATCTCCGTTGCTGGCCAGCCGCCTCCATACCCAAGTGTTCATGTTGTCGGTCACGTCCACGAACGACTCAAGCGCAGCATATCCTTTATAGTTCAACTCGCCAAGCGCACGGAACAGATCATCCCAATGGACAAGCCCCGTTCCAGGAATCCCCCGATCATTCTCGCAGAGATGATAGTGAATCAGGTCGGCTCCCGCGGCTTTTGTTGCTTCATAGAAGCTTTTTTCTTCCATATTCATATGATAAGTGTCCAGATGAATCTTAATATTCGGCTCTCCAATCATCGCTTTTAGCTTCAGCGCTTGCTCACATGTATTGACCAGATAGGTTTCATACCGGTTAACCGGCTCCAGTCCGATCTGTACACCATGGCTTTGAGCATAAATTGCAGCCTCACGAAGACACTCGGCTGCATAGCCCCATTCCTGTTCCTTTGGCGGCGCAGAGGCCGCCTTTACATGCTGCGAATAGACGACTCCCGAGAAATTGGTTTTCCCTATCGCAGCCGTCGCCGTAATACACTCTTTGAGATAGTCGACGCCCTTTCGTCGAATCGACGCATCCGTACTTGTTATATCGGTATCGCCGAGCAGCACAGTCGAGGTAACTGCGTCAAGTCCGGCATCCTCCAAGCGGCGCCTCACCGCTGCAGCATCAAACTTATCAAGCGTCATGAGCGGAATTTCAATAAAATCCAGCTCCAGCTCCTTTACCCTGTCAATTAAGTGCAGCGTTTCATTGCTCCAACGCGAACACCAGGCATAAGCGTGAATACCCAGTTTCATGATCCGGACACCTCCAAAAGATCGATAATATGCTGCGAAGCCATCATTCCCATATTATCAACGGCGTTAAGGGTAGACGCCGCGCAATGAGAGCTGATAATTAAATTATCAAGCTGCCGCAGTTGGGGATTGTTCGGCGGCTCCTGTTCGAAAACATCAATTCCAGCCCCCCAAATACGTCCGCTGCCAAGCGCTTCTATTAGCGCATCCTCATCGATTAGCCCGCCTCGTGCCGTATTGACAATGACCGCATTGGGCTTCATCCAGCCGAATGCCTCCCTGTTTATGACTCGTGCCGTTTTCTCGTTTAAAGGCATATGCAGACTAATAAAATCCGCCTCCTCCAGGAGCGACCTGATCGTATCGCAATAGCGAAGGCCCCGTTCCTGCGCAAACTCCTCATTGCGATATACATCATACGCAATGATCGTCATGCCAAAGCCCGCTGCCCTTCTCGCGACTGCCTGTCCAATGGCGCCAAGTCCGATTAACCCAAGCGTCTTCCCATACATATCAGTGGCAGTCACTGTCTTCCAATGATTAGAGCGGCACTGTCTGTCGATGTATGCTACCTTTCTGGCTGTTGCGAGCATCAAAGCAAAGGTGTAGTCCGCAACGGCCTCGGTATTGGCTCCTGTTGTCACTGTAACCGGAATGCCGGTTTGCCTAGCGTATTCTAGATCAATATTGTCTGTGCCAACTCCATATTTAGAAATCGCTTTCAGCTTTGAGGCGCTTGCCAGTACATCGCGGTCAAGCGGATCCACTCCTACAATGACACCATCCACATCCGCTATCAATTGCTGCATTTCCGCCTTGCTTAATATGCGTCCATATGGATTAGCTATAATTTCAAATCCGTGTGCCCGCAGCATCTCGATCGGCATCATGCTGTTTTTCCCGAAAGAACGCGGCGTTACCAGCACCTTTTTCCTTTTGCTCATCGCCGATCCCTCCCCGTCACCATTATTTCCATTTGGGATTGTCCAACAAAACGACCTCTTTGTTCTGCTCTACGACTATATTACGGTATCCCTTCGTTTCAATCGTCCCGTAATCATGGCCCGCATCCGCGCGAAATACATAAAAAGTAATCAACGGCTCATCGCCCGTATTGATGCTTCGATGCGCATACCTTCCGGGCACGTAAACAGCCTTCCCCGGCGTAAATTCCTGAACGTCGCATTGGCCCTCCGGATTTTCCATCAGCATCAAGCCTTTGCCCCCGATGCAATAATAAACCTCTGCCGTATCCAATATCGTATGGAAATGTCCTTTGGTCATATAAAACTCATTGCCCACCTTGCCCGGATATACAATACTTGTTCCGAAGGCCAAATTGCCGTCCGACTCAGGGATGCCGAGCTCATGAAATTCGTATACAAGCGGATCTGATCCTTGCATGAGTTGATCCAACGCCTCATCATCCGCATACATGCCTTTCATTTGCGACAGGTAGCGCTTCAGAGATGGCCTAGTATTGGAAAGTCCATTATTAAGGCTGAAATATACAGTAAAAGGCGAAAGCGGGTTCGTCATGATATCCGCTCCGGAATAAGCTGCTGCCATTAAGATTTGCCCCCTTCCTGGTTGCTGGCATTTCGCAATTCCATAGCGATACGTTCCAATCGTTCGAACCTTTCGCCTTCAATACTCGTGTGGAATACTTCTGCAATGACCTGGGTCCAGCCATGAATAAAATAAATCCAGCCATCCTCTACCCGCAACTGTTTGCCGGCCTGCTGAGACAACGCCTGATGTTTAAAATCGAGCTCCCCCCGGTAATTCAGCTCCCATACCAGACCATTCATAGGGAATTCCGCATGATCCGTCAGCGGCGAGCCCGGTCGATCCTTGCCGAGCCCTGTAGCGTTAACGATAAGCGAGCCCGGCGGCATCTCGGCAAGCACCCGATCATTGTCAAGCGGCTCGGGACAAAGCCGGTATTCGAACTTAACAGGCGTCTCTATTCGGCCAAGCAATTGCTCCGCTGCATGGAGCCGTTGCTGACTGCGGTTGGTAATAATAATCCGCTCCGGCACATTGCTCCCATGGTCCCTCTTCGTCAAATAGCCGGCAATCGCCAATGCGCTTCCGCCCGCTCCCATAATCATTGCTTGACCCTTGCTGGTCTCCCAATGCCGCGCAGGAACAAACGCCTCCAACGACAGTCCGCTAGAAATGGGATCCTTGGCATGTCCGGCTAGCGATTCTCCATTTTTTGAGATCGAGGAAACCTCCTCGAACATATCGGCATAATCATCAAGCGTATCAAACAAATCCTTGGCTGCATGGTACAAATCAATTTTGTGCGTCGTGACCAGTGCCCCGAGCGAAAGCGGATCCCTCTTAATAAAATCAACCGCTTGCCGGTACAATTCCGGATCGGCATGGATGCCAATATCAATGCCCTTTATTTGCGCATCCTTTAATCCCAACTCTTCCGCCCATAGCGGAAACAAGTTCATAATCGATGACTGGCCAGTCGTCACTCCGATGAAATACATGGTCGGTCGTACAGCCTTTTCCGGTAGCTTCATCCTCATCCCCCAACTTCTTGTTCCAGTTGCTGATATAAATCATTCATTACATTAAGCGTTTTTAAATAATGACTGGCATATCTTTCGTATTGCCTGCGCTTCCCTGGATCAGGGTAATAGCTTTGAGTGGCAACGGTGAGTCCTGCAACAGAATCGGCAATGTTGGCAATCATCCCGGTCCCCTTGCCAACCAATAACGCCCCCGCAAGCAGCGATGAATCAACCGTGTTCAAGACCCGATATGGAATGCCAAGCACATCCGCTTTAATTTGATTAAACACGGAGCTGCGAGCGCCTCCGCCCGTCACGCGAACTTCCTCATAATCAGCCTTGCCAATGAGCTGCTCCAGCGTGTTCAAGTAATACTTGTATTCATAAGCGATTGCCTCCAGCATAGAGCGGAACAAATCCCCCTTGTCATGGGCAAAATCCAGACCGCTCCAACTCCCCTTCATAGACGATTGGTTGGGACAAACCCGTCCACCGTAATGCGGAATAAACATTAGTCCCCCACTGCCTGGCTGTTTGACGGAAGCGAGCTGATTTAGCTCGTCGTAGTTGCTGCCCGTCTGTTTCCTAAGCCAAGACAAGCAGCCGCCGCCTCCATTGATATAGGCCAGAGGAGTCCATAATTCCGGCAGTACGGATCGGGCATAAATCAAAGTTTTCCCTCCCACGTCCGGCTTGTATTGATCCACGCAGCAGGACAACACGGAAGCCGTCCCCGCCACATCAAACAATTGACCGGAGCTGACAATGCCTGCCCCCAGGATAGACGCCGCCGTATCTCCGCAGCCGGCTACAATCGGAGAACCTTGCGCTAATCCCGTTAGCTGGGCATATCGAGAGCTTAGACCGCCTATGACCTCCCATGGCCGCACTATACGCGGCATCTTCGCCTTGTCGATATCAAAGGCCTGCAGCAAAAGATCCGACCACGCTTCCTTCTCCACATCCGCAAATCCGGTAAAATGAAGATGTGTATGGTCGATAAAAGCATCCTCCGCTTTTAATTCAGCCAGCTTCCCTGCAATATAAGCGCTTGGCACCAGAAACTTGGCGATTCGGTTATAGATCTCCGATTGTTCCCTACGCCACCAGATTATCTTAGGTCCGTGCGCATACGTGACCGGGCATCCCGTTATACGTATGTATTCTTCCTCGCCCCACTCCTTGATCAGAGGCATTGTTGCTTCACAACGGCGATCCAGCCAAGAATCAAAAGGCATGACCGTATTCCAGTCCTCGTCAATCCCCAATATGCCGGCCATCTGCCCGTCAATGCCGATACCTGCGATTTGCTCTTGCTTGACGCCGCTTTGCTCTACGACAGAGCGTATGCCTCTAACAACCGATGCCAGCATTTCCTCCGGATCCTGTTCCACCAGCCCGTTGCCGCCCCTAATTAATTGAGATGGGATAAATGCGGTAGCCTGATGGGTACCGTCGAACGCAACTAACGCCACCTTGGTGCCCTGTGTCCCCACATCCGCCGCAATCGCATAATTCGTCCGCGCACTGCTGCTCATCCTCGATAAATGCCTCCTAGTCAAATGAGATTAGTGTTTTGATGCCTTGCGAGCTTCCCGCATAACTTAGCGCATCTTTGAACTGTTCGATCGGGTATCGGGCGGAAATAAGCGGATTAACATCGATAATTCCGTTTGCTATAAATTGCAGCGTTTTGCGAAAATGATGATTGTTGGCTTTCGTCGTTCCCGTTACCATCAATTGCTTGTAGTGAATCGCATTGGTGTTCAAGTTCACCATTTGTCTATCTTTGGGCAGGCCTCCAAAAAAATTGATTCTGCCATTCATTGCCGCAAGTTCCACCGCAAGCTGTTGCGCTTCAGGCGAAGGATTGGCCGTAACGCACATATCAATTCCTTTACCTTCGGACAGCTCGTAGATCCTTTCTTGGATCCCTTCCGGCCCAACCGGTATAAAGGTAGAATCAACCTCCTTGCAGATACGAAGACGATCAGGAGAACGGTTATTGATAAATACTTTCCCCGCCCCAGACATCTTTGCTAACATCGCGTACATCAGGCCGATAGGCCCGGCGCCTATAATAAGCACATTATCTCCGGGATTAACAGGACATTGTTTAATCCCGTTGTAGACACAGGACAATGGCTCATTCAAAGCTGCGGCATCGTCACTCACATTGTCCGGAATCCTTACAATATTCCCGAATCGAATTGCTTGCTCCGGGATGCGAACATATTCTGCAAAGCCGCCATCCGACTGAATGCCAAGCGCTGTATAGTCCCGGCATAGATGCTGATCCCCCTGTACGCATAAATCGCAAATCCCGCATCCCATGTTCGGCGCGACAGTTACTCGCATGCCTTCACTGTAGCCTTCTACCGCACTGCCGACCTCGGCAATGATACCGCTGAACTCATGCCCAAGCGTTCTCGGACTGTCAGCTGTTACACCTGGAAACCCGTTTTTGATCATCCTCATATCCGTTCCGCATATACCCGCCCGTTTCACCTTGATCAATAGCTCGCGTTCATTGATAGTGGGTACCGGAACCTCTGCAATTCGAATAACGTTCTTTTCATATAATCGGACCGCCTTCATTGTATGCCCCCCTTCCTGTCAATCTAATTTAACAACCGATCCCGAGCCAATCGACCGGTTACCCGCTTCCACAACCTTTACAGCCATCTTGCCATCATATCCCGTCACTCTCGGATTCCTTCCTTCGAGGATCGAAGCTATAAAGTCGGTATCCTCCGCCAAATAAGCTTCCTTGAACAGGGAACGCCAGCTATTCATAAATGGGCGTTTCAATTGATGGTCGCGTCCCGCAACCACTATGGACTTCTCGTGTGTCTGCCCTAGAAAAATAACGCCCTCAGTCCCGACTACCTCCACCCTGCTGTCATAGCCGTACTGAACATAGAGCGCTCCGTCGATGCTTCCTTGTTTGCCGTCGCTGAATTTGGCCGTTAAGGCAACGCTGTCATAAAAGTCAGGGTATTCATGACGAATCTCCCGGTTGCGGAAATTGCCCCCCGTAGCATATACCTCCGAGATCTCCGATTCGGCAAACCATCTGAGCGTATCAATGTCATGACTGTTGACTTCTGCCAATGGACCGTTGCTTTTCTTTAAATCGTACATCCATGGCATAGGTTTGCTTGGTCCTCGCGTCAACGATTTCACCAACACAACCTCGCCTATGGCCCCACTGTCAATCTGCCTTTTTGCTTCAATAAAGCTATCGTCGAATCGACGCATGAAGGCCATCTGAAGAGTAACCCCTGCCGATTCGCATGCGGCTATCATTTCATCGCATTCTTGCTCGTTCATCGCCATGGGCTTTTCGCACAATACATGTTTCCCTGCCCGTGCAGCCGCAACAACAATTTCCTTATGATAGATAGTAGGGGTTACAACCACCACCGCGTCAATATCCTGATCATCCAATGCCTGAGTGTAATCTGTATAGTATCGATTAATCTCTAATTCGTGTATCGCCTTCTCTGCAGCTTCCTGACTTGGGTCCACAACGGCTACAAGTCTTGCGAACGGAACATTTTTACGAAAATGATGTGCATGAATCAATCCTGCCCGGCCCGCTCCAATGACACAAATCCCGATTTCACTCTTCGAATTCATTGCGTATGCCACCCTCATTTTTATTATCGTTTATTATCTTTCACAATCATATGTTATCGATCGCTCGGCATTGATGTGTCGGTCGAGGCGACAGAGAACTAACAGGAGCCATCCCAACGGCAGGCTCTCTCATTTGAATGGCTGTGATAAGGCCTGGCTCAAAAAAATAGCGGTGTCAGGGTGCGAAACCTGCACCGCCATTTTTTGTTTTACGCAACGTGTAACATCACGAATTTACAGACAACCAGATCATCTTGGCGATTTCGGCACGGGTCACGTCCGCTTGCGGATCGAAGCGCCCCCCGCCTTTGCCGCTCACGAATCGGAGCGCTTTTGCGTCCGCAATCGCGCTGCGCGCCCAATGGGATGCATCAGCAATATCAGTGAACGCATCCTCGTCACTAACCTCAGCCTTGTCTTTGTTTAAATAATTGTGCAGTCTCATCAGAATAACAGCCGCTTCTTCACGGGTAATCGTCTCTTCCGGACGGAATCGTCCGTCGAAGCCCGTTACCAGTCCAAGCTCATGTGCTTTGTGCACGTATGCCGCATAATATTTGTCGGATGCAACATCCGAAAATTCCGGGGAACCCGGCACAAGTTTGAAGAAGCCAAGCGCCTTCACCGCGACGACCGCAAAGTCTGCTCGCGTTACGGCATTATCTGGGAGGAATCTCGTCCCGTCAACGCCTTCAATCGCATGCCGAGCTGCCAGCTTGCTGATAAAGCCCTTCGCCCAGTGATCATCCGTATCGGCGAATGTCTTGCGGTATTCCAGTATCGCGTAACTTGAGAAATGGGTGGTGTTGAATATAACCTCATTGCCGTTGAACGTACCGCCCATATAGACTGCTTCCTTGCCATTCAGGTAATAAACGCCGGCCATATCCATATCCATTCCTGCCAGCTCTTTGTCCGTTAGCGTCCGAGTAACAGTGACCGCTTTGTCGAACTCGCGAATCGGCGTTATCGTGCCGTCACTACCAACATAATTTAATTCCAACTCGTATACGATTTTCGTGCCGTACATCGACTTGTCGCCCTTAATGACATTCGCCACCTGGTTGTCCACAGAGCCTTCTTGGCCGATACCCACGACCAGACGAATTGTGCCGTCCCCCGTTCTTGCTTGAACAGGCAGCGCTCCTGGCGGATATTGTATCGTTACGGGAGACGTAACAATTTTCAGTCCCTTACCACTCTTCTGCAGTGCCGCGATCGCTCCCGTCGGCAGCTCCAGTCTGATGGGCCCCCCGGTGTCGGCTTCCATTTGAATGACAACATAATCGCTTGTGGCGCCAACAATCGCCTTGTCAATCTGCGCTTTCGTTATTGCAAATGCAAGGCTTCCAGAAGTTGCCTTCGGTTTGACGACAATGACCCCATCGTTTACACTCGTTTCGGTGCCATTGTCCTCATTCACTTCTCCTACATTGCTATGGCCGCCTCCCGGATTGGGCTCCAGTTTTCGTCCAATTTTAAATGCCATGGTCTGATTAGAATTCATCTCAATCTCAAACTCATTGTTTTCAAATTCGATCTCGGATCCGGAGATCATCTCCGTGATGACTAAATCACCATTTAACCCCATTTCTTCAGGGTCAAATTTAATTGTCGCCGTATTGTCGGTTGTCTTAGAATCGTTCATAACCGTCAAATACACCGTGGATCCTTTTCCATAACGTTCCACATATACTTCAGGATTGTTGCTGGTGGCATATGTGATAGATTCCCAGCCGGCTTCCGCCACTTCTTCCACGATCGGCACATATTTCTTAAACAACTCGCGGTCTCTATTGTAGTATTCCGGAGTAATCCAGTAGTTGTTTTCGCTGGCATTTTTGCTAAATGCGCTCGGATAGATGCCGTAGAAGAGGAGACGCTGCATATACAACTCCATATATTCATTTGTGAAATGAGCGAAATCCGTGTTTTGCAGCATGTTGTACGGTTTCTGCGCGGAAAGCGTTCTGAAGCGGCTCAAAAGATAATCCGGATCCGGGTTGTAGGAATAATCTACTCCAAGCCAGTTGCGTTCATTGCCCATAATATCCAGCCACGGCATATACATCGAATAGCTATAAGGCGTTCCGTTAGACATCATCATCTTGTCCATGCCGTGCATGCGATCCGATAATTTCTTGACCAGTTCCCACGCGGCAAATGCGCGGTGAACCGCAGGCTGTTTTGTAATAGAAGAATACACCAAAGGCGTCTTCGCAGGACCGAAGTGTCCGCGTTCGTAATCGAGCGTATATGGCCAGCCATCAAGCGTGTCCAAATACTCTCCGTCCATCGCGTCCTCGCCACCATAACGCCTTTCCAGAATCTCATCGCTGTAATAAAGCTCGTACCCGTTCGGATAGTCAGGGTAGTCGGGATTCTTTAGATCGGGATTCGAGTTCACCATCCATCTCGCGCCATTTGTCCAAGGAGTCTGTACCATTTGGAGGATCGGATTGCCGAGAGCGTTTTTCATCCCCGCGACGACTGCCATTTGGGCAGGCAGGAAACCTTCTTCCGTCATCTTTTCCCGTTCTGAGATCGCGGTCTCAATCGTTTGCGGCAGGTTTTGGTCAATCTTCTGCCACCATGTGGATGGTTCAGTATAGTTAAAATCGTCGATATCGTTATCGATATGAAATTGGCGATCCGGATCGTTATCGTCGCCCTCTTTGTACTGGAAGCCAAAATCCTGCCAGTTAGGGATATCCGCGATCGAAGCGAACGGCATCCATATGCCTTGCTCCTTCGAACGAACGGTGTAGAACTCAGGGAAGAGCTCCGTATATTTATCGAACGAGCTTCTAAATCCCCACTCCGGATCGAAACGGTATATCACGAACGAAAAGTCCGCGCTGGAAGGAAAATTCGCTGTATCGGGAGACAAGCCGAATTCGAAAGTGATGAGCAACTGCTTCGTTCCCCGGTTGTAATCCAGCTTATAATGGGTTGGCTTGTTGTAATCGACCGCAAGGGCCAGAGACTTGCCTGATGCCTTATCGTATATCGCCGTAGTCGGGTAAAGTGACAACGGTCCAGTCTCAAAATCCGGTTGATCATTATTCGAATACGTATACGCCTCATCATATGGTCTGATAACTCTGCTTTGGCGAATATAATCGTCCCACACCCAGCCCGATGCGTTCACCGGCAGGGCAAACGATAACGTGACCGCCCGGTCTGACTGCGTTGTGTCGGTCAAACGGCCAGTGACTTTGATGGCGTTGTCCAACTCCTCAAAGTCCGCATCGACCTCCAGACCCAAATCCTCGACCCTGCCTTTATATTCATTCGCTGTACCGGCGCCTGTCCGACGGAATGCATACAAGTTGGAATCGGCTGCCTGATCTCTGATCAAGAATCCGGAAGGTACGCCGGGAACTTTAAGCTCCACATTGTCTTGCTTCAGCGAAGCGATGCCGTTATCGCCTAGCGACAAACTTAATCCGTCCTCCGTCTCCAGTGTCGTATAAGCATTCTGCGGCCGCTCATTTACCTGAGTTACCATCGCATTTTGGAGTTCGGCTCCCGTTGTGATTTCTCTTATCGAGAAATCGTCAAACCATACTTTGCCTGTATGTCTGCTGAACAGGGCATACAAGTAGATTGCCGATACTGGTTTCGGCGGATTATAATAGAACATGCGTTGCTGCCAATCATGCGTACCGTTCATAAACGAGATTGTTTTCGCGTTCAGCCATGTTCCATCGGCGAAAGCAATGTCCATATAGATCGCGTATCCGTTATCGATCTCACCGTCAACTTCTTCCGCCTTGCTCCAGCCGCTGATGGCCAACAAACGAGGCGTAGTCTGATACAGGCCAACCCCGGTATACATGCCTCCCTCATCGGTTGCCGACGTATTTTCCATCATAACGCCGGTCGTGCCGTTGCGTCCGCCCCCATTGTCCAGTGAATATCCCTTGCCGAACGGGTTCCAATCGTTGAGCAAGTTGCCGTTAGTGATTTCCATGCTTCCGTTCGTCACTTTTTCTATACCCTGTGTATCTGTCGGAATAACATTGTAGGCCGTTACACTGTCCAGTTCTTCTACGACAATGTTGTCGAACCACACCGTTCCGGTATGATTTCTAAATATACCAAATATCTTGATCGACTTAATCGGCTTTTCGGGTTCAATATATAGCGTCTTGTACTGCCAACCATGTGTGCCGACATCGAACTGAACATGAAAGCCCAATCCCTCGGTTCCGTCGTTGTATACAATATCGGCATATAAGGAGTAATCCGAAGAAATGTTTCCGTCGACATCCAGAGCTTTGCTCCAACCGCTAATCAGCAAAGGCAGGGCCTCTTCTCTGTTCAGCATCAGTTCCTGATAAATACCGTTTTCTGCTGCCTGAACCGATTCCCTAACGATTTTGGCTCCCCGCGAACCGCCTAGCCCCTCCGTATTGGCGACGCTATAACCGGCCAACCAACTATTCCATCCCGTGAAAGCGCCGTCCGCCATATTTCCCAGATCGCTATTTTGCAACAGATTGTCCGCCGGAATTGCAGGCTCTTCGAACGGGTATTCTTCGACTTTAAAATCGTCAAACCATACTTTCCCTGCCGTGTCCTTGAACAATGCATTAATGGTAAGTCTCTTGACCGGTTTTTCCGGGTTTATCGTATACTCGGCATACTGCCAGTCATGCGTGCCGGTATTTAGCGTTACGATCTGTCCCCATAAGGGCGTGCCGTCGTTGTATTCAATATCTACCCATATGGAGTAATTGATGCTTGGACTCCCCGCGACGCCTTCCGCTTTGCTCCAGCCGCCGAACTTTATCGGAGCAATGACACTGCGATTTAAAGTAATTGTTTGAGAAACTCCGTATTGCGAACCCGCTCCAGTATTATTCTCCATATAAATGGAGTTAGATCCGCTTTTCGCATTGGCTGAATCTAAGGTATAACCTAGATTTAGAGGTGCCCAGTTTGCTGCGTGATTTCCCGATACCGTCTCGAATGAAGGATTCTGAACAGTATCCGTTCGAAATTCTTGAACATTAAAATCGTCGAACCAAACTTCACCCGCTATGCCTCTAAATAATCCGTTTATCGTCAAGCTTTTAATCGGTTTAATAGGATTTATCGTAAACTCGATAAATTGCCAACCGTCCAACCCGGTGTCGAACGCTCGAGCATGTCCCCATTCAGACGTATCATCGTCATATAAGAGGTCTACCCAGATCGAGTATGCGGCAACGTCAGGACTATGAGTCCCGCTTATACCCTCCGCCTTGCTCCAGCCGCTGATCTTGACCGGTGCAATACTAGTACGGTTCAAATGGATGGTCTGATAGATGCCATAATTCGTATTCTCGCCGACGGTATTTTGCAAGTGAATGGACCGTGAGCCGTCATACACGTTTTCTGCCACTGTATCAACGGTATAGCTGCCTTCCGATATCGCCCAGTGGTCGGCAATGCCGTTTGATGCCGATTCAAACGAAGGGTTCTGCAAGACGGAATTGTAATTGCTTTCTGCGGCCGATACTTCGTTGATAAATTTTTTAAAGCCTGGAATGCTGATAGATGAAAAAAATAGCAAGAACGCAATTATGCAAGCAATACCGGTACGACATGTTTTGCCCATTTCACGTATAACCTCCTACTATAAGGTGTAACCGCATTCAAATCGTCATTCTATCGCGTCATTCTTTCACACTGCCAAGTACGATTCCGCTGACAAAGTACCGTTGCAAGAACGGATAAATCAACAGAATAGGGAGAGTGGCCACAAACACTTGTGCCGCTTTACTTGTTCGTTCCGATACGTGAATCAGCGTTTTTACTTCTTCGGGCGTAATGAAGCTGACATCCCGTTTAATCAAAATGGTCTGCAAGTAGCTCTGCAGCGGATAATTATGCGGATCGTTCATAAAAATAATGCCGTCAAACCAACTATTCCAGTGACCCACAAGCGAAAACAATGTGATCGTTGCAATTGCCGGCATTGCCAGCGGAACATAAATCGACCACATAATCCGAAAATGACTTGCACCGTCAATCAAACCAGACTCCTCAACTTCCTTTGGCAATGAACGAAAGAAATTAAGCAGCAGAATCACATTAAATACTGGTACCGCAGTCGGCAATACCAATGCCCAGATGGAGTCGATCAACCCTGTGCTCTTAACCGTAATATAATGGGGGATGAGCCCTCCGCCAAAGAGCATAGTAAAAACGAAATACCAAGCGTAAACGCTTCTCGAACGAAACGACCTCGAGCTCTTTGATAACGGGTAGGCAATCAGAATCGTCAACAAGCAATTGATTGCCGTACCCAAGACTACTCTCTGGGCCGAAACCCACGTGCCTTGCAAAAATTGTTCTTTCATAATAACGAATTTGTAAGAAGAAAGCGTGAACTCGACTGGCCAAAGCAAAACCTCTCCAGCTCCGGCCGCGCTTGCCGAACTCAAAGATAAGGCAAGCACATGAATGATCGGTACCAAACATAAAAATGCGGCAACCGATAAGAACGCGTAATTAAACCATTGAAAAGCTTGAAGGCCTGTTATCTTAAATCTGCTCATTGAAGCACCTGCTTTAAAAGATTCGATAGTTGGCGAACCGATAAGCCACGAAATAAGAAGTGGCGATCAGAACAAAAGATACCAAAGATTTGAAAAGTCCAAGAGCCGTGGCCACGCCATACTGCGCGCTCTCCAATCCCAAACGATAGATCAGCGTATCAATGATGTCTCCTCGTTCATAAACTAGCGGGCTATACAAGTTATAGACTTGATCGAATCCCGCATTGAGAACGTTGCCTAAGCTCAGCGTGCCCACTAGTACGATCATCGGCACAATGCCGGGTATCGAAATATGAATCGTTTGCTTCCAGCGGTTGGCGCCGTCAATTTTGGCCGCCTCGTACAGGGAAGGGTTTATGCTGGTCAAAGCAGCCAGATAAACGATTGTGCCGAAACCGAATTCCTTCCAGACATCGGAGAGAACCAGGACAAAAGGGAACCAGTCGTTTCTGCCAAGAAAAAATACTGGCTCCAGTCCTAAGAAAGATATCGCCTTGCCAACCAGTCCATTCGACGGGGATAGAATGTCGACCAGGATCCCCCCCAGAATGACCCAAGACATAAAGTGCGGTAAATAGACGAGCGTTTGGACGGTTCTCTTGAACAGCGTCTTTCTGACTTCATTCAGCAACAGCGCAAAAAGAATGGGCACGACAAATCCGACTACGATCTTCAGCACGGCAATGAATACGGTGTTATAGATCACCTGGAGGGTATCTTCCATGGCGAATACAAACCTGAAATTGTCCCAGCCGACCCAAGGCGAATGAAACACTCCTTTGCCGGGATTAAATTTCTGAAAGGCAATCATGATACCTGCCATCGGGATGTAGCAATAGACAAACACCAACAGCACGCCTGGAAATAACATGGCATGGAAAGGCCAATTAATTTTATGTTTTTTTCTCATTTACGCTCCTGACCTTCTTTAATAATGAGGGAGGACCGTTTGGACCTCCCTTCGAATCTTATCATCTAACAGTTTGATACCACTCGTTTACTTCTTTCGTGATGTCGTTGCCGCCGAGGGACTTCCATTGTTCGACGAAAGAATCGAATTCTTCCAGCGGAGCGGCACCGACGATAATTCTCGTGAAAACTTCCTCCTGCTTTTTGGACAACGTACTATTTTTTTCGGCCATTGAAGGTGTCAGCGCACCGAAATATTCGTTAAAGACAAAACGGTTCTCCTGGGTGTACTGATACATGGTTTCGAGCGTGCCGCCTTGTTTCAACTGCATAGCATAACCCCAATGGTCGGTATTTCCGTTTAAATAATCGGTCATAAAATCGTACAAAATCAATTCCGAGTCCGGCAGAAGCGTCGGGTCTTTTTCGGCCAACGCCTTCGAGATTGCCTTGCCTACCACCGGAAAACGGTCTTGCTTGCCCACGAATGTAGGATTCAATACATAATAGGTCTGATCAGCTCCGCCTTCAATTTGGATTTTCCCTTTGACGTATTTCGCGGCATTCGGGTCCGTTGCCGGAGCATCCATTGCCCAGATGGATTGGTTATACATTTTAATAATCGCTTCGGGGTTTTTGGCTTTCTTGGATACAACATAATATAATCCGGTCGATTTTTGCAGCTGCGCCTTGGCTATTTGATCATCTGCCGACACAATCGGGTATACGCCCCAATCCTGAATGACTTTACCGTCTTTTACAGCCCCGGCTTGCAAGGGATAATTCCCGGTCCAGAAGAGGCCGTATGTGATGCCGATTTTGTCCTGGGCGATCAACTCCGCTTCTTTAGCCAGATCCTTGACGCCAAACTCCTTGTCTATCTCACCGTTCGCGTACATCTCTTTCAGCTTGGCCAACGCGTTTTTCATTTCCGGTTGAATGCTGCCGTATACGAGCTCGCCCGCTTCGTTTTTCAGCCAAATGTTGGGGTAGGCATGAAATCCGTTAAAGAAGCCCTGCAAGCCCAACGATCCGCTCATGAGATCCTTCTGAAGCGCCAATCCGAATGTATCATCCTTGCCGTTGCGGTCCGGATCGTTGCGGGTAAATGCCGTCGAGATCGCCTCCAGATCCTGCATCGTCTTAGGCGGCTGCAATCCCAGCTCGGCGAGCCAATCATTGCGGATAAATAAATAGGTCGAATCGTTATGAACGCCGTTCGTGTAAGGCAAAGCCATCATTTTTCCATTAATTTTCGTAGAATCCAGCTGCCCGCCGCCGTCTCGCGTCACGTACTCTTTCGTATACGATGTAGCGTATTTCTCGAAGATTTCGCCGATATCCATCAGCATATCCGCATCCAGCAATTGCTGGAATTGAACGCTGTTCACTTGCATAAGATCGGGAATATCGCCGCTGGCGATCGCAATGTTCACTTTCTGATCATACTGGGATCCGTCCACGCTCCAGAGATTTTTGATCTTGATCCCCAAATCGTTTTCATAGGCGGCGTACACACCGTTGCGATCATAGCTTTCGCCCTGATCCCATATGATTGAAGGATTCATGGACCTGACTGTCGTGACCTCGACCGGAGGGTCATATTTCTGCATGGGGTCAAAATCTTGTTCCGGAGTCTTGGACGATGATGCCGAAGCTGTCTCTTGCCCTGCCGTTGATGTTGAAGACTTGCCTTCCTGCGATTCATTGCTGCACGCGGCGACAAAAAGACATGCTGCGGCAACTCCCACTAATACGAGTTTCCTGTACACTCTGAGATCCCCCCTAGATTTCTTGGATGAATGCGTTCTCATCTCAGTTTGATTATAAGCAGTGAAACTTTCGTATGTAAGATACGAGTTATGACCTCTTTTCCATGCTTTTCTTTACTTCGCGATATTCTTGCGGCGTCATTTGCACCTGGCTTTTGAAAAAACGAATAAACGCCAAACTGGATTGATAGCCTACAGCCTGCGCAATATCCTGCACCTTCATATCACTTTCAAGCAGCATAAATTGAGCTCTCTCGAGCTTTAAATCCAATACATATTCCCGCAAACCTCGACCGGTCATTTGTTTATACAGCCTAGACAAATAAGATGAGTTAAAATTCGCACGCTCCGCCAGCGTCTTCAAAGACACATCATTCATCAGATTATGTTCGACATAATCATGAATTTTTTCGATCACGCCATGGGATTGCTCCCGCCTTTCTTTTTCGATGCAGTCGAAAATATAAAGCGCCGCCTCGGTAAACCGGCTTTTGATTTCGCTGGCGGATTCCGAATCGATTGCCGTATAAATGCGTTTGGGGTCGTAGAGCTCGCGGGCAATGGCTCTCCTGTTTGTTTTGGAAATATAGTAGACAAGGGTGGAAGCCAAACCGTGAAGATAACCTAACCGATAATAGACTGCCGTCTTATTGTCGAATGATACATCCAAATATTCTTCAAACGTTTGGAAAAAGAGCCAACGTTGATTGTTTTCCAGATAATCCGTCAACCTGTTCAGTCTTTCGAAACGCGGTCGCTCTTCTTCGCCTTCTTCCGAGAAGTCGGCGTCACTGCTGCCAGCGCGATCGGCCAGCTCATCGTCCGTGACCAAAATTTCTCGGTTTACGCCAAGCCCCCAGCCTAACTCCAGACACAGGTCGTCGTATTTTGGCGCGATATCGCGCCAAATAACAGGCTTTCTGCCGATCAGTATCGATAGGGTGATCTGAAATAAATTTCGGCAGGTATTCTGAACGTTCTCGAAAATCCCCAGCAAAAGGTCCGGAAAGGTTTCCGATAACGTGTCGCTTTCCGTGCCGCTTTCAACTTGTTGGATGAGCCAGATACATTTGGATGGTTCATTGGGGATCGCGAAGTATCGGAACAAATTGGGCGCATATTCCTCGAATACATGCTGTACCAAATAAATCGATTGAATTTCCTCCGGCTCCAGGTTGTCCCCCGTCTGCCCGTCTATGCGCCCGATCGTCACGAAGACGGGTTTGGAGGGATCAAGCGGGATTTGCAACAAATCGAATTGGTTTTTTCTTATTTCGGCGGATACTTGTTTCCCCCGCAGAATGTCCCCCAAATATGCTCTTTGCATGTTGGGAAGCGACTCTCGCAACTGCTCCTTCGTTTTGGCGTAGAGTTCGTCCCGTTCGAATTCCTCATTTAGCGATCGAATGGCTTTATCGACGGATTCAACGATTTTCTCATCGTCTTCGGTCTTCAGAATATAATCGAATGCGCCCAGCGAAATGGCATCCTTCGAATATTTGAAGTCGCTATAGCTGGTCAAGAGAATAACTTTGCACCGCGGCCAATGATCTTTGATTTGTTTCAGCATTTCCAAGCCCGACATACCGGGCATCTTGATATCGGATATAACGATATCGACTTTGTTGGATTTCATTAAATGGAGTGTTTCAAACGCCGAGACGGCGGACAGAATCTCCAGGTCCTCGCGATGCAAATCCTCGAAAAATTGCACCATACTCTGCACGATAATAGGCAAGTCGTCGACAATCAGCAATCTGTACATGACGATCCGCTCCCTCCGCTTATCCTTACTTCCACTTTTAATCCGCCCAGACTGCTGCGGGATACTTCGATCCCCGATTCGTCGCCGAACTTGATCCGCAGCCGATTGTGAATATTGATTAAGGCCGTTCCTTCGCCTACGGACGTTTCCCGAGCATTTAAACTTTGGCGAATATGTTCGATGACCGAGGACTCAAGTTCATCTCCATTGTCTTCAATAATGGCAGAGACACCGCTTCCATTTTGCGAGAATGAAAGCTTCAATATACCATTTGTCAATTTATTCTCGAGCGAATGCTCGAACGCATTTTCCAGGATGGGCTGCAAAATCAGACGCGGTACTTTTAAGGCCAGCGACTGGGGAGGCGGAGGCTCCAATACGATTTGTACCCTTTCGGTATAACAAATCAATTGAATATTGGTATAAGCTTTTGCAAACAAAAATTCCTGTTCCAGCGTAATTTCGTCTTGTTCATCCTTGGTTACATAACGCAAATATTCGCCGATGTACTTGGCAAAAACGTATGCGCGGTCATTGTCCCCCGCCTTGATCAATCTGGCCAATATAAAATGGTTATTATAAAGAAAATGGGGATTAATCTGCGACTGGAGTCTCTTTAATTCCGCTCTCTGGCTATTGATTTTCTGCTCATACACTTCCCCTATCAGCTGACCAAGCCGATTAATCATATTGTTGAATCTTTCGTACAAAAATCCGAATTCGTCTCTTCTGTCATGAGAAATTTTGACCTGCAAATCCCCCGCTTCCATTCTGCGAAAGGATTGAACCAAATACACCAACGGTCTGTGAATAATGCGCCGGATCCAATAGGAAAACAAAAAAATGAAGCCTATGGAGGTGATGGACAGAATCCAGAACCAAACGGTATACAATCGCACAGGCCCCATAATCTCCCTCTCGGGAATAAAGGTCATGTAGGTCAAACCAAGATAATCGGAGCTTTCGTAGGCTGCATAGTACTCCCTGTTTTCTACTTGGATAAAACCCGATCCGCTATTTTTATTTTCATGGACGGTATCGGCAATAAAATGGACGAAAGCTTCCGTATCCGCAATAGAGCTTGCATTGGCAATCACGCGATTATTATGTTTGTCCAATAGCAGCGAGCCTTCATTTTCGAAGGTTCTTTTGCTGTTCATGGATTTGATAATCTCATCGGTAGAAAGCTCGATCGAAAGCAAATACAACAACATTTTGTCGGCGACATCCCTTCCCGGATAGGGCAAACTCATAAACAACCGGCTATCTATCATCAGCAGCCGATTCTCGTTATGCCGACTAAGAATGTCAAGCCATTCCTGATCGATACTTGTCAAATACTCATAGGCTGTAATTGTT
Source organism: Paenibacillus agaridevorans (assembly GCF_003112455.1). Classification (GTDB taxonomy): domain Bacteria; phylum Bacillota; class Bacilli; order Paenibacillales; family Paenibacillaceae; genus Pristimantibacillus; species Pristimantibacillus agaridevorans. Next base: position 29,976 of record NZ_BDQX01000115.1, read on the forward strand.
CTGTCGATGGCGGGGATAAATATCCCCGTATTTTTAATCAACGAGCTGGACATCTGCATAATCTGCAGACGTTTTTGCAAGGCAAGCGTGATCCGAAACCGTTCAAAGATATCGAGACCTTCGCTAATGGTGCTAAGCTGCAACAAATCCGCATCCATCACATAATCGCTTTTGAGCCGGGTAATTCTTTCGATCTCGTCTTCCATATTGTCGATGTAAGAACTTACGCGAAACTGCAAGGAGCTTGTTATTTGCGATTTATTTTGTTCCGCTCCTTTTATGTTAATAAAAAGATTCGCCACATAGAGCGGTACCGCTACCAGCAGGAACGCCATAAGCAGTTGATTATATATGGTGCGCGGTCTCATAAGCTTCAATGCTCCACCTCCAAGCCTCAGCTTCAGTCGGTATTCCAAGCTTGTACGGCAACATCCCAATTTCCGTTTATGCCGACCTCTCTCGTTTCTCCCGGGTTGATCCAAAAGTAATTATCTTCTGCAACCATCTCGTTTGAGTTGGCCGAGCTTATGCTCACACCAACGGCGGGTATGTTCCCTGTGTTTCGGATAATCAATTTATCGCGATGCCTCTCGCTTTGCAGCGTTGTTCTCGGCAATCGGAATAGACAGCCTCGGTCGGATAAATAATTAAGCCAGTAGAATGACCGATATCTGACCCTGCCCTCCACTCGCAGCTCGCAAACCATAAACAAAGGCGTATGGTTTATTTGCTCTTTTGTTAAAGAGAACTGGCCCAATTGCTGGCGAATGGGGATCGTCCCGTGCCCGCAAAAAAACGTTTTTTTCACTTCCCGCAGCGTCGAACCGAATGCCGTCACTTCAACCTCCCAGTTTTGACCGGCGAGACAATTGGAATCATCCAGAATAAAAACGGGTGCATCCATCGGAGAATCCCCTGGATTTAAGCCGTCCAGCAGAACAACGGCAGCAAGCGGAGAATAGGCATCCTGGACAAAATAATAAGCAAGTTTGGGCGCGCCATACCAATCGACTATCGACCAGGAGACGGACGGGCAGTTATCGTTCAGTTTGTAGAAGGCAACCCCCGCTGCTTCCGGCCACCGTGTTCTGGCTAATTCGAGCGTATGGCGCATTCCTGTAGCCTGTGCAAGCTGCGTTCCCAGCACAAACGCCTCCATGCTGCTATTGTCGATAAAATCGGCAACGTAATGCGACAGCCTGCTCATATCTTCATTGCGATTAAACACCGGGGTCTTATGGGCAAACGTCCCGAACGGCGGAGGCGGCCACGCTTCCCATTCATGTTGCGGAATGTATTTCTTTACCGACTCCAGGTTTGGAGCCGATGCGAGGCCGAACTCGCCAAGGAACGGCGACTCCAGCTTTAAATTACGATCCAGAGGCTGACGCCCCCAATAGACATCGTAATTGTTCAGGCTGCCTCCCCACGGCTGCGTGCGTCTGAAAGTTCTTGTCCCATCCAATTCGTAGCTTAAGCGCCCCATCATATCAATGGCTTCGCCAGTCGGATCCGGCGACTCGTTGCCTCCGCCCCACTGAACGAGCGACGGATGATTGCGCAGGCGCATCATATTTTGTCTCACGGTTTTTTCCAGAATCGAGATCGGTTGAACTTTATGACTGTCCCAAGCCGTCGGCCATTCTTGGTAGACCATAATGCCCATACGGTCGGCCAGGTCGTAAAATTCGTCCGTTTCCGGCAAGCCCGCTCCCCAAGCGCGCATGAATTGAATATGGGATCGGCGAGCCAGATCCATAAACCGCGCGTATCTCTCCTTATCGAATCTCATCAAAGCGTCAATGGTGCACCAGTTGGTTCCTTTGGCGAAGACGGCTCTCCCGTTAACTTGCAGAACCCAGTTGTATAGCTCGGGATCCGGTCCTCCCGGCAATGGATTAAATTGAACTTGTCTTACACCGAAGATGACCTCCTTCCGGTCGCCAATACCCTCCTTCGGAATAAAAATCAGGTTCATGCGATACAGATGGGGATCCCCCAGCCCATTGGGCCACCATAACCTATGTTCCGGTATCTGAAACTCGAATTGCATCTCCGGCCCGATCTCCGACGACCGGACTTCATACTCGAAACCGAATGAATTCCCATCGAAATTATCCGGCTCAATTTCGACATACAAAGTGCCTTCCCGTTCGTGCGTTCCTCCCTCCAGATGAACCGACAAATTCATCGTGCCTGCCATGAAATCTCTTGTTGCAATAAAGGGATTTTTTATTTCAACGACCGGCTTTTCTTCCAAAATAACCGTTCTCCAAATGCCTGTAGCCGGCACATCGATATAATGCCAGCCGTACACATTGTTAAACACAACCGTATCCATCCACCCTACGTTCATGCCGATCCAGTAAGGATTGGGCTCCCCCTCGCTGATTCGATAAGGCGCTGGCTCCAGTCTGACCAACAAGGTGTTGCAATCCTTCTTCATCGACTCGGCAATATCGAATTCGAAAGAGGTAAACATGCCTTGATTGGCAGCAACCTGATGATCGTTGAACCAGACGGTGCAGGAGTCGCATACCCCATTAAATACAATTCGCATAGCCGTCGAATCGGCAGGAATTTTTATTTCCTTTTTAAACCACCATGCGCAAAAACTCTGATCTCTTGCAATTGAATCATTTTTCCCTTCATAGGGATCGGGAATTTTTCCGGCATTCATCAATGCGGTGTGAACGCTTCCAGGAACGACGGCCGGCCACCACTCTCCCGACGGTCCGTTCGTTTCCTCGGAATGTTTAGAGATGAACCATTGATCATCCAACATGTATTTTCGAGCATAGCCCGCTTTCGATGGATCTTGCGGAGTTACCCTATCCATTCTAACATTTACGGATTTTTTGCTGAAGGGTATGGTTCCCGGATTAAAGGACAAACGCTCTGTCTCATCCAGACTATTTCGTGTAATCAAACGGATCTCTTCCTCTCAAATTGGCATTACGTACATTATATTCGCAGCCGTTGCCCATCTATAGAGACACTTCTTTACAATGAAATAGATATTCTTTTACTTTTCGAATAATCATTGCCGGACCCAAATAAAAAGGCCCCGAACAACCCTGCGCGGTGCAGGATCTTCGGGGTGAGTCAATCGTGATTTGAATAAACCAGCAGGTCGTACGTGCGGCCATGTTGTACTAACATTAATCCTGCGGCTTGATCGTCGGTTTGAGCGGCAAATGGATGACGGCGCGAAGGCCGCCGCCATCGCGGGCCTCGTAGCGAAGGCCGTAGGCTTCGCCGTAGTGGAGCTGCACGCGCTGATGCACGTTGCGGATGCCGTAGCCCTTGTCGGACGCGTCGCCCCGCACGATCGCGGCGAGCCGC
>NZ_BDQX01000116.1:0-8232 GCF_003112455.1 Paenibacillus agaridevorans
AGACGCAATACTACGACTACCTAAGCAAGCATTAGCATGTCTCCGGATTTAGGGGGTCTAACCGCACAATGAAACGACAGACTCATACACGACCTTATTGGCATCATCATCGCGCATATTGGCTCCATTACGACCCAATAGCGCCTTTCCTGTCAGTGAGGTTAAAAATCGGTCAATTAGCGTCGCTGGTGTCTGTTAGATTTTTAAACCTTTTGTTCACAAATCTCGGAGTTGCATCATTTCCGATACAATAAAAAAGCCGATATGGAATTGTCCATACCGGCGTTGCCGCGTTGCTGCTTAATGGATATCTCTGAATAGTCCGATGACCTTGCCGAGAATAGTGACGTTCTGCAAAAGAATCGGCTCCATCGTCTCGTTTTCCGGCTGGAGACGGATATGATTTTTCTCTTTGTAGAACGTTTTGACGGTCGCTTCGTCGTCTTCTGTCATGGCGACGACAATCTCTCCGTTATTGGCCGTCTGCTGTTGGCGTACGATGACGTAGTCGCCATTATGTATGCCGGCTTCGATCATACTCTCGCCAATAACGTTAAGAATGAACACATTGTTATTGTCGCCAACATAGTGGGCAGGAAGAGGGAAGTAGTCTTCTATGTTCTCCGTAGCAGTGATCGGTACGCCGGCAGTTACCTTACCCACGATAGGAACTTGTGTAACGGGCATCTGGATGACGTTGTCATTATCGTCCTGGCTCAAAATCTCGATCGCCCGAGGTTTCGTAGGGTCGCGTCTGATAAATCCCTTTTTTTCCAGGCGGTCCAGATGTCCATGTACCGTCGAGCTGGACAGCAGGCCGACCGCCTCAGCAATTTCTCGTACGGAAGGGGGATAACCTTTTTCTTTAACTTCTTGCTTTATAAAGTCAAGGATCGAATTTTGCCGTTTGGAAATCTTCGACACGTTCATCATCTCCATTCATCTTATTGTGTCAAATTATAGCATAGAACCGCCGTTCGTACAAACATAAGTTCTTAAGCTCAAACGTTCGCATTTTATCGTTGACGGAAACGTTTGTTCGTGTTAAATTAAAAACAGAACAAACGTTTGGGGTGCTGACAATGATGATAATGAATCCAAGTACAAGCTCATACCGTTCCATATACCGTGGTAATATCCGCGAAACCAAGGAGCTTGCTCAGCCTCATTGGATGATCAGGCATATGGCAAAGCTGATGATTAGTTTGATCGTGTTTACTCTTGTTTTCAGCAGCTTTCTTATAATCGGTACAAATGCTTCCAGCACGGTCGTTGAGGGGCCAAGCGAATCGGAGCAAGTCGTGACGGTAGGCAGCGGAGACACGTTATGGTCCATTGCCAGTTCGTTTAAGAACGGCAGTGATATAGGTTATCTTGTTTTCTCGATCAAGAATCGCAATAATTTGGACAACGTGACGATACATCCAGGTCAGAAGTTAATTATTCCTGATATTTGATGAAGTTGTAATAGCGATATTTTTTATACTGAGTGCTTAGAGATTTCCCATTCTTTAGGGAGATCTCTTTTTGTGTATTATAGAAAACTAGTTGCGTTTGGGGGCTTCGCCTTGACAATGCCTTATTGAAAATGTCAAAGTAGGAGTAATGTGTTCGCAACATGAGAGAGGGGTAATGAAATTGGATTTTGATAGTCTGATTGCCAGAATCAACGAGCTTTCCCGCAAAAACAAAACCGTCGGCTTAACGGATGAAGAGGTGAAGGAACGAGATGTGCTTCGCCAGAAATATCTGAACAACTTCAAAGCTAACTTCAAGCAACAGCTTGATACAATCAAGTTTGTCGAGGATGAAGAGAACGAAGGCAACGGCGGCGTCAAACATTAAGAGCTCCTTTCCGGAGCTTGCTATTATATGAAGGAGGAATCCATCTGTCACGGTCCTGGGAGCGCAAGGTGCGCAAAAACATGTCTACTATTAATAAGCAACGCAAGAAGCACGGTGAAGGCCAGTTAGTGATGAATGCAGAGAAGGCGGATCGATTTACCGGCCGCAATTTTTTGCTGCCGATTTTATTGATTTTGTTTATCGGCGCGTACATCGCGATTATGTCGGCAGATCCCAAATTCGTTATGACGACGATGAGCTGGGTAACGATCGGTATGTATTTTTTGCTCGCAGCCCTCTTTTTTTTCCGAAAGCCCTATCTTAAGATCGGCAAGGATTATGTGCAGTCTCGCCGGATGACAGGCGACAAGCGGCTTAATGCGGCGGATATCGGTTCCATTCGCGTACAAGACGGTTATGTGACGATTGTGCCTAAAAAGGGCGGCGGCTGGACGTTCTCGCGTCTCCTTAATCGTTTCAATACGGCGGCGATGACCGACAAAATGAAGTCGTTTGCTCAAGTACACGGCATTACATTCGAGGAGAAATAAAACAGGGGAGAGATACAGGACATGGCAGCAAAGCAAGCGGTATTATTTGACCTGGACGATACACTATTGTGGGATGACCGCAGCGTCAGAGAGGCTTTCCGTGCTACCTGCGAAGCAGGCGCTGCGGCTACTGGCTTAAATCCGGACGAGTTGGAGGAGGCGGTACGCAAGGAAGCAAGAGCCTTGTACGAATCATACGAAACCTTCCCGTTTACGAAGATGATCGGCATTAATCCTTTTGAAGGACTTTGGGCGAATTTCACGGCAGGCGAGCAAGTTGAGTTCCGCAAGCTGCAACAACTGGCTCCGGGCTACAGGAAGGCTGCTTGGACACAAGGTCTTAAGGAGCTTGGCGTCGACAACGAAGAGCTTGGCGCAACGCTTGCGGAGCTGTTCCCGGCAGAACGACGCTCGCGGCCGCTTGTTTACGATGAGACATTCCGCGTATTGGATGCGCTCAAAGGGAAATACAAGCTGCTTCTGCTTACCAACGGCTCACCCGATCTCCAAAAGGAGAAGCTTGACGGAGTGCCCGAACTTATTCCTTACTTTGATCATATTATTATTTCGGGTGAATTCGGACAAGGGAAACCGGCTGCGCCTATCTTTAAGCATGCGCTGGAACGTCTCGGCATCGAACCGGAGCATGGCATCATGGTCGGCGACAAGCTGACGACGGATATACTTGGCGCCAATACGATCGGAATGACATCGGTATGGATTAATCGTCATGGCGCGACTCGCACGGACGAGATCGTACCGTCTTACGAGATTACCCATCTGGAAGAGCTAATTACCTTATTGGAGCAATAATAGCTGTTATGGACTCATATTTATAACCAAAAAAAGCCCCTCTGCAGCATTTGAAGGCCGGAGGGGCTTGCCGTTTATCTGGCGGAATCCTTACTTGCCCGATTGGAATTGTTTATCTGCGAAAGGAAACGTTAGCCAGCCTTCCGTCTCGATGAAGCGGCGAACTGCTACAATCTGGCGGCTGTCCATTAGGGTGAAGAAGCGAGGTTTGTGCTCCGGTACCGAAAATGTCGATGAACGAACCTTTTCAGCTAATGGCTATTCTGTTAAACTATTTGTTAAACTAAACGGGTGCATGAAGGATGCATATGACGTGTAGGAAGGGTGTAAGGAATTGTTGAGAAGGACTTTACAACAAGCGCTTAAAGAACGGATTTTGATTCTGGACGGCGCTATGGGAACGATGATTCAGCAAGCCAACTTGACGGAGGACGATTTCGGCGGCGCGGAGCTGGACGGCTGTAATGAGATGCTCGTTCTGACGCGTCCCGATGTTATTCAATCGATTCATGAGCAATATCTGGAGGCCGGAGCAGACATTCTGGAGACGAATACATTCGGCGCTACGAGTGTCGTTCTCGAGGATTACGACATCCCCGAGAAAGCCAGAGAGATCAATCTGGCCGCGGCGAAGCTGGCGCGGGATGCTGCGGACAAATACAGCACGCCGGACAAACCGCGTTATGTTGCAGGTGCACTTGGGCCGACAACCAAGACGTTGTCGGTGACCGGCGGCGTTACATTCGACGAGTTGATTGAAAGTTATTACGAGCAAACGGTGGCTCTCATTGAAGGCGGCGTGGATGCCATCCTTCTGGAGACATCTCAGGATACACTCAACGTTAAGGCAGGCAGCATCGGCGTTCGCAATGCATTTGAGACGACGGGGATAACGCTTCCGATTATGATCTCCGGAACGATCGAGCCTATGGGAACGACGCTTGCAGGTCAATCCATCGAATCGTTTTACATCTCGCTGGAGCATTTGAATCCCATCTCCATCGGTCTTAACTGCGCGACGGGCCCTGAGTTTATGCGCGATCATATTCGAACATTAAGCGAAATCTCGAGCGCGGCGGTCAGTTGTTATCCTAACGCCGGCTTGCCGGACGAGAACGGGCATTATCATGAATCGCCGGAATCATTGGCCAAAAAAATCGCCGCATTCGCCGATCAAGGCTGGCTTAATATCGCCGGCGGCTGCTGCGGAACGACGCCTGCCCATATCAAGGAGCTTGCCGAGACGTTGGCGAACTATTCGCCGCGTTCGAGTGAAGGCGCCCATGCCGACGCGGTATCCGGCATTGACACCGTCTATATCGAATCGGACAACCGTCCCTATATGATTGGCGAACGGACAAATATTTCGGGATCCCGTAAATTTAAACGTCTTATTAAGGAAGAGAAGTTCGACGAAGCATCGGAGATTGCCCGTTCGCAAGTGAAAGGCGGCGCGCATGTCATCGATATCAACCTGCAGGATACCGATATCGACGAAGCGTTCGCCGTGCACCAATTTCTGCCGCAAGTCGTCAAGAAGATTAAAGCGCCGCTGATGCTGGACTCAACTTATGATCATATTATCGAGCTGGGTCTCAAATATTCGCAAGGCAAAGCGATCATCAATTCCATTAACCTGGAAGACGGGGAATCGAAGTTCGAGAAGATCGTCCCCCTGATTCATCGCTACGGCGCGGCAGTCGTCATGATTCTGATCGACGAGCGCGGCCAAGCGGTGTCTCGCGAGGCGAAAATGGAGGTCGCGGACCGATCTTATCATCTGTTGGTTGAGAAGTATGGCGTGAACCCGCAGGACATCATATTCGACCCTAACATGTTCCCGATCGGCTCCGGGGATCCGCAATACATTGGTTCTGCCGTGGAGACCCTTGAAGGGATAAGGATGATCAAGGAGAAGTACCCTCGGGCCAAGACGATACTCGGACTCAGCAACATCTCCTTCGGCTTGCCGGACGCGGGACGCGAAGTGCTGAATTCCGTTTATTTGTATCATGCGACCAAGGCAGGTCTCGATTATGCCATCGTAAATACGGAGAAGCTGGAACGATATGCTTCCATTCCGGAGGAAGAACGTCAACTCGCAGAAGCTCTGATCTACAATACGAACGATGATACGCTGGCAGCGTTCGTGGCGGCATTCCGTAACAAGAAAGTCGAGAAAAAAGAAAAAATCTCCAACCTTTCGCTGGAAGAGCGGCTCGGCTCGTATATTGTGGAAGGTACTAAAGAAGGATTGATTCCCGATCTGGACGAAGCGCTAAAAAAATACGCGCCTCTTGATATTATCAATGGCCCGCTGATGAAGGGGATGGAAGAGGTCGGCCGGCTCTTCAACAACAACGAGTTGATCGTTGCCGAGGTGCTTCAGAGCGCCGAAGTCATGAAGGCGTCCGTCACGCATTTGGAAAACTTTATGGAGAAAAACGAAACGGCCGTCAAAGGAAAAATTATTTTGGCTACGGTTAAAGGCGATGTCCACGACATTGGCAAAAACCTGGTTGAAATTATTTTGTCCAATAACGGCTATAAAATCATTAATCTGGGGATTAAGGTGCCGCCTGAGCAGCTTATCGAAGCTTACCGCAAAGAGAAAGCGGACGCGATCGGTCTGTCCGGTCTGCTCGTGAAATCCGCTCAGCAGATGGTCATCACCGCACAAGACATGCGGAACGCCGGCATCGATGCGCCGATTCTGGTCGGCGGAGCCGCACTGACCCGCAAGTTCACGAAGACGAGGATTGGTCCGGAATATGATGGTCTCGTGCTTTATGCAAAGGATGCGATGGACGGCCTCGATATAGCCAACAAGCTAATGGATCCCGAGCACCGGCAGAGGCTGGAAGAGGAGCTTGCAGCTTACAAGGCGTCTGGAGCCGCATCGGAGGAAACGGAGAAGCAGCTGCCCCAGTTATCGCGTGCTGTCCGTTCGAAGATATCGCCTGATGCCCCGGTATTCGCGCCGCCGGATACAGATCGTCATGTCCTGCGCGATGTCCCGATCCCGCAGATCGTGCCTTACGTCAACATGCAGATGCTGCTTGGCCATCACTTGGGACTTAAGGGAACGGTAGAAAAGCTGCTGGCCGAGGGGAACGAGAAGGCGATCCATTTGAAGGCAACCGTTGACGAAGTCATTCGTGAGGGTAGCAAGGAAGGCTTCTTGAAGGCGCAGGGGATGTACCGTTTCTTCCCGGCCCAATCTTCGGGCAACGACGTTATCATTTACGATCCTGCCGATCATACGAGGGAAATCAAACGATTTACCTTCCCGCGTCAGCAGGTTGAGCCATTCCTCTGCCTTTCCGACTTCCTTAAGTCGACGGAGAGCGGCGTAATGGACTACGTCGGCTTCCTGGTTGTAACCGCCGGGGAAGGCATTAGGGATCTGGCCAATCGTTGGAAGGACGGGGGGGATTATCTGCGCTCCCACGTGCTGCAGTCCGTTGCATTGGAAGTAGCGGAGGGGTTGGCGGAACGCGTCCATCATATGATGCGCGATATTTGCGGTTATCCGGATCCTGCCGAGATGACGATGAAGCAGCGGCATGGCGCCCGATATCAAGGGATTCGGGTATCGTTCGGTTATCCGGCATGTCCGAATCTGGAGGATCAAGGACCTCTCTTCGAGCTCATGAAGCCCGAGGATATCGGCGTTGAGCTGACAGAAGGTTTCATGATGGAGCCGGAAGCTTCTGTTTCCGCAATGGTGTTCGCTCATCCGGAGGCGCAATATTTCAACGTGGAGAAAGTGTAAGACAAAGAAACGATAGAAAGCGAGCCTTCCCCGTTTCGGCCCTTATGAGCCGTAATGAGGAGGGCTCCTTTGGTCAAAGCTGTTATTGGCAGATACGTCAAATATCGTTGGAGGAAAACGATGAAGGTATGGTTTACGGGTACCGGCGCAGGCAGACCGAATAAACATCGGAATGTGACAGGCGCAGCGCTGCAACTGCCTGAGCCGCATTGCGCTTGGTGGTTGTTCGATGCGGGCGAGGCAACTCAGCATCAACTAATGAAGTTGCCCCTGAAGCTGAGCAAGCTGGAAAAAATATTTATTACGCATCTGCATGGCGATCATCTCTATGGCTTGCCAGGGCTGCTCAGCACACGATCCTTTGACGGAGGCGTCAGCAGGTTGGACCTGTACGGTCCGATTGGTTTGAAGAAGTACATCGAGACAATCTTTCAATTGACGGGAACAACGCTTGATTACGAGTTGGTTATCCATGAATTGGCTGAAAACGCCAGCGATGAAGTCGTCTATAATGGCCCTGGGTTCAAGGTGGAAGCGAAACCGCTTTTGCATCGAGTATCTTGCTTCGGCTATAGAATTACCGAAAGCGATGCGCCTGGCCGGCTGCTGACGGACAAGCTGCAACAACTCGGTATCGAGGCTGGTCCGTTATATGGCCGATTAAAACGCGGCGAAACCGTGACTCTGGCGGACGGGCGCGTAGTGACTCCGGCTTCCGTTACGGATGGGATCGTGCCTGGCCGGATCGTGACGGTGCTTGGCGACACCAGTCCTTGCGCTAACGCCTTGTTGCTTGCAAGGGGAGCGGATCTGCTCATCCATGAAGCGACGTTTGCAGCCGGAATGGAAGCGAAGGCTCATGAATTCGGGCACAGCACCACAAGCGAAGCTGCACTTGCTGCTCGAGAAGCGGGAGCGAAGCGACTGCTGATGACTCATTTCAGCGGGAGATACAGCAACGAAGAGCTGGTGAATTTGGAGGGGGAAGCTCGGATGGTGTTCCCCAACAGCGCGGCAGCGCTTGATCTGGGCTGTTATGAGATATTGCGGAAGGTTAGCGGCGAAGAGCGAGGTTGTCCGGAATGACGCAATAGATCGAACGTATATTCTAATTCTGTATAGTATGTTAAAATGACAACAACGAATGACTAGGCGCGGGGAAGCGCGGGGAACGGAGAGTGGCAATGATGAACACCTGGACGGGCAGGGCGGCCAGTCTGGAGGATTGGCTCGGATACATAAAGACAG
>NZ_BDQX01000116.1:8300-60940 GCF_003112455.1 Paenibacillus agaridevorans
CTTATGGCGAATGTCACGCATTGGCGTACCATCCCGTCCAGACCGGCCGTGTCCGTCCCCTTGCCGGAGGATTTGCATCCCATCTGGAAAGAGGGGCTTCGGCTTCGCGGAGTGACGGAGCTGTATGCGCATCAGGCCGATGCATTCCGGGCGGCGAGGCGGGGCGATCATGTCGTCGCCGTGACTCCGACGGCTTCGGGCAAGACGTTATGCTATAACTTGCCCGTCATGCAAAGCTTGCTGGAGAACGACGAAGGGAGAGCGTTGTATCTCTTTCCGACCAAGGCACTTGCGCAGGATCAGGTGGCGGAGCTGCAGGCGGTCGCCGACCTCATGGGCGTCGATATCAAGACGCATACCTACGATGGCGATACGCCGCCCACCGTTCGTACGGCGATTCGCAACGCGGGACATATCGTCGTGACGAATCCCGATATGCTGCATTCGGCCATTCTTCCGCATCATACGAAGTGGGTCAAGCTGTTCGAGAATATCAAATACATCGTGATTGACGAGGTCCATGCCTATCGCGGCGTATTCGGAAGCCATGTGGCAAACGTGATCCGGAGACTTAAACGAATATGTCGCTTTTACGGCTCCCAACCTCAATTTATTTGCGCCTCGGCTACGATCGACAACCCGCGCGAACACGCGGAGAGGCTGATTGGCGAGCGGGTGACGCTGATCGACAACAACGGCGCGCCGATGGGCGAAAAACATATCATTTTCTATAATCCGCCTGTTGTGAACCGACAGCTCGGCATACGGAGAAGCAGCGTGCTGGAGACTCGCAGACTCGCGGCCTTGCTTCTGAAGCAGGGCGTGCAGACCATTGTATTCGCCCGCAGCCGCGTGCGCGTGGAACTGCTGCTGACTTATTTGCAGGAGCTGGTCAAGGACAAGCTTGGCGACAAGAGCATACGGGGATACAGAGGCGGCTATCTGCCAAAGCTGCGGCGAGAGATCGAACGCGGGCTTCGCAGCGGCGAGATACGAGGCGTTGTCAGTACGAACGCGCTGGAGCTTGGCATCGATATCGGTCAGTTGCAGGCTTGCGTGCTTAACGGGTACCCCGGTACGATCGCAAGCACGTGGCAGCAATCAGGCAGAGCAGGCAGACGGCAGGAGAGCTCCGTAACGTTTATGGTGGCGAGCAGCAATCCGCTGGATCAATACATGATTCAGAACCCGGACTTCTTTTTCAATCGTCCTCCCGAGCGGGCGCTGATCCATCCCGATAATCTGCTGATCTTGATCGATCATGTAAAATGTGCGGCCTACGAGCTGCCGTTCAAGCGAGGGGATTCGTTCGGAGGCGAGAAGCTGGAGGATATGATGGAGTTTTTAGTCGAAGAGAGAGTGCTCCATTACGCCAATGACCGCTGGTTCTGGATGGAACAGTCTTTCCCTGCGCATAACATCTCGTTGAGGTCCGCTGCGCAGGAGAACTTCGTTATCATCGATATGACGACAAGCGACCACAGGGTCCTTGGCGAGGTTGATCGGTTTAGCGCACCGACCTTGATCCACGAAGAGGCTATCTATATTCATGAAGGCGTGCAATTCCAGGTGGAGAAGCTGGACTACCCGGAGAAGAAGGCTTATGTGCGCGAGGTCGATGTCGAGTATTATACGGATGCCAACCTGGCGGTCGAACTGAAGGTGCTGCATGTAGACAAGGAGACCACGTCGGGGGAGCTCCTTAGGCAATATGGCGAAGTAACCGTAAATGCGAAGGCGACCATTTTTAAAAAAATACGACTGGGCACTCACGAGAACATCGGCTCAGGGCCGATTCACCTGCCCGAAGAGGAGCTGCATACGAGCAGCTACTGGTTTTCCTTCAGCGACGAGGCTGCGGCTACGCGTTCCAAAAACGAAATGCAGTTCGCGCTGCTGGGCATTGCGAACGTGCTCGTTCATATCGCTCCGCTATATCTCATGTGCGATCCCTTCGACATTCGGGTCGTGCCTCAAGTAAAAGCCATTCATTCGCAAAAACCGACGATCTACTTCTATGATCGTTATCCCGGAGGCATCGGGCTTAGCGAAAGGTTGTACGACGTACACGACGAGCTGATTAAGCGGGCAAGGACGCTCATTACTTCTTGCAGCTGTATGAGCGGATGTCCGGCTTGCGTCGGGCCGATCGAAGAGGTCGGGCTGCTTGGCAAAGAACAGGCGCTGGCGCTGCTGAAGGAAGCAGGTGCAGGCGCATGAGCATGCGGGAACGTATGAACAGGCTTCGAGCCAGCGCTGCAAGCGAAGCTCGCACGGCGACCGAAACGGTTGTGTCTTCGTCAGAATCAGAATGCGAGCCGCAGGAGGAGCTGCATCCGGGATGGGCATCCTTCGGTGTTACGCTCCGAAGAGGCGCGAAGGGCGATTATTTGGTGCGTCGAACGGAATTTAGTCTTGACTACCAACACGGCACTCATCAATTAGGAGAATTAATTGAAGCGGCAACGGGATTGTCCGAGTTCCATGCTGCCCAGCAGCCAGTAGAGCCCAAATCTATTTTGTATCTGGATCTGGAGACGACCGGATTGGGCGTTGGGACGGGCAATGTGCCTTTTATGACCGGCTTTGCCTTTGTGCAAGGGAACAAGTTTATCGTAGAGCAGTCGCTGATTCGCCATCCTGCCGAGGAATATGCCATGCTGTACGATTTGGAGCAGCGCTTAAGCAATTATCGTTATTTGGCCACATATAATGGCAAGACATTCGATTGGCCGCTTGTGCAGAATCGGATGATCATGAACGCGATGGGGAGAGAACTCAAGCAGCCGCTTCATCTGGATTTTTTGCATCCTTCGCGATCCATCTGGCGCAACACTCTGGCATCCTGCAAGCTCAGCCATATCGAAGAAGAGAGATTGGGCATTTTTCGAACGGAGGATGTTCCCGGCTCTCTTGCTCCTCAGCTATATTTTCAGTTTCTGGCGGATGGAGACCCCGCTCCTTTGGAGGGCGTGTTTCTTCATAACGAGCTTGACCTTCTGGCGCTTGCTTGCTTGTCGATCCGTTTTGGACATCTGCTGCGGGAGGATATATTCCGGCGCATTCCGTATCCGGAAGAAACAGAGGAATTGGTGAGAACGGGATTATGGCTGGAGCATATGGGAAAGTCGGAGCTGGCAGAGGAATTATTTGGGCAGGCGTTGCTGCATGAGGAACCTTCTCCATCCGCGCTAAACAAGCTTGCGGCGAGAGATAAGAAGGCTGGTAATTGGCAACGTGCTGTGGTATTGTGGCAGAAGGTTGTTCATGCATCCGGCAGCTCTTTGTCTGCATCCGGGCATGATGCCTGTATTGAATTATCCATGTATTTTGAGCATAGGAGCAAGGAACTGCATCAGTCGCTCCATTATTGCGCCGAGGCGCTTGTGCGAATGCAGAGCGTATCGGGCGGCCGCCGCTTGAGCGATAAGGAGACGATAGCGCTGCAGGACGTTCGCAAACGAATTCAAAGAATACAGTCTAAAATTCATAAACTAGAATTGGGAGCATTAACCAAATGAAACAATATCAGCATGGGGCCTTGAAGGGATTGTTGATCGACCTTGATGGCACGATGTATCAGGGCTCGCGTCCTGTAGACGGCGCGGACCGGTTGATTCGCCACTTGCAGCGAGAGGGCATTGCTTATCGTTTCGTCACGAACAATTCTTCGGCTACTCCAGTTGAAGTAGCAAGCCGGCTCAGCGCAATGGGAATTCCCGCGCGTCCCGAGGATGTATGCACTTCCGCACAGGCTGCAGCCGTCTATATCGCCAAGCTTGCACCTCACTCCTCCGTATTTGTCATAGGACAGAAAGGGCTGCGCGAAACTTTGACGGAAGCGGGACTTCGGTTATCGGACGAACATCCAGATTTCGTTGTACAAGGGATAGACAGAGAGTTCACTTATGACCGTGTCGCACAAGCGGTTCAGCATATTCGGAGCGGGGTTCCCTTTATTCTTACGAATCCCGACCGTCTCGTACCATCTACTCACGGGTTATTGCCGGGAGCAGGCTCCATAGGAGCCATGATCCAGGCGGCCAGCGGTCAGGAACCGATCATTATCGGCAAGCCTTCCTCCATTCTTATGAATTATGCGCTAGACAGCATTGGGCTGACTCACCGCGAGACATGGGTCGTAGGGGATAATCTGGCTACGGATATCGCTGCAGGCATAGCTTCTGGCTGCGGTACCGCGCTTGTCCTTACGGGTCTCACGACGAGGGAGAATTACGACGACTACAAGAATCACGCGGGCTGCACGCCGGACATCATCTATGACACGCTGGATGAGCTTACTGCCGACCTGCCGTCATTGCAGAAGCTTTCATTATCGGACACTAGCTGGGAGGTTTAAAGGCAAGATGCAAGAGCTTCCGGAATTAGAACTATACAGAGCATTATTGGCGGAGAGATTCTCCGGAGCCGCAATCACGGCATTGGAATTTCATGAGGATCTTATTAACGAGGTTGCAATGGAACTGCAACAAGATGTCGTTGGCAAAAGCGTCTGGTTCGTGGAGAGACGGGCTGAGCTGATCGTATTCCATCTGGATAACGGCAAACGTTTGATTTTCCGTCTCTCTGACGAAGCTTCTATCTATGTGGGTTCATCGAATGAAACGCTGGAGAGGGAAGCGTCCATCTATATTCGATTCGATGAACGTTTTTTGGCCTTGCACGGGGTAACGGCGGCAGACATCGAATTGATGTCGGTCAAGGAACTGGAATCCATCATGAAGAACAGGGGGATCGATCCCCTTGACAAGCGACTGTCACTGGCGAAGTTCATGGAGCGTTACGCTAAAAAAAGAAGCTCGATCAAAACCGCTCTTGTTGATCAAAGTTTGCTTGCCGGCATCGGTCCCGTCTATTCGGATGAAATTTTGTTCGAGGCCGGGCTGCGACCCGACAGAAAGACGGCGGAATTAAGCCATGAAGAATGGGAATCTCTGTACTCCGCATTAAATCATATCGTCCGCGATTCCATCTCGCATGGAGGCGTGAGGGAGTTGCCTCTATTCGCCGGGGACGGAATCTCGGGTCTGTATCGCGAGAGGCTGGCCGTACACGAACTGGAAGGCCAAACCTGCAAGCGATGCGGAGGGACGATCAAAAAATCTTCCGTGGCCGGCCGCAAGTGTTACAGCTGTCCGGATTGCCAGAAGTAATTATCGATACCGCGAGGAGGGGAGCCTCATGATCCATGTCTACTTGGACGATTACCGCCGATGCCCGGATGGATTCGTATTGGCGCGTAATGCGGAAGAATGCAAGCAATTGATCCAGTACGAAGAGATAGACGTTCTGTCGCTCGACTTTGATCTTGGGTGGGGGCAGCCTACCGGGGACGAAGTCGTGCGGCATATCGTCAGCACGGGGCGCTTTCCGAGCCGGATCTACTTGCATACATCCAGCGTATCGGGAAGAAACAGCATGTATCATACGCTCTCTGCTTCTTTGCCGGATCGTACGCAACTGTTCGGAGGGCCAATGCCTCATGATCTGCTGGACGAGATCGCAAGAAATCATCGGGGTTAATTAGATTATGAATGAAAGAGGCTAATACATAGTGAGCGAATGGATCGGAACCGCCAATCAACAATATGCGTCGTACGCGATGGAAGAACTGCGGCGCCTTCTGCCTGGAGCCAGCTTTACGCAGCTTGCGCCTGGCGAAGTATTCCGTATGGTTTGTCCTATGGGCAAGGAAGAAGCGCTCGGACTGATCGGGGCAAATCCGCCGATTTTTTTGCGACATTTGCAGCCGATTGACAGGGAACTGGTCGTCAAGGGAGATGCAAGCGATCTGGACGGTTTAGCCGATCTGATCCGCAATGACAGGTCGATATTCGGCAATCGTCGTACTGCCGTGCATATCAGGCGGAATTCCGGCTCGATCTTTCATTACACGCCTGCGGATTCGAAATCCGTCTTGGATGCTGTACTTGCGGAGATAGGCAGCGAGCCTGCCGTTCAACAGCCGGATGTAATTATCTCCGTTTATGGCGCCGATAACGTTTTATACATTGGCTTCGGCACGCCTCGGGAGATGCTGTCGGATTGGCCTGGCGGAGCCGTACGCTTCCAACGCGAAGAAGGACAGATCTCGCGCGCGAAGTTCAAACTGTTGGAGGCGGAGCGGGCATTCGGCATTCGGTATGAGGAATTCGGCCATGCGCTTGATATCGGAGCCGCACCGGGCGGCTGGACCTCGCTGCTGCTAGAGCGCGGACTTCGGGTCACTGCTGTGGATCCGGCGGATATGCATGCGTCGCTTAAAGGGCATCCGGCTTTGCTTCATCTCAAGCAAAATGCATCCGATATCAAGCTCGCGGCGGCTTCCTTCGACCTGCTCGTCTGTGATATGAGTTGGAGTCCTATGTTGATGTCCCGTCTCGTGCTGGACCTCAATGATGCCCTGAAGCGGGACGCAAAGGCCATCATTACGATCAAGCTGATGCACAAGAAACCGCTGCAGACGATCAGGGAGGTAAAGGAACGATTAGAGACAGGTTTTGTAGTACTTGGAGCCAAACAACTGTTTCATAACCGCGAGGAAATCACCTTGTTCCTGAAGAAGAAGTAGCCTTTAAATGCGGGTTCAAAAAGTCCGGTTTTCAGCACAATAGCGTATGCTTCCGATGCTGCGTTTTTTTCAAAAACGCTGTAGAAGATTGGATGAAGGTAGAAACTGAGGAGCGGAGCGTAGTGGCAGCTACGTGAGCACCTGCAATGTTTCCGGAGGAAACATACTTCGAAAGCATCCGCTTAGTTTCGCCTGAATTCAATATTCGATGTCGAGTGGGCTTCTTAGGCATACTTCGTGATCAAAAGCGGACTTTTTGAACATCCTCTTAAGGCTTGAGAACATGCTTCATTATGATATAATGTAGCCAATATGGCATTATCGGGGAAGCATCCCGGCAGCATCTGAGTTTTTTCAGATGCTGCCGGGATGTTTTTTTGTCAAATTATTGGGAATATATATGGCCGGAAGGGATGGGAACGGAATGGCAGAGGAGACGGAAACTGGTGAGATGCCTCAGATTGGCGATGTATTTGCTGGAAGATACCTCATTGAGAAAGTTGCGGGACAAGGTGGTATGGGGATTGTTTATGCTGCCCGAGACACGAAGCTGGCAGGACGAAGGGTCGCCCTTAAGGTAACGAGATCCAAGGGCGGCAACTCGTCCGAATCGTCCGAAGCAGCAACGTTGATGAGATTGGATCATCCGAACCTTCCGCGTATAACGGACTATTACCCTCTGGATAAACCTCATCGCGTAGAGGCGCTCGTCATGGAATACATCGAAGGCAGTACCTTGGCCGAGTGGCTGGTAGAAACGCGCAAACCGATGACGAATCTCGATGTGCTCCGGATCGGTTTGCAGCTATGTTCTGCATTGTTATATCTGCATGAGCAGCAGAGACCGATCATTCATCGGGATTTGAAGCCCTCCAATATCATGATCGACAGTTCGGGGACGGTCAAGCTCATTGACTTCGGGATATCGAGAATATACAAGGAAGGAAAGCAAGGCGATACGATGGTGCTCGGAACATCAGGTTACGCCGCGCCTGAAATGCTGCGAGGATTGCAGAGCGACGCCCGAAGCGATATTTACAGCCTGGGAGCCGTGATGCTGAGTTTGCTGACAGGAACACCTACTTCTGATGAAAGAGGCGTTCGTTATGGGGACAACGGGAGAGGGAAGCTCAGGCTGCCGGCAGCTGTTCGCGGCTCCTTTGCAGAATTGTTGGAACGATTGCTGCATTGGAATCCGGAATCGCGTTTTCAATCGATGCGCGAAGTTGAAACGTCGATGAGAACTTTGCTTGGAGAGGACAAAGTTCAGAGAGAGCAAACACGATTTGCACGAATCGAGAACGAAGCAACAAATGAAAGTCCTGTGCGAGTTGTTTTATTAAGTTTATCGGGAGGTGCTGGAGCAACCCTGTTAACCATTACGCTGGCCGTTCTGCTTGCTAGACGTGGAAGGACGGTGACGGCTGCCGAATATGCCGGATTGCCTCCGGTGTGGTGCGAGTTGCTGCCAGCTGCGATAAGGGGGGAGTCAGAGCTTTACTGGAAGAAGGGGGGAGGAGCGAAGGGGCTTAATAACAGAGGACGGGGCAAGTCCAAGAGCGCGGCTGCGCCTGTAAGGTGGCTGCTGGCCGATCATGAATTATTTGCAAACGACGAAGAGGATGACAAATGGTCGCGTTTCGAGCTAGAGCTTCGCCTGAACAGAGGCGAATTTGAAATTGTGGATTTATCCGGCGATTGGGAAGCTCCGGAATCCGTCCCGCTCATTCGCAAAGCCGATCACATAATCGTTATTGCCGATCCCGATGTATACAAGTGGCAGCCGGCACGGCTGGAGAGGCTGAAACGGCTCCGCGGGGAGTCGCTTCAGCAAGGTCGCGTCTTCCATTATGTTGCAAACAAACATACAAACTTTGGATATGACAGATATTGGCTGTCGATGCTGCCTGACGCTCCTTCTGCAATCGTCCCGCTGCTGCCGCAAGAAAAATTATGGAGCTTGATTTGGAGCGGGAAGTGGCTCACCGATCACAAGCAGCTCGATCAAATGCTGTCAATCGCTTTGCAGCCATTAATCGATAAGTTGATGGAGTGAGACGTTCCCAGGACCCCGGCGAATATGATGCGGCTTGCAATCCTCTGGCGCCTTCAATTATGATGAATATATTATTTTTGCTAGAGGGAAGGTGCTTCACGTTATGAATGAACGCGTCTTGGTCGTAGAAGATGAAGCAGGAATCGCTCGAATCTTGCAATTGGAATTGGAGCATGAGGGATATACCGTAGGCGTTGCTCCGGATGGACGGTCGGGCTATGAGATGGCTTCCACGGGCGAGTGGCAGCTGATTCTGCTGGATGTCATGCTGCCGGAGATGAGCGGCATCGAGGTGTTGCGCTTGATCCGTCAGGCGGGCAACCCTGTTCCCATTATATTATTGACAGCTCGGGATACGGTCCCTGACAAGGTAAGCGGCTTCGAGCACGGCGCCAATGATTATATAACGAAGCCGTTCGCAATGGAGGAGCTGCTGGCGCGTGTCCGCAACATTCTCCGTATCTTCCAGCAGTACCCTAAAGAAGCGGAAGGCTCCGATATTATCAAGCTGGGCGATCTGTCCATCGAGCTGCGCTCCCGCAAGGTGTACCGCAAGGATATTCTCATTGAACTGACGCCTCGGGAATTCGAATTGCTTGTTTACCTGGTTGAGAATCGCAACGAGGAGAAGTCTCGCGAGGATATTTTGTCGGAAGTATGGGGCTACGACTTTATCGGGGAGACGAATCTGGTCGACGTGTATATCCGTTATCTGCGGCAAAAGCTGGACAAGGGGTATCGGCATAAGCTGATTCATACCGTGCGAGGAGTCGGCTATATGATTAAGGAGCCGGATGCATGACGCTTCGCAAACGGTTTACGCTCTTTACGATTTTCTGGTTAATTCTTATCCTCATCTTTTTTAATATTTTCGTCTATTTTTACGTAATCAAAATTACGACGGAGAGCGAAGAAGAGGTCATTACGACCAAGATGAATCTGATGCTGGAGAACCCTCGCATTCAGAGCGGGCGCGGACTCTCCTCTCCGGATCTGCTCAAGGAATATCATAACGCGAACGAGATGATCAGGATCATCGGTCCGAATAACAGGGTGCTGAATATTACGGGTACTAACGCCAGTTTGCTGGAGCTGCCCGCAACGTTCGAACCTTATCATCATACCGGCATGCTGACCAAGAGCGGGGAACGTATTATCTACATGCGTGTCCCGCTATATTCTGATGGTCAGGTTATCGCGATGTTGGAGATCAATCGGATTTTGGATGAGCTCGACAATTATCTGCAAGTGCTTGTTGGAGCGTTAAGCGTCACGAGCGCCGGAGCGATCCTGTTTGCGATATTCGGAACCTATTGGTTCACTTCAAGGTTAACCGCACCCATCCAGCAAATGGTCAATACGATGCGGGAAATCGATCGCAGCGGCAAGCTGCGACAGATCGATGTCACGGGCCGCGAAGACTCCGCGGAGCTGCAACAGCTCGTGCGGGCATTCAATCAGATGATCGAACGGCTGGACCGGACCTTCGAGCGGCAGAAGCAATTCGTCGCCGACGCTTCGCATGAGCTCAAGACGCCGCTAACGGTCATCAGCAGCTACGCGGGTCTGCTCAAGCGTTGGGGCCGCGATGACGAAAGCGTGCGGGACGAAGCGATCGATGCGATCGCGAAGGAAGCGACGAGGCTGCAGAATTTGACCAAGTCGATGCTGATGCTGGCAGAAGCGGAGCAAGAGGATTGGCTCACGCTGGAGATGTTCGACGTGGTGCAGGTCGTAGACGAGCTGTCCACGATGCTGCAAACGACGTTCCAGCGGCAGATTCGGGTCAAGACGTTCTCCCGAGTCATTCGAATGTCTGGCGACAAAGATAAAATTCGTCAGCTGCTCGTTACCCTATTGGACAACGCGATCAAATACTCCAAGGAGCCGATCGACATCTCTGTTTCCCAATCCAAAAACATCGTCAAAATTGAAGTGAAAGATAAAGGCATGGGCATTCCGGAAAATGAAATCCCGCATCTCTTTGAGCGATTCTACCGTGTGGACAGCGCAAGAAGCCGCACGACGGGAGGCGTAGGATTAGGATTGTCCATCGCGAAACGGATCGTCGATATGCACGAAGGCAAGATCGACGTATTTAGCCTGCCGAATCTCGGGACGACGATCACCCTGCAATTCAAGCAGCGGAAATCTTAATAGAGGTTGAACACGAACTAATACCGGAGGTGCATCATGAAATTTCGTACGGCTGCCGTGCAATATCGGCTGACGGATATAACCGACTTCGAGCAATTCCGTGCTCAAGTAACTCATTACGTACGCAACGCGTCGGAGTACGGCGTTCAGTTCTTGTTATTCCCGGAGTTTATGACAACTCAATTGCTGTCGATCGGAGATGAGCATGGCCAGGCACTTCCGATCGATCTCCTGCCAACCTTTACGGATGCTTATGTGGAGTTGTTCCGGTCGCTTGCTGCCGAATACGGCATGTATATCATAGGCGGAACGCATGTAGTCGCTACCCAGGGCGGCAAACGCCGTAATCGAGCTTTCCTGTTCCATCCGGACGGGAAGATCGATACCCAGGACAAAATCCACCTCACGCCAACTGAAGTGACGGAGTGGGAAATGTCCAAGGGGGAAGGCGTCGAGGTGTTCCAGACGGAATTCGGTACGATCGCGATGTTAACCTGTTACGATATCGAGTTTCCGGAAATTGTTCGAATGGCTAGAGCCAAGGGCGCGGATGTCATCTTCTGTCCTTCCTGCACGGATGACAGGCATGGGTTCTACCGTGTAAGATACTGCTGTCATGCGAGAACGATCGAAAATCAGGTCTACGTCGTGACGACAGGAACGGTCGGCTCGCTCCGAACCGTAGACTTTATGCGCGCCAACTTCGGACAGGCCGCCATAATTGCTCCGAACGATATTCCGTTCCCGCCAGGCGGCATTATCGCGGAAGGAATCGTGAACGATGATATGCTCGTCGTTGGCGATCTGGATCTAACCTTGCTGGAGCAGGTTAGGAAGGATGGATCGGTCATGACCTGGAGAGACCGTAGAGTCGATCTGTATACGGACTGGAGCCCGCGATGAGGAAGGAGCTGTATGTTCGGTCGGAGGGCCGGCTCGTCAAAGCTGTCATTCGTAATTACGGCAGAGACGACTTCGCTGGTCTGATCGATGTTCAGAAGGCTTGTTTCCCGCCGCCTTTCCCGGAAGAGCTGCTATGGAACGAGGAGCAGCTTGCCTGCCATGTAAAGACATTTCCCGAGGGCGCAATATGCGCCGAGATCGATGGCGTTATTGTAGGCTCCATGACCGGGCTCATCGTCGATATGGCGGATTACGGCCATGATCACAGCTGGTCGGCGGTAACCGATGACGGTTATATCCGGAATCATAACCCGCGAGGCCAAACGTTGTACGTGGTAGATATCGGAGTCGTTCCTGCTTACCGTCAATCGGGTCTGGGCAAGTGGATGATGCAGACCTTATACGAGACGGTCGTCCATCTTGGACTGGACAGACTGCTTGGAGGAGGCCGCATGCCGGGGTACGGAGAACGAGCCGGCACGGAGACTCCCGAACAATACGTAGCCAAAGTGTTGTCCGGCGAGTGGAACGATCCCGTCATTTCGTTCCTGCTGCGCTGCGGCCGCATGCCGGTGGGCATCGCGGACGGCTATCTGGAGGATGAGCAGTCGCTCAACTATGCCGTTCTGATGGAATGGCGTAATCCATTCAAAAGTTAACCTACTTCATTACATATATGACACGCAGGAGGAATATCCATGTTGACTTATCATCGTATCCAATCTATTCAAGATCCGCATTTCCGCTCCCTCCATGAGCTGCTTGGCACGATATTCCCGCCTGAGGAAGTGTTGGCTTATGATCTTTGGGCTGAGCCGCTGCAAGATCCCGGCATCCATGTTTATGTTGCGCTCAAGGAGGAAGCTGTGGTCGGCGCGACCGAATATCGCTATTATCCGGACATGCGCGTAGCGATGACGGATTTCACCATCATTGGCAAGCCTGCACTCGGAATCGGCCGATTCCTGCTGACGAACAGGGAGAAGGATTTGAAGCGGCTTGCGGAGCAATCAGGTACGGAGCCTATCGGCATGTTTGCGGAGGTATACGATCCCTATCGGGCGGTCTCGCATGAATTCGGCGGCGTATCTCCAATGAATCCCATTGTGCGTCGTGAGGTATTGTCGCATATCGGATACCGGCGTCTGGACCTGACTTACGTTCATCCTTCCTGGGAGCATACGGGTGAAGCGGTGTCCGAGTTGGATCTCTGTTTTCTACCCCGCAGCGAGGAGCTTGATGCCATTCCTGCCGCGCTCGTCGTAGAGTTCCTGACGACTTATTATTCCGCGCTGCCGAATAAGCCTCAAGCATGGCTGGACATGATCCAGCAGCTGAGATCCCGGGAAGAAGTACGTCTGCTCGCTCTATGAGTACATTGATATTTCGGGGGACGGGAGATTCTCAGGGAGTGCCTCGCATCTATTGCGAATGCGAGGTGTGCATG
The DNA here is from genome assembly GCF_003112455.1 of Paenibacillus agaridevorans. Classification (GTDB taxonomy): domain Bacteria; phylum Bacillota; class Bacilli; order Paenibacillales; family Paenibacillaceae; genus Pristimantibacillus; species Pristimantibacillus agaridevorans. The sequence goes on from NZ_BDQX01000116.1 coordinate 21,456, forward strand.
GAAGCGAGAGGGACAGGCGAAAACCTGCGCTTGCGGCCATCCTTGCAATGGCAGGATGCCGATGCAGGAACAACCTGGATCGATTGCGGCCCGGACTTCGGTCGGCAAATGGAAGCGGCCCATCTGCGGGATATAGACCGTATGCTTATTACGCATGCCCATTACGATCATATTGGCGGTCTACCCGAGTGGTATGATGTTTGCCGCTGGACGGGGAAGACAGGAGCGGCTCACGCCCCGACCGAGGTTATTGAGGAAATCCTTCAGAGATTCCCGTGGATCGCCAGCCGAATCGAGTTCAAGCCGTTCGACGCTCCGATGATGATTGGGGCTTGGAAGGCTAGCAGCTGGAGGGTCAATCATGGAAAGAACGGATACGCTTATGCTTTTTCGTTCCAACACGCTCATACGGGGTATCGCTGGATCTATTGCCCGGATGCGATTGAACTGACAGAGGAACAGCAGAAGCCGATGGCAAGGGCGGATCTGATTATTCTGGGAACAAGCTTCTTCCGAGAGCCATATCCGATGGAGACGCGATCCGTTTATGATGTCGAGGAGGCGATCGGACTGGCGCGGAAGTGGAAGCCTGGAAGGACCATTCTGACACATATGTCTCACGACATCGATGTAGCCAGAGGGGATGAACTTCCGGCAGGAATGGCTTTTGCGCATACAGGCATGCAAATCGAGGTAACCCGTTCCTGACTGAAAAGGGCTGCGAAGTTTAACGGAACCATTAACGCTTGACGAAGGCGACTTCATTTTGTATGATGGGGATAGTTTTTGGTATTCGGAAGGGGAAATTTTAATGACTGCCGGTGTTCTTAACTCTTAAAAAAGGATCATATTGGAATTATGAAGTTCTCCCGCTATAGGTCTGTTCGCAGAACGGACTACGCAGGGTGTATTTTGTAATTCGAATCCTAGAGTTGAGAACATGTGGATTTCCGTCTGTTTACCTACGGGCTGACAGTCTGATCACCGTGCTCTTTGCAGCACGGTTTTTTTGCGTCTATTTTCCGTTACCCTTTTCGTCGGCCTCCAGGGAGAACGGAACGTAAGCATGCAGAAGTTTGGACTGCCATGCCCATAACTGGACAGGAACGGAACGCGCCCGCGTTCTGTTCCTGTCTATTTTTTTTTCTCAAAAAAGGAGCTGTTGATAAGTGAACGAACAAACGTTGAGAAAACTGGAATTTCATAAAGTGAAAGAACAAGTGGCGCATTTTACTCTTTCCTCGGCGGGACTCCAATTGGCGGAAGCCATGCGGCCAAGCGGAGACTACACTCGTGTAGCCGCATGGCTCCGCGAGACGGAGGAGGCTGCAAATCTGCTTGCAGGAGGTGCCAGCATCCCTTTGTCAGCCATGGAAGGCATTGATCCTTTCCTTTCTCTTTTAGGCAAGGGCAGAATATATAACGAGCAGGAGCTGGAGCAGCTTGGCGTATGGTTGTCGTCTGTGTACCAAATGAAAAGGTATATGAACGCCAAGCGACAGCAAGCCCCAACGATAGCCGGATATGCGGACTCCATGAACGACTGCCCTGATCTGCGCGAGCAGTTGAACACATGTATTCGATTCGGGATGCTGACAGATGAGGCAAGTCCTGATTTAAGCTATATTCGGCGTCAGACACATATCGTGGAGGATCAAATCGGGAAACGTATGGCTGGAGCGATGGGGAAATACAAGAGCAGTCTGCAAGAAGCCGTCATTAGCAAAAGAAGCGGAAGATTCGTGTTGTCTGTCAAGCGGGAGCTCCGCAAAAATGTACCCGGTACTGTACTGGACGAATCGGCCAGCGGTCAGACTTTGTTTATCGAACCCGTGGAAGTGGCGGAGATGCAGCTGGAGCTCCATCAATGGAAAGCGGCCGAAGAGAGGGAACGAACGATCGTGTTGTCGCGTTTGTCAGACGAAGCTGAAAAATATGCCTCCGAGTTGAAAACGAACGTGCAGGCGATGGCGATCTTCGACTTCATCATTGCGAGAGGCAAGTATGCAAGAAGCTGCTGCGGCGTTCGCGTCGGTTTGTCCGACAAACCGATCGTGTCGCTTGTAGAAGCAAGGCATCCTCTCCTTGGAGAAAGCTGTGTGCCTCTAAGCGTCGAGCTGGGACTGAAGTGGAATCAGCTTATGATCACGGGACCCAATACCGGCGGCAAGACGGTCACGTTAAAGACGATGGGACTGCTGGTCATCATGAACCAATGCGGATTGCTTGTGCCAGCGGCGCCGGAAAGCGTGCTGGGCATGTTTGCGCACGTCGAAGCGGATGTCGGCGATGGGCAAAGTCTGGAGCAGTCGCTCAGCACATTCTCGTCCCATATATCAGTCTTAAAAGATATGCTCCGTTTGGCTGCGGGCAAGTCCCTGCTTTTGCTTGATGAACTTGCAGCCGGAACGGACCCCTCCGAAGGGATCGCGTTGTCGATCGCCGTTCTGGAGCAGTTGAAGCGCCAAGGCGCCAAGCTGGCCGCAACGACCCATTTCAACGAGATCAAGACGTTCGCATCTCGAACCGAAGGCTGTCAGAACGGGAGAATGGCGTTCGATCCCGATACGCTCAGGCCGCTCTATCGTTTGGAGATAGGGGAAGCGGGCGACAGTCATGCTTTCGCGATCGCGAGACGATTTGGAATTCCCGAGACCGTTATGGCCAGGGCGGAGGAATTGCTGAGTTTTAAAGGAGGGAGCGAAACGTATTTGGAAATTCCTGCGGCGATCAGCGGCGATATCAACAGCCAGATTACGGGCAATGATGACGCCAGGCAGGAAAGCCATGAAGCAGCCGGCGAGGCTGATTTACCTGCTGATTCTCCAGGTGGCAAAACGCGAGCTTACGCCAAAGGCGACGTCGTATGGATCTACCCGCTAAAGTGCGCCGGAGTCGTATTTAAGGAGACGGATGAACGCGGCAATTTAATCGTTCAAGTACAGGGGCAGAAGCTGAAGTTCAATCACAAGCGCGTGAAGCCGTATATCGCCAAGGAGAAGCTGTACCCTGGCGAATCGTATGACCTCGATATCGTATTCGAGTCGAAGGAGAACCGCAAGGCCCGCCATCTGATGAACCGCAAGCATGCGGAAGGCGTCGAAATCATCATCAAACCGGACGAACGATCCTAATCCCGGCTTTGGATAACGAGAAGGCGTCCTTGCTTGAGGCGGATCATGCCTCTTTCTTGAAGGAGGACGTTGCTTATTCCCAATGATTGTCCGATTGTAAGCGTGGCGTCGCCAAGCGGATACTGGAACCCCTCCAGCGTAATGCCGGTCACGGCATGCGACAATGGAAGCAGAGACACTTGCGGATGCTCCAGTCGATCCACGTATGCATCTTGCGAGATCAAGCTGATCCGATTCGTCGCATCCGCGATGGAGGCGGCGACGCCATTCTCGTCCGCGAGCGCAAGCAGATGGACGTTCGCCAGAGAGTGATCGAAGCGTGTGCCGAGCGCGCCCAGCAGCACAATATTTGTTGGCTTCATGTCCAGCGCAAGACGGAAGGCCATCTCGGTGTCGGTAAAGTTTTTGTCGATGGGATCGCACTGAATCGTCTTGCGGCTGTTGTCCTTAATCCGTTCCAGCTCTTCAGCCGTCACAGAATCGAAGTCGCCGATCGCGATATCAGGACGATAACCTTGTTCGATCAGGAATAGTGCTCCGCTGTCCGCGCCGATGAGCACTTTGCCCTCTCGCACATAGGGGATTGCCCAGTCTCCTAAAGATCCTCCCGAAGTAATGACGATTGTATAGCTGTCGAGCATGCCATTCAACATCCTTTCCATGCAGGTTAAAGCTGTGTACAGTATAGCGCCCGCAGCGTATATAGGGCAATGCAAATCTGGACGAAAATTGTCGTTGCGGAAGTTGCGGGGCGGCGCTAAAATGGGAAAGGACATAAGGCGATCATTCGCTACATTGATCGGGGCGGTGGGTATGGATATTTTTAATGTCTTCAGCTTGATCGGCACGATTGCGTTCGCGGTCAGCGGAGCGGTAGTCGCGATGGAGGAAGAATACGACATTTTGGGCGTATACGTGCTTGGGCTCGTTACGGCATTCGGCGGGGGTGTTATTCGAAACCTGCTTATCGGCATGCCGGTCACGATGCTGTGGAGTCAGGGCTATCTGTTCAAGGTGGCGCTTATCGCCATGACAATTGCCTTTGTTCTGCCGGTGCGTTGGATCTTACGATGGAGAAGGAGCGAGGCCTTCTTTGATGCCATCGGTTTATCGGCGTTCGCCATCCAAGGCGCCTTATATGCCACCCAAATGGGGCATCCTATAAGCGCAGTGCTTGTGGCAGCCATGTTGACGGGAATTGGCGGGGGAATTATCCGCGACGTGCTTGCGGGACGCAAGCCGCTCGTGCTCAAGGACGAAATCTACGCGGTGTGGGCGATGCTTGGCGGACTATGCATTGGACTTGGATGGGCCAAAACGTCGATTGAACTGCTGGTGTTGTTCGGCATCATCATTATGTTCCGCATGATGTCCGTCTATTACAAGTGGCGGCTGCCTCGCCGATCATTAAGGGGCGCATTCGCTGCGTCTGCGGTTGCGGCGGAACGGAATAATAAAATGAAAAAGAAAGAGTTGGATAAGTCATGAGCGCAACTACCAATGTACTGTTCGTATGTCTCGGCAATATTTGCCGTTCGCCGATGGCGGAGGCCGTTATGCGTCATCTGGTGAAGCAGGAGGGGTTGGAGGAGGCTATCAAGGTCGATTCGGCGGGAACGGGCGACTGGCATCTCGGTCATCCGCCGCATGAAGGCACGCGCAAGCTGCTGGATCATCACGGTATTACGTATGAAGGCATGACTGCAAGACAAGTAAATGGCGGCGATTTTAATGGGTTCGACTATATCGTCTGCATGGACGCCAAAAACTTGAAAGACGCCAAGGCTGTCTTCCAAGCCGCTTCCGACCGCAATGGAGCGGAAGGGGACCCAGCCGTATTTACATTCATGGAATTGCTGCCTGGTCACGGCATCTCGGATGTGCCAGACCCTTATTATTCGGGCAATTTCGAAGAAGTTTATGAGCTGGTGGAAGCGGGATGCAAGGCGTTGCTGGGACGGATCCGGGCGGAGAAGAACCTGTGAGGAAGGAAAATCCATTCTTAAGATCTCAAGAAGGAAGCCGCCTTCATTCTTAATCCCCTAAACAACAAAAAAGACTGCATGTCGGGCTTGTACTGCATGCAGTCTTTTGTTCGCCTGGCGAGGTATTATTCCACCTCGATGAAATAAGCGAGAGCAGCCGGAATCTCTTTCTGCCAAAAGCCCCACTGATGTTTCCCGTCCTTCTCTTCGTAGTAGATGCGGGCGCCTTTGTGCTCCAGCAGAGCTTTGGCATTACGGTTGAGCGCGAGAAAATCGTGTACGCCGCGGTCCGTCGTTTCGTATTCCGTTTCCTGAAGCCCGACGATCATATAGATATCCAGCCATTCCAGATCATAGTTTCGATCGATGACCGCTTGCGAGCTGGCAAAGAAGGCGCCGGACATGGATATGACTCTAGTAAACAGCTGAGGATATTCAAGCGCCAAGTGAAGCGAAACCGTACCGCCTAATGAATCTCCTGCGAGCAGTCGATCCTCCGGCTCTTTGCGAACGGGATACCGTTCCTCTACGAACGGCAGCAGCTCTTCTGCAAAGAACCGAAGATATGCTCCATGACGGCTGCCATCGGCGGCGTATTCGTCGGTGCGGTGTTTCTTGTCGACATCGACGCCGACGATGATGAAAGGTTCCAGACCTTCATCGAGGATGAGCTTTGTTGCGGATGTAGCAACTCTGCCGAAATTAAAAAAATCTTCGCCATCCTGACAATATACGACAGGATAACTTAACAGCTCGTTATATCCCGGGGGAAGGAAAATGCGCAATTGGCGTTCTCCCTCCGCAAGATAGCGGCTGGGTACGGTTTCCTTCAGTATGGTTCTCTTTAAATAACGATCGTCCGTCATGCGAGAAATCTCCTTTATATTTGGAATGGAATACGGCAGATGTGGGCAAACAATAGTAAGGTAAAGTGCAACATACGTCCGAAGGGAAACAGTTGTATTATGCTGTTATAGTGGGAATTGGATTCTGTAGCATATACAATTTCTTAACAGAACAGCCTGAATCAGCGAAAAAACAACGGTTTTTTTGTTTTTTGCTTTGACCATTTTTGTTAAACAGGTTTATAATAATTCTATAACAGAGATACCCGTTTTTCAAATATTTTGATTGAGGTGAGCGTTCAAAATGAGCAAACTGCCATACGAAGTTCAGACGGAACCGGTTACACCAATGTCCGTATTGTCGCTCGATGGAGAAGTGGTAAATCCGGACCTGCTGCCGGAATTAACTGACGAGCAACTGAAAGAAGTTATGTACCGCATGGTATTTACCCGCACATGGGACGAGCGTGCCGTTAACCTCGGCCGTCAAGGACGTCTCGGCTTCTACGCGCCTGTATCCGGCCAGGAAGCTTCCATGATCGGCAGCGAATACGCCCTTAACAAAGACGATTTTATCTGCCCGGGCTACCGCGACATGCCACAGCTTGTGTGGCACGGTCTTCCAATGTACCAGGCATTCCTATACTCGCGCGGCCATCAAGCCGGAGGCCAAATTCCGGAGGACGTACACGTTCTGATGCCGCAAATCATCATCGGCGCGCAAGTCCTGCACGCGACTGGCGTTGCCATGGCATTTAAGAAAAAAGGCGAAAAGCGCGTTGCCATTACGTACACAGGTGACGGCGGATCCTCCGAAGGCGATTTCTACGAAGGTCTTAACTTCGCCGGCGTATACAAGCTGCCTGCGATCTACGTGGTTCAGAACAACGGTTACGCCATCACGACTCCGTATTCGAAGCAAACGGCTGCATTGTCCGTCGCTCACAAAGCGGTTGCCGCCGGCATCAAAGGCGTGCAAGTGGACGGCATGGACGTTCTGGCCGTCATCAAAGCCGTGCGTGACGCAGCGGAGCGCGGCCGCAATGGCGAAGGCGCTACGCTGATCGAACTTCTGACGTATCGTTTCCGTCCGCACTCCATGGCTGACGATACAACGAAGTACCGGACGAAGGACGAGGAAGCAGAATGGTCGTTAAAGGATCCGTTGATCCGATTCGGCAAGTATCTCGAGAAAAAAGGACTGTGGTCCGAGGAAGATACGAACCGTGTTAAAGAAGAAGCGAAAGCGACCGTAAACGAAAACATCAAAAAAGCCGAAGCTGTGGAAAAAATGACAGTTGCCGGCCTGATCGATACGATGTTCGAAACAACGCCTAAGTACCTGGAAGAACAAAAAGCGGATTTCCAATAATAGGGGAGGAGTAAACCAACATGGCACAAATGAATATGCTTGAAGCGATTCGCGATGCGATGCGCGTAGAATTGAAACGGGATGAGAACGTGCTGATCTTTGGCGAGGACGCAGGTAAGGTCGGCGGTGTATTCCGCGTAACGGAAGGTTTGCAGGAAGAATTCGGGGAAGACCGCGTGTTCGATACTCCCCTTGCGGAATCCGCGATTGCGGGTATGGCTGTTGGCATGGGGCTTCAAGGCTTCCGTCCCATCGCCGAGATCCAATTCGTTGGTTTCATCTACGAAGCACTTGATCAAATGTTCATTCAAGCTGCCCGCATGCGTTACCGCTCCGGCGGCCGCTATAACTCGCCGATCGTATTCCGCACACCTTTCGGCGGCGGCGTTAAGGCAGCCGAGCTGCATACGGATTCCCTGGAAGGTCTGGCTGTTCAAACGCCGGGCATCAAGGTTGTTATTCCGTCCAATCCATACGATGCAAAAGGTCTCATGATCTCCGCTATCCGCGATAACGATCCGGTCTTCTTTATGGAGCATCTGAATTTGTACCGCGCGTTTAAAGCTGACGTTCCAGAGGGCGAATACACGATCGAGATCGGCAAAGCGAACGTTGTTCGCGAAGGCAGCGACGTGACGATCATTGCATATGGCATGATGGTGCATACTGCGGTTAAAGCAGCAGACGAGCTTGAGAAACAAGGCATCAAAGCCGAAGTCATCGACCTTCGTTCCCTGGTGCCGCTCGATATCGACACCCTTGTCGCTTCTATCCAAAAGACGAACCGTGCGATCGTCGTGCAAGAAGCTCAGAAAACTTCCGGCGTAGCGGCTGAGGTTATTGCCCAAATTAACGAAAAAGCGATTCTGCATCTGGAGGCTCCGGTGCTTCGCGTAGCCGGTCCTGACACGGTATATCCGTTCGCTCAGATCGAAGACACTTGGCTGCCTACTCCGGCTCGTATTGTCGCCGCTGCTCAGAAAGTCATTAATTTCTAAATTTATTGTTTCATTCCGATTGGAATACGGTTATTAAGAAGTTTTTAAAGATCGAGTTCAAAAAGTTCGGTTATCAGTACCGAGAAGATTGAAGGCAGGTAGAAAATGAGGAGCAGAGCATAGCAGAGCTATGTGAGCACCGGAAGTTTCGCCTGCATTCAATATTCGATGTCGACTATGCTTCTTGGCATACTTCGTAATGGGAATCGGACTTTTTGAACAACCACTTAAAGGAGGTTGTCATTGGTGGCTAAATTCGAATATCGATTCCCCGAGCTAGGCGAAGGCCTGCATGAAGGCGAAATCGTCAAAGTGCTCATCAAGCCGGGCGCTAAAGTAACGGACGATGATATTATTATGGAAGTACAGAATGACAAGGCAATCGTAGAAGTCCCTTGTCCTGTTAATGGCACGGTGCTAGAAGTATTGGTTAAAGACGGTCAGGTATGCCACGTCGGAGAGCTTGTCGCGGTAATCGACGCGGAAGGCGACATTCCGGAGAGCGCGCAGCCAGCACCATCCGAAGAGAAAAAGGAAGAAGCGGCTCCTGCTCCTGAGGCAGCTGCAGCACCATCCGCTCCGGCTCAATCCGAAGCGAAACAGGCAAACTCGCATGTGCTTGCAACGCCAAGCGTGCGCAAGTTCGCTCGCGAAAAGGGCGTAGATTTAGCGCAAGTGTCCGGCACGGGCAAAAACGGCCGCATAACTCGCGAAGACGTAAACGGCTTTGGCGGCGCTCCTGCAGCTTCGACTGAAGCTCCTGCAGCCAGCGCGGCACAAGAAGCTCCAGCTGCAAGCGAAACGAAATCCGCGGCTCCGGCAGCTTCCGGAACGGCATACCGTCCAGAAGAGCGCGTACCATTTAAGGGTATCCGCAAAGCAATCGCAAACGCGATGGTCAAATCGGTATACACGGCTCCGCATGTGACCATTATGGACGAAGTGGACGTTACCGAGCTGGTTGCCCTTCGTGCGAAATACAAGCCATACGCAGAGAAAAAAGGCTCCAAGCTGACTTACTTGCCGTTCATCGTTAAGGCGCTCGTGGCCGCTTGCCGCCAGTTCCCGATCATGAACTCGACGCTGGACGAAGCAAATCAAGAGATCGTCTATCGCAAGTATTACAATATCGGTATCGCAACGGATACGGACAACGGCTTGATCGTTCCGGTTATCGAAGACGCAGATCGCAAAAACCTGTTTATGGTTGCCGATTCCATCCGCGACCTTGCAGCTCGCGGCCGCGACGGCAAACTGACGGCGAATGAACTGAGAGGCAGCACGATCTCGATCTCGAATATCGGTTCCGCTGGCGGCATGTTCTTTACGCCGGTCATCAACTTCCCTGAAGTCGCTATTCTAGGTACCGGCCGGATTTCGGAAAAGCCGGTTGTTCGCAACGGTGAAATCGTCGCCGCTCCGGTTATGGCTCTGTCCCTGAGCTTCGACCATCGTCTCATCGACGGCGCAACGGCTCAGAACTTTATGAACTACATTAAACAGCTTCTGGCGCAGCCTGAACTGTTCATTATGGAGGTTTAACATATGGTAGTTGGAGATGCTTCCCTGGATATTGACACTCTAGTCATCGGCGCAGGCCCCGGCGGTTACGTAGCCGCCATCCGCGCGGCTCAGCTCGGCCAAAACGTATTGGTCGTAGAGAAGGAACATGTCGGCGGCGTATGTCTTAACGTTGGCTGTATCCCTTCCAAAGCTCTGATCAGCGCAGCTCATCAATACGAGTCCATCAGCCACGCTTCCGCATTCGGCATTGAAGTGGGAGAAGCGAAGGTCGACTTTAACAAGATGCAAGAATTCAAAAACGGAATCGTCAAAAAGCTGACGGGCGGCGTTGCTTCCCTGCTGAAGGCGAACAAAATCCAATATTTCCATGGCGAAGTCATGTTCATCAACGAGAACGAAGCACGCGTCTTCAACGATCAAGAAGCGCCGCGCTACCGTTTCAAGAACTGCATTATCGCTACGGGTTCCCGTCCGATCGAGTTGAAGGCATTCCCTTACGGCGGCCGCATCGTTTCCTCGACAGGCGCGCTGAGCCTGCCTGAAATTCCGAAGAGCCTTGTCGTTATCGGCGGCGGCTACATCGGCATCGAGCTTGGCCAAATGTACTCCAAGTTCGGCACGAAAGTAACGGTAATCGAAGGTTCCGATTCCATCCTGCCTGGCTTCGACAAAGACATGTCCTCGATCGTCGCGAAGAAGCTGAAAGGAACGAATGTCGATATCGTTACCGGCGCGCAAGCGAAAAGCGCGGAGCAAACGGACAAAGACGTTACGGTCACTTACACGGTAGGCGACAAAGAAGAGAAAGTAACGGCTGATTACTTGCTCGTAACGGTCGGCCGTCGTCCTAATACGGACGGCGAGCTAGGTCTGGACCTGATCGGCGTCAAAATGACGGACCGCGGTCTGGTCGAAGTCGACCAGCAATGCCGCACGAGCATCCCGCATATCTTCGCCATCGGCGACATTATTGCAGGTCCTGCTCTTGCGCACAAAGCGATGTACGAAGGACGCATTGCCGCAGAAGCGATTGCTGGTCAGCCAAGCGTTGTCGACTATAAATGCGTGCCTGCCGTCTGCTTCTCCGATCCCGAATGCGCAAGCGTCGGCCTGAGCGAGAAGGAAGCGAAGGAGCAAGGCCACAATGTAAAAGTGGGCAAATTCCCGTTCGCGATCAACGGCCGCGCCATGTCGCTTAACGCCAACGAAGGTTTCGTGAAGCTGGTATCCGACGCTGACTCCGGTCTTGTACTTGGCGCGCAAATCATCGGTCTGGAAGCATCCAACATGATCGCCGAGCTTGCTCTGGCTATCGAGATGGGCGCTACGCTTGAAGATATCGCTCTGACGATTCACGCTCACCCTACACTGGGAGAGATCGTGCTGGACGCTGCCGAGGTTGCGCTCGGACATCCGATCCACACTTTCGTCAAATAATTGAGTATTATCCTATAATCGACAAGAGGTCTCGCCGCATTGGATGCGGCGCGGCCTCTTTTGCTCATTGTCAATCTTTTCGTTAACGGCGTTAATGATCGTAAGGAGATGGATAACATGATGTCTGAAAGCAACGAAAAGGTTCAGCTTCCAGCCAAACCGTCCAAAGACTCCAGAACGTTGATGACACAGCTCATCTTCCCCCTGGATACTAATCATCATGATACAATGTTCGGCGGCAAGCTTATGGAATACATGGACAAAGTTGCGGCCATATCCGCCATGAGGCACGCTCGCATGCGGGTTGTGACTGCGTCGACAGACAGCCTTGATTTTCTCGCTCCTATCCATGTAGGCGAGGTTATTGAAGTGGAAGCATTCGTGACGTGGACCAGACGCAGCTCCATGGAAATTTATGTGTCCGTGAACTCCGAAAATTTGTACACAGGCTCACGTAAAACGACTGTTACTGCTTTCTTTACCTTTGTGGCACTGGATGAGAACGGCAAGCCTGCCGAGATATCCAAAGTGTTCCCCGAGTCGGAATTGGAACGTCAGCTTCATGCCAGCGCTCCGGCGAGACATGAGCTTCGGAAGGCTCGCAAGAGCGACAGAACGTCAAAGGCGTGATATAATACTGGGATAAATAAGCAAGGAGCGATAGGGTTATGAGCAGCGAAAACCAATATTTGCAGTTGCTGCGAGACGTGCTCAAAAATGGCGTCCGCAAGGAAGACCGAACGGGTACGGGCACGATTTCGACGTTCGGCTATCAGATGAGATTCCCGCTGTCGGAAGGTTTTCCATTATTAACAACAAAACGCGTATCCTTTAAAATGATTGCGAGCGAGCTGTTCTGGTTCATGCGAGGCGATACAAACATCCGATATTTGTTGCAAAACAACAACAATATATGGAATGAATGGGCGTTTAAGCGATGGGTGGAAAGCAGCGAATATTCGGGTCCAGATATGACCGACTTCGGCCTGCGCTCCCAACGGGATGAAACGTTCGCGGAGGCGTACAAGCTGGAGATGGCTGCCTTCAAGTCCAAAATTCTGGAAGACGAGTCGTTTGCCGAGCGTTATGGCGAGCTAGGGGATGTCTACGGGAAACAATGGCGGGCATGGAAGACCGCGCGGGGGGAGACGATCGATCAGCTTGGCGATGTCATCCGCACGATCAAGAGCAATCCGGATTCGCGCAGATTAATCGTATCGGCCTGGAATCCGGAGGATGTGCCGACCATGGCTTTGCCGCCGTGCCACACGATGTTCCAATTCTACGTGGCGGAAGGCAAGCTGTCCTGTCAGCTGTATCAGCGCAGCGGCGACATCTTCTTGGGCATCCCGTTTAATATAGCAAGCTACGCACTCCTGACGCATCTAGTGGCGCACGAATGCGGCTTGGAAGTCGGTGACTTTGTCCATACGCTGGGAGACGCGCATATTTATAGCAATCATTTGGAGCAAATCGAAGCTCAGTTGAGCCGCGAGCCAAAAGCGTTGCCGATCTTGCGCATAAATCCGGACAAGTGTTCTGTATTCCAGTTCGAGCTTTCGGACTTGTTATTGGAAGGTTATGATCCGCATCCGGCGATCAAAGCGCCGGTAGCAGTCTGATGCCCCGGAAGAGAGGTTAGAACATTGACCATAACATTAATCGCGGCGATGGACCGCAATCGTACAATAGGCAAGGGCAATGCCATGCCATGGAAGCTTCCTGCGGAGATGGCTTTTTTCAAAGCGAACACTTTGGGAAAGACCGTATTGATGGGACGCAAAACATTCGAATCGCTAGGCGGCAAGCCGCTTCCCAATCGACGCAATATTGTATTGACCCGTCAGACAGACCTCGAGCTTCCGGGCAGCGAGATTGTTCATTCCGTTGAAGAAGCGCTTCGATTGATCCCGGAGGACGAAGAGCTGATGATTATCGGAGGCTCCGACATTTACGCGCAGTTCCTTCCTTACGCAAACAAAATATTGCTGACGGAAGTTGAGACAGAGATCATAGGTGGAGACGCAGCTTTCCCCGAATTCAATCCAAAGGAATGGCGGCGTATCGTCGGCGATCGCAAGGAGCCGGATGAACGCAATGCCTACGCCTTCACTTTCGTAACCCATGAGCGACTATAGATGAATTTGACTGCTTCCTGCGGTGTAGACATGATTTGACGAACGATTTGTCAATAAGTGCAAATGATTGTACGGATAATCCATTAACCATCCCGTCACCGGAATGCTAGGATATTATATTATAGTTACCGAAATTTACAACGGGTTGAAACGGTTGAAAAATGAATGGATTCCCGATATATTTTTAGAGAGAGCAGGAGATGCAGCAAACGGGAATACGGATGGAGGAATAGCGATCATGTCTACACCAACGGGATTTATGGAATATCAGCGCGAACTGCCAGCCGATCGCGACCCGATTGAGCGCATTAAAGATTGGAACGAGTTCCACAAGCATCTGTCAGACGAGCAGCTTCGCACGCAAGGCGCGCGCTGCATGGACTGCGGCACTCCTTACTGCCATACGGGCATAGAGCTGGCTGGATCCGTCTCCGGCTGTCCGGTCAACAATCTCATACCAGAATGGAATAACTTGATCTATAGAGGGTTATGGCGCGAAGCGCTGGAACGCCTGCACAAAACAAATAATTTCCCGGAATTTACCGGCCGCGTTTGTCCTGCTCCATGCGAAGGTTCTTGCACGGTAGGCCTGATCGGCGATGCCGTTACAATCAAGACGATCGAGCAAGCGATCATCGATCGTGGTTTCGAAGAAGGTTGGGTTGTTCCGCAACCGCCTAAAATGCGTACAGGCAAACGAGTTGCCGTCGTGGGATCCGGCCCTGCCGGGATGGCTGCGGCGGCACAGCTCAACAAAGCCGGGCATACAGTAACGGTGTACGAGCGCGCTGACCGTATCGGCGGCTTGCTCACTTACGGCATCCCGACAATGAAGCTGGAAAAACATGTCGTACAACGACGTGTTGATCTGATGATCGAAGAAGGCATCGAGTTCGTGACGAATACCGAGATCGGCAAGGATATTGCAGCAAGTGAGCTTCTTGCGCAGTTCGACGCTGTCGTTCTATGCGGAGGCGCTACGAAGGCGCGCGACGTAGAGATCGAAGGCCGCGATCTAAACGGCGTTCATATGGCGATGGATTACTTGAACGGTACGATCAAAAGCTATCTGGATTCCAATCTGGAGGATGGCAAATACCTCTCCGCCAAGGACAAAAACGTGATCGTTATCGGCGGCGGCGATACAGGAACAGACTGTGTCGCAACGGCATTGCGCCATGGCTGCAAGTCGATTACGCAATTTGGCACGGTCGGCAAGGCGCCGCTTACGCGCGATCCGATCAAAAATCCTTGGCCGCAATTCCCGAATGTGTATACGCTGGATTACGCACAAGAAGAAGCCAAAGCGTTGTACGGCGATGATCCCCGTGCTTTCTCCGTCCTTACGAAGAAGTTCGTAGGCGACGAAAACGGCAATCTAAAGGAACTGCACACCGTTCAAATCGAACGTACGGTCGATGAGACGGGGCGCAGAATCTACAAGGACATCCCGGGTACGGAAAAAGTATGGCCGGCAGATCTGGTTTTCATCGCGGTAGGCTTCGAAGGACCGGAGTCGACGCTGATCGACCAGCTCGGTCTAGAGCAAGATCGCCGTTCCAACGTCAAAGCGAAATACGGCGAATACAGCACCAACGTTGATAAAGTATTCGCTGCAGGCGATATGCGCCGCGGACAAAGCCTTGTCGTATGGGCGATTAACGAAGGTCGCGAGGTAGCTCGCGAAGTTGATAAATATTTGATGGGTTCCTCAATGCTGCCTTAACGCAGCCGAGGAACGTCTTCCATAGGACATGGAAGAGTCAAGAGAAGGTAAAAGCGCCCTCGGGCGCTTTTTCTTGCTTTTATGGTATTATCGTATAGAAAGCGAGGAATGAACGATGATCAAATATGGATTGGATACGGTCGCCGAGCTCAAATTCAGCTCCTTCGAATTCCGTATCGAGCGCAGGGATGAACAATGGGTCGATATTTACTTGCAGCCTGGGCTGGAGGAAGAGACATCGGTCCCAAGCGATATGATCGCCTTTACGATATGGGTCATCTGCACGCATGACGGGACCGTCGTACAAATGCTGCCGCAAGATGAGGATTGCGACTGCGAATACGGCTTCACAGTGGGGGAGAAGGAGCAAATTGCTGCTTTTATTGCCAGCGAAGCGGTTCAAAGCGAAATCGCCAATCTAACTTCGCCGTAAGCAGGGAAGTTATGGTAGAATCGGTGTAAGAGATTCGTAGGAGGGGAACTGCGGATGACAGCCGATCAAGCTTATGTGCTTACACCTCGGGACGTACGCCAGATACGAAATTACGTATTGAACAAATACGCCGGGATGCCAAGCCGCAAGCGCGCTGAGATCGTTGCCGATGCGGTATCGCGAATCATTTACAGACAGCTTCCCGATTTCGACGGGGCTGTTAAACATGCATTAACAAGCCAACTGATCCGTACGATCGTATTAGAGGAGAATCGATCTGTCTGCAGCGATGATATTTTCCAACTATGTATAGAGCTTGATCACAATGATGAAGCGATACGCCGGCCTCTTGATCGGTGGGTCAGGGAGCAGGAGCGCAAGCTGCAATCAACTGCAGAATTAAGTACTGCGGAGATCGGAATAAGGGATTGGTCAAGCGAGTCTCCGATTAACGCGGCTGCAATGCCAGACAGTCATAACAAACGCATGCGTCGGCGAGTGCTAACGTATGGCCTTCTATGTCTGCTAATCGTTGCATCTATTACCTTATATACGTGGCAGTCAGCAACCCCCATCCTGCAAGGAGGGCGTCCTTCCGTCGTTGTACCAGTGCCTGATCAGCAGCTTGTCGAGGCTCCACCGGCCGCTCTTAACGAATTGCCTGCCGGATTGCGGTATGCTGAAGTCGATCGGGAACGGTTAATGGCTTATTTAAGTGAACGGAATTCGTTATTGGCGGAAAAGCATTATTTGGATGCGATTCTAAACACCGCGGAGCAATTCGACATTCATCCTGCATTGCTGTTCGCGATTACGGGGCAAGAGCAGGGGTTCGTGCCTGTCACTCACAAGAAGGCCAAACAAATTGCGAATAATCCATTTAACGTCTTCCACAGCTGGGAAGAGTTTAATACGAATATCGAACAATCATCGGCTATAGCCGCTAGGACGATTAATCGTCTCAGCAAGGACAGGCCGTCGGATGTGGATCCTATTGTCTGGATTAACAGAGAATACGCGGAGGATCCAAACTGGTCGAAAGGCGTCAGCTTGATCATGCGTGACATTGTAATGTCATTGGATGGATCCTAGCAGCCTGGAATGAAGCAAGAGAGGGAGCGGAGCTCATGATGAAGACGCTGGTCATTGCAGAAAAGCCGGATATGGGACGCAACATCGCTTCCGCTATTGAACCGAAGGCGAAAAATCATCGAACTTATATCGAAGGCGAACAGTATATCATTACATGGGCGATCGGTCATTTAATCGGACTCGCTGAGCCCGACGCTTATGATGAGAAATATAAGAAGTGGAATATTCAGCATTTACCCATTATTCCTGATCAATTCAAGCTAGTGCCCAATCGCAAAACGATCGACCAGCTTAAAGTCATCGGGGAGCTGGCCAAGCGATGCGGCTCGCTTGTAAATGGCTGCGATGCCGGGCGGGAAGGGCAATACATCTTCTCGCTTATTCAACGTCACTTGAAGCTGAAGCAGCCCGTTAAGCGGCTCTGGATCTCCGATTTGACGCCGGAGACGATTCGCAAAGGATTCGCGGAGCTAAAGGAAGGCAGCGAGTATGACAATCTGACCAAGGCTGCCACCGCGCGCAGCGAAGCGGACTGGCTGATCGGCATGAACGGCTCGCGCGCGTTTACGACGAAGCATAATGTCCTGCTTTCCGTAGGGCGCGTGCAGACTCCCGTGCTGGCCCTAATTTACGATCGGCAGAAAACGATCGAGGCGTTTACGTCCCTGAAATATTTTGAGGTGGAGGCGACCTTCATCCAGGACGATACGACGTATCGGGGGATGTGGCAAGGCGAACGGATGACGGAGAAGGAAAAAGCAGAAGCGATTGCGGCCAAGGTAAAGGGCAAATCGGGGAGGATTACCACCTACGAGATCAAGGATGTCAAGGAATACCCGTTCAAGCTGTATGACCTGACCTTGCTGCAGAGGGAAGCGAACGGCAAGTACGGCTTCTCGGCCAAAAAGACGTTAGACACCGCCCAATCCTTGTACGAGAAACACAAGGTCATTTCTTATCCGAGAACCAACTCTAACTACGTGACGGAACAGAACATCCCTGAGATGCATAAAACCTTGCAATCGTTAAAAGGGACGACCTATAACGAATGGGCCGAAGGCGCGAACCGTTCCCTGGTCCATAAGGGGAATAAGTTCGTATGCAATCCCGCCAAGGTCGAGGATCATCATGCGATTTTGCCTACCAATCGCAAAGCCGGAGGATTGTCCCCCGATGAACAGAAGTTGTACGATCTGATCGTCCGAAGATTCTTGTCCCACTTCTATCCGGCAGCGGAATATAAAACGCATACCGTTGTGACGGAGGTAGAGGGAGAAAACTTCAAAACGAACGTAAAGGAATTGCTCAGTTTGGGCTGGAAGGCGATTTATGCGGACCAGAGCAAAGGCAATGAGAAAAGCACGAAGAAGGGCAAAGAAGAGGATGCCGTGCAAGAAGACGAAGTGAACGAGCCCTTTAATCTTGACCGCGATCGTCCCGTGTTGTGCCGGAATGCGGCGATGAAGGAGAAGGACACTCAGCCTCCCAAAGCTTATACGGAAGGCACGCTGCTTAAAGCGATGGAAAGCGCAGGCAAGCAGATCGAGGATGAGGAAGTTCGAGATGCCATGAAGGATTCCGGGCTCGGAACGCCTGCGACGCGCGCGGCCACGATAGAACGGCTTAAAAATGTGGGTTACATCGAGATGCAAGGCAAAAGGATTTTGGTCACGCAGAAGGGTAGGACGGCCATCGAGCTCATCCGTGCGGCTGGCGTAGAGCTGCTTACTTCACCCGAAATGACGGGGATGTGGGAGAAACGACTGACTGAAATTGCGCGCGGAGGGGCATCCAATCTGCAGTTCATGGACAACGTGAAGAAGTTCGCCACTATGATTGTGGAGAAGGTCAGACTGCAGTCGCGTGCGGATGTAGCGGCATTTGGGTCTGAGCAGTCGGCGGAGCGCGGCAGAGGAAAAGGGGCGGCTCGTGGACCACGCTCATCTACAAGAGGGAGAACTGGAGCCGCAGGGAGAAGCGAGACCGGCGTAGCCGCCAGTGGAGCTGTAAAAGCAGCGAGTCGAACAGCAGTAAAAACAGCGTCAAAAACAACGAGTAAATCTTCGGAGCAGGTCCAGGACGGAGAGCCCCGGACTATAGCGGCGTGTCCGAGACCGGGCTGCGGCGGTCGCCTCTTTATGGGACGCAAAGGCTATGGCTGCTCCAATTATCGCAGCGGCTGCAAGTTCGTCATCTGGAAGGAAAGCTTCGGCCGAAACTTGACGGAGGCGCAGGTCAAGGCGCTTGCGGAGAAAGGCAAGACAGCCAAGCTGAAGCTGGTCCTGGATGACGGCAGCAGCATCGAAGGCCGCATTGTCGTTCGAAACGCCGCAAACGGCGAGTTGGCTGTTGAGAATTAGTTTGTGTACCTTTATTTATTATTTGCCAATAAAGCGGTGAATCGCCGGAGGAACATCTTGCAGATGATCCAGCGTCAGGAACGCGCCTTTAGGCTGCACGTTAATGCCAATGACGTTGTACTGCCATTCCTCCAATGTCCGCATATGAATGGCGTGGATGCCGGCTGTTAACGCCGGTACGACGTCCGTACGGATGGAGTTGCCGATCATCCAGGTGTGTTTCCGATCGAAATCGCTGTTCTTCAGGATTTGCTCCAAGGCATCGTTGTTTTTCAGTTGGCGAATGTAGATGCGCGAGCCGAAGTAACGCTCCAGATTCATCTGCTCGATCTTGCGGCGTTGGATAAGCAGCTCTCCGCCTGTATAGAGATGAAGCTCATGTCCCGCCTCGGCCAGCGCGTCAAGCGTCTGCTCCATATGGGGATAAGGCTCTGTCTGATGTTCGTAGACGCCAAGACCCAGCTTCCACAGGAAATCGACTTCCACGGCTGAGCGCTTGCGTCCGGTCAGATCGCTGTAATACGCGTAGGTATCAATAAAGGATTGTGGGAAATGTTCGCTCTTGAAGCCGCTGTTCCCAATAAGAGCAACATCGATTTCGTGCTGCATCTCCCTTACGGAGTCAGCCGTTACGACCTCGTACCCTTGAAACCAGGTGGTCATGGAGTCAACGAATTGGTCCACTACGAAGAAAAAGTATTTGTTGCAATAGATAAGCGTGTCGTCGAGATCGAACAGGATCTGTTGTTTCATATGTGCAGTCTCCTTTGGCAAGGGTATAGCTGTGTATGATCAATCTACCGTAAAGCCATTGCAGAGTCAATCCAGAGGAGCTACATAGATTGGTCCTCACCTTCGCATAATGGTAGTGGAGGTGAGGACATGCCGCATAACAAAAGCAACAAAAAGGACAACCTTTACAACGAATCCAGCATCAACGAACCGGAAGTGACGGTCAAAGCGGAGAAGGGGGCTAAACGCCCGCCAAGCTTAAATGGCATTAACAAGCAGCAGAGTTAGCCAAGGGAAGCCGTTCCCATAACGGGAATCGCCTGATCGCTATGTTGCTTAAGCGCTACAACAAAGGGGCTGTCAAAGTCGCATTGACTTGAACAGCCCCTTATTCCTATATAATAAATCAAGTCGGAATTAAGCGTATTTCAATTGCGAAGCAGCCACGACATTTTTAATGAATGCGATGCGCTTGCGTACGTAGAAGTCACGGCTATCTCCCCTTAAATCCTTGGGGCGTATCACCTCCTCCGTGTTGTTATCGATGATAACAAGTTTCCCGTCATTGTAAAACTTGAAAGTCAAATCTCGGTGTGGACGTGCTTTCTCGACATAGCGGAAATTCTCACAGTTGGTCTTCATGGTGATCTAGCCTCCTTATAGGGTTTATGAAGTTTTAGAACGTTTGTTCCTATTTTTATTATACCAAACATTTGTTCGGGTGGAAAGTGTTTTTTATTTCACGTAAACTAGATTTATAGAAGCTTTTGCAGCGACAGAAAGGGAGCGGAAGATGCTACGGATAAAAGGATTGACGAAACGTATTCCCGGAGGACCGAAAGTACTCAGCGACATCAGCTTCGATGCTTACGAAGGGGATTTTATCGCGGTGAAAGGAAGCAGCGGCAGCGGCAAGTCGATGCTGCTGAAATGTCTTGCCTTGCAGGAAGCATGGTCGAGCGGAAGCTATCATTTCGACGGCAAGGACGTGCTCGGGGGCGGCTGGTCTGCCAAGATGAAGGTCAAACGCCAGGTAGCCTATCTGGAAGAGAAGCCTTACTTGAATCCGGACAAAACAGGTCTCAAAAACGTCATTATCGGTTCCGTCAGTCAGACACCCGCGTGGAGACGATGGACAGGCATGATGCGCAATGACGATTACATGGGCGCCATGGACATGATCGAGAAGCGCGGTTTGATCGACAAGGCCCATATGAAAGCGAAGCATCTCAGCGGCGGCGAACGTCAGCGAATGGCGATTGCCAGGGCGCTTGTGCACGGTGCAAAGGTAATCGTGGCGGACGAGCCGGTATCCGGACTTGATCCGCATGCGGCGGATGCCGTGCTGGGCGAGTTGAAAGCGCTATGCAAGGATGAAGGCATTATCGTCATAGCCGTCCTGCATCAAGGCGACTGGGCAGAAAGGTATGCGGACCGGATTCTCGGCCTTAACGGAGGGCAGCTGGTGCTTGATGTGTACGGCCGCAGATTGACCGAACGAGAGAAACGACAGTTGGATTAACTTATTTCGGGAAAATTGCATTTTTGGATGGATCTCGAATGGAATAGGCAGAACGGAGCATAGAATAGAGCATCTTTCAAGACAGGAAGGTGTGTTCTTCTATGCCTACTCCCAATCCGCTCGTCGTGCGGACGGTAGTATTTACATTTCCGAAGGCCAGTATTAAAATACCGCAAGTGTCGGGGAGCTCTCATCCAGGCGCCGACTTGCTTATGAACGAAACGATTATGGCCCATGTCCGCCAGCTTGTTCACGAGCAGGGAAGCTTGGAAGACCCCAAAGCGGAGATGATCGGCTACTTCGAGCTCAAGACGAACGAAAAGGACGTATTCAGCTTGTCGTTGATCAACTATGCCTACACGGGAGGAGCTCATGGCATGACGCTTCAGGTCTCCCTGACGTTCCGATCTTCGACGGGCCATACTTATGAGCTTGAACAGCTCTTTAAGCCCGGAAGCGATTATGTTGAAGTAATTAGCAAGATTGTGGCGGCTGGAATCAAGGCAAGGGGAATCGAAACGCTAGAGCCTTTCAAGGCAATCTCGCCGGAGCAATCGTTTTACGTTGCCGACCGTTCGCTTGTGATCTACTTCCAATTGTATGAATTGGCTGCTTACGTATACGGCTTTATTTATTTCCCTATCCCGGTTTACGAACTGCAAGCTATCATTGCGGAGGATGGACCGCTTGCTCCAATGCTGGAAGGGTAGAAACGACTTATAGTAGATTCCATAAATAAAATATCGTAATAATTGAAGCGTCCTGCCTGTTGGCGGGGCGCTTCTTGGTGCGCTTGGCGGTATTTGCCGGCAATAAGGGTCATGCTGTATGAAGCGCGATCATACATTATCGTAGGAGGCGATACGATGGTCGTTGCAATATTAGGCGTGCTGCTTGCCGCCATTCCGTGCTTGTTCAGTGTACTGGTCGCCCGGAAGGCTCAGCGAGGCTTGCGTGCCGGCACATACCAAAGTTTGATTCCATATGGCAAGGACATGCAAGCCGCACAGGATAAAAGCGAGCTCCAGCGGTTCGGTCTGCCGCAGGTTCTGCCCCGTAAGGGGGGAGGTCTGTCCGCCGCCGCGAAGTCGTTTAACGCAATGGGCATGGTCGGCGGCGCCGCCTTATTATTTGGTCCGGCTCTCGTATCCGGCGGACCGTCTGTCATTGGGTTCGGCTTACCGCTGGTCGCGTTGTTATCACTCTGCGTCAGCGCGGCAATCGCCGAGCTGGCTTCGGGAGTTCCGACTGCAGGAGGCGTCTACCATGCCGCTTATCAGCTCGGAGGACGCAAGTGGGGGATGAGGGCGGGTTGGCTTCAGCTTGCGGGAAAAATGGTCAAGCTTGCATTGTTTATAGGAGGCTTTGCATATTTGGCTGATGGTCTGCTGGCCTCGCGATTGGGGTATGAAAGCTCGGCGATTTCGTTGTTTATCGTTGCCGCAACAGCTGTTTTGACTCAAGCGTTAATTGGGCAATATACATCCGGAATCTCGGAGAAAATAGAAGCAGGGGGCACATGGCTTCAATTAATCATAATGTTATTGGCGCTTGCCGGGCTCACATGGTTGTTCTGGCCAGGGGATTATTCTCCCGTTGTTTTGTATCAAGGACTGGATATCGGCTTAACGGATCCTGTCGGGCTGCTGCCGTTCGTCATCGGTTTGTTGTTGCTGTCTGCCTTGTTTACGGGCATGGATGGGGCCGGGCATGGAGCAGAGGAGATCGTGGAGCCGCGTATACGCGTCCCGTGGGGAATTTTTTTGTCCAGCTCCTATACGTATATAGGCTTGTTGATCGTTTTGCTGCTTATGTCGCTTATCGCCCTGCCTGGAAGCGGGGTGCTTGGGGAAGCTTACGGTGTTCTTCAAACGACGGGACTTACGAGTTTTACGGAATATGCCGCCGCTGCCTGGGGAGGCTCTTACATGCTCCCGGCGCTAATTCTCCTCTCTTTGTGGCAGAGCGGTCTGCAAACAATGACGTCTTGCTCCAGAGTCGCGTTTAGCTTGGCGAGGGATGGAGCGATTCCGTTCAGCAGCAGGCTGTCGATGTTCTCCTATCGACGAAACGCTCCCCTGTACGCGATTTGGTTTGCCGCAACGGCGGCTATCTCGCTGCTTGTCAGTACAGTTGTATTGCAAGCAAACGAGAGCTTTATGGCCCTTGTATCGGCTTCGATTGTCTTATTGCATCTAGCAGCCGCAATCCCGATCGGCCTCAGATGGCAAGTGGATCGAAAGGCTGGGGCGGCCAAGCGTCGGATGACGAAAGAGGCATTTAAATCGCGACATGGGGCCAGCGATCCGCCGCCTCCCTGGCATTTGGGGAATTGGGGGCAAGCCATCCGCTTGGTGGCGTTGGTCTGGCTCGTATTCAGCGCTATTTTGACAGCGGGTATCGTTCATTCGTTCGGAGGTATCGTTGCTGCAGTCGTCATGCTTGCCGGGACTGCGGGCGCTGGCCTAATTGCGGTTAAGCAACCGTCAAGCCATTGAGAAGGATAGCCGGGATTATGAACACGTCGACACAAGAATCTTGAGAATGTTCAGACAATTATGACAGGGAAGAGAGTAACGGGAAATGGAAGGGGAAGGTTGGGAAATGAAGGTCTGTTTATAATAATCATTTCCCGGGGAAGCGCAAGTTTTTACAGAATGAAGATTGTTTCGACAGCGCCGTCCAATAATGGGAGGAGAATGTGTCGAAAAGGGAGAAGTTATGAAAGGTGGCAGGTTTGGTCGGGAAATAAACGAGTTTTTGCCATGATCTCCCTCCTGGGCGTATAATAAGAAGGATAGAACAGTTACTAGGAGGGGCAGTTGCATGGTACATACGGCGGTCACGCCTGCCATCTTATCGCTGCAGGTCGGGAAACCCGTCCTTATTGCCCATGGCGCCAAGGAGGTGCTCAGCGGCATTTTCAAGGCATCAACAACGGATGCGGTATTTGCAGGTGCAAATGGCCTGGAGGGGGATGGTCAAGGCGACTTGATCAACCATGGAGGACCGGACAAAGCGATATGCGTATATAGCGCGGCCCGATATCCTTACTGGGAGTCCGAATTCGGAAGGCCATTTCTGCCAGGAGCCTTCGGAGAAAATCTGACGATCGGATCCTGGACGGAACAGGAGCTCTGCATTGGCGATATCGTAGCGGCAGGCGAAGTTCTGCTGCAGGTTAGCCAGCCGAGGCAGCCTTGTTACAAGCTGGGACTTCGCAATGAGCTCCCGGAGCTGCCTGCACGAGTTCAGCAGACGGGTTACTCCGGCTTTTATTTCCGAGTGCTGAAGGAAGGATATTTGGCTGCCGGAGAGAAGCTTAAGATCGCAGAACGCCATCCTGCCGGAATTACCGTCATGGAGGCGAATCTCATCATGTATCATCAAAAGGATAACGAGTCCGCCATCCTGAAGCTGCTGAGCGCGAAAGAGCTGGCTGCCAGCTGGCAAGAGCAGCTGGGCAAGCGGCTGGACAAGCTTCGCGGCGGAGCATAACGTTACCCGAGCGGAGAGGAGAAGCATGGTGTCCGACATTGAACAACAAGCGGCAAACGCAGCGTCGCGATATGGCTGGCAAGGTCCTTATCGCATAGAAGATGCCGCAGTCAGCGGCATGAACAATACGACACGAATCATCAGCTGCGGCATGGACAAATACGTGCTCAGACTCTATAACAACCATGGCGATGCGGATACCGTTCGTCAGGAGCATGACATGTTGAAGGCGCTTTCGAACGAGAAATTAGCGTTCCGGATCCCGAGTCCTGTCTACAACCTGGATGGAAGTACAATAACGCAACTACCGGATGGCAAGCTTGCTTGCCTGTTTAACTACATAGAAGGAGAACGTCCTTCGCCAGAGAAAAGTACCCATGTGGAGGCGCTCGGATCGGCATGCGGCGAGCTAAGCCGAATCCTTAGCGGCATTAAATTCAGAGCAGTTTCCGGGTACAGCCCCTATTATGATTTGGCAGAGACATATGCCTCCATGGACAAGGCTTCGCTCCTCGGACTTGCCGACAGCGATGCCGGCATTGCCGAACGGATCCCGAAGCTGGAATATTTGCAAAAAGAAAGGGAACGCGCGCTTCAGGCTTGCATGAGCGTGGCCCAATTGCCGCAGCAATGGATTCATGGCGACATTTGCTTCGGAAACGCGCTGAGCATCGGGGACGCCATCTCAGGCCTTCTCGACTTCGAATTCGTCACGATGGATTGCCGTGCCATGGAGCTTGCCGTCCTTCTGGTTGATCTGCTGAAGCCGGAGTTGGCGACAGGAAGCAAGGAACGGTTGGAGCTCGCCGCGCGGGCCTTCCAGACCGCGGTCCCTCTCACCTCCGTAGAGAGGAATCTGCTTCCGACGCTAATGAGGCTGCGTTTACTTGACGTAGCGCTTCACTTCGCCGTTCGTTACCGCGATGGTCTGGACGGTCCGGAAGTATTGGCGGACATAGTGGACAACTGCGCTTTTGGTTGCGAATGGCTTGCGTTTAACCCTCTTGATTTTTGAACTCACACTACTTAGGAGGAATCAGGAATGAGTCTTGCACAAGCGTTAGGATATAAGGAATCTGACCGATTGCTGTTAGTAAATGCAGACGATTACGGTCTAAACCATTCTGTGAACATAGCGGCTCAGGCCTTGTTGGAATCGGGCGATATCAGCTCGGCTACTTTGATGACGCCGTGTGCCTGGGCGAGAGAGGCTGCGTTATGGAGTGCCGAACGTCCGAATCTGGATGTTGGCATCCACTTTACCTTCACAAGCGAGTGGGGGCCTTATAAGTGGGGACCTGTTACGACTAATGCGGATGTATCCTCGCTCGTAACGAAGGAAGGATATTTCCATGCCGATTCCAAATCGTTCGAGGAGCATGCCGATGGCGAGCAAGTAAAAATCGAGTTGATAAATCAAGTCGAACGCGCGATAGCTCTGGGCATGCAGCCTTCCCATGCGGACAATCATATGGGCAGTCTGTACGGCCTGCAGACAGGCAAACACTTTATGTCGCAAGTGCTGGACGTATGCGCGGCGTACGGCCTGCCGTTCCGCCTCCCGAGATTTGTGACGACGGAGCCTGGACAGGTCGCTCCGCCGCATGTGGAGGAACAGGCCAGGCAAGTTGCCGCGCTCGCGGATTCCAAAGGCGTGGTCATTCTCGATTATTTGGTGGGACTGCCTTTCCGCCTGGAGGAGAATGAAACCTACGACGGCTTCAAGTCGTCGATGAAAGCCTTATTGTCGGGATTGCAACCGGGCGTAACCGAGCTGATCATCCATCCTTCCGTTGCTAACGAAGAATTGAACGTCTTCCATCTGGAGCCTGCGAAGCGGGTGATGGAGTACGATATTTTCCGGGATGAGGAGATCAAGCGGCATTTGAAGGACGAAGGGGTTATTATGATCCGTTGGAGCGATCTCCGCAAGCTTCAGCAGGAGCGGGCAGGGCAAGGTCAATAACAAGAAGGGACTGTGGAATGGATGTCATATGATTTCATCAGGACGCTGACGCAAGATGTGAAGACGAATATCGGGAAAGTAATCGTAGGCAAGGAGGATGTGATTGATCTGCTGTTGATCGGATTGATCACCTCCGGTCATGTACTGCTGGAGGACGTGCCGGGCACCGGCAAAACCATGCTGGCCAAGTCGTTCGCAAAATCGTTGTCGCTCGACTTCAAACGGATACAATTTACGCCTGATTTGCTGCCATCCGATCTCAGCGGCATTCATTTCTATGATCAGAAGCGGAACGACTTCGTCTTCCGAGCCGGCCCGCTTTTTACGAATTTGCTGCTGGCGGACGAAATTAACCGTGCGACGCCACGCACGCAGTCCAGCTTGCTGGAATGTATGGAAGAGAGACAGGTGAGCATTGACGGAGAGACGAAAACGCTGGATCGTCCGTTTATGGTCATCGCAACGCAGAATCCCGTCGAGCATCAAGGCACGTTCCCGCTGCCCGAGGCGCAGCTCGACCGCTTCTTGTTCAAGGTGAGGATGGGCTATCCGAGTCAGGACGAAGGCATGGCGTTGCTAAAGCGATTCAAGTCGGAGGATCCGCTTGCCCGATTGGAAGCCATTGCAGGCTCAGCCGAGATTGAAGCGGCACAGCGCGCATATGCGACGGTTCCGATTCACGACGACGTGCTCCGATACTTGCTGCAGCTGGTTGAGCGTACACGGGGACGGGAGGATGTGGCGATCGGAGTCAGTCCGCGTGGCAGTCAAGCGCTTCTGCGCGCTGCTCAGGTGCATGCCGTTCTCAAAGGCAGGGACTTCGTCGCGCCTGATGATGTAAAAGCAATGGCTAAGCCGGTGATGTGCCATCGATTATCGCTTCGCGGAATGGCAAGAGGAGCCCAAGGAGAAGCCGAGAGGATTATCGACGATATCATCAAGGGAACGGAAGTGCCGGCGGAAGCCGGGCTGACCGTAGGTTGACGGCATGATTTTTTTCTGGTTCCTGTTGACTGCCGCTCTTATTATATACGTGCAGGGCGTGTTATTCCGCCGTTATTCGCTTAGAAACTTGAAGTATACAAGACGGTTCCAGAAGAACACATGCGTGCGCGGCGACGAGATCGAGCTGATCGAGGAATTGTCGAATGAGAAGTGGCTCCCCGTCCCATGGCTGAGGGCGGAATCGCAATTGTCGGCTCATCTGAAGTTCCGGGGCGGAGACAACTTCGCCGTCAGCAGCGGCCAGCATTACCAGAATCATCGCAGCTTCTTCAGTCTTGCTCCCTATACGAAGCTTACGCGCACGCATCGCTTGACGCCTGTCCGCAGAGGTGTGTATACCCTCAGTTCGATTACGATGACGGGCGGAGATCTGTTCGGGAGCATTGGCGTCTCCCAGCAGATCCACTTGCAAGGCGAGCTTCTCGTATATCCCAAAGCCGCGGACGTTCCCGTGCATGAGCTGCCGCATCATAGCTGGCAAGGCGAGACGGAGGTTAGACGATTTATCGTCCCTGATCCATTTGTCGTAGCGGGAGCCCGAGCTTACCAGCCCGGCGATTCCTATCGTCAGGTCAACTGGAAGGCAACGGCCCGCTCGGGCAGTCTGCAAGTCCATCAATACGCTTACACGGCGAGCCGGACGCTGATGATCTACGTGAATGTAGAAGACGGAGAATCCATGTGGCGGACGGTGACGAACGAGGCCCTAATCGAGCTGGGCATCGAATGGGCGGCAGGAGCGGCGCTGGCGGTAATTAATGAAGGCATGGAAGTCGGTTTCGCGGCGAATATGGCCAAGGTGGGCGAAATAGACTCCGTTCGCGTACTCCCCAGAAGCGGGCATGATCAGATGAACATTCTGCTGGATACGATGGCAAGGCTGAAGCTGGAGCGGACAGAGCCGTTCCGTACGCTGCTCGCGCAGGAAACGGGAGTCGGCTATAATTGCCTCGACCTGCTCATTATATCCGCCTATTGGAATGACGAGCTGGAGCGTGAGTCGGAACGTCTGCGCGGACTTGGACATGCCGTCTCCGTATGGACTTTGCCATCCGCCAAGGCGTTGGCAGATGGCGACTCGTTGCAGGAAGGAAGGGCTGGCGCATGAACGAATGGCGATCATCGAATTCCCTTCTCAAGAACGTGGCCAAGGGGCTGGCCGAGCTATTGTTTTTTATGCCGATCTGGCTGACGGCTGGGCTGTATCTCATCCCCTCAGCGTTCATCATCCTTTGGTGCCTGTTGTTGCTCGCTGTATATGTTGTCGCTGCTGCGATTGCGGATCGCCGTCCCGTCATGCGTATTGCGTCGCGTTGGTTAATCTCGCTTGTTTTAGCCGCCAGTACGGGCCTTGTAATTGGCGGACTTGGCGGGGGCTTTAGCGATTACAAGTTATGGATCGCGGCCATCGTTTGCGGCATCGGCATGGCTGAGCAAGGAGCCGCCATGATCCGAAAAGGCTGGGCGGAGTCGTTCCATACAGTGAAGATGGGCGTCGGAGTACTGGCTTATATGTTGTGTATTCCTTTTTCTTATTGGTTCCTTCATGAGCTTGCGGATCTGCGAATCGTCTTGGCGTTATGCGGCATTCTAGCTGTCCTTTTGGGGTTGTACATCCTGAATGACCGCCATCTGTCGAAGGAGTCCGTGGATGGTTCCAAGTCCAGGACGCTGGTTGAGGCGCGTCGGCGCAATAGGTGGCTGCTAGTAGCCTTATCCGTTTTTATGCTTGTGCTTGCGGCTTTTCGGCAAATCCAGCAATGGATTGAGGACACTGTATTGGCAGGGCTAAGAGGTTTGTTTGCCAGGCTGGGCAACGGAGAGGAGCCGCCGCAGCCCCCTCCGGATCAGCCGCCGCAGCAACAGCCTGAGATGCCGCCGATGGAGAGAGGCGAGCCCGCTCAATGGCTGGTATGGCTGGAGCAAATCGTCAAGATTGTCGTCACGATTTTGATCATAGCCGCAGCTCTATTCTTGTTATATTGGCTGGTTAAGCGGTTAGCTGTTATAGGCAGGAATTGGCTGGACAGGCTGCTTCAAAGACAGTCTTCTATAAGCCAAGACGAAGGAGCTTATACAGATGAGATCGAGAGCTTAATGTCATTAACCAAATGGAGAGACCGGATGGCTGACAAGCTGAAGTCTCGCCGTGGCGCCAAAGGCGATTCCGAGCCAGGCTGGGATGAGATTTCGGAGGGAAAAGAGCGGATGCGTTGGTTGTATCGAAGATGGCTGCGAGGGAGTATGCGCCAAGGCTACGAGCCGCAGCCTTATCTCACGCCGCAAGAAGTTGCGCATGACTTGGCGCAGTGGAGAGGCGGCGACGGCGAAAGGCCGGGAGGCGAGGAGTTTGTCCGAGGTTATGCTTCTGTGAGATATGGAGAAGCTCAGCCAGGCGAGGAACAGCTCGAAGGGCATCGTCGTTGGGTGGAGGAACAAATTTCCGCCGAACGTGCTTCGGGAAGCAGACGAAGAAAATCCCGGGATTAAAGATGCTCAATTCAAAGGACCTCGAAATCCACGACATGGTGGAATGCGAGGTCCTTTTGCGTCTTTGGCAGCAAAGCAGTGATTATAAGTGAGTGAATATCCTCTATAAGCAAGCTTATAATTTGCTTCTTATATCCTCAACGATCTTTTGCCCGTGGAAACGTCCCGATTCGATAAAAATTTCGTTCGCCTCATGTCTGGAGGCCACTACGCCGGCAAGGTAAATTCCAGGTACATTGCTCTCCATCGTGTCTTCGTTGAACGTCGGGTAACCTTCGTCTTCCATCGTTATGCCTGAAGCGGTCAGAAATTGGCGGTCCGGATGGAAACCTGTGAGAGCAAGCACGAAATCGTTAGGAAGCTCCGTTATGCCTTCGGGAGATTCGATGATAACCGCGCGTGGAGTAATCTCGACGACTCGGGAATTAAACTTCATAACAATGGCGCCATTGTTTACTTTGTTCTCGATGGTAGGCCGTACCCAGGGCTTGATGCTTCGAGAATAGTCCTCGCCGCGGTACACGATCGTGACTCTGGCGCCGACCCGCTCCAGTTCAAGCGCGGCATCGATGGCAGAGTTGCGTCCGCCGATGATCGCAACCTCCATGCCGATATAGGGATGCGCTTCGCGGAAAAAATGGCTCACTTTTTCCGATGTCTCGCCGGGAATGCCTATCATATTGGGATGATCGAAGTAGCCGGTCGCAATGATGACGTTTTTGCTTTCGTAGGACAATGCATCTCCGTGGCGGTCATGTCCTCCCAGTACGAAGCTGCCGTCCTCCCTGCGTTCGATGGAAGTGATCGTTTCGTAAGGCCGGATACGCAGCCCATGACGCTGTGCGGCAGTTCGATAGTAGTGCAGAGCTTCGATCCGCGAAGGTTTCTCGTTGGCGGACGTAAACGGAACATTGCCGATCTCCAGCCTGTCCGCCGTGCTGAAGAAATTCATGTACGTAGGGTATTGGGAGATGGAGTATGCGATATTACGTTTTTCAATGACAAGCGGGTTCAGGCCTGCTTGCTGCAGCTCGATGGCAGCCGCCAGTCCGCAAGGCCCCGCCCCGATTATTATGGCTGATTCCAATGACATGATGCCGATCCTCCTGAATGATAAACTAACTTTACATTAGAACGGGTGCAAACATTTTCCTCTATATTACCCCCGAAGCTTCGCCAATGGCAAATTTGGCGAATGTCTGTCTTGTACAGCCTACGGAATATTGTATAATAGGAGGAAACGCTTAAGTAAACCACCAACAAGATCTTACAGGGGGAGAAGCCATGCAACGACGGTTTGTAATCGAAGCAGTAATGGTAGCCACGTATGGCCATCTGCTCGTCCCGAGTCGTCCCGTTGATTATGTCATTCCATATACATCGATTGCGGAGCTTTACGATATGAGAGATAGCCAGGAGCCCGTCATGGATGACCCGGATGATGATGCGCACGTCAAGGCCAAAATTAATGAACTTATTGCATTCTTCGAGGATTCCCTGAATCGGAAGAAGATCGAAAAGGCTTTGCAGGTGCCGTGGAGAGAGAGCGCTCCGTTGCTGCTGAACGACAGTATCCAATTTACAATCGTCAATGCCGTGGACAACGCGCAATATGGGGAGATTTTCGACCCCGTCGAGACGGAATTGCTGCTTTCCAGCCTCAAGCTTAACGTTCCGCTGTTGTCCGATCAATTCGAATTTCAAGATAAGCTTATCGATGCGGAAGTGCCGGTACAGGTATACGACATCGAGGATTTCGAATTCGCCGTTGAAGAAGGCATTACGCCTGTCGATATGGAGCTATAGTTCGCAGCCGGACAATAAAGCCGTCAGCGGATAAAAAGGGAGATCCAACATAAAGGGCAAGCGGGAGACGCTGGGAGGCGTCAATCCGGCTTGCCCTCTTTTTGTCTTCTGTCGATGGCTTCCGCCATTGTTTTATCCGTCAGATGCGCATAGATTTGCGTCGTCTCGGGAGAAGCATGTCCGAGCTGCTCCTGCGTCTTGTAGATATCGTTTTGCAAATAATAGTCCGTCGCAAACGAATGTCTGAGTTTATGTACGGAGAGATAGGGCTTGCCGAATCGCTTGGCATACTTGATCACCATGGCCTGAATCGCGCGTTTCGTCATGCGGGAGCCTTCATTTTTGCCGTTAGCGATGGCGAGGAACAGCGCTTTCTCCTTGCGCGGCGACTTGTATCTGGTTTCCCTAATGGCGATATACGCAGTCAGGTCTTCGACGGCTTCCTGACGGAAGTATACGGGCGTCTTAAAGGTATCGTCGTTCTTGCCCTTGCGAAAAACATAACAAAGCTTCTTTTTTAAGTCGATATCGTCCACGTTCAAGTTGACGACCTCGGATACGCGCAGTCCGGAATGAAGGATAAAACTAATGATGCAAGCATCGCGAACGCTATTTAGCTGAAACGAATGGGAGGCTTGTTTATTGTCTGCTACGTCCGTGCCGTAATGGACCTTAACGTAAGCCATAAATTCCGCTATCTCTTCCTCTTGCAGCAGCTTGCCCTCCAGCTTGGCCGCCGTGTCCTTGGGCTTATGCGTCCGTTTGATCGTAACTTTGGCCATAACATTACGCTTTAGCAAAGGATAGAAGTCGTCATCCTCCGCGATTTGGCTCAAATAATGAAAGAGAGAGCGAAGGGACGAGAGCTTGCGCGAGATCGTCGTTCGATTATTGCGCTCCGGCTTGTGCGTCGAAAGAAACATCCGGTAGTTGTCGATGCTCTCCATCTTAAGCACCTCCAGCTCAGTCAGCTTGACTTCGCGGTAAGAAGATGCCTCCGTCAATCCTTCCGCCATCAGCCACTTCATAAATGTTTCGTAATCCCTTACATACTCGAGGAGAGAGGAAGGGGACAAATCGGGAAGCTTATAAGCGATAAATTGCTCGATATACCAAGGCATAGATGGAAGCTTGGCATCAAGCTCCTCACGGTCCTTCTGCTTAAGCAGGTTCATGCACTAACGCCTCCTGTACCACAGCCTGGTCGGCTTATAAGCCGACTCTATGTTCTTATTGTAACAACGGCAACAGCCGGGGACAACAGGCTCGGTGACTTACATGGACGAGTATTTTTAAAGAAATAGCAATTATATGTAATTTCTGCAGATCGGTTACATTCCAGCCGGGGCTATGTTACACTCTTACGAGTCGCTTGCCAGCATTGGCCGGCGATAATCGGAAGAGGAGGCATGATGCCAAGATGATAAACAAACTTCGAATCGGCGCCATGGTCGCCGTCCTGTTTGCATTGACGTTAGGGACTGTGATGCAGCCGGCTTCGGCGGCGGCACCGGCCACTTTACAATATGGATCCACTGGCGCGGATGTGCCGGATCTCCAATATAGACTCAAGACGTTAGGTTACTTCAATGAAGGACTCACCTCTTACTACGGCGGCGTTACCCGCCATTCCGTGCTGCTGTTCCAGAGGGATTACGGTTTGAAAGCGGACGGAATCGCTGGACCTGCGACATGGAAGATGCTTAAGAAGGTATCGGTCAACAGACACGAGCTTGACTTGCTTGCGCGAATTATATACGGCGAAGCGAGAGGAGAACCGTACGCGGGACAGGTAGCAGTCGGCGCGGTAGTCATGAACCGAGTGGCTCATGCCAGCTTCCCGGATACGGTAAAAGACGTGATCGAGCAGCCGCGCGCATTTACCGCAGTGGACGACGGTCAATATTACATGAAGCCGGATACGACAGCATATAAGGCGGCGCTGGACGCCGTACGCGGCTACGATCCGTCAGGCGGAGCTTTGTATTATTTTAACCCGGATACGGCAACATCATCCTGGATCTGGTCCCGCAAGCAGATTGGCAAAATCGGCCGTCACATCTTTGCTGTCTAATAGATAAAGCATGATCGTGGAGCAGCATGTTGCTGCTTCCATCGACATGCTTTTTTTTGTGAAGACATGCTATAATAGATCGGTACATAACTGGGAGGTGCAAGATGAAGGTCGAAATATGGTCGGATTATGTATGTCCGTTCTGCTATATTGGCAAAAGAAAGTTCGAAAGCGCGCTTGCCAGCTTCGAGCACAAGGACAGCGTTGTTACAGAGCTGCGAAGCTTCGAGCTGGATCCAAGTACGGATTCTTCCCTCGGCATGACTACCCATGAAATGCTGTCGCGCAAATACGGGATGAGCCTGGAACAAGCAAAGTCGACTGGCGATGGCGTAGTTCAACAAGCGGCAGCCGTCGGATTGACGTTCCGCCTGGATGGCGCTTTGTCGCTTAATACGTTTAACGCGCACAGGCTGGCGCATTACGCCGAGGAGCAAGGCAAGGGAGCTGCCATGTCCGAGCGCCTGCTTAAGGCTTATTTTACGGACAACTTGAACATCGATAATCCAGAACAGCTCGCTGCGCTTGCAGACGAGGTCGGACTGGACAAGGACGCGGCGCTGGCAGTGCTTCAATCCGACAGCTATGCGGATTCCGTCCGGGCGCAGGAGCAGGAAGGCAGCCGGCTTGGCATTCGCGGCGTGCCATTTTTTGTCATCGATCGCAAATATGCGGTGTCCGGTGCCCAGCCGCCGGAAGTTTTCCTGGAGACGTTAAAAAAAGCTTGGGCGGAGAAGTCCTGAAGGTGCAAACAAGCCTGCGGTATGGAACCGGGGCCGCTTGCACAAAATAGATCACGGCAGCAGGGAGAGGATACAGACATGTCTACGCAAGAGAGCCCATTGTACGTTTTTGTCGGTTCTTACGCTAACCAGGAGGATAACGGCGTCAAGGTGTTTACGCTGGACGAAAAGAGCGGAAGCTTGACGCTGAAACACGAATACGCGGGTCTGCGCAATCCGACCTTCTTAAACGTGGATGCCGCTCGCGGCCGTCTCTATGCGATAGCGGACATTACGAAGGAATCGGGCAATAAAGTCGGGATTGGCGTCTCGTTTGCTATCGATAAGGAAACGGGCGAGCTTACGGAGCTTAATCGCGCCGAGATGGCAGCCAATACAACATGTCATATTCAGCGTGACCGCGATAGCCGCTTTCTGACTGTAACGAGCTATCACGGCGGCATGATTGGATTGTCCGCAATCGGAGAAAAGGGAACGATCGGCGCTGTTTTGGACACTGCCCAGCACGTCGGAGCGAGCACGGGCGTAGATCCGCAGGACAAGCCTCACCCGCATTCCAGCTTCTATAGTCCCGATGGACGTTACCTGTTCGTGCAGGATCTGGGGCTCGATCGCATTGTAGCTTATCGCCTGGATGATGAGCAAGGCAAGTTGATCTACCACAATGAAACGGTCATTCGTACCGGAGGAGGTCCACGGCACTTCGTGTTCCATCCCGGCGGCGAATTCGCCTATGTCATTAATGAACTGGATTCAACGGTAACGGCATTTCGATATGACGCAGAGAACGGCGTGTTAAGCGAGATTCAGACAATCAGCACATTGCCTAAAGAGTTTGACGGAGAGAACGGCTGCGCGGAAATTACGATTTCGGGCGATGGCAGGTATGTGTATGGCTCAAACCGCGGCCATGACAGTATCGTCGTCTACCAAGTACAGGAAGGCAGCGGCGAGCTAAAGGTTGTTCAGCATATCTCGACGGAAGGCGGCCATCCGCGTCATTTTGCTTTAACTCCGATCGGCAATTATTTGATCGCGGCCAACCGCGACGGCAATAATCTCGTCACCTATCTGGTGGATAAGGAGCAAGGAACGCTTACTTGGACGGGACATTCCACGGAGGCCTCCAAGCCTGTGTGCGTCATTCCGGTATACTTATCTTAATAAATCACAGCATCATGCATTTTTTGGCGAAAGAAAGGAACTAGATACTCACGTGACGACAACAAGCGACGGTACAAAACCGAACTTAAAACCTACAAAAATATGGAAATGTAAAAATACCGAATGCAAAGCGTGGGTACGCGATGAATTCGCGGCAGCGACAGAGCAGCAATGTCCCATCTGCAAAGGGCCGATGCTCCGCAGCATGAGACATCTTCCTCCGGTTCAGAACAAGGCGAAGTCGCAGCCGCGCAAACCAAAAAACGATTTCTAACAGCTCAATAAGGAAACAACAACACCCCTTTCTCGAAGGTTTACTCCGTAGAAAGGGGTGTTGTCTGTTCAAGAACAGCCTAGCCGATTAATTTGAGTCCGATTACGCTGGCAAGCACGAGGGCCATAAAAAAGAGCCTGAGCGGCGTTCGGGGCTCCTTGTAGAACAGGATGCCGACTAACGCGCTTCCCACCGTTCCGATGCCGGTCCAAACCGCATATACCGTGCCCATGGGCAGGTCCTTCATGGCAAGCGACATAAATATGAAGCTGGCAAGGAAGCCTCCGCCCAGCATGAGGATACTTCGGGCAGATACACGCTTGTTCAGCTCCGAGATGCCAACGACTCCGACGACTTCCAGCATTCCTGCTAAAATGACGAACAACCAGCTCATGACGATGTTCCTCCTTCGCGTTCATGCGTAACCAGCTTGAGTCCGATTACGCCGGTTAACAACAAGGAAATAAAGGCGATCTTGCCCCAATTAAACGGTACGCCGAATACAGTCATCTCCGCGATGACGCTGCCGGCGGTTCCTAATCCCACAAAGACCGCATAGACGGTGCTCGTTGGCAATATCCTGGAGGAGTAAATGAGCAAGCCAAAGCTGACTACGATAGCCACCCCGGTTACAATCCACTCCCATACGCTGTCCGCGTGTTTTAAGCCGATGACCCAAATAACCTCGAAACAAGCAGCGATGACGACGATAAACCAATATTTGTTGTTAGATGAAGACATGTAGATCTGCTCCTCTCCGTTTTTGTTAAACCTAGCATGGCATTTGCGGGCGCAAACAATCCGTGGCGGGCATCACAACAAAAAAAGCCCGGGAAATATCGTATCGATATCTCCCGGGCTTTTGTCCCTCCGTGTCATTCGCAATAGAACGGCTATCGCGCGGATTCCCTCGGACCAGTCCGGCGCGAGCGCCGCGGAACCCTAGAATCCCTTTGCCATATTCGGTTCGTTTGATTATAGTACAGGATGCCCGGCAAGGTCAAGTGCAAGAATGCCGAATCTATGATAGGATGAGGGAAGCTGCTGGAGGAAAGTAGGCGAGAGAATTGGAGAATGATGAACAAAATAAGAAGGAGCGGCGGATCGAACAGCCTGTCATCTTGATTGACGGTCACTGCTACCTGTGTCAAGATATTGTTCGTTATTTGGTAAAGCGCGATTCCCGCGCCCGCTTCCGATTCGCTGCGTTGCAATCTCCCGCTGGCCGGTCGATTCTCAAGGCAATGAATGATGGCGGGGACGGGGACATGGATGATTTCGATTCTTTCATCCTTGCCGTTAACGGCCGTTACTACAACCGGTCGGGAGCAGCTCTCCGGGTATGGAAGGGACTTGGCGGCTGGCGTTCGCTGGCTTACGCGCTGATCGTCATACCCGCGCCAATCCGGGATGCCGTCTATCGGTTCATCGCACGCAACAGATACCGCTGGTTCGGCAAGTCGGAGCAATGTTTGCTGCCAACCAAGGAAGTTAGGGAACGATTTCTGCCGGAAGGTTACTAATTCTAAATAGATGGGGCTCGGTTCATGAAACGATTTAAGAAGTTCTATATCGAAACAACGAGTATATGCAATTTATCCTGCCACTTCTGTCCGCCTACGCAGCGGGCGAAAGGGTTTATTTCGGTGGAGGATTTCATTAAAACGCTGGATCAAATAAAACCCTTTACCGACTATATTTATTTCCATGTCAAAGGGGAGCCGCTGCTGCATCCCAAGCTGGACGAGCTGCTGGATATTAGCCATGAGAAGGGCTTCAAGGTCAATATTACGACGAACGGGACGCTGATTTCCAAAAATCGTTCCAAGTTGCTGGGCAAACCCGCCCTCCGACAAATGAATTTCTCGCTTCACAGCTTCGATGGACATGCGGGCTCCAAGGATAAAGCCGGCTATCTGGCCGCTATCCTGGACTTCGTACGCGAAGCGACAGCCCAGAGCGATCTCATCGTATCGTACAGGCTATGGAATCTGGATATGGATAACGAAGTTAACCAACAGCGGGACAAAAACAGAGAGCTGCTCTCCATGATCGAAGAAGCGTACGGTCTCGACTATCACATTGAAGAGAAATTTAAGCCGGGTACAGGGGTAAAGATCCAGGATAGGATCTACCTTAATCAGGATCCGGAATTCAAGTGGCCCGATCTGAAGGAGCCTGAGGATGACGGAAAAGGTTTCTGTCATGCGCTTCGCAATCAGGCTGGCGTGCTGATCGACGGAACGGTCATTCCGTGCTGCCTCGATGGGGAGGGAGTCATTAACCTGGGCAATATTCACAATAGTCCGTTCGCGGATATTGTGGAGGGAGAGCGGGCTGTCAAGCTGTACGACGGCTTCTCGCGCAGGGAAGCCGTCGAAGAGCTGTGCCGGAAGTGCGGATACCGTCAACGCTTCGGGACGTAGTGACGGATATGGGATTCGTAGATGCCTCGTCCATAGGCGGCATAGTAGCTGATCCCGCATGCCATGGCGAAGTAGGCAATACCTGCTGGACCAAACAGCTCCACTCCAAGCAACAAACAAGCGAGGGGAGCTCTTGATGCGGCTCCAAAGACGGCGATAAGACCCAATGCGGCCAGGAACGGCGAGGGCAGCGATAACAGCGGCGCCAATGCGCTGCCGAGCGTGCCGCCAATGACAAAGAGCGGCGTGAC
Source organism: Paenibacillus agaridevorans (assembly GCF_003112455.1). Classification (GTDB taxonomy): domain Bacteria; phylum Bacillota; class Bacilli; order Paenibacillales; family Paenibacillaceae; genus Pristimantibacillus; species Pristimantibacillus agaridevorans. Next base: position 60,451 of record NZ_BDQX01000116.1, read on the forward strand.
CTCGCCTCCAAAGAAGCCGGCTCCTAATGTGAGAGATGTAAAAAGAAGCTTCCAAGCAAAGTCTTGAGGGGCTGCCGTTCCATCAAACGAATCCGCTAACAACGGAAGTCCCAAACCTAAGTAGTCGCGCGTTCCGAGACAATATACGAGTGCAATAATAATAAGACCGCCGACAATAGGGCGAACCGCGGGATGAGGCACATACCGGACAAACAGCCATTTCAGCGACGAGGTAAGCCGTATGAACAGCTTGGCGGCGATACCGAACAGTATCGCGGCCGCCGCCACCTGCGCCGTTACGAGCCAATCGAGCTCGGGCAGCGGGCCAATCCTGTAATGGCTATGATGCGCTCCCCAGGCAAGCGTAACATAATGACCTGTAAATGCGGCAAGCAAAGCGGGAATCAAGGCTCGGAACCGCATGCGTTTCGGCGCAGCCACTTCGATGCTGAAGACCGTACCGGCGAGCGGAGTGCCGAACACGGAGCCG
>NZ_BDQX01000116.1:61012-92273 GCF_003112455.1 Paenibacillus agaridevorans
CCGGCGCTAATCCCGCAAATGAGCAGCAATCGTCTATCCTCTACGGGAAGCGAAAGCCGCTTGCCGATGGCTCCGGCAAGACTTCCGCCCATCTGAACAGCCGTTCCTTCGCGTCCGGCGGAACCGCCAAACAGATGGGTTACAACCGTGCCTAACAGCACTAGCGGCGCCATTCGGAACGGAACCTCGCCGTTGCCCGCATGTACTTGTTCGAACAACAGGTTGTTGCCTCTGATCGATTGCCCTCCGACCTTTATATAGAGGATGCTGACCAGCGCCCCGCCTGCAGGCAGGAGCCACAATAACCAAGGGTTGGCGAACTGCAGCGCAGTCGCTTCCTCCAGCATGAAGAGAAAGAGTGCGGAGGCGGTGCCTGCCGCAATACCTGCGGCAATCGCGAGGCTGCACAAGCGAAAAATGGAGAACCAACGAGCATTCACTTCTGTAGACAACTCCTCAAACGAAAAGCCGACACCCATCGAAGAGGGATGTCGGCTTCGCTTATGATTGGACTTCGACGAACACGAGCTTTCTGCGTTCGTCTCGTTCGGCGGCAGACTTATTGTTTACTATTCTACAACAGTTGCAGGCCGCGTCCAACTAATTACGCCATCGTCGTCCATGATTCCGATCGTTACATCCGAAATATCGGGATCACGAAGCAGGTTGTCGATGACCTTGTGTTTGATTGCGGTCGCTTGCGCGAGACTTAAGCCTTTGCTTAACTCGATATAGGCTTCCACATGATACGCGCGGCCTTCCTGAACGATCCGCATTCTGCCGATATCCGTCACGTCCGTTTGAGACAAAATATTGCGGCTGATTCGATCTTCCACGTCCTTGGGAGCTGCAACCCCGATTAAGCCAACCATATTGTCGTAACCAACCTTAAAGGCGACGCCGATCATCAGGAACGAGATCAGAACGGTGGCGATACCGTCCAGCAGCTTGAAGTCCGTAAATTCGGCAAGAATAACCGCTATGAGAGCGAGCGCCTGTCCAAGCGTAGCGACGACATCCTCATAGAATACAAGGCGGGTGGGGGGAGCAGCTCTTCCCGCATTGCGGACAGCGGAAGAGATAATGCCAATGCCTTTTGCTCCGGAACGGGTTTCTTTGACGATTTCTTTCATTGCTTTGATCAATATGGCGCCGTCAATGCCGATTGCGATCAGCAAGACAATGAAATTAAGCCAGAAGTTGGTGGATTCCTCGGGATGCTCTAGCAGCTTAACGCCTTTGTGAAAGGTTTCGTACGCCATAATCGTCACCACGATGACGGCCACCATGCAGAAGAGATTGACTACGCGACCGAATCCCGTGGGAAACCGCTTTGTCGGTTTCTTCTCCGCCAGGACGCTGCCGGCAAAGACGAAACCCTGGTTAACCGCATCCGCGATCGAATGCATGGCGGAAGCGAACATTGTGCCGCTGCCGCTGATGGAAGCGGCGATGGCCTTGATCACCGCGAGGCCCGTATTGCCAAGAGCCGCGATGCCTGACGAGGTGTTGCCTTTCTTAATTAATGCGATCAAATTGCGCATGCTACGATTACTCCTCCATATACCGTAAATTTACATGTAATTATATGCCTTTTCGATTATTTCTTCAATGTAAAGTCTAATATGCCTTTAACGAGCTCCGTCATTCGACACTTTACTTTTGGCAATTGTCGATAAACCTTATATAATGATAAAGGTATCACGAAAGGAGTCGCTGTTATGATAACAACCGAGAGAGCGGTACATAAGGAACAGCTTGAGCAGGCATTTGCCATCCGGACGGAGGTTTTTGTCGAAGAACAAGGCGTTCCCCATGAAGCGGAAATCGACGAATATGAAGGAGAGTCGAGCCATGTGCTCGTTCGATACGACGGAGAGCCAGCCGGTACGGGGCGTGTTCGCAGTCTGGACAAAGTGGCCAAGCTGGAACGGATCTGCGTAAGGGAGAAGTTCCGTAAAGCCGGAATTGGCGCAGAAATTATGAAAGAGCTGGAGGCGATCGCGCGTGAACAGGGGTTGACCAAGGCCAAGCTTCATGCACAGACGCAAGCAGCGGATTTTTATGAAAAAACAGGATACACAATTGATTCGGATATATTTATGGAGGAGAACATCCCCCACGTGAGAATGATCAAATCATTATAGAGGTTGTTCAAAAAGTCCGCTTTTGATCACGAAGTATGCCATGAAGCCTACTCGACATCGAATATTGAATTCAAGCGAAACTAAGCAAATGCTTACGAAGTATGTTTCCTTCGGAAACATTGCAGGTGCTCACGTAGCTTCCACTACGCTCCGCTCCTCAGTTTCTACTTTCACTCAATCTTCTCGGTGCTGAAAACCGAACTTTTTGAACACGCACTTATAAAGACCATGCGTCCATTTATCCAAATAACACGCGGCGAAAGAAGGGTTATGCGTGATATTCTCTACCTATACGTTCATCTTCATCTTTCTTCCGGTTACGTTTCTCGTCTATCGCGTTTTGGCGAGCCTGGGCTGGAAGAATGTGGCCAAGCTGTGGCTTGTGCTGGCTTCGTTGGCTTTCTATGCAAAAGGAAGCGGCACCTTCGTGCTCCTGTTCATCGCGGATATAATGCTGAATTTCATGATCGGCAGCTTGATCGTGAGAGCGGCCAAAGCAAACGCAAGGTGGACAAAAAGATTGCTGCTCACGGCGGGTCTTGTGCTCAACGTCGCATTCCTGGGATACTACAAGTATGCGAACTTCGCCATCGAAAATGTAAACCTGCTAAGCGGCGGTTCATTCCCGCTGCTGGAGATTGTGCTGCCGCTTGGAATCTCGTTCTACACGTTCCAATTTATCGCGTACCTGGTCGACTGTTACAAAGAGCGAACGAAGGAAACGCCTGTTATCGACTTCCTGTTGTTCATAACCTTCTTTCCGCAGCTGATCGTGGGACCGATCGTCCATCACGAAGATATGATCCCGCAATACAAGGAAAAGGGATTCCTGCGATTCAACAAGGTAAATATGATGCTCGGCATTTTTCTGTTCGCCATGGGCTGCGCCAAAAAAATTATGTTAGCCGATCCACTTACGAGTTATGCTGCATCATTTTTTGGAGACGTCGGAGCAGGAGATACGTTCGCGGCATGGGGCGCGTCCTTTGGCTATACCATCTCCTATTATTTCGATCTTTCCGGTTATGCGGACATGGCGCTGGGACTTGCTTTTATGTTCAATATCCGTCTGCCCCATAACTTTAATTCGCCCTATAAATCAAGGAATTTCCGCGAATATTGGCAGCGATGGCATATGACCTTGTCGAAGTTTCTGTCCGATTACATATTCAGAAGCTTCTACCGAAAGGGAAGCGGCAGCTTTAACTTCTACTTCTCCGTCATGATGACGTTTTTTGTTTCGGGTTTCTGGCACGGAGCAGGCTGGCAGTTTATTATCTGGGGTCTCGTCAATGGAGTGTTCGTCTGCATGTCCCACATGATGTATCGGAACAAGTGGCAGCTGCCCTTTTTCCTGGCGTGGGCGCTTACGTTCGCTGGCGTTGTCGGCACGCGCATCCTGTTCGTATCCGACGATATGAAGGAAGCGGCGGCGGTCTTCCGCAAAATGTTCAGCCTCAAAGATTATTCAGGCCTTGGCTTTAACGGTTTCGCCGACCAGCTCGTCATCTACGCGGCCAATAATGCCTATATTCTCGCGCTGCTGTTTATCGGCATGGCGATCACGTTTTTTACTCCGAATTCGAAGCAGTTGACGGACGACTTTAAACCGAAGATCAGGCATGCCGTCGCAGCCGCGTTCATGCTTGGCATTTCGCTGGCGCAGATGACGTCGGTATCTAATTTCTTATATTTCCAATTCTAGAAGAGGGGTGTTCATCATGACGTTCCGCAGATGGATAACTGCGTTCCTTGCGTCGCTGCTGCTCGCGGCTGCTGCGCTCGGGGGGTTCAACATGATCGTGGATCCGTTCGGCGTATTCGGGGACAAGGTGCTGGGCTGGCACTCCTACAACATGGTCAATAATCCCAGGGTCGCCAAGATCGGCTATCTGGATCAATATCACGACCGTTACGATTCTTATATTATCGGGGGGTCCAAATCCAGCTCGATCTCTCCGGAGCTCCTGAACGACTATTACGGCGACGGAGCCAGCTTTTACAGCATGTTGATGTACGGCGGCGACTTCAACGATTACGAAAAGACGCTCTATTATCTAATCGACGAGTACAAGCCCAAAAATATCGTGCTCCACATGAGCTTGCAGGAGATCAGCCACTTTAACGAAACGCCGACGGACTTCAAGCAATCGTTGCATGCGAAGGTGTCGGGCGAGTCCAAGCTTAAGTTTTACTGGGACTACTTGAAGCTCAATCCTACGTACGGCTATTCCAAGCTGGAGGGGTACGCGCAGCGGTCGGTCGATCCGTTCCAGTACTCGCAGTTCATTCCCGAGACGGGCGTCTATAACAAAATAAAACGAGACGCGGAGCCCGTCGACAATCTCGAGACGTATATGGCGGCAAACGCCGCGGCGTTTGCGCCGTTCGGCAAGCTGGAGGCAGTGGCGCTGGACAAAAACGTCGAATCGTTAAAACGGATGAAGGCTTATACGGAGGAGCACGGAGCCACCTTTAGGCTTATAACGGGCGCGACGGCGGATCAGGAGCTGTTAAGCTATGATATGGAGGAGCTTAAGACGTATTGGACCAAGATCGCGGAGGTCACCGATTTTTGGGACTTTAGCGGTTATTCGGGCGTCAGCGGCGATCCGCGTTACTTCTACGATACGATGCATTACAGGAATACGTTAGGCGCCATGATGCTGGGTTATATTTTTGAGGACCCGGACGTGTACGTTCCCGCGAATTTCGGCCACTATACGACGAAGGATAATGTTCGTGAGAGGGCGGAGGAAGCTTTTACTCGTCCCCCTAGCTTGAATGGACAATCTGTTGCCATACCGATTCTCATCTATCATCATATCGACGACGACCCATACGAGCCGAATTCGTTGATCACGTCGCCTGCGAAGTTCCGAAGCGACATGGAAGCGGTAAAAGCTGCAGGCTACAACACGGTGCTGATACAGGACTTAATCGACTACGTGGACGGAAAGAAAACTCTACCTGACAATCCTGTAGCCATTACGTTCGATGACGGATATCTCAGCAATTACGAATACGCCTATCCTGTTCTAAAGGAGCTGGGCATGAATGCCACGATCTCCATTATCGGCTGGTCGGTGGGACGTAACGAGCACCGGATCCCAGGCAAACAATTTTACCCACACTTCACTTGGGAACAAGCGAGGGAAATGCAGGAGTCCGGGGTAATCGATATTCAAAATCATAGCTTCGATCTTCATGAATCATCGCCGGATGATCCATCCGTACGCAGCGGCGTGCTGCAGATGGAGGGAGAGAGCAATGGCGCCTATAGCGAAGCATTTGCCAAAGATGTCTCGTATTTGGCCAGCCTTATCGAAGAGGAAATTCCGAATCATGAGGTTAACATATTTACTTATCCGTTCGGCTATTACTCGCATCTGTCCGAACAAATTTTGATGGATAAGGGCTATCGCTCCACATTATCGACAACACCTGGCATTAGCGTGATCCGACAAGGGGACAAGCGCAGTTTGTTTGCGCTAAAGCGGATTAACGGGGGGCCAGAGGTGGCCAGCGAAGCGCTGGTCAAGCTGCTGGAGACTAAATAGAAATGAGGGGGTGAAAAACGGAAGGCTGCCCAAGAACGGGGGATCGTTCCATTCGGCAGCCTCCATCTGTTCGCCGTTAGCCTGTAGATGGGCTGTTCGGCGTATGTCCCTTCTGATTGCGATTCTTTGAAACGGATGCAACAGTTTGGTTCTCTGCATGTTTGGAGTTGACTGCATATGCATAGTTCCTGCTTGTCACTGATTGATGTCGATGACGACTCATTTCAAGGTGACCTCCATCCATAATGTTCATTGATTTCACAATGGGACATTTCTAGCCTGTCCTAATCGACATCGTTCTATTGAGGGAAGTTTCAACCAAGTATCTTTTCTAAGCTAAACTGTTCTGCAATCGTTAATGAATGTTAACTTGTATAGGGGAGTGGAGAAGGAATGAAACCTCAAGTATTTGTAGATCGGCAGCTGGCTCCTGAAGTCGTGCAATGGTTATCGCAGCACTGCGAGCTGGATATGTGGACAGAAGGGGATACCATCACAAGAGACGCGCTTCAGCAACGTCTTTCGAACGCGGACGGCTTTATTACATCCGGACGCCGAATCGACGAGGAGCTATTAAATGCCGCGCCTAAGCTTAAGGTCGTCAGTTCTATTTCGGTTGGCTACAATCATTTTGATATCGAGGCGATGAAGCAGCGGGGAGTTATTGGCACGCATACTCCTTACGTGCTTGACGATACGGTAGCGGATTTGGCATTTGCGTTAATGCTTGGATCAGCGAGGCGAGTGGCGGAGCTGGATCGTTACGTTCGCGACGGCAACTGGAAGCGCGGAGACGGCGAGAATCTGTTCGGTGTCGACGTACACCATGCGACAATAGGCATCATTGGCATGGGACGGATCGGCGAAGCCGTGGCGAAACGCGCCCGGTTCGGCTTTGACATGAATGTGCAGTACTATAATCGGACTCGCAAGCCGGAAGCGGAAGAACGTTACGAAGCCGCATATGTCGATCTGAATACGCTTCTCTCCACCTCCGACTTTGTCGTCATGCTGGCGCCGTTAACAGAAGAGACCAGGGATATGATGGGTCAAGAGCAGTTCTCGCGCATGAAATCATCGGCGATTTTCATTAATGTATCCAGGGGTGCGACTGTCGATGAAGACGCATTGTATGAAGCGCTCGAGAAGGGCAAGATCCGCGGAGCTGGACTAGACGTGTTTAAGCAGGAGCCTCTCGATGGCGGACATCCGCTGTTGAGACTATCGAATGTTCTCGTTCTGCCGCATCTTGGCTCGGCAACGACAAAGACCCGAATCGTCATGGCTAGAGCAGCTGCGGAAAATTTGGTTGCGGCTTTGAAAGGCGAAACTCCGCCATACCTGGTCCCGGAATTTCGTTCGTAGCGATTAGCTGTGAATAAGAAGAGGCTGTACAGCAAGATTTCGATGGAAATCTGTTGTACAGCCTTTTATTTGTCCATTGCAAAGCTATTAGATCTTCAATACTTCCACCCGATTGGAGAAAAACGTAGCTCCGCCGCCCATATCAGCCAGACGCTGCGGTGTAAGAGCGTTTACTGAGCTGCGGCCCTTCTCAGCGTCATCCCACCATAGGCCTTGCGTGACCAGAACGCCAGGCAGCACATCTTGTCCAATCCTTAGAGTTAGCTTGGCTTCGCCTCTATTGTTGCGTACTAACACATGGTCGCCGTCCAGCAAGCCGAGTGATCCCGCATCTTGCTCGTTCATATTAAGAAAAGGGGCTTTCTCCAGCTTCTGAAGCTTGGACTGATTGCCGAATGTAGAATTGATATAGCTGTGATTCGGACCCGTTATCAGCAAGAACGGAAAGTCCGTCTCCTCGAGAATGGGGGTATAGGTTGGAACGGGAGTCAGACCGTTCTTAAGCATCGCGTCAGAATAGAGCTCGATTTTCCCTGACGGCGTCGGGATGCGCTCTTTCAAGGGGAGCTCGCGTCCGCCGCCAGCCTTCATCCATCCATGTTCCCTCAAAGCCTCCACCGTGATTCCTTCCAGCAGCGGATTCAACTCCGCGTCTAACGCCTCCGCAATCATCTCTTCTTCTGTCAGATCAAACAGTTCCCGCTCGAAGCCCATGCGAAGCGCCAGCTCCTTGAACAAGGTGAAATTCGATTTGCTTAACCCGGCAGGGGCAAGAACAGGCTCGCCAATTTGCAGATAGAGATGCCAGTAAGAGGTATACAAATCCAGATTCTCGAGATGGGAGGTCGCCGGAAGGACGAGATCCGCGTATTTGCACGTGTCGGTCAAAAACAAATCATGTGTAATCGTAAATAAATCCTCGCGAAGCAGTCCTTCCCTCACCTTGAGTTGATCCGGGGCGACGATTGCAGGATTGCTGTTATAGACGAACAACATTCGAACAGGCGGCTCTAGCCTTGTCAGGACATCGCCAAGCTGGTTCATATTTACCGTGCGGACATCGGGATCAGGCAACAAGTCCGGCCGTTCCAGACGATCGTTGTTGATCCGCGAATACCAGCCGTTCCCTTTCATCGCGCCGCCCCCCGGATGTTTCCACTGTCCGGTCAAGGCAGGAAGACAGGAGATTGCGCGCACGATCATGCCGCCGTTGTCATGATGCTGGAGCCCGTTGCCGATCCGGATAAACGACGGGGTCGTCGTCCCGTACAATCGGGCCAGCCACTCAATCCGCTCGGGTGGGACGCTAGTAATCTCGGAAACATACTGAGGCGTGTATAACTGCGCTTCTTGCTTAAGCTCCTCGTAACCAATGGTAAACTCTTGAAGGAAGCTCTCGTCCACCAATTCGTCACGGATAAGAATATGCATCAAACCCATGGCAAGCGCGCCATCGGTACCGGGACGGAGATGGACAAATTCGTCGGCCCAGGTCGAAGTCCGATTGCGATGGACGTCGATATGCACGATGATTGCGCCATGTTTGCGCGCTTCCGTGGCAAGCATCGTCTGATGCATATTGGTGGATACCAGGTTGCAGCCCCAGAGGAGGAACAGCTTCGTATGAACGGTTGCTTCCGGATCGATGCCGACGGAGCCCCCCATTGTGTATTTGTAGCCGGTTGCTCCCGCAACGTTGCAGATGGTACGGTCCAGTTTGGTGGCCCCAAGCCGGTGGAAGAAACGGCGATCCATACCTTCCGCGTTAAGTACGCCCATATTGCCATAGAAGCTATAAGGCAGGATAGACTGAGCGCCGAAGTCGCGAATCAATTGCTGCATTCGGCCGATTATCTCGTCATAGGCTTCCTCCCAGGTGATCGGCTCAAAGTCCAACGTGCCCTTGGGACCTACACGCCGCATGGGGTGTAGCAGGCGATCCGGGTGGTGGACGCGATCAGGCAGCTGTCGAACCTTGTTGCAGATGGCGCCTTTCGTGACGGGGTGAAGAGGGTCCCCGGTTACTTTCTTGACCTCGCCATTCTCAATCGTAATATGCAAGCCGCATGTATCCGGGCAGTCGAAGGGACAGACAGAGCGAACAATGCCGTCGCGAGAGCTGTCACGAGCAATATTTATGTTTAACGTCATTAATCATCTCTCCCAAACCATAATAAAATAATAAAATGAATCTCTATTATACCTGTACTCGTCGCTCAGAGAAATACTGCGATGGAGGACAGCCCCAGGTTCTTTTGAAAATGCGCTGGAAGTAGGAGACATCGGCGTAACCCAGATAGTCGCTTATTTCGGCGATTGTAAGCAACGATTCCCGGAGCATATAAGCAGCGGTTCTCATCCGAACTCCGTGGACATAATCGCTGATCGTCTGTCCCGTCACTCGGCGGAAGAGGGAGGCGGCATGATTGGGACTCCGGTCTATAATGTTGCCGAGCGTCTCCTTTGTGATTCGTTCGCGGTAATGATCCTGGATGTACGCTTTCATCTTATCGGCATGCTGCAAGGATAGGTCGGATTCCTTGCCGCGATCCAATTCCCTGCACCATAGAGCGAGCGTTTCGATCACGGCAGCGGTCATCCGCACCCGCGCGTAAGGAATGTCATCCTCCCACTCGGCGCATGAGGCACGGAGCCGCTCTACGGAAAGCTCGTAGCAGCCGGCCTGAGCAGCTACAACCTGCCTCGTTTGGAAAAGCGGCAGCGAGCTGCCGCCTTCCTTGGCCGCAAGGGCGAGAGTGAAGACAAGCTTTTCGTGGAACACCGTCGGTACGCTTTTGCCATAGAACGTTACCCCTGGGGGAAGCCAGACAAAGTCGCCGCGCTGCGCCATATACTTCTCGCCGTCCACCCAATAGAGACACTTTCCATATGTGATAACCGCCAATCTGGCGAAACCATCGGATCCGTCGCATTCGGTGTACCAGCCAAGCCCTTTGTTCAGTTCGTAGTCGATTAACTCAATCATGACACACCTCGTCGTACTATAATTCATTAATCATACTATAATTCATGTACGATGTCCGCTACATCCTCTACAATAATGAAAGTGAATAACGGAGGGATGAATAAGATGAGTCAGACGAAGATTGTATGTACGATGGGTCCGTCCAGCAACTCCATATCGATCCTGAAGGAAATGATGAAGTCCGGCATGACCGTAGCGAGGCTTAACATGGCCCACGGGGAGCTGGAAGACCATAGCAGCCGAATTGAACTGATCCGTGAAGCGGCATCCGAAGCATCCGCTATCGTGGCTATTATGATGGATATCAAAGGACCGGAAATTCGTATCGGTACGCTGGAAGAGGGCAGCTACGAGCTGAAAGCGGGAGATACGCTTACACTAACAAGCGAACCTATTACGGGTTATGGAACGCGCGTTGCCGTCAATTATCCGGATATGCCGAGCGTCATCCAGCCTGGCAATCGCATTCTGATCGATGACGGATTGATCGAGCTGATCGTTCAAGAAGTTAAAGGTACCGAAATCGTATGTACCGTCATGAACGGCGGTCCGCTTAAGCCCCGCAAAGGCGTTAACCTGCCTGGCATCAGCACGACGCTTCCCGGCGTGACGGATCGCGACATCAGGCATATCGCGTTCGGCATCGAGCAAGGCATTGACATGATCGCGATGTCGTTCGTTCGCAAGGCCGAGGATGTGCTGCAAGTTCGTCAGCTTTTGGAGGATGCCGGAGCGGCCCACATCCAGATTATTTCGAAAATCGAAAACGAAGAAGGCGTCGATAATTTGGACGCGATCATCGAAGTGTCAGACGGCATTATGGTCGCGCGCGGCGACCTTGGCGTCGAAATCCCGGCGGAAGACGTGCCGATGATTCAGAAGACGATGATCGAGAAGTGCAACTTGGCTGGCAAGCCAGTCATCGTGGCTACGCAAATGCTGGATTCCATGCAAGTAAATCCTCGACCGACGCGCGCGGAAGTGAGCGACGTGGCGAACGCGGTTCTACAGGGAGCGGACGCGATCATGTTATCCGGGGAGTCCGCTGCCGGCAAATACCCGCTGGAATCGGTACGCATGATGGCGATGATCGCGGAACGCGCGGAATCGACCATCGATTACGCGGAGCAATTCAAGTCAAGGATAACGACGCCTACCGGATCTATAACCGAAGTCATCAGCCAAGCGGTCGTCAGCTCGTCTCTGCAATTAAACGCCAAAGCGATTTTAACGCCGACCGAGAGCGGATTTACGGCGCGCATGGTCTCCAAGTATCGTCCCGAATCACCTATTATCGCCATAACGGCGCATGATCATGTATTGAAAAGGATGACGCTTGTTCGCGGCGTTATCCCAGTAAAAGGCGAATCGATGCCTTCGACGGACGAGCTGTTTAAGGCTTCCATCCGAGGCGCGGCTCGCACGCAGCTTCTGCAATCCGGCGACTTCGTTGTTATCTCGGCCGGCGTGCCAAGCGGCAAGGCAGGCGCGACGAATCTGATCCGTATCCACCAGATGGACTAAAACCTGCTGCTATTGACAGGACAAGCATGAAAATGCGACAATGGCTTTGGTCATCGGCTTCGGCTGATGAGCTAACGTGAGAGTGCAATGATTCATTCGTATAACTCCGCATAACGGTTGAGACACAGGGCGGGGGTTCTACGGGAAGCCTAACTTCCTTGCTACGAATAACGACACAGCTGCGTAAACGATGTTCGCGCAGCGGTCGTTGCGCGTAGCTTTTTTGCGTGTTGTCCTACAGTACGATCGGGACAAATGAATATTACCGCGCGTCATATTGCCGCTCTGTCGATTAAATAGGAGAGAAGTGAGGGAACAAACATGAAACATATGGTAGCCGTGTTTCTCGGCGCGGCCAGCTACGGCATTTTGTCCACATTTGTTGTCCTGGCTTATGGCCATGGTTATACGCTGGGAGAGGTCGTTGGCAGTCAAATGATGATCGGCTTTCTGCTTACATGGGCGTTGTCGGCTTGGCTGAACATGCGAAGGAAGCAAGCCGTTAAACGGCAAACGAACATGAAAATCCATCAAGCAAACGGGCCTCAAACAAACATGCGGACCAAAGCTGTTTTAACGCTCAAACAAAAACTGCTGCTGATGCTTGCGGGATTGCCTACGGCTATTACGGGCTTGTTATATTATGAATCGCTGCGGTATATTCCTGCTTCCGTCGCCATTCTGCTGCTGTTCCAATTCACCTGGATGGGCGTGCTTATTCAAGCGGTACGCCTTCGCAAACTGCCAGAGCGCAAAGTTTATTTGACTTTGGCGATTCTGCTTGGCGGTACGTTGCTTGCGGCTGGTCTGGCCGAGCCTGGCGCTGGGGCCTTTCATCTTGGCGGTATCGTTCTGGGACTGCTGGCGGCCGTCAGTTATACGCTCTTTATGTTGTTTAATGGAAAAGCAGTGCCGGATGCAGAGCCTGCAGATCGCAGCAAATGGATGATGCTTGGAGCCATGCTGCTGGTATTTTTGCTGTTCCCGCCGCAATTTCTGTGGAATGGCGATTTATTAAGCCCATTAATGTTGTATGGATTGCTCCTTGGCGCTTTCGGAGCGTTCATTCCGCCGTTGTTGTTCGCTTATGGCATTCCTCATATCGGCGAAGGCTTGGCCGGGATTCTCGGCGCAGCGGAGCTTCCGGTTGCCGTTATGTTGTCGGCGGTTGTCTTGCACGAAGAAGTCAGCTTCTTGCAGTGGATCGGAGTAGCCATCGTCCTCGCGGGCGTGGCTTTACCGGAATGGCTAAAGCGCCTTAGGCGCGTGCCTGTTGTCAATCATTGACAACGAACTTCCCTAGGCGTACAATTTTGTTGGATTTGACAATTTGCTTGTCATGGATTCAACAATTGGACTGGGGGAGTTAGGATGACAGTTATCGGCAATAAAGCCGTCGTGTTGTTCCAGGGGGACAGCATTACGGATTGCGGCAGAAATCGTGAAGTAGGGAGCAGTCTGGGAACTGGATATGCCAATCTGATCGCGTCGGAATTCGGATTTAAATATCCGGAAAAGAACGTTACGTTCTTGAATCGCGGCATTAGCGGCAATCGCGTCGTTGATTTGGAAGGACGTTGGCAGGAGGATTGTCTGGATTTGAAGCCAACCATGGTTTCCATCTACATCGGAATCAACGATACATGGCGCAAGTATGACAGCAACAATCCGACATCCGCAGAGAGCTATTACGAAGGATACCGCCGTCTCATTATAAACACAAAGGAATCATTGGATGCTTCGCTCATTCTAATTGAACCGTTTGTATTGCCGGTACCGGAGGACCGCAGGGGCTGGAGAGAGGATCTCGATCCAAAGATTACGGCTGTCCGTTCCTTGGCTGAGGAATTCAAGACGTTATACGTCCCGCTGGACGGGTTATTTGCTGCAGCCAGCATGTCCACAGGCGCCGCGTATTGGGCTGGAGATGGCGTACATCCTTCGCCGGCAGGGCATGGGTTAATCGCGGATGCCTGGCTACGAGCTGTTGGCGCTAAGGGGTAATCTGGTAAAGTTTCTTTATAAAATGTTCTTTCGCTACCCTATGCCCATTCTTTGGAATTATAATAAAGGTGTCGGGGCCGACGAAATACGCGCGAAAGGAGATGATCCAATTGAATCACAACGTAGAGGTGATCTCCGAGTAATCGGAGAGAATCATCGATACAGAAGAGGCCGCCAAGGCCTCTTCTTAATTTCTGGAAACGATTCGCATTGTGCGATGGAATGATTTTCTTTATAATGGAAAGGCGAGGCGGTTCCTTTTAAAGGAATCAGCAAAAAACCAAATTCGAAGAAAGGGAGGATGATTACAATGATTGATTTCCGCATCATGAATCAAACAAGTATTGCCGTTGTGCCATCTGCGTCCCAAGCGGCGCATTACAATCGTATAGACCAGTTCGAGGAGGATTTTGAACGTGAACTACAAAAATGGAAGAGACGTGCTTCCCCCTAGCCTATTATTAGAGCTCCAAAAATATATTCAGGGCGACCTCATCTATATCCCGAAGCCGGCGAATCAGCGCGCGAGCTGGGGAGAGGTTAGCGGCACCCGCAAGCTGCTTGCGGAACGCAATAAGGAGATCGTGCAATGTTATGTCAACGGCGCAACCGTCGCGGAGCTGGAACGGAAGTATCATCTGTCCAGCGAAAGCATTCGCAAGATCATCGTGAAAGCCCGTTAATGAGATGAACAATCGCATCATATCCATAATTAAAGAACCTCCGATTCCCTTATCTGTCGCCAGATGCCGGGAACGGAGGTTCTTTTGTATGCTTACACGGATGAAGTCGTCGCAGATGGAAGAGCTACCTTCGTTCTTGGATATTTGTAATCATCCCGATAGCAGCGCGTCTCGGAGTCGTAATCCGATTGAGATAATCGGTGGGATACGTCGAATATGGGCAATTCCGGATTTACATGCAAGGTAGAACCGAAAAAAGAACAACATTCGAAGTGAAAATCCAGCGTCGTGATAAGAATAACACAATTGGAAAACGTGCAATTACTAAACGAAAATCCGTCGAAAGCGATCGTTTCATTTTGGAAATGTTGATTCATAATTAACTTCATTTGCAACTCTCCTCTGTAATGATTAGGCGACTCAGGCGACATATGAACTATGCTAACAGATTGCTGGCGAAATGTTTGTCGCAACTTGACTCCCGTTTGAAATAGATATCGACAAAGACCGATCCTTATTCCTGGAAATTTATGAGCCATCGTCAATTTTAAATTTATAAACATAAATGATTATTTAAAATCTGAAAATCAGTTTGTTTGATTATAAGTTTATATTATATAACATAGATCAAGATGTCAGTAAACGTTCGAATTAAGGATGATCGGGCAGGATATGGGAGCAATTGGGAGGACCCATGGGGTCAGCGACGCTCAACCTAGGAGAGCTTTAAATAGGAGAGGATATGCCGAATTAATGGAAATGACCTCCAGCCGGATTCATGTTAGCCTTTTAAGTGTTCGAAAAAAACGTAGCGAAAGGCTGGTGGAACGCAACGTGCGTAAAAAGTGGATGATGCTGATCCTGGCGACAATGTTGCTCTTAACCGCATGTTCCGAAAACGGGAGCAGCGGCAAAAACGATGGAGGGCAAACAGATAACGGAAATGCGGCAAGCACCTTGGAGAAAGCCAAAGAACAAGGGTACATAACGATTGGATTCGCTGGAGAGAACCCGTACGCTTACAAAGATGAAAACGGCGAGCTGACGGGAGAAGCGGTCGAAATTGCGCGAACGATTTTGAAGCGGCTTGGCATTGAAGAGATGAGGGCTGAATTGACGGAATTTTCAGGCTTGATTGCCGGTCTGCAGGCTAAACGATTCGATATAATCGCAGCGGGCATGTTCATTAACCCGGAACGTTGCGAAGCGGTATTGTTCGCCAATCCGGAATACAGCATCGGGGAAGGTTTGGCGGTCAAAGCGGGCAACCCGCTGAATTTAACAAGCTACAAAGCAATTGCCGAGAACAAGGATGCCAAAGTAGCGGTCATGTCGGGAGCGGTCGAGATTGGATATCTCGAAGCAAGCGGCGTAACGGAGGCGCAGATGGTCATTGTGCCGGATCAGGATGCAGCAATAAGCGCGTTGCAATCCGGTCGTGCCGATGCCATGACAATGACGGGACCCGCGCTGCAGTCCAGACTGGATCAAGCGGGAGACGAGGGTCTGGAGCGAGTCATGGATTTCGAACAGCCGACGGTCGACGGCAACAGCGTGAGGGGCTACGGGGCATCCGCATTCCGATTGGATGACGTTTCCTTGCAAGAAGCGTTTAACACGGAGCTTGACGCTATGAAAGAGAATGGAGAGCTGCTGCAAATTTTGCAGCAATTCGGATTTACCGAACAGGAGCTGCCAGGAGACGTAACGGCGCCGCAGCTTTGCTCTCCGCAAGCTTAACCCATGAATGTTCCCATCGGACAGTGGCTGCCCTTTTTGATGGACGGAGCAGTCGTCACTTTGAGAATAACGGTTTTTGCAGGACTTCTTGCATTTTCCTTATCCGCATTATCGGGCATGGGGCGATTGTCTGCCCTTACTCCAATCCGTTGGATATCGGGCTGTTATATTGAGCTGTTTCGAGCTTCGTCGCTGCTTGTCCTGCTGTTCTGGGTATACTTCGCGCTTCCGATCGCCGGACTGGAGCTCAGCAAGACATGGTCTGCCGTGCTTGCGATCGGACTTAATATCGGCGCTTACGGAGGAGAGATAGTCAGAAGCTCCATACTTGCAGTTCCAAAGGGACAATATGAAGCATCCATCGCGCTTAATTTGCGTCCGTACACGAGATTTATCCGTGTCGTGCTTCCTCAAGCTTTTGTGCGGATGCTTCCTCCAATGGGGAATCTGTCTATCGAGATGCTGAAGTCTACTTCGCTTGTTTATTTTATAACGATGGCTGATTTGACCTATGAGGCCATGATTTTGAGAAATAATTATTATACGCATACACCGATTATATTCGGATTGCTTCTTCTTATTTATTATTTAATGTCGTCTTGCGTGTCTTGGTCTGTCCGGCTGCTGGAACGCAAGCTGGCTTGCTGGAGGTGACGCTTGGACATGTGGGATTGGGACTATGTTTACGAGTTGCTGCCGAAGCTGCTGCGTGCGCTGCCGGCAACGTTAGGCGCTGCATTATGCGGTTTTGCTCTTGCGGTGTTGGTCGGAATTCTTATCGCCATTGCGGGGAGATCACGGTTCAGACTTTTGAGAGGACTGACGACGGGCATCGTAGATTTCATCCGCAGCACGCCGCTTCTTGTGCAGCTATTCTTTTTGTATTATAGCTTGCCGATGCTGACACCTCTTGCCATGTCGGCATTCGCAACAGGCGTTATCGGGTTGGGCTTGCATTATGCCTGCTATCTCTCGGAGGTATTCCGATCAAGCATCGACGCGCTGCCGAAAGGGCAATGGGAGGCCGCCTCGGCGCTTAATCTCTCGAAAGCAAGAACCTGGTTTTCGATCGTATTGCCGCAAGCGATGCCGCCCGTTATCCCGATCATGGGCAATTATCTCATTGTCATATTTAAAGAAACGCCCGCTTTATCGGCAATAACTTTCGTCGAGCTGCTCATGCGGACCAAAAACGAGACTTCAATCTCGTTCCGCGCATTCGAACCTTATACGATTACGGGCGGACTGTTTATCGTCGTTAGCTTGCTGTTGTCCCTTGCGGTCAGTCGGCTGGAGAAGAGGTTCAAAAACCGAACGACAGCATAGTCCGAAAAGGAGGTGTAAAAGATCAATGAACTCGATATACATGCCAGATCAGGTAGCGCCTGCAAAGGTTCAGGAGCAACCTCTTATCCGGTATGAAGGCGTTACGAAGACATTCGGAGAACTGGAAGTGATCAAAGGCATTGATATGTCGATCTACGGAGGAGAAAAGCTTGCCATTATCGGTCCGAGCGGATCAGGAAAAACCACGCTTGGCCGCATGCTGATGACGCTGGAGGAACCTACAAGCGGCATTATTACGATCGACGGCGAGAAGCTCTGGCAAATGGAAGATAAACGGGGGCGATTGGTTCGTGCCAATGAGAAGCATCTCCATCGAATGCGCGAAAAAATCGGCATGGTGTTTCAGCATTTCAACCTGTTCCCGCATCTTACGGCACTGCGCAATGTTACGCTTGCGCTCACATCCGTTCTCAAGGTACCCAAGGACGAAGCACGGGAACGCGCCGCCGAGATGCTGGGCAAGGTGGGGCTCGCGACCAAATTGGACGAATACCCTTCAAGGCTGTCCGGCGGGCAAAAGCAGCGTGTCGCTATAGCGCGCGCGTTAGTCCTTCGTCCCAAAGTCATCGTCTTCGACGAGGTGACCTCGGCCTTGGATCCCGAGCTTGTCGGCGAAGTCCTCGAAGTGATTAAGGAGATCGCGGAGGATCGGGAGACGGCTATGATGCTCATTACGCATGAGATGGAATTTGCCAGAGAGGTGGCCGACCGCGTCGTCTTCGGGGCTGACGGACTTATTGTAGAACAAGGTACGCCGGAGGAGATATTCGATTGTCCCCGGAGCGAGCGGCTTCAGGCTTTTCTTGGCCGGTTCCGTTGAAAGCAGCTATTAAAAGTAATCGTAAAGGAGGAGATGAAATGAAAAGAAGAGAACCGCCTGCGATACTGTATCGCAGACCCGAGCCGAAGGACGGGAGCGAAGTATGGAGGCTTGTCCGGGATTCGGGAGGGCTCGACTTGAATTCTGCCTATAGCTACTTGATGTTATGCGACATGTTTCGCGACACTTGCTGTATTGCGCAGTCCGAGGATCGAATTGTCGGCTTTGTATCCGCGTTCCGGAAGCCTGCGGACGAGCAAACGTTATTTGTATGGCAGATCGCAGTAGATGGCGGACTTCGAGGCCGTGGAGTTGGAAGACAATTATTGCGAGAATTGACAGACAGAAAAGAAAATGCAGGTATTCGGTATCTGGAGGCGACCATTGGACCGAACAACATTCCGTCCAGAAGCTTATTCCTGGGGATGGCTCAGTCGCTGAATGCGGAATGTACGATGGCGAGCAAATATGAATCAGGTCTATTCCCCAATCCGGAAGGTCATGATGACGAGTTGCTGTTCCGAATCGGTCCGTTCGACCGAGTAGGGTTGCTAAACATCAAATCACAACGAACGGAGGAGATTCATAGATGACAGCCATACCTAATCGTATCGGTTCAATAGATCAAGACGTGTTCAAACAATTGGAATCGGAAGTTCGCAGCTACTGCAGAAGCTTTGATACGGTATTCGCCAAAGCGAAGGGAGCCAGGCTCTGGGACAAAAAAGGACGCGAATACATCGATTTTTTCGCCGGCGCCGGCGCGTTGAACTACGGACATAACAACGAAAGGATTCGATCCCGAATCGTTGACTATATGATGAACGACGGCATAACGCACAGTCTGGACATGGCAACGGAAGCGAAGGAACGTTTTCTGCTGACATTTCAGCATAAGATTTTGAAGCCCAGAGGACTGTCGTACAAGCTCATGTTCCCCGGTCCTACCGGAACAAACTCCGTCGAAAGCGCGCTAAAGATCGCCAGGAAGGTTACCGGAAGGACGAATGTCATTGCCTTTACGAATGCATTTCACGGGATGTCGCTAGGATCGTTGGCTGCCACAGGCAATGCCTATAAGAGGGGCGGAGCGGGAGTTAGTCTATCGGGCACGACGTTCCTCCCTTATGACGGGTATATGGGGCCGCTCTTCGATACATCGCTTTTGATGGAGAAGATGCTTAACGATGCGGGGAGCGGAGTCGATAAACCGGCGGCTGTAATCGTTGAGACCATGCAGGGAGAAGGCGGGTTGAACGCGGCCAGCGCAAAATGGCTTCAAAGACTCGAGAGCCTTTGCCGCGAACATGAAATGCTTCTTATTGTTGACGATGTGCAGATGGGCTGCGGCCGCACGGGCACGTTTTTCAGCTTCGAAGAAGCGGGGATAAGGCCAGACATTGTTTGCCTGTCGAAGTCTATTGGCGGATACGGACTGCCGATGGCGCTTACGCTTATTAAGCCGGAGTATGACATCTGGAATCCTGGCGAGCACAATGGAACGTTCCGTGGCAATAATCTCGGGTTCGTGGCAGCGACGGAGGCAATTGCTTTCTGGGAGGACGGAACACTGGAGCTACGGATCAAGGAGCACTCCTTTTCGATCCGCAAGTTCCTCGAGCGCACAGCAGCCAGATACGGCGGCAAGATTAAAGAAGTGCGCGGGAAGGGAATGATCCAGGGGCTGGTTTTCAACAATCCGGATGACGCCGGTCAATTATGCCGGAAAGCGTTCGAACGGGGAGTAATTATGGAAACCTCTGGCTCACGTGACGAAGTAGCGAAGCTGATGCCTCCACTGACGATCGAAAAGGAGCTGCTTGCTGAAGGAATGGCAAAACTCGAAGCATCGCTGAGCGAAATGTATGACTTTGCAGAACAAAAGGAACCGGTCGGAATTCACCCATAAATGATGAAGATATGGAGGCAACGCTTATGATCGTCAAACACCTGAATGACATTGTGAACACGAAGAACGATATTGATGCCGAAACCTGGAATTCGAGAAGATTGCTGCTTAAGAAGGACGGAATGGGTTTCTCCATGCACGATACGATTATAAAAGCGGGAACGGAGACGTTGATCTGGTACAGGAACCATGTCGAAGCCGTCTATTGCATCGAAGGCGAAGGAGAGATAGAAGTAATCGGAGGCCAAACCTACCCCATTACGCCAGGAGTTTTGTATGCGCTGGATGGTCATGAAAAACATCTGCTCCGTGCCAGCAAGCAGTTGCGCATGGTTTGTGTATTCAATCCACCGCTGACTGGAGCCGAAGTACATGACAAGGATGGCGTCTATCCGCTAGAAGCGGAAATCCAATGAAGGAGATGATCCCTATGTCCAATACTACTGCAAATTCTCAAGTCGACCGTTACCCTTCCCGCATTGCCGATCAAGCACAGCTCACAGAGCGACTCGATCCCGTCGTGTATAAGAAGTGGTCCGACGCTAGTCCGTTGTCCGAGGAGCAATCGGCCTTCTACGAGAACAACGGCTATCTGTTCCTGGAAGAGTTTTTCTCGGAGAATGAAGTCGAAGCATGGCGTCAGGAGCTAGCGAGGCTGCAGGAGAGCTACAGCGACCGCGATGAGGCTCATGTCATTCGCGAACCGCAAAGCAAGGAGGTGCGTTCCGTCTTCTCCGTTCACGAGAATAACGACGTCTTCCGCGACCTGTCCCTGCATCCAAGGCTCAAAGCGATCATGAACTACTTGCTTGGCTCGGAGACTTACATTCATCAATCAAGAATCAACTTCAAGCCGGGTTTCACGGGCAAGGAATTTTATTGGCATTCCGATTTCGAGACATGGCACGTCGAGGACGGCATGCCCGCCATGCGGGCGCTGAGCTGCTCTGTCGCGCTAAGCGACAATCATCCCTTTAATGGACCGTTGATGGTTATCCCCGGCTCGCATAAGCAATTCGTTTCTTGCGTGGGACGGACGCCCGAGAACCACTTCAAGGAATCGCTGCGCAAACAGGAATATGGCGTGCCGGATCCCGATAGTCTGACGGAGATGGCTGACGCGGGAGGCATCGAAATGCCGGTCGGCAAAGCCGGCTCCGTGCTGTTATTCGATTGCAATCTGATGCATGGCTCCAGCAGCAATATTTCCCCTTACCCCCGGAGCAACGTGTTCATGGTTTATAACAGCATAAACAATCGTCTGGTCGATCCTTTCTCGGGTCAACGGCCTCGTCCGGATTATATCGCTTGCCGTAAGTAATGCTTGCCAGATGAATCCTCTAAATAGGAAAAGAGAAACCTAACTTCAGTAATGAGGTTGGGTTTCTTTTTTGTGTCCTGCGAATGCTGCGAATGCGGTAAAGAAAGGACGTTGACAAAAAGTATTTTAGCAGTTAATATTTCAATAGTTGAAATATATAGCGATGAAGTAAATGATTCGAGGTGATGAGATGGAGACGTTCGTGATGAGATTCCAACGATCCCTGATCTACTTAAATCGGATTTTCTCCGCTGAGATGATGAAGCAGATGGACGTGCAAGTGACAAGCACTCAAATGTTCATGCTGCATTTTATCAGGGAGAGCGGGAGCTGCCGGCTGACAGCGCTGGCGGAGAAGCTGGACGTGCAGCCTGGCGCAGTGACCGCGATGATTGATCGTTTGGGTAAATCGGGTTATGTCACTCGGGAGAACGATGCCAAGGACCGGAGAGTGATTAGGGTTCGTCTAACGGAAGCGGGTGAAGATATTATCAAGAAATCGCATGAACTTCGGAAGGAGATCGTGGCGAAATATATGGAGAGTCTGAGTTCGGCCGAAGTTGAAACAGTGACCGTTCTTATGGAGAAGCTGGTGGCTTCGGCTCAAACTTTATCGAATGAAGCAAACTAATGGCATTAAGGTATACAACAAAGACAGAAAACCGGGCATCCTATTTTTGAAGAGAATGAGGGAGAAATCAACATGGAACATCTAACACATAAACGCAAGATGAGTATCATGTTCGCGATTATTGCGGCTATGTTCTTCTCGGCGATCAATCAGACAATCGTAAGCACAGCTATGCCGCGTATTATCGCCGTACTAAGCGGAATGGAATATTATAGCTGGGTTATTACGATCTATATGTTAACATCTACGCTTGCGACCGTACTTGTCGGCAAGCTGTCCGATATTTATGGCCGGAAACCATTTATCTTGACAGGTATCGTTATATTTATGATCGGCGCATTATTAACGGGCTTCTCCAAGGATATCTTTCAACTGATTATTTACCGCGGTGTGCAGGGTGTTGGCGCCGGCATTATTATGGCTACCGTCTTTACGGCTGTCGGGGATCTGTTTTCGCCGCGCGAGCGCGGCAAGTGGACCGGCGTCATGATGGCCGTTTTCGGATTCTCCAGCGTCATCGGACCAACACTCGGAGGATGGCTGGTAGACAACATGGAGTGGAAGTGGCTGTTCTGGATTTTCCTGCCTCTTGGCGTCGTTGCTTTCTTTATGATTTTGTTTCTGTTCCCCAAGGTTGAACGCAAACCATCCGAGAGTATCGACTATGCGGGTTCGTTTTTCCTCAGCATTACCATCATTGCTCTGTTGCTGGGTTTCACTTGGGCAGGGAGCAAATACGAATGGGCTTCTTTCGAAATTCTCGGACTGTTCGGCGCAGCGATTATATCGCTTATCCTTTTTATTTTGGTCGAACGCCATGCCAAAAGCCCTGTACTTCCGTTATCCTTGTTCCGCAATGATATCGTAACGATCTCTAACGTCATTGGTTTCTTGATGAACGCCGGCATGATGGGCGCCCTGATCTACTTGCCGTTTTTCGTGCAGGGGGTAGAAGGCATTTCGCCAACCTATTCCGGTTATGTTACGATGCCAATGTCCATCGGGATGGTCATTATGAGCACCATTATCGGACGTCAAATTACGAAGACGGGCAAATACAAACGTTATGCCATCATCGGAATGCCGATTATGGTGGCAGGATTGCTGATCATGGCATTTATGAACAGCGTATGGATTGCGGTCATCGCGATGATCGTATTCGGTATCGGACTTGGCGTAGGTATGCCGGTCTTCTCCCTAACGGTACAAAATGCCGTTAAGCCGACAGAGCTCGGTGTCGCTACATCCTCGTCTCAGCTATTCCGTAACCTGGGCGGCACAATCGGTATTGCCATTATGGGAACGATCATGCAGTCGGCGCTTGTGCGCAACATGAAGGAAGCCTCGTCGTCGAGTACGGGCTTTCACTTCGACGAGCTGGACCCGGAGCTTGCCAAAGAGCTGTCGGCCTTCCAGAATCCGGAGATGCTGCTGGATCAACCGAAGTTGGAGCAACTTCAGCAGACGCTTCCTGCAGACGTTCAGCCATTGATTACTCAAATGATCGACATGCTGAGAGATGCGCTTAGCCATTCGCTGACGGTCGTATTCCTGGCAGGAGCTTCGCTAGTCGTCGTTGCGATGATTCTGTCCTTCTTCCTGAGGGAGATACCGCTTCGCACCTCCAACAAAATGCCGGAGCAAGAGCCTCAAGCTGAAGCCGTCTAACCTAAAGAATTTACCGCCCCATATCCTTATATCATTCACGATATACGGGATATGGGGCGATTCTTTGTCTTTTCTGCCGATTGGTGTTGAGTTGACGGGGCGATAACGATTATAATATAGCGGAGTATGAAATTCTTACAGAAAAGGTGTCATTCATGAGCATATTAAATGTAGAACGTCTCAGCCACGGCTTCGGAGACCGTGCGATCTTTAACGATGTATCGTTCCGTCTGTTGAAAGGCGAGCATATCGGTTTGATCGGCGCGAACGGCGAAGGCAAGTCGACCTTTATGAACATCATTACGGGCAAGCTGCAGCCGGATGACGGCAAGGTGGAATGGTCCAAGCGTATGCGCGTCGGCTATCTGGATCAGCATGCGGCATTAACCAAAGGCATGACGATTCGCGACGTTCTAAAGAGCGCATTTCAATATTTGTTCGACATGGAAAACGAGATGAACGACATGTACGGCCGAATGGGCGACGTATCGCCAGAGGAGCTCGAGAAGTTATTGGAGGATGTTGGCACGATCCAAGATACGTTGACGAATCAAGACTTCTATATGATCGACGCGAAGGTCGAAGAGACCGCCCGCGGACTCGGACTGACGGATATCGGTCTCGACAAGGACGTTAACGATCTGAGCGGCGGTCAACGGACGAAGGTATTGCTGGCCAAACTGTTGCTCGAGAAACCGGATATTTTGCTCCTCGATGAACCTACGAACTATCTTGACGAAGTGCATATCGAGTGGCTAAGGCGTTATTTGCAGGAATACGAGAATGCGTTCATCTTGATCTCGCATGATATTCCATTCCTCAACAGCGTCATTAACCTGATTTATCATATGGAGAATCAGCAGCTGAACCGTTATGTCGGCGATTATGACCATTTCATGGAAGTACACGAGATGCGGAAGCAGCAGCTGGAATCCGCTTTTAAGCGCCAACAGCAAGAAATTGCAGATCTGAAGGACTTCGTGGCGCGGAACAAGGCGAGCGTAGCTACCCGGAATATGGCGATGTCCCGTCAGAAGAAGCTGGATAAGATGGACGTCATCGAGCTGGCCAAGGAGAAACCGAAGCCGACGTTTAACTTTAAAGAAGGCAGAACCGCAGGCCGCGTTATCTTCGAAGCCAAGGATCTCGTCATCGGTTACTCCGAGCCGCTTTCCCGTCCGCTTGACCTCCGCATGGAGCGCGGACAGAAAATTGCGCTTGTCGGCGCTAACGGCATTGGCAAGACGACACTGTTGCGCAGCATTTTGGGCGAGATTCCAGCTGTCTCCGGCCATGTCCAGCTCGGCGAAAATCTGGAGATCGGCTATTTCGTTCAGGAAGCCAAGGATGCGAACTACAACACTTGTATCGAGGAGATCTGGAACGAGTTCCCTTCCTTCACTCAATTCGAAGTACGTGCGGCGTTGGCAAAATGCGGCCTGACCACCAAGCATATCGAGAGCAAAATCACGGTTCTGAGCGGCGGCGAGAAAGCAAAGGTTCGCCTATGCAAGCTGATCAACCGCGAATCCAACCTGCTCGTACTCGACGAGCCGACAAACCATCTGGACGTTGACGCGAAAGACGAGCTTAAGCGTGCGCTCAAGGCTTACAAGGGGAGCATTCTGCTTATTTCCCATGAACCGGAATTTTATCGCGACGTCGTGACGGAGACTTGGAACTGCGAGTCCTGGACGACAAAAGTTTTTTAATCGCAATAGAATAAGAGTGGTCGATCTAACCTGTTTCCTTATTTCCAAGGAGCAGGTTTTTTTGTGGTAAAAACCATGTACTTAAAATTTCAGAAAATGTTCAGTTTTAAAGTATAAAATATATTGTTGCAATGTGATAACATTCGGATTTACGGAGAGGAAGTTATTCAATCATGTTCGATCAAAAAAATCGGTTAATGTTGCTGCTTGCCGCTGCCGCTGCAGCTTTATCGGCGTTAATATACGGACTAGCGCAAGTTTTTCATGTAATCGGAGGATCGGAAGGCCACGGTCATGGAGACATGGCAAGTCATGTACCTACAGCCGGATGGATATCCAGTTCAATTCTTCTATTAGCAATATTACCCTTTGTTACACTCGCAGCAGCTATTTATACGTTTATAGCTAATAGAAACCATCACATGTTGCCATGGTTAAATACTTTGACGCTTACCTTGTCAAGCATAGCCATCATAAGCGGAAGCGGCGGGGGCGTCGAATTTCATTTCTCGATCTTTATGGTCATTGCGGCATTAGCCTATTATGAGAATGTGAAGTTAATTACGTTAATGACGGTACTATTTGCGATTCAGCATTTAGTCGGATTTTTTTGGTTCCCCCAGATCATCTTCGGTACGAATTCCTATCCAGTTCTTATGTTGACCATTCATGCTCTGTTCTTGTTGCTTACATCTGGCGCAACCATCCTTCAAATCCGATCGAAACACCGTATTACGCAAACGCTTGAACAAGATAAGGCTGCCAAAGAGGAACGGCTAGTCGACTTGATCAGTCGGGTCAGAGAACTGTCAACATCCATTCAACTAACAACCGACATCGTTGCGGAAAAGTCACAAATGCATATTGCCGCCAATGCAGAGATGCGAAAGTCCTTTGACGAAGTGACTGCTCGGCTGGATTCGCAGCATCATTCTGTCGGAATGGCGGAAATAAAGTTGAACGAAATGGGATCGATCGTTTATCATGGGATGGAGGCATCTGACACCTTGAAAGAGAATGCGGAACAAACCGAACAGATCATGGGGGAAAGCGATCTGCTGGTACAAGAGATAGGTTTGAAGCAACAAGAAATTGAAAAAGCGATTCAGGCATTAAGCGAATCGATGGCGACAACCCGTAAATCCGCTTCCGAAGCTCAGGAGCGTCTGGCGGCCATTGAGACTATTGCCGATCAGACCGCATTATTATCCCTTAACGCTTCAATTGAAGCAGCACGTGCGGGGGAACACGGTCGGGGATTTGCCATTGTTGCGTCGGAAATCCGAAAGCTTGCGCAGCAAAGTCGCACCGTTTCGGATGAGATGAAGTTGATGATTGCGGATATACATCGGGAAACGGTGGACAACTATCGGAATATGGAGCAAGGTCGTGATTTGGTGAAAAATTCGACGCTTCATCTTGCCCAATTCCAAGGTCGTTTCGTGCATGTGCAGAATCATATCATCCAGACAATCAGGTTCGTCCGGCTTATGAATGAGCAGATGGTAGGCATGTCTCAAGGTTCTGCGGTTATTACCGATGGTATGAAAGACATCATGACCGCCGTTCATCATAACCGGCTAGCTTTGGAACAATTGACAGCTGCCAGCCAATCTCAGACCGAGTCCGCTGTGCAGGTAGACGAAGAAATACGCCAGTTAAGAGGTTTGACTCAAAACTTGGAGCAGGATTTAAACCGATAGTCAACATGAGTTAGAATATAACTATAAATTGAATTTCGCTGGAAGAACCAGAGGAACTAAAGTCTTAGGACTTGGTTCCTTTTTTGTTTCCAGTATTTTGCATGGATGATATAATGGGGGAGAATTCTGATGACAATATGGTTAGTAAAAGTAGACGAATATAAGATCCGAGCTTCTTGGAAAGAATTTAATACCGATTACGTCAAGTGTATGAAATCATTGAAGGGGAGCAGATGGAAGCCGGAATTAAAGGTATGGGAATTCCCTTACACGCTGCATCTGCTGGAGCAACTCATTGAATTAGCCGGTTATGAACAGCTGCGGACTGACTCGGTATTAATGGAAGAATGTTATTTGTTTCATCCGGATGAATTGTCTTCACGCATTCAGCGTGCAGCTAACCGCAAACAAAAGATTTGGGATCCCGAAAGCAGACAGAAAATGACGGAAGCGATGCGATTAAGGGGATTTTCGGCTAAGACAATCCGTGCTTATCTGGGACATATGGAACGATATTATCTTTTCCTTCGGGAATCCGGTGGCAGTATTGGGGATACAAAAGCTGTTCAATCCTATTCCTTGCGACTTCTGGAGAATGAACGATCCCATTCCTATGTCAATCAAGCGATCAGTGCGATCAAGTTTTTTCGAATACGGGTGATGTCGATTCAGGATGATACTTCTTATGTAAGGCCAAAGAAGGAAACGAGACTACCTCAAGTGTTGTCCTTGGGAGAGGTCAAACGTTTATTCGAAGCATTGGAGAATCAGAAACACAAAGCGCTACTTATGCTTACGTATTCGTCTGGTCTGCGGGTAAGTGAGGTTGTTAAACTGAGACATGAAGACATTGACGTTGAACGCAAGACTTTGCGAGTACGACAGGGGAAGGGGCGAAAAGATCGACTGACCTTATTGTCGGATCAAGCACATACTGTACTCCATTCGTACCTAATAGAGCATGGAGATACAAGGCCATGGTTATTCCCTGGTCAATACGCGGGCAAGCCGTTAACGGAACGAACCGCACAGAAGATCTTCGAGCAAGCCTTAGCCCGTTCAGGAATCGCTAAACAAGCTGGGATACATTCTCTTCGGCATTCATTCGCTACTCATTTGCTTGAGGGAGGCATCGATCTTCGGTATATACAGGAACTTCTGGGACATCAGAGCAGCAGGACGACGGAGCGATATACGCATGTCAGCACGAAAAACATCAGCCGAATTAAAAGCCCTTTGGACTTGTAATAGGAAAAATAATGGTGGGCTTTCAAATGTTTTATTCACGCCATACGCAAACACCACTGTATTCAGCATTTTATTGTAGTACAGAAATAAGGAGTTATATGAAATTACTGCAAAAACCATATGAAACCCAAAACCATATGAGATCATAAAAACTAGGGGCAAAAAATATGTTTGAACAATATGACTTTAATCCAGGGATAGTTAAATACAATCCATATGAATTAAGTCCTGACGACATGACAGATATCAAATGGTTAAGTGAAGATATGTTACAAGTAGAATATCCGAAAAGTTATATATTAGATGTGGGATGGTATGGTAAATCTTTTACACTCAATGGCGTATTTATTATTTATATAATTAAAGATTCTAGATGGGATAATCCGGTATTTAAACAAGAATATAGATCAGTGACTGAATTATATGAAGGAATGAGATTAGCAATCAAAAGAGTAAAACAACTACTAAATCAATAAATATTTTGATAGATATACGAGGAAGGCAGTAACTTCATATAACACCATATTCACGCATCGGGC
Organism: Paenibacillus agaridevorans; assembly: GCF_003112455.1. GTDB lineage: Bacteria > Bacillota > Bacilli > Paenibacillales > Paenibacillaceae > Pristimantibacillus > Pristimantibacillus agaridevorans. The sequence continues at coordinate 89,920 of NZ_BDQX01000116.1, forward strand.
TGACGCCCTCGGTCCGGCAGAAGATATTGGCAGGGGGCAGTTGCAGCCTGCAGCCGGACACACTCGACTATGTCGAGCGTCGCGAATATACGAAACGTTATCTGAAATTGCCTGATTTTATAACTGGGGGATTATTCATGGAAGTAGATAATAAAAATAAGCTACCTCATCAATTTCAAAGCTTACTCACAAATGATGATAAAGTTACTTTTCGTTGGGAGAATGTTGCTCAAACTTTCTATATACAAAGTGAGAATGGAAATAATAGATATTTAAAGATACAACCTAGGGGTTTACCAGAGTCGCTTGAAAGACAAGCCAAAAAACTAATATGGTGTAAGAATAAGATACCGGTACCGGAAGTTATTGATTGTGGAGTATTAGGTGACTATGAATTTCTGCTGACATTAGAGTTGCCCGGATATGATGCAGCTAGTGAGCTGGCAAAGCACAATGTGAAAGAAACGGTAGTGTTAATTGCTCACGGACTCCGAACCATTCATGATGTTTCAATTGAAGATTGTCCCTTTGATAATTCAATTAAACAGCTAATGAAGATCATCAAGACCAATCATGAACAAGGATTAATGAATTCTAAAGATATTTACAATATTTTTGGAGAAACCAATAGTATTGAAGTGATAAACGAGTTAGAATTCTACTTTAGCTCATCGAAGGAAGATTTAGTTTTTACCCATGGTGATTATAGCATGCCAAATATATTAATTAATAATGCAAATATTAGTGGATATATAGACCTTGGAAATTGTGGGATAGCCGATCGTTATTATGATTTAGCAGTAGCTGAGAAGAGTATCAAAAGAAATTATGGTATTGATTATGTTGAATTATTTTTTAATAGTTATGGGGTAAGCAAGGTCGATAAACAAAGGTTAGAAAACTATAAGATCGTAGAACAATTAGTTTGGGCGTAATCAATGAAGAGGCAACTTCCGATAACACCATATTCACGCATCAGGCCATTCGGCCCTCGGTCCGGCAGGGGCATTTCAAGGAAGCGGTTGCAGCCGGACAACCCTGCACTGGCTAAGTCCGTCGGACCCGGGCTGGCGCCCTTAAGCCAGTGAGGGTTCGTGAATACAAAGACGTTATCAGAAATCATTGCAAAATCATAAAAAACAGTGGGAGCTGGTATCATGGAACAAACTAAAATCCATATTATCAATTCAATTAAAACTGATTTTTCTAAATATCTTGATTTTAAAGACCGTGCGAATACTACTGATACAAAGAAGAGATACATAGATGATCTTGAAGTCTACATAGATGAACACCTTGAATTAAGATCTCTAGTAGAAGACTATACGGATATCTTCAATAAGTCAGACATAAAAGCATTTTTAACTTTAAGAAAAAGTGCTACTGCTAAATTTGCTCTTTCAAATCTATTATCTTTCTATCACTACAACAAGAGAGTTAGCGATAGTTTTTATCTTGAAATAAAAAATGAATTAAAAAAATATAGAGCCAAGAAGTTGAAAGATATGGATTTTTTATCAGATAAAGATTTTGAATTCCTATTTAGTTCAGCCTTAGATTCTGAAGAATATGAGATCGAGAAATCTGACATACAATTATTAAGATTGATACTTCTTATCACGTATAATTATACCTATGAACAAACTCATATATTTAACCTGAAATGGGGCGATATTGATTTGAGTAATAAAACCATAAGAAATCTTAGGTTTAATAAAGCAGGTCTTAACCAAGAAAAATTCGAAATAAATGAAGAAATTTATGAGCTAATAGTATCTCTATTTGGGTTATCGAAGAAGAAAGAAAGTGAGTATGTATTTGAAAACCTGAAACATAACAAAAATTCTATAAATAACTTATTAGGAATATTAAATGGTAGACAAAAAAATCACCTAAAACTTTCTTCAAAAGTAAACTTACAAAAGATAATTCGCTCCAGAATTTTATCGGATCTTATTAAATCTGAAGGGAAAGCTCTTATTAATTTTTATAAAATTTTTGGACTAACAAAGAATACTCAATTAACAACTGCTATAAAAGAATACTTAGTTTTAGAAAAATCAAAGATGGCAAATGACATCTGATAACATAATATTCACGCATCGGGCATACGCCCTCGGTCCGGCAGAAGGATTTCGGGGAAGTATAAGCAGCCGGACACATCCGACTTTATCGGACATCGTGAATACAGAAACGTTATGCGCAATTCCCAGGACATTATAAAGATGTATTTGTTAATGGATCTGACGAGCAATATTGAATTAATTTGTATAGTGAGAGCGAGTTCATGTGAAGCAACGTGCCCGATTGAAAGAATATTAGGGAAGTAAACTCATTTGAAGCAACGTGCCCGA
>NZ_BDQX01000117.1 GCF_003112455.1 Paenibacillus agaridevorans
TCGCTGGTCACCGCCGGCTTCGCCTTCTCAGCCAAAGCTGCCGACTTGCTTGCTTCCGCCACAGCCCTTGCTAGCGGGCCGCCTGGGTCCACATCGCTGGTCACCGCCGGCTTCGCCTTCTCAGCCAAAGCTGCCGACTTGCTTGCTTCCGCCACAG
>NZ_BDQX01000118.1 GCF_003112455.1 Paenibacillus agaridevorans
CTGCGCCGACGACAGGACGTTGCAGCAAGCTTCCGTTAGCCGTCATATACGCCGGATTCGAGCTTTCCCATGTAATTTGCGTGTCTTGCAGACCGCTTGTTGGCAAGCTCAAGCTGGATGTAACCGCACTTGTGTCTCCCAGCGTCAACGCCGCCAGAGCTTCG
>NZ_BDQX01000119.1 GCF_003112455.1 Paenibacillus agaridevorans
GGCGCCGCCGTGCTGCGCGGCGGCGCCATCGGCGCGCGCGAATGGCGCGCGCTGCCGGGCGGCGAGGAGCTGGCCGACCGATTGCGGCGGCGGGGGCTCATCCCGCCCAAGTAACCCTTGAAGGAGGAATAAACAATGTCTCAAGCCATCATAGAAATTATCGGTCTTGGCGCCGGGGATCCCGATGCGCTGACGCTTGGCGTATGGAAAAAGCTGCAATCGGCCAATCGCCTGTTCGTGCGAACGGAGCGTCATCCCGTTATGTCGCTGCTGAACGAGAATGGCATAACCTATACGACATTCGACTCCCTGTATGAGCAGTACGAATCGTTTCCCGAAGTGTACGAAGGGATTGCCGGGATATTGCTGGAAGAGGCCCGGAAATCGAAGCCGGCCGATGAAGCTAATGCGAGCAATCCGACATCGGAGCTGACTGACGAAACGATCTCGGCTACAGCCGGAACGGGCTACGCTGCCTCGCCGCCCGTCGTTCCTTCCATCGTCTACGCCGTTCCGGGTCACCCGATGGTTGCCGAACGAACGGTCCAGCTGCTTAGGGAGCGCTGCGCCGAAGCCGGCATCGAGCTTCGGATTACCGGCGGCGAGAGCTTCCTGGATGCCGCGTTCATCAGCCTTGGCATCGATCCTATCGAGGGCTTTGCCCTGCTCGATGCGGCGGAGCTTCAGCCTTCTTTGCTTCAGCCGCAGCTTCATACGCTTATCGGGCAGGTCTATGACGAATTTACGGCATCTGATGTCAAGCTGGCGCTTATGGAGCGTTATCCCGACGATCATGAAGTCATCATCGGCCATGCGCTTGGCGTGCAAGGCGAAGAGCGAATCATTCGCGTCCCACTCTTCGAGCTGGATCGCGACCAGGAATACGGCAATTTATCGCTTGTTTATGTACCGCGCTCCGACGACCCTTCGCTTCGGAACCGTACGTTCGAACGGCTGCACGAGATTGTTGCCATTCTTCGCAGCCCCGAAGGATGTCCGTGGGATCGCGAGCAGACGCATCAGTCCATCCGCAAGAACTTCATCGAGGAGCTGTACGAAGCGCTGGAGGCGATCGACAATGACGATCCCGACGGCATGCAGGAGGAATTCGGCGATATTATCCTGCAAGTGATGCTTCACAGCCAGATGGAGGAAGAGACAGGAATGTTCTCCGTCTATGACGTTATTCAGACGCTGAACGAGAAGCTGATCTTCCGCCATCCGCATGTCTTCGGCGATCAAAGCGCAGGAGATGCAGGCGAAGCGCTCGTCAATTGGGAGGCTATGAAGGCCGAGGAGAAGAAGCGCAAGGGCACGGAGCGCAAGTCGCAGCTGGACGGCATTCCGCCGGATTTGCCGGCTCTGATGAAGGCTTACAAGATTCAGAAGAAGGCTGCGAAGGTCGGCTTCGACTGGGACGAGCTGGAGCCGATGCTCGCGAAGATCGAAGAGGAGCTTAAGGAGCTTCGCGAGGCGATCGCGACGGGCGATCGGGAGGAGCAGGCTGCCGAGCTTGGAGATCTGTTGTTCGCCGTCGTGAACGCTTCTAGGTTCATCGAGGCAGACCCGGAAGAAGCGCTCTCTCGCACGAATCGAAAGTTTCGTAGTAGATTCGAATATATTGAAGAGCAGCTTCGTATAAACGGCAAAACTTTTGACCAGACTGATTTACTAGAGATGGATCGTTGGTGGGAGGAAGCAAAGCGGCAAAAATAACCCGCGTCCGGCAGACTTTCGCCACAATTCGCCCCTTTTCTGCACTATTCCCAAAAAAATTTGCTGTAAGCAGCAGGATTTCTGCTACTTGAGAAGAATATGTATTCTTCGTGAGAGCAGATTTTGCCAAAGGGCATCGCCGCCTATGTGCGGCATCGCCACAAAAATATGGATAACCTTTAGGAGGAAACTATGATGAACAAAACAGACCTGATCAACAACATTGCTGAGAAAAGCGGCCTGACTAAACGTGATGTAGAAGCGGTATTGAACGGCTTCCTGGGCGAAGTAACTGACGCTCTGGCTGGCGGCGACAAAGTGCAACTGATCGGCTTCGGTACTTTCGAAACTCGCAAACGTTCCGGCCGCGTAGGCCGCAACCCGCAAACGGGCAAAGAAATTACAATCCCGGAATCCAAAGTTCCTGCATTTAAAGCAGGCAACAAGCTGAAAGAAGCGATCAAGTAATTCATGCGTCTCGATAAATTTCTCAAGGTGTCCAGATTAATCAAGCGCCGCACCGTCGCGAAGGATGTATCCGAGCAAGGGCGCGTTTGGATTAACGGCCGCGAGGCGAAGGCTAGCAGCGCTGTAAAGGTTGGCGACGAACTTCAGATCCAGTATGGACAAAAGATCGTCACGGTGCGCGTCGAGCGCCTCATGGAGACAACTCGCAAGGAAGAAGCCGGCGAGATGTACACCCTGGTGAAAGAAGAGCAGCGTCCCCGCGAGAGCGAGCTCGAGTGGGAGAAGCCTTAAGTACGAAGCAGTCCGCCTCCCCGAGAGGCGGTCGCTTCATGCTCAGGCAACAAGAACCGCCTACGACCGGATGACCGGAGCTGGGCGGTTCTTGCTGTATAGACGGAAGTGGAGGTTGCCCGAGCTTAGCGCCTTAGCAGCTCAGCACCTTAGCATCTTATTGCCGTAGCACCCTAGCTATTTAGTGCCTTAGTGATTAGATGGAAAACCTCCCTTTATTCTCGACTATGGATGTCCATGGGGGCTAATAAGAGGAAATCCTCCATCTAATCAACAGATTAAAAGGTACAAAACCAGTATTTGACCCTATTAGAGGGCGATTATCCCACTATTGGTTCGCCCAACAGGCGAATGCCGATAATTAGAGGGCAATTTTCCCTCTAAATTCCAAGCCGGAGCCCGACCTCTTGCCGCTAGGAGCGTTACACGCCATCCAGCGTGTCCCAACCTACGCCGCCAGCAGCGTTACACGCCATCCAGCGTGCCCCGACCTCTTGCCGCCAGCTGTGTCGCCACCAATCCAGCATGCCCCAACCTCTTGCCGCTAGCAGCGTTACACGCCATCCAGCGTGTCCCGACCTCTTGCCGCCAGCAACGTCACACGCCAATCCATCGCCAGCGCGACGTTACGCCATACGGAGGTCACGACTCTCTCAGGCTTTTGTTCTAAACCTTGTCCGTCTCTCATAAAGTAATAGTGAGAGTTCAAAAAGTTCGGTTTTCAGCACCGAGAAAATTGAATGAAAGTAGAAACTGAGTAGCGGAGCGTAGTGGAAGCTACGTGAGCAACGGAAGTTTCGCTTGAATTCAAGATTCGATGTCGACTAGGCTTCAGGGTATACTTCGTGATCAAAAGCGGACTTTTTGAATTACCTCTAATAGGGAATATGATTGCGAAGCGGGGGAGAGCGGTATGGTGGAGCAGGGGAAGGGACACAAGACGCAGGATGTAAAGCTGATCAGCCGGAAGGTGCTGGAGCTGACGGGCGTAAAGAACGTGGAGAGTTTCGACAGCGAAGAATTTCTGCTTGATACGGAGCTGGGATTTCTAACGGTGGCAGGTCAGAACTTGCATATGAAGCATCTCAGCCTGGAGCAAGGCCTGGTCGCCATTGAAGGGCATGTAAATTCGCTCGCCTATCTTGACGGTGCAACAGCCGCGAAGTCCAAAGGGTTGTTCGGGAAGCTGTTCAAGTGACGCTTAGCGTACAATGGATGACGATGGCGGTCATGCTGCTGTCGGGACTCGGCATGGGTGCGGTGTTCGATGGCTACCGCGTTGTGTCGAACGAGCTGAAATTCCCCAAGTGGTGGCTGCCGGCGCTCGACGTCCTGTATTGGATCGCATCCGCGGTCGTCGTGTTCCGAATGCTGTACGCGAGCAACAACGGCGAGGTGCGGGCGTACGTATTTCTTGGACTGGCTGTCGGCGTCATCCTCCATTATTGGCTGTTCAGCAGGGCGGTTATCGTCTCGGTGAAGTGGCTTATTGCGGCCGTTCGAGCTTGTATTCGCTTTATTCTGAAAATTTTTGAGATTTTTATCGTAAAACCGATTCAATTGCTCTACAAGGTGGTTATAGTTTTAATAGGATTTGGGTCTGCGCTCACTATTTTCACTCTAAAGATTGTGATACAATTGGTTCGTCCAATCGGGTTGCTGCTTGTTTGGATGACGAAACCGATCTGGCGTCCGCTGGGAAGATGGCTGAAGCCCTACTGGGACAAGCTGAAGCCCGGAGAGCGGATCGGGAAGCTGGCGGTACTCCTTCGGAGCCGCTGGACATCATGGTTCAAGAAGGGAGATCGCTAATGGCAACTGCAACTGCAACGGCGAAGAAGCCGGCCGGTACAGCCGCGGCTAAACGCAGATACAAGCTTTGGATGACGTTTATCCTTTTGTTTATGGGCTGGGCAGGCTATACTTTGTTCGGACAGCTGCAGCAGCAGAAGGCGACTCATGACAAGCTGACGTCGATCCAGACTCAGATCGAGGCGGCGAAGGCGAACAACGATGAACTGAAGCGTCAGGTGGAGCGCCTGAACGATCCTGAATATATATCTCAGCTTGCCACCAAGGAGCAAGGAATGGTGAAGCAGGGCGAGAAGCAAATTTTCCGTGATTAATCCGCCACATATTAGGCACCGTATGGGGTGAACGTCTGTTGACCTTACTTCTTCCATTCGGGTATAATCACGATAGAAGCCAATTCCTATCGGAAGCGATAGGACAGGGACTCACTAAACTTTTGAGAGAGGAACATTTTATTTTATGGCAATTGAAGTGGGCGCCAAGTTAGAAGGGAAAGTGACGGGCATCACGCATTTCGGGGCATTTGTCGACTTATCGGGAGGTGTCACAGGCCTTGTTCACATCTCGGAGATTGCCGATAACTACGTCAAGGACGTGAAGGATCATCTTAAGATCGACGATGTCGTCAAGGTCAAAGTGATCAACGTGGACAAAGACGGAAAGATCGGACTATCCATTAAGCAAGCCATTGATCGGCCGGAAGGTCAACCTGCTCCGCAGCGCGAGCGTTCGGGCGGCGGCCCTGGAGGAGACCGTTTTGGCGGCGGCGGTGGCGGTGGAGGTCGTGGCCCAGGCGGCGGCGGACGTCCCTTCAACAAACAATCTTCTGGCAGACCGTCCTACGGTAAACCGTCATTCGAAGATAAAATGTCCCGATTCTTAAAGGATAGCGAAGAACGTATCTCTTCCCTTAAGAAGAATACGGAAGGCAAACGCGGCGGACGCGGAGCCAAGCGCATCTAATTCCTATACACTCACATGCCTGTCGGCATGCGCCAATAAAGCTGTGGGCAACGTTTGTAATTGAGACTTAATGAGACAAATAACTTTATAAATTATAGAACCTTGATGACCATTCGTTGGTCTATCAAGGTTTTTTTTGTATTAAAGTAATTTCGGTCAGAAGGAAGAGAATTCAGGGAGTGGGCGAAGATCGTTGTTTTAGATAAAAAATCGGTTTTGTGATCAAAGACTTCAAACCGGAAAAGCTCTAAATTAATAATGTAAGCGACAACAAAGGAGTGAACCCGATTGATAAATCGCAAAATCATGTTCGTCAGCCCGCAACAGGTTGAAACCGTAGAAGAAGATTTCAGTCCGCCGGATCTGGCGGAACACGAAGTACTCGTTAAACTGATTTATTCGCTCATCAGCCCAGGAACAGAGCTGGCGATGTTATCCGGCAAGGAAGAATGGGCCCAATTGCCGGTTTGTCCGGGCTACGCAAGCGTTAGCCGCGTCGTTGAAGTCGGGCAGGGAGTTGCGGGCTTCAAGCCGGGAGATACCGTGTTCCATTACGGAAGCCATTCGGAATATCAAGTGGTATCCGCAAATCATATGTGCATTAAACCTCCGGCCGACCTTGATTTAAGATGGGTGCCGTTTACCCGGATGGCAACCGTTGCATTTACGGCGGTACGCGTGTCCAATATCGAGGTTGGAGATTACGTAAGCGTAACCGGCCTTGGCTTGGTGGGCAACCTGGCCGCTCAGCTTGCTCGCCTTCAGGGAGCTTTCGTTATCGGCGTCGATCTGTCGTCCAAACGGATAGAAACCGCGCAACGATGCTGCGTCGATTATGTACTTAACGGCGGCAATGGTGGAGTTAAGGAGCAAATTCTGGCATTAACGGGAGGGCAAGGTGTGTCGACGCAGATCGAAGCGACGGGCGTACCCAAAGTTGGCGTAGAAAGTCTGGAGTGGATCGGGAGCTTGGGGGAGATCGTTTTTCTGGGCAGCCCGCGCGGGGAGTTCAACACGGATGTAACGGACGTTCTGAATTATTGCCATCTATACAATCGGGGCTGCATTACATTTAAAGGGGCCCACGAATGGAGATATCCAATGGGTCCGAACCCGTTTATCAAGCATTCGTTAGTCCGCAATTCCAAAATCGTGTTTGAACTGATGAAACAAAACCGATTGCAAATCGAACCATTGCTTAGCCATGTAATAAAGCCGGAACAGGCGAAAGAAGCTTACGCGGGCCTAAGAAACAACAAGGACGAATACAATGGCGTTTTGTTCGATTGGTCCTAGGAGGAATAATAAGTGATTAGAGGATTAACGCGGGCAGGCCTGGGAACGATCGAATCAAATGAGCGCTTAATTTCTGGAGCGGCTCAATTCGGCTTTCAAGCGATCGATCTTAATCCGCTTCATTTTATTCGGGAGTGCGGGATGGAAAAAGCGAAGGACTTGCTGGATAACAAAGGGGTCATGATCGGATCCATCGATTTGGATGTCGACTGGCGATCTAGCGAAGAGCGATTTAGGGAAGGGTTAAAAGCTCTGCCGGAAGCGGCTGAAGCGGCTATGTCCTTAGGCTGCTTCAAGTGCTGCACGTATATTTTACCATCCACCGATGAGCCAGCCGCCCCTTTTATGGCTGCAGCGACACGCCGATTGAAGTTATGCGCCGACATTTTGGGAGCTTACGGCATTCGTCTTGGATTGGAATTCGTAGGCAGCTGGCATTTACGAACGCAATGGGCTAACCCGTTTTTATGGACAATGGACGACACACTCGATTGGATCGAGACGATCGGAGCGCATAATGTGGGCTTACTGATCGATTCTTATCACTGGCATACTAACGGAATGACGACAGACGATCTATTAAAGCTGAAGCCGGCATATATCGTTCACGTTCATATCAACGATGCCAAGGCCGGACCGATCGAAAACCTGCTGGATGGCGATCGCTTGTATCCGGGCGAGGGCGTCATCAATTTGCACGGCTTTCTGCAAGCCTTACAGGCGGCAGGTTATTCCGGCGTTGTTGCCCAAGAAGTGTTGGGCTCGCCATCTTCTTTAAGCATGGACGAGCTGTTGGCCAGATCCAAGGCCGGATTCGATATAGCTTTCGCAAATCTACAATAATCGGAGGGGTTTATACATGTTAATGAGACATAGAAAAATGCAAATGCTTCTGATCATTTTGCTTATCGTTTCTATCGCGTTAATCGGATGCGGCAAAAATTCGTCAGCCGGCAATGATGACGGTAAAGCTCCCTCGGACAAAATCACGCTGACGATCGGACATTTCGACATTGACGACAATGGCGCTATTTTCCGGGATGCCCTGGAGAAGTTCCGCAAGGAGAACCCTGAGATCAATCTCGTCGAAGAAGCGGTTCCGCATGACCCTTACCGGGTGAAAATGACGACGCTAGGGGCCTCGGGAGAACTGCCTGACCTGTTTGTAGCGAACGGCTCAATGCTGCTCGACTACATTCCAAAGGGATACGTCGGAACGTTTAACGAAGCGTTGGATCAAGATGCAGAATGGAAAAACGGCTTTCTGCCGAACAGCTTCGACGAATTTACGACCGATGGAAAAATATACGGCGTACCGACGGCGATGTTCTCTGTCCATGTCATTTACTATAATAAAGAGTTGTTTAAGCAGGCGGGTATCGCATCGTTTCCGCAAACGTGGGAGGAATTCACTGACGCAATCCTCAAACTCAAGGACAACGGGTTAACCCCGATAGCGATGGGCAACAAGTCGAACGTGCCGGTCGGATCGGTTTTGTTTGGCACGTTGGCTGACCGCTATACCGGTACGGCTTGGTTTAAGGCGGTGAAGGAAGGCACGGCGAAATTTACGGATCCTGAATTCGTAGATTCTTTGAAAGCGCTTCAAAAATTGGCCGAAATGGGTGCGTTTAACCCGGACATTAACAGCATCGACGGCGATATGGCAAGAACCTTATATTTCAACAAACAAGCGGCTATGATTGTAGACGGTGCTTGGGCGGTCACTAATATTTCCCGCGATGCTCCCGAGGATATTCAGAAAGCGACCGGATTAGCGATTCTTCCTGCCGTTCCGGGAGGAAAGGGCGATCCCATGTCCGTTGCAGGCGGTTCCGGCTGGTCGTTGGCCTTCAACTCGGAGCTGACTGGCGCTAAAAAAGATGCGGCTATCGCTTTGATTAAAAGTGTGTCCGGCCAGGAGTACGGTAGGACGAAAATCGAAAACAACGGTCAGCCTCCCGTCAAGGTGGAGGAATATGATCAATCGAAACTTTCTCCGCTGTCGGTGGACTATTTCGAACTGATGAACGACAAAAAGTTCTCGCCAATCTACGATATTCAACTTAGTCCGGCGTTGGTTGAAGTCATCTATAAAGGACTTCAGGATCTGCTGATCGGAGGCGTTACCCCCGAGGAGCTGTCCAAGAAAATACAGAGCGTAAGGGATACGATGAAATAACGAAGCTGCTGGTAGACTAAGCGAAAGCGAAGCAAGGGGGAGAAGCTCCCCCTTAGCCTCGCTTATCTTTCAGGAGAGGAGTGTATGATATGAGCAATAGCCGACTTTTCAAGCTGCGGGCAGGTCCTGCATTTCGTTATTTGGTTCCTATTTTCTCGATGTACGCCTTTACCGTATTGCTGCCGCTGCTAATTTCGATTTATTACAGCGTGTTCAATGAGGGAGGCACCAAATTTATCGGGCTGCAAAACTACATCTTGCTGGCGAAGGACAACGATTTTTGGTTTTCGGTTAAAAACAATATCATTCTCACGATCTTTAGCGTCTTAGGACAGGTCGGGTTTGCTTTTCTAATTGCCTCCTTTTTTATGACCAAGCTACTAAAGCTGGAGGGCCTTCATCGCATCGCGATATTTTTGCCGGTCGTTCTGGCTCCGGTCGTAACCGGCTACTTGTGGTCGTTAATCTACAACTATCGCATGGGAGTGCTCAACTGGCTATTAAATCTCTTTAACGCAGATCCTGTGTTATGGCTGGATAATCCCAATTATGTATTGTATTCGGTATCGGTTCCGCTTATCTGGCAGTACATCGGTTTGTATTTTATTATTTTTTTGGCGGGGATGCAAAATATATCGAAGGAAGTGCTGGAAGCAAGTGAAATTGATGGAGCCACGTGGTTCAAGAAAACGGCGTATGTCATCTTCCCGTTGTTAAAAAATGTGATGAGCGTTGCTCTTATTCTCTGTATTACCGGAACGTTGAAAGTGTTCGATCACATTTATGTCATGACGGGCGGAGGTCCCGGCCGAAGCTCGATGGTAATGGCCCAATACGCTTACAACAACGCCTTCACGATGAGCCGATTGAGCTATGGAAGCACAATTTCCATCGGGATGCTAATCTTGTGTGCGATTATCGTTCTGATCATGTCCAGATGGATAGGCGGTGAGTCGGAAAAATGAGAAAAAGCTCTTCTATTACGGTAAAACTGGGGTATGCGGGAACGAATCTGATCGTGTTTCTATTTTCTTTGTCGGCTCTATTTCCGATCGTCTGGATGCTGTATTCGTCTTTGAAATCAAATAAGGAATTCAGCATAAGCACGATGTCGCTGCCTTCAAGCCCGACGCTGGAGAATTATGTGAACGCCTTCAATATCGGAAATATCGGTTCTGCGATTTTTAGCAGCCTGCTCAACACCATTATTACGGTTCCGTTGATCATTTTATGTGCATTTGTCATCGGTTATTTTTTTTCCAGAATCGAATTCAAGGGTAAAAAAATCATGATGGTGCTGTTCTTGTCCGGCATGATGATTCCGATTCACGCGCTGCTTGTACCGCTATTTGTGCAGTTCAAGTGGATGGGGATGTTGGATACTCGGTTCACGCTGATTCTTCCTTACATCGCATTTCATTTACCGGTGGCGATTTTCCTGTTCGACAGCTTCATTAAAGGTATATCCAGGGAAATCGAAGAGGCGGCGTATATGGACGGAAGCTCATTCGATTACACGATGTTCAGAGTTATCTTTCCGATCTGCCTGCCGATTATGTCGACGGTTGCGATTTTAAGCATTCTTGGCACATGGAACGAGTTTTCGTTCGCGCTTGTGCTAAATAAATCGTCCGAGCTGTTTACGCTTCCGATTTGGCTAACCTTTTTCAGCGGCCAACATACGACGGATTATACCGGCAAAATAGCCGGTCTTGTCCTAACCTCGCTGCCTATTATCGTGATGTATTTATTTTTTAGCAACAAGATTATGACTGGTATGACCGCCGGGGCGGTAAAAGGATGAAAAGGATCGTTGTTTTGGACAAAAAACAAGTGTTGGTGATAAAGACCGACCGATGCGCCTGATTTTATACTAAGGTAGGAAAACGGATCTTTATTATGCTTAGCGGAGGTTTAACTATGTCTACTTTCAAAGGAAACATTGCGGTACATGCGATTACGTGGGGGGAGGATCATCACAAGGCGCTGGAGGAGGCTTCCAAGCTCGGCTACCGGGCAATAGAGCCATGGGCATCCTTCGTTCTTTCCTACGAGGATCGAATCGAGGAATTTAAGGAGCTTTTGGCTCGACATAATCTTGCGATGACTGGCCTTTACGGCGGCGCATCCGGGGGGATGAACCGGAGATTCGCGAATCCGGATGCTCGCCAGGAAATTATCGATTACAACGTTCGTCTGGCGCGCTCCATCGCCAAATGCGGAGCCGAGCATTTGGTGTTTGGACCAGGCGGCCCCCGCCAGAAGCCGACAAGTTTGGAAGAGTTAAAGCAAGCGGCGGTGACGATTAACGAGGCAGCCAAAAGAACGTTCGAGCTTGGAGTTAAAGCATGCCTGCATCCACATCTGTGGACGGAGGTGCAGGACGAGAACGAGCTCGACGAGTTGATGAACCTATGCGATCCTGATGTAGTATTTTTTGCGCCGGATTCGGCTCACTTGACCGGAGCGGGCATGGACCCGGCGGCGATTATCAGGAAGTATCGAGATCGGGTCGCCTATGTGCATTTAAAGGATTTAACCTCCAAGGAGGCGACAAAAGAGGACTTCCCGATGCTGATGGGCAACGAGGCGCTTCCCGTATTTTGCGAGCTTGGGCTTGGTTCTATCGATTTCCCGCCGATCATCGAAGCTTTAAACGAAATTGGATATAAGGGCTGGATGACCGTCGAAATCGATCAGTCGACAAGCACCCCGATGCAGAGCTTACGAATTTGCCGCGACTTTGTTGAGCAACAGCTGAACATTCCGGTCAGGGGAGCGTGACTCCGTCATGACGGCTAATAAAAAGGTGCGTATCGGCATGGTCGGCTACAAGTTTATGGGTAAAGCACATAGCCATGCATACAGGGATTTGCCCTTTTATTTTGATACGGATGTTGAGCCCGTGCTGCAAACGCTTGTCGGTCGGGATCAGAACGCCGTTCGGCTCGCCGCGGAGAAGCTGGGATGGTTATCTTACGAGACGGATTGGCGGCGATTATTGGAAAGGGACGATATCGACGTTATCGACATCGGCACTCCAAACGTCTCGCATTCGGAGATCGCCATTGCCGCAGCGAAGGCAGGCAAACATGTGCTCTGCGAGAAACCGCTTGCGATGAATGCTACTGAGGCCAAGGAAATGTGGAAAGCCGCGGAGCAAGCGGGCATCGTTCATATGATTTGCCACAACTATCGATTCGTGCCGGCCGTGCAATGGGCGAAGAAGCTTATTCAAGAGGGCGTACTAGGAGATATTTATCATTTTCGCGCCCAATACTTGCAAGATTGGATTATGGACCCCGCGTTCCCGCTTGTGTGGCGTATGAGGAAGGACGTAACCGGATCCGGAACGTTGGGCGATCTCATGGCGCATTCCATAGATCTGGCCAGGTTCTTGGTAGGGGAAATTCGCGAAGTGTCCGGTCTGATGGAAACGTTTATAAAGTCGAGGCCCGTAGGCGAAATGTCGGGGGGATTGGAGGCAGCGGCCAGCGGCGACTCCTTTGCCGAGGTGGATGTGGATGATGCGGCGGCCGCGTTGGCAAGATTCGATAACGGAGCAGTGGGCGTGTTCGAAGCTACTCGCTTCGCCAAAGGGAATCGTAACGGAAACCGCATCGAGATCAACGGCTCAAAGGGCTCGATCCGTTGGGGGATGGAGCAAATGAACAACCTTGAACTATACTTGGATAGTGATCCTCGCGGCACACAGGGCTTTCGGACAATTACCTGCACAGAGGGCGTACATCCCTATGCAGGGGCTTATTGGCCTGCGGGGCATGGGATCGGATACGAGCATACCTTTATTAATTTGATGCATGAGTTTATGCGGGGGATCTCCGGAGTCGGCGGCAAACCTTCTCCGAGCTTCGAGGATGGGTATCGCAACCAGGTTATTCTGGACGCGATTGAGCAATCGACGATCACAGGCTCGAAGGTTACGATTAAATATTAGAAAAGCTTTAATGGACGTGAAGTCAGTAAGGAGGTCAATGTAATGTATGAGACATGGATGAACAGCATTTCCCCTTTCGTCAGGGCGGCGAGAATTATGAAGTCCAACTCGCTAACCGGAGAATGGATGGATCACGATCACGTCTTTACGTATATCGAGCAGGGAGAAGCGGAGTTTTTCCTAAGCGGAGTGAAGTATGAGGCTCGAGAGGGCGACATTTTGCTCATGCACCCTTTTATGTCTCATATCATTAAATCGACCTCGTCCGTCCCATTGATTCAATATATTTTTCACTTTGATCTTTATTACGACGAGGAGCGCAGCTTGCTGAAGTATACGAACGCGACGAAGCGGTTGAGGAAAAAGGTCGTCGATAGGGAAATGAAGCTGACTTCGATCAAACCGATCTCCCATTTGCAATTAGCGGACAGGATCGATTTGAAGAAGCGGTTTCTGTTGCTGCATAAGGAGTTTCTGGACAAACGACCAGGAAGCTCTTTGATTATGAAATCGATTTGTTTGGAATTGCTGCACATCTTCTTGAAAAACCAGGTGGATCGCAAGGACGACGAAGGCAAAATGACAAAAGGGTGGGCATTTATCGAAAGAGCGATCAACTATATAAACGATTGCTTTTCCGACCCTCAGCTTAACAACATGTCGATTAGTGAACATGTCGGGGTGTCCACAAACCATTTGTCCCATTTGTTTAGGAAGCAGCTCGGCATATCGCTTCATAAGTACGTCACGCATATCCGGATTGAACAAGCGAAAAAAAGAATCGTCGAAGGAAAGCTCACTTTGACCGAAGTTGCGGATGAAGTCGGATTTTCCAGCATCCATTTGTTTAGCCGATCATTTAAATCGGCGGTCGGAATTATGCCCAGCAAGTTCGCGGCGATGCAATCCGCATTTATAAATGAAAATCGATAACGGAGGCAGATAAAGATGACGAGTTTTAAATTTTCAGTCGGCCCATGGAACGTGCATGAAGGTGCGGACGCATTTGGTCCCGAAGTAAGAACGTCCATTTCTTTTGAGCAGAAATTGGCTAAATTCAAGGAAATCGGGTTTACGGGCATTCAGTTTCACGATGACGACGCGGTGCCGGATATGAACGACCTGTCGGAAAACCAAATCAAGTCGCAGGCGAGGGAATTGAAGCAACACTTGGACTCACAAGGCATGGAAGCCGAATTTGTCGCTCCGCGCTTGTGGATGGACGGGAGAACGATCGATGGCGGCTATACCTCCAATTCGGCAGAGGACAGAGAGTTTGCATTATGGAGGTCGCTGCGCTCCATCGATATCGCAAGAGAACTCGGCTCCGATCGCTTGGTGCTGTGGCTTGCGAGGGAAGGTACACTGTGCGCGGAGAGCAAGGATCCGGTCGTCAGCCTGCAGCGCTTGCGCGATGCGGTAAATGCGATGCTGGCCTACGATCCCGGCATTCGCATTCTGATCGAGCCGAAGCCAAACGAGCCGATCGACCGAAGCTTCGTTCCGACGGTCGGGCACGTTCTCGGATTTGCGGCTGGAACCAACGATCCTGAACGCGTCGGTGCTTTGCTGGAATCCGCGCATGCCGTGCTGGCCGGTCTTGACCCTGCTTTGGAAATGGCGTTCTGCTTGGCGCAACGAAAATTATGGGGCGTCCATCTCAACGATCAAAACGGCCTTCGATACGATCAGGACAAATCGTTTGGCGTCGAAAATTTGCGTTCCGCCTTTAACCAGATTAAAGTACTTATGGACAACGGGTACGGCAGCAATGGCGAGTATGTCGGTCTTGACGTAAAGGCTATGAGAACGCAATCCGGGGAGCTGTCGTATGCTCATTTGGAAAATAGCTTAAAAATGGTTAAATTGCTGGAGTCCAAGGTTCGACGTATGGACAAGGAGTTAGTGTCTGCCTATCAAAATTCCCGAAACTATGAAGCGCTTGAGATGTATGTCATGGAACTTTTGTTGGGCGAAAAATAAATAATCGGCCTCACCTGGAAGAGGCTGCAGGAAACGATCATGTTAGTCATCACGAAATAACGGATCGCGCCGGGGAGGAAATGTCCGTCTCCGGTTCCCGCAGCCTATCCCTGTCCCAGGAAGCGCCGGTCGTTTCCCTTTTCCGACTTGATAATCGAATTGCCTGGCCTGACTACCGTCGAATGCTTTCGTTCCGGGTGGCTAACACCGCTAATTTGCCATTATAGGGTCTGCGTATGTCGAAGCCGGCGCCTGTTGATCGGCATTTCTGAAATATTCCTCGCCGAGCTCAATAGTTTTCCCCCATACTCTTCCATTACCGACAGGTTCCTGCCATCGTCGCCATTGAATTGAAAGCGTTCTCTATAAAATTTGTTGAGGGAGATTTGTCGGATGACGAGTCGGCCATCAGCGCAAAGCCGCGCTGGGCCTGCATTTGTATGCCACATGACAAGGCGCGCGGCGCTCTTTCGCTTTGTCGGAAAAAACTTTGGCGCGACTTACGATAACTGACAAACTTTATAAGGATGAGCCCCTATAATGGGGAACACATTACATTCGGATAAGGTGGTGTCTTTCATGAAGAAGGAGAATGCGCTTGGCAGATCCGGGATGAGGCAGGGGAGCTTCGTCCGCAACCTGAAGGAAAAGGCTGTAGAGTGGAAGGCTGCAAAAGGATTTATGAATATGCTTTTGGCCAAAAAATGGACGTTCCTGCTTGTTGCCGTTGCTTTTTTGCTGGGACGAGCCGTCATTCTGGAGTCGCTGATGCCGTTTGCCGTCGCTTACTTCGCAGTCATCTACTTTATGCGAAGGGACATCTACCCGTGGATTGCGGCGTCGCTCGTAGCCGGCAGCTGGCTGGCCGCCGAACCTGCGCCGTTATGGATCGCGATGGAGATCGCCGTCATGTTCTTATTGTTAAAGGCGCTCGAGACATACGAAAAAGCGGAGCTGTCCACCGCTCCGATTCTGGTCTTTATATCAACGCTGCTTGTCCAGCTGTTTAGCGTGTTTATCGGCGACAGCTTAAGCTGGTACAGCTTTATGCTCGTCGTTGTCGAGGCTTCGCTGGCCTTCGTGCTGACGTTAGTCTTTATCCATGCGATCCCCGTATTGACGATGACGAAGAAGTCGGCAACGCTCAAGCATGAGGAGATCATCTGCGTCATGATTCTGTTAGCCTCTGTCATGACGGGGGCCGTCGGCTGGATTCTCTATGGCATGTCGGCAGAGCATGTCATGTCCCGTTACCTGCTGCTTCTGTTCGCGATGGCAGGCGGCGCGCCGCTTGGCGCATCCGTTGGCGTCGTGGCTGGCCTCATCCTGAGCCTGGCGGATTTCAGCGCCATTGTGCAGATGAGCATGCTCGCATTCGCCGGTCTGCTCGCCGGTCTGCTGCGGGATGGCGGGAAGATGGCTGCCGCGTTCGGCCTGCTGCTCGGCACGTCGATCTTGACGATCTACATTGGCACCCAGTCCGATGTCATGAACTCCACATGGGAGTCGGTCGCCGCAGCCACCTTATTGCTTCTTACCCCGCGCGGCGTCATTCGAACCATTGCCCGTTATGTGCCGGGCACCAATGAACATGCGAAGTCGCAGCATGAATATGCAAAGCGCGTACGGGAGGTGACGGCTGAACGCGTCATAAAGTTTTCCGATGTATTCCGCCAGCTGTCGCGTACCTTCGGGCAACTGAATCAGAAGGCGACCGAGGTTAAGCGCGACGATGAGATCGCCAGCTTTATGAACGCCGTCGCGGAACGAAGCTGCTTCTCCTGTCATCGGCGCAATGCTTGCTGGGAGGACAAGTACTTCCACACGTACAATATGATGACGGATATGATGGCCGCCGTAGAGGAGAAGCGCGTGCCCGCGGCCAAGGATCATCCTCGTTCATGGACGTCCCATTGCGGGAAGACGTCCCAGGTGCTCGGCGTTATGCAACATCAATATGAGCTGTATCAGAACAACATGCATTGGAAAAAACAAATTCTCGAGTCCCGTCAGCTTGTAGCGGACCAGTTGTACGGCGTATCCCAGGTTATGGAGGACCTGTCCAAGGAAATCCGACGCGAAGGTCAGACGCTTCATCTGCAGGAGGAGCAGATCCGGGAAGCAGTGGAGGGACTCGGTTTATCGATACAAGGCGTAGATATCGTCAATCTGGAGGAGGGAAATGTAGAGATCGAAGTGTACCACTCATTCGAGAGGGGCTTCGACGAATGCCGAAAAATCATCGCGCCGCTGCTTAGCGATATTTTGGGGGAGCATATCGCGGTCAAGTCGGAGCGCGAGCCGGCGAAGCAAGGAGAGCCGTCGCTGGCGATATTCGCCTCGGCGAAGCAATTCGAGGTGGAGACGGGCGTAGCGGGCGCCGCCAAGGGCGGGGATCTGCTGTCGGGAGACAGCTTTACCTTGATGGAGCTTGGCGGCGGCAAGTTCGCGGTCGCGATCAGCGACGGCATGGGCAACGGGGAGCGCGCGCGCCAGGAGAGCAGCGCGGCGTTATCCATTCTGCAGCAGCTGCTGCAGTCGGGCATGGACGAGAAGCTGGCGGTGAAATCGGTAAACTCCGTATTGCTGCTTCGTTCTGCCGAAGAAATGTACGCGACGGTAGACCTGGCTATCGTCGATCTCTATACAGCTCACACGACATTTATGAAGATCGGCTCGACGCCCAGCTTCATCAAACGCGGGAAGGAGGTTATTCCGATTACGGCCAACAATCTGCCAATCGGAATCATACAGGATATCGACGTCGACTTTGTGTCGATGCAGCTTCAGCCCGGCGATACGCTCATTATGATGAGCGACGGCATCTACGATGCTCCGGGATACGCGGTGAATAAGGAGATGTGGATGAAACGGATTATAGGGGAGATGAGTACGGAGAATCCGCAGGAGATGGCGGACGCGTTGCTCGAGACGGTGGTTCGTTATCACGAGGGTGACATCGTGGACGATATGACGGTACTGGTCGCGCGTATCGACAAACATTTGCCGGAGTGGGCAACCTTCCGCTGGCCGGGCGTAAGCCGCATGGAACGGCCAAGGACGGTGAGCTAAGGGGAGGATGACAAAGGGGGAGCTGAAAAGTAAATAGGGGGCTTGCGCCCTTCTTTCAAATACAGCTCTCTACTCTACTCTACAAGGGGGCAAGTTTCCACCAGAATAAAGTGCGTCCTCAGCCTGTGAGAGCAATTTGACACTTTAGGGAAGGAGAAGTAGGTGAGATGAAGATGTAATGTGGATATTGCGGTTAATGTGATAATGCGATTAACGTGGACATTGAGATTAATGGGAAAAGTGCCTTCTAAATTCGCTTCTAAACCGGATTTTGCGACTTTAATGGGAAATTTGCCCTCTAATCACGAATGAAATCGCGACAGCCGGCCTGTCCGCTTGAATTAGTGGGAACATTTCCCTCTACTTCATCGCTAAAAGGAATTGGCAATAAAGTAAAGGGACGTTTTACCCTTAAATTTGAGCGTTGTCTAGGCCAGGCTTAAAAAACTCAGAAGGGACATGCGAGAGTATACCGTTCTTCAAAAGCTGGCACAGTCGTTCGGCATTGAGCTAAAAAAGTTTGTGCCATCGTCGCATCCTCAAGTGACTTGGATTCTCTAACATTGCGCACAATATAAGGAATGCAAGACAACAAAAAAACCGCCTCGCAAAGAGGCGGTTCATTCACAATTCTTTAGGATACGGTGCGTTGAGCCGTCTTGGATGCTGATGCATCGTTCAAGCCCAGCGCTTGCGCAGTTGTTGCATGTATCTCCTGGATCAGATCCGGATGATCCAGCAGCGTCTTGCCATAGGAAGGAATCATTTCCTTAAGCTTCGGCTCCCACGCCTTGACATGCTGAGGGAAACACTTGGCGATCACTTCGAGCATAACGGATACGGCGGTCGAAGCGCCTGGCGAAGCACCTAGCAGAGCGGCGATGGAGCCGTCAGCGGCGCTGATGACCTCCGTGCCGAATTGCAGCGTGCCCTTGCCGGCAGCCGTGTCCTTGATAATTTGTACACGTTGCCCTGCCACGACAAGCTCCCAGTCCTCGCTCTTCGCGTTAGGAACGAACTGACGAAGTTCTTCCATCCGTTGTTCCTTGGACAACATAAGCTGCTTGATCAGATAGTTGGTCAGCGGCATGTTCTTTACTCCCGCGGCCATCATCGTCACGAGATTATGCGGCTTGATGGACGTAAACAAGTCCAGGTTGGAGCCGTACTTCAAGAACTTCGGCGTAAAGCCGGCGAACGGTCCGAAGAACAGCGACTCCTTGCCCTCGATGACGCGCGTATCCAGATGCGGCACGGACATTGGCGGAGCGCCGACCGACGCTTTGCCGTATACTTTTGCGCGGTGCTGCGACACGAGCTCCGGCTTGCGGCACACCATGAACAGACCGCTGACCGGGAAGCCGCCGATGCTCTTGCCTTCGGGAATACCCGACTTCTGCAAGAGGTGCAGGCTGCCGCCGCCGCTGCCGATGAATACGAACTTGGCATGATGACGCTCCACCGAATTGGTGGCTTCGTTGCGCACCTTGAGCTGCCAGGAGCCGTCGGCTGCGCGTTTTATATCGTCTACTCGATGATTATAGTTAATGTTTACATTCTGCGTAGCCAACTGCTTGAACAAAATGCGGGTCAGGGAGCCAAAGTTGACGTCCGTGCCGGATTCGATCCGCGTAGCGGCAATCGGACCGCTCTCCGTCCGATATTTCATCATGAGCGGGATCCACTTCGCCAGTTGTTCGGGATCTTCGGAGTATTCCATTCCCTCGAACAGCGGATTCGCGGACATCGCCTGGAATCTCTTCTTCAGGAAGTTAACGTCCTTCTCCCCTTGCACGAAGCTCATGTGGGGAACGGGACTGATAAAGTCCTTCGGATTGCGAATGAGCTTGCGATCTACCAGATAGGACCAGAATTGTCTGGATACCTGGAACTCTTCGTTTACCTTGACAGCCTTGCTAATATCCATGGAGCCGTCAGCTTTCTCGGTTGTGTAGTTCAACTCGCACAAGGAAGCGTGACCCGTCCCCGCGTTATTCCACTCATTGGAGCTTTCCTCTCCCGCAGCGCTGCGGCGCTCGAATACTGTAATGTTCCAGTCCGGAGCGAGTTCCTTTAGCAGCGAGCCCAGAGTCGCGCTCATTATGCCGGCGCCAATCAGGATGACGTCTGTTTTCTTAGGTTGGTTGCTCATATATACCGTCCTTAATCCTTCATTTTTGCAGAAAGGATGTAGGCTTGTCTTCGTAGGCGCCTCGGGCGATGCGACGGGGCGCAGGCTAGTCGTACATCTTTTCCGGATCATTCATGACCTTATCTCTTAGTGTAACACTATTAGTAGTAGATTAAAATCATTGCGTCTACTTTTTTGTGAACTTGACTTGACAGATTGGTTAGGCTTCCACTTCTAGGATAGAATCGATCTTTTTTATAAGTGCGAGTATCATCATTCCCTGGAATGCGGTGAATACATCGATAATTCCCGTCTCGAAATTGGAGGATGATTGCTACGATTGGTGGGCGCGCCATTCGCAAGTACTGGCAGAGCAAGGAGCCATCGATCCTGAGATTGTGCTGATCGGCGACTCGATCACGCATTTCTGGGGGGGTCAGCCGGAATCGGAGACGGTGCACGGCGAGCAGAAAGCATGGCAATCCGTATTCGCCGGAAAGCGCGTCCTGAATCTCGGATTCGGATGGGATCGAACCCAGAACGTGTTGTGGCGGCTGGAGCATGGCCAGTTGGTCGGGTTGTCTCCATCGTGGGTCGTGATTAACATCGGGACGAATAATACCAGCGAAACAGCGAATGCCCGGGCAAACACGGCTGCGGAAATCCGCGACGCCGTACGTGCCATCTGCGATCGGGTTCAGGCGGAAGCGCCTGCAGCGCGAATTGTGCTGATGGGCGTATTCCCGCGCGAGGAACATCCGGAGCATCCGACAAGAAAGTTAATTTCGGATATTAATGTCCTCTATAAGCAATTTGCAGAAGAACGCAATTATGTATTCCTGGATATAGGCTCGTTTATGTTGGATAAGGACGGGATTCTGTCGCGAGAAATCGCGTTCGATACCTGTCATCTGACGGAGAAAGGATATAACATCTGGGCCGACGCGCTTCGTCGCGTGCTGAGCTAGGTTCCAAGAACCTCATCCCCGCTTTAATGGTGATGAGGTTTTTTTGCTGAACTTATTTATCCTTGCAGCAAACTTTCCGTTAACATGCCGGGTAATACATATAGTGAGTGTTCAAAAAGTTCGGTTTTCAGCACCGAGAAGATGGAAGGCAAGTAGAAAATGAGGAGCGGAGCGTAGTGGAAGCTACGTGAGCACCGGAAGTTTCGCTTGCGTTCCATATTCGA
>NZ_BDQX01000120.1 GCF_003112455.1 Paenibacillus agaridevorans
ATCATGTGAAGCTTCCCAAATTGGGATGGGTGCGCTATGCCAAGTCGAGAGAGATCGAAGGTCGGATACGATCCGCTACCATACGACTTGCCGCAAGCGGCAAATGGTTTGTCTCCCTCGTGTGCGAGGCGGATATCCAGC
>NZ_BDQX01000121.1 GCF_003112455.1 Paenibacillus agaridevorans
AGCAAGGCGACGGGCAGGGAGATCCTCTTCGACAAAATATTCGAACCCCTCAAGCCCGGCGATGTTCCCGCGACTTACGCTTCGACGGATCGGCTGCAGCAGGCGGTGGACTTCAAGCCGGAGACGCCAATCGAGGTGGGCCTGCAGCGCTTCGCGGATTGGTACGTGGAGTATTATGGGGTGAATAAGGAATAAAGTCGTTTGTTATTAAAAACTCCATTGCTCCTGAGCAACGGAGTTTTTGTTGTGGCCAATGTTGCCGCGCAAAATTTTTGGCAAAAATGCAGGTGAAAAAGCCTCCGAAATGAATCGGGAGGCTCTTGGTCATAAACGTCTATTTCGCAGTATGGTCCGATAGTTCATCACACATAAATTGAATGTTAACTTTATTAAATAACTGATATAATATTCTGGCAAACATCATCAATGAATTGAGGTACATAATGATAAATAAAGTGGTTTTATCTGAGCTTATGGATAACAGAAGGAACAACTTAGACCTAATCAGATTTCTAGCTGCAACTTTGGTTATTTTCTCTCATTCATATCCTCTTGTTTATACCAACAATGAGCTTGAACCTCTATACTTCATTAGTAATCAAAAGACTTTCGGCGAATTAGCGGTCGCAGTTTTCTTCATCATTAGCGGATTTCTTATCACACAAAGTTTTGAGCGAAGTAGCAGCAGTAGTCGTTATTTTTTATCACGATTCCTTAGAATATTTCCTGGACTGATTGGGTGCTTATTATTCACTGTGTTCATCATTGGTCCTTTGCTCACCTCACTTTCTTTAAGGGAATACTTAACTGATCCACTCACATACAATTATTTCACTGGAATCACGTTGTTGCCCAATTTAAGCCCCTCATTGCCAGGTGTTTTTGAATCTAATCCATTTGGAAACTTTGTTAATGGATCATTGTGGACACTGAAATTTGAATTTCTTTTCTATATAGCAGTAGCAGTAGCTGGTTCACTTAAGCTCTTAAACAAAAAAATAGCAGGTCTGCTCTTTATTATTTGCTTAACGCTTACCTTTTTAGATTTCAGTTCAAACATCCACAATCTTTTCATGCTCGGTTCTTACTTTATTGGAGGAATGTTGGTATATCTTTTCAGAGATAGCCTTGTGATTAATGTAAACAACGCTATATTATCACTCGTTATACTAATATCAACCACACTTTTAGGATATCTCGAAGCAGGAGTGGCAGTCGCAGGAACATACCTAATAATATTCATAGGTTATCAGCAGAAAATTGTCTTCCCTAATTTCAGTAAATACGGTGATATCTCATATGGTTTATATATTTACGCTTTCCCAATCCAACAAGCAGTCATTGCAATCTTTGGATACAGTATGACTCCAATTAACAACTTTCTCATTTCGTTACCTTTTGTAGGACTTATGTCTTTCTTGTCATGGCATCTAATCGAGAAAAAGGCATTAAAGCTTAAGAAAAAGAAAATCACTGCCATACCTAAGAGCCAAATAATAACTAACACAAAAAGTAGTGGCATATAATGCCACTACTTTTTGTTATCGACTTACACTTAAAAATAACGGTCAAGATAATACTTTATGAAATTCTCATCAAGATAATTGTATAAATCAAATTGTCTGTATTGGAAAACTACAAAAGTGTAAATGCTCACTGGGATCAATAACAAAAATACAGTTATCAATCGTTGTTTGATATTCATGTATTTCATTGCTATTGCACAATAGATATACTTAACTAACAAAACGTTCCTTTGTATCCTGCTGAACTCAGCAAAGAAAAATAAGAATGGTAATGATATGACTGGGAACCATACGAACCGGTACATGACTTCCATCCTGGGCTTCTCGTCCTCAACAATGTTTAACCCAATTTTTTTGTCTACCCACCAAACAGTGAAATAATCAAAAATGGCACAAACAAAATACAAAATTATACCGTAACCAGGTGGCCGATTTAAATAATATCCAGCTTTATCAGGAAACAATAACGAAAGACCAGTGATGACAAGGGGAGCACCAATTCCAAGTGTTATCGTTGTTAGTTTTAATACTCGCATAAACTTCTTACGGTCCCATTTACTGAACCAATAAAACGGAATATAAAAAAGCCCAATTAGATGGAAAGATGCTGCAGTGAGCATCATTAAATAAAACTTTATCTTTTTATTCTCTACTACATAAATTAGTGCCAGAACGAGAACAAGATACATAATCAAATTTCTAGTCTGGTTTATATCGTAAATAAGGGGAAATGCACAGTAAAAGAATACAACAAGATTTACATTAAGACTGCCTTTCAACATCCTCAACATTGTTACGATAAGTAAAGAACCAGCAATAAATATAATACCTTCATGGCCTAAACCTATTGATTTCAAAACCTCAATTAATAAGCCATACCCTGGTTCAAAAGAATCTCTAAAATACTCATCGTAGAATGCTCTTTCATAATTAAAATAATCTCTGTTGTCTCGATTAAATGCAACCATTGCAAATAAAAAGAATAGGGGTGTTACCGCAAGATATCTGCTAATAAATTTACTTAATCCGGTTAATTCAAGCAACAGAAAAAATCCGCTAAAACATAACGCAATTAAGATAAACAATCCATTTCACTCCGCCTCAGAAATCTATACGTCGGTTTACATCATATCAAATCATTCCTTTCATAACAACAATTACCGAAGTCTAAGAATAAATCGGAATGTATCCAAGAACTGTTCCATCGCTGTCTCTCACTGGTACGTACTTGGTTTGTGATCCTGGTATTGTTGCCGCTACAATAGTTGCTTGCGTTATTTGCTGCATTAACGGCCTCCACACTCCCTGCATAATCCATCCATATGGAAACCCTGAAGTAGGGTTTTCGACAAAAATGCAATTGTTCCGTTTGCTGCTGTTGGTGGTAAATTTGCATAACTTAATGTTAGTAAAGACTTTTTCAGGTTGTTGTTTTCCATGTTCAGGTATACATTGCCGCTATTAGATCCTACAAAAACGTTAGCTGCTACGGCGCCGAATTGCTGCAATAATTTAATTCCATTGGAGTAATCGGTTGTAATTTGTATCGAGTTGACAGTTTTAAATTCATTCGCACTAATAAGACCGTTCTTTACTCCAACTATGGCAATTCTGCCATCGTATACAATACAATTCAGAACAGATATGTCATGGGACACTTTTGGAGATTTTGATCTATCTGATATTTTAGGTATTACAAAAAAGGAATTGCCTTCCGTGTCAGATCCAGCGAACTTACACCGCGAAAATACAATGTTCCCTCTTGGCACAAATGGCGTATAATTCAGTGTTGCACCAGTATCATAAATCGATAGTGCTCTGCCGGCATTGGACAAAAGTCGCAATCAGAGAATGTGATATCGTTGAAGGCAGTCCCTTCACCGTACTCTTCTAAATCGAATCCTTTCCCATACAGATTGCCGTTATAGGTCTCGCCCTTATCTCCGTCAGTTGCTCCTCCGTTAATATCGGAGCCACTATCCATAAACACGCACCGTTCGAAGATAGCTCCCTTTAAGCTGTCCAAGGACCCACCGTGGCGACGATTGTAATTAAAGACAGAATCTCTAACTACCACATCTTCGCAGCACGGTTCGTCATCTGTGGTTCTGGTTGTTCCGCTCATTTCATTGTTTGCGATTCGACTGTATATCCAAATACCATCACCCGCGTTGTAATTAGAAACACAATTTTCAATCCGTACGTTAGATACAACGCCGTTGATTGCAATTCCCGTACGAGCTTCGGTTGGATTATTAACGGGGATGCCCGTTTTTGATTCGTGCGATTACCGTCGATCATTACGTTCCGCAACGTTATTCCGCTGGCCGGTTGCTCCCTGGTGCCGATTATCTTAATTACTCCTGCCCATGTATTTTTGCCGTATGCCAGTTTAAGCGATATATCTCCTATGGTCAGATTATTTTTGTTTACGAGAAGCTGACGAACGACATACGTCTTACCCGGGGCGCCAATGATATGGCTATTGGGACTGGCTGCATCAATAGCAGCTTGTATTTCATCCGTTTCGTCAGATCCGTCACCAGTAGCACCGTACGTTTACGTTTATCGCTATACCCGCCAACTGTGTAATAGTACTTTCAATACCGTCTTCTATGTTATTCAATCTATCGGCCGAACCCGACGTTCCCTGCTGAATTACTTGGTAGCTGCATATAAAGAGACAAAGGCCATATTTATCGGTGTCGGCACGCCAGGGCAGCCAGACGGCTGGGCCAACTTGTCCTACATCACAACGTGGCGAGACAGATCGCCGAGATGATCGAGAAGGAATGTCTGGTCGTGTTGAAGTCGACGGTACCCGTCGGGACGAATGACAAGATGAAGCAGTTCATTCATGACTGCCTCGCCCACGGTGTGCGAGTAGAGGTCGCTTCGAATCCGAGGCTGATGCGGACGCCGCTCGTCTATGACGGTCGCAACCTGTATGCGGTCGCGGACATGAAGGATGCAGGCGTGGAGTATCATTCGATCGGGCGCAAGCCCGCGATCAGAGAAGGAG
>NZ_BDQX01000122.1 GCF_003112455.1 Paenibacillus agaridevorans
CGCCAGCCGTACCCGGAGATACGGCTTGGATCGTTCCGCCGCTGTCTACAGTGGCCGTCTCCGGATTGCCGGAGCTCCAGACCAGCTTCTTGTCCGTCGCGTCCGGCGGCGACACCGTTGCTTTCACTTTCACCTTTTCGCCCGGCTCCAGCGACAGCTCCTGCCGATCCAGCACAACCTCCGTTGCAGGCACCCGCGCCAGTTCGAAGACGATATCGTCGAGCTCCAGATAAGCGAAACCTTCTACATAGAAGCCGACTTGCCCGGTTGCATTGAAGTTCGGGTTTTCCCCTTGCAAGCGCAGCTCGCCGTCAACGAAGACGCTGATGTCCGCGCCTTGAGCAACCACCTTGATTTCGTAGTCCTTATTCGGCAGCAGATCCTCGCTATCGAAGGTCGCCTCCTCCTGCGACTGCCACTCCGAATTCATAATCGACCAGGATGAGCCTGTTCCGTTCTTCTTGTAGCTGATATATCCCCGTCCGCTCGCGCTATCGCGATCATACATGAGCAATGTCGCTCCGACCGGTATCTCCTCCGGCGTTCTGAGCTTGTAGGTCAGCTTGTAATTGGAGAAGTTGACGGGAGACTTGGTGCTGGCCCCGTCGACGAGGCGATACCAGTGATTGCCGTCGCCATCCTCCTCGATACTGTGATTGGCGTCAACAAGCCATCCGCCGCCGCCCGACTCGAAGTCGACGGCATGCAGCACATCCGATACGATAACCGTTGTTGCGGCGTACACATCCGGATTTTGAGCCGACCGCGCCGTGATGACCGCTTCTCCCCTGCCCGTCGCCGTTACGAAGCCGCTGTCGTCCACGGTCGCTACATCAGGGTTGCTTGAGGACCATAGCAACGATTTATTGGTGGCATCATCCGGCTTCACGACTGCGCGAAGCAGCTTTTGTCCTCCTTCGTTGAGATGCAATACATCCGTTTCAATCGCAATGCTCTCTACCGTTTTCCGCGGCAGCGAGAATTTTACGTCATCGAACCACAGATTCGCAATTTTATTCACATAGAAGCCGACCTTGCCGGACCCGCTATGTGCCGGATTCTGCCCCTCGATGACCAGTACGTCGTTCACATAAACGCTGATCGACGAACCCTGTGCCACCACGCGGACATCATAGATCGTATTCGGTTTCATGAACCCGCCTGCGACCGTTTCCTCTTTTAACGTCTGCCATTGCGCATTGTAAATAATCCAAGTCGAATCCGTCGCCGTTTGGAGATATTGGATATACCCGCTTCCTTTATCGCCGTTGCGATCGTACATGATCAGTTCAGCACCGTCTGGAATCGTCTCCGGCGTCTTGAGCCGGTATTCCAGCACATAATCGGAGAACAGGCGTGGATGCTGCGAATTCGCTCCGTTAACAATGTAATACCAATGGTTGTTCTCTTCATCCTTCACCATGCCGCGATTGGCATCGACCGGCCAATCGTTGCTGCCCGACTCGAAGTCGGTAAAGTGCATGACGCCGTCACCTTCGGTCACCGTAACGACGGTCTCATCCTTCAATTCCGGATTAGCCGAAGACACGACCGTAATGACAGTAACGCCTGGCTTTAGCCCGGACACCCGGCCGTTTCCATCCACCGCCGCAACCTCAATGTCGCTGCTGCTGTACGTGACGGCGGCATTGTTCGCGTTCCATGGCACCACCTCGGCCCGGAGCGACGCCGTCTTGCCGATTTCCATCGTCAGATTGTCCGTTGGCAAGTAAACGCCCGATACGGCGATAGAGTCTTCCCCATGGGGGAGCCCTACTTTGCCTTGCGTACCGATCTGCTCGAACGGAATGGCCTCGAATTCCGGAATCCGCTTGAACACTTCCGCATCCGGCTTCAGACTGAAATCTCCCGCCGCCAGATCGACAAAGCCGGGATCGACGTTAGCCACCCAATTGTCCTTATGGTTCAACAGATTGTTTATATCGCGTACACCATGCTCGTTTGTCTGGGTCGAACGTGGGAGCGTCGGATTATAAATGACATTGCGTTCGAAGTTATTCGTCGTCGGTTGATGACGATCCTCATCGAAAAACTTCAGAAGCTCGGGATACTTTTCCGCATAAGGCGTGCCGATAAAGTTGTTGTTTTCCTCGAATAGCTTCTCCCATACAGGCATATAATCCCGGTCGACCCGGTTGCCCGGCTCCTTGCTCATAAACATCTCATAGTTGTCGTAAGGAACATACGTATCTACAAAAATATTGTTGGAGGTATAGATATAGGCGCCGGTACCGCTTTTGATCGCGCTGTTCCCCATCTTGTAGAAAATGTTGCCTTCGATGGTCAGATCCATCGTCATATTGTCGGGATAAACGCCCTCGACGCCATGCAGATTCTCCCCGATATGATGGAAGTAGTTGTGCCTGACGATCGTTCCTCTCTCCTCGGGATCCATGCCTGCATTCATGTAGATCGCGCCCAGGTCCTGGAATTGCTTGCAGATGTCGTAGATGTTGTTGTATTCAATCAAATGGTCGTTGCCATACACGATGATGCCGGGATGAGGCGCGTCATGAATTTCGTTGCCGATCGCCTGGTTGCCGACGCCCGCGAACAGCACCCCGGGATTGTAAGCCTTGTGATAGTAGGCAAAATCATGAATATGCGAATTTTCCACCCGGTTGTTGCCGGGCTCCAGCGTCTTCGTATCCCCGCCATGCAGGGTGACGGCCGTCCCTCCGACATGCCGGATATGCGTCGAGACGACGGCATGGTTGCGCCCGTCCAGTTCTCCCTCGATGCCGTCATAGGCGTAGCGGCCCGGCGAATTGATCAGCACGCCCCCGTTCGTGAAGTTGCTGATCTCGCTGTTGGCGATAGTAATATCGCTGCCGCCGAGAATGACCGCCGCCGTATCGCGTCCGTACTCCATCGCCAGCTCTTCGAACCGGATATGCGAAGCGCCGATCGCGCGGATCATCGTCTCCTTCAGCATCGTTACCGTGATATCGCCTTGTCCGTTTCGAAACGCAGCATTGGGCATCAAATACAGGATTCCGTTTGTGCGGTCAATGTAATATTCGCCGGGAGCGTCAAGCTCCTCCAGCAGATTTTGGGCAAAATGGAAATCCGGATACCAGTTCGTGAGCAGGCCCGACATTTCGCCGTATTGCAATGTCATGGTTTTTTTCGCCGTATCGATGGCCGCGACTTTGTTGTACGACCATTCCCAGCTGTAGCCGAAAATGCCGTCCAGCCAAATATCGTCCGCCTGGGACCAATACTTCGGCCTGTCGTGCGTATAAGCGAAGGTGCCTCCGCGCTTCTGCAGATCGGCATCGTCTACCGTCGGTCCCGGATCGATGATTTCTCCCATCTGCACGGTACCTTCGTTCGGCCAACGGGCGAGCGTCATCCCTTGTCCGTCGACGTACAGCTCCATTGGCGGCACGAGACTGACATCGTTTGCCTTCCAATAGCCGTGACGGCTCATCTGGCCGTAATCGGTAATGCCGAGCGAAGGCAGATTGACCTGCAGCACTTTACCGCGCGCTTCTTCGTCGATGATCCGCCCAAGCACCTCTTGATCGCTGACGGGCTCGAAGCTTTCGTGATCCAGCTCCTTGCCGCCCGTCAGACGAACCGTTTCTCCAGGGTAGGAACGGTACACGATCGGAGAATCGGCCGTTCCCGAATCCTCCTCTCCCAGCTCGAACGTCGCGTTTCGCTCGTAGACGCCTTCCCGCAAATAAACGGTAATGCCTCCGGCGGGAAGCCCTCCATCGTTTTTCATAGTTCTGATTGCATCCCGCGCCCCTTCGAGCGTAAGCAGCGGGTCTTCCTCCGTTCCGCTATTGGAATCGCTTCCAAACGTCGATACAAATAAAGCCGCCCCCTCCATCTGCTCTGCCTGGTCTGCTTGCGCGATTGCGACGGGCATGCCCATCGCGAGCATGCACACAATCAGCCAAGCCGACAAATACTTCTTTGCCACAGTCTTCACCCTTTCGCATGGTTCATATTGGTCTGCGACATTATTGTGGCAAAGGGAGGCGGCGAACGAAATCACAAAATCGACGAAACGTCCTTACTTTTGTTTCGTTTTTTGTCAATTGTTCCATTTTTCATAACTGAAACAAGATTTTTTATTTGCCGAGCGCCGCATTCAGGCGGTATTCCTTGGGCGTAACCCCGTATTTTTTCTTAAACAGGGTAATGAAATAGCTTGCGTTGTTAAAGCCCAGACAATCGGCGATTTCCTTTACGTTATAGCTGCTGCCAATCAACAGCTCGCACGCTTTGTCCAAACGATAGCCGTTTAAATAATCGCCGACGGACCCTCCTTCGTATTGCTTGAAGATCCGGCCCACGTACGCAGGAGACATCTTTAGGTAGGCCGCGATGGACTGCAAGCTCAGATTGATGTCCGAATAGTTGTTTTCGATAAACTCCTTAATGGTATCCACGATTATCAGGTTCCGGTCCTCCTTGAGATGGGACGGATCCTCCTCGCACAGCTGCTGCAGGAAATGTCCGATGATTTCGCGCATTGCGGTCAATGACTCGGCTTTGATCACCTTCTGATTCATATTTTGCAGCTCGACCGAATTGGCGTAAGAGGCGAACGCCGGCTCGCGCATGATTGCCTTGACGAGCAGCACGACCTGAATGGCGGCGTACGTCATGTAATCGTAATGAATGGACGCAATCAGCTCGAAAACCCGCGACAAATGTTTGTCAATGGCATCAGCATCCTTCGTCCGGATGCTGTCGGCCAGCTTTCTCTCCAGCTCCGCAGGCAGGGTAAAATCGCTTCGCTCCATATTGCCCCGCACGTCGTCGGGTGTAATGATCGTCTCCGGTCCCAATGCGAGACGGTACAAAAGCTGCTGCACGGTCCATTCGTAGACCTGCGTTAGATCCTTGTAATCCTCGACCGCATCGCTGACGGCCGCCGAGAAGGTTCGCTGGCGGTAAAATTGCTTGAAGATTCGCCGGGCCTCCGCCAGCAGTTGCGTTAAAGCGGGTTGGTCGGCCTCCCCTTCCATAACACGGATGATGACTACAATATATTCGTTGTTCATATCGACTACCCGGTTCGAATAATGCCGAGCGACCGTCTCCTCCACAATGTTGCATGCCGCGAACCGATACAGTTTCTCTTGCGTAACGGATTCCGGCGTTTTTTTGTCCGTTATAGGCTGCTCCAGAGAGAGAACGGCCAATTGCCACACGGTAGCGCCATCTCCTCCCGCCTCAAACAGTCCCGGGCTCGCTTCGGCGCAATGATGCAGTTCCTCGCCGGTCATGGAGCGGCTGTCGGTCAACCATCGCCGCAAATAATAATCGCTGACAATTTGTTTCTTGCCGCTTTCCTCGCGATTGGCCTGACGCAGCTTATCGAGCGTAAGCCGATACACGTCGGATATAAAGCTCATTTCGTCATGGCTGCCCGACTCCGACTCGTCCGTCCGCACATCATTGCGATGGAACAATTCGAACAGCTTCCCGATCGGGCGATACAGCCGGCTTGTAATGACCAGCGACAGGATGAAGCTTGCGACCAGAAAAACGACAATGAGCGCCAACGTAATATCGCGCAGCGTCTCCGCCTTGCCCATGACCTTCTCGTAAGGCAAAATGTTCATGACCTTTAATTCGCTTACATCCATTTTCATTTCCGAAATGACGTATTTCCTTCCCTCGATTTTCTGAATCGAGAAGTCATGCGTCGAGTTTCCCGCCGAATGGACCATACGCTCCAGAAGCCGCTGCAGATCGGCGGCATACGGCGAGCCAATCCCCTCCGTCTGCAGCAGCTTCCCCTGCTCGTCGAGAAGCACCATGCCGTCGCTATTGTCCGTTACATTATCCAGACTCTTAATATTATCGAAGATCCACTGAGGTCTAATATTAACGATGACAGCGTTCGGCAACTGGCCGCTTCCCGCATGATTCTCGGTCAGTATAAACGAGAAGAGATCCACGTCAGGACTGCTCTCGTCCAGCTTGAAAGGAATCAGCTTGGCATCCGCATATCTCCCCATCGATTCCAGCTGCTTCGTCAGCCGTTCCTGCAGTTCTGTCCAGTTAGTGCGGCTCCATGCGCCCGATCCTCCGCTGTAAAATTTTCGCTCCGCACCGTTAACAACGACGATGGAATCAATAAACGAGGTAGAATCCGCCAGCGTGTCCATCTTCCGAATCGTCTGGAACTTCATCACCGGCTCCGGGACCGCCGCATTCATCAGATAGACGATGTTGGGATCCATGCTTGCCGTTATCCCGATGTTGCGTACGATATCCGTAATATAAGTAATGTTGTGTTTGATTTGCGCCAACACTTTGCGGCTGGAATCCTTCTGCGTCTGCAGAATGATCTGCTGGGAGTAGAGGTAGAACGACACAGCCGCGATAACGAGCAGCCCAGCCATGGATAAGTTGACATAGAAAAAAATCCGCTGTAAATACTTCCGGTTAGCCATGGTTCGAATGATATGCATAGTCCGACAACTCCGCTCCGGTGGATTCGGCAGGCGTGCGAGCGAGCGGATGAACGCTCACGAATGTCGCTTCGCGCAGGGAACAGCCGATTATGTCAGAGTGTACCCTCCCCTGGCAAGCCAGGTCAAGGCGGAACGCAGCATTTTATAACAATGTACGGAATTTGGTATGGAGGATGCTTATGTGCCAATGCCTGCTGCCTTGTT
The DNA here is from genome assembly GCF_003112455.1 of Paenibacillus agaridevorans. Taxonomy (GTDB): domain Bacteria; phylum Bacillota; class Bacilli; order Paenibacillales; family Paenibacillaceae; genus Pristimantibacillus; species Pristimantibacillus agaridevorans. Next base: position 6,672 of record NZ_BDQX01000122.1, read on the forward strand.
ATTTAACGGCGTACAATATCGTTCAATGGGACATTCTACTCATAAAACATCAACCTCCTTACGGGAGATTGAACATCGAAATTATGCAGGATTGCAAGGGCAAACCAAGATCAGGTTGAGGCCAAAAACAAAGGGAAAACCTCCCTCTTTTTCTCCACCCTCGCCTCACTTCAGAACAATAACGGGAAATGCTCCCACTAATCCACGCAAATACGGAACCTGTCACATATTTCGAAGCATATAAAGGGAGGATTTCCCTTTAATACCACGAATTTAGGCTTTTTCGCGAGAATAGAGGGAGCTTTTCCCTCTATCTATCCATTCCATTATTCCTATGTTGGGTATTCTAACCACAAACGGAAAAAACCGCCCATCCAGGCGAAAAGCCAAGACGGGCGGTCATTTGCAACATCCGCAATTAAGCGGGTGCGATTAAGTGATGCGTGTGTGCCGAGAATGCGTTACGCGTTATAAAATTGAACGAGTTCCTTCGTCACGTCCTCCAGCTTGCCGTCAACGAATGTCTGACGCTGCGGCTTTTCGAACAAGACTCGAATCTCGGCCGGGAACTTCTGTTCAATGCCGCAGAGACGGATCGCCTCGTCGAACTTCGCGGGATGCGCAGTAGCCAGCGCAATCGTCATCTCGCCCTCTTCGCTGCAGCGATCCGCCGCGGATACGCCGCAAGCGGTATGCGGATCCAGCAGGTAGTCGTGCTTGGCCTGGTAATCGGAGATCGTGTCGAGACATTCTTGACCGCCGACGCCGTGCGCCGCGAATTCCGCCTGCACCTTAAGATGCGCTCCTTCGGGAATGCTGATCTCGCCTTCTATCTTGAATTGGTTCATCAGACGTTCCACTTCGGCCGCGTTCTCGTCAAGGACGTAATACAGATAACGCTCGAAGTTGCTCGCTACCTGAATATCCATGGACGGGCTGTACGTCATGCGGAAGTCGCCCGGCATATAGACGCCCTCGTGGATGAACCGCTCCAGAATATTGTTTTCGTTTGTCGCCAGAATGAGCTTGCCTACCGGCAATCCCATCCGCTTCGCTACGTAACCGGCAAAGATATCGCCGAAATTGCCCGTTGGCACGCTGAAGTTGACCGGCTCCCACTTGCCTGTTGCCTTCGATACCTGGAAGTAAGAGTAGAAATAATAGACCGTTTGCGCCAGTATGCGCACGAAGTTAATGGAGTTGATGGCCGCCAGATGATTGGCCGACTTGAAATCCAAATCCGCGAACAGCTCCTTGATCATACGCTGGCAATCGTCGAAGTTGCCCTCGACCGACAGATTCAGCACGTTGTCGTCCTGTACGGTCGTCATCTGAAGCTCCTGTACTTTGCTGACCTTGCCTGTCGGGTGCAAAATACAAATTTTGATGCCTTCCTTACCCTTCACGCCTTCGATGGCGGAAGCGCCGGTGTCGCCGGAAGTAGCGCCCAGTATATGAATTTTTTTGCCTGTTTGGTTTGCGACATAGGAATAGAACTGACCCATGAATTGCAGCGCGATATCCTTGAAGGCGAACGTCGGTCCATGGAACAGCTCGAGCAAGTACAGATCGTCGCGGATGCGGCGAACAGGCGTCACTTCCGGATGGCGGAATGTGCCATAGCTCGCGGCGATCATCGCCTTAAGATCCGCTTCGGGAATTTCTCCGTTGGTGTAGTGCGAGAAGATCGCGAACACCAGCTCCTGGTAGCTGAGCGATTGCCACTCTTTCAGCGTTGCTTCGGAGATGACGGGAATCTCGCTTGGAACAAGCAGACCTCCGTCGTCCGCGAGTCCCATCATAAATGCTTCGATAAATCCGATTTTGCCAATCTTGCCTCTAGTGCTGATATACTCCATTGTCGTCCTCCTACTTGCCGGCGCACCATGCGCGGAATAGCTCTTTTATGCATTCTATCACAGATGGGACGTGATCCGCGACCCCTTGATGCATCTCGCCTGCACTGTAGCAAAAAAATCCATCCGGCAACCTTCTTGCAACATTCCGGGAAAGGGTACCGTCTGTAGCGGTGTGCACGCAATATTATGTCAACAAATTACAACTACCAAGGAGATGGACACAATGAAGAAAAAAAGAATACTGAATATGCTGATGATTCTCGCCATGGGAGCCGCGCTCGCGGCTTGCGGCGCGGACAACAATAAGGGAAATGCCGAGCCTACCAATACGGTCGCTCCAACCGAGACAGTCGCTCCTACAGAGACGCCGGATGCCGGCAACGGAGCCGGTTCGGAGAACGGCAATGGCGGTGAAGAGGGCGGAGAACCTGCAAAAGAAGGCACTTCGCGCTACGTGATGGACTCTCTGGTTAACAAAGCCGATCGCCCCGCGTTTATTGAACCGGACGCTGCGATGTTAAAAGACATGTACCACCTCGACGAGGCTTTGTTCCAGGACTACGTCGTGCTGATGCCTATGATGAATATTTCCACGACGGAGTTTGCCGTCTTTCAGGTGAAGGACGCCAAGGACATTCCGACGGTTGAGGAAGGCATCAAGAAACGCGCGGAAGCGGTGCAAAAGTCGTTCGAGCAGTATCTTCCGGATCAATACGAAAACGCCAAAAACTATAAGCTCGTGACCAAAGGAAACTTCGTTATGTTCGTCATTGCCGAGGACGCGGCCGATGTAGCCGACAAATTCGAAGAAACCGTGAAGTAATACCTCCGTTATGGTATTCAGCAGCCTGCTGTTCCTGATTCTGTTCCTGCCCGTCGTTCTGATCTTGTACTACTTGTCGCCCCGGCGAATTAAAAATCTGATGTTGTTCCTTGCGAGCCTCGTGTTTTATGCATGGGGCGAGCCCATCTACATCGCGCTTATGCTGTTTTCCACGCTGACCGACTACCTGTTTGGCCTGCTGCTGGATAGGAAAGGCATGAGCGGCAAAGGCCGGAAAGCCGTGCTGATCGCGTCCGTTATCGTCAACCTGGGCGTGCTCGGTTTCTTCAAATATGCCGATTTCCTCATCGCGAACGTAAACGCCGTGCTCGGCACGGCCATTCCGCCGACCGACCTGCCGTTGCCGATCGGCATATCGTTTTATACGTTTCAATCGATGAGCTACATTATCGATGTTTATCGCAGAGATAGTAAAGCCCAGCGCAATTGGATCGATTTCGCGACGTTCGTCTCGCTGTTTCCTCAACTTGTTGCCGGGCCGATCGTGCGCTACAACACGATTGCCGAGCAGCTGAAAGATCGCCGCGTCGACGCCCATATGTTCGCGGAAGGCGTGAGGAGATTCTGCATCGGATTGGCCAAGAAGGTGCTGCTCGCCAACAATATCGGTCTTCTCTGGAACGAGGTGTCCGCGGCCGACAGCTTGTCCGGTCTTCCCGTATTGACCGCGTGGCTGGGTATCATCGCGTTTGCTTTCCAGATTTATTATGACTTCAGCGGATATTCCGATATGGCGATCGGTCTGGGACTGATGTTCGGCTTCCGCTTCAACGAAAACTTTAACAAGCCGTACACGGCGATCAGCATGACCGACTTCTGGCGGCGCTGGCATATTTCCCTCGGCACCTGGTTCCGCGAATACGTCTACATCCCGCTGGGCGGCAACCGGAAGGGAATGACGAACCAGCTCCGCAACATTTTGATCGTGTGGCTGCTGACGGGCATTTGGCATGGCGCAAGCTGGAACTTCCTGCTGTGGGGACTGTACTTCGGAGTCATTTTGATCGCCGAGAAGCTGTTTTTACTTCGCTTGCTTGCGCGGCTGCCGCGCTGGATGAGCCATTTGTACGCTGTGTTGCTCATTTTGATCGGCTGGGTCCTGTTCGCTTTCGAGAATATCGGAGACGTTGCTGCTTATATAAGCGCCATGTTCGGGGGGAACGGCATTTGGTTCGATCGTCACAGCATCTATTTGCTGTATACGAATGCCATTTTGCTTCTCTTGCTTGTGATGGGCTCGCTGGAATGGCGGGGGTTGATTCGTTCCGTCCAGGCGCGCCTGAACGGCGGAATTCAAAACCGTTCGGTTGCAGATGATATAACTGGCAGCGATGGGACTCGGAAAGCAGTCAACGGCAAACCCGCGTCCGTAGTGCTCCCATTGCTCGGTCTCGGCTGGCATGCGGTTTTGCTGCTGATGTCCGTCGCCTATCTCGTCGACGCGACCTTTAATCCGTTTCTTTATTTCCGATTTTAGCCCGGGAGGCCTCATCTATGTCCAGCAAATGGATTGATCGCATATATATCGGGGGTTTTCTTTCGTTGCTCATCGGATTGCTGCTGTTTTTTATCTTCGAGCCGAAGACGATATTCTCCGAGCTTGAGAATCGCAAGCTTCAGGAGAATCCGGAGTTTTCCTGGAGCCGGATTTGGTCTCAGCAATACGCCAAGGATGCGGAGCTGTACGTGACCGACCATTTTCCGTTCCGGGCCGAGTTTATCGCAACGAAGTCGCTGCTGGAGCAGGCACGCCTGCAGAAGGAGAACAACGGCATTTTCCTGGGAGAGGACGGTTATTTGTTCGAAAAGTTCGGAAAACCCGACTTGGATGAGTTAGGCTCCTACGTAGACGCGATAAACAAATTCGCCGCCAACCATCCCGAAACGCGGCTCTCCTTCCTGCTTGCACCCAACTCCGTGGGCATGTACCCGGAACGTTTGCCTTGGATGGCGGAGGCGTATTCTCAGCGGGAATTGAATAAGTGGATCGGCGGGAGGCTTGACGGCGGATTGACGTTTCTCGACGGCTTCGCTTTTCTGGACCATGGGGATACCGAAAGCAAACAAGACGATCGCCAGCTCTATTACCGCACCGACCATCACTGGACGACATTCGGCGCTTATCTGGCATATCGGGCTTATTCCGAATCATTGGGCTGGGAGCCTCTCGCGGAAGAGGACTTTCATATTCGCACTGTCTCCGACTCGTTCTTGGGCAGCTATCATACGAAGGGGCAATACGGCGGTCTGCGGCCCGACACCATCGAAGTATACGAGCCTAAAAATCCCGTGGCGTCCGAGATGCACATCGTCGATACCGATGAAACAAGTGACAGCCTGTACGACGACAGCTACTTGAGCAAAAAAGACAAATACAGCTACTTTCAAGGCGGCGTCCACGCGCTGGTTACGGTAACAAACGAGATTGCGTCCGAGGATGCCGATCTGGAGAAGCTGCTGATCGTAAAGGACTCCTACGCGCACAGCATGCTGCCATTCCTGACAAATCACGTTAGGGACATCCATATGATCGACATCCGTTATTACAACGGCAACATCGGCGATTATATGGAGGAGAACGGCATCCAGGACGCGCTGTTCCTCTTCAACACATCAACATTCGTTCAGGAACGGAATTTGCTGAAGCTGAAGTATTGAGGCGAAGCTGCTCCTTTATTGTGAATGAGAACATTATAGTCGGATCAAACCCTGGAGGGAGTATCTCTTCAAAGCGATCCTTTTTCTCGTAAAGGTTATACCAGGTTTCAGCGATGACATCGGATCCCCTGCTGTCCCAGCTTGTATCATAGTGCCGATCGAAAGATGTCCTACAAAATACGCCTTTCTCTTCAGCTCCTGATGCAGATTTGTAGCATAGTTACGAATACCAGACATTACGATTCCGCCATTGACAACAAATGGTAAATGAAACTTTTGTTCCGATACACTGGCGTGGTTTCTAACACCTTAGTGAATTTGTCCCAGCCATAAGGGCTAGAAAAAGCTTGGTGAAAATGGCTTCAAACAAATTATTGCAACAACCAACAATCATGTTGAGAGTGTTGCTATAGCAACAAGAACGATGAAATGTCGGGGTTGGGGGAGGAAACGATGGCGAATAAAGTAATGAACCTACGCACAACACAAACAAACAAAACAGTCCTTTCTATGTGGCTATTTTTGTAAAAGTCATCCATGAAGGTGCCTATCAGTGGGCTTCTGGCAACATCGCTATGAGTAAAGAGGAAGTCGCTAAAAGGGTGGCGTTAATAGTAGTAGAAGGACTCCGTGTTTCAAAGGAACATTAAGGTAACAGGAGACAATAGCTTATTAAGACATGGAAGTAGCTGGCTGACGACCGGCTGCTTTTTTGTAATTCATGTCGTAGGCCTTGAAGGAAGGGGCCAGATTTAGTTTACACCCCATTTTCTTCAATATCCCCTAGAGGAAGGAGCAGTTGCTTGGAATACTTGTTCGGTAGTAGTCGTCAGACTTCGCAAAAAATCATCCTTTCCTGAAAGGGTTTGTGTTAACTTCCATTTAAAGAAAAGACGATTTTTTTGTGTTTTTAATTACACGAAACGGAGCGAACCAGAAGTCAGTTTTCACTGATTCTTCATGTGCCGAACCCTTCCGATTTAAAGAGCGCAGACAACGAAACTAACAAAAAACAGGTCAATCATGGTGGTATCTGACCATTATCGACCTGTTTATTGTATCGGCATAGCGTATTTAGGGTATGAAAATAAAGCATTGCCGTACGTACAGTGATTTCGAGAAATCTTTAAACGGGTAGTTCATGGGTTAGATATGTTATTGGTAGAATGAAGGATTCATCCGGCTTTGAGTTCTGTTAGAGGACTCGCCTCCCTGTATTCAGTTTTGTTCTTCATCATACTGTAGATGATGTTCACGACCCTTCTCATGACGTATATGAGGGCTTGCTTCTTTGTCTTGCCTTCTGCTAGCTTACGCCCGTAAAATTCGTAGAACAAGGGATTACGCTGTACAGTTACGATGGATTTTGAAAAACGGGAGAAAACGAAGATAACAAAAAACAGGTCTATCATGGTAGTATCTGACCATAATCGACCTGTTCAATGTAACGTAATAGCGTTACTTGGGTTATATAATTAGAGCATCTTATACGGGTAATACATGGGTTAGATTTGTTATTGGTTGAATGATGGGTTCATTCGGCACTGGGTAGCCCCACCAAAGTAAACCTCGAAAGGAATGAAGTCAATCTAGGTAACTGGGATAGTGTTAGTCACTCCATATTCTTCAATTCTTGCTTCGCTAAATCAAGAGCAACCGCTAATTTAATTTGATTCTGTTTACTGAGTCCATGTAAATAATTAGGGATATCTTTAGATTCTACAATTGGTTCAAAATCATCGCTATAACGGTCTAACTCAATATCTGCGATAATGCTATCATTAATTAGTATCTTATAAATATCCTCACCCTGTTCAGGTATCCAGTTAACAATATAAGCCGTTCTCATTTCCGGAAATGAACTTTTTATCACTTCAAGTAGTCTTCTTTTTTCCTCACTCTCGAAAAGTGATTGATTGGAAATACTAAGTTGCTCCCTAATTTCTTGTTCCAACTTACTGCCTATTAGTTTCATGTGTTCTCCCACCCTCTTAAAACTATTTTATTACTCCGGGTGTTGCTGTTACTAGATTGCCATGCTTATCAGTTAAGATTGTAAAAGTGGAGGTCGGTTTGAAATCATTAAATTTATCAAGTCCAATAGACTTATCTAAAGTGATTTCTCTTACATATCGAACTCCATCTGCACTATCAATACTTCTGACAACTGGTGAATTCACTATTTCTTCACTCGATAGTAGTGAACGTAGTTCGTCCTGAGTTACTGTGAACTGAGAAGCATTCTTACCAGAAAAATGTCTGTCAACTACGTGCTTCCACCCATCATTACTGATATTTATCCGGGATTGAACAATAGGAGGCATACCCGGAACTTTACCCGCACCCTTAACTACATTAGCTCCTGCAGTTACAGTGGTACTCCTCGCAGTGGTCGTTGTTAAACCGGTTTTACCTCCTACACCGGGTAAGGCAAAAGATAAAGAATTTAAGAGCACTTCGGCCTGTGCATACCAATATTCCGGTGAGTCCATTGGATTGCGATAGGATGCGTAAAACGAATCCGTGAATCCACCGGTATAGGTGCTTAGTATACTTTCGGTTGTAGAATGGGCTTCCTTAATACTCCCCCATTCATTTTCCACCACTTTTCCCCAAGCTTCCAAAGTCTCCTTCGAATATTTATTAAACTGAGCTGCTAAATCTGACAGAAGGTTAGATTTAGTTGATACATTCCCCGTAGGCTTTGATGCTTGTGGTGAGTTATTTGTGGTAGTCGAACTGACCGGATTCCCGGTTGTACTTTTAGTCGTTTTAGCCTTGTCGCTTGTGCCTGTTTGTTTGTTTGAAGACGATGAACTACTTGAAGTCGTTGTTGTCGATAGAGCTCCTGGCTTTGTATTTCTGGCCGACTCCAAGGCCAGTTGTTGAATATGCATCGGTGCATTGGCCGTACTGCTTACAACTTGAAGAGCCTTCATCGTCTGAGCGCCTACACTTCCATCCACTTTCAACCCGTTCGAGGTCTGGAACTGCTTTACGGCCGCTTCTGTGGCTGGACCAAATGAACCGTCTACCGCTATTTTATACCCGGCATCTACAAGCATTTTCTGTACTTCTTTTACTGCAGTCCCCTTATCTCCCCGATCCACATAATTATGACCGCTTGGATCATAGTATTTTAAGGGATTATTAATCGTGTACGTATACAGATTCAGGGATAGGGGATCTCTCGCATTCCCTCGATACGTATCCTCACTCAAAAACCGAGCGATCTTCGGGTCGTAGTAGCGAGCGTTCAAGTAATACAGTTCGCTCTCCTCATCGTACTGATACCCAGCGTAACGAATCGGGTTCTCGACCGTACCCATCGACTCCAGATGGTTGCCGAATGCGTCGTAGCGATACGAAGCTTGCACCACGCCTGCGCTGTCCACAAGCGAAGTCACATCGCCATGGCCGTTGTACAGGTAGCTGTATTTCTCGCTGCCCATCACACGAGTTAGCAAGTTGATGCCGTACACATTCCTTGCTTTGCTCTGACCCTTCCCGTCAACCTCTAATACGACCTTGTCATACTCATACAGATAGAGCGTCGTCTCGCTGCCGACCGTCTTCTGTGTCCGAAGACCTTCGCCGTTATAGACATACGTCGAACTGCCGCTTCCCGATCCAATTTGAATGAGCTGATTCCAGCCATCATACACATACTGCGCCGTTCCATCTACGATGGTATGAATACTAGGGTTCTCGTTCTCCTGCCCCGTAATAAACATGCCGAAGCTTGGTTCGATGGGCTGCATCGGATCGAATACTTTGGTGACTTCACGTCCCTTAAAGATCAAGTTGCCGTTGTTGTCGTATTTGTACTGATCGATTTGCTTTTCGCCGCTTGTCTTCACTTCCGTTGTGTCCATCAGTCGATTCTGTTCGTTATACGTATACATCGTCAGTGTGACCTGACTTCCCTGCACAACCTTTTCCTGCGTGCGGTTGCCCGATGCGTCATACGTATATGTGGTTACACGTCCGCTCGGCTCCTGCACACGAGACAAGCGGTTTAATTCGTCGTACGCATATGTCGTCGTGCCGATGGTTGTACCATTTTGCATTTCGGTCTTGGAGAGTTGGTTGCCTGCCGCATCATACGTATACGTATACGAATCCAACAGCGTACTGCCCTTATAGTTCTTGAGCGTATGCAATTGATTATTCGCCGTATACGTATATTCCTCCTTCACGCCGTTGCTGTATTGCAGCGTCTTCAAGCTGCCATCGTTATAGTAGGTATACGTTGCAGTATCCGTTGGGCTGCTCTTCACGCTCGACAGCCGATTTACCCGATCATATACCTTTACCGTTTCATGGCCTTTCGCATCGATGGTCTTCTCGGAGGAATAGCCAGAGGGCATTCCCTGCGTCACGTCGTATTCGAATACGCTTGTGCCTATCTTAGGCACCGACTTCGCGACGACACGATTGAGTCCATCATACGTGCGACTCGTCGTTCCAGTAGAATCGGTCATCGTCAGTTGGTTGCCATTGGCATCATAGGTATACGAGATCCGTCGTTGCTGCTCCGTCAGATGCGTCAGACCAGCCCCATCCACGGTTTCCTTTGTCAACTGCCCATGAATATCATAGGTATAGTTCGTCATATGACCATTACGATCTTGTTTAATGGCCAAGCTGCCGTCCGCGTTATAGCTATAGCTTTCTGTTTTGGCAGACCTATTCTCAACCGCTGGAAGCACACTATCACTTACGGCTGCAGGATCGATACGCGATTGTAAGAGATTCGCCGCGTTGTATTCGAAATGCTGAGTATGTCCTCTACCGTCAGTCTGTGTCAACTTATTTCCAGCCAAGTCGTAAGTATAGCTTGTCACTTCGTCAAGCGCATTCGTCACACTTTGCAATCGACGCATGAAATCATAAGCGTAAGTGGTTTCATTTCCTCTCGCATCTCGATGCGAGGATACGAGCCCAAGCTCGTTATAGACGTTTTCAGTCCGATAATTTAGCGCATCCACTCGAACGGTTTCGCGATTATTGCGATCATATTGGAACTGTGTCAGCCTGTTTAGCGCATCCCATGCCTTCACTTGCGCATGGTTGGCATTGTAAGTTAGTCGTTCGACCGCAATACCATCGGCATCTCTGGTTTCCACCAATCGATTAATCCCGTCATACACATAAGAGGTGACCTGCCCGAGCCAATTCGTCTCGTTTCGTAGATTGCCATTACGATCATATTCGTAGGTTGTCGACTGGTTACGAACAGGATCTTTGCTTACTTGAATCGTTTTTTCAAAAACACGATTCATCGCATCATAGATGAAGTCCGTACGGTAACCATTGCCGTTGACTTCAAATCGTTTGTTGCCAACTAAATCATAACCAAAGGAAGTTGTAACTTTTTCTTTTCCCTGGCTTGACTGTTCCGACTGGCTGATTACTCTGCCATTGGGATCGTAAACCGTAATCTTAGTCGTGCCGCCAGCATCCCATTCTTTGGCAGGACGTCCCATGACATCATATTGACGTGTGGTCATTTGGGCCGGTATCGTTTCGTCCCCAGGACTCTCGATTGTTCGTATTTGCCCCATCGCATTATAGACATACTTCGTCCGATGTCCGTTCGCATCGATCTGCTCCAGCAGTTGACCTGCCCAATCGTACGTACTCCTTGTTAATACTTGCTCGGGAGAGGTCAACGATTTTCTTACGGCCGTTGAACTCACTCGACTTCCATCGTCGTAATAAGTCACATACACCGTACCTATCGCATCAATTTCGTTAATGACTCTACCCAAACCATCATACTTATACACATTTGTGGTTCTATTTCCTTTTTCGGCACTAACCGGATCGATAATCGTTGCACGCAAGTTGGCTGCATTATACGTAGTACGAGTACCATATCCGTTTTGTATCCGTTCATCTATGGTCTTGCCGGTACCAAACGCATAACCTTCTCCGCTTAGTTCTTTGATGACATTGCCATTTTCATCATAAGCATAGGCTTTCGTCACCAAGTCCGACCATTTGGTGGTCCAAGTCTGGGTCTGTGGATTATACGTTTTGCTCTCAAAGACTTCCATCACTAATTGGACACGATCCATGTTGTCATAGGTGTATACTGTTCGTCCCATTTGATTCCATGATTGGTTATCCCGATAAGCCTCCGGGGAGATGACCGCTATTCGGCGCTGCGCCCGGTCATATACTTCTAATTGTTTGCTGTCATCCGGATACGTGGTAAGCTCAAGCGACCCGAATGCATTATACGCATAGTTTGTTGTCCTTCCCAGTGCGTCTGTCGTGGTGAGTGGCTTATCCTCCCAGTTATACGTAGACGAAGTCGTCGCAATGGCAGGTTTCCCTTGCTCGTCTAACGATTCACTTATGGACTTGATCACTCGATTGCGAGCATCATAAACATATCTGGTTTCTTTGCCGTCTGGCGTGATGATTGCGCTCAAATTACCATTGGCGTCATAACGATTTTTGGTTTCCAGATGGATTTGGTTGTTGTCTGAGAAAGCAACACCGCTTATATCTCCAGCACGAACCGGTATTTTCTGAGATACAATCTGCCCGCGATGATTATAGCTATATTTCGTTACCATGGAGGTCGATGCCGAAGTATAGACTTCCTTCTGTGTCATTTGGCCATCCGAATTATAGTTCATCTTGATCTTGCTGTCGGACGATTGATCCAACTCCGTGTTCCGTCCATCCTGATCGTACGTATAACTCGTTACGACCATGCGATCCCCTACAGATTGGCTATACAACGCAACAGGATCTTTTCCTTTGCGTTCTTCCGTCTTCTGCCCATTTCGATTATAGGAGAATCCAGTGTACATGTACTTTCCATTCTCCAGCGGCGCCCATTGGTTGGATAAGCGATTAAGCCCATCATACACATAGTAGGTCGTATTTCCCCTGGCATCCGTCAATGCGCTGGTTAGTCCATTGGGATGATACGCCCAGCGTTTCACGCCTCCATCTGGCAGCTGCTGTTCGAGCACTCTCCCCTTATCATCAGTCGTCGTGACCGTGACCGCTTGTTCCGTATCGTTTAAATAAACGGTTGCTGTCTGACGCTCATGTCCATTGGTCAGTGTCTGGTAGGCCGTTTCCTTCACTTTCACAGGAACAGCAACCCTTGAAGTTTTGAAAGAAACCCCTTTGATCCGGTTCATGACATCATATTCATAGATGTATTCCGAATCGTTTGGCCGAACCTCCCGCGTTACATTGCCATAAATATCGTACTCATAACGAGTCTCATACCCCATCGTGTCTACGGTCCGCTCAAGTTTGCCATTAGGGTAGTACGAGGAACGAATGCCAGCTTCCGTATTGTTATATTGCATTCCCGTTGCAGCTACAAGCTGATCTTCGAACGATTGATATTGATTGGGATGAATCACTTGTGCGTTTAAACCATCGGCATCATAGACGTAACGTGTCGTCTCGCCGCCGTCTTCCACTTGCCTCAATAACCTGCCGTTTTTATCATACGTATAGTCTGTGCGATAGCCTTCTGGCGTCACGATCGATGTCAGCCATCCAAGAGGCGAATAGTTTTTTCGCGTAATTCCTCCGCTAGGAGCTGTAGAAGTGCTGACATTGCCGTATTTATCGTACGTATACGTCGTCGTGTTACCCTCGGGATCCGTCTCCGACTTCAACAACCCTTGAACCGAGAGGCCGAACCGTTGTGCTTCGGATAGCGAATAGTAAGCGTAACTCGTTACGATAAATGAACCGGATAAGGTACCCTTATACTCGTCCGTGCCATTCATTGGTTTGATTTGTTTAGTCCTCATGTGATTGCTGTATTCATAATAAGTCGCTTTTCCAAGCTCGTCCTTCTCCATGACCAACTGGTTGGTCTGATCGTAGGCATACTCGCGGAAACTGCCGTCTGGATTGACGATCTTGGTGATGTTCCCTCTGGCATCTCTTTCATATAACGTTTTGTTTCCGTTCCGGTCTGTGATCGACTTCTCTTCTCCGTATTTATTAAAGCCGCTGGCGTCCGTGTAGTACTCCACAATAGTTTGCTTGCCCTCAGGGTCTTGGGACTTCGTTACATACATCGCCGTATCGTACCACTTCATTAATATGCGGCCATTAACATCCGTGACCGTTGTTTTACGATTAGTCGTATCATAAGCGAACGTCTGAACATTGCCATAAGTATCGGTATACCGCGATACTTTATGCTGGTTTGCACCAGACGCACGGTTGTATACCATTGCTTCTACGACATGACCTTTAGCGTTTTTAACGACATTCAGATAACCGTAAGAATCGTATTCGTATCGGGCAACGACCTGGTTCTCCGCATCGGTCACCGTCGTCAGCCGATTCGAGCTGTCATAACCGTATGTGATAAAACGACCGGTCACATCCGTTACTTTCTGTATAAAGTTGCCGGTATACGATACGGTGTATGCTCGACCAACGGTATCGGTTATCTTTGTCACTTTGCCTGTGTTGCTCACTTCGATAGCGATTGTATTCCCGTAAGCATCTTTCATCCAACTCAAATACCCATCACTTGTAAACCCATACGAGTATTGATCCGAGGTGGTCAGGATATGCGAATTGTCAGCTTGCTTCTTCAGCACACTGTGCGAATCATTGGCTATATACGTTTCGCCGCTCTTTATAAATACCTGCGCAGAACCGTTAGGCAGTTTCGCTACCATCTGGTTCCCCGTTAATTTCAAACTGCCCTCAAAGCTAAACGTCCAGCCTCTGCCCATCCAGCTTGACGGGCGATCGTCCTTCGAGTTGTACGTCCTTCCTATGTTCAAGGTAAATCCCGGCGTAACGACAGACATGTCCGTAACGGTCTTCGAATAGTTCCCCGTCGTGACGGAGACCCCTTCCTCCCCGTAATGGATTTGTTCCTGCAAAGCAGGATCGATCTCTGCCGCCAGTGTCACCAGCATATCATCCAAATCTTCTTCTCCTATAACTGGAGCCGGCAGGTCAGGATGAACCGTCTGAGCGGCTACGCCTGTGATGGCTTTTACCGCATCCACTATTCCTCCAGAAGCGACTTTGCCTTGCAGCGAAGCAATAGGCCTTGAAGCGCCACGTATACGGTCAGCCAATTGTTCTGCCGTTAAATCGGGATAAGCACTTTGAACGAGACCTGCAATCCCTGAAACGTAAGCGGCTGCCATGGACGTGCCGGTTAGCAAGCCATAGCTTTCATTGGGCAAAGTGCTTAATGTCGCTACACCTGGCGCGGCCAGATCAACACTAGAACCATGGTTGGAGCTGGCGCCAAGCGCGCCTTGATTGTCAATCGCCGCTACCGAAATCACGTTTGGCAATGCAAAGGCTGCCGGGTAAACGGGATGGGAGCCTGCATCTTGTCCGTTATTGCCTGCTCCGCTAATAAACAAAATACCGCTGATCCGAATAGCTTCTTCTAACGCAGGGTTAGAAGAAGGACTGCCGAAACTGGCATTGATGATTTTAACGCCTGCTTGTTTGGCATATTCAATCGCTGCAATAGCATCGGATGTATATCCTTTGTTATCCGATATAAACTTGAGCGGCATAAGCGTAACGCCCGGCGCTACACCGCGGGAACCGATGTCGTTCGCGCTCGCTGCAATAAGCCCTGCAACGAATGTGCCATGTTTGTCTTGGGTAGCTGCATCATAGACCGTGGCATCGCCATTGGCGAAATCCCATCCGTTTACATCGTCAATATAGCCGTTTCCATCATCGTCCAGCCCATTGTCTGGAATCTCGAGCGTGTTCAGATAAATACGCGAAGCAAGGTCAGGATGCCGAATATCGATCCCGGTATCCAGCACGCCAATGACTGTCGATGCTTGTCCAATCGTATGCTGCCACGCTTCCAGCACTCGAATGTCCATGCCTTTAACCCCTGTTTGCATCGCAACGCTTTGACCCGTATTGTTTAGACCCCAAGATTCCTGGAATCGCTCATCTCCCGGTACTGCCAGTGGCGTTAATTCATAGTTAAGTTGTGCATATTGTACGTTCGGATCTTTACGAAGTTCAGCAAGCACCTGATCGAGCGTGCCTGTTCCTTCAACGCTGAGCAGCTCTACACCTGTACGAGACATTTTTTGTTTACTTGAGAGCTTATTGGCAGAAAGCTTTTTGCCTACACGATCATTAGCTTCCCTGGATTTAGAAGCATCTTTGTATTTCACCAGCACCTCAGACTTGTGTCTTGGTAGTTGTTTATCTGTCTGCCCTTCTGCAAAAGCGAAACTATAATCTTGCACAAATGAGGCCAGCAATACGATGACTAGTAAGCTCTTAAAAAATGTCGATAAGATCGTTTTCATAGTTTCCTCCGATTGGAAAGGTTAGATTCGTCATCATCATCAAGATCAAGATTGCTGGACAACCGTATACGTAATGGAAGACCCGCCTGCAGCTAGGCCCTGGAATTGAATACTATTGATAATGCCTGTCCAGGATTGACCGGATTCGATTGGTTTATCCGTGACAAAAATAATTCTGCCTGGCGTAAAGTGTGTAATCGTAATATCTGTTCCTTCAATGCGTCCTGTTGTAAGCTCAGGCTGTCCCGTTAGAGCTGATAAGTCCGTCACTTTCATCGCATTGTGATCGTAATTGACCGTCAAGGTGTATTTGCTAAAGTCCGTGACATCCGAAGCCGTCAGATTCAGGTCAACGAGTTTTCCTTTATTGAGCTTAGCCGTGATTGTGTTGTTCACAATAAGATTGCTCCACGCGCCAACACCCGCCTCGTTGATGGTCCGAACGCGGTATCGGTTTTCCGAGCCTGCTGTCACTCTGCGATGCGTATAATTCGTTTGCAGATCTGCATCCTTTACTACGCCGTTAATTTCCAGCTCATAACGAATCGCAGACGGCTCCTCTGCCCAGGATACGTAGACCAAATTGCCTGAGGAGGTAAGTGTTATGCCAGATGGGGCACTCGGTACTTCGGGCAATGTACGCATAGCGACAACTTCCGTCCAGTCGCCTTGCACCGCATCTGTGACCGCTCGAATCCGATACGTATGAGCGCTAAACGGGTCTAACATCTCATCGGAATAGGTGGTGGCATGGAAGTTATCCATCACGACCTTGCCGTCGATCTCTACCTGATAGCCGATTGAACCTCCTACGCTTTCCCAGTTCAGCGTAATATAGTCCTTGCCGGCCACGGCATAAATACCGCTTGGAGCCACCGGTTTAGCAGGTAGAGTCGACAGCTTCATTTCGGCTGACCAAGCGCTGCTGCCGCCAGGACCATGGGCACGAATACGGTACGTATAAGGTGTTTCAGGCTGCAGGCCTTCTTGCAGCACGCTTGTTCCGCTTACCTGCTGAGAGACGCCGTTTCGTTCAAGCTCGTAGCTTGTTGCTCCTTGAACGGGAACCCATTTTAAGGATAATGACGTATCTTCCGTATTCTCTTTCATCAATTTCGGAGTAGCCAAAGCGTATGTCGTCAATGTTAACGGGCTGCTCCAACCGCTGGCGCCAATCTCATTCCAGGATCGAATGCTATACTGATAGGACGTGTTAGGTTGCAGACCCCCAAGTGAGGCGAAATGGGCGGATCCATTGTGAAACACGACGCCATTGGCTAAAATTTCGTAATACGTCGCATCGTCAACTTTCTGCCAATTGAGTTGAACGCTTGTATCCGTGGCCATTCCCGTTAAACCTGTAGGAACGACAGGAGGCGTCGTCAAAGTGACGATTGTACGCAATAGCGACCATGGGCCTGCTCCTCCAGGATTTATGGCACGAACGCGATACGAATGCTGGGAGCCAGGCAACAAATCCCTAAAGGTATATGAACTTGCATTGCGATCGGTACGGTATACTTGCCCGTCCCACTCCACTTCATAGTGAAGCGTATTCCCTACGCTGCTCCACTGCACCGTAACACTCTTCGCGGTTGCGTTCGCCATCACTGAGGCGGGTACAGCCGGTGCCGGTATTAGCGTCTTTGCAGTTAGAGGCTCGCTCCATTCCCCCGGAACTCCATCCTTCAGGGCACGAATACGATAGAGGTGAGACGTATTGGGCGATAAGCTATTGTGCGTGTAGGCTAGTTGAATACCGACTTGCACAACAGCTCCATCCACTTCGAGTTGATAGGAGGTGGCGTCTAGAACAGGCTTCCAACTTAACTCCAACTGGTTAGTTGATGCTACGGCTTTGAGCCCTGTTGGTGCTGCCGGAGGCTTGATGGGTGGTCCTGCTTGCACGACAGGCGATATCGCCGTTTCAATCCCTTCTTTATTGCGGGCTTTGATTTGAAATTTATAGTTCTGACCGGACTGCAGTCCTTTGATCGTGATCCCTTTATCCGGCAGGACAATCCATACAGGCTGTCCCGTTAACGTGCCGTCTGTAGAAACATATTTGTTGCCTACTGTAATCTGATAGGAGGTATCTGAGGGGTTGGTGTCCGTTACAGTAAACGTTGCGGTAGTAGGTGTCACTCCTGCTGAGGCTAACGCTGGCGGTACAGCTAACGTAACCGCATCTTTGAATTGTTTTGTTATTTGACCGTTCGCATTTTTAACCTGGAATTCGACTGGATATTTTGTGTCTGGCTGCAAGCCGCTCGCAGAATGAGTCGCAATAGGCGTGCCAGTCTTCCAACCACTATCTGATTGACCGATAATAAAACGGTATGGCAGGGGATCTAAAGTACTGCTCGATGAAGAGCCGGAAGCTGTAACCGATTGTGTATCCGTACTTACATCAAATGTGTCAACAGAAGGCATCGCGTTAGTGACTTCAAAAGGCACTTCTGTTCTAACGAGTTGGATGCCGTCGGTCACTTCGAATACGAATTTATGAGTTCCCTGTGATAGTGCGGTTTGATCCATAGATTCGAATTTAATATAGCTGCTCTCTTGAGAGAGCTGAATATTTTTAGTTTCAATCGGCTCAGTCCCCGCATCCAGATACAATTTGGCGCTTACGGTGCTGCCTGGTGAGCCGCTGACAGCGAGGATGGTATATTGATGATTCATGGTTAAATGAACCGGGCTATACATACTACTCGATTGATTTATTCCCAACTGACCGGAAGAATTAGATCCCCATGCCTTAACCGTTCCATCCTCCATGAGCGCCAAGGTATGGGAATCACCCGCTACTATTTGCTTCACTCCCGATAGGCTCGTTACGTCGGTTGGTATGTTTCTGTAAGTTGTGTTTCCTAAGCCCAATTGACCGTCAGAACCGAGTCCCCACGTCTTAACCGCCCCATCCTCCATCAGTAACAAGGTATGTTTACTACCCGCTGCTAATTGCTTTACTCCCGTTAGGCCCGTTAACGTTGTTGGTATGTTTCTGTTCGTCGTGTCTCCTAATCCCAATTGACCATACATGTTGAATCCCCAGGCCTTAACCATCCCATTTTCCATGAGGGCCAAGTTATGCGAATCACCCGCAGCAAATTGCTTTACTCCCGTTAAGCTCGTTATCTTTATTGGCATGTTTCTGCTAGTCGTATCTCCTAATCCCAATTGGCCGTTAACATTGGATCCCCACGCCTTAACCGTCCCATCTTCCATAAACGCCAAGGTATGGGAATAACCTGCTGCTATTTGTTTCACTCCCGTTAAGCTAGTTATCGCTGTTGGCACGTTTCTGCTAGTCATGTCACCTAATCCCAATTGTCCAGATGAGTTGGATCCCCACGCCTTAACCGTTCCATCCTCCATCAGGGCCAGGGAATGGGAATTACCCGCTACTATTTGCTTCACTCCAAATAAGCTCGTTATCGTTGTTGGTATGCTTATGCTAGTCGTGTTTCCTAATCCCAGTTGACCGGATGAGTTGGATCCCCACGCCTTAACCGT
>NZ_BDQX01000124.1 GCF_003112455.1 Paenibacillus agaridevorans
GGCGAACCTCTCAATTTCCAGTAAATTTGCACGTTGAAATCTGAATGAGGGACTGGACTTTCCGGCATGCCTCTGGACAATGGATCTTAGGGATCCATCGGGGAAATTCTTTTCCCTCCTGTAGCATCGTCTACATTTTAAGTCTGTTTCTCCGGTACGCGTCTGAACTTCTGACCCGCTGGCCGTTCCCTTCGGCACCCCATGCCTGGCACTAGCAAACCAGGGCAGCTCATGGACCGAAGCGTGTTCTTATAGGCGAGGGTGATTGATCTGCGCGTGCGCCGGAGGCATCCCGGAGAGCCTATTCCCTGAATCCCTAACCGAAAGGAGGAATTCCCATTGAAGCTATTTGTCGGTATTGACGTCAGTTCGAAAGAACTGGAGACGTGTTTCATGAATGCAGACGGCGACAAGCTAGAGACGCTCACCGTAAAGAATAATCTCGAAGGCGCTTCTCATCTGAGAGACCGCGTCGTTGCCCTTGCGGACAAGCATTCGATCACCGAGATCCATATTGGTCTCGAGTCCACATCAGTCTACAGCTGGCATCCCGCCATGTACTTGCATCAGGACGCTTCGCTCAAGGAGCGCAACGCCAAGGTCTTCACCATTAACCCGAAGCTGGTCAGCAAGTTTAGAGATGCTTACCCCGACTTGGACAAGACCGATCGTCTGGATGCTTGGGTCATTGCGGATCGACTGCGCTTTGGCAGACTGACGACCACCATCGTCATGCAGGAGCAGTACGTGGCGCTCCAGCGCCTGACACGCATGCGGTTCCACTTGATTCACAACTTGACGCGCGAGAAGCAGTACTTCTTGCAGAACCTGTTCTACAAGTGCAATGCCTTCACGACCGAAGTCGAGAGCTCTGTGTTCGGCCATGCCATCCTCGAGATGCTTTCCGAGAAGTACAGTCTTGACGACATCGCTACGATGGAGGTTGGCGACCTGGCTGACTACTTGCGGGACAAGGGACGCAATCGCTTCCCGGATCCTGAGAACGTTGCCGCCTGTATCCAGAAGGCAGCTAGAGCCTCCTACCGCCTTTCAAAGGTGGTTGAGGACTCCATTGACCTTGTACTGGGCACATCAATCCAAGCTATCCGAAGCATCCAAGCTCAACTGAAAGATTTGGACAAAGCGATCGAGAAGATTCTCGAGACGATCCCTGGAGCCCTGTGCCTGCGTTCCGTTCCCGGCATTGATCGCGTCTATGCCGCTGGCATCCTTGCTGAGATCGGCGACATCGAGCGCTTCAACGATCAAGCCGCTGTCGCAAAGTACGCCGGCCTCACATGGCGCAAGACACAGTCCGGCTCGTTTGAGGCCGAAGATACGAAACGCATTAAATCCGGCAACCGATTCCTTCGCTATTACCTGGTTGAAGCTGCCAACTCGGTGAAGAACCGCGATGAAGAGTTCGGTGAATATTACCGGAAGAAATTCAAAGAAGTGCCCAAGCACCAACACAAACGCGCCCTCGTCTTAACGGCAAGAAAACTCGTGCGTCTGGTCGATGTGCTGCTACGCAACGGCCAACTCTATACGCCACGGAAGAAGGTGACGCCTGTGAAGGATTAATGCCTCCTTTGCTAAAGTCCTTCGTGAATTCCCAGTTAATATTTGGTATTTTACTTGAATTTCGACTGGGTTTAGTTTGATGCGTCCATTTTTTGGCTCTCCTCATGTGTACAGCCAAGAAAATTTCCAATTCGACCGAATTAGGGACTTGACATCATACCGCTGGACTTA
>NZ_BDQX01000125.1 GCF_003112455.1 Paenibacillus agaridevorans
GGGATCGAACCGCCGACCCTCTGCTTGTAAGGCAGATGCTCTCCCAGCTGAGCTAATCCTCCATATGGTAGCGGCGAAGGGGATCGAACCCCCGACCTCACGGGTATGAACCGTACGCTCTAGCCAGCTGAGCTACACCGCCACATGTTTCCCCGAATTGTGTCTCTTGCAGCGCTCGGGGTCGCTTGCAAGGTCAGGAAATGACATCGCCAAATGTCATGTGCAAATCTGTTGTTTGAGATGGAGCTTGTCCACCTGAACAACCGGATTGCGCCCTGAAAACTGGATACGAAAGTGTGCTGAATCTTTAGCTTGCTTACCGGCTGTATGACCAAATAAG
>NZ_BDQX01000126.1 GCF_003112455.1 Paenibacillus agaridevorans
CCCCGCCGCTATAAATTTGTCGTTGCTCACGGTATAGCGGCTTGCGGATACGCCTGCCGGCGAAGTGTCGGCCGTTGTCGTCGCGCCTGTATACTTGATCGCGATACCTCCGCCGTCCGATGCTTCATAATCGCCGGTCAGATTATCCAGCAGCGTCGTCTGGTTCGCGACGTTGGCATTCGTAAAGCTGGCCACGGACTGGCCGCCGAGCGTCACGAGTCCCACGCCTGTTGGCAGATACGAGACGGTTGCCGATTCTCCAACATTAGCCGGAGAGGACAATGTCAGAATAACGGCTGATCCGGCTACTTGCACGGTACTGATCGTTCTGACGAGATTGTTGATGCGAACAACGAACGTGCTGCTCGAAGGCACAGACACCTGGTTAAGCGTCTCGTTGAAGGTTAACGTCAGCGTCCGACCTTTCAGGATGGCGCCCCTTAGCGCGCCTGTCTGTCCGGTTCCCGTCCCTGTACCGCTGTTAGCGGTAATATTCGTAAACGAAGCCGCAGAGTTGCCGGAATAATCCTTTAACGTCGCATTGGTCGCGATATAGGATACCAGAATCTGCTGCGTTGTAGCCACGCCCGAAGTCAACGTCAAGTAAACGGTGTCGCCTGCCACTATGACGTTGCTGATCGTTCTCGCGCTGCCGTCGGCCGTTACGCTATATTGGTAAATGGCCGGCGCCGTGCTGGAATTCAACGGTTCATTATATTTGACGGACACCAACGTTCCGTTAGCCGTGATGTTTACAACCGTCGGCGCGAAATAATCTCCTACGGTGCCGCCGCCAGTATTGCCTGCATTCACCGTATAATTGCTGAACGCACTTACCGTATTGCCTGACACGCCTAATAATGGATAGCTGTTCGGAGTGTAGGATACGTATACAGGCTGACTGCTCGTTATGGAAGCGTTGACCGTCAGCTGAATGATGTTCCCGCTATGCCAGATCGCCGTCGGACTGTAGCTGGCCCCGCCGACCGTGACCGTGAACTGCGTGTAAGCGAAGGTGTTAACCGAGAACAGCGACTCGCTAAAATTAAGATTTACCGTATTGCCGTAGGCCGTTCCACTGCTCACGACAGGCACGGTGCCCGTTGAACCGTTCGACACTTCCAGATTCGTTATCGTTGCCGCCTCATTGCCGGACATGTCTTGAACAAGCCCGGTAGCCGGCTTCGTATACGACAACACTACCTTCTGATTGCTGCCCACGGAGCTTGCCAACGTCAGCGCGACGATATTGCCCTCTACCTTCACGGCAGTGACGTTGCGCGGAGCGCCGGCGACTGTGACGTAATAGCTCGCTGGCGAAGGCTTCAGATCCGCTTTAAGCGGCTCATTATAGATTAAGCGAATGATGGAGCCGCTCACTTCCGATCTCGTGATCGTCGGCGGCGTCGTGTCTCCGCCTATCGTTTGGAACGTCCACTGATACGTATTGAGAATACCGACAAAAGAGTTGCCGACAAGATCCAGCACGGCATTCTCTTCGATATTGACATAGTAGTTCGTGTTAGCCGCGAGCGGCTGGCTAGGCGTTATCAAAATCCTTTTGTTATTGGCGGGATCTACGCTAAAGGATCCCGTGACGGAAACAGCCGAGCCGCTCGAGTTCGCCGGATTAAAAGTAATGGCTCCTGGTCCGGTCATCACCGGCTTGTCGAATAAAGCTGCGAATTGCGACTGGACCGGAACGGCAGTAGCCCCATTCGCCGGCGTCAAGGAGCTCAGCATCGGACGCGTACCGTCCTGCGTAACCGTGAAGGTCCAACCCGTTGTGCTCGAGATGCCGGCGTAGAAATTGCCTGCGCCGTCTCTAATCGCGCGATTGCCTATCGTGACATAATAACGGGTGTTGTTGACGAACGACTTCGCCGGATCGGAAGATGAAATATATTTGTTCGGATCTACCGTAATCTGCTTTGTACCGCCGCCCGTTACGCGCGGCGATGTAATAGGGATGGAGCGGAACAACGTCCCTCCGTTATACTGACGAATTTCGATGTTGCCCGTATTCGGGTATACTTCTTCGTTGAAGGTTAAGGTCAGCAGCGTATTGGTGCCACTGGCTGTGCCTCCGAAGGTCGGCGTAACGCCGGTGAGACCCGGAGGCGTAACATCGTTGCCATAACCTGTCGTAAAGTTCCAGATCGTCGCCGCGGAGATGCCGTAGAACCAATCCGACGTATTCGGTGATGGTCTCGTAAACGCGCCTGGCTCGATAATGACATAATAAGCCGTGCTCGAGGCGAGGTTAGAAACGGGATCGATCGTCGCGACGGTGTTGCCTTCGCTGAGCGTCACCCTCGAGGAGTTAGCTACAATAGTTTCCACGACCGCATTGTCGCTAACTCGGCGGATCTCGATAGATTTGCCGGCGCTTCTTTGTACCGCCTGATCAAATCGTATCGTAAGATTGCTGTCAATCGGCACCAAAATCGCGTTGTCGGCAGGTTGGAACGGGTCCGTAGAAGACAGATTGACAGGCGCCGCTGCTGTCGTGAACGACCAGGACATGCCCGCAAACGTGTTGCCGGATGCATCCTCGAAGTTGTCGCCTGCTACCGTCACCGTATAGGTCGTGCTTGGCATGAGAGCTCCGTCCGGGATGATGGAGATCGTATTGGTGCCGCTGCCCGTCACGCTGCTTGCCGTGACCGGAATATATCGCATATCATCTGTCGAACTCAGGACGATGTTGCCCGAAGCGGCATAAACCGCCTCGCTGAATGTGATGGAGAGCGAGGTCGTAATGGCGTGCGTACCGCCCTCCGGTGTGCGAGATACGTAGGTCGGCCTCACTGTATCTTCCGTCACAACGGTGCGGAAGTTCCAGCGTGTCGCGTTCTGAATGCCCGAATAAGCCGCTCCGTTCGACACGTTAAGGAATGCTCCAGCATCAATCATCACATAATATTCCGTATTCAGCTCGAACTTGTAATTCGTCGAGGCGAGCGTTGGATTGATTGTTACCGTATTGGAGCTGATGCTCACTTGCCCGGAAGTGGCGCTGATCGCTTCCACCAGGCTGTTATTGGACGATTTGTATATAGATATGTATGAGGTCGAGGCCCCTGCCCGGACGGCTTCGTCGAAGGTCAGGATCAGATTGGCGCCTAACGGCACTCCGGTCAAATTATCGGCGGGCGATAAACTAACGGCTACCGGTCCGGCTGGTGCCGCCGTCACGGCGCTCTGGTTCAGAGTCCATCCTGCAGCAGGCAAGCCGATCTGCAGAAGCAAGGCAATGGCAAGTAGTATAGACAGCTTGCGGGTTACTTTCATGATCAATATTCACTCCTTAGGCTTTACGCTCGTACCCTATTTGTCGGCTTTTGCGCCCCAATAATTTAGGTTAACGACAAAAAACGCCGTACTCCGTCATGGAACATAACGGTAGCAACGACGTTAAGGTTGCGTCAAGTATATACGAATTAGTACGCATTCCGGTTAAAAAAACCATTATAAATGGTCTTCATAATAATCTTTATATCGAATATCAGCGTCCAATTCTCAATATAGAAGATATCGAGCTTGATCCGATCAGGGATGGATGTGTCTCCACGATAGCCGTTTGATTGAGCCCAACCTGTTATACCTGGACGTATATGATGCTTTACCATGTACTTAGGAACCTCTTCTTTAAAGCGCTCAACGAAATAGGGGCGCTCAGGACGAGGACCGACAACGCTCATATGACCCAACAAAACATTAAAAAATTGTGGAAGCTCGTCCAAGCTTGTCCTTCTTAGAAATACTCCGAATCGAGTTCGTCGAGGATCATTTTCGACCGTCCACGTTTGATCTGATGATAGTTCTGTCTGAATTCTCATGCTCCGAAATTTATACATCCGGAAGGTTTTCCGCCTCAGTCCTACTCTCTCTTGACTATATATGACAGGTCCGGGAGAAGTCATCTTAATACCCAATACAATCAGCAACATTAATGGCACCGTTAGAATAATACTAAATAATGAAAATGCTATATCAAATCCCCGCTTAGCCATTCGATTTCGCAACTCATCTAGAGGTATATCACGAACATTAATTAGAGGCATATCCGCAAAATTTTCGAAGTAAGGACGCGCAGGCAAGAAGTCAAAATAATCAGGTATTATTAAAGCCTTTACCCCTGCCTTCTCGCATAATTCCACGATTCGTTCGAACTTTTCATGCGCATGTAATGGAAGCGCAATTATCACTTCGTCCACATGATTCCTATTAAGTACCTCTCCCAATTTCTCAATAGGACCGAGAATATCCGGATAGTCAGCGGCATCTACCTCATGGTCGATTAAGTGATCGTCCAAGAACCCTATTACTTCATACCCAAGCTCAGGGTAATGCTGCAGATTCTTGTAGAATCTTTTTCCTAGTGAACCAGCGCCTACAATAACTACGAATTGTTTATTAAAGCCCTTTTCTCTAATCCATCTCAATACCAACTTCACAAATAAACGATATAAAGATATTAAAAAAATACTACTGAACAAGAACAACGCAAGATAAGCCCTTGAGATATCAACTACCTTCAAAATAAAAAAAACACTGAGCAATGCCAGGAAGGTCATGAATTGAATTTGAATAATCTTTAATAGCTCAGCAGAAAATCTTTTACGTCGCTTGGTCGTATAAAATGCAAAGGTATATCCTAACAATAATGCGAGTAGACCATACACGACACTCCAATAAAAATACTCACTTCTAGGCAATGGATTATGATAGGTCATGAGCCCACTCTGAAATTTGATCCACCATGCAATTACGAAACTTGTCTGTATCATCAGAAAATCACTAACAGCATATAGAGGAGTCAAAAATCCAGAATTACGCCGGAGCATGAGGCACCACCTCTATTTCATCAATTTATAGATTTCAAGAATTCTTTGAACAAATTTAAATTGCTCGTTGGCAAGCTTCTCTTTATTATCAGAAACCATACTTGCGCTCTCCCGCATATCGGATAGGAACTCACATACACCTCGAACAAATTCTTCCTCATTATCTGCCAGAAGTCCATTATAACCTTGTTCGAAAAGATCGCGATGAAAAATCCGATTACTTGCAACCACCGGCAGTCCTGATGCCATTGCTTCAAGCACCGAATAAGGCAACCCTTCCCATTTCGAAGTTTGAAGATAACAGGTGGCCATCCGCAATTGTTGAAGTGTACCTTCATTGGATAACCATCCCTTAAATATCACATTTGCTTGAAGCCTATAATTGAGCTCTATACATTCTTGTTTCAAGGAACCGTCCCCGACCCACACTGCCTCTACCTCTGGATAGACTTTTCTTAACATTGCAACAATGCGAATAAAGTAAAGTGGGTCCTTCTGTTCTTCTAGACGTCCGACCCCAATTACCCGGATTGGCGTCCTAGTGAGATCCGCCCCTAAGCTGAATGGCTTCAGAGCATTCTCAATCAAATGCACAGGCTGGAACCAGCTTAATCTTGAAGCATAACGGTATTCACTCTTCGAGCAAGCGACAATCTGGCATTTGAATTGCGAAAGTCCCCATTCAGCAATTACATATAAAACTCTGACAACAGGAGATCGACTCGTCATGAGAAAGCTGTATCCATGTGGGGTATAATAGAATTGTATATTCGAATACCTCAACGACAATATTCTACCAAAAAAACCAGCAATAGAGGAGTGTAAATGAATAATATCTGGTCGAATCTCGCGAATAGCATCATTTAATTCCGACAGACTTTTGCTTATATTGTTGAAGCTGAG
This sequence comes from Paenibacillus agaridevorans, assembly GCF_003112455.1. Taxonomy (GTDB): domain Bacteria; phylum Bacillota; class Bacilli; order Paenibacillales; family Paenibacillaceae; genus Pristimantibacillus; species Pristimantibacillus agaridevorans. The sequence goes on from NZ_BDQX01000126.1 coordinate 5,754, forward strand.
TTGAATGGGTATCAATTTAATCTGTGTTGGCAATATCTCAGACAATTTATCTGGCGTAAATCTACGATTATTCGAATAAAGAATATAGTGCTGTACATCCCCATGAGTCACGACATTCGTAACCTCTTGCAAATATTTCAGAACACCCGAGGCCATCGTTTCCGTCACATGTACAATTACTTTCGATTCTCCACTCATTGTAGACTAGCCATATATTGAGGGGCTATCTCTGAAGTTGGCCCAAAAGCCATGAGCCTCCCCTTATTGATCCATGCCGTATGGGTACACATTTTTTCGATTTGTTCGATAGCGTGGGATACCAATATAATGGTAGCGCCTGTGGATATAATCTCATTCATCCGTTGCTCACATTTCAATTGAAATTTGTAATCTCCTACGCCTAGAATTTCATCTGCTATTAGAATATCCGGACGACTAATTGTAGCAATGGCAAACCCTAATCGGGCAACCATCCCTGAAGAGAAATTTTTGATCGGAACATCTACGAACTCCTGCAACTCTGAGAAATCCATGATTTCCTCAAACTTCGCACTCATCGCGGCCCTGCTATAACCAAGAATAGCTCCATTCAGGAAGATATTCTCCCTGGCTGTCAATTCATAATCAAAGCCGGCACCTAATTCAATCAAAGGAGCAACCGTACCATATACGCCAATACTCCCCGTTGTAGGCTTCATAACACCAGCAATCACCTTCAGGAGAGTACTTTTCCCACTCCCGTTCACACCCACGATCCCGAGTGATTCTCCTCTGCGAATGGATAAAGAAATATCCTTTAAAGCCCAGAACTCTGTAATTTTAATTCTGCCTTTAACAAGACGAACGATATACTCCTTTATATTGTCGACCTTTTCCTTACTCATGTTGAACTTCATCGAAACATTATTTACATCTATTATGAAATCAGACAGTGGATTCACCTCGTTCCGCCAGCCACCTGTGTATAGCTGCTAAATATGCAATATAAACCTATCTTGGGTTCTGTAGAATGTTACCAACCCGATCGCCAAAGCCATTATGCCTATTGATAAACACAATAGGTTCTCGGTCAGTCCAGGGACGGTTCCTTCAAGTATGAGCTTGCGAAAATAATTGACATAATGGAACATTGGATTCCATTCGAATAATACCATATAACGTTCCGGAATAATCGTAATTGGATAAAATATAGGCGTCAGGTAGGTCCACAATAACGCGAATACGCTATATAAATGTGCGATATCCCGAAAAAAAACAGTCAGCGCCGATAAAGCAAGACTCAGCCCTGTCGTAAACAAAACTAAATAGAAAACAGGCACAATAGCAAGCAGCATGGACAATTGGAATGGGGCCCCTGTAACTGCCATAACTATTAGAAGCGCCAAAAAAGCAAAACAGAAATTCACAAGACTCGATACTACCCTTGAGAGTGGGAACAAATACTTGGGTATATAAACTTTTTTTATCAAGCTTCCATTCCCAATAATGGACGTAAGCGCCGTATTTGTAGCTTCAATATTTAAAGTGAATAAGATTGAGCCTGATAGCAGATAGACAGGAAAATGTTCGATCTGAGTACGGAACAATGCTGAGAATACAATGGTCATTACGATCATTGTAAGCAGTGGATTTAAGAGTGTCCACAGCAACCCCAATACCGACCTCCTGTATCTTGTCTTAATATCCCTAATAACGAGTTCCATCAATAGATTACGATATTTGAAGAATCCCCTGAGTATAACATTCAATTTATTCATACTGATATACCTTTTTGTGCTTAAATATCCACTGCCTCATCTCTTCGATCATCTGTGAATAAGGCGGAATGACATAGTTAAAATCCGTTCGTGTATTGACGAGAGACTTGTCGACGTTAAAATCCTCATGGGGCATAATTTCGATATCATTGCGATTAAAAATATCTTTAAATAGCAACAATAGCTCATATTTATTAATCGTGAACGGAGGTGTCAGATGATATAACCCACTTAGATCCTGCTTGATAGCCTCATTTAAGGCCCTGGCCAGCTCGATAGTAGTAACACCGTTCCAGATCGCATTCACATAGCCGTTGACCTTCCCTGTTTGGTTCATGAACCAATGAAACAATCCAGTCCCGTTATGGCTGATATCTGGACCTAATATCGACATTCTGAACGTTAGATTGCGATTTGCGCTCACTTCTCCGAGCGCTTTCGAGCGATCGTACATCGTTCTGCCATCCTGAAGCGCCGCTTCCGTATACCCTCCTTTTGCACCTGAAAACACACAATCGGTGCTGAGATGGATAAATTTAATTCCTTTTTCCTTTGCGTATACAGCCAATCTCTGAGGCAAATAGGAATTAATAAGCACGGCAATATCCGGCCTCTCCTCAGCCTCTCTCTGCAGAATACCAATCGCATTAACAATAATGTCGGCACTTATTTTATCAAGCCAGTTTATTACTGCACTCGTATTCGATGCGTCAACTGAAGCCGCTCTCTCTCCCGACTCCATGCTCCTGGACATTCTGTACACTTCATAACCCTTCTCCTCCAAGTACATGGCTATAACGTGTCCCGCCATACCTGTAGCCCCTAGAACCGCAACCTTCGTCATCTCTCTCATTCCTTTAATGATCTTTTCTCCAGACCGTACGATTGATGTAGCCTGTATAACTCATAATGATACGCACTACCTTTAGCGAAACATTATCCGCATTATAATCCTCGACGAGCTTCATTCGATTTCCTTGCTGATGCTGAGCGACCACTACGTTAATCGCTGCTAGGACATCTTTCGGATGCGTTCCGGACATAATTAAAGTTCCTTCATCCATCCCTTCGGGTCTTTCATGCGCTTGACGAACTGTGATAGCGGGGAATTGCAATATGGAGGCCTCCTCCGTAATAGTTCCACTATCTGAAATGACGCAAAACGCATTCTGCTGAAGGGAAATGTAGTCAGCAAAACCTAAAGGCTTCATCCATTCTACTAAGGGATGGAGGTCAATCTGATTACCTTCTAACAGTTTCCGAGTCCTCGGATGAGTAGAAACAATGATTTTTTTTCCATACGTATCCGCGATTGCATTTAGAGAATCCAACAAATTAGAGAAGTTGACAGGAGAATCCACGTTTTCTTCCCGATGAATACTTACTACAAAAAATTGACCTGGTAATAAACCAAGCTCCTGTTGCACATTGCTGTTATTGATACTTTCCGCCTGACGAGCCAAAACTTCCTTCATGCTCGAGCCCGTCTTTATAACTGTCTCTGGCCTTAACCCCTCATCAATTAGATATCGCCTAGCGTGTTCTGTAAGCGTCATATTAATATCGCTTAATTGATCGACAATCTTGCGGTTTATTTCTTCTGGCACACGTTGGTCGAAGCATCGATTCCCTGCCTCCATATGGAATACTGGGATTTTATTGCGTTTTGCGGATATTACCGCTAAGCACGAGTTAGTGTCGCCATATAATAATACAGCATCAGGCTGCAACGATTTAAATAGCTCATCAGACCGGATGATAACATTGCCGATTGTTTCCGCAGCACTGGCGCCAGCGGCTTCCATGAAATGATCAGGCTTGCGGATCCCCATGCCGTTAAAGAATATTTCGTTCAATTCATAGTCATAGTTTTGTCCCGTGTGGACGAGAATATGATCGGTGTATCGATCCAGCTCCTCGATGACGCAGCTCAACTTTATAATTTCCGGACGCGTTCCTACGATCGTCATGACTTTCATCGTTAGTAACCCTCACTATATGATGTTTTTTCTAGTTCATTCTGTATATAATCCATATTGAGCAGCATATCCTCGAGTTGATCTCTACTCAGCCGATCCGTGTTGTGTGAGGTGTAGTCTTCCGCTTCCGTGATGATTTGATCTCCATCCACAAAGTATTTACCATAGTTCAAATCACGGTCGTCTGTTGGCACCATGAAGTATCGCCCAAGATCGACGGCCCTAACCTTTTCTTCTCGGGTAAGTAGTGATTCATATAACTTTTCCCCATGACGTGTCCCTATACATTTCACATCAACATCAGATTGGAACACTGCTTTCATGGCTTCGGCTAACACCTCAATAGTAGCTGCCGGCGCCTTCTGCACGAATAGTTCTCCGCCTCTGGCATTCTCGAAAGCAAATAAAACCAGATCAACTGCGTCGTCTAGAGTCATCATGAATCTTGTCATATTAGGGTCTGTAACTGTAATAGCTTGTCCTGTTTTAATCTGCTTAGTAAACAAAGGAATAACGGAACCTCGTGAAGCCATAACATTCCCGTATCTCGTGATGGTTATTACGGTCTTTCGGTTCGCACCCATCTTAGATTTAGATGACGCCACCTTCTCCATCATCGCTTTTGACATACCCATCGCATTAATCGGATATACCGCCTTATCCGTGGATAGGCAAATGACTTTCTCGACTCCATTAACAATCGCGGCATTTAATACGTTCTCTGTTCCTATTACGTTCGTTCGCACGGCTTCCATAGGAAAAAATTCACATGATGGAACTTGCTTAAGAGCTGCCGCGTGAAATACATAATCAACACCGTACATCGCCGATTCAACGCTGCCATATTCCCTCACATCGCCTACAAAGCATTTGATCTTATTATTCTTGTAATAATTTCTTAGATCATCCTGCTTCTTCTCATCACGCGAAAATATACGTATTTCTTTAATGTCGCTATCTAGGAATCTCCGGAGCACTGCATTACCGAATGAGCCTGTTCCTCCGGTTATTAATAGGATTTTATCTTTAAACATCTCATTTTCCTCGCTTATACATATTTTTGATTTTCTGTTTCATAGTAAACAATCTATTCATTAATTTTAAGCTTCTTGTGTTCAATAACCGTTCTAATTCCTTTTTGTATGTCAGCAAGGTGATGTTTTCTTGCGCCATTATTAGGCTCGTATTCTCAGCTTGATCTAATTCCATAGAAAGTAATTCAACGATCTCTCGCAGTTTGTCCTTCTCGCCTTGCAATTGACCATTTTGTTTTTCTAATGTTTCAATCCTAGTTAGAATCAAATTTATATGTTTCTCTGCACCCGCTAGATTCCGTGTTAATTCCAAATATGTTCCTGGTTCTTCTAGTACTATTGAATTTTTTAGACTTAGCCCCACTTCAAATTGACTGCAAATTACAATCATATTTTGCGCATGCTCGAAACTACTCTGATTCTTGAGTATTATATCCATACTAGTAGCATTCTCTGAACTTAGAATTAGCACTGTCTCATATCTTTGATAGGAAAAGTTAACATGTTCAAAAAAGCTTTTGAGAAAATGACTAAATTCGTCGATATAATGCTCTTTTACATGAAATTCATTTCTATAGCCCCATGTATCGAATGCATAGTCAGAAGCGACTCTTTTATTCGGACAAGACAAAATTAATATGCCGTCCTTCTTTAATACTCTTTTTACCTCTGTAATAAACAAATATTGTGCCTCTAAATTCACATGTTCAATCGTTTCGAATGAGATCACTACATCTATAGTGTTGTCATCAAAATCAAGTTTTTCAACCGATCCCTGCGAAAAAGTCAGATTATTACGAACATACTTCTTTTCAGCATGATGAATAGTCTCCTTACTTATATCTACACCATATACCTGCCCAGCACTTTCAGCCATTAAATTCGAGCCATATCCTTCACCGCAAGCTATATCTATGACAACTTTACTTTTTATATGGCTTAAAGTAGAATAATACCTCTGCCAGTGTTCATAAGCCATAGGGGTTTTGTCATATTCCTCTATTCCTGGTATAAATCTCTCTCCTGTAAATTTCACAAAGGTTCACCTCTTATTCTTCTCCATACGAACACTACTAGCACTTTCCTTGTATACTCCACAATCATTGAGAAGAGAAACACTAGCCCAATATACAAAATGCAATTTGGTATGTACATTGGTGAGTTATAACTTGTAAAAGGTGATACTTTAGTGAATATGTGTTGCAAAACGCTTATTCCGAGCGTATGAACTAGATAACCACCATATGTTTTGGAGGCTATATTGTTTATAAATAGATTCTTCCGTAACTCCCATCGTATAAATATACTAAAAAAACTGACGGCAGCTATTACAACAAAAATATTTGAATAGCTGTGGAACGAGCTGACGTACGAACCCACTTCTTTGCTGTATAGATATGTTAATGTAGTAATTGCTGTAGTAGCTATAGTAAAAATTATGAACAATTGTCCTCTGCCTAATTGTATACCAAAACGTTTAATATAAGCTCCTTGAATATATAGTGTGACTGATAGAAGAAATGCACTATAAATCAGATTTTCGGGTAACCACAAATCTTGTAGTAAGTGATTAATTGAAGACGGCACTATAAAAATACCATATAAAGTAACCAGTAGAGATTTCATTTTCTCTTTGGGCATTCGATTTAACAACAGATTAATGAAAGGCGATACTAAAATTAAACAAATGTAAATATAGACATACCAAAAATGATAATAAACAGATCCGCTGGTCATAAAATCTTTTAATAACATAAAAGGTGTAGGAAGTATTTCCGGAAAAAAAATTACGTTTATACAATATATAAGAATTGCATAAAAAATCATAGGTGTCATAACTTTTTTTATTTGTTTACTTATTTTCATTTCGTAAGATTGCATGAAAAATCCGGATATCAAAAAGAAACATGGTACCGCTATACTAGAAACACTCCTTATTAAATTCGAGAAATGCCAGTTCAATGAATCCAATGACATCGTTTTTAAAGCTAAACCAACACCTATCACATGTATCATAATAACCATTACAAATCCAATTACTCTTAATAGTTCAACACTACTTACTCTTGTCTCTATTTGCTCTCTCATTTTTTCTTCCTTTTTGACACTTCTTTATACAAGTCCATGAGTTTTTGATAATAGACATCATAACTATAGTTCTTTTCTGCCAATTGCCTCCCGAGTCGTCCACGTCTTTCGCATTCTCTAGGATTGTTCATTAATTCATTTATTACATTACAAAACCCAGTCGTATCTCCTTTTTCAACTACTATCCCACATTCTGGAGCAAACGTAACCTCCGGAAGCGAAGTGTCCGGAAACACTATGATTGGCCGGGAGGACGCCATAGCCTCTATAGCCATTAAACCAAATGCTTCAGCAGTAGACGGCATTAGGAAGACATCACATGCAGCATAGAACTGTGTCATATGAAGATCATCAGTGATCCAATCAAAATCGATAATATTATACTTAGATTTATATTTATTTAGGAGTCCACTTTCCCCAACCGTTAGAATAGTAACCTTTCTGTTAGGGACTAGTTTATCTAACATCTCCAAAATATATGAATAGCCTTTAAATTTGGACCTGTCGGCTCGGAAAGCAATTACAAAATGATCTTCAGGAATGTTCCATTGTTTCCTGCTTATATTTTTAGATTCAATGGAGTTATATTTATCAAGCTTTATTCCGAAAGGAATTAGGTGCACTCTTTCAAAATGAGAGGTCAATGGACTAGACTTTACAAGGTCGTACATAAATTTAGATGCAACTACGATGTCCAGGTCAAGTTTTGAATATACTTCTTTTTTTATTTCCCACATCTGAAATGCTTTATCATATTTCATAGGGAATATGGTATCTAACTGTGGGCACGAGTGGCAACCTGATTTCCATTTATCACACCCTAGTGGATAAACACAATGTCCAGTAAATGCCCAAGGATCGTGTAGTGTCCAGACTGAGGGCTTTTGGGTTGTCATTTCTTCAAAATCAAACAATGATATTAGATAATTGTGAATCAGATGATAGTGAACAACATCAGCCTCTCGAAATTCACGTAGTTCCATAATTTTTCGTCCATAGGGGTAAATCAGACTATGCATTGATAATCTTTCTTCAAATTCCATAAATAACTTCCTGATCGTGTGTTCTTCAGACTTTAATAATGATATAGTATGTTCATCATGCCCTAATTTTTCTGCAACTATTTGGTATGCTTCGTGACCATTCTGGTTCATATCAAGTTGCAGATCATGCCCGTTAAACCTGCTACCTGGAAGATCAGTATTGTTTATATGAGTTATTTTCATCTTGAAGCTCCTCGTGTACTTCCTCGATTCATTTCTGATTTAATTGATTTATAAAATACCTAAAGACTTATAAAATCCTGATTTCATAGTGTCAGAAGTAAGATACTTCGAAAAAGCTTCATACCCCTTTATACCCCGTTCATTTCTCTCTTTATCTTCAATAATATCAGCAAGTAA
>NZ_BDQX01000127.1 GCF_003112455.1 Paenibacillus agaridevorans
CGTCGGACGTCGTGAATATACGAAACGTTATGGGAAATTGACGAAATGAATATATCTTGTGAGGGCTAACTCATGGACAAAAATGAAAGAAAGACGAGACTCCAAACCTTACTTGAAAGACAAAAGTTAAAAAATCAAATGAAAGATACAAGCAAATTGTTTGATGAATGCATTGTCACGCTAGGTGATGGTATCTTTGTTTTCAGTAAAGAGAAATCAACTGAAATATACAAGACATTTGAGAACGAATATAAGTTTACATTTTATGGACGAGTAGAATGGAATTTATATGAATGTGAAGAGATTGATTTATCAACACTCAAAACTCAATATGCTAAAACAGATGAAACTTGTTTTATATTATGGAGTCATGGATCCGATCCTGTAATAAAAGCAAAAATAAATAACGTGCTAGAACATATTGATATTGTGATGGCTGTTTCACCAGACGTTTGGTTATATAGGAATAATGAATATGTAATTGAAATATTTCACGATGGAATAATAAGAACAAATAATATGAAAGAATGAATACACATTTGATTGCAATTCAGGGGGAGTCG
>NZ_BDQX01000128.1 GCF_003112455.1 Paenibacillus agaridevorans
AAATCCGCAATAATGGCCCGCATCGAGCCGGATTTACCGGATATAGCGGAAAAATCCGCTATATATCAGGCCGCGCAGGTGTGTGCTTGGTGTGCACAGGATGGAGAAGAGAATTACACGGCGGTAAACGAGCAGCAGCCTAATCAAAGAGCCCCTTCACCGATAGATGAAGAGGCTCTTTATCATGTCAATTAGCTCAAGGAACAAGGAGCAAGGAAGCAAGGAACTTGCAAGACTCCCTGCTGCCCTGCTGCCTCGTTGCCTCATTAATGCGTTGCGCTCATGCGAGGCTCAGCGGCTCCCTCTTCTTTGGGGGACACGGATCTTCTAATGAAGAAAGACAATACAAGAGCGACGATCGCGAAGATCATGCCCAACTGGAAGGCATCGTGGATGCCTGCGTTCAAGGCCAAGGCGCCTTCTGCTGGATTGGTAGGGTCGCTCGATGACAGCATATAATCCTTGGTTCCAGACGACATTACGCTGATGAAGAACGCGATGCCAAGTGCGCCGGCAACTTGCTGCAGGGTGTTCATGATAGCCGTGCCATGCGGGTAATACTGGCGAGTCAACTGGTTCAGACCATTAGTCTGAGCCGGCATCATGATCATGGACATCGCTATGCTCATTGTGCAGTGCAGCAGAACGATCGTCGATGTTGGGGTGTCGAGCGTGATGCGCGTGAATAACCACATGACCAGCACGAGAATCGCGCATCCAGGAATAACCAGCGCTCTCGGGCCGAACTTATCGAACAATTTGCCGGTAATTGGAGACAGGAAACCATTTAGAATGCCGCCCGGCAACAGCACGAGACCTGCTGCGAATGCGGTCATGCCCATACCTTGCTGCATTAGAATCGGCAGCAGCATCAGTGTGGAGAACAGCGACATCATAACGATGATGACTTGCACGGTGGCAAAGGAGAACATCGGAGCTTTAAACGCCCGAAGGTCCAGGATCGGCGTCTTGGAAGTGAGCTGACGCCAGATAAATAAGGCCAGCGCTACGGTTCCAGCAGCGACGAACGCGTATACGCGTGGATTCGACCAGCCGTTCTCCACTTCGCCAAGGCTGCTGAAGCCATAGACGATGCCGCCGAACGCGATCGTGGACAACAGGATGGAGAGGATATCAACCCGCGGTTTGGTTACATCGGTAACGTTTTTGAGGAAGATGAACGCAAAGATGACCGCGAAGATCGCGAACGGCAGTACGAGATAGAACAACCATCTCCAGTTCATGGATTCCAGAATCAGACCGGAGAGAGTTGGTCCGATCGCAGGCGCGAACATGATGACGAGACCGATACTGCCCATGGCGGCTCCGCGCTTCTCGGGCGGGTACAGAACCAAAATCGTATTCATCATAACCGGCAGCATAAGGCCTGTGCCGAATGCCTGGATGATGCGTCCTACGAGCAGGAAGGAGAACTGCGGCGCAATGGCGCACACGAGCGTTCCGACGGAGAATAGAATCATGGCGCCGAGGAACATTTGTCTCGTCGTAAACCACTGTACGAGCAGGGCCGACGCCGGAATAAGCACCGCGACGACAAGCATGTAGCTGGTCGACAACCATTGGATGGTAGTGTAGGCAACGTTGAATTCCTTCTGAAGATCAACGAATGCGATGTTCAATAACGTTTCATTAAGGATGGAGAAAAATGCGCCGATGATGAGCGAGATCAGTATCGGCAGTCGTTTGATATTGCCCAGATCGATCGATCCGGGTCCTGGCGCGGATGCTGCGCTTTGCATGAAAGGTACCCTCCGTATTCATAAAAAATAAACCATTTCGTCTTGTAGTGTGGCCTTATTGTTCCCGTACAATTCCATGCAGAAGAACCTTAAGAGCGGCTTTGTACAGCTCCAATGTTTCCATTGGATTCATGCTGCTGGCCGTTTCGCTGATGCCCCGCACCATACCTTCTAATATAATGCCGTATTGCCTGGCATTTCCCGGCTTGAACTCTCCGCTGACAATGCCTTCCGTCATAAGGCCCTCGTAGAAAAGCCGATTCTTCTCGATCTTGGCCGCGAGCAGCTTTCTGACCATGCTGGATTCCTCGGCGTGGCCTTCAATAAACTCACACGCAGCCATATAGAGCGGATGAGCGAGCCCCTGCTTGGTGGAGAATTCAATCACTCCGAACAGTTGATCGGTCACAGTGTCGTAACTGGTCTTATGAACCTCCCAATTGCGATACCATTCTGTCTCGAGCAGCTCGGCAATATGTAGGAAAAGCCCTTCTTTGCTCTTAAAGTGATAATAAATGTTGGCTTTGCTGCATTGGGCGGCTGCGGCCATCTCCACGATGGAGGCGGCGTTGTACCCCTTTTTTGCGAATAACTCGCTTGCGACTTCGACGATTCGATGTTTGGTTTCTTCGCTTTGGAGTTGTTTTTTGTTCAAATTTCACCTTCTTTCTAAGTAGGAAAGTTGGGGCCGACTACATCATACTGAACGCTAAGTCAGTATTTTATCATGGAGGGAATTTTTAGGCAATCGGTCCCGGGACTGAGGTCGATATGGATTTGTTTTCATTTTCGAGGAGGTAGTTTATAATAGTTGGGAACCAAGGTAGACCATGTATGGACAATCGCCGGGGAGCGTGATGTGTTGAATCTGCCGAATTTGTTGACGTCGCTGCGTTTCGTCCTCATTCCCGTCTATATCGGAATATTCGTCAGCGGACACATGATTCCCGCGTTTCTTGTCGTGGTCGCCGCCGGCGTGACGGATGTGCTGGATGGTCATATCGCCAGAAGGTACGGTCAGGTGACTCCCGCAGGGGAGATGCTGGACCCGCTGGCCGACAAGCTGATGCTGTTCACGGTGATCGTGTCGCTGCTCGTTTCGGGGCATATTTCCTGGTGGGCGGCAGGTGCGATGTTTTTGCGCGATTTGGGAATGATAGCCGCAGGGCTTATCGCCCACTTCCGCAAAAAGAAAAACGTGCCGGCCAATTGGATGGGGAAGCTGACAACGGTCATGTTCTATGCGGCCATCATGTTCATCTTCTTCGAGGCGTCGTTTGCTTCGACATACTTATGGATTGTGATCGCTTTTTCGTTCGTGACCACGTTCGTCTATGCGGCCTCCTACCGGACATTGAACCCGCCTCAGCCCAAGACCCCTCACATGTAACGCTATAGCATCATCATCATCGCACAGGACAGAAAGAGGCCGGGCGACGAACGCTTCGGGTTCTTCGCCAAGCCTCCTTATCTTAACCTTCGCAAACTGCAGTTTTGCGCAGGATAACCTTAGTGTTTCTGACTAGGACATGTTTTATACGGACACGGACATGAGAGGAGCTTATTAAATGTTAGATATCAGCCAAATCCAGGAGATTATACCGCATCGCCCGCCTTTCCTGCTAATCGACCGCATCTTGGAGGTGGAGCCGGGCGTCAGAGCCGTCGGCATCAAAAATGTAACGATGAACGAGCCGCATTTTGTCGGCCACTTCCCGGGTTATCCCGTTATGCCAGGCGTATTGATCGTCGAGGCGCTGGCGCAAGTCGGCACTGTAGCTATGCTCATGGTGGAAGCGAACAAGGGCAAGCTGGGCTTCTTCGCGGGCATTGACGGTTTCCGGTTCCGCGATCAAGTGAAGCCGGGCGATACGCTCACGCTGGAGGTGCAGATTACGCGCCTCAAAGGACCGATCGGCAAGGGACAAGCTACAGCGAAGGTTGGAGATAAGATCGTTGCAGAGGGCGAATTGATGTTTGCGCTGTCGGAGCGGGCCTAGATAAAACCAAATTTCGATAAGTGGCGGAGGGAATCCTTATGATAAACAAAGAACAGATTCAATTGCAATATGAAAGCTGGTTGGGCGATCCATTGATCGATGCCGCGACCAAAGAAGAGCTGGCCGGCATCTCGAGCCAAGAAAACGAAATCGCGGATCGCTTTTACCGCAACCTGGAGTTCGGTACGGGAGGTCTTCGAGGCGTAATCGGCGCCGGCACGAACCGGATGAACGTGTATACCGTGGGCAAAGCGACGCAAGGGTTCGCGAACTGGCTGTTGTCGCAAGGCGCGTCGCCATCCGTAGTGATTGCACATGACTCCCGCCGCATGTCGCCGGAATTTTCGCTGGACGCCGCGTTAGTGCTGGCGGGTAACGGCATCAAAACGTACCTGTTCCGTTCGCTCCGTTCGACGCCGCAGTTGTCCTATGCGGTAAGAGCGCTGAGTGCGAGCGGAGGCATCGTCGTGACGGCCAGCCATAACCCGCCGGAATATAACGGCTACAAGGCTTACGGGGCGGATGGCTGCCAATTGATCCCGGAGGATGCGGAGCAAGTCATCGCGGCTATTGCGCGGATCGATAGCTTGGGCGATGTGAAGCGGATTTCGCGCGAAGAGGCCGAGGCGCAAGGACTGCTGGTTTGGCTGGACGAGAAGGCGGATCGCGAATACGTAGAGACGGTCGTCGGAGAGAGCCTGAACCGGGAATTGCTGCAAGGGGAGCTGGGAGAAAAGTTCAGCATCGTATTCACGCCGCTGCACGGTACCGGCAATGTGCCGGTTCGCGAGGCGCTGAAGGGCGCAGGTTTCCGCAATGTACATATCGTGCCCGAGCAGGAGCAGCCGGACGGCAATTTCAGCACGGTGAAATCGCCGAATCCCGAAGAACGAGAAGCGTTTACGCTTGCGATCGAGCTGGCGAAGAAGGTCGGCGCGGATATCATCATCGGCACGGATCCGGACGCGGACCGCATGGGCGCGGTCGTGAAAAACAACGAAGGCGAATACGAGGTGCTGTCGGGCAACCAATCCGGCGCCATCATGGTTTATTACAAGCTGAGTTTGCTTAAAGAACGCGGCCTGCTGCCGGATAACGGCGTCGTCGTCAAGACGATCGTAACCAGCGAAATGGGCGCGGACATCGCGAAATCATTTGGCGTGGAAGTAGAAAATACGCTGACCGGCTTCAAATATATCGGCGAGAAAATGACAAGTTACGAACAAACAGGGGAGCGTTCCTTCCTGTTCGGCTACGAAGAGAGCTACGGCTATCTGAACGGTACCTATGCCAGAGACAAGGACGCGATCGTCGCCTCGCTTCTCATCTGCGAAGCGGCGGCTTACTACAGCAGCCAGGGCAAGACGCTGTATGACGTGCTGCTGGAGCTGTACGCGGAGTACGGCAGCTATCTGGAAGGGCTGGAATCCCGCACGCTTAAGGGCATCGACGGCGTGGCGCAGATCGGCGCCATCATGAACGACTGGCGTTCGAACCCGCCCGCGGAGATTGGCGGCGTCAAGGTGACGGAAGTGCTGGACTACAGCAAGGGCCTGGACGGACTTCGTCCGGAGAACGTGCTCAAGTACCGTCGCGCGGACGGTTCCTGGTTCTGCCTGCGGCCGTCGGGCACGGAGCCGAAGATCAAGGTTTATTTTGCGGTGAAGCAGGATTCTCCGGAGTCGGCGAAGTCCGCTCTGCAAACGTTGAAGGAAGCCGTTATGTCCCGCGTCGACGGCGTTCAGTAATCGATAAGCAAGCTTAGAGGTGGAACGGAGGATTTACGTGCGTATGTTATGGCAGCGATGGAATAGGCAAGCGAAAATAGGGTTATGGGTCATTACGCTGATCGGAATCGTGGCGGCATTGCCGCTGGGCTTTCAAAGGATGACGATGGAGGACTCCGCCAATACGGTGGAGTACGCATTCGATTACAGGGATCTGATCGAGGTGGCGGAGCATCAGGCGAACCCACGGGAGTTTCTGGACGAGCAACTGGGATTGTTGAAGGAAGCGGGCGTCAATACGATGGCCGTCTACGAAAGCACTCTGAAGGAGCTTAGCCAGGCAGGAAGGCTGACGTATTACAACGAGAAGGACGCCGCGCTTCTGCAGGGCAAGCTGCCTAGCGAACGCGTCAATTATACGTACATCCTGTTCGCGGGCGAGGAAGAGGAAGAGAAGGTGGGCAAGGTCGTGCGCGAGGCGCTTGACCGCTCGGGCGTCACTTACCGCGACTGGTCCTTCGGCGATCGGAACGGCATGGTGGTGGAGCAAGCTCTGACCGCCGTTCATCTCAAGACGATGGACTTCGACCCGATGTCGCTGGAGAAGCTCCGCGAAAAGGGATTCCACATACTTGCGAGATTCTCGGACAGAGTGGTCCCTTATGATGCAGAGCGTACCAGCTCGCAGCTCGCCATGCTCAAGGAATATGGCGTGACAAGACTGCTGTTCGACGGCGAGAAGTCCAAGGGCGCAAGCGATCAAGGCGCTCTGGGCAGCCTGGATAGCTTCGGCACGCTGCTTAATGATTACGGAATCGGGCTGACGGCGATCGAGAATCTCAAGAAACCGCAGCAAGGCATTCATAAACTCGCTTATATGACAGATTATAATGTGGTGAGGGTGTATTCCTTATCGCCCGAAGACAGTATCGAGATGACCAAGGGAGGCATTGCCGACCGCTTTCTATTGGCAGCCAAGGATCGCAATATTCGCATGTTCTTCTTGAACACGATGCTGCAATCCAGCATGGATACCGGCAAGCTGAACCATTCCGCGGACAAGCTGGCGATGGTAATGGGCGGAGAAGACGGCGTTATCGCCCAGCTCGAGGAGGCTGGCTTCCCGCACGGGATTGCGCAGCCGTTCGAGTCCGTCAACGCCTCGTGGGAGAAGCCCGTGCGCGCGGTAGTCGCGCTTGGAGCCATCGCGATCATTACGCTTTTGGTCGCCGCATTTTTGCCCGCGCTCGCGATACCGGTGTTCCTGCTCGGACTCGTGGGATCGGCAGGCCTGTATGTGCTTAACAGCTCGCTTATGGAGCAAGCGCTCGCGCTGGGCGCCGCGGTAAGCGGACCAACGCTCGCGATGATCTGGGTCATGAACCGCATCTATGCCCGTACCATCGGCAACCGTCGGATGGTGGGCGGCGAAACCTGGAAGGTAGGCGGAGCTTCTTACGAAGGAGAACCAAGAACGCAGTGGGTATTCCCTGACGTGCCTGCCGGCAAGCGGATCGTCACAGCGCTGAGCTGGTTTATCGTCGGCACGCTGATTACGCTATCGGCGGTACCGCTCGTGTTCGGCTTGTTGCACAATATTACGTACAGCCTGGTGCTGGAGCAGTTCCGCGGCGTCAGCGTCCTGTTCTTTGCGCCGCTGTTCCTTGTAGCCTTCTACGTGTTCCTGTATGAGGGCAGCGACGGTCATGGCGTTGTCAAGCGCGCGATCGGCATCCTGTCTCGTCCCATCACTTTATTGATGGTCGTGGGCGCGGTTGTCATCGGCGCTATCGGTTTCTATTATATCTCCCGTTCGGGCAATGCCGGACAAGTAAGCTCGATCGAGCTGCTGATACGCGGCTGGCTGGAATCGACATTCGGCGTACGTCCGAGATTCAAGGAATTTATGTTAGGCCATCCGCCGCTTCTGCTGGGCTTGTTCCTGGCGATTAGATACCGCGCGGCTTGGGTGCTCATTATCGTCGGAACGATGGGGCAATTGTCCATGGTAAGCACGTTTACTCACTTGCATACGCCTCTGTACATCTCGACGATCCGCACGCTGCTTGGTCTCGGAGCGGGCATTCTGATCGGACTCATATGTATCGGAGCCTGGATCTTATTGGAGGGAGCTTGGCGCAGATGGGTTCAGCCTCACATTCGCAAACCGTCCGCATAGCCATATCCGGTTACTACGGCTACCGCAACAGCGGAGATGAAGCGGTCCTGCGCTCCATCCTGCTGGCGCTAGAAGAGCAAGGAGCGGCTCAAGGCGTTCGTGTCCAGCCGGTCGTCCTCAGCGCCGATCCGGCGTGGACGAGCTCCATGTACGGCGTGGAAGCGGCGCATCGCATGCGTCCGGCCGACATTTTGCGGACGCTGCGAGGCTGCGACGGCCTCATTAGCGGCGGCGGGAGCCTGCTGCAAGACGCTACGGGAACGAAGACGATTCCGTATTATACCGGAATCATGAGACTGGCCCAGCTGCTGGGCAAACCGACGTTCGCATACGCTCAGGGCATCGGACCGGTAAATCGCCGCTGGATGGATCCGCTCATTCGCGGCGTTATGCGGCGAAGCGCTTATGTGTCCGTTCGGGATGCCGAATCTGCGGACTTGCTCGCACGCATTGGCGTAGCGCGAGAGAGGATCGAGGTTGTACCCGATCCCGTTATGGGTTTGCCGTTGCCGGAGGGCGCAGAGACATCGGTGAATGCCGACGCATTGCAAGTGCCAAGCGGGGCGCTTTCGGCCAACCATGCTGGATCCGCAATTGCGAATAGCGCTTCGCAGTTGTCGACCGTAAGCGGCCAGGCGGCACCCGGGGAAGCTGCGCTTCGCGGCGTTAAGCCGCGAGTTTCATCGGACGCGCCTGACGCACCGGACGCGTTTGTCACACCGGTCGTCGGCGTGTCGCTGCGGAGCTGGCGCCCGGACGGCGCCGACTTGGCACGCGCGGCGGAAGCGCTGATCGCGCTGTCGAAGAGCCGCTCCGTCACGCTGCGCTTTCTGCCGTTTCATACCCCTTCCGACGTCGTGACGTCGCAAGAGATGATCGAACGGCTGCGCGGCAAACTTGGCGAGGGAAGCTCGGCGGAGCTGGCTGCTCCTGGCGATGACCCGCAGCAGATGCTGCTGGAGGTAAGCCGTTGCGATGTGCTGTTCGGCATGCGCCTTCATGCGCTTATCTACGCGGCGAACCGGATGGTGCCGATGCTTGGACTGTCCTACGACCCCAAGATCGACCATTTCCTGCATCGCATTGGCCTGACGGCGATAGGCGATACGGAGCAGCTGGATCCCGAGCTTTTTGCCAACGAAGCGGTCGCGCTGCTCGACAATCCTGACGAATGGCGCAAGATGCATGTACCCGCAATCGACCTTTTGAAGCAACAATCGCAGCAACCGGCGCAACAAATCGTAACTTACTTGCGTCAATATAGATCGAGGTGATTTCCTCATGTCGAAACAACATCCAACCGTGCCGATCTTTGGCATACCGTTCTCGAAGATGAGCATGGACGAGACGGTCCGTTATTTGACAACGGCAATCGAGGAAGGACGCCAAACGCATATCATTACGGCTAATCCGATTATGATTATGGCGGCTTTGGACAATCCCGCATTTGCTGACATCATGAATAAAGCCGATCTCATCGTACCGGACGGTGCGGGAGTCGTATGGGCTGCAAAATATGGCGGAAACCCCGTCGCCGAGCGCGTCACGGGCTTCGATCTTATGCATCGTCTGCTAGAACAGGGCGAGAAGCGGAGATGGAAGGCGTATCTGCTTGGCACATCGCAAGAAATTATCGAAGCGGCGGCGGAAAAGCTTCAGCTTCAATATCCGCAAGTTCGCATCGTCGGGTATCGCAACGGGTTTTTCGGACCTGACGACGACGCGGAGATCGTGGACGAGATTGCCTCGCTTCAGCCGCATCTGTTGTTCGTGGCCAGAGGCATGGAAAAGGAAGCCTGGAATGTGCAGTACAAGGAGAAGCTTGGCGTTCCGTTTATCATGGGCGTCGGGGGCAGCTTCGATGTCGTGTCAGGCAAGCTGAAACGCGCTCCGATGGTGTACCAGAAGCTTCGTCTGGAGTGGCTGTATCGGCTGCTGCAGGAGCCGACGCGCTACAAAAGAATGCTTGCGTTGCCGAAATTCGTCGTGAAAGTGATCCGCAACAAAGAAAATGTAACAAAATCCCGCCCAATTGGGTGAAACTAGGCCTTTTTCAATGAAAATTGGTTGAAAACGGCGTTGGTATTTCTTTTTCGATCAGGGTATAATTCACTCTGGAGCAAAACGAAGAAGCGTTGGCGGCGACTGACGGATCGCAATCGTTCCCGAATCGTTCGCATAAGGTATCGTTTCGCAGTGAAAGATAACGGGGTAATAGCTTGTTAAGCGACCTGCTTAGGCTTTCAGAAAAAGGAGAGTTGTACACATGCCTATTGGCTTCTTGTATTCCATAGGATTCGTAATCGCATTATTGCTTGCATTGGGGATGACCCCGCTCGTTAAAAAATTCGCATTTAAGATCGGCGCAATCGACAAGCCGAATCATCGGAAAGTACATACGCGCATCATGCCGCGTATGGGCGGGCTGGCGATCTACGTCGCATTTGTGGGAGCCTTCCTGCTAGTGCAGCCGTTCATTCCCGAAGGGCTGTTGCGGCCGCAAGACGTCAATATGATTAATGCCCTGCTCGTCGGCGGTACAATCATCATCATTTTGGGCGCCCTCGACGACCGCTTCGAGCTGTCGGCGAAGGTAAAGCTGCTGGGTCAAGTCGCAGCTGCGTGCGTCGTTGTATTCGGCTTCAACGTACACATCGATCTTGTAAACGTACCATTTGGCGAAACCATGCAGCCAATCGCGCAATGGATCGGCATTCCGCTGACCATTTTATGGATTGTCGGCGTTACCAACGCCATTAACCTGATCGACGGACTGGACGGCCTCGCTGCCGGCGTTTCCGGTATCGCCATCGCAACGATTGCGATAATGGCCTCGCTGATGGGCTTCCAGCCTGTGATTCTGCTTAGCACGCTGCTTTTGGGCGGCATTATCGGCTTCCTGGTGTTTAACTTCCATCCAGCCAAGATCTTTATGGGCGATTCGGGCTCCCTGTTCCTTGGCTTTAGCTTGGCTACCTTGTCCATGCTGGGCTTCAAGCAGGTTACGATCGTATCGTTCGTGACGCCGCTTTTGATCATCGGCGTGCCGTTGTCCGACACGTTTTTCGCCATCGTTCGCCGCTGGGTAAACAAAAAGCCGATCTTCGCGCCGGATCGCGGACATCTGCATCACCGTCTGCGCGACCTTGGCTTCAGCCATCGTCGCACGGTTCTGATCATCTGGGGGGTGGCTGCCCTATTCGGGGCCATCGCTATCGTACAATCCGCTGTCGTGCAATCCAGCGCGGCCAACTGGATTACGTTCGCCGTAATTTGTCTGCTCATGTTCTTCCTGCAGATTGGTGCCGAGCTGACGGGCATTGTCGACAAGACGCGTCGTCCGCTCATCAACTTTCTGGTGCGCATCGGCTTGATTAGAACCGCCAAGACACAAGCGCAATCGCGCGGCAAATAAAGTCATTATTTTTGTATTCCGAGCTCCGCAACCTGCTTTTACGCAGGGTGCGGAGCTTTTATTTTTGGCTACACAAAAGCGCCAGGGGGTCGCAAGTCCCAAGTTGATCCCAATTGCCTCTAATATCCAAGACGTCCCTAAACATATGCCGCGCTCGAACCGATAAAGAAAGTACGTAACTTTTCTGATGTCAGTGCGTCTATCATTTAAATTATAGGAAAGTATGGGGTTTCTACATATTTGACCTATAATTCTCGGAATGAAACGCGCTGTGCCTCCAAAGGATGGCTCAGCCGTTTCACCTTGGACCAACTAAATCTGACTAAAGAGGAAGAGGGAGGAATATTATACGCGGCTTCGACATGTTCGGCGCGAAGGGTCAAGCTCTCTGGCGACTTTAGACCTAATCCGTCCCAACGTTCGTATGCTCCATGCAATTAAACCCGTATTTAAGGAATGACCTACATAAAGGAGGAACATGTTTTGAAAAGAGCATTATCACTCATTCTGACCATCGCCTTGTTCGTCACGCTGCTGCCGAGCTTCGCGGCCACTCAGACGGCTTCGGCGGCGGGATCTTATTTCTTGTTTCCGAACGAGAATGACACAAGGGCGAACGCGAGAATCGTATCTACGGGTACGATCCAGCTGGAAGGTACCATTAACGGAGTTGTAGGCAGTTCTATCAGCTACAACGTCAAACAAGTAACCTCATCAGGCACCGAGGAAGTTTTGAATACGACGGAGGAAATTACGACAGGGGTCGCGACAACGGGAGATAATCGCATTTCCATCAGCAGCTTAATCCTGTTCCCGGGTATGAACAAAATCACTTTCAGAGGGGTAGCGGGTACGTCTTCCGTATCAGAATCCATCTATATCGAGTATCGTGACAGTCCAATGTTGTA
Organism: Paenibacillus agaridevorans; assembly: GCF_003112455.1. Lineage (GTDB taxonomy): Bacteria > Bacillota > Bacilli > Paenibacillales > Paenibacillaceae > Pristimantibacillus > Pristimantibacillus agaridevorans. The sequence goes on from NZ_BDQX01000128.1 coordinate 11,990, forward strand.
CGATCTGAAAGTTCAATTCGAGAACAAAGAGCACGATCTGCTCGAGGATCAACCAACAATGCTGTACAGTACAGCTCCAGTCATCACCAATACGGGCCAAATCGTTATTACAGGACGCGCACCGAATGCGACGAAGGTTACCATTGACATTAATGGCCGTTCATTCGATTTTAATGTGTCCACGGCTTCCAGCAACAATCGTTTTAGCACATCACAGCTCACAATTGACAAGGGTATTAACAACATCTCGTTTAAAGTGCATAATGGCGGTCAGATCGTTCAGACCACCCGCCAGGTAGCTTTCTACAACGGTGAAGTCACTTATTACGATATGGCTATATTTCAAGTTGATAATGGTGAAATAATTAATAAAGCAGCATTGCAACAAAACATGAATTATAGTACTCCTACAAACAGCGGTTTGAAAATTTCAGGTAAAGCAATTATTCCATTGCCGCTCCATGATTTGACGGACAACGCTAATACCATAATTGAATTTGACCCACTCAATTCAGCTGCATTCTTGACGAAATTAAGCGGTTTGCTTTCGATGCAGGTTCAAGGAACGAATACCCCAGTAGTTCCCGATGCTGGTTCGGTCAGTTTCTTGCCAGCTACTATTACACCGACAACCAAATTTATTACAGTGAGCTTCACGTATACGCTGCCGCAAGTAGCGTTCGACATATCGCAGAGCGTACGATTTATCGCACCGAACTTAAATCAATACAATCAGTCCACTTGGACGGCCTTCACACTGCGTGATAACAGCAAAGCTTTTATCTATGACGTTAACTACTTAACGGGCTTCGACAGCTCGATGACCAAAGCTATTTCAAACAACACCATTCGATCCGAGGCAGTTAATACAACCCGGATCCTTAATCTTCAAGGCACCGATATTCCGGAATCAGGCGTAGATGTGTATTCGGTTCCTATGGGTGTGGAATTATTGATTGGCAATTATGACAAGTTGCTCAGCACTCCTGCAGCATCGCCAGCTTACTCAGAGTTGGTGGACAAGATCGTGGCGTCTGTAACGGGCACGCCATTCACTTACAAAATGGTCATGAGTCCAAATGGCGGCAGCGATCCGGTTGCGCCATTAGCGCAGGTAGTAACTCGTCAAGTTAACAACCAACAAGTATCCTTCTTGCGCGTGTTCCTTGAAATTCAAAAGTTGCCGAAGTCGGGAACGAACTTCATCTCTTTCAAATTTCATCCGACGGTTACAGGGACTTCTAATCCGAGGGCCACTACTGAAGTGAAAACCATTACGGCTAGGCTTCTGTATGGCCCATATATGAAATTTGACACCATCGTTAACGGAATGGACGTCAAGTTCGATTCGGTTAAAGGATCTAACGCCTCCCTAATGACACAGCTTGGCAATTTCGAAGGCCAGATCTTCAACGTGGTGAACGACGCGGAAATTAAGTATACGGGAGTCGGCAAATCCGTTTTCTTGTATATTAATAATGTTGAAGTACCATTGGTAGCAGACACTACTACCGCTACGAAGTTCAAGCCAGCACCTTCAGCCGATGCTGCATTTATCGGAAACATTCTGAACAAAGCAGGCGAGAATACGGTCAAGTTCGTATTCAATTCGCCGAGCAACAATTACGAATCGACGCTGAAATTTAATATCGTGCCTACCAATCTGCCTGTAGTTCCGGCATTGGAAAGCGACGGCGTATACCCGCATACGCAAGGGCAATGGCCGCCGCTCCCTAATGACCCGAACTTTACAAAGCAGGGATCCGTGTATACGACCAAAAATGCTTACTACGATGTATATGGCACATTCGATTTTATCGATCTTGGCGGTCAGAATGATGTGGCGACCCAATTGCAAAATGTCGATAACAAGAACAGCTATATCGTCACGATTTCATCGCCCAATTGGTCAGGTGATGTGAGATGGGATTTGTCTAAACAGTTTACTCTGGCCAATAATAACCGTGCGATCTTGAAGGATCCTCTCAATACGGCGGCTGATCATGTCATAAACAACGGCGCCAGTCCTACCGGGCCTTCGAATGTGAATGTTAACTTCTATTATGATGTAGACAAAGAGCATTTCTTCTTTAATATTTCGAATGAAGTCATGCCGGATGACGGCAGCTCCATGGTTTATGTTGTCACTGTGTATAACGCAGGTCCGAACGGTCCGAGAGCTACGTACCGACTCGAGCTCAACCCGATTTCGATTCCGTACAACATCAAAGCTCCATTGACCGAGGAGCGGATTACAAACAAAAACTTTGTAGAAGTCATCATTTCATCGCCGGGAGCGGACTCCATCACAATCGGCAAAGAGAAAGCCGAAAAGGTTACGTTTAAAGAATACTCCGGAAGCACCGTTACGAACGTGGATGCGTTCCGGGCCGTCGTCAAGGATTTAAGAGCGGGTCGAGATACCAAGATTCCATTCCAGATCACTCGCGGCGAAGATACGATTAAGCAAGAGCTTACTGTGAAGTATGTCCCGACTAACATACCTGGAGCGCAGATGCTCGAAACGATGGCATCCAGCCATAAATTGTTCAACAATTCACTAACATTAACCTTTACAAAAAATACGCAACTTATTAGGCCGAATTACAATAACTCCAACGGACACGCTACTCAAGTATATAATGGAAATGATCTGCTATTCGCCATTGCCAATCCTAATGATGGGATCGTCGATCGCCATTTGTACGAAGGTCAGCCGCCGAACTATTCAGCTAACAGCCAAGCCGAAGGTAATCTTCATATTGGCTACAGGTTCCAAGACCAAGCAAGACAATTCATTAAAGCAAGTCCATTGTATTGGATAGACGGAGGGCTTGCGGACGATCCGGATCCGATTCTGTCGCCGGGTTATGATCCTATTACGACTGGACAAGATCCGTTCCCGTTCCCGAATCTGGTGGGCAAATACGAAGGCACCTTCGCGAGCCGCTGGAATCGATTCGATCTAGAGCTTGTGCCAAGCGCGCCGGGAAGCTTGACGATTACGTATGATTCCAACGTCGTACAGAGCGCAGGAACAACGATTACGGTATTCCGATTTGACCCGTACAACAGTACGTGGGAGAACATCGGAGGCGTGGTGGATGAAAAGAAACGTACAGTAACTGTGCCTTTCAATAAATTCGGTTATTATGTGGCAGTTAAACTGACGAAAGGGTTTAACGACATCACGGATCATCCTTATGCGCGTGAAGCGATGGAAGCCATCTTTTCCAAAGGCATTATGAACGCAGTTGATCCGGTTGGACTTTTCGGCGGAGATCGTTACGTTACTCGCGGCGAATTTACGCGTATGATTGTTAGGGCGATGAATCTTCCCCTTAATTACGCAGGAGATCACCACTTCTCCTATTACCCGGAGACGATTACGAATGCCAACAACGCTAGCGCGATCTATGACTATCGCTACATTGAGACGGCGGCAAGGGCCGGTATCGTTAACGGCAAGCGCCCAGGATTCTTTGACGAGGATGTAGAGCTTTCACGCCAAGAGGCTGCGACGATCCTTGCAAGGGCATTGCAGTTGAAGCTGGAGACCGATTCGACGAAAGCGAAGAGCGCGCTTGATAAGGTGTTTAAGGATTCAGGCACGTTCGACTTCTATTCCATTCCGTCCGTCCTGGCTATCCAGAAGAAAGCCTTTATTCAAGGCAAGCTGATTAATCCGCTTGAGCCGAAGGATGGCTCCGTATTCGAGCCGAGAGCTCGTTTGCTTCGAAGCGATGCGGCGATTATCATGGCGCGTGTCATGAATGATATGAAGAAGCTTCCTAAGATTTATAACTAACTTTGCTTAACGGCGAAGGTCAGCGATTGTGCTGGCCTTTTCCGTATACATAATCGTTTCAACTTTCCATTGATCGGGTAATGAAGCTTGTACTAGTTTCATAGAGGTTGTTCAAAAAGACCACTTCTCATTACAGTATTTCTACAGGTGCAAACTTATCCATGGAAAATGTTTAATATCGACGGTGCGTATGAAAACAAGCTATACTAACAAAGTGCAAAAGCGAGCGCAGGAAAATGAGACGATCCTCATAAAAAGATTTTCATGAGAATCGCAACTTTTTCACGGAACCAACGTTTAAATACATGATGGTGTCACAATGGCAACGCAATGATGCTTCGAAACGGCATATACAAGGGATTAACTGGGATGAATTCTCATATTCCTCTTTACGGTAGCATGAGCCCATTGTATAATGTTAAAGTGATGCAGCTAGTCTAGCATCTATATTTTCATGGTTTACAAGTTTCTACGACATTGGCTTACATAGGGTTAACCATGTCCGTAGACATTATTTATACTAATATATGCTCTACTCTGGGAAGGGGGTGAATCGGCTATGAGGGAAACGAGCAATTCACTATCTGTACAAAACTCTCAACAACCGAAGCAATTTAGAGGAGGAGAAAAAAAGGTTATGAAGAAAAGTTTATCCCTGTTAGTTGCGATCGCAATGGTATTCTCCATGTTCGCAACTGTAGTTTCCGCAGCAGAAGAACCAACTGCTGGTGAATATCTTAACGAGCTAGGTGTTATTTTGGGTAACCAAGACGGCGACCTGAAAGAAGACCAAACTTGGAAACGTCAAGACATCGTAGTTCTTCTGTCCCGCCTGTTCGGCGCTGAAGACGAAGCAAAAGGTGCTAAAAAAACTCACGAATTCAAAGACGTAACTGACAAGAACTATGACGGTTACATCTCTTGGGCAGTTGAAGAAGGTCTGGTTAAAGGTAAAAGCGCAACAGTATTCGGCTTCGGCGACGAGCTGGAAAACCGTGACTTCTACCTGCTGGTTCTTCGTGCACTGGGTCAAGAAGTTGACTATGACAAAGTAGGCGAAGCTGCAGTTGAAGCTGGTCTTGCTCCTGAAGACACTGACTTCGACGATATCCCACTTCGTGGCGAAACTTACACTGCAATCGTTGCTGCTCTGAAAACTGAAGTTGAGCCAGGCGTAACGCTTGAGCAAAAACTTGGTTTGGTAGAAATCGTTGACCTTGCAATCAACAAAGTTGCTCAAACAAACAAAGGCGAAATCACAGTAAGCTTCAATAAAGCTGCAACTGCTGATGAGCAAAAAGAACTGAAAGCAAAAGTAGCTAACGGCGCAGTTGAGTACACAGTAACTTCTAAGTGGGCTGAAGATGGAAAGTCCCTTGTTCTTACTTCCACTTACCTCCCTGCAGCAACTTATACAGTAACTGTAGGTAGCTTCAAAGCAGTTGATGTTACAATTGTCAACGAGGTTCCATCCAAATTGGAAATTGGCGCTACTACACTTCAAAAAGCAGCCGGCCAAGATCTGAAAGTTAAACTGTTCAACCAGTTTGGTAAAGAAATTGAAAATGCTTCCCTTAACGTCACTGTTTTCAACGCTACTTACGGCAAAACTGTTGCTGTATCTTCCGGCAAAGTTGATCTTTCCAGTGACGAAGTAGCACGAGTTAAAGATACTGTAGTAGTAAATGCATCCCATGCAACTACTGGCCTAAATGCATCTAAATCTTTCGAAGTAGTAGCTGGTAGCTCTGCAACGGCAATTACGTTGACTGCTCCAACTCCACTTAAAGACAAAACTCGCATCTCCGTAACTGAAGAAGGTCTTGTACTTCCTTACACATTGACTGATCAATATGGTGGAGCAATCAAGTTGGCTGAAACAAGCGGCTACCAAGCGATTAGCTCTGACAAAACAATTACGCTCAGCGGAATCACTTTCCTTGTTAGCGATGTGAACATCGTTACTCATTTCTCTGTTGATAAAGATGGCGTTCTTAAATTCAAAACTGGGGCTCAGCATGGTAATGTTGTTGTGAATGCAATGAACACAACAGTTGCAGGTGCTTTCGCTTCTGTAAACTTCAATGTTTCTTCTAAAGCAGATGTTAAGACTCTGACTCTGCAAGCACCTGCTGCAATCGTGGCTGGTAACGAAGAATTCACGGTTCCTTACTCTGCTGTTGACACATTCGACCAACCAATCGCTACTAAAGATTTCAGCTTGACTGGCTTGACGTTCAGCCCAGTAGGTGCGAGCTTTGCAGCTGGCTACCCTAAGCTGAATGCTAAAGGTGAACTGAAATTTAAGTTCCAATCCCTGTCTGCTGATGCAAACGTTAATGTTTATGTTTCAAAAGCAGCAAGCGGACAAATCGGTCATCAACAATTCACAGTAAGAAAAGACGCTACTGTTGACAAAATCAATGGTTTCAACGTAGCTAAAAACTTTGCAAACAGTGGTACAGTCGAGCTGAAAGCTGATCAAATCACTTACCGTGATAGCTACGGCCGTACGCAAAAAGTTGCTGCATTGGGCGATGTTGCAATCTCCGTTACTTCCGGCACAGCACTGTCGATTACTGGTGGTAACTTGGTGGCAAACGCTACGCTGACCGGCGAAGTGAAAATCAAAGTGGTTTATGGTGGCGTTGATGCAACTGCTGAGACATTCACGTTCAACGTTATTAAAAACGAAGATGTGAAGGATTATGCGATTAAATCGATCGGTACAATGTATGCTGGTACAGTACCTACAGGTGTTGCTGTTGATGCATATGAAAAAACAATCGAACTGGTTGGTAAAACATCCGGTGGCGACGATGTAGTTCTAAACCAAGCTACTGCTTTTGACTTTGTATCTTCTGAGAAATCTTTGATTGTACAAGTAAAAACAGGTTCTCCAAAAACAATCAAAGCAGTAGATGCTGGTACTTCTGTAATCGCAGCATACAAAGGAAGCACAAAACTTGCACAAGTTGAAGTAACAGCATCGAAAGAAGCTCCTGTTGCTACAACAGCTTCGTTTGATAACAGTGAATACACGCTGACAACTGCTTCGACTAACTTTGCAACTGAAATCGTTGTTAAAGACCAATATGGCGTAGCACTGGTACCTGGTACTCATTTCGCAGGCTTCTTGTCCTCCGATAACACTAAAGTAGCTACGATTTCCGGTACTTCCGTAGTTAAAGGTACTGAGAGAGGTTCTGCAATCATCACTTACACAACAACAACTGGTGCTAGCGCTACAACTGTTGTTTATGTAGAGTCCATCTAATACCTCTTTTGAGAATTACTCGAACAAGCAGAGATTTATCTCTGCTTGTTTCTTTATTTTTATGATAAATTTAAAGTAGTATTCACAAAATCAGAAACAAAGTTATATATTAAACCGTCTATATAGATAATGAGAATACAGGAGGTTAAATCATGAATGTTCCATGGTCTAAAGCGACAAAAGCAGGCATCATTGCAGTAACAACATGTGCATTATTTTTACAGCCGAGTACATTAATATATCAGCCCGCTACAGTTAACGCTGCCGCTTCAAGCGTCACAAGCCAAATCATTAAATTAAACTCAAACAGCACAATTGCATTACAAAGCGCACAATTTCTGATGCAAGGTAATGGACGTGTTCTTGCGTATACTGTCTTGATCACTAACAATGGCAATTCCGAAATTCCTTTAAAGGATTACTGGATCAGATTAAAAACTTCGTCAGGAAAATCGTTTTCGACAAAAGTATCCGAACAGGATAAAAACGTTAGTTCGATTGCACCAAAATCAAGCAAACTAATTACATACTACTCTTATGTGGATCAAACAACGATTCTTACAGATCTTAATTTCGATATTATTATGTGGGATTTTTCGGTTTCAAACTATGAGAGAAGGCTTGGAACAATTAAGTATCCTGCAGGATCTAGTGAACAAACGAGTGCTAATAAAGCAGCTACGATGTTATACAGCAATATTAAATTGACCTCTACTATTAACAGCCTTTCATTAACACAAGACGATAATCTTGCGTACTTGCAAATCAATTACAATATTGAAAACCAAGGTTTGAACGTTGTAGATTTGAGCACACTTAACTTGTTCATTCAAACAAAAGGGTCTGCCGTATATCCAGTAAATATGATTGATTATACAGGTATTTCTTTGCAGCCAAAGCAGCAAAATCAAGGTACTCTGCAAATTGCTCTTCCAAAGAGTCTTATTGGACAATCATTGAGTCTTGTATCAGCTTTTAAAGAAGAAACGACGGGAATTATGCTTCCCGTGGCCTCCTTTGCATTGCCTGCTATTCAAGATTCGACATTGGTCGAAACTGGTAAAGCAAAAGCTACTTCTATCTCAGGTGAGAAAATCAATACCTTTGTCGATCGTGCTTTTCTAGAAAGTGGAGATACATCTAGCGTGGTGTCTATTCAATACGCAATGAGGAATACAGGAAAACAAGCTGTCGAATATCCAAACTTCTCATTTTCTCTCATCACCGAGAAGGGGATAATTTATCCCTTGGATTTCAAAAAATCAGATGATGTAAAAACAAAATTATTGCCACAAATGAGAGAAGTTATTGACATAACAGGTGCTATTCCGAGTACCATCGACATCTCTAAATCCAAACTATTAGTGCGTGCAGGTATTACTGATAAGAGCGAAGGTTATGTAGTTGGTTCATACAAATTAGTTACAAGTCCTTTAAATACTCTTGATTCGGAATATAAATATGGAGATTACACAGTCAAGATAAAGGCAATCCAACGTACTGCATCATCTGCAAATGATGTTTTGATTGCAGATATAGAAGTCATGAATAATACTGAAAAAAGTAAGGCTGTTCCAGAATTATCTGGATACTTTGTTATTAATGGAGTGAAACTTAATAATCCTACGCAAAAGATCACATTAGATAATAGCGTAACGATAGGGCCGAAGCTCAATAACAACTTTATTGTTCATGTGAATATTCCATATGCTGCAGAAATAAACAACATTTCTTTCGTATTGACAGAAAAGTCGGGAGATGTAAACACAGAAAAAACCATTTATCGTTTCAATGGGCAAAAGCTAAAAGATATTCCAGCCATTAATGTAAATACTTCTTACCATATTAGTAATGCTGGCCGACAAGCAGAAGCTAAAATCACTAAAACGAAAGTTTATGAAGGTAATACTGAAAATTATTTTTATGCTGAACTTGAGGTAACAAACAAAGAGACAAGAGCGGCATTACTATCTGGGTATAGTGGTTATTTGAAAAATCAAGAAGGTCAAGTTATTCCTGTTACGTTCTCAAAAATAGAGGAGAAAGTGGATGCAAATGGCCGAGTGTTGTTGATTGGTTGGGCTAAAATGAGAAAAAACGTTAATATAAAGCAATACGATTTGATCTTTGGTCAAACCGCTAGTTCTAGTCCTACTGTATCAGAAAATCAAACTAGTTCGATCATGGTCAAACCGGTACAATATAGCTTAAAGTCGCTAGGAACGTCCGAATCGCAAAAGTCGTTGTCTAATATTGCGGTTGCTGGACATGAATTGACGCTAAAAAGAGTCAATACAATGTTAAATGTTGAAGGCATGTATACGGTAACAGGACTAAAACTGTTATTTAATTATGATTTGCTCAAAAATGAAAATTATGATTACATTGCTGGCGATCATAAAATAATGATTGAGTTTGTTGATCAAGATTCCAGTAAAGCAACGTATTCTAAGGTCTACTCTCTAGGCAGTTCTGAAGGGGATTATCTTAAGGTTGGCGAAGGCGTTCCTCATGAGATAGTATTTCAGGATTCCTTAATACAAAGCAAGGTTCAAAGCTATGGCAAATATATATTAAATATTTATGATGTATTCCAAGGTGCTAAAATTCTAATAGCTACTAAAGAACTTAAATGGTTTATGCCTGAATAGGATTTCTACTATGCACTTACCCCCAATTCTAGTATCCTTAAAACAGAGATATTAGAAGGAGAGGAGACTTCGTAGTGAAGAATAAGGTATGGAAGTTGGCAGGGGCGGCGGTTGTGGTCTCGGCTGGCGTATGGGCTGGCATGGTGGTTGGCAACCCGCTTGCAGCTAACTCGAACGCCGTAACTCCAGGCACGATCGAAGATCCGGTCGTGACAAAGAGTTACGTCGATGAACAGATCGCAAAGTTGCTGAACGGTGGAACGGAAGGAGATGGCTCGGGCAACAACAATGGGGGAACAGGAGGCAGCGGCTCGAACGGAAGCGAGAGTGCCTCTAATGGAAACGCTGTGGTGAAGTTGGAAGTGGTTGAGCTTTCGATGGGCAAGACGCTGATTGCTGCAGCGGGTACAGAAGTGGTTGTACGTGTTGGCAAAGCCATAGCATATAGCTCTGATACTAATGGGATTTCCGATTTAACCGGCGGTGTGGATATCAAAAACGGTAAGGATGTGCCAACGAATCATTTGATCTGGTTCCCTAGGGATGGTCGCGGTATTAAAGGTCATCCGGACGAGATCGTTCCGCTTACGTTAATTGTTAAGGGCATCTATACAATTAAGTAATACCTGTAGCAAGCTGTCAAGTTCCGTCCTGGAACACGGCAGCTTGTTTTTTGTTCCACTCATGTCATAATCTACACGCATTGACAATAGATTATACGTTTGAGATGCAAGCGGCCGATGCACAATAAGTTTGTATTCTATACTTTCTCGGAGGTGCTTCAACATGAGCCGTTCTAACAAAGTCATTGTGCCCCAATGCAAGTCTGTCTTGAACCAAATGAAGTACGAAATTGCAGCGGAATTCGGACTGACCAGCGGCGGATTCGCCGTGGGGGCAGCGGATACGGAATTTGCAGGCGAGCTGGGCGCTCATAGCGCATCAAGTGTTGGCAGCGTCCATTGGTCGACATTGTCGACTCGTCAAGCCGGTTCCGTAGGGGGAGAAATTACGAAGCGATTGGTCGCACAAGCCGAACAAGTGTTAAATGCCGATTTTACTCTTTAAATTCAGTCTAAGCGGCTTAAATTTGGCAAGACAGGTGTCCATTGACACAAAGCGACATTTTCGGTATCATAAAATGCTAGAAGAAGAGTTGTCTGACAACCTTTTCCTTCGTGGAAAAGGTTCATTTTTTGTTTAAAATAAAAGACATGATTGAATACTAAGACTGTAGGAGGTTGAGATGGATGTCGGTTAAAGGACGGCACTTATTTACATCTGAATCAGTGACTGAAGGTCATCCAGATAAAATTTGCGATCAGATATCTGACGCTGTTTTGGATGCCTTCTTGGCGGCTGACCCTAACGCGCGAGTAGCGTGTGAAGTTTCCGTTGCGACTGGACTCGTACTAGTGATTGGAGAGATCTCTAGTCGTGCTGATTTTATTGATATTTCATCGATTGCGCGAAAGACGATCAAAGAGATTGGTTACACTCGCGCGAAATACGGCTTTGATTCGACGACTTGCGCAGTTCTGACATCACTGAACGAACAGTCCGCAGATATTGCACAAGGTGTTAACGCAGCGCTTGAAAGTCGTGAAGGAAAAAACATGCAGCAAGAAAATGAAGATATCGGAGCAGGTGATCAAGGCTTGATGTTTGGCTTTGCAACTAATGAAACGCCTGAATTCATGCCGTTGCCGATTGCTTTATCCCACCGCATAGCGCGTCGTTTGGCGGAAGTGCGTAAAAACGATACACTTGGTTATCTGCGTCCTGACGGTAAAACACAAGTAACTATTGAATACGAAGATGGAAAACCAGTACGTGTTGATACAATCGTTGTTTCTACGCAACATGCCGAGGAGATCTCATTAAAGCAAATCCAAGATGACATCATAGAACATGTAATTAATCCTGTTGTACCATCTGAATGGTTGGATGCACAAACTAAATACTTTATTAATCCAACTGGTCGTTTTGTAATCGGCGGTCCTCAGGGCGATGCCGGTCTAACGGGACGGAAAATCATCGTTGATACTTACGGCGGTTATGCGCGCCATGGCGGCGGTGCCTTCTCAGGTAAGGATCCAACGAAGGTTGATCGTTCAGCAGCTTACGCGGCGCGCTACGTGGCTAAAAACATAGTCGCTGCAGGACTGGCAGATAAATGCGAAATTCAACTTGCATACGCTATTGGAGTTGCCAAGCCCGTATCGATCAACGTTGACACTTATGGGACTGGCAAAGTAAACGAAGAAATGCTCGTTGAACTCATTACTAAAAACTTTGACCTGCGTCCTGCTGGTATAATTAAGATGCTGGATCTTCGTCGTCCGATATACGCGCAAACGGCTGCTTATGGTCACTTTGGTCGTACGGACATTGATCTTCCCTGGGAGAGATTAGATAAGGTTCAAAGTTTGAAAACCGGTGCCGGAATCTAATTAGGTTTTATTAGTAAAGATAAAACCAGCCCGTGCAATAACTTGCATGGGCTGGTTTTAAATTAATAGCTCAGTAATAATTCATACCTTGACTTTACAATTTTTGTATCTTCGTCATTAAGCTTGTCATACATGTCCTGAAGAATTGAAATATTATCGTCGTTCATTTTGTTAAGTGCAGCTGCGTAATAAATAGTTGCTTCAATATCATTAGCATCATTAAATTGCTGATCAAGCCTAGTGGAGAGATATTCAAGAGCAAGACTATAATTTCCTTCATAAAATGCAATTTGACCCAAAGGTAAAGCCAGTTCGGGTGTTAAACCGAATTCTCGTCCTTGATATTGAAACTCCGATAGTAAGTTCAGCTCTTTGGCTTTGTTTTGGATACTATTAAATAATAATTTTGCTTTATCCCATTCCGCTCGAGCAACCTCTGATGAACCACCATCTAATTCAGCAAGCCCCGTTTCAAAGTAAACTGACGCTAATTCGACATAAAGGTCAATGTCCCAAGGATAATTTGGTATTTCGGCTTCCAACAGTTCAGATGCCTGGGTATATTGTTGTTGTAACATGTATATTTCCAGCTCCCGATAAACGAACCTCTTGAAGAAGGCCTCTTTTGTTTTAATGTGCTTAAGTACTTCTTCAGCTTGCTTAATGTACTCAGTATCTGGAGTCTGATTATACGCTGACAGCAACAACTGGAGTTTTAAATCATAGAACTCAGGGTTAGAAGACCGAGCAATAGTTGTGTTGACAGTTTCCATTAGCTTATGAAAAGCCCCCCCATTTGTTGCCTCTAATTGTGCATCTCGGAATGAGGTGCTGGCGGAAAGATGGTTCAGTGAAAGGAAAAGGGAAATTGAACATCCAATAGCAAGAGTAATCGGATAAAGATATTTTTGCTTAGTGATTTTAATATTTTTCTGCCACTTAAATGCTTTGGAATCATTAATAGCAAGCATTCCACCCAAACAGATAAAAACTAAAAATGACAAAAAGACATAACTCATATTGAAATCAAGAATGCTATGCAACAGAATTGCTGTTGTAAATATAAAAAATATTAAATAAGGAATGCGTTTTATTTCAGGACTACGGAAATAAGAGCGGATAAAGTAAAAGTAAACTCCAACCAGTAAAATGATTAGAACAGCGAAGCCCATAAAGCCGATTTCTAGCAATACTTGTAGAAAAAAATTATGAGTCTGACTACTAATATAGGGATTATTCTGGTACTTCTCATAGAATGTTCCCCAAGCTCCTCCCCCTGCTCCGAACATAGGATAATCTTTAATTGCTTTCCATGCATCGGAATAGAATGTTCCTCGTTCAAGCACGCTGTTTTGTTGAAAATTAATATTCTCAATTCGTGACTGAATACTATCGGGAAGTAACTTTGTAAATATATCAGTCGAGAAAATTGCAGCGATGGTTGCTATGCCTAGAAGTGTAATCCCGAATGGGACCATCAAGTCCAAAGAAACTTTTTTCCAGTGTGTACGACGTATTTGTAGTAATTTGTTCATGACAAAAAACTGTAATAGCGTAATAATACATGCTGATAAAACACTTCCGATAATTAAGATCCCCCATCCTTTAAGGGAAAGAGACATTGAATATTGGGCCTGGAGATCATTTCCAAAACTTGTGATGGGAGTTAGGATAAAAAATGTTATAATGGATGTTACAAATAATGATACTAGAAAGAAAAGCTGTCGATGCCATTTTAAGAACGGTAAAATCAAAACCAACATAACTGGTAGGACCAAGAGTCCTCCACGAGACAAAGTGAGTAAAAGTGAAATGAAAGCAGGTAAAAGCAGCAATGAGTAAAAAAATGTGTATTTGACTCGTGTGCTGTGAACAACTAACACTAGGATTGATACAATCATGGCAATAAGAAAGGCTGCGTAACTGTTTGCGTATTGGAACACGGAAGTGAGCCGTGCCCCATCAGAGCCGATTATCACAGCATCTTGATAGGTACGACCGCTAGTTTCAACATTAGTCCATTGCAATATTCCCCACAAGGATGCATCGCCAAACCAATTCATCAATCCAAAGACAATGATGATAGCCCCACTCCACACCAGTAAACGAACCAGGACTTTCTTGCTGGAGAGATGACGAGCTAGATACAAGCCCAAAGTGAAAGTTACTCCATATGCTAAATATAGATATACTGATTGTACAGAATAATAAGATGAGGCTGGTTGGATAAGTGATGGTATTAGATACATGGCTGGCAGTAACCAAACAAATGTATGAATGACGTCAATCTGGAGTTTTTCTGAAGGTTGCTTCATAAGGTAGATAGCCAATAAGATTCCGGTCAAGAAGATTCCTGCTAGAAAAGTGAAAATAGGTGTATCAAATGAAGTGCTATAACCATTAAAGACAGCTCTGTAGAATGGTGCGATAATAAGCATGAGACCTATTAATAAGAGAATGGACCAGTTAATCAATGATTGTTGCTCGATCTTAAGACTAGTGAAGCTTTTGTTTTTTTTTGTCATCATATAAGTACTCCTCAGTTTCTTGATATTCTTACATCAGTTTATCATAAATGCACTAAATCGACACTTGTGTAGCTCTTATAATTTGGAAGCAGTAGGATATAACTCTAGTATTTCAAGTTGTGCTTTGGTACAATTTTTTACATAACAAATTAATATGCGACAGGAATCGGGAGTCGGCGCATGGTTAATATATCGATAATAATGAGTGTATATAACAGCGGAAATGAAAAAATGCTTAAGACTTGTATTGAGTCTATTCGCAATCAGAGCAATTCTGAGTGGGAAATGATTATATGCGATGATGGATCTTCGGATTGCACCTATGAACTTATTAAAAAACTATGCCAAAAAGACTCTAGAATAATCATCATCCGCAATCCGACTAATATGAAAGCCTCTGCGGCACGAAACCGATGTTTGAGCTTAGCCGTAGGGCAGTATATAGCTATTATGGACGCTGATGATTACAGTGCGGCAAATCGGTTAGAAGCTCAATTCAACTATTTAGAGAATAACGCGAAAGTTGACTTTGTTGGAACAGGAGCATGCTTGTTTGACGAGTCTGGAGTGTGGGGAACTAGAATATACGCAAAACAACCCGTTGAGAGAGATTTTTTGTTTGTCCTACCGTTCGTACATGCTTCAATTATGTTTAGGCGAGAGGCATTGCAAAATGTAGGGGGCTACAATGAAAGTTGGAAAGTGGTTCGAAGCGAGGATTACGATTTGATTATGCGATTGTACAAAGCTGGGTACAGGGGTGCGAATATGAAGCAGCAGTTGTATCATGTTCGCGAGGACCAGGATGCTTTCCGAAGAAGAAAGTATCGATATCGATGGAATGAAATGATAGTGAGATTCGAGGGGTTTAAAGGTATGGGATTATTGCCTGCGGCGTGGCCATATGTGATTAAGCCGCTTATTGTTGGATTGATTCCGCATAAGTTTCTCCAATTTTTGAAGGAAAAGCATTATAACAAGTAAGCAGGTGTTGCACATGGGTCTGTCTCCACTGGTATCTATTATTATCCCAGTCTTCAATGGATCGAATTACTTGCGGGAAGCGATAGACAGCGCGTTATCTCAGAGCTATGGTCATATTGAAGTGATTGTCATTAATGATGGTTCAACTGACGGTGGCGCCACTGAACAAATTGCATTGTCGTATGGAGCACGTATTCGATATTACTCGAAGCCCAATGGCGGAGTTTCGACGGCATTAAATATAGGGTTAAGAGAAATGAGGGGGGAGTACTTCTCTTGGCTGAGCCATGATGATAGATATAAGCCAGATAAGATAAGGAAACAAATGGAGTTCCTTTCACAGCTTGATGATAAAAAGACAATTTTGTATGGCAGCTATGAAATCATTAATCACAAATCAAAGAAGATCGATATTGTACAATTTGATAAACTGTATCCGATCACTCAGCTTAATAAATCCCTCTTCCCAATTTTTCGTGGTCTAGCAAATGGCTGTTCAATGCTTATACACCGTAGCCACTATGAACGCGTTGGTTTGTTTGATGAAGACCTACGTACTACACAGGACTATGACATGTGGTTTCGCATGTTTCGTGAGGCTGAGGTCAGGTATTGCCCGGGTGTCTACCTGCAAATGAGGTTTCATTCTGAGCAGACGGGGCGAAAGGTGGCGGAACATAATGAGGAATGTGATCGGTTGTGGATTTGGATGATAAACTGTCTTGATGAACAAGAAATGTGTTACTTGGAGGGGACAAGCTATCAATTTTACAAACTTACCTTGAGGTACTTAAAAACAAGAACAGAGTATGTAAAAGCGATTGCCCACACAAGTTATTTATTGGAAAAAGCTGTTCCACCTCAAGGCGTGAATTTGAGTGAGGGGTTTGGGAGAATAAAACTCTCAGAGGGTGATAGACTTCTTTTAATTAAAAGAATTTATTATTGTATTAGATACGAAGGTACAATGGCAACAATAAATAAAATCATTAGAAAAATAAGATAGGCGGCTAAATGATATGAGGGGAAGTAAGGCGGAAGAAACCCATGTTGATGAGAGGCAGAATCGAATTAATAATATAAATTATTCATTGCCTGATACCACCTCATTATTGAGGGAAGTAAATGTATTAATTTATGATGTTACAAGAAAATATGAACTTATTATTGCAGATATCAAGAAAGATCATGAGCGGCAAGTGAGTGAACTGAAATCTCAAATTGAGCTTTATGAAGCAGAAAAGTACACTGCAGTAAGGTTTCGAAAAACAAAGCATCGAACGAGGCAGTTTATTATTCGTCTTATAAAGAAAGTATTAAGGTTTAGTTTTAGAATTATAAAAAGTTGTATTATTAAAATGGGATGGAAGGACAGAGTACGAAATTCAGCTTTATTTATAAAAATAATGGATGCAAGAATTACAGAAAAGATTAAGAGGAGGTTAAGTTCCGAATGAATATACTTTTATTAACGGATGTTCCTCCGTGTACCAATTTCACCGCTGGAATTGTATTGGACCAACTTGTAAGAATGTTACTCAAAGATGGTCATCGTATAGCGTGTTTTAGCATAATGGATCCCTCACTAAACCCTCAGATATCAGATGACATTCTGGGAGCAGTAAATTATAGAAACACTCAAAAACCCAAAGAGTCTTGGGGCAGGCATCCCAAAATCGGTTCAGTTGCTTCATTAATAGGTAATAATTTCAGTTCTACGGTGATGCTACCAAAAATTGCTCGCGAAATAGCGGAGTTTGCTAAAGAAAACTCTGCAGAAATAATATGGAGCGTCGTTCAGGGGCAAACAATGATTAAAGTCGTACGTAGGGCTGCTGCATCAGCCGAAATTCCATATACTGTGCAAGTTTGGGATCCGCCAGAGTGGTGGTTGTCAGAAAATAAATTCGATAAATTTACCAAAAATAGTGTCATGAAAGAATTTGGGAAGTTGTTGCATAATAGTAGAGCATGTATGTCAGCATCTTGGAGTATGGCTGAGGAGTACACAAAAGAATATCAAGCTAGATGCATACCAGTAGTGCCTGGGTTAGATGATAAAAGCAATAGTGAATTGACTGAGCGAACAGACCAAGATTTTATCATCGCATTCGCGGGGCAAATTTATGCACTAACAGAGTTTAACGCTCTTATACAGGCTCTTGAATTGCTCAATTGGAGTTATAGTGGCAAGAAAATAAAGTTAGTATTGTACGGACGATACTTTCAAAATCTACATTTTAACTCACCAGCAAATATGGTTATTAGAGGTTGGGTGGACCAAACAGAGGTTCTTAAAGAATTATCGAATGCAGATTTATTATACTGTCCGTATTGGTTCAGTTCAGATTTTGAAAAAGTTGCTAGACTATCGTTTCCATCAAAGTTAACTAGTTACCTAAAGACAAAACGGCCAGTTTTAATGCATGCTCCGTCTTATTCATCGCCAACGAGGTTTATTCGAGAAAATAATGCTGGGTATGTATGTGAATCCTTATCTCCCGCAGAGATAGCTCA
>NZ_BDQX01000129.1 GCF_003112455.1 Paenibacillus agaridevorans
AGGTTCGGCAGCAGGCGGTCGAGCCACTTCGGCAGCCACCAGGCTTTGTCGCCGAAGATGGCCATGACGGCCGGCACCAGCGCCATACGAACGAAGAACGCGTCGATCAGAATGCCAAGCGCGAGCGCGAAGCCGATCTGTTTGATCATAATATCATGCGTCAGGACGAAGCCGGCGAATACGGCAACCATGATGACGGCGGCCGCGACAACGACTCGGCTGGCTTGGTCGTAGCCATGGATGACGCTGTTTCTGCCGCGATGGCCATGCACGTACGATTCGCGCATGGAGGAGACGAGGAACACCTGATAGTCCATCGCGAGTCCGTACAGAATACCTGTCACGAGAATCGGAATGAAGCTCATAAGCGGTCCGCCGGTATCCACGCCGAACAGATTGCTCGCCCATCCCCATTGGAATACGGCGGTCGTAATGCCGAACGTGGCAAGCACGCTAAGCAAGAAGCCGACCGTCGCTTTGATCGGAACGAGAATGGAACGGAAGACGAGCAGCAGAATGATCAACGACAGGATCACGATAACGCCGATGTAGGTCGGGAATACTTCCGCAAGCCTGCTGGACATGTCGATGTTAATGGCGGTGAAGCCCGTAACTCCGAGCGTTACTCCGTAGTTGGCGGCGATTGCGGAATCTTTTGCGCGAAGCTCCTGCACGAGGTCCTTCGTCGCCGTGTCCGTAGGACCCGTCTTCGGAATCAGGCTGAGAATGGCGATGTTGCCCTCCGCGTTCATCCCCATCGGCTGCACGACGGATACGTTTTCGTTTTTCTGAATTTCCTGCACGATGCCCCCGAGCACCTCCGGAGCGATGACGCCTGCGGAATCCTTTGGCTCGGCGACGATGAGCAGAGGGCCGTTAAAGCCTTCTCCGAAACCGGCCGAAATCGCATCGTAGCTCTGGCGGGCGGATGTATCCAGGTTCGCGCTGGCGCCGGACGGAATGCCCAGCTCCATCTTCGCTGCCGGGATCGCCGCTGCGCCCAGCAAGACGATTACCGCAAGGATTACCGGCCAGCGGAACTTCACGATGCCTTTTACCCATGCGTCGGCGACGCCATGTTGTTTGGCTGCCGCTTTGGAACGGTTTTTCTCGCGTGCCTTATCGGAGCAGATACGTTCGCCGATCAGACCAAGCAATGCCGGCAACAGCGTAAGAGCGATCAGCACGCTGAGAAGCACCGTAACCGAAGCGACGAGAGCCATCATGCTGAGGAAGGAAATGCCGATAACGAGCAGGCCGCACAAGGCGATGATAACCGTCAGACCGGCGAAGAAAACGGCGCTGCCTGCCGTTCCGACCGCGCGGCCGGCGGCTTCGCGGGCTGTCAGGCCTTGGTCGAAGATGAGTCGGCGCTGTCTGTTTACGATAAAGAGCGCATAGTCGATGCCAACCGCCAGTCCGATCATGAGGGCCAGAACAGGCGTGAACGATGTCATCGTCACAAAGGTGGAGAGGGCGAACGCGCCTCCGACGCCGATCCCTACGCCAAAGAGCGCGGTGATGATAGGCAGGCCGGCAGCGACGAGCGAGCCCAGCGTCATAACGAGAACGACGGCGGCGATCAGAAGCCCGAACACTTCATTAATGCCGATAGGGACCTCGACAGCCTTTAGCGAGTCGCTTGGCAGCGCGGTAATGCCGCTTCCGTCGACGGATTCGGTAACGGCTTCGACCACCGTATCCGTTACGCCTTGCGGCAGCGAGTTCTGCTGCACGGTGAATTGGAATTGGAACAGGGCGATGCTTCCGTCCGTTGCGATCAACACGCCTGGTACAGGCATCCCGTTGATCATGAGCGGCATGTAAGGAGGGAGTTCGCCGCCTGCAGAATTAGCCGCATCGGCCGCTCCTGCCGCAGCGCCGGCGTCAGCGCCCTGAGCAGCATTTTGCGCCGCATCAGCTGCGCCGGCATCTGCGCCTTGAGCGGCCCCCGCCTGGGCACCGCCTTGCGCGGCTTGCCCTGCGCTCAGGTCCGCGCCGGCTGCGGCCGCCAGCTCGGCGGGATTAATAATGTACTCGAGCTCGTACACCTTGCCCACGGTCTCGGTAATCGTCGCGATGCGTTCCGGCGTGTCGAGTCTCTCGCCTTCAGGCGCGGTGAAGAGCACGCTGGCTTGGCCGCCGGACGCCTCCGGCAGCTCTTGCTCCAGCTTGTCGAGCACCTTCTGCGACTCCGTGCCTTCAATCTTCATCTCGGAGCTGACGCTCATGCCGTTGATGCCGAGCATGGCGCCGACGATGCCGATGATCAGAATCCATGCCGCGATAAACGCCCAAGGCTTGCCAAAGGCGGATTTGCCGATACGATACAATAATTTGGACATGCAGTTAGTGTCTCCTTTAATAGCTGAGTTTGAGCTGAATAGATTTCATCCGAATACGTCAAACGTTATTCGGTTCAATAACCTTTGG
Organism: Paenibacillus agaridevorans; assembly: GCF_003112455.1. Taxonomy (GTDB): domain Bacteria; phylum Bacillota; class Bacilli; order Paenibacillales; family Paenibacillaceae; genus Pristimantibacillus; species Pristimantibacillus agaridevorans. The sequence continues at coordinate 2,434 of NZ_BDQX01000129.1, forward strand.
AACTACCTCGTTAGAAGCCATTCCGCAAGTAACGGAACGCCGTATCGAAGTATTCGTCGAAGGATTGCGCTTCGGGATCGTTGTCGGGCGATTCTCCCGGCAGCAATACGCGAAGCGTCCCGTCAAGCAGCGGCACAATGGTGGAGCATACGGAGCCGGCGAGCAAGTAAGTATAGTCGGGAGGATGCGTCTCCCTGAACAAGCCGGTCAAGAGATTCTGGGCTTCCCGCTGCAAGAGGTGAACAGCGCCCAGGGTGTAGGGTTTCAGGTTGGGGTAACTCTTGGACAGGGTAAAGAGCTGCTTCATTCGGCGCAAGGATTCCTCCGCCAGCTGCATCTTCACGAACTGGTACATGGCGTCGATGGGCGAAGTGGAGTCGGGCATCCGGTTCAGCAGCTCGTAGAATTCGCTGATGTCGTGATACGGCACCGACGCCGTAGCGACGGCTTCTTCCTTGCAGGAGAAATAGTTCGCGAACGTGCGGCGGGAGTATCCGGCCCGCTGGACGATATCCTCCACGACGAAGCCGTCCATCCCGCGTTCCAGCGCCAGCTGAAATGCGGCTTCCGCCAGAGCGTGCCCCGTCGCTTCTTTTTTGATCTCGCGCAAATTTGATTTGTTCATTCTTTTCAGTCACCTCCGCTCATCAAGCGCCCATCTCATAGAAGTCTGAATCCAATATAACATCGAGTTTGCTCAATGAGCAATATTGCACAATGGGCAAATATTTAATATATTGTGAACGTTTCACGATCCAAGCCTCATTGTTCTAGCCTCTGACACATTGTCGAGAGTATACGTTTATCTGCTAAGATGGATTTTGGTTCCAGCCGGAAACCCCTTATAATAGAAGCAGACGATAACGACATGGGGCAGGTGAAAATGCCATGCACGAATCAATCATGGTCATCGAGGACGAAAAAGCGATCGCGGATGCTATCGCATATGCCTTAAAGCGCGAAGGGTATACGGTGGAGGTCATCGATCGCGGGGATCTGGCGGCGAAACGGTTAAGCGAAACTCGGCCCGACGCCATTATTTTGGATGTGATGCTGCCCGGCATGGACGGCTACGACGTGCTAAAGAAGCTGCAGGATAAGGGACAGATCGGCGTCATCATGCTGACGGCCAAGGAAGACATCGTAAACAAGGTGCTAGGGCTGGAGCTCGGGGCTGACGATTATATGACGAAACCCTTCGATATGCGGGAGCTGCTCGCGCGGCTCAAGTCCCTGCTGAGGCGGATGCAGGCCGTCGGCGAGAAGAAGGAGCCGGGAGAGACCCAGCTTGGCGGAGTGAAGGTGCATGTCGCAAGAAGATCGGTTGTCGCGGGAGAACACAAGCTGGAGCTGACGCCCAAGGAATTTGATCTGATGGCGCTGCTGGCCTCGAATCCAGACAGAGTGTACGCGAGGGAGCAATTGCTGGACCTGGTGTGGGGAATGGACTATTACGGCGGTACGCGTACGGTGGATATCCATGTGCAAAGGCTTCGCAAGAAGCTGGGGCCGGATCATGGCGAGATCATCCAAACCGTGCACGGCATCGGCTACAAGGCGTCCGGAGGATACAGTGAGAATTAGCATCAAGCTGAAGTTCAGTCTGTTCCTCGCCGGTCTCCTGTTGCTCACGGTATTCGTGCTCAGCCTGCTGGTCCTGCAGGGAATCGAGCGGAATCAGCGCGCGCAGACGGAGGGGCTCCTCGCGCAGCAAGCCGACACGGCGAACGTCTATTTCATCCAGTCCATCATGGCGGAATCCAGCAAAGTGCCCGAAAACTACCTGAAAACCAAAGGCGCGGAGTTCGGCGAGCAACTGGAGAAGCTGGTCAGCGGGCAACCGGTCGTCTTGTACGATGGGAGCGGCTCCGTTACAAGCAGGAGGACCGCGACTCCTCCATCCGAGAGCGTCAAGCAGACGCTGGTTTATGCGCTGGAGAACAAGACAGCTTACTTGGTGGAGGGGGACTCCATGTATTATTTGACCCCTTTGCGCGTGTTGGGCGAGCAGGTCGGCGTCGTCCAGTTCTATTATTCCCTCGGCGACCATCAAGCCTTTTATGACGAAATCAAGCAGTTGTTCATCTATATCGGAGCCGGCGTATTCGTGCTTAGCTTTTTATTGGCTTACTTGTATTTCAACTCGTTCGCTCGGGGCATCATCAGGCTTAACGATACGGTAGGCCGTATTCGGGAGGGACAGTTCGGGGTCCCGGTCATCAAACGCAGGGACGAGATCGGCGAGCTTGGAGCCGGCATTGCCGCCATGAGCGAACGTCTTATGCTCACGATGCGGGATAAGGACCAGGAGCGGGAGAAGCTGTCGCTTGCGGTTCGCAAGCTGTCGGAGCTGGACCGTCAGCAGAAGGAATTTATCGGCAACGTTACTCATGAGTTCAAGACGCCGCTGACTTCCATTAAAGCTTACCTTGATCTGCTCGACATGTATCCCGACGACGAGGAGTTGCTGGCCACGGCCAAAACCCACATTGCGGGCGAGACGCAGAGGCTCTACGAGATGGTGGAGAAAGTGCTGCAATTATCGGCGATGGAGAAGTACGATTTTGAATACAGCAAGGAACGGCTCGAGGTTGCCGCAACGATTGGGTCGGTGCTGGACGGCCTTAAGGGAAAGATGGACAAGTTCGGGCTTACGCTTACGACGGACTTGCGCGAAGCTTATATAGAAGCCGACAAGGATTACATGAATATCGTGCTGGCGAACCTGCTGGACAACGCGATCAAATACAACAAGGCAAACGGCCGCATCCGCGTCAGCAACGTCGCCTTGGACAATGAGGTCGTCATCGAAATTTCCGATACGGGAATCGGTATTCCGGAAGGGGTAGCGGATAAAATTTTCGAAGCGTTTTATACAGTGGACAAAAACCGATCAAGGGAGCATGGCGGCGCGGGGCTAGGCCTGTCGCTCGCGAAGCGTTATGCCGAGACGCAGGGAGGCGCCATCTCCATCGCGAAGTCGGATGGCAGCGGTACGACGTTTCGAATCGCGTTCCCGATTCAAACCCGATAAGATTGTTTACAACTTGGAAACAACTCTTCGTTCATTCGCAACAAATGGTTGGTATTGTAAGCATCAAGGAGGCGATCACATTGAAAAAAACTAAATTAGCCATCATGGCATGCGTACCCGCATTGCTGCTTACAATAACCGCTTGCAGCGGGGATGACGGAGGAAACCGCGAGATCATTCGGGAGCCAGGGAAAACCATCACCGTCATCGATAATGGGGGCAAGACTCCAGCAGCCGGACCGGCCATTGCGATTGGGGGCATACAGCGATACGAGAAGGTGGATATATTCGGCTGGGTGGACGAGGACACGGTCATTATATCCAGGGAAAACGAGAAGTTGGCGAAGATGGAGCTGTCGGAGCTGTCGGATTCCTACCCGCGCAGTCTGTACAAGTTTAATCTGAAGACGAAAGAACTCGTGCCGCTGAAAGAACAGGAGAACGTCTTTTTGGGAGCGGCCAGCTTGTCGCCGGACAAAAAACAACTGATCTACCAAGAGTACACGCTCGGCGATCCCGTTTTTTATGTCATGGACCTGGAGACGTTGAAGTCGTTCCGTCTATCCGGCGAACCCATCGGAGGGGCTATGAGCGCCAGGTGGACGGACGATGGCAGCGTCATTGGCGCCTCGTACGCCGGCGGGGCCTTCACGGCTACCAAGGGCGGAGACATTGCAAAGATGCCGGAGCTGGAGGAAGAAGGAGCATTGTTCCTCGTCGCCAAGCTGGGCAGCAAGGTCTTGTACAACTCCAATGCGAATGAGACGCTAAGAGTGCTGGATCTGGACACCAAAGCGATCAAGGACATGGGATTGGGCGCCGTGAGCAACATCATTCCTTCGCCTGATGGGAAGCAGCTGCTGGTGGAACAATACGAAGGCTCCAAGGTGAAGCTGTTGCTCTGCGATCTGGACGGAGGCAACGCGAAGACGATCGCGGAAGGAGCGGAGCTTGGCGGAATCTCCTGGTCGGAAGATCAGCGGCTGATTGCATACGGCATGCAAGCCGAGGTGAGCGGCGCGACAGTCAAGGGCCTGTACGTTCACGATTTGCTGTCCGACGAGGTAACCCGGATCGCGGCCGACGTCGAAAACGTGGCAAACACCTCGTGGAGCCCGTCTGGCGACGCGTTGTCTTACTCGGTGTGGAACGGCAGCGGCTACGAAAGCAGCGTCGTCGAGATTCGTACGTCGCACGAATAATAATTAGCGGAAACGGAGTCTCCATACTTCGTGATCGCCTGGCGAGAGCAGTGGTCGGGGGCAGCATCTACACTCCGACCACAACATTATTTTCGTACAGAGGTGCTGCTCCGTAAATTGTGCAGTACCTCTTCGGTGATCGGTTTATTCAATTGGTCCATTGTATATAAAATGGCTCCCGCAACGGGAGGAAGCTTTGGTTTAATAAGGCTATACTTTTTGTTACTGCCGTTTATTAACATGTGGCTCAGGGAATCGAGGAAATAAGAACTGTTGACCACGCTCCCTATAAATGTAACATTTACCGTATCGCTCGAAAAAGAAGCGGCGAGGAGTTCGATGCCGACTTTAATTTGACTCATGGCTCTGTCACACACTCTTATAGCGACAGAACTTCCTTGCCCGGCTGCTTCTGTAATCATCGGCGCAAACTGCCCGAATTTTTTGTCGCGTGCTTGCCTGTCCTCACCGAATCCTTCGCTAGCCAGCTTATAAAATTCAGAGGGAGAGTGTACGCTCCAATGTTCTAGCATGGATTTAATAAGCTTCTCATCGGTATGGTTTGTATGCCCGGCTAAAACTTCATAGGCAGCATCATAAGCGATAAATCTGGCAGCGCTAGCTGCATAATGGCGGAAGTCGTAGTTTCTCAAATATTGTCCGCTCTCTGTAATGGCAACAATAATGGAGCCTGTCCCGGAGATGACGACAATTCCCGGTTTTGCCAACAAGGCCCCATAATGTGCGACTACAGCATCATTAACATGCCATTTGGGACTAGTTAACCCGGGCATGTCCGTTAAGGGGATGATCCATTCAAGATCCGCTTTAGAATCGTATCCGGCAATCCCCGCTGTAACTCCGATCACCTGATGCCGTTCTTTGTTGGCGAGCTCCAGCGCTTCCGAAATAGCCGCCTGTACATTCTGTGAAGCGGAAGCATCCTTATAGATGGATGCAGCTCCTTTTTCGCAATAAGAAAGCACTTTTCCGTTAAGGTCGCAGACCAACACCCTTGTATGAGTTCCGCCCCCGTCAACCCCGATAAGAACGTCATCCGACATAATCTTGAACACCTCGTTTTTTCTTTTGTTTTTTGAATATTATACCAGAAGAATAGGGCGGTTAATGATTATCAAAAATAAGGGGATAAATGACTCATCGATTATGGTATCAGTTTTTATTTAGGTGTATATACTGGTATATACGTTGAGCTGGGGGTGTGATAGAATGCAAGAAAGAAATCAAAAAAAGGAGGATGTCTCCATGTCGACTACCGTGCAAAAGTGGGGGAACAGTCTAGGTATTCGAATTCCTAGCCAAATAGCTGAAAGGATAGCGATAGGTCAGGGATCGGAAGTTGATTTGGTTGTGGGTGAAGATCACACTCTCATTGTGATACCAAAAAAGAAAAAGCCCACATTGGAAGAGTTGTTGGCGCAATGCAAGCCGGAAAATCGACACGACGAAATTGATCTCGGTATAGAAGGGAAGGAAATGATCTAGATGAGTGCGGATCGAGGAGATCTGGTATGGATAAACTTCAATCCCCAAACCGGTCATGAACAAGCTGGGAGAAGATCTGCAATCGTTTTGTCTCCAAAATCATTTAATGACACGACAGGTTTTGTTTCTGTTTGTCCAATCACTCATACGGTAAGAGGATGGGGATATGAAGTGATGTTGCCTGAGGAATTGGTATTTAACGGGGTGATTTTGACGGACCAGGTCAAAAATCTCGATTGGCGAGCACGGCGTATAGATGTCGTCGGTAGAGCTCCCGATGAAGTAGTCAATGAGTGCCTGGATAAAATACGCACTTTTTTGTAAGTTGGCTCCATTTTGTAGATAAATTCGCCGTTCTAACAGATCAACCCGATTCATCTCCCTCCTCTTGAAGGAGGGAGATGAATCGGGATTCGGTATTCTTGATGCACTATCACCTTGTCAGGGTTATCAAATATCATCGTTTTATGCTGACCGCCGGGCAAGCGGTGGGTCAAGTTTAGTTCTTATTGGGCTGCCTCTCGCACCTGCTGCTCAAAATTGGCGATAATTTCATTGCCGTAATAGTTATTCATCAGGTCGGCATGGTATTCCGGCCAGCGCGCGCCCGATTTATCGTAAAAGAGCAGCTTCTTCAGCAGTTCATTTTGCCTGGTACGGAACGCGCCGACATCAATGCCGATCGGCGGCGATAACGTGACGCCCAGCTTAGGTCTTGCGGGCATTTGGGCCAGAAATTCTCTGATTTGCTTGTCTCGCTCGGTCAAGCGCGGATCGATAATCTGCAAGCCAAGCGCCATAGGGGTTTCGGGCGTGAAAAAACGCCAGATGGATAACCAGTCCAAGTCGCCAGAATCGACTGTTGGGCCGCTATTGTTCAAGAGAGTTATCGTGTTGCCGCTCCGTGTGTAGTGTTTCCCCTCCAATCCGTAATGGGTCAGCAGAAAACCCTCCTCGCTGCCAAGCCAATCCAGTATGGCGATAATCTGCTTGGCCTTTACCGGCGCTTTATCCACAACTTTCTTGGAAAAAACGAACGGAGCGCCTGGCGAAGGGATCGTTCCTAACGGTTCGCGGCCAAGCGGGTTGAAAGGAACCCAGTTGGCTTCGGGATTGTAAGCGCGGGATAGAGACTGCAGGCTGCCAGGGTTGGCATCCAACGCAAACTCCGCCGTTTGCCCAAACACGATGCCTATTTTTCCTTTAATAGCCTTTTCCACATGCGCTGATCCTGCATTCAAAAACCAATCTCGGTCAACCACGCCCGCATCAACAACTTTTAAAATATCCTCGACCACAGCTTGCATTCGCAAATCGGATTCCATATCAATTAATTTATCCTTGCTCATGTAAGCGGGATAGACGAGCCCGTGAAGGCCGTACTCCGGCCAATCGGTAGTGAGGCTGTTGCTGTTGCCGGATACAGAGAAGCCATACGTGTCCTGCAGCTTGTTGCCGTCAGGATCATCGTAGGTAAAGGCATGCAGCACCTCGATATATTCCTCGTAGTTGGAGGGCAGCTTCAAGCCTAGCGCATCCAGCCAATCTTGACGAATATAGTAACTGCGATAAGAATTTTTGTCATAGGGGAGCGGCGCGCGAGAGAAGCGGTTATGGATGCGATATTGCTTCAATTCGTTCTCGGTAACCCAATACTTGAAGTAATTCGGCATGGAGGCAGGGGAAACGTAAGGGCCCAAATCGGCTAGTACGCCATATAAGGCCAGTGTAGCCCCCAGATCCTCGGATTGCTCAATCCACATGTCAGGCGGATCATTGGCTAGCAGCTTTGCTTCCAGCTCTGCGGCGTAAGCTGCACCGGAAGGGGCGCTCAATAGCTCTACCTGGACGCCAAATTTCTCCTCAATCGCCTGCAGGACGAAATCCTCGCCATCGGCAGGAAGGGAAGCTTGAGGATTGGCAGGAACAAATAGCGTAATTGTTTTGTCCGGCACATGGTTGGCCGCTGATATCGAATGCAGCAGGGGAACCTGCCGTGAATTCATAACCCATACAAGGGCGCTCAGTAGAAGAAATGGCGCTACAATAAAAATTGCAATGTACGTTCGACTAATCGTGCGCATGTTGTCCTCCCCGCCATGTACTGTAGCGCTTTCAAAACAGGATTGATGATTGTACATGGCCTGTGCTTTAATTATGTTAAACGAATTATAGAGGAAAATCAACGAACTTGAAATCAAAAGCAGGACTGGCCGGTAAGGCGGTATGAAAGAGGGAACAGCATGAAAAGCAACTGGTTCAATCGTTTGCTGATATCTTATTTGCCTATTTTTTTTATTATCAGTCTAAGCTTGTTATTTATGACCTATTTCACTTTAAATGAAATGTCTCGAGACGCCGCTATCCGTGCAAATCAAGCCTTGACAGGCAATATTGCCAAGTTGTTGGATAGCAATCTCGCAAGCATTGATGCGCTCATGCTCTATGAGATCCGCAACAATGCCAGTCTGCGGGATTTTTTCTCTGATGGTGCGGGACCGCAGCAGCAGTTAATCGATGTGCAGGCGTCCGGTTTCTTGAAAGAATTTGTGCAGAACAATCCGATGCTGCATTCCCTGTACTTGTATCGTACACCCGATATGACGGTGCTTACGCCAGCTACGCGTACGAAGCTGGAGCATTTCGCGGATCGCCAGCATATTGGGCTGATGGTGAACAGCAGCGAGCTTTATAAGTGGACGGCACGTGCTATACCCACGGATGGCGGGGATCAGAATTCAGGATTGCCAGTCATTAGTTTAGCGAAAACCGCCAACTTGAAAAACTTGAGCATCATGGTTGCCAATGTGCGCATCGAACTGCTCTACGAATGGATTACAAGCATGGTAGATAAGCAATTGACATTTGTCCATATTATAGATCCACAGGGCAATATCATCGTCTCTACTGTCGAGGCTGCGAAAACGGGCACAGCGGCCAGCGCTAAGGATGTGCTATCGGCAACCTCCTCCGAGCAGACAGGCTGGATTATCGCCAGCGGCAACCGCGACGTCGGCTTGTTTTCTTTTGTTTCCTCCCAATTCTATTTGTGGATGGGGGGAGCTGCTTTTATTGTGGTAGCAGGCTTTTCTTGGATTGTTTTTGTATCCAGGCGGCAATATAAACCGATTCAGGGCTTGATCAGTCTGGCTGCGCGTGCCAGGCAAGGGCAAGCCTCCGCCTCGGTTACCGTTGCAGAGGATGAATTCAAACTGATTGGTTCGGCCATCGAGGAGTTGCTTGACGAGTCGAATGCCTTGCAGGAGCAGCAGAAGGAACTATCCATTTATCACAAGCGCCATCTGTTTCTCAGCTTGATGGAAGAGGTTCACACGGAAGCCAATTTCGGGTCTTATTTGACAGAGGAAATGCTGCGGCTTGGGATAGACAAGCCGACGACGGGCACGATGGTTGCTATCGTCGAAATTGATAGCTACGAGGAGTTTGCCAACCAATATCGCGATGACCAGCACTTGCTGAAATATATTCTTGGCGCCGCCATCAAGGAAGTGACGGAAAATAAACCCTATACGGTATGGACAGAATGGATTTCAAATGCCAAATTGGGCGTCCTTTATTTGTTCCATGATGGGGAGAGCGAGCAAGAAGCGTATGAGCGCAGTGAGGAGCTGCGTGACTGGGTTGCCAATAATATGGACTTTACGGTTACAATTGGCATCGGCAGCATGGCGCAGCGGTTAGAGCTTACAGCAGAATCGTTTCAAGGGGCGATTGCGGCTATCGGCTATAAATTTTCACTCGGTATGAACCGCCTTATTTGTTCAAGCGATATTAGCGCCCAGCCCAAGGGGGAACTGTTTCGGCAATTGCAATATGTGCGGGTCATAAGCAAATCGATAAGGCAAGGCGAGGACAAGTGGCAAGCCTACTACGAAGAGATGCTGCAAGTATTAAGCGGGCAATTAAACACTCGGGAAGATGTCATTAATTTGATGCAAGCGTTGACTGGTTACTTACAAAAGGATATGGCTGAACTAGGGGATGAAATTTATACGATGTGGATGGAGGAAGTCTATCCATCGCTGCAATTGATTCTAGAAGAAGAAACGCAAAAGGAAGTTATTCATGCCTATCAGCAGCAGTTGAAAAAGGGCTTTGAGCAAATCCGTCAGTTGCGTGAAAGCAAACTGGCACATCAGCAAATGCATGCTATCAAACAATACATTGAGGAACAATATAACAACGCTGATCTGTCGCTATCCCATCTTAGCGAAGTATTCAATTTTAGCACCAGCTATTTGAGCCGTCTGTTTCGTGAAGCCTTCGGCATGAAATTCATCGATTTTGTTACCAGGGTGCGGATGGAAAAGGCAATTGAATTGCTTGCCGAAACGGAGGAAGCCATTCAGGATATCGGACGTGCGGTCGGTTATGACCAATCGCTGACCTTTATCCGAGTGTTTAAAAAGTATACGGGGGAGACACCGGGGCAATATCGAAAAAAACTCCGGACGGAATAAGGGGCAGGATCAAGAAGGCAGCCATCAAGTTAAAGCCAAAAATGGCGGTGCAATCTCCATTGCATCGCCATTTTTTGCGCCGTTTTATAAGGAAAGTATAAAAAAAGGCTATTGTATATAAAAGGTCTATCGACGGTTTTGCAGCCTGGGTAGAGGTTTCATCTATATCAAATAATTCGTCTATGTACATAAGCAATTTGCGGATGTTACGTTGGCAAGGCAATCGTAATAACAATTCATTTGGAAAGGGGATCAACATGAAAATGAAAGGGAGAATGAGAATGAGTTTGAAGCAAGGAATGAGAAAAACGGGGTTTCAGTTTGTTTTGATTAGTTTATTGATTGTCGGATTGTTATCCGCCTGCGCCGGTGGAAACAACACAGGAGGGAACGGCAACGCCGGGAGCGGGCAGCAGGAAAATGTAAATCCGGAAAGCAGCTCTAATAGCGGGGCCGATTCTTCGACCGGAGTGTATGCAGAGAATGGCTTGTCGAAAGAGGAGAAAGTTACTCTAAAATTGGCTTTCTGGGAAAATGGCGGCGGACGGGAATGGATCGACCACGCTATTGAAACGTTTACGGCAAAGTTTCCAAATGTAACTTTTGATGTTACCTACTCACCGACGATTGAAACCATCATCGCTACCAAAATTGCAGCCAATAACGATAGCGATATGTATGATATTTTTTCTACCTCGATAGCTGGGGAGGGCATACATCAGAGTCTGGCTGCCGCCAAAAAAATAGAGCCTCAGGATGATCTGTGGGATCGCAAAACCTATGATAGCGACAAAACGTTGCGAGAACAGCAATCCGGTGTTTATGAAGGAACGGGCAGTATAGAAGGCGTTATGTACTCGTTGCCAACAACGCAAAGCGTTACCGGATTGTTTTTTGATAAAAATCTATTCGAAGAAAAAGGATGGAATCAAAATCCCCGCACCTGGTCGGAGTTCGTTGAACTGGTAGATACGATAAAAGCGGATGGACTTACTCCAATTACTTATCCCGGCAAATATCCGGCTTATCTGAATTTCAGCTTCGGGTTGGCCCAACAATATTCGATCGCCGAAGCTAATGGCAAGCTGGACGAATTTAATGATGTATATCGCAATTATAAACATCCTTACTTTACTCGTGAGGAGACCAAGCAACTCTACAACCATATTTATGAGTTAGGTAAAAAGGGAGCTTTTCCGAACGGTGTTGCGGCTTTAACACATACGCAATCGCAGATGCAATTGCTGCAAGGCCAGGCTGCGATGGCTTCCACGGGGGAATGGGTACAAAATGAAATGAAGGAGTCTACGCCGAATGGCTTCCAATGGGGCTTCATGCTTGTGCCGATGACCGAGAATCCGGATGATACCAAGTATCATATGAGCTATACCCAGGGCGGCCACTATATTTGGGCGGCTAAACCGGAGTTGAACAAGCAATGGGCAAAAGAATTTATCGTTTGGCTCTGGAACCTGGACGTGCAATCTCTTGTTGCGGAAAAAGGAGGCTCTCTGCCTGTTCGCAATGATTTTATGAATAGCCCGGAATTGGTAGACAAATTGCAAGATGCCCCCAAGGCGGTTATGGAGTATATGAAAAACAATCAAGTGAAAGGTGCCAGCTTTTCTCGTGATGGTGTAGTTTCCGATATTAATGCCGATCGAGCTAACACGATTGTGACGGAAATGCTTAATGATGTGGCTTTGGGCAGGCTTGACCCGGCTGCCACATTGCAGGAAGCGGATGACTTGTTAAAAAAAGCAATCGAGTCAGTAAAATAATAGCTGGCTTTGGTCAGGCGCTTGCTGCGGAGGCAGCGCTTGGCCATACAGAAGGAGAAGAATAAATTGATTCAAAAACAGGAGCGTGCAGCATCGCTAAATTATGGCAATCGCCCGGGTTGGAAAAGCAAAGAAGCTTCGCAAAAGTGGATATTTATTTTAATGGCCACGATTCCGGCATTCGGCGGTTATCTATTATTTACACTCTATCCGAACCTACTATCGGTGTACTACGCGTTGCTTGACTGGGACGGCATCCGCGAACCGAAATTTGTTGGTATTCAAAACTTTATCGTCATGTTTGAAGATCCATTCGTCTGGCGGGCGCTAAAAAATAATGTACTATATGGCGTTATCGTGCCGCCGTTTGTCATTGTCGTATCGATCTTGCTGTCTTACATTTTGGTATATAAGAGCTATCGTATGAATGCCGTTTACAAGGTGCTATTCTTTTTCCCGAATGTGCTGTCTGTCGTCGCGGTAGCCCTCTTATGGGCATTTATATATGATGGATCATTCGGCATCTTAAATGCCGGTTTGAAGCTGGTTGGCATTGACGTTGGCAACTATTATTGGCTGGGGGAAAAAAGCACCGCTATGTGGGCCATTATTCCGCCGACGGTATGGTGGGCAGTGGGCTTCTACTTTGTCATTTTTATGAATGCCATGGTCGGAATACCCAAATCGCTTTATGAAGCTGCTATTTTGGAAGGGGCCTCTCATAGACAACGGCTTGTGCAAATTACGTTTCCGCTTCTCATGCCGATTATTCGGGTCTCGGCGATCTTTCTCATGTTAAGCATGTTCAAAGGCTTTGAAAATATATTGATTTTAACAAATGGCGGACCTTCGGGATCTACCAATGTCATCGGGCTCTATATGTTTAATATTGCTTTTGGCACGGGCAATCATAATTATGGTTATGCATCAGCAATCGGGATGTTTCTGTTCGTTATTCTCGTATTGGCGAAGCTGCTCATTGATAAGCTGACTGCCGGCCGGGATGCGGAGTATTAACTTGTAAAGCAAGCTTGCTTCGCAAGGTTTTAGGAGGATTTGTTGTGAAAGAAAAAAAATCAATTGCGGATTGGCTGTGGAATCTTGCGCTTCTGTTATGGGCGCTAACCATTATTTTTCCATTGGCCTGGATTTTTTATGAGTCGCTGAAGACGAATCAGGAGTTTTTTCAAGATGTGTGGAAGCTGCCTGGCCAACTGATTTGGCAAAATTATTCGGATGCCTGGAACGAATACAGAATCGGGCAGGCAATGCTTAACACCGTTTATTATGTTGGCGTTAGCCTTATAATCGGCACTTTTCTGACCGCGATTAATGCATATGTGTTGACTCGTATGCAATTTAAGGGACGCTCGGTCATGTGGGGACTTATTATGTTGTCCCTATTTTTACCTGGCATTAATGCGCTTGTACCCCAGTATGTGCTAATGCGCGATCTGGGGCTTACAAACAGTCTGACAGGCCTTATTATCCTCGATAGTTTTAGTGAAAGCGCTTTTTACCTCATGATGTTAGGCGGATTTATGCAATCTTTGCCCAAGGAATTGGAAGAGAGCGCATCTATTGACGGCGCTTCCATCTTTCAAACGTTTTTTAGAATCATTCTTCCGCTGTCGACCGCGGGGATTGTAACGGTTGCGATCTTTAAATTTTTGAATTTGTACAATAACTTTTTAGGCCCTTTTATTTATCTCAGCGATCCGGACAAGTATACGGTTGGCGTAGCCATGTATCAGGCGAATCAGATTATGCATTACAAGTCCGACTGGGTTACGTTATTTGCCGGGCTGATGATTACGATGGTGCCTCTGATTGTTATGTATATGGTGTTTCAGAACCGGGTTCGGGAAGGAGCCACATTAGGGGCGATAAAAGGGTAGCTGCCTGCTGGCAAATGACCGTGTTGCAAAGTGTTTACTAATGGATCGAATCGTACTTCCCCCTTTCCTGCGCATAGAAAGGGGGAAGCGGCCTGGTCCGAACTACTGGAAGAGGAGCAGATATCGCATGAAAAATAAAAGATTCAAAAAAACAAGCGTTATGGTGCTAGTTTGCGTCATATTAAGCTCACTTGTCGCCAATTTAAGCGTACTGGCCAATGAATCCTTTTCAGTTGATCCCACATTCGACAGGCATGCTTTTCCGATTGGCATATACGTTCCGCCGGCGCCGCATGAAAGCAACAGCGCAGTAATGAAGGAAATCGCCGATATGAATGTCAATTTTATCGTCGGCGGCAATTCCAACTATTACATCGATACGAATCAACGGATTCTGGATTTATCCTTTGAGAATGATCTTGATTTGTTGGTTGCGCACACAAGCTTTCTTTTCAAGGAAGAGTTTATTAACCAGTTTAACAGTGATCAAGAAGTGACAGTTGCACCAGGACAATCCTGGGTGCAATCTTTCCAGGTCCCGCTTGAAGGCGAGGGATGGAGCATTTATGATGTCAACTTTGCAGTGTCCGACTGGCCCGACGAGGCGATTCTCAAAGTCGTTGTTTACGGTGCTGATTCTGTAAGCGGCATAAGAACCAGCGAAAAGGTGTTAGAGCTCGCTAATATGTCCTATATTCCCAGGGATGAAGAGGGTTACCTGATTCCTAAAATCGGGTTCGGCGAGTTTCCGGTCAACAAGGGACAAACGTATTATTTTGAATTGAGCACTACGCATGCGGAAGGAATCAAGATCAGGTCGAATTCCGCCAATGTGTATCCGGAAGGGATGTCCTATCTGAATGGCGCTGCCCAGGCGGGAGATCTCAGGTTCAAAGTCGACTTTGGCGCTCATCTGTATCAAGAGGGCTTCAATGGCACAGAACGGGCAATGCCGTCACCGGAAGCGCTGGGCACCGTGTCGGATTACTTCAAGCACCATCCTGCCATGATGGGCTACACGCTGCTGGACGAGCCTTCCGCCGATGAGTTTCCTGGCGTGGAAGCAACAATGAATATGTTGAAGGAGTCGGACCCGTACAATCCGTCTTTTGTCAATCTGTACCCCAGTGAAGCGCAATCGCCGGATTTACGCTGGGATCAATTGAAGATAGATGCCAATGCGACTACGGAAGAGCTAAGTTCGGCCAAGCCTCTCGGGCAGACTTTCCGCACAGGCAGCGATCAGACCGGCCTGCATACGGTGCAGTGGTTTGTTGACCAGGCTACCTGGTCCAATGAGGAGGAGCTGACGCTCACGCTGTGGGATTCGCAGAACAAGGAACAAATTGTGGCGCGGCAAACGCTGAACCGTTCAGAGGTTACTGATAATTGGCCGGTATTCACGTTGCATGCTGAAGTTGAGCCGGGTACGATGTACTATATGGAGCTGACCCATAATGGCGGCGGCAATGATGCCATTGCTGTTACTCGTTCGGTAATTGGGCACAAATGGTACAATTTAGGAAACGCTTACATTGAAGGCAGTAATGTGAAGTCGGACTTCTGGTACACCATTAATCGGATCGTTGAAGGTTTTAGCTATGACGATTATGTATACAGATGGGTGAGGGCAGAGCCGGAGTATGTTGGTTTTGACACGTACCCGTTCAGAGTGAATGGGCTATTCGAAGCGTACTATTACAATCTGGAAACGATACGACGACAATCGAAAGAATCCGAACTGGATTTTTGGTCCTTTTTGCAATCAATCGGATTTGGCGATCAGAATGTGCCTTTGAGCGCGCGGGTGCCGAATGAAGATGATTTGCGCTACAATATTTTCACCAATCTTGCGTACGGCGCCAAGGGGCTGATGTATTTCACATATAAGACGCCGCCATATCCGTATTTTATTGACGGCATTATTCGTCCTGATGGCACCAAATATCAATCCTACGAATGGGCGAGGAAGCTGAATGAGCAGCTGCTGTACCTGGGGCCGACCTTGACCCGGCTTACATCGCAAGAGGTGTATCACCACAGCCCGGGGAGTTTGCCACGCGGAACGAAGGGGCTCCCCCAGGATTTTTTCTGGCAGCCGAATCAAGGCGATGTGCCTCAAATTATTAGTACCTTCCATGATGAAGAGGGCGTCATTTATGTCATGGTTGTAAACCGCAATATTAATGAGACTGGAGGACCTTCACCAGGTAACCAAACGCTTACGTTCAGCTTAGATCAAGCTATTCATAATATTGTAGAAATTTCTAAAGAGAGCGGTCGGGAGAAACCAGCCAATTTCAATACATCAACCGGGGTGTTGTCTGCAGTATTTGCTCCAGGCGAAGGAAAGTTGTACAAAACGAATCTTCGCGCTGATCTGAACCGCAAGCCAGTTGCCTACAGTCTCTATAAAGAGATAGCTGACTTGAATCCGGTTGAAGGGACCCTGAGTGCGAATGATCCTGATGGTGACGCATTGGTATATGAACTTGTTGGCAACCCGTCAGGGGGAGAGGTTGTTCTGGGCAGCGGAGGCACCTTTACTTTCACTCCAGACCAGACCTTCAGCAAAACGGGATCATTCAGTTATAGGACGACCGACGACAAGGCCGATTCGAATGTTGCGACAGTTACAGTAGCGCTGGCGTCAGAGAACTCCGGCAATGGTTCTCATAGAGCGCCTGCTGTGACCGATGTATCTCTATCACCCGGGAACGTTGTTGGAACGACTCAAGTTTTGGCACAGCCAGAAGCAGGCAATGCGATCATGGTGCAAGTTTCGCAGCAACCGGTCAGCGTGCCTCGAGCTGGAAACGAGGCGCCGCCATTAACCGAGTATGATGGAAGTGAGCTTCCTGCTGCAGTTGGCGATTATGTCGCTGTATATGAAGTTGACAGCAATAATAAAATTGTCCGTTTCAGCCTCTTATCCGTCAAGCTCAGTCATATTCAGACCAAAATCGGCTTTGCATTTGAAGGCAAGTTTCCAATCGGCGTTAATCATACGGTAAAGCCGCAGGAAGGAAGTGCATTTCTAGAGCAAGTTGATCGCATTCGCAATATGAACGCGAACTTGATTATTGCTTCTGATTCCGTGAACAGTATTGCTTATCAAAAGCAACTGCTTCAAGAAGCAAGCGATAAAGGAGTAAAGGTTCTGGCCGGGTATCAATACGCCAAGGCATCGGAGACGATCAGCCAGCCTGAAGTCAATATGGTTTATGGAGTGCTTCCTTGGTACTGGCATGGACAATTATTTACTACGCCTGCCAATAGTGGAACATGGAGCTTGGAATCGATTGCTTTAAATACCCAAATCAATGCTGCCGAGCCGTTGCAAGCTCCAGTGAATCTGGAGTTGATCGTATATGAGTCTCCTGACAGATCCAAGGAAATCACCAGAAGTTCATTGGTCCTGCCAGCCGGAGAATCAGGCGAGCATACACGTGCGTTTACATTTAGCGGTGCGGCTTTGGAGCCGGACAAACAATATTATATGCAATTGATGACGGATTCGATATCCAATACTGGCATTGGCTATTACAATCAGGCAAATACCGGCTATGATAGTGGCGGGGCTTATGTTGGCGGTCATGCCAGCCAGCTTGGCGAGTATCGGAATTATGAGGATCTTGCCTATGAAATCTCGCTGGCCCAAGTTGAAGGGGATACGTTTACGCCAGACAGCCGTCCGTCCGATGAGCATCTGTCATGGCTATTTAATGAGCTGGGCGATTATAACTCATTGCTGGGTTACAATTTGCAACGGCGAGCCTATGAGCCGCTATATGACCAATTAGCTGCTGCGGCCGCATATCTAAAGACGATTGATCCAGATCGGTTATCCTATGTAAGCTTGCCAGGCGTTGATCGAAACGGAGGGTTTCTTAACCCGTCTCAGCTAATCCGCGAACGGGTCCGCACAAAGCCTGGGCAAACATTGCTACAGTCCATAAAAATGTCTAATGGCATGAGTACAAATATATGGGCGCCAGCACGAGTAAACGTTTATGATGCCGAGACTGAAAGCTTGCTGGGACAATCGGTGCAGATTCACTCCAAGCCTGCCGATAGCCAGCCGACGTTTACATTCAGTCCGCCGCTCTCTTTGGCCGAAAATACGGAATATATTTTTGAACTTGACCTCGATAACGGCTATGAAGACCAGGTTTGGACCAACTGGAGAATCGACCCTTACGGAACATTGGAAGTGGATGGTCAATTAAAGGGAGGAAAACTTTTTACAACGATTAATGGAGAAGAACATGATGACCAGGTATCGGAATGGATGGGCGCTGCCGCAAGCACGGGGTTGCTCGTTATGGATTCTTATAATTACCACCATGGCGGCGTTCAACTGGACAATTACTTTTTGCTGCTTGATCGATTTAGCAAGCAGGCAAAGGAAAACGGAGTGCCGCTCTGGGCAACCATTCAGTCCGCCGCAGAAAGCTTCCAATCCGTACCTGTGCCCGTTACTTCGCAAGGTCAAATGCGCTTTCAAGCCTATGCTGCGCTTGGTTATGGCGCAAAAGGTCTGTTATATTCCGCCTATGCTTCCGATGCCAATTATACCGATGCTCTAGTTGGCAGTGACGGGACGCCTGCAGCTTCGTACGGCTGGGCGCAGCAGCTAAACAGTGAAGTTGCGGAACTGGGAGAAGTCATGCTGCAATTGGAGCTTGAGCGCGTATATCATGCTTATCCTGCTAATGATATCCCTGAATTAGGCGTGAGCAAGCTGCAAGCAGACGATTGGGTGCAGTTGCCTTCCGATACTCCAAGAGTCATGATCAGTACCTTTACAGACACCGAGGGACAGCGATATTGGCTGGCGGTTAACAAGGATACTGAAAACGCGCAAGATTTTACGTTTACAATACCTTCTGCTCCGTCTCAACTGCTGGAAGTATCGAAGACCGATGGTGCTCATGTACCTGTTCATAATTACAATCAATTGGATGGAAGCTTCAACGCAACATTAGCCCCCGGAGAAGGCAAGCTCTATAAAATGACCTATGTTTTGTCAGCCGCCGATCATAGTGTGTCTGTCAAGCAAGGTGAAATTTTTAAGGGGAACTTGCCGGCAAGCGGTCTGGTTTACTCAATGGCAGAGCATCCATCAAAAGGCATTGTTTATTTGGATAGGTCAACTGGCGGCTTCGAATACGTACCTTATCAGGGAGCGATGGGGAATGATTCGTTCCAATACAAGGTTTCCAACGGTTCTCAAACCGAGACAGCTACTGTGCACCTGAATATTGTTCCCTATGCGCCAGAAGTAGCGGGGGGAGCAGTTATTGCCATCGATAACGGCGAAGTAGGCATAATTGCTTCGGCTGGGCAGAATGAACGCCTGGTGCTGAAGACGAGCAAAGAACAGATGTACCAACGCAGTATTGAACGTTTTAAAACACCGCATGTGGGGGATCCTGCTCCTGTCGGCTACGATGTAATTGATAACTATACCGGCGGCAATCTTGATCTGGAGACAGACCTGCCATTAGGAGAAGGCAGCTATATCGGAGTGTACGTGGTAGGAAACGACAATGCCATTCGAGCATTCAGTTTGTTGCGATACACGATGAACCATGCGCCCGTGTCTCAAAATGTGTCGCTTGATGCATATGCGGGACAAAATTCGCAAGGAACGTTTTTGGCAACAGATGCGGACGAGGATACACTGACATTCCGTATATGGGAACAGCCTGCACAAGGTCATTTGAGGGTGGATCGGCACTCCAATCGTTTCATTTATACGCCCCGAAAAGGAGCGAGTGGTACGGACACCTTTACCTACTACGCCATTGATGGCAAGGACCGTTCCAATTATGCTACGGTCACAGTTACTTTACAAGAGCAACAAGGGGGAGGGGGAACGTCCCCAGGCACTGGAGTAGTAGTAGGAGGAGGAGGAACGCCCCCAGACACTGAAGGGGAAGGCGAAACGCCTTCAGGCGCTAACCTGGTATTTAACGATATAAAGGGGCACTGGGCTGAGGCTTCCATTTTAGAGGCAGCCCGCCGGGGAATTATTTTAGGCTTTGGCGACGACACATTCCGTCCACAGCACGAAGTTACTCGCGCTCAATTTATCGTGATGCTGCAACGGGTATTGCAATTCGAAGGAAACGAGTCGAATCGTAGTTTCTCCGACCTGCATGCGGTTGGATCATGGGCGCGTTCGCCGCTGCTGAAAGCTGTGGAAGCGGGATGGCTGACCGGATATCCGGACGGTACATTACGTCCTAACGCTCCGATTACCCGCACGGAGATGGCAATGATGATTACGAGAGCGTTAGGACTTCGGCTGGACAATTCCCATCAGCCCTCATTTGCGGATGCCGAGCAAATTCCAAACTGGGGCAAGGCTGCTGTGGAAGCGGCAAGAAGCAACGGCCTGCTGCGCGGGCAAGCGAACAACCGCTTCAATCCTGGCGCTAATACGACCCGTGCGGAAGCAGCAACGCTGATGCTGCGCCTAATAGTTGATGTAGAATGATACGGTGACACGGAAGGGCCATCCTGCGAGGGATGGCCCTTTGGTCGTCTTACAACAGGAGAAGGCGGAAGAGATTGACAGTAATCAAAATCAATCCTATAATACTCATAATACCTATTGGATAAGTAAGATTTAATTATTATGGGAATATACCTGATCATCAAAGGAGAAATAGGACATGGCTGCTGTTCAAACCTTCAAAGCAACTGCAAATTTACTAGATGGAGTTAAAGTTAAAACAAGCGTCCGACAGTTCGAGCTCATAATCGATGAACCTAAGAGTCTGGGAGGAACAGATACCGGGATGAATCCGGTAGAAGCTCTGCTTGCCTCGCTGGGCGCATGCCAATCTATCGTTGCTAGAGTCTACGCACCTAAGTTTGGCGTTAAGCTCGATGATTTTCAAGTAGACGTTGAAGGCGAAATTGACCTCGATGGATTTTTTGACAGATCCTCGGTCCGTCCGGGCTACTCCGACATCCGATATACCTTCCGAATCAAAACAGATTCACCGAAAGAAAAGGTTGATGAGTTTGTACAATTTTTGGAGAGCAAATGCCCGGTTGGAGATACGATTGCAAATCCGGTCAATCTTAAACTAAATAGCGTCATTATTGAAAATTAAGAAGCCGCGCTAGAACGTGGTTGAGGGCTGTGACAGGTTGCCGAAGGGCAGGCAACCTGTTACAGCCTTGTTGGCTTTTCGTTTAAACCTTCTGAATTTTGGCTGGGTTGTTGATTTTGTACGGAACGGGGTGCTTCGTCAGCTTCTTGGGCACCAGCTTTGCCTCGAACGTGATGGTGTCGCCGACGGCCAGCTCCAACTTCTTCAACGTTGCGCTATGGCTCGACCAAGCGCTGCCTAACTCAAGTAGCGGTTCTGAGATCGTTACGGCTTCGTAAATGATAACCTCGTCGTCATTGTCCGAGAAGTGGTTGGGAACGGTCGTGAACTCTTGTACCGTTGCAGTCACGCTTACTTTGCCATCCGGGAGCTCGATCTTCTCCTTTTTGCTTTTCTTGGCCGGAGCGTCCGGCTTTGGCGTAGCCGGCAGGGATGAAGGCTCGCTTGCTCGCGCGTTGTCTGCGGCATCTGTATCCCAAGGCGGCGCATCGGCCGTAGCGGTGTCAACTGCCTCGGATTCGGCCTGAACGGCAACTACGGAATCGGCTTGCAAGGCGGCTTCTTCCGCACTCTCGACTGCGGCAGGGGCTTTGCCCCCGAAGCTTGCCGCCTGCATTTCCTTCAGATAGGAGGGATGTATGCTGTGCAGTTGGCCGTTCTCGAAACGAATGACAGCCGTTACTTTATCAGTGTATCCGACAATTTCGCAGGATAGGCTTTTGCCGTCCCGCTTATATGCGAGAACTTTCATCTTGGCGGCCTTCTCCGAGATGAGCCCCCATTCCTTGCCCTTCTCAAGCAATTCGCTTTCATTGTCGAACGTCGTATAGGCGCTCGGCTCAATCGTGAAGACATGTTCCATGGCTTGTCCGCCTTTCCCATAGTGATGACATGATTTTACCATTTTTCATACCAAAGGGGTAATGACGAAATTTGCCGGATAAAATGAAAAACGGTTTGTTTGAATCGGCATGAATCCTGGTTCGTTAAGAGAAGAGTTGACATCTCCAACTGTAATCATTATAATTACAGTAACAACCAATAAATAATTGGTTTTGAAGGAAAGTATTTTTTTTGAGTGAAGTGTACACGCAGTTGTTACAGTTGGGTGATGACAAATACAATGGGGATAGGCGGTGCATGGAGATGAACATAAACGTCAGCGATTGGGTGCATGGAAGAACGAGCGATGGCGAGATGGTATACGGCTTTGTGGAGTCGATGGATGTGCTGCAAGGACTTGTCGCGCTGCACGTGGTCAAGTCGGATAACGAAGAACGGGTAGGGCGGCCCGTTAGGGTAAGATTGGCTACGATCAAGCCCGTCTCCGATTCCGCTTTGACGGATCTTAGGCACGCCGACGAACTGATCGATCTGGCCTTGGCCACGTGGGACGAGGAGTGGTTCATGGAACTGACGACATCGAATTCGGGAAAAGAGCGTAAGCGGCAGAAACACGAGGCGATTATTCAAACGGCTCCTCCGGTCAATCGATTGGGCAAGTTTATTCAGTAAAGCAAGATGGGTACGAGTGATCGCGTGTGGGGGAGTGTGCGTGCGGGAAACAATCAACGGGGAGAAGGGACGATTGCATCAGCGGCCTGCCCTCCCCTTCGAACATATAGATAACGGGGCTGTTCTCATCGTCGACCGTGACGTTGGGAGCAGCCTTGTTGTGGTTGATGGAGCATTCTTCAATTCTTCTCAATCGCAGCTATTCGGCTTGAAGAGGCGGGTGCCGAGACGGAAGTATACACACTGGGGCCCGATCCGCCGAATGTAGCTGAAAAATCAGCTACAATGCGCCGCGCTGGGGCCCGAT
>NZ_BDQX01000130.1 GCF_003112455.1 Paenibacillus agaridevorans
GCCGAGCGAGTTGCTGATATGGCAGCCGTCCGCCGTCGCCGAGATGCAGCGTGTCGTGCCGGGCCGCTTCAGGAGGCGGCAACGCGCAAGACCCCAATGATGCTGACCGCCGGTGGCTACGAAGGCGTGACCCGGCGCGCCGTATACCGTCACTTCCTCCAGCTTCAGATGCTCGTTCTCGTGCAGCTCGAATGCGGGGGCGTCATACACGTAATGCCGCACGATGTAGGCCTGACCACGATTCAGGAAGCGGAAGTCCACCGGATCCGGCAGCGCGATGCGCATGATGTTGCCGCGTACCTCCAGCACTTCGCCCAGCACATTCCCGCCGAACTCGCGCCCCCATTCGCAGCCCGGGGTCAGCGTTCGAGGATTCATCGGATTCAGAGTGCGGATGTCCAGCCCCGCTGGAACCGACTCGTATTCGGGGAACGCCAACTCGAACCACGACGTGTCTTCGGACACTCGCTCCACGACGCCGATGCTGGCCAGCGGGCTGAGATCCCAGTCCCAGTCCACCGTCAAGTTGCGAAACTCCATTCGCCGGCAATGCCGGATCGCGATAAACGCTTCAGCCGACCGAAATACGAATTCCGCGCCGCCCCCGTCGAACCGGAAGTCGCTTAATTCCTCGAATACCGGGTGCTGTCCGGCGCCGAACCGGTAGACGCCCGGTTGCACGAGTAACTCGCCGATACCTTCATTCTTGCAATGCTGTATAGCCCTCCGCATCGCGGCGCCGTTGCAATCGCTGTCCGCGCGTACTCCGAATTCCTCCGCACGGGCTTTTCGGCCCGATTCTCCCAAAGGCTTCATGATCGTAATCTCCATAGTTTCCTCCTGTGCGTTTGCGTTGCTTTAGTGGATTAGGGTGTGTATTAAGCTGTTCTATTTGTTTTTATTGTGCCATAGCCATCGTCGGCATCCCATGTGCTCATAGTGGAAGATCGCTTGTTGTTTGTTACGACAATGCATGACAGGAGCCGTATGCAAAAAAACAACCCCGCTTCTCCGCACAGAGAAGCGAGGTTGTTCCATACTTTATGACAAGGGGGTTAATTTTTTCCCATGTAGCCTTCCGTGATTTCTTTTTGTCGTTTCTTGTGTTGCTTGCAATCGTACGGCGATTGGCCAAGATGCTTCTTGAACAGCTTGCTGAAATGAGCGTAATCGTCGTAGCCCACCATGCGCGCCACTTCGTACAGCGAAATATCCTGCTCTAGCAGAGCTTGTGCCGCTTCAAGACGGCGGCGGATCAAATAATGGATAAAGCTTTGCCCCTTCTCTTGCTTGAACAGATGGCTCAAATAATTCGGGCTGATGTAATGCTTGCGGGCAAGCTCTTTCAGCGAAATCCGATGCGCGTACATCAGGTCGACCTCGCGCACGACATCCTCCACGATGAGCTGGGCATTCGGCTCGCCGTTCTGACGCTGTCGGCGATCTTCCAGCTGCTCCGCCATTTCCTCCAGCAGCTCCTGCGGATTGCCGCAGTGCAGCAGCATGTCCTGCGTGTAAGCCGAATCCGTCAGCTCCGGCTGCAGACGGGAAGTCAGGTGGTCTATCGCCGCCATGAACGAATTGTACAGCTCCGCAAGACCGCTCAGATGAATGCGTCCGGCTTTGATGCCTTCATGCACGTCGATCAGAATCGCCTTCAACTGCTCCGGCTTGGCCGCTTTGGCGATCCGTTCCCTGATTCCCGTCACAGCCCCGTTTACGTCGGACTTATAGCGATGCACGCCCTTTCGGCCTGCCAGTATCGAAGTGTCTGCCATCATCGCGGCTTGATGATAGACGTTGCCGGAACGGCTGGACGTATCGCAGACGGCGCTGAGCCCTACATCCCAACGTTTCGCCTTGACCAGTCGCCTTATCGCCCTGTACAGCCTAACGGCCGAATCCGCTTCCAACTGCACGGCGAGCTCCATCATGTAGCACCACTTGGATGAACTGACTCGGCTTCGGTAGAAGGAGATGCCCTCTCCCTCTAGCAGCTCGTCCAGCGGAGCAAGTCCCTCCAACCCGAGCGGTCCGTACGCCTTCACGCAAGCGAACATGACGCGCGACTGCGGCGCGAAGGCCGGTCTGAAGTCAACCAGCCCTTCCAGCAGGCGAACGATCGGCAGATCCTTCCCGATCCCTTCCAGGAACAACATCGCCTGCTCGGCTACCTGTCGTCCGCTGCGCTCCCGCTCCCGCTCCGCCAGACGTCGCTTGCATCTATCCAGCGTGTCCAGCAGTTCCGCTTCGTTGACTGGCTTCAGCAGGTAGCTGAAGCAGCCCTGCTCCAGCGCCTGCTTGGCGTAAGCGAATTCGCCGTAAGCGCTCATGAACACCACCAGCGTATCCGGCGAAGCGCGATTCGCGAAGCGAAGCAGATCCAGGCCGCTTTTGCCCGGCATGCGAATGTCGCTGACCAACACGTCGATGCGTTGGCGCCTTAATATGCTTTCGGCGGCCACCGCGTCGTTCGCTTTGCCTGCCAGCCGGAAGCCTGCCTCTTCCCAGTCGATAATTTGCTCCATATCCTTCAGAATCCAATGCTCGTCGTCTACCAACAGCAAGTTATGCATGATTGTGGTCCTCCCCGTTGCGATGCGGTATGGTGATGGTTACGACCGTGCCCCGCCCTTCCCAGCTCTTGATGGATAGTCCGTATGGTTCGCCGTAATAAATGCGTACCCGACTGTGAATATTCTCCAATCCAATGCCTTGTCCGAGATGCTCCCTCTCCGGCGGCTCATCGATAAGGCCAGCCAGATGCTCGCGCACCCGCCTCAGCTTCTCTTCGCTCATGCCCATGCCGTTGTCCATGACCATGATGCGCAGATCGCCGCCCTCCGTCTTGCCGGCCTGCACGCGGATCAGCCAGCGCCCGCTTTTCCCTTCCAGGCCGTGGAACAACGCATTTTCTACAAGCGGCTGAAGGATCAACTTGACGATGGCATGTCCCTTGAGCCCCGGCTCCATCTCCGTCCGGAATTGGAGCCGCTTCCCGAAGCGAATGCGTTGAATCGCGATGTACGTATCCAGATGCTCCAGCTCCTTGAACAGCAGGACGTAATCCTCGGTGCGCGTGATGTAGCGAAAATAGGACACCAGATGATCGATCGCCGAAGCAACCTCCTTCTTGGCTCCGGACATCGACATCCCCCGAATGGAATGCAGCACATTGTAAAGGAAATGCGAATTGATCTGGCTCTGCAGCCCGCTCAGACGGAAAAGCTGCTTCTCCATTTCCGTATCGTGCAGTTGCTTCTGGGACAGCAGCAAATGGTCCGTCAGCCGCTTGATCTGGTCAAGCATATTGTTGTAATGATCTTGAATGACGGTAATTTCGTTGCGATACCCGAACCTCAGCACGGCGTCGAAGTTGCCGCTGGCCGCCCGGTCGAACGCATCGGCCATCTTCGTGATGGGATGGGTAAGCCGAATATTGAAGGAAACCACGACCAAGACGACGACCGCGATCAGAATGACAACGACGCCAACAAGCGTATATTGGATGAATGTCGCCTTCTCCAGCAGCTTGTCCTTGTTGATTAGCGCGACGAAGGTCCAGTCCAGTCCGTCAAACGGAATGATCTGGTACAGGTAGTCTACATCGTCCAAACGGACAGGCCTTACTTCTTTGGTCGGCTGCTCCCTCAGCAGCGGGGTGAGCTCGGCAACGCCTGTTTTGCCGGAAGAGGCTCCTACAATCTCGCCATGTCCATTCACGATAAAAAGGCTGGCCTTGTTGTCCATATTCGCCGTCTGCAAGGCATGCCTGATCCATTCGATATCCAGCAGCATCACTCCGATATACAGCTGATCCAGATACCGCGTCTGCTGAATAGACTTGATCTGTCGGAATGCAAGCATGCCCGGTCTCCCGTCCTGCATCTCGAAGAGCGGCGAATATTGAATCCTCGTCGTCACCGCCCCTTCCAGCTGCTTATTGCGAATATGCGTCATCATGGCAGCCGTGATAATGCCCCCTTCCGATACCGTGCGGAATGTATCCGCGTTCACCATTGCCAACGACTTGATTGTCGACTCCAGCGACATGTAGCTGTTCAGATTGCGCAGCAGCGTGTCCGATTCCTGCCAGCTCCGATTGGCGATCATGATTTGCTGCACGTTCCGGTTGTAGAAGATCGATCTGGACAGCTGGTCCATTCGTCCGAAATATTCGTCAAGACGGTCGTTTGTCTGATTGACGATCTGTCCGATGCTGTCGAGCGCGTTTTGCTTCATCATATGTACATATGACAAATAGCCCATTGTCCCTAACAGGAGAATGGGCAAGACCGCAAGGCAAATATTCGTGATGATCATCCGATAGCTCAATGGGTACTTTTTCGTGTAGGATAAAATCTGCCTGAACATGAGCACCTCCGTCGATGCCTGACGATGCGGGGTTTATATGTCCCTACATAATCTCACACTCCGGCAGAAACATCCATGTCATTTCATTGGAAAAAAGCTTGTCGTTTGTTACGATAATACGCCTTACCATTATTTGTGATTAAGCCGATCTTTGCGGTTTTCTTCGGAATGCAAAGGGAGGAATAGATGGCCAATGGAACGAACGGCCACTTTGCTGCTACGCAGCTGCTCCGAACTGCGACACAACTGGAGAAGGAGATTAAACTAACGGGCAGAATCCTTCAAGATGGCTTCTTATGGTAAGCTATTTAAAAAGGGGGAGTTTAATTGATTAAAAAAAGAAAATTACTTTTCAGATTTTCAATAAGTTTGAACATATTACTCGTAGCAATTGTAGCTTGGGGAATAATAACGATGAACTTCGTAAAGGAGCAAGTTCTTGTTACAGAAGTTCAAAGTAATTTAGTAGAGTTGGAAGGCTTGATTGCTAACCAGATGGATGATAATTGGTCTGAACCTAACTTGGTTACAACTGAATTAGGCGATGTATTAAACGGGATTTTGCTTGGAATGACTACTGGAAAGCAGTTAGGAACACTTTCTAAAAGTGACAAGGAAATTCTTGAACATTTATATTCCAAATTAATTCAATATCCAAATGATGAATTATATAGCTTTGCTGAATTAACCGAACAGGATAAGCAAAACTTTGAAGACTTACGGGAAGCACTTCGTGAAGTTGGATTAGGATTAAATATTACTATAAGTGCCAATATGGCTTCCTTTATGAGCCAAGCAGAAGCGATAAATAATAAAATCAAATCCCCATTATATTAACTTATGCTTGATATTCTAACGGGAGACGAAATTAAAATTGACCGTCTTAATATATAGCTGGTTTGCCTGAATCTAATTTCCAAATTGGTTATTGCCCAAATAAAGTTGAATATATTATTGATGGCAACCTCCCCTGCCGCCATAGGGCCCACTGACTTAACAAGTTAGTGGGCTTATGGCATTTTTACCTATTTCACAATTTGGATCGAACTGTTCATTTAACCAACTAACGCATCAACCTTGATTTAGTATTCTTTTTCTTCGTCTCTTCCAAGGTCAACTTGAGCTCCCATTTTAATATTCTTCACTAAGATTACGAGCTAAGCATGTTATTGGGCTTCCTGAACAATAAGACCGATGAATTTTGCAATCTAATTTCGTCTAAAAAAATGAGAATAAAAAACAATAATCCAGTGTGGTCATTTAAAATGGAAACTATTGAGGAGAATTAAAAATGAGAAAAGTAGTTGTATCTGAGTTTGTATCGCTAGATGGCGTCATGGAGAATCCGCAGTGGACTGTCCAATTCCGTAGTGAGGAAACAAAGCAATTCAAGTTCGATGAACTGAAAGCAAGCGACGCTCTTCTGCTTGGACGCGAAACGTATGTTAATTTTGCAGCGGCTTGGCCTAACTTGATCGAGCAAGAAGGGGAATATGGCTGGATGATGAACAGTTACCCCAAGCACGTGATTTCAACAACCCTTAAAAAAATGGAACAATTCATCGCTGATCAAGGGCAATATCAAGGAGGAAATATCCAAGCTGAAAGAGCAGCCTGGTAAGGATATCTTGGTATTTGGCAGCTGCACGCTCGTTCAAACGCTAATGCAGCTTGACCTCATCGACGAATATCGGCTCATGGTTTTCCCAGTTGTGCTTGGAAACGGAAAACGTCTCTTTGGAGAAGGGATCGATAAGATAGTGCTGAAACTGACGGAAACCAAGACATTCGATTCAGGCGTCGTTGTTCTAACTTATCTTCCTGAAAGATAAGATTGATCAGGAAATCAACAGCCATGTGATTGCGGGTGGTGTCAGCTACGCTGGTATTACCCCAAAGTATGGCTTTATCACTAGTGACTCACTCCTTCACAGTTTGGATCGACTGTTCATTACTTGATCCTAAACCCGCCTGAACTATCTGCAAATTTCCCAAGACGCCCATTCCAGATGCGGAAACGCCCGTGCAGCGGGCGGCCCCATACAGATCACCGTTACAATTTGTTCCCGTACGGCAATATGTTACGAGCTGAGTCTGTGTGATAAAGCGAAATAAACTAGCCACAGGTTTAGCTAAATTCCATAACTAATTCACCAGGATTTGCTGAAGAGGCTGTTCCAAAAGTAAGTGGATTTACTTTTGGGACAAGTTAAATCAAAAGGCATCCTATCTGTCCACGAAGGATAGATAGGATGCCTTTTTCATTCATTATTAAATTCGTTCAAGCTCCTTCAGCAGCTTATAAATTACTGAGGCTGCCTCGCCTCTTAGCGTTGGACTTCGAGGTGCAAATTTATTACCGTTTCTGCCGATCATTAGTCCTAGCTTTCTTGCCGTATAGACATCTTCAAACGCCCAAGCGCTTATGTTATCCGTATCTGCAAATTCAGCTATAGACTCAAGATCTTCTTCGGTGAAAGATACATTCTTATATTTCCTAAGTGTTCGAATAATAATAGCTGCCATCTCTTGTCTGGAAACAACTCGCTCAGGCTCAAAGCTAGTATCGCTTACACCCTTAACAATTCCGGCCTGTTGAGCGGTAGTAATGTATGGTTCATACCATTGACCTGTTACATCGGTAAATGGACTTGCCGATTCATGAATTGGAAGATTAAGCATTCTTACAATGAGTGTAGAGAATTCAGCTCTCTTAATACCCATGTTAGGATTAAAGTTTCCTTCGCTGTCGCCTGCAATAATTTGTCTTGCCGCGAGGAATTCAACGATATCCTTTGCCCAATGTCCATCAAGATCATTAAATACCTTTTTGTTTTCCATTAAAGCGATTGTTGCCGGGGGATCTAGCGTAATCGTGACCGTATGATTTTGAGCATCAATAATGCCACCGACAGATACCCAACGTTGTTCAACCTCATCGTACATGTAAACGGCAAGCTGATTCAAGTTCGTAATCTCGCTTGGATCGTACTTCATTTGTACGACGATTTGTCCAATCGCTGCATTGGAAACAGCTTCTATTGTATAGACGTTACCCACAATATTCATTTGTGGTTCCTTCTTGGACACAATAGTATGATCTTTGTTTTCTTTAATTGTATAACGATCCTTCTGGCTATCCAAAATGACTACCGGCAATGCTGGCTGTTGTACCTCTGCATCAACGAAGCTAGGATTAATTACAATGACCGTTCTCGAAACTTCGGATTGATTGCCATTCACATCCGTAATCAGATAACGCAGAATGTAGGTTCCGTTTTCTGTTGTATCTACTGAACCTATCAAAATGACTCGACCAGTAATATTTCCATCCTGGTCATCAATAGCAGTTACACCTTGCTCGATATACGCGCTGCCTCTAGTTACATACACAGTACTAGGACCAGTAAGGGTTATTACGGGCTTAACTGTATCCGTAATAATGGCATCGCGCTTATCATTCACGCTAGTAATGACTTGCGTGCCAAGCGAAGGATACGTATAACCACCATTCGGCTTTTTATTAATAATGTCTTGGGCTACAGCATCTTTATGAACATCAGTAAATGCATCATACTTATTCATTGCTTCTTGATCAAAGTCCATATCCGGATCTTCAATAATGCTGCGCACTTCTTGGATCGTAATGTTTTCATTGTTCAAAATTTTAGTTAGCTCTGCTTGCTTCTGCGCCTTTGTAGCACTCATAACAGAGTAGATACTAAGATGATTGGTTAATAAGGTCATGTTACCAGACTGCCCATCATAGCTGCTTCTAATATACTCCCACTCTTCTGATGTCTCATTAAAGTAGAAGGTCATAAATTTCAGCTGCTCATCCATGTTAGTACCGACGGAAATCGTTAAAACGATATCCTCTGTTGTTTGGAAGTTTTTAATATCCTCTGTACGAATAACATTGCCTTGAGAATCTTCTTCGATCACTCTCATCTTAAAGTCGAAAACCTTATTATCGTAAATAGCAAAATTCGCATTCATGTTTTGAATAGCTGTTACTAATACTTGGTTTTCTGCTTGATCGACATCCACCTGCTCGATGACTAACTCTAATCTGGCGTTTCCTGTGAACGGAGTTAGATCAAGGTCACGAATCGGTACAATAATGGAAGCATTATCGGTACGAAGCTCCATTTTCGTATTTTGATCGTATGCTGTTTTCAGTTGATCTTTACTAATGCTAACCCGAACAGGATCACCGTTCTCAACTGACTCATTAACAACAAGTACAATCTTACCTGCCTTTTGCTTCTTAGCTTCTGTCAATGCTTCTCTAATTTTATTATCCGTAGACCTTTGATCGCCATCTACTTGAATAATTGTGCTAGCTGGAACTGCTGGTTTCACAACAGTAACGGTACGTTCTACTTGAGTAATGTTACCGGCTTGGTCTGATACTGTATAAATTAGTGTGTACACACCAATCGTTTTAGTATCAATAAATCCGCTCATCATCACTTTGTCAGTAATGTTGCCGTCTATGTTGTCAATGGCTTGTACGCCTTGCTCTACATAGATTTGACCTTGTTCTACAATGACGTTACTGCTGCCATTTAATGCGATGACAGGTTTAACCGGGTCTGCCATAACCAACACAGTAAAGGTCTTCTCTAACGTATAATCGCCCTTAGTAATCTTTGCTGTTAATGTTACTTCCGTATCTACCAAAGGAGGCGTCACTTTTCCGTCAGCGGATAAAATA
This sequence comes from Paenibacillus agaridevorans, assembly GCF_003112455.1. Classification (GTDB taxonomy): domain Bacteria; phylum Bacillota; class Bacilli; order Paenibacillales; family Paenibacillaceae; genus Pristimantibacillus; species Pristimantibacillus agaridevorans. The sequence goes on from NZ_BDQX01000130.1 coordinate 9,095, forward strand.
TCCTCGTGACTGCTTGTCCACTCTATTTCGCTATCAAAAAATCCTTTATCGCTTAGCGAAATATCAGTAGATACCCATTCAGGGTGATCGCCGGGAGCAAAGCCCAGCTCTAACGCAGCAGTGTCCTTATCAACGGATTCTTTGTCGTAGTCTACTACAAACGTGATAACGGTACTATTACCCGCGGCATCCGTCACGATAATGGTATATTCCCCGTTCGCTTCAATCTTGGTACCACTCTCAAACGGCTCGCCGTTTAATGTAGCTGTAGCTGCCCCTTCTTCAAAGCTTACCGTCGGGTACTCCTTGTAAATCTCATCATCCTCAATACCGTTTACTACTGGAGGAACGTTATCAACGGTCACAGTCATTTCGCTGGCTGACGAAATATTTCCTGATTTGTCAACAACATAGATTTTATACTCTCCGTCCAAAGATGGTGTAACGATCCCAGTTGAATCACCGGAGGCTTTTGTCATCGTTTTGCCTTCCATAAACAAAGTCGTTTCGGCTGGCGCTAACCAAATGGTATCTTCGCTATCGTCGGAAGGCTGAATCGTAATCAACGTGTTGCCTTGAGCAATTACATTTCCTCCAAGAACTTGATCTTGATTGGTAGGCGCTGTTTTATCAATATTTACAACTTTTGTTGTCGTAACTTCATTGCCAGCTCTATCCCTAACCATAATTTCAATTACGGTTTCTCCTTCTTGCGTAATGTCAAATGCTCCCGTATATTCTACGTATTCATCTACACCAAGACCAGGAATTTTGTAATATACAACTGAATTCTCGCCCTCATCCTGATGCTCTTCATGGAATGTCTTTGTAATGGTTACCGTTATATTCTCATTACTGAATGCTCTGTCGGGTGAAATACTTACCGTTGGGAATACCGTAAGCTCTCGATTAATAACAATTGTACGTACAGCAATATCACTAACATTTCCTACATTGTCATAGGTTCTCGTTTCTATTGTATACGTACCCTCTTCAGTAAATACTAGAGCTTCATCGTATGTCGTCCAATCTTCCTGGGCAGCGCCTGTTATACGATATTCTGTATAAGCTGCTCCTGATGCTGTGTCTTGGCCAGGCGTAATTGAAATCGTGTAGTCACCGTTAAAGAAATCGCGATCAGGCTGAAGCTGTATACTAGGTGAGGTAGGCTTCCCCTTATCAATATTGGAAATTGCGATAGTTTGAACGCTCTCATTACCTGCGTAATCACGAACATAAACGGTATAAATACCATTCATATTAACTTCAAAGCTATCACTATGGACGGAAGTCCCATTTGATATAAAATAGTTAGCGATTTGAAGGCCATATGCATACTTCACTACAGCAATTCCACTGCCATCGCTATCAGTAGCATTAATCGATACTAGAACCGAATCATTCACCCAGTCTGTTGTATTTGGACCCAATGAATGAATCGTTGGTGCAATATTATCAACAACAATGGTGGCATTACTTGGCTCTGATAGATTACCTGCCGCATCCATAATATAAATATGATAGATGCCGTCCGTTGTTGGTACATGAATCGTATCATAAGTTCCTGTAACGCTCGTAATCATAGTACCATTTGCGACTAAATCATCTGGTGCTGTTCCATGCGGTGCAACAAAGATGGTCAAGCCTTCACCAGCTGCTGCATCCAGTGTAATGACTGTATTGCCTTTAACAGCTTGATTACTGAAAAGTACATCATTCTGGTTAATAGGCGTAACGGTGTCTTTTTGAATGGTTTGATCGATCTCTGTACTTTCATTACCTGCTGCATCAATGACTTTCACGCTAACCGTAATTGCTCCATCAGCTAATGCGCTAATATCGCTAGGATCAATACTCCAATCACCGTTTCCATCAGCATCTGTTGTAATAACGATTGTCTCTGAATCTTTATCTGTGAACGTTACTTCAACTTTTGCATCTCGTTCAGATGTGCCAGAAACGATAAGCTGTTTAGCCTCATATGAATTAATAACATTGTCTCTAGCGATTGGTACTTGAATTTCAGCCATATTAGGAGGCGTATTATCTACAATGACTGCATTTTCAGAAGCAACGGATACATTGCCATGAGCATCAATGACATACAAATAGTATGTTCCTTCTGCTTGAGGCGCTAGAATCGTATCGCCTGATCCATCGCCAACTAATTTCGTCATTGTTGAGCCTTCTTGAAAGCTTGTCGTACCACTAGGCGCTAACCACGCTGTTTCGCCTGCAGCTGGCGCATCAGATGTCATTTCAATGTTTGTACCAGGTTTAACCGTTTGAGACTCTATACTCGGTCGATCTGGAGCTATCGTATCTATAGTGAGCGTGTCCCAAACAAAGTCTTCTGGCAATGTTAAATTCGCATTGTTATGATTTCCATCCTGAATAGTTCCACCAACTAGTTGTAGCGCCTGTTCAGCTGCAATACGAATTTCCTCCGTATCGTCGCCATCCTGTACTGTATATTCAAAGATTAACTCATTAGATGAGCTGCCGCTCAAATATGGCGCATAACCAGGCGTTGGGTTGCCAAGATCCAGTACTAGCTCAGGCAAGCCTGTAACGTTAACATCCTCATCGAAAGTAACTTTAATAAGAATAACGTCTCCTGCTTTATAACGAGTCTCAGGATCAACAACATCAACACTAACGATAGTAGGAGGTACTAAATCACTTACCGTAACCGTGAAAATTTGAACTGATTTTTTCCCGCTTGGATCAGTTGCTTCAATCGTAATATCTGCAGTTCCAGAAGCACCGGAAACCGGAGTAAAGCTAATTGTACGATTTTCATCTGTTCCACCAATAACAATACTACTGTCCGCTATTAGCTCTTGATTAGAGGAAGTAGCTGTAACAGTAATCAAATCAGCCGAAAAATACTCATCGCCTACCGTAAAGTCAATGACTTCAGAAGGATCACTAATGTTTATACTTTGATCTTCAATCGTACTTATTGTTGGAGCTGTCTTTTCAACGACAGTAACTGTAAAGGTTTGCTGGATAGTCATATCACCATCATCAGCTGACAATGTGATTGTAACAACACCCGCTTGTCCAAATACGGGCGTGATAGATACAACTCGATCCTTTCCATTTCCGGTAACAACAATATTTTCATTAGGAATAATTGTTGTATTAGAAGAGGAGCCTACTACCGTTACACTATAAGGACCCGTTTCTTCATCTGTTACCTGGAATGGAATTTCTTTCTTTACCCCTTCAGTAACCGATTGATTGCCAATGCTGGAAATCGCAGGTTGACTGTTAGGAAGTATTTTCAAAAAGCGACTAAAGGTTTCTGACCACGTACCGCTTTGATTTTTGGTTCTTAATGAAATCTTATAGGTACCAACACCATCACTAGTGAAATCAAGCTTTGGCGAGCTGCCTGTATAAACAACATCATTATCTTTAGTTACGGTCCATTGCTGCTCCGTTATGTCCGCACTACGAGGATCATAGCTTGTATTTTCAATTTGGATCGTGCTTTCCGGCCATACGAGCTGATTCGCGCTTAACTCAAAATCAGCGATTGGCTTTCCTGCGCCTGACTGTGTCGATTGATAACGCGAACGAGCCGTACTCCATGTGCCTTGATAGTCCTTAACCATAAGCTGAATAATGTAATCCTGATTAGGTACAAAGCTGGCTGGCTGGCCGCTTGTCCATTCTTCGGCAGTCGTAAGCTTCCACTTCCAAATCGCCTCTTCAATGCCATTATTTTGAGTTGGAGTATCGTGGTCATACGATAAATTTGTTAATGTAACCTCATTACTACCGTTTACCTCAACATCAAAGCGACTCACCGGTTTTCTGTGTACATATAGTGTCTTCACAAGTAAGTCTGAATAATAAATATCGTACTTTCCAACTTTATTGAAAGTAGGAAGGAAGTCATCTAAGTACTGTCCGCTATATGGGACAACCCCTGTATTATTATCATAAACGCTTGGGTCATGCTCAATTCGCCATTTACCTTGCGGCCAATCCTCATCCTTCGTATTTGTAAGCTCGGATGATGGAGAAACAATTAAATCGTAATTATTACCAAGTTCCAAATATTCATTGTTAGCTTCATTACGTGATTGATTCGCGATATATTCAGCCATTGCATCTACTTGCTGCTGATAAGTTGAACCCGAGCGATTAACAAACGTACCCTTATCGTTGTTTTTTCTAATAAAGGATTCTGCCTGATTTTGTGTTAAATCGCCCGTTCCTGCACCATCGCTGTCTTCACCCCATCCAATGTAATGGATTTGGTCGTTGTCCATTCTTGTCATAATTTCGCCAAGTGCAATGGAGTTATCAAAATCAGGCACCGTTTGGTCATTCAGGTTAACGATGTACTTTCTAGCCGAAGGTCTCCAATCTGGTTCACGAAGAACCTCCATGAAATCCTTTGAGATAACCTCTACTTCCTTACCTTTAAAAATCGATCCATTGTAGGCATGAAAATCCCATGAATCCTCAAATCGCTTAAAGCTACCAAAATAAAACTTAGTACCAAAGCTTACAATACTAGAATGACTAAAAACTTCGTTGTCTACTCCATTTAATTTCTTGAAGAGATACATGGTCGTCAACGCCGAACCATTATATGGATTTATATAGACTTTAAGCTCTTTAACTGCCACTGGAACTGTATCTAGACTTAACGCAATAATTTCTCCAATTCCACCAACTGTGTCATCATAGTCTAATGTGCTTCCATATACTGCTGGATTATCAAAATACAGCTCTTCTACTTTTGTAGTCTCATTCCAGAACTCCACATGAGAATCCATGTCTATCCGTCCAGAAGCAGGCTTATCCCATTTTAAATTAAGCTTAAACTCGCCCTCTAAAATATTTGTTTCGTTTACTTGCACAGATTGAATATTAAGATTACTTGCACTTATTCCTCTGCTTTCTAATGCACTCTGTAGATCTTCCTTATAGGTGTCAATATTTTGCGTAGAATTATCTACCGCTAGTACGACATCTACATCATAGGCCTTCTGTACATCAATTCCAATCTCGACTGCTTCTGCTGCGCTAGCATGAGTTGGTATTGCTACAGAGATTAGCGACACAATTAATGTGAAGCTAAGCATGGAAACTCCCAGCTTTTTTAGCCACCGTTTACTCACTAATGTTCCTCCTGTTGTTCGAATTTACTAAAGCAATTCATTTCTTTATTACTTCTTTCCTATTATATCAATCGACACTGAACAAATAATAAACAAACGAAGAATTGCTAATTAAGTATAGTCTGATTTTCACGGACATGTGAACATAAAGTCGCAAAAAAATCTATGACATTCTTTTCTCAACGAGAAAAACAGGACTTAATAACTACAAAAAGTTATTCTAGCAATCTAGCAAGTGCCACACCCATTTTAATCTAGCTTGCTTATTGATTACATGTTGGCTTAATGAAACTGGTCTGCAAAATTATTAAATGCCTAATTTATTGACTTTTACGTTCTTGCAGGACCTAAAAAGCACTTATAAAACCACTACTCAACGCACTCGTAAAGCAGGCCGGGGGTTCAATTCCCTTCAACAGCATACTAAAAAAAAGCAATGACGCGGATTCCTGGAAACACCCGATCCGCGTCATTACTTTTCATGCTTTATGAGCTGCTATTTATGTTTTATGCCGATATGCCGTCGGCAGCATGCCGATCTCCCTACGAAACGTGCGGATAAAATAGCTTTTGCTATCAAAACCAAGCCGATCGGAGATTTGCTCAATGCTGTAATCACTATGATCCAGATATTCGCAAGCCCTCTCCATTTTTAACCGCAACACATAGTCGACAAAATTTTCATTTGTTTCTTTTTTAAACAATCTGCTAAAGTAGGATGCATTCAAGTGAAGGCGCTGAGCTACCTCCGACATCGAAATTTTCTCATGCAGATGCTCCATCACATATCTTTGGGCTTCAATAATTTCGCGGCGTTTGGAGCTTGTGTTAATATACTGCACCACATGAAGCAAATCCGCCAGTTGGGTCCACATCATATCTTGAAAATGATCCAACGATTCCACCCAAAACAAGTTTTGATGGACAACCTCCTCGGAAAAACGCGTTTCAAAATATTGCAGCGACCTAATTTTCATTCTGAGGTCGAGTAAAATTTTAAGTCCCCATTCCCGTACCACTTGAGGCTTATATCTTGTTTCCCTAATTAATGCAATCCAATACGCCAGCTTTCGCTTAAGATTTTCGACATCCTCTTTCATAATAAGTTGCTGAAAGTGCTCGGTAGCTTCCACATGATGGATAAACAGATCTTCTTCGGAATAATGATAATCCAGTGCGTCCAGCTTAAGAATGGATCCC
>NZ_BDQX01000131.1 GCF_003112455.1 Paenibacillus agaridevorans
CCTGCCACTCCATGGCCGATAAGGAAATTTCCATAACGCTCCACACCTCTTCTGTTTGTATACCTGACTAAGGTTCTACGACCGCAAGCTCTTTCGATATTCATTCGGCGACATTCCCGTCTGACTCTTGAACACTCTTCGGAAGGTCTGTTCCGTATACCCCACCTTCTCCGCAATATTGTAGATCGGATCATCCGTCTGTTCGAGCTGCTTCTTCGCTTCATCTATCTTGATAGAAGCCACATATTGCAAGAAATTTTGGCCCGTTTCTTTGCGGAATAACCTGCTGAAGTAAGAAGGATTCAAGTTCACTTGCTCCGCTACGAGATTTAAAGAATGATCTTGGTCAAGAGTCATCGCGATATATTGTTTGGCCGATTCGATGATTTGCGTTCCTTTACTTTCATTCTCCCGTTCGATCAGCAGGAAGCAGGAGATAATCCATTCTTGCTTAAACCATTGTTCGATCTCTGTAAAGGACTGTGCTTTGAGTATTTTTTCATAGCCGTTTTTGTTGAGCAGCTCGTTAACCGCTTCGTAAGAGAAGTAGTTCAACCCTTGAATCATGGCGTCATAGAGCATCAGGAAGATTTGCCGGTAGGTTTGATCCGAATACGTTTTTAGTCGGATGATTTCCACGAACTCGTTGAAGCTGCTTTCCACCTCCGACTGATTCGCGCTCCGGAGCTCCTTCACGATTTTTTTGCTTGTATCAAAGGGATATTCGAACCGATCCTTCACTTTTATCACATCATTTATATCCAAAATTTGTTCATCCTCTCGGATGATGCGATACTGCAAGGCTTCTATCGCTTCTAAATAGGAGTCCCTTAGCTCGAACACGGAATGCCTGAGTCTTCCTAAACCTAAGGTAGCCCGGAATTTCAGATACGTCTTGATCGACATAATCAGCGCCTGCGTAATCTGCTTGGTTACCTGCTCCGCCTGCGCATCGCTTAGATCTCGCGGATAATACAAGATGAAGATCGTTTGATTGACCTCGGATCTTCTAAACGAATCGCCTTCCAGATGATAATGGCGGATAAAGTCCTCGAAAATATTAGACATCGCCGCGTGAACCAAAGCTTCATCTTCCACTTTAAAGCTTTTGTATAACAGATAATCCCCGGCATCGATAATAAAGGCAACACATTTTTGATCATGGGGAATTTTGTGCCGTTTTAACAAATCAGGCAAATCTTTTTCCGATTCGGAGTAATAGCCGGCCAATAAAGCAGACAAAAACGATCTTCTCAGTACCGGTTCGTTTATCTGCAAATCCTCTTTGAGTAATTGCCATCTGGCACGCAGCCAAGACCATTCGTCCTTGTTGTCGATCTGGCCCTCCAGAGCGTAATTTTCAGCTTTCAACCATTGATAAATAGGGGCATACAGCCTTCTCGAATTGATGTAGATGATGACTCCGCCCGTCACAATGGCCAAGAGGCTGATCAAGATGGTTACCCAAATAATCTCGGCTACAAATCCAGCCTGAGCATTTAGGGGAATCAATAGAGCCGTATAATAGCCGGTCTTCTCCGATTGAATATAAAGCGCGGTTAGATTGGACGGCTTGTCCTTCCAAATGTCGAATTGCCGCTCATTCCCTTTGATCCATTCGAGTCCCTTCGCTGCTTGACTCCCATCGATGTTCCCCTGTTTTCTACTTAAAATAGGCTGAAGCTCGGTATCCAAAAAGTACAAGTCGCCCATTTCAATAAAATCAATATCCCTTAAAATATCGGCAAATGCATTGTGATTCATATGCACAGTCAAATAAGCCCGGGGCGTCTTGGAGAAAGCTGGCAGCGCGATGGTATAGGAAACGACGCGAAAATTAGCGTTTGTCTGGTAATGCCACTCGCCAATCGGTCCGTGCTTTGGATAATCGGAGATCCACTCCTGATCCAGCATCGTTATATACCTGTCGTTAAACAACACCGCTTTGCTGTCGACGAAATAAAACGACACGCCATAACTGCCTTCAATGGATTGATTGAGCAGAGCCAGCTTTTCTTGCGCGTCCATCATTTGCTGGGAGCTTAACGAGCTGCTGTTCGTTTGGGCTGCCCTGACAAGATCCGCATCAAACACCAGAGAATACAACGCTTTCCTTGCCGCTTCCAATCGTTCGTCTACCCGTGATTGCAGCTGCCCCAGCATATTCATCCGGGCTTGATAATTTTGTTTCTCCATATTGTTGATCGTTATGTTATAGCTAATGGAGGAAATAAGAATAATAGGCACCACGACAGATACAAGTCCATAACCAATCAGCCTGTAAAAATATTGTTTGGAACGCCGTTTTTTCAGCAGTTGCTTTAATAAGCGAATCATCTTTCCCCCACCTTCCCTTCATCCGGCAGACGTTTAAGTCTTGCAGGACGAGGTGCGGGTTAAAAACCGCCTCATATAGCAAGCCAGTAAAGTCGTTTTTTTGCATAGACAGGAAGCCCGGGAGAATCCCCCAGGCCTCCATTATGATGTCATCTAGCCGTTCATAAGATCATATTGCGCTTTAAATTCTTTCATCATTTGCTGAACCGTTGGATTTGCCTTCAATTGCGCCACGTATTTATCCCAATCTTCCATGCTGGCTTCGCCGGTCGTCACTTTAACGATTGTAGCATCCAAATCCTTAAATACGTCCGCATAACGGTCCGAATACGTTTCGGAGATCAGCGTGTCGAACAGGCTAGCGGAAGTAAGCTCAATGTGCTCATCGATACTTTTAATTAACTCTTCTTCAAGGCCGTCAATCGTGAAACCGTTTTTGGTAACGTCATTGTACGGTCTGTATTTGTTAAGGAACACGATCGTGCCTTGTCCCGCCTCTTCGTCGCGCAGCTTGACCTGGGCTTCCGTATCGTTTACTTTCTGGCCCTCTATGCTGTCGTAATGAACGCCTTGGATTCCATAATTGATCAGATTGTTGATTTCCTCCGAAGCGGTTTTGTCCAAGTAAGCCAGAATTTGCGGAACCTTCTTCTTATCCACGCTGGACGGGATTAACCACATGCCATAGTAGCCCAGCTTTTGTTGGCCCGTATAACCTCCCGGTCCCTGGATCGGACTCAGGTTCGTGAAGCTGGCTTCAGGAAGTTTTTTCTGAATGTCTACCGTATATTCGCCTGCTGCATGCAGAGGAGTGCTGTACATGCCGCCAAGTCCTTGGACAAGCATATTTTTCATGTCGCTGTTTTTCATCAGGAAGTACTCTTTCGGCATTACTTCGTTGGCATACAGATCATTCATATACGCCAAGTATTCCTTATAGTTATCCGTCATCCAGTTCAACAACATCATATCATCTTCAAATTGCGGCTCATGGACGCCAAATGCCCCAAGCAGGGACAGGCCTCTCCCGACTAATCCGTAAGTGTCTTTTTTGCCATTGCCGTCTGGATCCTTCTCGCGGAAGGCGATCAACACTTCTCTTAACTCCTCTAATGTTGTCGGAGCTTTCAGATTAAGCTTGTCCAGCCAGTCTTTTCTCACCATGAAACCGTCGGCATTTAACCCAACGGGACTTGGAATGCCATAAATTTTGCCGTTAATCTTCGAATTGTTCCAGATCAACTCCGGAATTTCCGTCATATTAGGGTAGGCGCTCAAGTCGAACTCGCTCAAATCGTGGAAAGCCCCTTGATTTATCGCTTTTACCAAAGTAGGCGCCTTGCTGTTGAATGCATGCACAAGATCCGGGAGGCCGTTCGCAGCCATAACCAGATTGAGATTCTGATCGTAGTTGGATACCGGAACAACCTGAATATCCAGTACCGTGTTTGTTTCTTCTTGCAGCTTTTTGAATATGGAGCTGTTCTTGATATCAGCCGGAGGCTGGCCCCAGACTCCTGTCAGCATGCTGATGGATGTCGCTTCCTCATTCGCAGGCGTATTCGTTTCAGTGCCATTGGCGGCAGGACTGCCCGCAGGCGCTCCGTTATTTGAATTGTTGCCTGCGCAAGCTGTTAAAAATACAAGCATTGCCGATATGATTATCGCCGTTTTTTTTCTAACGTTCATGGTCATAACTCCCCTATTATATAATTATTTATCCCTTAACCGAACCGAGCAATACGCCCTTAGCAAAATGTTTCTGTAAAAATGGGTACACAACCAATATAGGAAGCATAACTAACACAAGAGAGGCCATCTTGATCGTCTCGGAAGGAGGCGGAACCCGGTTAAACTCATCGAAATTAATCGATGAACCCATACTCGTATTCGACTCAATGATCATCTGTGATAGAAATACCTGCAGAGGCCATTTTTGCGGATCCTGGATGTAGAAAATACCCGAAAGATAAGTATTCCATAGGCCGACTGCAAAAAACAATGAAAATGCTGCCATTATTGGCTTTGACAATGGCAATATGACTTTTTGGAAGATTTGCAGATCGTTAGCGCCATCGATATAGGCCGCTTCTTCCAGACTTCCGGGAATGCTTTTATAGAACGACCTGACTACAAACAAAGCCCATGGATTCGTTAATCCCGGCAAGATCAAGGCCCACAAAGAATTCATCAGGCCAAGCTCTTTGATTAACAGATAACTTGGAACTAATCCTGCGTTAAAAAACAGAATCAGCAGCACCATGTAAGTGAAGAACTTCCACCCCGGCATGCCGTTTTTGGTCAGCACGTAGGCGAAGGTCATCGTAAAAAACAGATTTAATACCGTACCAACCACGGTAATAAACACCGTGGACTGGAGCGAGTTCCACAGTTGGCCCGTCCCTAGAACAAATTTATAAGCATCCAGGGAAAAGTCTTTAGGTATTAATAGAAATTCTCCCTGAACATAGGTATCCGGATCCGTTAATGACACCGAGAATACATAAAAAAACGGAAATAACATCGTTAATGAAATTAGAGTCAAAACGATATAGTTTACGACATCTCCGAATTGGAGTTTTCCCTTTGTCATCGCTCCTTCCTCCTTCGATTATTAATACAATCCATCTTCGCCGGCTTTTTTGGCAAGATAGTTGCCTCCTACCACAAGAATAAGTCCGGCCACCGACTTGAACAGTCCGACCGCTATACTATAACTAAAGTTTCCGCTAAGAATGCCCTGCTGGTATACATAGGTGTCGAATACTTCCCCGACATTCTGCACCATAGGGTTCAACATTAACAGAATTTGTTCAAACCCGACGTCGAGCATGTCCCCCAATTTCAAGATCATCAGAATTACGATCGTAGATCGGATGGCCGGCAATGTCACATGCCATATTTTGCGTAATCTTCCGGCCCCGTCAACGGTTGCCGCCTCGTACAATTGTTGGTCCACTCCCGCGATCGCCGCAAGAAAAATAATCGTTCCCCAACCCACTTCCTTCCAAACATTTTGCCCGACCAGCAAACCGTAAAAGTATCGCGGCTCCGACAAAATAGATATTTCCGCAAACCCCATAAAATTTAATGCCTTATTCAGAAACCCGATATCGAAGGAAAAGAACAAGAAGGTAAAGCTCACTACGATAACCCAAGATAAGAAATGCGGCAAATAAATAATGGTCTGCGTGATTCTCTTGAAAGCTTCCGCCCGCACCTCATTTAACATTAAGGCCAAAACGATAGGAGCTGGAAAAAAGAAAATCAGATTCAAAATACTGATGGTCAACGTATTTCGAAGCAAAGGCCAAAAATCCCCATAGGTAAAAAATGTTTTGAAATTTTCAAAGCCTACCCATTCGCTTTCCCAAAAGCCTTTGAACGGATTGTAGTCTTGAAAAGCCAACAAAATTCCCCACATCGGCAAATACTTCATAATCAGGAAAAACAGAAAACCGGGCAAAGCCATGAGGTACATCCATCGGTAACGAATGATCCGTTTCCAAAGAACAGATGAACGTTTTGATGTCTGACTTGTTGGTACATGCTGATCAAACGTTTCTAAACTTGCGATTTGACTCCCCCCCTTCTAAGCTGTCCGCAACGCTAAGGCTAAATATATCAGAACAAAATCCAACTAAAAGATTGAATATTCGACACAGGCTGCATGTGCGAAAAGTCATTGACACATCAGGCCTTGGGCATCTTTACGATCATTTTTTTACATACGAAGAGGGGCTGAGGTAAAGAAATGATCGCTTGCAAATTGTTTGCTCTACGTATCCCGACAACGCAAAAAAGACACCTGATAAGGTGTCTCCCTGATATTCTGTTCTTAATCCCTATTCCGTTGGAGGTTGCGATCGTTTCGTAAAGAGCGCCACGGCAAGCGCAAGAAGGGCGAAAATAAAGCCGAATAGAAATGCATTTTGCACGCCCGAAACCATTGCCTCCGTTAGTTCGACCGGAGCGGCCGGATCGGAGGATTTCTCCAGATAACTGCGTTGCCCTGCAGTCATGATGCTGATAAAAAACGCGACTCCGATCGCCCCCGCTACCTGAGACAAGGTATTGAGAATAGCCGTTCCGTGAGGATAATAACGCCGCGGAAGCTGGTTCAAACCATTGGTTTGCGCCGGCATCATGATCATGGAGATAGACACCATCATACAGACATGCAGGATGATAAACGTCATCTTGGACGTTTCCGCCGTTACCTGCGTAAAGAACCACATCACGACCGCTAATATCACAGCACCGGGAATAATCAACGCTCGGGGACCAAAACGGTCAAACGCCTTTCCCGTTAACGGGGAAAGAAGTCCGTTCAAGATACTGCCCGGCAGCATAATCAGTCCCGAAGCATAGACGGTCAGACCAAGAGCTCCCTGAAACAGGAAGGGAAGCAGAGACATCGTCGAGAACATCGTCATCATCATAATGCACAACAGAATCGTTGTAAAAGTAAACAAGGGGTATTTGAACGCACGAAGATCCAGTAGCGGATCCTTCAATTTCAATTGACGAAGTACGAACAAAAGAAGCGCTGCAAAACCCACCAAGATGACTCCGTAAACCTGCGGGCTGTCCCATCCCTCGCCGGAGCTGCTAAATCCATACACGATCCCGCCGAATCCTATCGTAGATAAAATGATAGATACAACATCCACTTTCGGTTTCGTAGGCTGAGAGACATTTTTTAAATATATGAATGCAAAAATGATAGAAAAGAGCGCGAACGGTATAACGACATAAAATAACCATCTCCACTCCAATGATTCCAGAATGACACCCGAAAGCGTTGGCCCGATAGCAGGCGCGAACATGATGACGAGTCCGATACTCCCCATTGCCGCTCCCCGTTTTTCCGGAGGGTATAATAAAAGGATCGTGTTCATCAGGACAGGCATCATTAATCCCGTACCACCCGCCTGCAATAAACGACCGATCAAAAGAACCGAAAATCCGGGGGCCATGCCGCTAATGAGAGTGCCTAAGGTAAACACGATCATGGCGCCCAGAAAGACTTGTCTTGTCGTAAACCACTGCACCAGTAACGCGGAAGCCGGAATCAGAACGGCAACAACCAGCATATACCCGGTCGTAAGCCATTGCAACGTCGAAGCAGACACATTCAATTCAATCATTAATTGAGGAAATGCAACGCTCAACAGCGTTTCGTTTAATAAAGAAAAGAACGCCCCAATAATTAAGGAGATTAAGATCGGAAGTCTCTTTACATTCCCAAGCTTCAGAGAATTCGGAGCAGCGGTCGAAGTTGGAGTGTTCATAATTAACCCCTCTTCATTTGCTTCATATTTTTGTTCAACCCGGGAACACCCGCGGGAAACAGAAAACGATACAGCACGACTACGGCAATGATCACCAGGGACATGACAATAAATATGTTGCTGTACACATAAGCAGCTTCATTTGTAATCAAGGGATTGAAATGCATGGAAGCGGTGCCCTTGTCGAGCATTTTCCCGACTACGCTCATGGCCATCGCGCCAGAGATGAAATTAATCATGGAGAGCAGTCCCATGCCTACGCCTGTTTCCTCTTTGGACAGCGTCCGCGAAATCGTATTGGACATCGCGATCTGCATGAAAGTCTGACCCACGTTTCCTAGTATCAGAATAATCGCGATGACATATGCGGATAACCCGATAAAGGTAGATAATAAGAAGAAGGCTAAAAATAACAACACCGAAGCGACGAATACAAGCGCGAAATTGCCTCGGTCGTCGGCCAACCTGCCGCCCTTGCGTCCCATGATGGCCGAAGCAATTGCCGCTGGAACTAACACGAAACCTATATTAGCAGGGGACAAACCGTTTACCGCCGCTAAAAATTGAGGGGTCATAAATGTCATGCTAAAGCTCATTGCCGTCGTCAAAAAAGCAAGCAGCAACCCGATCGAATAGGTTTTGTTGCGGAACAGCCCCGGTTTAATAAAGGGTTCCCCGGCTTTCCGAATCCGGATGATAAATAAGGCCAGCATGACCAGCCCTCCGAGGAACAACCAAACTTGCATCTGCGTAATCGCTAGCAAGAAGACTGCGACCGCAACCGCAAGCAAACCGCCGCCAAGGACATCGATACTTCCCGCTTTCCCTTTCGCATTATCCAAATACTTCCGAAAGAAAGGAAGCGTCAGCAGCGGAAGCAAGGAAAGGACGAACATGAGTCTCCAGCTTCCAAAGCTGGTGATCACTCCCGCAGCGACCGGGCCCAAAGCATTGCCAAGCGCCAGCCCAACCGCGGAAGTGCCTAGCGCCCGCCCCCTTTTCTCGGGAGCAAAATATCGGATGGGAATGATCATCGCCGTTGCAGGAAGAACAGAAGCACCCGCTGCCTGGATCACGCGCCCCAATATGATAAGCCAAAACTCATTGGCAAGCAGACCGATCAAAGAACCGATAGCGAAAATTAACAGTCCGTACGTCAACAAATCCTTCAGCCGATATTTATCCGCCAATTTCCCCATCACGATGGACCCTACCGCGTATACGACCATATAACTTGTCATTATCCAACTGACTTGCGAAGGAACGAGACTGAACTCCTTGCCTATCTCAGGCAGAGCGACATTGAACATCGTACCGTTCATAACCGAAAATATCAACGTGACAACAAGAATCTTAAGCAGCTTGTCCGCATTTTGCGATGATGCGTCCGTCATAATCGGAACCTCTTTTCTATTCCTAGTAAATTATTCACATAACTTAAACTAAGTGTTCTCATAATGAGTATCCTCTGCATCATATAATACTGAGGATACTCATTATCATCTTGCGTGTCAAGTTATATTCCAACTTACTTCGAACGCACTAAGAATACAAAACGTTTAAAAAAGGTCTGTCATTGCGGAAAAATGGAGACTTGCGAGAACCAGAGTTAAAATCATGAGCATTGCCGCCGGAATCATTTTACCAATAGGATCTCTCGAACGAATATGGAACAATACCGCTCCTAGCATAATACAAGCAAGCCATAATGCCGCTAACGCGAGTACTCCCTCATTCCAAAAACCAATAATCAGGCCGACGACTCCCGCCAAGGCGATAAAACCCGTTGCAACTCTAAACCATTGGGGCAATCCCAAGTGCCTGAAGGTGTCTACCTGCATTTTGGCTCCCGTTATTTTGCCTACCCCCGAGAAGAAAAAAGCAAAGATCATTAAGGATTGCAAGACTATCGCTATAATACCCATGTGAAACCCTCCGTTTTTAATATGTGATTTAAACCTTGCCGCTAACCAACAACTAAAATAAATATCATTTTTACGCGCAAACACCTCGTTTCATCATAAAGATCGACTACGAATGGGAGTATCAGCAGTATTAAAATACTCTCATGGCTGGATCTATAGCTTAATACTCATTATGAGCGTATAATATAGAGAGGTTACTCACTAAGAGTAATCACATATTTACTATACTCACGAAATTGAGAATATAAAAAAATAGTGATTCTGTCAAGGAGGTAGTTCGTGCATTGAACTCAGATCAGCCAAAGTCGATTGACGTCATCCATATCTTAATGAGATCAGCAAACTACATTCAGAGAGAGTTCCAATCCCAGTTATTAGCGATAAACACGAATTATCAACTGACAGGTCCCAGGTTGCGTCTGCTCTCCGTCGTTGCCGAAACCGGAAAGATTCGCATGAATGAGTTAGCTGTAAAATTAGGCATTAAAGCACGCACCGTAACCGATTTTGTTGATGCGCTCGAACAGGATAAGCTTCTCGTTCGCATTCCCGATCCAACCGACCGACGTGCCACGCTGATCCAGCTTACGGAACTCGCGCAGTCCAATATTGAAAAAGTTCTTGCTGTCCAGGATACAATTGCGGACAACGTGCTGGAAAATCTTTCGTCAGAGCAGCAGAAGCAGTTTTTTGACCTTTTATCGCAACTAATCAGTAATAAGGAAGTTTCTGAAACATGCGGAGATTCCGAGTAGCTGAATATGCCCGGCATTACGCAAAAAATGTTGACGCAGCAACTCCGCCAGCTGGAGGAGGAGGACATTATCGCGCGTAAAGTGTATCCTCAGGTTCCGCCAACGGTCGAGTACTCCATTACGGAGTCTCTCCCCCTGATATATGAAAAAAGCCGCCTGGGACTTGCATCCGGGCGGCTCTGCGAAACGGTGTTATTTGCCTTTCACCTGCTTCAGCTCAATCGCGTTGCCGTCTCCGGCATAGTTGTAAACGTTGAAGTAACCTTCGGCAGCGATCGGGTTGCTCGGGTCTGAATCCAATTCGTTCAGGATGACACGAGAGCCCGATTTCAAAATGTAGCGTTCTCCGCCTGCGGAGCGGATCACGCCAATCTCAATCTCATATTCGCCTCCGGCTTTGAACTCATCATTCGGGATGATCCTGACCATTTTATGCCCCGGCTTCCATGTCTGGAACTCGATTTGGTCTTCCTTGATGACAAGCAGGTAACCTTTGTTTCCTCCCACCCAGGTCGGATCACCGGTTCGGTCGGAGCGCAGGGCAAAGCCGTACCAACCTCCGTCGAACGCTCCGAACTTCGTCTTGAACCGGAGCAACTTGCTGCCGAACTTCTGTCCTTCGTAGCCGAATACGCCTTCCCCGTCGATCCGGACATTTCCTTTATGGAACTCGACCGCGTCGGAATCCGTCCAGCGTTTCTTGTCTTTCAACGCTTTATTCAACGATTGAGTAGAGTATTTGGGCCAGGACTTAACGGTTACGGTTGCTTCAGCCTTCACTTGTTCATTTTCGTCAGATACGGCCGCAATGACTGCTGATCCGGACTTATGTGCTATGACTAAACCCGTATTGTCTACGCTTGCGACCGCAGGGTTACTGGATACCCAGTCAACCTTCCGATTAGACGCTTCCTGCGGCAATACATTTGCGTTTAGCTGCCTTCTCTCGCCCATCTCGAGCGACACCTTGCTCTGATCCAACTCAATTCCCCTTACCGGTTCTTTGACGAGCGAGATCTCTTTCGTCTTAAAGGAAAAGACTCCTTCTGAATTCCATGTATTATCGATAAATCGCGAACTTCCTTGAGCTTCTATCTTCCAATAGTAGGTTGTCTTTTCAGATAGATCTTCCAGGATAATACTCGTGTTATTAACCGTTTCATGATGAACAACTTGCTCAAAACCATGATCTAGAGCAAGTACAAACCGATAAGCGGAGGCAGATTGGGAATGCTCCCAAGTAAATTCTACTTTCGTTGGTTCTACTTCTTCCGATCCGTGTATGGGCGAGCTGAGGTTAAAGGATCCTGTTGATGGCATACGGATACGTTTGTCGTTTTGATATAAACCGATATTATCAAATGGGATATCCTCAAAACCCTCTACTTGGTCGAATACGATAGATTCTGGTTTAAGGCTAAAATTCATGTTATCGGCATCGACAAACCCTGGATCCTGACCTGCATCTAAAGTTAAATTATTTTCAACAACGCCATACTCCTTGACAATATCGGCAATCTGCATTTCTCCAGAGTTAATCATTACATTTTTCCGTACGGAGTTACCTGCTGGAATGCCCGGGTTATCATCAAGAATACTCGCTAATTCCGGATAGCGTGAACTCCAGGGCTCCTCTTGGAAAGGTACTGCATATAAACTCGTGTACAGGGGTCCGTCCGGATCCATACTGTGTTTGAACCAATCCGGCAAACTATATGCGCGATCATCTATGAAAATGGACTGTACGCCATCTATGATGAGGTTATTCTCGATAGAATGATCACGTCCCCCGCCTATAACAACAGCGCGATACAAATCATAAAATACGTTCCCATATGTGGCGGCACTGCTCATGGCATCATCTAAATAGATAGCGTTGACACCGACTCTTCCGCCGAGACCTCCAATATCATGGAAAAAGTTATATCGAATAACATTCCCTCTTTCCGTCCAATTCCTTCCTGCATAAACGGCCCCCGCATCATCTGACTCTGTTACGACATTAAAAAACTCGTTATATTCTATAAGATGATCGTTTCCGTATAACACCAGAGCAGTATGAGGTCCACCATGAATAAGGTTATGGGATGCCGAATTTCCTACACCCTCAATTAGAATGGCTGGAGTGTATGTTCTTACAATTCGTGAAAAGTTATAGATGTGATTGTTATCTGCCACATTCTCACCAGGTGTTAATGTCATTCGGTCACCGCCGCTAAGGGTAATTCCCCCAGCACCTGTGTCATAGATATCATTGTTTATAATTTGCAACTTTTTACTATTTTTGGTTATGATCGCTCTATTGCCTAGTTGTGCTAAAGTCATGTCATTAATTATGATATGAGATGAATCTTCAATATAAAAAGCATTCTTTCGACTCGTCCCCATATACATGCCTTCAAAAGAAATATGGGATGCATTCGAAATATGGATTAAATCTTCTTCTAAGACGGAGAGCTGAACACTGGCTTCTTCTAATTGCCCCTTTGGATATAAATATAAGCTGCCGCTTTCTCGATCCAAGTAATACTCGCCGGGCATATCAATTTCCTCTAAGAGATTATATACGTAATAACGTTGACCTTCCAAGATTCCGAAGGCGCTTGGTTGTACTGACTTTATTTGCTTCTTATCGGTATCAATCCAATCCACTTGCAGAGATTGATCGGACCAATCCCATCTCCAATAACCATACATCCATATGTCATTGGCTTCTGTCCATCGACTAGG
>NZ_BDQX01000132.1 GCF_003112455.1 Paenibacillus agaridevorans
CCGAGGAAAAAGCCAGGGCCACCTATCAGTGGCTGATCGACTTGACGGATGACGTAGACTTGCAGGACAGCCTCAAATTTTTACGGGAACGCGAAATTGTCCATTCGTTACGCTTTAGAGAAGCTGTGGAAATTTTGAAGGAGGAGCGGGATCGGAAGATCTTTTTCTAAGGCAACCTACTATTCGTGTTCCACGATTAATAAATAACAAACAGTAAGGACAGTATGGCGTCCTTCTGGGACGCCATTATGTTGCATAAGAATGAATTTGATAAATAGAGAAAACCCCGCGATCCCTTGATATTACTGGGTTCACGGGGAATTTTGTTGTTTAGAGATTTTGCAGAGAATGCATAAGAATATCATGGGTTTAAGATTTATTATATACATTTTATACACATGGACACTCATCTAAAAGTATCCCAATCTAAATACGTTAGTTAAGGTTATTTAACCAGATGTGACGATTAAGGGTATGGTCTTCATTTCATAGATTTTTTGGAGAGTTTGGACATGCTTCCTCTTCTCGTCATCAGCCTCAGTGTGGAGATACCCCTCCACAAGCCTATATCCGAATACAAGAAGCATGATCTCATACACACAATGGTCGGCGATTCGGGATACATCCGAATACTCCGAAAAACCTTTGTAATATGCAGGGATGCATCGCTGATAGTGTTCGATCATGTGATCGATATCCGGTTCATCCGCGATCAGACTTGCGAGATCCTCGCCCAGATAGCCCCATCCGCTGGTATCCCAATCGATGAGCGCGATATTCCCATCAGCATAGATAAGGTTGGTTACCCAGAAATCCCTGTGACATAAAACGAGGGGCAATTTTTCAATACGGTGGAATATCTCGTCTGCCTGCTCATCGATGTCGATGAGCATTTGCCGTACGTGCAGAGGCAATTCGCAGTCCTCTGATCGTATATAATCGTAGACGACCGGCCATGACCGGTAATGCAAATAAGTATTCTTCATGAGATCCTCTTGACTCAGGTTGGTCAGGCTTCGCAGCACGGCGGGTTGCAGAGCATACAGCTTGCCTTGAAAGCGCCCTAACTCCCTCGCGGCCTTTTCATACATTTCACTAGTCAAGTCTAATCCGGTTACACCATCGATATATTCCAGCCACAGCTGGTATTCATTAACTTCGGCATTGAACTCGGCATAATAACATGTCGGCCAGCGGAGGGCTTCCGAGAAAGCCGCTCCCAAGTCAGACGAATACAGATCATATTCCCGACGCCATGAACCGGGATCACCGTATCGCTCCCATTTCTTTTGGATCTTCAGTACAATATGGTAAGGCAATATTTCACCTTCTGCGGTTTCGGCGGTCCCCGATACCAGGTACACGTTCCCCACGGTTCCACCCTGTAGAGGTATAATTTGGAAGTCGGCCGAGATGATATCCTTCTTGAACCGTTGGTTTAAGACATAAATCACCTTTTCAAGTTTAATATTCATTAATTCCTCCATCTTCTTCATAGTCGATAAGGCAGCTCGTATTATCCTGGACATATTCGTCATCATTTAGAACGACATAGATACCCATCTATGAAAACAACAGCCGTTTTCCAACTGCTTAGAAGATTATATCAAATGTAATCCCTTATTTTGGGGAGAGTTTCGTTATAACTATACTCCCCGTTAGTTTAATATCAGGGTGAAACTCCACGGAATACTATCACTTATATCTTGGAGGTACCGAGGATTATGCGCACATCGTTGTTATCGGTGATTTGAGTGAGGTTAGGACTGTAAAGAGGCTGCCCTAAAATGAAGGCAGCCCTTTGCATAATTAGTCCAAGTTATTATATCTTTTGTCTTTTTAATAAATATTGATACTGCTCCGCATCCCAAATCAGCACATGCAGGACAAATATATATTGAATTCTTTCCATTTGGAAAATCTGGTTTACTCATTAAAATTAACCTTGAGATTTGTTCATTTTGAAATTCCTCACTGCCCCACCCTAAACAAGATACAAAATCAAATTCCTCTGCATATAAATCGTATAATGATTGTCCGTCTACTATAAAATCTGCAAAAGTTAAAGATCCTGGATAGCCGTCTCTTGTACGAAGTTTGAATTCTAATTTCGATTTTTTCATTCTTGAAAACCTCGTTATTTATATAAAATGGTCCTTTGCTCATCCTATATGGATTATATCTGTTGAACTGCTGCCCGTTACTTCAACAAGTAACGGCACCCGTCGTGTGGCCGGTTGCCGAAGGTATCTTGACGCTATCGTTCCCCGTTAGCTTAATCTTTTATTATCCGACCAAAGGTAATTTTGTTGGGAAGAGCAGTGCCCTTAAATTGTTCATGCGCTTCTATCATGTCAGGTACATTCTCTTTAGTAAGAATTAGTCCACTTATTACATTACTAGTAATAACTAATTCATCGTGACTAAATGTTGTGAGCTCTAGGATTTAATTTTGAATTCGCCTATCAAAACCTCTTGATAGTCCATCGGTTACCATGTTCATCTCATCTTCAGAAAGCTTTTCACACTGAGATATGATTCTTGCTATCGTTTCATTCATTAACCAACTGACTCCTTTCACATCTGATTTAGTTCTATTATGCATATACTTAAATTTACAGGTTTTGGTTCCGCTAAACTGCCGTTTACTTCAACGAACAACAGCAACCGATCGAGTGGCCGGCTGCCGTTAAGTTGTGGTGCTATCGTTCTCCGTTAGGATTTCTAATCTTTTTAAGAAGATTCGAAAGCCCCAAAATTAAAAGCAAAGTTATTCCTGCAAAGATGGGCATTGATGAGACAAATAATAATACCATAATTACAAACAATAAGACTCTAGTTACCTTTATTGAAAGTATCATACAAAACTCCAATCAGGTTTGTTCCAACTCCAGGTCAAAATAATCACCGAAACTTCCTTGATACGCTTCTATGATATTCTCATTCCAATTCAAATCTATTTTGAACCCAGTCAAGTAAAGATAATTCTGATGAAAAGTAAACAGCTTTTGAGAATTGAGTACAAAGGATTTGATAGTTATCGAAGCCGGTCACTGGAGACTCATCTTCTGAATCCACGAAACGTTCCTCGAACTCTTCAGATGTATTAAACCCGATTAAGAAATCGTTTAGTCCTCCATGAACAAAAGGTGAATCGAAGCCAAACAACAGATATTTACAACTAAACCCAGCGTCTTTAATTTCCATAAATTATTCCCCCTGAATATTTAAACGTTCTTCGTCTCACGCTTCCATTAATTTCAACAGATATACCTCGGTATCCTGTCCGATAGCTCAACCGACTGCCCTTTATATGGATACCTTTTTATGACTTTCCAGGTTAATCGCCAATCCCATAGCACCCATAAACATAAAGGATTCTCTGACTGCCAGTATAGCTGGAGAGTCCTATTAAAATTAAACTAGAACATTGCTTTGTGGTCGACGAACCCGTGCATATTGTTTATTTAGTCAGTAAGCAAGAAATGTTCAATTCTAGTTTTTAACTCATTTTCCGTCATATTACTCTTAACTTCATAGAGTATAGCCCCCTCCTCATTGATGAAAAATGTTTGAGGAATCGAGTACACCCCATATTTACGCCCAACATCAGAATCAGCATCATATAAGACCAAATAATTAAGATCTTTCTCCGCAACAAACTTGGCTGCCACCTCGAGATCCGAGTCGACGTTGATTGTAATGAGATCCACTTGGTCACCATACTCTTCTTGTATCTTCTTTAGAGCCGGTACTTCATCAACCGACGGTTTGCACCATGAGGCCCAAAAGTTAATAACAACGGGTTTCGATAGCTTTTTGTCAAATGAAAAAGAGTGGTTCTTACCGTCAATGTCTTTTAAAGTGAATCCCATTGCCTGATGAAGGGGGGAAGTTTCGTAATTGAGGATGTTTTCCGTTTCGTATGTGAGTGCCTCGTTAAACGAAATCCCTTTACCGATACTAATGGTACGTGTTGAATCTTCCCAATGAACTGGGCGTCCGGTCGAATCTGCGACAAAACGAATGGGTACGTATGTTACCCCGTCAACTAGCTGTGGAGCTTCATAAAGTTCATAACTATTGCCGTTAACTACAGCCTTATGATTGTTTAGTTGGAATGTGATGTGAATGCCATCACCGTTTCCTGTAATTGTCTTTGTTTTTTCATGCCACTCGACCTGTAAGCCCAAATACTCGAATAAAGAACGGTATGGGACGTAGGCCGTGCCATCCACTATGATAGGAACTCGGGGAAATGAGATCTTGTTCCCTTCCAACATCACCGTGATGTCATTACCAGCCTTTACAGCACCACCAATGAACAAAGAGATGACTGTACCAATAACAAAAAACATCTTCCACTTACGCAACATAACCTAACCCCTCATCCCGTAATAATTGTATGTACTAAGGATATTGTACCATCCTTACTAATCTTATAAAATGTACCAAATAATAAATTTATCGCTTCCAACCAAATGGCAAATCCGTCACGCTATACTGCCAGTTAGTTTAATATTAGGGTGAAACTCCACGGAATACTATCACTGATATCTTAGAGGTACCGAGGAATTCGCCCACTTGGAAATGATTGCGACGATG
>NZ_BDQX01000133.1:0-4561 GCF_003112455.1 Paenibacillus agaridevorans
GCCGGCGCCGCCGATGTAGTTCGCAGGCTGCCGCAGGGGCTGGATACGGAGATCGGGGATAAAGGCGTTCGGCTCTCCGGTGGCGAGAAGCAGCGTCTGGTGCTGGCGCGGGCTCTGCTGCGGGAACCGTCTGTTTTGATTCTCGACGAGGCGACAAGCGCGCTGGACACGGAGACGGAGCGGAGGGTGCAGGAGACGCTGGAGCGATTGCGAGAACGAATAGCTGTCATCGTTATCGCGCACAGGCTATCGACCATACGGAAAGCGGATCAAGTTATCGTCGTGGACCAAGGAGCGATCGTCCAGAGAGGCCGTTATGCGGAGCTCGCGATCGACCGCCGCAGCTTGTTCGGTCGTTTGCTGGGCCAACAGGATTTGGTTGCGCAAGGCTGAGCGGCTAGTCCGTTTCCGGCACGAGGAACAGGTTTGAATGCAATATGACGACTTTTTATCCGGTTACGGCGGATAAGGAGTCTTCTTTTTTGACCGCTCCTATTGGAGATAAAAACTTCCGATTAAACGCAGGGCACATCCTCGAGCACTAGTGGGGGCCGATCGTATGCTTAATCCAGCAATAACGGGAAAAGTTCCTTTAAATCGTAATGAATCGAGCTATTTGCACGAATTAAAGGGAAAAGTGCCCAATAATCGTATAGGTTTTGAATGAATGTAGGGATACGTCCGAAATTTGTGGGAGGAAATCCCTCTAAAACCCAGGGGGCGGCGAGAATGGAGCAATTAGAGGGCGCTTTCCCTTTATTCATTAGGAATGGTGACCACCGTGTATAAGAAGATGTTTTTCTTGGCTTTTGAACGTCCTTGGACAAGGGTGCGCATCTTTTCGTTGACAGCCCGGTTCCGCTGTGTTGCAATCGTAGTGTAGTCAATATTAGCGGATAGCGGGCGAGCGGGGCTTACGTTGATAACGAATTTTAAGCGCTTACATTTCATTCATCACTCGCGGCCAAACGACTAGAATCTACTGTTTCTGCCGCTTTGGCATGCTTGCCGAACGTTATCGCGTTCGTGGGCGTATTCTATTTTATAACCGGTCTGCCTGACGCATCCGCCGCATGGCTGATGGTCATGCTGCTCCATCAATGGGCGGCTCCGACAAGCGCGTTCGTCAGGGACTGGGAGGGCAGGGAGCATTCGGGCTGATCCTGCAGCGATGAAAACACTGCAGCAACATAAGGGGGATAGAACGAAATGGATAAAAAACGTCTGATCACGCTTATCGTCCTCACGGCGATGGTCCATCTGGCGACGTTATCGGTGGACCAGCAATGGCTGCATTGGTTATTTAAGCTGCTGCCCATGGCGCTTATCATCGTGCTTGCGGCGGCATCTTCGGGAGACGGGAGACACGGTTCGGTCTATCGAAAGCTAGTCCTGGCAGGTCTGGTCTTTAGCATCGGCGGAGATACGTTCCTACTGCTGCCGAACGATCCGTGGTTCGTATATGGTCTGGGCTCTTTCCTGGTGGGACACCTGTTTTACGTAGCGGCGATGATGACGCGCTGGCGGGGGCGCAGCGAGCTGCAGAACAAGAACGGGAAGCGGCATGGCATGGCAATCGGATTTACGTCCGGCATTCTGATCGTCGGCTATTCCCTTGCGTTAGGAAGCCGATTTTACGACAGCATGATGGCCGACGACAGCCAGAAGGGTCTCTGGATCCCCGTTGTGGTTTATATCGTCGTCATCGGGGCCATGGGCTGGTCGGCCATAATGAGTCGAAGCGTGTTGGCGGCGGGCGGAGCGCTGCTGTTTATCGCATCGGATTCCTTGCTGGCCTGGAATAAATTCGTTGGCGAATTGCCGTTCGCGGGTGTACTGATCATGGCTACGTATTTCGGGGCGCAGCTGCTTATCGCCTCCAGTATCGAGCGTGGGGGGCAGAGGCGGATGTTGCAGAAGGATGCTTCCGCCGCGTCGCATAATGGATAGGTGTCACAAGAAAATGAGAAGGACGTAACCAAACCGAAGGTTTGGGAGCGTCCTTTTTAATTTATAGGAAATAATATGATTTCGCCGTACTTTCCCTATAATTCTCGGAACGAAACGCGCCCCGCCTCCAAAGGAAGGCGTAACCGTTTCACCTTGCACGACGCACGCTAACGCAACCAATGGCTTTGATATTCGTTTAATAACAAGAGACTTGCAAATATGATTATACGAGGAGGGGGATCGGTGAAAAAGTCTGTGTTGTTGTCTGTCGGACTGGGCTGCGCCACCCTTTTGATTGGTGCCTGTATCATTGTTTTTTTACAACCTAAAGAAATCAAGGTGGACAGAGTTTACGGATCGGGTATAAACATGAACGAATACAGCCTTTCCATTAGCCCGGCGGGTGAAAATATGATCCCCAGCACGCAGGAACAATATAACGAGGTAAGCGATGATTCGGCCATTAATATTTCGTATTCGGTCGTTTACGAGCAAAATAAATGGTTTAAGAACGATCGGCGCAGCCTTAAGCTACTTCGATTCGAGAGACCGTTTCCGGTCGATCAAAACGCCAAAGTGCAAGACTTTTATTATAGGCTGGTGGATGAATCGCTTGACGTGTACGATGATCGCACCGCTGTTTTTACTCGGCTGTATGAAAAACGCGAATCCTACAACAATTTATTTGATGTGATCCCGCAGTCCATCGTTATTCCTGGAGGAAAAGATATCAAGGAAGCGAGGATGTGGATCCAACAGCACGATCCACAGTTCTTAAATCTGAAGGATAAAACGATTATCGATCCATCTGTGCTTAATAGTTGGCAACAGGATGATTACCGCCAAAGCTATAGCGATTTATCTCCGGAAGGACTTTCGCTTGAGGAAATCATCGAACATGCATCATGATTCTCCCGTAACAAACAACAGACCTCGCGGCGCGAACCGCCCGAGGTCTGTTGCATGTGTGGGAGACGAGCGCTACGCGCGAGCTTCGTATCGCTTAACAATTTCAATGATCGTCTTGACGGCGAGCTCCATCGTATCGACGGAGACGTATTCGTAACGGCCGTGGTAATTCTCGCCGCCGGTAAACAGGTTTGGCGTCGGCAGTCCCATAAAGGAGAGCTGAGAGCCGTCCGTGCCCCCGCGGATCGGTTCGACGAGCGGTTTAATGCCTAAGCTCTCCATCGCTTCCCGGGCAATCTCGACGATATGGAATACGGGTTCAATTTTCTCTCCCATGTTGTAGTAACGATCCTTGAGTTCCAGCACGATGCGTTGCTCGCCGTACTTGGCCGCCATGGCTTCAGCTATTCGCGTCATCTCCGCCTTGCGAGCATCGAATTTTTCGCGGTTGTGATCGCGGATGAGATAATGCAGGCGCATCTGCTCGACGTCTCCCGCCATATTGTTCAGGTGATAGAAGCCTTCGTAACCTTCCGTATGCTCAGGCACCTCTTGCGGCGGCAGCATGGCATGGAACTCCATCGCCAGCTTCGTCGCGTTGATCATCTTGTCCTTGGCAGTGCCGGGGTGTACGTTTTTGCCGTTGATCGTCACATTGGCGGAAGCGGCGTTAAAGCTCTCGTACTGCAGCTCGCCGAGTGGACCTCCGTCCATCGTATAGGCGTATTCCGCGCCGAAAGCGGCTACGTCGAACTTGTGCGCGCCCCGGCCGATCTCTTCGTCCGGCGTAAAGGCGACGCGAATCTTGCCGTGCTTGATCTCGGGATGGGTGATCAGGTAGGCCATCGCGGTCATAATTTCGGTCAGTCCGGCCTTATCGTCGGCGCCCAGCAGCGTAGTGCCGTCCGTTGTCATCAGCGTGCTGCCCATATGGCTGGAGAGCGCAGGGAACTCGCGCGGCGATAGGACAATTCCCTGCGCAGCGTTTAGGACGATGTCGCTGCCATCGTACGCATCGACGACCTGCGGGTTTACATTCGCTCCCGTCATATCGGTGGCCGTGTCGACGTGCGCGAGGAAGCCGATCGTCGGCACTTCCTTGTCAGTATTGGCAGGGAGCGTTGCCATCACGTAGCCATTATCGTCGATCGTGACGTCTGCCATGCCGATACTCTTTAGTTCTTCCACCAGCATGCGCAACAGCGTCATTTGTCCCGGCGTGGAAGGACAGCTCTCGCTGTTCTCGTCGGATTGCGTATCTACTTGCACGTATGTAGTCAGCCTTGAGATTAGCTCTTGCTTCATGCTCATTCTTTAATCAGCTCCTGTTACCGTTCTTGTTCCAAGTATAATATAAAACCGGGGAAAGCCGAAATGCATTACGGCGAAGCACTGAAATCAATTTATCATGGTCATTCCGTTTTTTCAAAACGATTTTTCCATAAAAACAGCATTTCATAAAAACAGTAAGATTCATCAAGTGTAAGAGGAAGATCCATCATTCTCGTCATAGCAGCATGCGGTTTATAATGGCTATTGTAAGAGAAATAGCATATTGAGGAGGATTCATGTGAATCAAGAGAAACAGTATGATATTGTAATTTACGGAGGGACGGCTGCAGCTATTACAGCGGCTGGTCAAGCGAAGATAATGGGAAAAAGCACGGTAGTCATAGAGCAAGGCCAGCGAATTGGGGGCTTG
>NZ_BDQX01000133.1:4571-16955 GCF_003112455.1 Paenibacillus agaridevorans
TTCAAGCGAAGATAATGGGAAAAAGCACGGTAGTCATAGAGCAAGGCCAGCGAATTGGGGGCTTGACCAGCGGAGGCCTGGGAGATACAGATGTGGGGATGAAACAAGCGATCGGCGGCTTGTCCTTGGAATTCTACCAGCGGGTAGCCCGCAAATATTCGCAAGACGATGCCCGTTGGCTGTTTGAACCTAAGGTGGCGCTCGAGGTTTTACATGATTTGGTGCGGGAACACAACATCGAGGTCATCTATGGAGAAAGGCTGGATTTAAAGAATGGCGTGGTCAAACGAGGCTCAACGATTACCTCGATTCGTGCGGAATCCGGAAACGTTTATAGAGGCAAGATGTTTATAGATGCTTCTTACGAAGGGGATCTGATGGGCAATGCCGGCGTCTCTTATTTTGTAGGCCGGGAGTCGAATTCGCAATATGGTGAAACTTTAAACGGCATCCGTCCCGGCAATGAGCTGCCGAGCGGAATCGATCCCTATGTCATTAAAGGGGATCCCTCGAGCGGCTTGATTCAGCGCGTCAATCCAAACCCCGGCGGTAACATAGGCGACGGGGATACCAAGCTTCAAGCTTATAACTTTCGCATGTGTTTGACGAACAATCCGGACAACCGCGTAGAGATTGAAAAGCCCGAGGGATATAACGAGGCCGATTATGAAATTTTGTTCCGGGCCATCGAGCAAGGACAAAACACGAAGTTTTTCAAGCTGAACATGGTAACCTCGGATAAGACGGATTCCAATAACAACAGCGGCATTTCTACGGATTATAACGGAATGAACCATAACTATGCGGAAGCGGATTATGATACTCGGGAACAGATTTTGAATGCCCACCGTATCTATCAGCAAGGTTATGTTTGGACGATACAGAACCATCACCGCGTGCCGGAGAAAATTTCCGCGGTTTACAAGCCGTGGGGCTTGCCGCGCGATGAATTTATCGAAAGCGGCCATTGGACTCCCCAATTGTACATTAGAGAATCCCGCAGAATGATCGGGGATTATGTCGTGACGGAGCATGATGTCAGACTGGAAAACCCGGTTCCGGATTCCATAGGAATGGGCTCCTTCGCCATAGACTCGCACCACACTCAATACTATGTCAATGAAGACGGTCATGTAAGCACCGAGGGTGGATTTTACATTAAATTGAAGGCCCCTTACCCTATTAGCTACCGGGCGATTGTGCCGAAGCAATCGGAGTGCACCAATCTACTTGTACCGGTATGCGTTTCCGCTACCCATGCAGCCTACGGCTCGATCCGGATGGAGCCCGTATTTATGATTCTGGGCCAATCCGCTGCAACCGCGGCCGCGCTGGCGCTTGATGGGGACGGCATCGTTCAGCATGTACAGGTCGAGCAATTGCATGCCATGCTTACACGTGATAATCAGGTTTTGTATGAGGACGTCTAATCCAGGTCTTCATACTGATTGAACCGGAATCCGAATTTACGCCGGTATTCGCCCGGGGGATGCCCGTACCGTTCACGGAATACTCGGCAGAAATGCGCATAGCTCTGGAAGCCCGTTTTGTCGGCGACCTGCTCCAGCGCAAGATTGCTGTATAACACCTGCTGCTCTGCCAGATTCAGCCTAACGTCTATGCAGTAGGCGAATAACGACCCGCCAAAAGCGGACTTGAACAAGTAAGAGCATCGAGAGACGCTAAGGCCGACGGATGCCGATATTTTCTCCAAGCTAAGCGGTTCATGGGCATGATTGTCGATGTATTGCTTGAGCTTGTATGCGATATCGGCTCCCTTGGAGCGCTGATTGATTTGGATGGCTTGCTCCAATGTCAGGCAAAGCGTTCTAAGCAGATAATCCATGATTTCTTCCTGGTGCTGCGTCACCTTTTTCTTTTCGCTGATCAAATGTTTCCATAAGGTTATGACCGTATCGTCAAAGCCGATGTTCGTTTTGGTTGGCAGGTCTTTGTTGTTCCACCACGAATCCAGCCATTCCCCTTTGCCGGTCATAAAATAGTCCCTGACGGGTTGAATCGCACCCGATGCCGGAGAGGTTCTTGGCTGCACATCCAGCTCATACGGCTGATCGGGCGAATAGATAAGCAAGTCGCCAGGGATAATGGTTTCGTACTTTCCAGCCACAAGCGCACGGCATGTTCCTTCTGCCTGGAGCCGAAACAGGTAGAAGTTCAGCCCGTCCTTATACTTCACGGAGTGCGGCTTCGTATGCGTGAAATAATTGGCATAGATGACGGAAGATCCGTACTGGACTGCTTTTGTCATGAAGGGCGTTCCTCCCGGAAATTACCGTTCTGCTCCGATTATATATTTTCTTCCGGGTGATGGACAGGCGAAAACAAAAAAATGGCGGCATAGGGACTCCACCCTATACCGCCATCCCTTCAGCTGCGTGCCGTAATCTCTTAACCGTTGAATAGTCAGGTCATTTCCCGTTCCGTCCTACTGACTCTCAGTCGGCACCCCATTTTCTCCTAGCCATACATCCTGCTCCAGCAGCCGCTGTTGAAGCTCGGCCACGGAAATGCCGCGCGAGCCCGCGCCGTCACGAAGCGCGAGTGTAGCTGCCGTTCCAGCAGCTTGCCCCATAGAGAAACAGTTCGGCATCACCCGCAGGGAGCCTTGCACCGCTCGGTCCGAGGATACGCAGCGTCCGGCAACCCACAGGTTGTCTATGCCGACCGGCAGCATGATTCGGTACGGTACCCCGTGCGAAACGCCAGGAGGCAAGTGATTGAAGGTCATATCGCTCTTGCTGTTGGCGAGATGAATATCGATGTAGTACGCGTTGCGGGCAATGTCGTCCGGGAAGGAGCGCGCAGCGAGGAAATCATCAACCGTAAGAATATAATCTCCTTGTATACGACGAGTCTCCCGGATACCAAGCTGCTCTCCGCTTGCCACCATATGAGCGTGCTCAAAGCCCGGCACATAACGGCGGAAGAACCGCAGCTGGCGTTCCGCCGTACGCCGTCCTTCGATCGCACCCCTTGTCAGATCCTCCGCGAGGGTGCCGTCTACCCCGAATACATGGCCGAAATTAACGCCAACCAGGTAGTCGCTGACCCAGGCAAGACCGGAGATCGACTTGCGCCCTTCCGGCAGTGCACCATCCTCGATTGCCCGCTCGACCGTCTTGTGCAGTTGACCCGTGTCCCCGCTCTCCTGCAGAAACCGGTTGAACCTCGGACGATCCACATTCGCAAGCAAATAACACATACTGCCGGGCTGAAGCTCTCCTGCCTCGCCGCCCTTCTGGAAAGGGACTCCCGAAAGCGCGGCAATGTCTCCATCACCCGAACAGTCTATAATATACCGGCATGAGATGAAGGAACGTCCCGTTTTGTTGACGACAATGACGCCTTCTACCGTCCGCCGGTCCTCGGACAATACCACATCGTATACAAAGGTGTGAAACAGAGGAATAACGCCGCTTTCCAGAATGGCATCGTCATAGACGCGTTTCAGCACCTCGGGATCGATCGGCACCCAATCCAGCATCTCCTCGTATTCCTTGCGGAACTCGGGATCGCAGGCCTGCTTCATCCGCTCCATTAACGCAAGCCCGAGACCGCGGATAATCGGCTTCCGTTTATCCGTGAAGGGGCAGAACGCCGGTACAAGCGCTACCGTGCCCATGCCGCCAAGAAATCCTCTCTGCTCCACCAGCATGGTGCGCGCTCCCCCTTTCGCCGCGGCAATAGCAGCGGCGATTCCGGATGCGCCTCCGCCGATGACCAGCACATCGACCTCGCTCGAAACCGGGATGCTGGCGGACGGCAACGTAATCTGTTTGTTCATAGCAACCACTCCAATTCTGTACAGGTATAACCTATCATTATGGTTTATTGGTGCGCGCTATTTGTTTGCGCCATCCAGACAAAGCTTCAGCAAATCATCGACGTGGGCAGTAGCCAAACATTCTACGGTATCGGCGGCGCCGTAGTAGATTTTGACTTCTCCGGAGTCTTCCAGAATCATGCCCCCGGGAAAAATCACATCGTTGCGGAAGCCTCCATCTGTCTCGTACGCGGCTTCCGGCGCTAGCAACGGCGCTTCTGCCTTGCCGATGATCCGGCTAGGGTCATCCGGATCCAGCAACATAATGCCGGAAGTATATCTTTTTTTCCAACTCGGCTCCCAGCCATTCTTGCCCCGATTGCGGTCGATATCGACGGCATGAAACAAAGTCAGCCAGCCTTTGTCCGTCTTCACGGGCGGAGCGCCCGGACCTACCTTGTCGTTGGCATAGGCTACATCTTCAACGGCGAGCAGCAGCTTGGAATTTCCCCAGTATTTGAGGTCGGGCGAGTCGCTCATCCACATGTCGAAGCGGTCAATGCCTCCCCGGCTATATACGGGCATCGGGCGTTCCAAACGGACATACTTGCCCCCGATCAGCTCCGGGAACAATACCATATTGCGGTTGTCCGGCAACGTCAGGCTAAGCACCTCGAAGGAGCTGAAGTCCTCGGTTACGGCGATTCCGCCTCGCAGGCCATGCTTGGTATCGACCGCAAAGCACATATAACATTGATCGCCGATTACCGTCAGACGGGGATCATACACGCGGATGACCTCTTCATCCTGCCAGGACCAGCAGGGCATAGGGCGCACATCCCACTTTATGCCGTCATCGCTGTAGGCCAGTCCCAGATTCGTAGTATGATGCGGAGCAACGGTCTCTTTGCTCTCATCGCCGTAGTCATTGCGAAACACCATCACGTATTTGCCTTTGAACTTGGTAACGCCCGCATTAAAAACCATCGCCGGACCGTATGGCACATCCCCCGGAGACAAGATCGGATTCGCGGAATGCCGGGTAATAACCGGACTGGAAAACAGAGGTCCTACCGTAAAATCGCTCATATGCAAGTTACTCCTTATCATTAAAATTAACCTTTGACCGAACCCGACGTGACCTGAATAAAGGACTTGTTCGCCAATATATATACAAGCAACATCGGCAGGATGGACAGACACGCGCCAGCCATCATTAAGTGAATTTGCATGGCCGCGGAAGAACCATAACGCAGATTGGCAAGTCCGACGGTGAGGGGCTGCAACTCCGGATTCGTCATCGTGAACACCAGCGGCAGAATGTATTGGTTCCAGGCATGACGGAATTCGAACAAGCCGGCCACGCCGAGTCCTGGCGTCAAGAGCGGCAGAACAATAAGGAAGAAGGTTCGCATGAACCCGGAGCCATCCACCATCGCCGCTTCATCAAGCTCGCGAGGGATCGCTTTGAAGAAGCCAAGCAGTAGGAAGAACGTGCTGGAATGAGCGCTGATCAGAATCAGGATAACGCCCCATAACGTAGTATTCAGGTTCAGCACGACCATCAGATCAAATTGCGGGCGCAGTACGATAGCCCCGACGGATATAAACATCAAGGACGCCTGAGTCGTCACGAAGATCGCCTTGCCGGGAAATTGGCGCCGATCGACTACATAAGCCGCCATGGATGCTACCAACAGGGAGCCTATTGTAGCTATAATGCTGATAAATGCGCTGTTCCAGGTATAGCGGGCAAAATTAGCCTGCCTCCAGGCTTCCGCATAGTTGGAGAATTGCATCTTGGCCGGCAGCAGACTGCCGCCGGTCATCATCTCGGCGCCAGTCTTGAGGGAGCCGGACAGCGTCATTAACAATGGAAATACGGTCAGCGCAGCCGTTACCAGCAGAAACAGCCACATAACCGTACGGCCCACGATTCTGCCTGCGCGGCCGGAATCGAGGCCTATGGTCGATTTATCCCCCTTCCTTTCCGGTCTTCGGGATAACACTTGTTCGTTCATTTGCTTATCCTCCTGCAAGCCTGCAGCCGTTTATCATAAACGCGGCTGCGGCGTTGTGTTCGAGTTGTAAAGGCGCAATATTAGCGTTTAATGCCATTAATACATTTTGTTCATTTTGCGGCTTAACAGGAAGTACAAGCCGGTGATCGCGCCGACAATAACGGCGGTAACGAAGCCTACGGCGCTGCCATATCCGAGCTGCTGCTCAACAGGCATGCCCGTAGCAACCGGGAACAACAGTTTATACAGATAGAGATACATGACCTCGGTTTTGCCGATCGGTCCGCCCTCCGTGATGAGCATGATGCTCTCATAACCTTTCAAGGATGCAATAATCGCGAGCATAATAACCAATTGTGCAACCGGAGCCAGCATCGGAAGCGTAATGTTCCAAAACTTTCTTCCGGCGTTCGCGCCGTCTATCGACGCGCTTTCGTACAGATCCTGCGGGATGCCCTGCAGTCCGGCCAGAAACAGCAGCATGTAGTTGCCGACCGCGCCCCATACCGCGACAAGTATAAGCGTAAACATCGCATATTTCGTTCCAAGCCAGTCGACCGGCTGCGAGACCAGGTTCAGCTTCATCAAAGCAGTGTTAACCATCCCGTTATAAGAATTAAATATCGTATAAAACACAACAGATATGACCGCGGTGCTTATAATCGTCGGCATAAAATAGATTCCACGCAGCAGATTGCCGCCGCGCAGCTTGCCATTCAAGATAACCGCAAGCAACAGGGAAATGGGCAGCGTAATCACCAGCTTGCCCCCGGCATAGATAAAGGTATTGCCAACCGATTCCCAGAACAGCCCGTCGCGCATCACCCGCCGGAAATTTTCCAGACCGATAAACAGCGGTTCGCCGTAACCGACATAGTCATAGAACATATAACGCAGCATCCAGATTAAAGGATAAACACCCAACACTGCCGTCAAAATAATGCTAGGGGACAGAAATAGAGAATTCTCCCCGAATCGTTTCCATTTCAAGTTCATGATCCGTTCCTCCATTAGGGAAAGAAAAGGGGCCCCGCCAGAAATTGCGCGGCAACCCCATTCTTGCCTGCTATTTATCCCTGCGGCTTGGTTGGATCAAAGGCAGGGTTCGGCGTCACAGAAACCTCGCCTTTCTCCACTGCTTTGGACAATGCGTCATTGTATCTTGCGTTCAAATCGGTTGTGATGGCTTGCAGATCTCCGCCTGCAAGCACATATTTGAAGAAAGCGTCGGCATAATTCGCTCCCTCCGGAGTAACGGTAGGCGCGACCGGCCAGATGGAGTCGTGTTCCC
The DNA here is from genome assembly GCF_003112455.1 of Paenibacillus agaridevorans. GTDB lineage: Bacteria > Bacillota > Bacilli > Paenibacillales > Paenibacillaceae > Pristimantibacillus > Pristimantibacillus agaridevorans. The sequence goes on from NZ_BDQX01000133.1 coordinate 11,668, forward strand.
CAACCAGGAAGCCCTCCATCCCGTTAATATCCGGATTTGCGGCTTGCTCCACGATAGCTGGCACTACGGCAATTCCAAAGCCTTTTTCATGATAGCTCTTCAGAATCTCGTCTCCGTACATGTACTGCATGAATGTCCAAGCGGCTTCCTTATTGGCCGACTGGGCGCTGATCCCAAGCCATGTTCCTGCGGACACGATCTCGGATTTCCCCTTGATCTGGCCATCGATCGTTGGAGCCAGGGCGCCGCCCCAATTGATTTCTGTCGGGAATTGATCCTTGTACACGCCCGGCTCTGTCGAGAAGGAAAGATACATGCCGATTTTGCCTGCGGCGAATTGGGCGCGCAGCGGGTCGATATCAAGCGATTCCGCGCCGGGAAGAATGCTTCCGTCTGCATACATTTGTTTGAAATATTCGATGACCTGCGAGTAAGGCGCGAAATCGAATTGTCCTGTTTTCAAATCAAAGCCAAGTCCTTGATGACCGCTTAAGGAAAGAATTTCCCGAATGGAGCGGTCAAAAGCCGATTTCGGGTTTTTGAAGTTCAGCGCGAAACCGTAAACGCCTTCGCTCTTGCCGGCTTCGGTAATTTTCTTGGCGGCGTCGACCATTTCCTGCAGCGATGCGGGAGGGTTCTCGATACCCGCTTTGGCGAACAGATCCTTGTTGTAGACCAATCGCAATGTTTGACCGTTATTGGCCAAGCTGTACACTTTGTCGTCAAATCGGTTGACGCCGTCGAGAATAACTTTGTCGAACTTCGCTTTTATATCGTCGGTAAGAAATCCGTCAATCGGCTCCAGATACCCTTTTTTGAAAAAAACGGGCGTATTGGCGCCCTTCAGACGCAGCACATCCGGCGCCTGGTTGCTGGAAAACGCAATGTCGACGCTTTGCGCATAGTTCTCGGACATAACGGTCAATTCCACTTTAATGTTGTCCTCGTTCGTCTCATTGAACTTGTTGATCATTTCATTGATGTATTCCTGATCGTGACGGTCGTCTGTCCAATACTTCAGCGTCACAGGAGGCTTGTTCGCCTCTGCCGTTGGCGTCGCCTTGGTTCCTTCGGAGGGACCATTCGTCGCGCTGGCGCCATTGCCGTTGCTGTCATTCCCGCTGCAGCCTGCTATTACGGTAGCCAGAATGAGACTCATACCTAGACCTAACCATTTTTTCTGCATACATTCTACCCCTTTAATTCACATTTGAGTTGTGAGCTCTTTTTTATTATAGGTCCTCGTACTGGGAAAAGGAGTGTGTCTAATTCACTCTCGAGGGATAGATTTCTATGGTCCGAGTGGGGGAAACCGCTTATGTCTCCGGCCGATCCGTATGATAGCCTGCCCGGAATTCGGAGGGTGTCTGGCCGGTGATCTTCTTAAACACATCGCTGAAATATCGGCGTTCCTCATATCCGACAGCGAGTGCCACCTCCTGAACCTGCGCCCCCTCAACGAGCAACACCTTCGCCTTCTGAATACGTTCCGAGGTCATATACTGCGTCACCGTCATCCCGGTCACCTGTTTAAACAAGCTGGCAAAGTAGCTGGCGCTAAGATGCACATGGGCGGCGCATTCGCCAACGGCAATGTCCTCCGACAGCCGGCTTTTCATATAGTCAATCGCTTTATAAACCACCTTCTGGCCGCTAGACAGGCTGTTCTTGTGCACTAACGTTGCCCCCTCCGTGCACAAGGTAAGCAGTTGGCGCTGCAAAGACGCTAGAGACAACCCGACTGTCCCCTGTACCGCCTTAAAGCTTTGAATCAGCGGCTGTATGTCCGAATACGGAACCATTTCGTAAAAGGTGCGGATCGCCGAAGCAGCCAGCTCATCGTACAGGCTGAGGAGATAATTCGGATTTTGACGGGAGACCAATTTCTGCAGCGAAACCGCAATGGTAGACAGAATGGCGACCGTCTTTTCCACATTCCCGGAACGAAGGGCAAGCAGCAGCTCGTCCTTATATTCAAGCGCCAGCGGCTCCTGACTTCCGCTCTGGTGGATATCGTCATACATGATCGCCGTATTTCCTTCGGTGAACAGATGATGGGAAAGCGCCTGCTGAGCTTGGCGGTAGGAATCCGGCAGCTCGCTAATCTCCGATACTCTGCCCCCAACCCCGACGGAAATCGTAACCTTGGTGTATCGTTCGATATTTCGGCAAATCTGCTCGGCCATTTCGATCGGACTGGATACTCCCGTATCGTTAAGTACGGCCAAGTACTGGTTAAGACGGTAGCGGAAAACAACGCTGCGCGCATGCTCGGCAAGCGTCTCCTGCATAATATTGAGCAACGAGAAGCGGATCAGCTCCAACTCCCGGATAGATGGCTCCGCAGTCCCTTCCCGTACATTGTCCATCTCGATAAGCATGACGACAAACCCCCGGGGCTCCAGCTTAATATTCAAAAAGTCCCAGCGTTCCGAGGCATCTTCCCAGGAGATGCGGTGGTTTACGAGAAGAGCGAAGTACTCCTGACGAAGCACCGGCATGCTTTCGCGAAGCTTGTTTTCCATTTCCCTCACGCTTAGCAATTGCATTCTTTCTTCCGTAATCTCGGCTTTAGCTCGCAGCGCCGCGGACATAATATCCTCTTCCGAAAAGGGCTTTACCACAAAATCAAACGCTCCGAGCTGCACCGCCTGCTGCGCATAATCAAAGTCTGCATAGCCGCTAATGAGAATGAATTTGCAATTGCGGTTTTCTTCAAGAACCATGCGCAGCATGCTCAGCCCGTCCATGATGGGCATCCGTATATCGGTAATGACCAAGTCCGGCCGCAATCTGCTGATTAACTGAAGCCCTTCTTCGCCATTGCTCGATACTCCGGCCACCGTAATCCCTTGTTCTTCCCAATCCATCGCGGTTAAACCGTCGACCACGCTCTTAATATCGTCAATAATACATAGGCTGATTGCTTCAGTATGATTCACTCGAACTGCTCCCCTCTCTTGGGCAATGAAATCCGTATTTCCGTCCCGTGCTCCGGCTTGCTGTTCACTTCTAAAGTCGCCTTATCCCCATAATAGAGCTGGAGCCGCCGAATGAGATTGGATACGGCATACCCTTTCTTTGATTCCAGACCGAAGAGGGCGCGCACCACATCCTCTTCCATGCCTTTGCCGTTATCACGCACGACGATCGTCCAGAGCTCGCCCTCTTCGTCGATTTCTATCTCGATGCGCCCGCCGTTTTTCAGATCACGAAACCCATGCAGAATGCTGTTCTCCGTCAGCGGCTGCAAGAGGATGCGCGGAATCGAAAGCGCGATCAGCTCTGGCTCCCGCACATGGATCTCATAAGTAAATAAACCTTCATAGCAGCTTAACTGCAGCTCTAGATATTGACGCACATGCTCCAATTCTTTGGATAATGTCGTAATTTCTTGTCCATTGTTCAGGCCCAGCTGGAACAGGCGGGAGAGCGACATGACCATCTGCTGCGAAGGCTCGATCTGCTTCAGCTTTAGCTTCCAGTAGATGGTATTCAGAGTGTTGTATAGAAAATGGGGGTCCATTTGCGCCGACAATGCTTTGATCTCCGCAGACCGCTTAAGCGTCTGCGCCTCCGTGACCTCATCAATCAATACGACGATCTGCTCCAGCATTCGGTTGAAGCGATGACCCACCTGCCCTAATTCATCCCCGCTGCCGCTCTCGAAGCGGGCGGTCAAATCGTTGTTCTCGACCCGCTTCATCACTTTCATTAGTCCTTGCAGCGGCATAAGCAAATAACGCGAGAATGCGCCGGAGATCAGCGTCGTTACAATGAAAGCAGCCAGAGCAACCGCCGCGATCAGCCATTTGACATACACCAGATCCTTCAAGACGCCGGCCCGGGACTGAATGGTGGTCATCGTCCAATCCGCAATGCCTATGCCCGCATAGTTAAGCAAATAGGTTTCGCCGTTCAATTCGAAGGATTGACTGCCCTCCGAGCGATCCATCATGCTCCTCAGATTTCCCGCATCCACCGCCTCACGGACCAGCCGTTCATTCGGCGGGTAGACCGTCTCCCCTTCATCATCCAGCAGAAAGCTTGATGCCCCTCCGCCTGTATCTCCCTGAACCAGCTTGCGAAAGCCATCCTCCCGAATATTCACAACAATGTAAACGCCGCTGACCGGCGTGTCGAAGATCGGCTCCAGAATGAGCGAAATGACGCGGTCCTTGCCGGAGAACAGCATATCCTCATGTCCCTCCACCCATAGATTCCTTTTCTCATGTCCGATGCGTTCATACAAGAATGTATCCTCGAAGGCGCTCTTCCGATTGCGGTTCATGGACGAGGGATAAAATTCGCCGATCGGCGTAGACACGTAGATGGAATGGATCAACGGTTCGGCGACACGCGCCTGCGAGAAAACGTTGTCAAGATCGCTTAAATGCTTGTAGTACCTGCTGTCGTCCCCGAAAACGACATCCCTCAGCATCTCATCAAAAGGCTGGCTGATCATAAACGTCATCATAATTAACATCAGCTTGTTCAGCTTCTCGTCTACAATCTGCGCGGACCTTGCCACCGTGTCCTGCGTCAGCTTCAGCGCGTTTTTCTCCATGGTGGCGGCCGAGATATAATAGGACAACCCTCCGGTCATCAGGACAGAAATGACGATGATGGCCAGAAACGCGATTTGGAGCTTGTTGCGCAGCGATTGCCTGCCGAGATAGTCCAAGCTTGTCACACCTTTCGTTAACATTATTTCCTATGATTATGTCACCCTAGCCGCTGCTTCGACAATGCAAAAAACGAAAGCTGTCCCGCAGCCGGTACACGGCTTAAGGGACAGCTCCTTCTGTTGCGCGCCTACCGGCGTTAGGCGGGAGGTGCCAGAACCAGGGCGTCGTCAAAAGATACGCCCGCCGAGGTGGTCCGGAATCCGATTTTTCCCGCCGTCAATTCCGTTACGGGGTTGGTCCATTCCGTCATCAAAGCTCCGTTCACATAACCTTTTACCGTATTGCCTTCAATGAAGACCTTAACCGTATACCATTGGTTCGCCCGAGCCGCGAAAGGAGCGCTGGCCACCAGAGTCAGCACCTGGTTCACGGATTTGTACAATTCCACAACCTGAGTCGCCGCATTGATTCGGTACATATAATAATTGTTCGCATCTTGAACCCGGAATAGAAGACCTGCATTGGCATTTGAGATAGGCATTTTGACTTCGGCTTGATAGGCATAATCCGTCCATGGATCGCCGGCTGTCGTGATCGCGGCGGCTGAGGCGGCTTGCGTCAACACTTTCGACCCGTCTGCCGTCACGCTCCACGAACCGG
>NZ_BDQX01000134.1 GCF_003112455.1 Paenibacillus agaridevorans
ACGGCAGCATGAAGTACGGAGCCACGCTCGACCGGTTCGGGGATGCGATGGAGTTGGAGAAACAAATGTACGAAGCGGGGCTGGTGGACAAGGAATATTTGACGGACAAAAACTTTCAGAGGGCTATCCAACTTTGGACGACGGGCAAAGCGGGCATCTTCGCCGGTAGTTGGGGCGGCAGCGC
>NZ_BDQX01000135.1 GCF_003112455.1 Paenibacillus agaridevorans
TTTAAATGTGCTCCGGACGGGCCTGCGACGATGATTATAGCGGAAAACCAGCTTTATTGGCTGGGTGACCCCAGCCTGAACAATTAAGGGGATTAGTGCCATCTATTTCAAGATCTTCGGTCTTATAGA
>NZ_BDQX01000136.1 GCF_003112455.1 Paenibacillus agaridevorans
TTTGCTCCCCGCCGTATTTCTCTGCCACCTGATTTATCCAAAGAACTTCAATTCTGCTATGGCCTGCCTCAGCCCTCACTTCTTTTGTACCTCGTTTCCAGTTTTTCAACCGCTCATCATAAATCGAATGGGCGTAGCCAGGTACGTTGTATGTGGAGGCATGTGGCTAATAATCTATTTAGCCATACTCCATTCACTACCTGGATAATGCAATATTCTCCGTGCTCCCAATGAAATCGTCTCCTTTATTTATTTCATTTTTTATTGCGAGGACTCTCAATTCTGATGTGGAAACATTGATCCGTCCGTTGTATAAAACTCATAGGCATAGAACTGATTGTCAGATATACGTTGTTTGATCATTTGCTCAGTGCGGTCATAAAGCGCCGTATATTTATAGGAGCCTGGTCCAGCGACACAGTACCGTAAGGCGACCGGCACTTCTACCGGAAGAACTTGACACCTAAAATGACGAGCTCTCGATTTGGTCAGCATGATGCACATATCCAAAAAACGTTCATTCCCGATCCAACTACTGCCGGTCCAGATAGGCAAACCGGATTTCTTGACGAGTGAAATATCCTTCAAACTCTTTCGGACGATGCTGCAGGAGAGCCCTTAGCTCCATGTATGGCCACACTCCTCTAATATGGATTTATATAGTCGCCCTAGCCTGTGACAGCTCCAAATAAATTCGCATCACATCTGGATTTTCTTGATTAAAAGTTTCATTACGCAGAGCTTGTATATGGTACTTCCTCTCCATTTCCGTCATTAGCGTACTAAATTGCTTATCTTTCTCTTCCTGGGACAGCTGATCACTGAGCAGCAATAACTTGGCATACTCCCCTCGAATTGAGCTCATCTATTCGACTTGCAAATTTATCCAATAAAAATCCCTCCTTCTAAAAAATGACCATGCTGGGGGTATCATCCTATCAGCATGGCCATCTCCTCATTACCAGCCTTGATGCAATTTAAAGTAATCCGTCCAATGGCCAGCAATCGTAATGCGAACCGTGGTCGACTTTTGGATGCCGTTGCTATACGTCACTCGGAAGACAAACTCGTAATAGCCATTGCTCAGCTTCTCAATCGGCTTGTCCGCATTTTGGTTCCCAATGTGACCGGACCAATGTAGCGTATTCGTAGATCCAAGCTGTGTGTTTCCAATGCCGACAACGGAAACATCGACTCTTGTTGCTCGCGTAGTGCTCGTACCGGTATTCGTCGTTTGAGCACTTAACACGAAACGCTCCCCTGCCCAGAATGTCGATACCGAACGTTCTTGTCCAGGGTTCTTTTCATTCCAGGCTAAACGATGCTTCTCCCAATCTTCTGTATGCGTAACCTGTCCCGTGATACTCAGTTCTTGAACGAGTACGGTTTTATTCACCGCAACCGCCGGTGCTTTGCCATCATTAACCGTCATGCGCATGTGCCAGTTGCCCACCTGCAGCATACGCAAGCTCGGTCCTGTATTCGGGTAAGTCGCACCCGTCGGCTGCAGGCTGTAGTTGTATGTCGTCATGATTCCTCTTGGATCCGTCAGCTCATACTTAATACTTAATGTGTCTCGATCCGGATCCGACACGATGGAGCGGAAGGTAACGGTGTCTCCCTCATAGACTGGATTAGGCAACCATGTGAAGTCTGCTGTCGGCGGCTGATTCGTCTCAATATAGAAGTACCTGACCGTACTCCAATTTCCCCATTCATATCCGTCATGGGCGCGAACCTGAACATACATGTTGGTCTTTTCCGGCAGATCTATGCTTGGCGTCCAAGTGACCTCTGCGCCATCTATGGCGTCGGAGTCATGAAGCAGGATACCGCCATAGCGATAGATTTGTACCTGGTATCTTTGCTGCCTATCGTTATCCGCATCGGAATAGGTCCATCTGAATTCGGGTCGCAAGACCGTCATTTTCGTCGGACTGTTTTGATTCGTACTCGCAGGCACCGTTAGATTGGCTACTGGCTTACGGTTAATGACATTGATCTCCTGCTCGTTCTGCGCATTTGCACCGGCTGAGTCCTCGACAAACTGCCTGATCTTGTACGTCCCCAACTGGTTAAATGTTGTGGTCCAGCTCGTCCTTGAATTACTGCGAATGGTTTCCCCACCGTTTGCCGTCTTGTTTCGGACGTAGTAGGTGTGAGCTAAGTTTTCGCGGCCGCCATCCTCTGCATCGCTTGCGGTAGAATTAATCGTTACAGTCACACCGCGATATGTCGTCGTATGGGATTTCGTGAATCCTGGTGTTGGCGGCGTATTCGGAACGGCGACCTTACCGACATCCAATGTACGGACTGCCCAGGTGCTCCAAGCCCCATACTCATCTTTTACAGCCAGGCCAATCTCGTATTGTCCGACTTCCTGTGGCGAGACGATCTTCTCTGCTACGTATTCACCGGCAGGTGTAATGTAATAGAAGCGTTTCTCTAGGATACCTTTGGTCGCTCTATAATCAATGCCAGTGTCCTCGTCAGAATAATGAGTCGCGGATTCGTAACGATCCGGATCATGGCTGCGATCGGTCCAAAGAATTAAACCGTCCGATTCGCCCTGCACGACATCAAAGTCAGCTATAGGCCGGCGATGGACCGTAATGTTACGAACAAACTCATTAGAGTCCTTCCTATAGGCGTCAAACGTCAAGTCAGGCATCAAGTAATCAAGATGTGGATCGTCACGCCCTTTAAGTGCAATCTTGTAATCCCCTACCTTGTCCAGGAGAAGATAACCGTCTTCGATTGACTTATTATGCAAGTTAGACAAGCCTTGATTATTTATAAATCTTACTGTGTGGAATAGAGACCAACCGAGCTCAGCGATTGAATCATCCTCTGGATCTTCAAACAATACATTATCCGTCCGGATTGCAGCTGCCGCATTATCCTCTTCCCATATTGCATATTGAGTGCTCCATGTATCTTGCTGTTTCAGCAAAAATCCAATTTTTGCGAAATCAACTAATCCCTTGTCTGAAAACATTCCGAAATATCCATCGTCAAATTGATTGTCCTTTACATCGAAATAAGGAACTTTGTTAATATGAACTTTGATATTTTCTCCGATAAACTGAACCTTGAAATTGTACTCGATCCCTTTCTGTGTTATAAAAGGTTTTTGATCAATAATGGTTCGTACCCCATTAACGTATTTTGACAGATACACCGTCGTTCCATCGTTTTCTACCGCATAACGGTTTAATGGATTACTCATCCGGAACGACATGCCTGCCAGATCATCATTAACTGCAGGCTGATGCATAGTCATCGTGTAAATCAGTTCTGCGTCCGGGAGTTTGTTGTCCGATACAAACTGTCCAAGTGAGAACGCATCGTATACTAATGGATCAGTTGTCGGCGTCCCTACATGCAAGACCGGAGCAAAATCACTATAATTCGCATTGGTAGTGTTCGAGAAGCTCATATACATCCCGTCTCCCACATACATACCGAATTTTCCGACTTCTAGCGTCCCAATATACATAAAATTCACCCAAAGGATCGCTGAGCTTTGGAACGAATAGCGCACAGCACCTGCAGTATCCCGCACGCTAGCGGTCCGACTTGAGGAATAAAGCGTCTTCCAACCCTCGGCCGTCCATAGATTAGAATATCGCGTAAAGTCGGCTGCCAGTTTATTGTAAGCGCCGTTCCAGCCGATCTCAAACCCGGTGCTTGCAGAACCAAAATATCCGTTAGTTACCGCGTTCCAGGTGCTGATTGCCCCCGTTCTGGTATTGATGCATTGGTAATAGACGTCCATGCCAAATCCGTTTGGATTAAACGAATTCACCAGCAGCTCATTAGCAAACGGATTGACGACTATATTGGAATAACCGTCCGCTGGATCACCTACTTCATGAGAGTAACTACCTTCCATATTGGAATAGTTACCAGCTAGCTTGGTGCGCCAGACCACAGATAAATCCTTCTGACTGACCTTGATGATATGGATTTCCTTCGGATAGGTAAACCCGTCTGGGTCGCGGCAGTACGTAGGTTCCATAAAGTACCAACCATCCAAATCCGCTGTCGGTTCTGACAATCCGACAGTACAGGTTCGGTTATAGTTCGTATAGGGCTTCTGCTCAGTATAGGGTGCACGTCCAAAATATGGACTCTGACGAACGATTTCTCCATCTCTGTTCAATTCATAGAGCACATTAGTGTTGGAATCATAAGAAACAACAATAAGATGATCCCCGATCGTCAAATAAGGTGATGCTGATCTGGTCAAAATCTGATTGTCCAGCGTACTGGATATAAACTCTCCGGTAAATGCGTCATACGCCCGTATATCCACATAAGTGCCGTAATCATAGATTCGGTCGCCGTTATACCAATAATAACTGCAACTGCCTCCACAATCCCAATTGACGATTTGATAAACCGTTTTGTCCGTCACGACATAATTGCGAATATTGGATTGTGTGAAGTTCTTTTTCCCAAGATAAGTTGCTTCCGATAATATCTTTTTGGAATCTTTATACACGTATGCATCAAAGGTCGGTGTAGGACCGGCTGTCATTATATTATGCGGCCCCAGTTCAAAGTCATAGGGACTACCATCCAACCATTCATGAATATAATTCAAATCATAGCCGTTCGTTGCGTGAGATGTACCTTTATACCGCCCAATTTTACTTTTGTTAGCTGCATAGAACCGCATGCCTAAGTGGAAGTAGAAGCTGTCTCCCGATTCTCGGGAGGGCTCGGTGAAATAGAAATGAGACTCGTTTGAATATACTTTCATTTGCGGATTGACTTGTCCGCCGAACTGCATCGCTTGCAGTTTTCCGCTCTTCTCAACTAGCAGCGGCTGCATTTTTGCTGATTCCATTGATGTCATAGCACGGTACGGACTTAGGTTATTTTTGCCAAAACCCAAGTTTTGGAATGGCCACGACCAGGAATAGTTGTTATTGATATTGGATCGATACATGGATCGGTATGCTAGGTTTTCTGGCAATTTTCCTGTTCCCCCTGAAAGTACATCCCCGTCCATAAACCATTTTACCGACTTACCAAATCCCAGAGTGTTGCTATTGATATCATAGAGCTTCCAATCTTTCAAGATATCCGCAGGAAGAATAAATTCATGCGGGTCTAGTTCGGGCTGATTATTTTGTCCCTCAAGATCAAACGAAATGGTTGGAGCATCATTTATGACATCTAACATCAGCAGCTCCTCTGTCTCATCGAGCGTATCATCTGTCTGACCATAATCCTCAGTTACCTTGGTATAGAAGAGATACTTTCCGACTTTGCTCGGTTTAAATGTAAAGCTGAGTTTTGAGCTGGCGTTAATGGTTTTCCAGTTGTCATTTTCGAATCCATCGTTAGCGGCATCATACTTGTACCTGTACTCGGCACTCACTATTTTATCGTTATCAGGACTGAAGGAGCGGTTGTAAATATCAATGTCTTGATTTCGAATTGCTAAACTTGGCACTTCAAGCTTTGCAACAGGAGGCTGGTCCGGCTCAACGATTATTTGGCAGACCCCAGGATCTAAAGACTTAAGGCCCACACTATCATAGACATGAAGCTGTACTGTCTCAATAATATTTAGGTTTGTCGTGTTCGTGTAGATCGTCTTTTTGTTCGTCCATTCATTTTTCGCATGATCGATAGTTCTTCCTAGTGGACTATAGCTTCTGCTCGCATCAAAGAGTGAGCCAACTATTGTACGCCCCGACTTTACAACTGGCGGACACAGCGCGATTGCAATAGGGTTTTTTGGGACAACTTTAATGTAGGTTGATGCCGTTGATGCTAGGCCCCACTCATCCCTCATTTGCGCAGTCACGTGATGGTAACCAAGAGTGTCCATAACAACACTATGATATCCATTGGTATATTCGCTATAGCGCTGAGGCAAAGACTGAATGAATTGGTTGCCGTTTTCAGTATCGAACCCCATAAAATGAAGCGAGTCGCCGTCAGGATCGATAGGCGTTGGCACAGATGGATCTTGAATGTAAATCAGATTCAGGATCGTGCCTTCCACCACTTCATAGAGAGGTATGGTTTGAGCCTGTGGGTGAACAAAGCCAATTCGGAACTGTGGTGGTCGATTTCCTGCCATATCGTTTACTGTTAGCGTCTTGTGATTGATCCAGCCGCTCTCACCACAGCTCGTCTTGATGTTGATGCTGACTGTATGAGAGCCTACACCAATAATCCAAGGATAATTACTGTAGCTGTACGATGTCGTCGTGTTCTGGCCAGCCACCGGCGAAGTCGTGAACGTGCCGTTCCGCTCAATCTTGTAGCGATGCGACTGAAACGTACATCCATTCATAACAAAATCCTTCGGCTTCAGCGCGAAGGATTCCCTATAGTTAATCGTATCCGGAATAATGTCGAAGTCGCCAGTAAAGGCAGGCGGGCTGACTTCATAAAAAAAGGTCACGTAAGCCGACTTTTGAGCACTGCTCAAGTTGACCGTGACCGAGTTTCCCGTTTGAACGGTATTGCTATATTGATTGTACGCGACATTACGCCCTACGACTTTACCATAACTTGCATCTGCACTGACTGTCCGAGTGTGCGGCAGTGGCTCCGCGAGTGGCGTTACCGATTCAGCAGCCTTCGCAAAATTCCCTGTCGGCCCTTTACGTACCATGTGCCGTACATTTAACTGAGTGACTTCATTTTCTTTGGACTGCCACTCTACAACCAGGCGCTTATCCTTGTACTGATAGGTCGTCGCCTCGAGGCGGAATGTGAATGCTGCATACCACCACATCTGTCGGGCTCCAGGATTTGCCCAATCCTTATAGTAGCCTTTCTCCAGCGAGTTACTCCCGAAGTTTTGCTGGTAGAAAACTCTGATACTATTTTTAGACTCTACCTCAAATCTCCCAAGATATTGCGTAGAAGGATCAGCATATCCTTGTCCACCATGAACCGAGTTTGCAACGCGCATATCATGATCTGTCATAATATCTACTGGTTTAATAGTTTCAACAGCTACAACTTTGTCAGGCAATGAAGCAAGAGCCAAGTTTCCATTCACATGATACGAACCATTTTTTGTTAACTTTAAGGACAGTAGGTCATCTGTACAGTTAGGGTACGCTTTATACCCCCAGCTATCTGCAGGAGCAGAAGGACAAGTCGAACTATTCTCGTATCTAATATTATTTGCTGTAGCTCGCCATAAATTACTACCGCCGGAACGATCCCAATAATAGATCCCTCCCCATGTTTGGCTATCTAGGGTCTTTACCATAACAGGTGTTCCGCTAAGTGTATCTTCGCCAACATAGCTTTCTTTGCCACTCCATGCACCAGGCGCACTTCGTAATAAAGTTCCGTCTTCTTTTTCCCAGAATAGATTTTTAATAATGAATCCTGGATTAGATGCAATGTTAATCGACACTTTTTTTGATGATTGATCGCTATATACATAACCACCAGTGGAATGATCATTCGCATGTGTCGCATAAACAGAGTTAACAGTGACTGTTGCTGCGTTCACTTCTGCTCCATTCCAGCTTAGTAAAAAGGCAACTAAAAATAAAAGAGCACTCCATTTTTTCATCGTCTAACCTCGCTTTTATTTGCTGTAATGAGTTGTTGTACCATAAAAAATCGTATTTGTAACAGGATCTCCGTAATAACCGCTTGTGTAGAAAGTAAAGCTGATTATTCTATCTGGTTTGTTTTTATCACTGCCGATGTTCTCATTGAGACTATAACCAGAATTAGGTATTGCCCATACCATTACACCGGATCCAACTCCATTCGCACCTTTAGATGGTCCGAATGAGCTAACATGTTCGAATCCCTTTTCTTTTGTAATGAGTACACTCGGTTGAACAAGTTTATCAAATGGAAATGGGGAAGGTTGTTTATAGCTCTGAGTTCTCAAAGTAACTTCACCCACATATTGCTTAGGATTCTTATTCGTAAATGTCTCGTATTCAATGTACATCGCATAAGCATCAGAGGGCATTTTCCCAAAATTCCCATCTCTAAAACCAAGCAAATTTGTTTCAGGGAGTAGTTTGCGGTAAGGATCCTTCGCATCATCCAGGTCGATTAGAATAATCCGTTTCACTTCGGAATGAAGGGTCGCATTCTGGAAGACCAAATTCTCAAGTTTATAGCCAATCCGCATGCTGACACCTTTAGGATCATCAAAGATATGGGGTGCCATTGTAAAGGCATTCGTCTTCAACCAAAGCAATTCTGCTTCAGCAGTTGCATATTTGTCCGAAACAAGCTTCTTCCCTTCCCTAAGACTCAGAATGCGTTCAATGACAGTTACCGCTTGAGCCCTGGTCGTTGTCCGGTCTAGGTCGATAACATTACCACCAAATCCATTCAAAATGCCACGACCAAAAGCTTGATGGACTAAAAAGCCCTCATAATACTTTCTCATAAAAGCATCCGACCGCGTTATCTTGTTGTTCGTTGCTGTAAGTGGCCAGCGATTAATCTCGGCTTCTTTTGTGATACCGGATGATTCAACCGTATGCAAAGTGTCATCAGCAGCTCGTACAGCCAGCCAAGCCATATGCTGTCTGACGATATTCTCGTTCATCTTCTTTGCGTCAAAGTCCTGGGATTGATAGATACCGGCATTCTTTGCTGATTCAACATATGTCTCATACCAAACACTGCCTTCCGGCGCAAAGTCCAATCCAAGCGCGGTTACAATCATTTTTACAAATTGAGCTCGTGTAACCGGCTGGTCCGGCTTAAACGAACCATCGGGGAAACCATTCACATATCCCTTTTGTACGGCTTCATCAATCTGAGCCTTAGCCCAATGCTTTCCGGTATCCTTAAAATTTACCGGCTCTGCGTGTGCATAGATCGTAGTCAGACTGCTAAACAACATAAAAGCCATTATTACTTTCACAAATCGATGTCTCATAGCAAGCATCTCCATTCTATAGTTTGGTCACGATATCATCGTAATGTTTTCTGGCAATGAAAAAGTATGATAAAAGTATGATTTCTCAAAGGGTCCATTAATTCTTTGTCCCAATACCATTCGTTAGTTTTTCATAGAGATGACGAATAGCCAGGCGTACCACTTCAGCTTGTTTCATTTTGGGTTGTTCAGCCTTTAAGATTGCTAGACTTACCTCCAACTGGCTTAGGGTCTCATCATCCACACGCACCAACAAATTGCTTGTTTTCGGCTTTTCAGTCGGTCTCCCCATCTTTTTCGGCATCCCATAATCCTCCAAATTAGTTTATACTGACAATTTAACTTTTGTATATACAAATGTCAACATCTAATTTTGGACATAAAAAAAATCCCCCTCCTAAGGGAGACTCCGTTGTTTTATCAAGTTGTTATAGGAGGCCTAGCCGTTGCTTGGTATGATCATACCATTTTTGATCAATCTCAAAAGCCGTCCACTGTCGCCTCTCCTCTTCAGCAGCTGCTGGAACTACGCCGCTACCGGCAAATAAATCCACAACTAATTCCCCTTCCTCACTGCTGTTTCGGATCAGCTCCTGCATGAGCGCAATCGGCTTTTCTGTTGGGTGCTCCGTCTTATTGCCATGGATGCGGGGGATCCGGATAATATCACTCTGACTCCTCGTCGATATTCTTCTGTTCTTCCTCTCCCCTTTGACTGCAAAAATAATGAATTCATGGCGATAGCGATATTGCCAGCCTAGGCCCATCTGCGCCTTATCCCAAACGATGCAGTTTTAAATAATAAATCCTGCCTGCCTCATCCAGAGCGCCATATCCGGATACATCCGCCAGTCAATACACACATAAATGTGGCGACCTGGCTTCAGTATGCGGTAAGCCTGGTAGATCCATTGCATGCTGAAGGTTTGATATTCTTTAGGGCGTAGATGATCGTTTGCGATGATATCAAATCGCGGCTGCTTTGTCTTGGTCTGAGTTGTCCCGCCAAACTTCAAATTATAGGGCGGATCCGCAATGATAAGATCGGCCGATCCATCTGGAATGTGTTCTTTTGATCCAGCTATACAGCATGCATGATACAGCATAGATTCCCTCCCATAGATGAGTAACATGATGATTTATGAAATAGTAGGATTTACGGATAGGTAATCGAAACGCTATAATAAAAAAGAGCCGTGCTGCGAACACGACTCAAACCATGCTTGGCTTATATGTTTACCTTAGAAACAGGCCGTTTCCTTTTCCGGAGGCGGCCTTTTTTCGATTATCAGCTATAACGACAGTCAGCAGTTCGTTATTAGAAAAGTTCCTTGCACTTGGCCAGGACTGCGCGAAGATCCGAATCATGTAATTGTCCCAGGCTGCGAATAATGCTATTCAACGGAATGGCATGCAGCTTGCTCGTTCTGGCCACGGAAGGCTTGGCCAGTCCAGCGGCTTCCCAGTGTTGTATCTCTACATCAAAAGACGTCCTGGCTCCGCTGCTTGTGACAGGCGCGATCAGAACGTCAATATCGACTACCATTTCATTCCCGACGACAACGACGGGACGTTTTTTCATCTCTCCGAGTCCGGAGGCAAACACGTTGGCCAGCAGAACCTCCCCCTGCTTATAGCCGGTCATACACATCGTCCTCTCCAGTAAACCAAAAATCGTAATTCTTGCCGACCGCGAAAGCGCCAGGCGCATAGCCCTGCCGTTGAAGCAATTGAGCAAGAACGCGCTGCCGCTCTTCCGGCTGTAGTCCCTGCAGGAGATTCTCCACCTGTTTCAATACCTCATTAACACGATTATCCATACACCTTCGCCTCCCTTTCCCCCATTATACCAAATGTAACCGATCAGAACATGTATTCATGGCTGCTTCCAACCGTATAATTAAAATCGCGTGAGATGCCATAGAAACGCGGATGCTTGACCTGAACAATCGTCACGATAGATGGGCCATTCAGCGTATCCCCATAATAATAGGGCGGCCCGCTATTATAGTACATCGGGAATTCACCGTCCTCGACGCGTTCAAAATGCACGACTCTGAATGAGGACTGCCAGATACTCTCCGGCAAAGGCTGAAGCATCGTATCCAGCTTATAGCTACGCTGAATGGAGGCAAGAAAAGCTTGCTCGGCAGTCTCCTGCAGAAAGACCACTCGCCCCTCCTCGAGTGCTTCCGGATCCACCTGAAGGGCAGCATCATGCGTGGCCACCTTCAGCCCATCCTTGAGTTCTACCTTTAGTTTACTCTGCAGATACTCATCATGACTCCAGGCGTCATAATACAGCCAGATCGGCATCAGCAAAATGATCGTGATGACCCACTTCATAGCTGACCTTCCACGTACTCGGACATGATCGGAATACTGTAATAATAATCGCGGCTGCTTGAGCGGCCAAATAAATCAAAGATTTCAGTCCGGCCTTGCGGATAACGGAGCGTGACCGTGAGCACTTCTCCACGTTCGACGGCCGTTGTAGGGCCGGAGATGATGACTTTTTGCCGGTTAAAGTAAACCGACTCTAATTTGGCAAGAATAGCCTCTCGTATTTGTGGTGTCAGCCGGCCCTCCAGCGCAGCGAGGTGGGCCATCTCATATGCCTGCTTCTGCAGCACCTGGTCTCGGTATTGAATCGTTCGATTAATGCTCGGTTGAAACCAAACATAGAACAGGATCGGCGAGAGAATCAGTAAAGCAATGACACTTTTCATCCCTTATTGCCGGTACATCCCTCCAGGATGCACCGGCTCCCTCCCTTCACGAACAACCTTTATTCCTTTAAGGCAACGCTGTCGGAACGGTAATGGTATCGGAGATTTGGCTGGCACGATCACGCTGCGTCTTGGCATCGCCGAATGCACCTTGATCGGAGAATACGGTCAGGCTGATCAGTACCAGTGTTGCTGCGATTAGAAGTACGACTGCAATTGCTTTTCCCATGTGAATTGGCTCCTTTAGTCCTTGTTCGGACTTGTTTAGTTTGCTTTTTCGCATTTAAAGTACATTCATTAACGTATCTTGATAAGCACCGGCTAACGTGCTGATAAAGAAGATCACCGCAATAATAGCCAGGAAGACGACGGTAAACCCAATGTAGCCATTGGATCGAAGCTTCCGCTTGCGCCGCTGACGGCGGTAGTCCAGGAAGGACTCGTAATGTTGCTCAAGCAGATCTGATGCCGTATCCGGATTACTTTCGTTTATCTTGGCCATGATCAGCGCCAGCATCTTGGCTTCTTTGGAGCCGATGCGAGCACCAAAAGCCGTAAAGGCAGACGGTCCATCTAGCGGCAGATCAAAGATAAGCTGATCAATATCTTTCCGGAGCGCCTTTAAGTAACGCCGGTACTCCTTCAGTTTGGCCATGACGCTTTGGTAATGATCTGCGGTCTCCGTGTAACAGTCATTGGTAAAGAGCATAAATAGCAGCACGACTTCATCGTTTTTCTGCTGCCTACGCTCCTTACCTACAGCACCCAGCAAAAGATTGGCGGGCATAAAGGATCGCCCCGTGAGCAGTAGCACATATAGGACGGCCAGGATGATCATGACCGCCAATGGGTACTCCTTAGTCATCAGAAAGACAACATGAACGATGAGCGTGAGCAGGATAAAGACCACATCGCGTACGAGCTTAAAAGACCAGGCCGTCAAGCTGCTCAGGCCAGCCTCTGCTGCGACTCCTTCCCACTTCGGATCCTTATACCACCTCTCCATGGCAGGCCTGGATGAAGTAAACCAAGCCTCCGCTTGCCGCATCAACGGCGGCGGGCTACGGCGGCGGACGTAGTGCAGCTCGCGAGCGAGAAGCAGCATGCCCGTTGCAGCCATACTGTATAGCAGCATTTTAATAAGTAGGATAGCCACCGTTTCTCCTCCTAGACTTCAATTTTAGGTTTTGATAAGACCAGCGATGTTGCGAGTCCCACAAAAATAAAGAAAATACAAAGGACCAGTCCCTGGAATACAGCCGGATTAGTCCAAAGCATCTTGGACACCGATCCATCAAACAGATCATTCATAAAGAAGAGAATGCTTGGGACAATGACTAGAGGAAAGAAGCCCATAATAATCGACTCCATATACTCCGTCTTCTCCCCTTCGACAATCTGTTTCCCTTCCGTCATATCCTCGTGCAGCTTGACCAGCGCCCGTTCGATATTGCGATTTTCGAGTGCGGCCTTGATGAGCAAAATGCCTAACTGCCTAGACCACGTATTTTTAATCTGATAAACAAACAATTCCGCTGCTTCCGGCATCGCGGTACGTCCCTCGACCTGTAGGAGTGTCACCATACTGAAAAACGTCCGTTTCATCGGTCCCTCAATTTCCGTGGTCAACTCCGATAGGACATGATAGAGATTCGCCTCATAGCCTGGCGTCCGGTATTTCATCAGCAGCAGCTCTGTTGCATCAATCAGGGCATAGCTATTCGCGTTCCGGATCATCTGCAGCTGAATTTGTTTTAAGGCGTAGGGGATAGCAGCCGTCAAGATCCCCATCAGGAGCGCATTCGGATTCCACCAGTCACCGAGCTGCCCACCTGGAAGTTGACCGTGGCTCCCTACGAGCAAGACAAAGTAGGCCAAAAAAAACAAGCTGCCGCTTAAAGTCAAAAATTGAGCGACGCTTGTCCGTGTGAACTTCGTGGGATGGCTCGTTGCGCGGAGCAGCAGCTCCAGGTGCGTGAACCGGCTCGCATACTCATCCGTAAGGCTTGCCTTGGGCGTAGCCCCCAAGTATCCTTGTGACCGCCAGCGCCGTAGAAGCGGTGCGAATACGACACCAGTAAGCTGATAAGCGCCGAATGCGTATAGCAAGATGAGGATGATCTTTACGGCCGTCTCCGGCGTTACGTTTAACATGTCTCTCCTCCCCTATTCTTTGGATGACCCCATATGGGACAAGGCCACCTCGACATGGTCGCCGGTCATCGGCTTGATGGATGCGAGCTTTTGCAGCGATTTGAGGAGGACATCCACATAATCTGGAGCGGTGCGCCGCAGCTTCTCTAAGGTCCGCTGACTGAGCGAGTTCTGATAGCGCCATTCACCGGCTTCCGTTTCCCACCGTGCCAAATCGTGGACACTGACCTCCAAGGTCATAGGATCCAATCGGATCTCACAGATTTTATCCAGCCGCTTAGCCCCACCAGGCAGCTCCCGCATCACAAAGACGATATCCAGATTCTCAGCAACCCGTATGAGTTCCTCCTCATAGCTGCGTGATGGATAGCGCTGCAGGATGAGCCTGGCGATTTGGCCTGGCATGTTCCGCACCTGGTCCGTATGATAGGTCGTCATCGATCCGCCCTCACCGCGTTCGGAGGATAGCAAATAGATTTCTGCCTCCAAACTCCGCAGCTCCGACACCACGCAGAAATGATAGTCCGACCGAAGTACCTGATCAAAGATTTCTTCGTAATCGGCATCGGTCCGAGCAATCATCTCAATAATTTGTCCCTCCGGAATGAGTTCTCCGCAGCTCCGCATGCATACGTTCAATATTTACCGCCACCTGATTCTCGCGGTAGCGGATCCCAAATAACGCTTTGAGCAGCGTCGACTTTCCGCTTCGCACCTTTCCAAGTACAGCCACGTTGGTCATCGCTCTAGCCAGGACATCGACAATGGGCACCATTTCCTCCGGCATCGTGCCGTTTCGCGTCAATTGCTCCAGTGTCGGGTGCGGCATCGTATAGTTCCGGAAGACAATGACCGGCTGCCGGACTCGTGGCGAAATCATAATCATGACCCGTGATCCATCCGCCATGTCAATCTCCAGCTTGGGATTGTATTTGCTGATGTTTGCAAATTCGTCCTTCAGCCGCAACTTCTCCACAATAATTTCCTCGACATGTCGAATGGATTTGTAGCCAAATGGCTGTAGCGCTCGCTCCCCTGGAATATCAAAGTATACATTCCGTCCAATAATGCGAGCGGATTGCGACGAGGCAAACTTCGGATGCTTCCACCAGCAGGAGATGACACCAAGACCGAATGTCTCCTGAAACAGCCCTTCCACGAGCGACGTATACGGCGCTGGCGCCTCCACATCAAGCCGTTGTCGCCGCACAAAGGCATCAATTTCATCTTGGAAGAGCTGTACGGCAGCCGGTGCGCCTAGCACCGCATCGTGCTGTATCTGCTGCCATTTTTTCATGTCCACCTCCGTGCGCTGTTCATTCTGCTCACGAAAATGCACCTTAACCTTATCGCATGCCTCTTGGAATGAGAGTGAACGTTTCGTCTCCCGTTTCCCCCCTACAAGGACCAGCTGTTTCGATACCTGGCTGGGTTCCTGCTTAAGCGTGGCTACCTGAAAATCCGATTCCATCCATTTCGTTGCTGTTTTCATACACGTACCGCCTTTCGGAACCAGCCCTTCCACTTCGCCGGTTCATCTGCTGTGAGCTCAAAACGTTGCTGAATCAAAGCCACGAATTGCTTCAGCTGCTGCGCATACTTTGCGGAGTCGGATGTCGCGAGCAGCCTACGCTCCCCCTCGCATTGCCAGGCTCCCTCAACATGCGGCAACCAACCAATCGACGGGAGCCGCATGCCATCAGCCACTTCCTTTGCCTCTCCGGCACGGCGGCCATGATTAAGCAACATCATGTATGATAAATCCGGCGCGATCAGCTGCAGCACGTCTCGCTGCCGCTGCCATTGTGCCAGAGCCGAAGGCTGGCTTGTGGTGAGTACAATGCGCATATCCGCCATCATGACGGCCTGCAGACAGAGATTATTGTCTACGGAGGATCCTGCATCGACAACGACCACATCGAACGCCTGTTTAGCGCAGGCGAGGATATGTTGCGCGGCTGCTGTCGGATACCGATACTTTTTCGTCAGGTCCGCGTTGCCTGCTAAGTACCAGAATCCCGATTCATGCTGATGCATATGCCGAATCAGCTCTCCTGCCGATAAGATGTCGACCTGGGTATGCAGCTCGTTTAAGTAGCTTCCTTTGTACACCATAAATGCATCGCCCGGCGTGCAGCAGTTAAAACCGATCACGCCGACCTTTACTTGTCGGCTCGTGAGCGCGAGCTGCTCCGCCAATTTTAACGCCGTGGCGGTGACGCCAGATCCTCCGAGCGTTCCTACCATGGTCAGAATCTTTCCACCCTGTTCCGTGATCGTGTGTAGCAGATACCGTCTCCCAATCTCTAGCGCGATTTGGTCCGCCGTTCGCTTTGGCGGCAGTACGTCCACGCCTGCTCGCCTTCCGATGAGCTCCACGTCCCCATAGGCTGCCGCGTCGGCTTGATAGCTTGCCAGGTAAACGAGCTTCTTCCCCGCGTATGGCTTTACCCATGCCTCCAGCTCATAAGAGGGCACCTCGCGATCGGAGATGATGAGCAGTTCGCTCAGGTCAATCAGGTTGGTATACTCTTCGCGCTGATCCGCTTGCAAGGCATAGACCGCCTTCACGCCTTGGAGCGCCTGCAACTGCTCACGCAATTGATCATCGCGCCCAATAAAACCGATATTCATAGCTGGCCCTCCCCCTATTCGCCTCCATAGCCGACGATAAATTGATAACCGTGGTCAACAAGCGACGATAGCACTTTCAACTGCTGATCGTTTAACTGAAGCTCCAGCCTACGCCCGCGGACTGTCGCGGTGTCACGGATATTGGGGTTTGTTCCCTCCGAAACCGCACTTCGCACTTCATTGACGCCCGTATCTTTGTAGTAAGCGACAAGCACGTCCTCCATGACTTTACGAGCTGATTCTGGCAGCTGTGCTGGCTCCAGATCCGGATCCGTCGTTCCGGTTTCCGGATTGACATTGCGCATCTCCGCTTCACTTGCCGTATGGACGGCATAGAGGGAGATGGTATCCAAACGCCTTAAGCTTCCTGGCACCGACAGGATCCACTTGTCTGGAATTTCAATGATGCTCATATCCGGCGATTTCAGCAGCGATTGCTTATCTACCCGATTCAGCGTCAGTTGATCACCGGTCTCGATCAGTTGCAGCGCCTCCTGACCAATGAGCGCCGGTATCTGATCAGGGGTTAAAGCGCCAGGAATGACCAGTTCGTCCTTCATCACGATGACTGCCAGGTCAGCATCCTGAATTTGCTCATGCGGCATGATTTGACGGGCAGCAGTTACGACTTCCGTGGTGTCCCACTCTGTTGACCATCGTGCGTCAAGCATATACAGCACCGCCAGCGTCGCGATCATGAGCGCTACATAGAGCACGATGCGGTTGATTTTCTTCCAGGTATTCATCGTCTCTCTCCTTCCGGCATGCCGACTTGGCGGCCTGCCACTTTATAATTCTGTGATCTTACGTTTAAAGAGGATCGCAATCATCGCAAATGTCATTGGCACCACTATAGTCGTCGACATGGACATAGGCGCCGCAGTGGTCACACCAGCGGAAATAATTTGCTCGATCTTCGCGATTAGTCGACTTCCCATTTTGTTTCAACCATTCTACGATTTCTTCTTCTGTGTATTTGGGTATTTTGTTTTGAGACATGTCTATCCCTCCAATTTGTTTTTGTAATCTAACCGCCATGCATGAAAGGCTGTCTGAAGCTCTCGAACAGCTACGTCCGAGCCTGACCAGTAGATACGATCCTTCAATCCGTTGAGCAGCTGCTCGAAATACGCCAGATCGGAGTGGTCCGCCTTCTCATCCGCCAGCTTGTCCCGCTGTTCCGGAGCAGCACGCTTTTGGATTGCCGACAAACAGGCCTCCTCCAGCGTGACTCCAGGCATCGCCATCTGCTGTTTAACGGCTTGAAGGATGAGCGCATCCTGCTGGCCAAACACGCGCCGATTTTGCTCCCTTTCAAAAAAGTATCCAGCCTCCTCGAGCACCTTGCACCAGCGGCGCAAGGTACTCTCCGGCATTTCCAATTCGGCTGCGAGTTCTCTCGGTGCTAACTTGCTCATGACCAATCTTGCGCGTAGTTGGCATGCTGCTGGTTACATGACTGCTCAAACTGCTTCTGATCGTTGAGCTCATATTGGGTAAAGCAATCCACGTTTTGGCCTGAGAGTTCGTTAAAAATGTTGACGATATTGGAGCCCTCGTTTTTCTCGAATCGGTAGTTACCGACTCTACATGTCAATTTCCCCACGCCCTCATCTCCTTTCTGAAAATTTGTCCATGCAAAAGGGCCACCCATGTGGATGACCCTCTCGAATTGGCTATGTTACAAGAATAAAGCTTTTTGACAACGGAATCGTATGATAAAAGTATGATATTTATTTGAGTATCAGTAAAGTAAAAACCCGTTTTTACAGGGAAAAATAATTAAGGTTCAGTCTCCCAACCTTGAGCTGGATTCCCTACTTGCCCAGACATTATTGGGATTAAAACTATATCATTTGTAATTCTTCATAATATCATTAATTACATCAATAGTTACAGGAGAAAGTGATCGTAAATCATCCAGTGTATCTAAGTGTAACTTATGGTTTTTTATAGTTTTATACGGATAATCAGAATCTTTAAATAACAATTCACGTTCAACTAAATTATCTATTGCTCTCTTATATTTCTTAGCAATACTAGTTACTTGGCTAGGAGATAATTTTGACCACTTTTTCAACTTTGTGTACATTCCCTCTGGATCATTAAATCCCACAAAATCCCTATGGCCAGTTTCTCTACTGTATGCTAATAGCAAAATCTCTTCATCGAAAAGTACTTTTGTCCTGATGAGTTTTTCTAATCTAGATTCATTAAAGACTGCCGTTGTACTAGGTTTAGTCACATTACTATCGTGCACGTTTTTTTCTTGTTTTACTCGTTTTAGCACAACTTGGTAGAGATGATTGATAACTTTATCTTTGTCATAGTCAGAGTAAAGACCTGAATTTCCATATTTCTCTTTGAATTCATCTACTCTGGCCATGTCCTCGTAATTCTTGTTATCTCTCGGAACATCCTTTTGAACAAAGTACACCATTACATCTTTGTTTTGATCAATAAAGATTTGTATTTCCTCTAATGTTCCTGATTTGTGCTTTAGTGTTGGGGTACCCATTTTAGTCCAAAAAATACCGACTAGGATGTCGCAATTATTAATAAGCTGTTCATTAATAATTTGTTGGGGATCTTCGCCGTGATGAGCAGGAAAAGTATCCTTTTCCCATCGTTTAGGGAGCAGTATAATGTTAAGGTTTTCAGAATAACGACGGTTCCATTGGTAAACTGCTTGCTCAACTTCATCTCTTTCTACTGCTACATCTGATGGGGAAGCAATAAAAACGTTCAATACCTCTGCTTGAAAACTCATATGTATATCAGTCCTTTTGAGGATTCATTTCAACTATTTTCATAGTACCCTTAGTACATTCGAGATGTATATCTGTTTTTTTGAAACATAATAATTTCTATTGATAACAGCCAGAGTTTTCTCTAGGGCTGTTATCGCTAAAATCAGTGTTTTGTTGTCATTTACTACACTATTCTACTAATAGATTTTCATCCTTATTAATAAAAGAGGAAACCTCACCATTACTCAAAAAAAATACCTCAGAGGCGCCATATCTCCAATAATTTTCATTATAAATTTCATCAGGAGTACCCATTGCCTTTATTACTAATTCTTTATTAGAACCAACCTTGAAAGGTTTAGCAATATAATCTTTAATTCCTAATGATACTTTCAGTGTATTGTCGACGTTTTTCCAGCCAATAACTTTATCTTGCGAATTAAACTGAATAAATGAAGCCTCATCATCCCCATAATGCCACCAGTGAGCATCACCATTTGATGACTTTCGCTCTTTCTTTTGTTCTCCCATGACATTAAATACATCCTCTTTCATTGACCCTAGAGTAACACAATTTTTAGCTTGGCAATTCCACTCAATTTTTATTACTTCAGTTTCAGTTCCAGTCTCGGTTTCAACAACTCCTTGAATACTAAGGCTGCTATCTCCCCCAGAGCTCGAAGAATCAAAACCGCTTACACCACCATTCCCGAATCCTGCTTGTCCCGATTGATCTTTTATTTGGGGTATATCTTTGACTGGTTTTTCACTGGAATTCCCACCGAACACGCCACCTTCATGAAAAGTGTCGTAACTATTAGAACTTTGTGTTAGGTGGACCTCACTGTCATAGAAAAAGGAGGCATAGACAAATACAACTACTAGAGCTAATACCACGAATGTTCCGAATTTACCAATAACAAAATCTATTGTATCTCCCACGATTAAAAAAGAAAATCCCTTTAATCTAGAATGCCTTGGGATAGACTCATCTAATAAATATCTCTTACTGGAATATGTATTACCAGGTTTAGTATAGTCCCGATAAAATTCCTCTATGGCTCTCCACTTAACAGTGTTAGCATAGCTTCTCGACTTCACTTGGTTCACATAATGATTAAAAGTGCTGTCGCTACTAGTGAAATCTCTTTTGAGCTTTTTCGGTATTTGATCCTTAGTGTCTAATGACAAGAATCCTCTTATTGAATCATTACGCACAATAGCTCTTATCGTTCTTTCTTTAAGGTATCTTTTTGAATATCTATTTAAATGTTTATACTCTTCAATGATCCTTTCATTTAATTCAAATTCTTTTTTCATCGCTTCTCTGACGTTAATTTGCGCCAATTCGTTCAATTGATCATCGATCACAACATCGTCTCCTCACTAAAGATCCAATGTGTCTTTCGACATTTAAGAAGGATTTACCTCTTTTAGTGTCGAAAGAACTAGTCATTAAGGAGGATGTTATGAGCACTAAGCGGAGAAAGAAATCTAATCAGAAGATGTCTATTGGACAACTGATCATATTCCTAGTCGCATTCGCAATTCTAATGACAGCTGTCTGCTTTTACGTCTATGAAGCTCTTGAGGATATGCCTGAACGTGCAAAAAACTTTAGAATTGGGGTTGGCGATTAATTCGCTTGCCTTGGCTATCTTTCTTTACACATTTTTGGTTCCCACGTTCTTGGTTCCCTCGTACTTGGTGTAAAAACCCGCATGAAATCAACACTTTTGCTCTTTCTTTGGCTTATAAGCAACCCGGAACCAAAAACGGGAACCAAAATTAAGATAGCTCCATATAAGCATCCATTTGTGATTCAGTCCATGCAATTGTATAGCCAGTCCTTGCACTTTCAGGGCTGTTTAGCATTCCTTCCTCTACCAATTGGTGGAGACACTCTAAAATTCTTTCTTTACGAACAGAAAAATGTTCACGTAATTCATGTGTTCTTACTACACGTTTTCGACAAATGTGCAATCGAACGCGACTTAACAAATCACTCGTCTCTATTAGCGGTCGCAACTTACTCTCCGCATCATAAGGACCAACAATCCCCTCTTCCATCATTCGCTCAGCGAGCGAAGCCGCCTCCCCAAATCCAACTCGCAACTTTCCTTGAATCGTCGATACCTTAAAGCCGCCTTCCTCGCGTACAATCTGCAAGGCCTGTTCGTACTTATCCCGAGCTGGCCCTTGTGGAGAGGGAATCTCTTTTTTCAAATTGTTCATAGGTGCTGAGTTCTCTTCATCGTCAACTTCCCATGGCACTTCATTCTCATCCTGCTGTTCCTCAGTCCAACGCTCGGACGGCTCGCTGCTCTCGATGGATCTAGAAGGCTGCTCTGACGTTACAGGCTTACGATTCAAATTAGACTCATCAACCGGCTCCTGACCCCACTCAGTTGTGACCAATGCTGCTCCGAGATCACACCGGGTCCAATGGTCAATCAGTTGCTCAATAAAAGCCGTGTCCTCCCCATCGGCCACGCTAATCGCTGCGCTTTGGAATCGCTGAAGATCCCCACCCTGAACCGTACAAACACCATCCCCAAACCCAAGCAGCTTCGGCGCACCGCGTTCCAACACCGTCATATAGTCCTTCGTACTTGGCAGCTTGAAGGTAACCCTTGAAGGTAAATTGCTTTTAATGGTGCCGGTCACGACATTCACACTTGGCCGCTGCGTTCCTAAGATGAGATGGATGCCCGCTGCCCTGGCCATTTGCGTTATACGCTGCACAGCATCCTCAATGACGTCACCGGCGACTAGCATAAGATCCGCGTACTCATCAATGACGATGACAATGCTCGGGAGTGGCTGCTCCGGATGCTTGGCGTTATAGCTGGCCAAATTACGTGTTCCGGTTTCGGCAAAGAGCCCATACCGTCGTTCCATCTCCACAATGACCTTCTCAATCATATGAACAGCCATTTTCATATCCGTGACCGGCGGTGCGAGCAGATGCGGCAATCCTTTGTAGATGCCGAACTCGACTTGTTTGGGATCGATGAGCAGCAGCTGCAGCTGAGCCGGTGAGCGGACGCTGGTCATCGAAGTGAGCAGCGTATTGACGAAAACGGACTTACCGGATCCCGTAGCCCCGCATACGAGCAGATGCGGCATTTTCACCAGGTCGAACAACAGAGGATTCCCGCGAATATCCAGTCCAAAGATCATCGGCAGGGTCGCCTTCTCAGCAACGGCGACCAGTTGCGCCGCAATGTCCCGCATGTACACAAACGCCCGATCACTTTGATCATGCGGAATGACAAATGAGGCTGCACTCTTAAAATCTTTAGCGGCCGTAATATCAAAGCCTTGCTGGGGACCCAGGTGATTCGCAATATCATCCTTCTTGGCAGCGAGCTTGCTTAGCTGCACTTTTGGAGGCAGCTGAAACGACACGATTTGCAACACCGGACCGGCCTCCACCTTTAGAACACTGACATCTTCCTCCACCGTAAACTCTGCCAGTTGCAGGGCCGTCGAGATGACGCCGCCAGCACTCTCCATCGTCATCGCCGCTCGCGGCTTTGGGTTGGGATTAACCGGTAGCACCGTGAGCGGTGGGGTGAGCAACTGATCACCGCTCGGCCCTGCGGCCATGAACGCATGTCGCTCATCGCTCACGGGGTTCTGATCAGCGCCAGGTATCCTAGGTTGATCATAATGATGGGCACTGCTCAATGGCTGCACGGCCTGGCCGCGAGCGGCTCGCCATCTCGCCCACTCATTCAGTAGCCTGGCGCGGTGCTGCCAGAGCTTCAGCAGCGACCAGGGCAGCGCCGAGAAGACAATCCAGCTCCCCACAATGCGTGGCAAGAATGCTTTTGCCTTCTCCTGCATGATCGGCGGTGAATCCGGCATGACGAGAAAAATAAGGCAGATTCCAGCACCCAGCAAGCAAAGCCTGGTCACAAATTGCCAGTAGTTCTTCGGGAGATGATCCTTCTCTTCCGCATCATCCTTTTCGCGATCACTCATCCCGTGCCGCCTCTTCCCAAGGTCGTAATGAATTCACGCATCCCCGTCATGATCGACGTAAAGCCGGACTGCACGACCGGAAACCAAGCCTTGGCTTCGCCCACCACAAGCTTAAACGCCGCATCCGCGTTATAGATGATCATGATGACCAAAAAGACACCGAGCACTTTCCAGGCCCACTTTGGTATGACTAATTTGACGAAAAACTTGGGCAGCACCCAAAAGATGAGCAGAATGATCAGTATAAAGCTCCACATCGTTATCCCCCCTCTGCTTCGAGCAGCACTCTATAAAACTTCTTCACGCCGATCCACCAGCCGGTATGCTCGGCGTAATATCCATGTGGATTTTCCCGACTGACCAACCAGTAGACGGGATCGACCTTCGCCGGTCGTGACTGCGATAGTTTCACGATGGTCTTGGCTGCGATCAGCGCCGATTCTTCCGTGGTCAAATCCGCCCCCCTGCCACTACACCAGCAGCCAAACACGTTCCATGGATTACGGATGATGAGCGTGGCATGCTTTTTGTTACTCGGTACAAAGGATTGCTCTTGACCGGTGATCGCGATCAAAAAATGCGGATCCACATTTTGTGCCTTTCCGGCTTTATCAATCATGGCCAGAATGTCCGGATCGGCGAGTGCAGACTTTTTCGAGACCAGGTAACGCATCACCGCCTCCGTTTTTAACGGGCGATACGACAGCTCTAGCGGTACATTCGGCTCGCTGCCTGGCGGCTTCACGTAGTCGAGGGGATTGACGGCAACACCTCGTTTCCGCACTTCAAAATGCAAATGCGGTCCCGTAGATCGCCCTACCTTTCCAGCGCCAATACGGCCAATACGCTGGCCTTTGGCCACTATGTCTCCTACCTTCACCTCCATCCGCCAGTCCAAATGTCCATAGATGGACACCAGTTCGCCATCATGCTCCAGACGAACCACTTGGCCATAGCCAACTGCTGCACCGGCGATCATCACTTTACCAGCTGCCATGGCATAAATTGGCTGCAACTCGGTATTCTCCGCACCGTCCGCCATATCGATCCCCTTATGAATCTCCGCTCCCTCCCCGATATCACGTCGCCCAAAATAAGAGGTAATGCGTGCGATAGTCGGGGTGGGCCAGGCGTAAGCGCTGCCGTCCGTATCGATATAGGAGGGCTCCATCCACCCCCAGCTGCTGGTTGCTGGGCTATAGGCCATATCCTCCTCTTTACCAAAAATGATAAACGGAAGGAGTGTGAGCAAGATAAGCAAGGCGATCATGATCACAACCATCACAATTAGTGCCGTGGACGATCCAAGCAACGCCACAAGCCGGTAGATACGCCTAGCTCGTTGCACCTTTTCGATGACTTCAATTGATCTCGTTACAACGCCATCCCCCATGACTTACCCCGTTTGCTTCAGGCCGCGAGTTTTATACTGCCTGGCCTCTTGTTCCGGCACTTGCATGAGGAGCTCGTCGTATTTCTTGTTGTACTCCAGGACGTACCGATTTGTATCTTCGTTTTCGCTGATACGCTGCTGGACTTCAAGTGGAATGTCGGAATGACGTGCAAGCTCGCGAACAGCGGAATGTTCCATGTAGAAATACACGCGCGTATTGGTGTTTTCCCACATGCCAATCCCTTCTGCTGTATCCAGCATAATCATCGGCGTATTGGAGCCCAGGATCATCATACCGTTCCACTTACGAATGGCCGTATACCAGTTGAAAATCTCTGAACGCAAGTGCGGATTTTGCGTCTGACGCTGGCCTTCGTCGACCAGTACAGCGGAAAAGTACGCCCCTTGGAACTTCAGATATTGAATATTGGCATTCACGGCATCTATGGCCATACTCATCTTCAACTGAGCCTGCTGCGCTCGCTCATCGCTTGCATCGCTATCCTTCATCTGACCGCTGCCAACCTTATAGACCACAAGCTTCGCTCGCTGGAACTCAAGCGGCTCCTCAATGGCGAACAGGCCGTTGTAGATTCCGATGAAATAGATTTTAATCTTATCGAACAAGCCCTTCGCATCCGCATTCCGCTCAGCTTCGCGCTGAATATCTTCAAATACAAGATGAATCGTCGGCCTGGGTCCAGCGTACGGCCCCATCCACGTCTCTTCCTGCGCCACATCGATCCCTGCAGATGCCAGCACGCGTTTAATGGCTTCTCCGGCCTCAAAAGTCTGGACATCGGTCAATCCCTTGGCGAGAAGGGAGAGTGTCCGAATGCCGGCGTCTATAGCCTTCTGCAGCCGTGAACGATTGAACTCTGCACAATCGGCGTCGAGTTCTGGCAAGGCTGGCATGATGGTTAATGGCTCATAATAGCGTCCCGTTCCCGCCGTATGATCGACATAGACACCGCCAATATATTCGCATAGATCACGCCATTCTCCATCCAGGTCAAACACAAAGACATGTATGCCTTCCTCGACGAGTGAGACAACGAGCGCTTTCATGAAAAAGCTTTTACCTTGACCTGTCTTGCCGAACACCGTCAAGTTTTGCGCTCTTGGATCGTCCGGATTACAGATGTCGATAAAGCAAAAGCCTCCGTCTTCCGTCCGCCGTCCAAAGTAGAGCCCTTTATTATCCGAGAAGCTTCCTCGCGTAAAGGGATACGTCTTGGCAGCAACGATGTCTGTCGTGACCCTGCCGTAGTGCTGCTTCTGAAAAAACAAGCCAGTCTTTGTGTTCGGATCGCAAACGGGGCTCGTTTGCTTCATCGCCTCGACTTGCTCGCGCTCGAGCAGGTCAAGCTCACCCATCACATCGTCGAACCAGGACTGGAGCTTCTTCGTCGCTGCGTCAAGCTGATGTTTTTTCGGCGCGGAAAGCGTCAGAAAGGTATGAATATCGACCAAGGTTCGCTCGTCCTTATAAGCCGCATCGCGCAGAGCCAGGATGGTGTCTCGCGCTGCTGTCTCCGCTCTGCGCTCCGGATCGCCTGCTTCTTGCGCGGTCTCCATGCTACGCTCTAGTCGCCTCAGCTTATTTTTAAGGCTCCAGCCCCACTTAGCCTTACTCTTGGCATAACGGATTGTCTTCCGAAGCGTCGCCCCTTCCTCACTGACCATCTTATCGAGCGTATCCAGATAACCGGCGAGCAGCATGGGAGGATAACCTTTGATCGTCACCACGCGCACATAATGCCCGTTTTTGACGTCTTTCCCATCCAAGGATCCATTGATCTCCAGGTGCTTGACCGCTTTTTTCCATGTTTTAATCAGCCGTTGCGCATTTGCGATCATGCACATCCCTCCTCTTCCTGTGTGTCACCGGTCTGCCGAAGCAACTGCCGGATTTCCGGATCCGTTGCTGGCGGCCGCCCTTGATACAGCCAGTACCTCGCCCCTTTTATAGCCGGGAAGATATGACACTCAGTTGGTTGCCAATGCTCCTTTACAAGCGTACGAACCGCCTGCTGCATCTCCGGCTCCGCACCGTTTATCCAGACCTCGCCCATCCAACGAGGCGCTGCTTGCTCCCAGCGCAGCCAATGATGATAGTCGCTATCGACGATGGCCACCGCGATCCCGTGCGCCTGCAATTCTTCCCGACCGGGATGACTCCAGGGCAAGTCGACCAGCACCGGATGCGAAGGTCCCAGCTTCTGCAGCAACTCCTTTACCGCATCGGTATGTCGAAAGCCAGCTGTCGGGATCCAGAGCGTCAAACCAGGTGCGTGACGGGACATATACGACTCCCATCCCTCCTCACGACTGGTGAGCGGCAACGGATTAAGCGCCGTCTTGCAGCCTTGATCGGGTGAGAGATCCACAACATGCACCGGCGTCTCATGTGAGCTCCATGCGGTCCCCAGATTCACGGCGAGAAAGGTCTTCCCCGATGGCACCGGCGAAGTCAGCAAACGAACGCCTGGCGTGAGCATGAGCGACTCGGTCGCTTCCTCGATCCGCTCATCCTCAAGAGCAACTGCATCTGTCCCTTCTGTTTTCGATTTCCGCTTGCGAAGGCGCTTGGCGATCAAAACTCGGAGTCGTGAAAACATCGTCCCTACGGTTGTACGCAGTCCCGTCATAAGCGAGCGGAAGGCGCTTTTTTTCGTGGTTATCGGCTCTTCTTCTATGATCAGCGGAACATCCCGATCCTCCGGCTCCACCTCCTCCTCGATATGTTCGACCTTGAGTTCCTGTTGTTCCATGACGAGCGCTTGCTGCTGCTCATCCTCCAGCTCCTGCCAGGACTCTTGCAGATCCGTCCAGCGCTCCCATGCTTTGCGATCCCACCAGCGTCCAAGCAGCTCCGGCGTGACATAGCCGGAGATCAAACTGTACAGATGACCGCTATGTCCAAGTACGTTCATGACGCGAGCTTGCTTCTCCCGCAGCTCCGCAACAAAACGGAACCGTTTGAGCTCTTCCTTAGATCCCTCTGGCTCATCGTCTCGTTGCCGAGGATCGATCCGGTGCTGGTCGATGGTCAGCCTCAGCACATAAGCGCTTCGCTGCGCCTCGCCGCTCTGTGCGAGCCCTCGCCACATGCCAATGCGCATCATCTTGAGCTGCTCGATGCCTTCGCTATCGGACGGCGCTTCCACCTTCTGTGCCCAAATTTCATGCCGATAGTCCGGTATCTGCTCGGCGAACACATCGATCGTAAACCCTTCCTTGCTGCAGGCACGAATAAATTGTCCGAAGGCCGCAATCCGTTGACGTTTCTGACTGAGAATCGCCGTCTCCCAAGGCGGTGCCTGAATGCTATAGAGCATCTGTACGACCGGTCTGCCGCTTTTGTTCTTGGATGTATAAAACCAACTGTCTTCCTCCATGCCGAGCAAGGTCTCTAGTCCAGTGCCGGTGCCGCGCTTTGGTTGATACCGTTTATCCAGGTAGTACCGCTTTCGACGATAAGGCAGTCGAATAGCTCGGCCTATGAAGCTGCTCCCCATCACTAGGACGAGCCAGATCAACTTGACCCAGAACGAAAACGGCAATAAAAAAGGCACAAGCCCGATGGTGAGCGTTGTACCAATGATCCAGCCCATATCCTTTAGCGTCAGCCCCATAAACTGCGCATCTTCGCGAATATCGCCCATGAGGTAAATGCCCAGCAGTTCGGCTTCCGCCTCGGCATGCCGCATCTGTTCTTCTCTCACCCCGTTCTCCTCCTCCCTTCTAACTTTGTTGTTTACGCATCATTTCTCTTTGCAGGTCCTCAAATGAACCCATGTCCAGACCTCTTAGCGGCGGCTGACCATAATCCACCGGCTGACCATCCAAAATAACTTTCACCTTGCCGGATGCCGTTCGCCAATACGGCGTCCGCTCCTTCCGGTAAGCATCATAAGCGGCTTGGAAGGAAGTCAGCTTCTCCTGTTGCACCAGGACACGATTCGTCTTCTCATCCGCTTCTACAGCAGGCAGCCATTCATCATGCGTCCCGCTATCCTGCCACTCTTTCATCATCTTTCCGAGGAAGCGAGAGCCTTTTGGCAGATCCAATTGGATCCGCTTCACGCCATGCTTCTGCATCCCTTCAAGCACCGTTTTCACCTCCGGCACCAGCTCCTCAGGCACCCATAGCCCGTCCTTACGTAGCTTCAGCTTGTCTACCCACGGATAACGCTTCGGATTCGCCAGCAGTTGTCCATGTGCAGCAGCCGCATCCTCCGGCGATAGATTCGCCTTGGTAAAGGCAGGCAGCTTCTGTTTCACCGTTTGAAGCGCTTCGTCGACGGCCTTTCCGGTGGCTATTTTTTTTACACCGCCATCCTGTCCAACGAACACGCCGTCCAGTGTATGGCCATGTACAGAATCGGTTACCGTAAATTGAGCTTCTCGCAGTTCATTTAGCGCTGCTGAACCGTTCTTTCCGCTTGCCACCAGTTCGCCGGTCGCTGCCTTATAGGTCAAGGCCGAGCCATATTTTTGCTGGAAATTCGGTAGCGCTAGCATGTTTTGCATATCCGCTCGTTCTGCTTTCGGAACGACAATCATCGTACCGGCCTGATAGCCCTCCGCCTTCAGCGTATGTGCGATTTCATGCGCCTCGGCGACAACTTGCGCACCGGCAAAAGAAACGGGCATTGCCTCCGGCGTCACGATATCTCCTGTCTGCACCGCCCAATCCTTTGGCTGCTCATAATGCACGCCCTGCAGCACTTCGGAAACACCGCCTGTCGCCTTGGATAACATGCGATTACCAAGTTGACTGCGGGACTCTTGCATCTTCCGCCCACTGTCCTGCATCTTTTTCGCCATGGATGCAAAATTGAGACCACGCTTTTGAATCCCTTCTGAACCTAAGCGTTTGCCAATAGCTTGCAGCGATGTGGAGGCTTTCTCTGACCAATGACCGGCATTTTCTACCACTTTGCCGCCATTTAGTGTAATAGGATCCCGCACACCGCGCCAGAGCGGCTTAAGCCAGATAAAATAAAGCAGGATCAGCAGCACGATGACACTCACAGGCGCAGCGATGACGGGATGAACCCCCATCTCTGCCCAAATGCCTTCACCTAGGCTGTAGTCGGTCTGTGCCTTGACAAAGATAGCCCAATGGAGGGTCATGATAACGCCTACGAATAGCGTCCGGATGTAGATATTGAGGAAACCTATCAGTACCTCAAGCCTTCCACTAAACGCCACGTATGCGATCCAGAAGCCCACGCCGATAGCCATCCCGATTAAGGTGAGGATTTTGATGGTCGCAAGCACATACATAACGGGGAAGACGGTATAGGTGTGTACGAGCAAGGAGAACAATCCACCGACTTCCGACAGTGTTTCCCCTAATGTCTTTCCTGCATAGGCCGGATCGGTCAGCGCATCCGAGCCCATCGTCAGTGCCTTCAGAATTTCTTGGCCACTAAGAGAGGTGTAGTCCAGATCCGTTGTCCCGATAATTCCTTCCGTCATCATTTGCGTCAGCCAATTGAGCAACACGTTAATGATATTAAGAATCGTGAGACTGAAAATGGAAGTGCCCAGGCTGACAATAAACCCAATGAGCAGCTTCCTCATGTCCTTCTTTCCTTTTAGCACCTGATTCGTGAGTACCCCGATGCCGACAAAGAGGGCAATGACGCAAAGAATCGTGATGGCGGACCATAAAGTTCGTACAAATCCAAGCTCGGCAATACGCGGTGTAAACAAATAAATCTTCTGGAAGACCGTAAGCATTGGAGTGAGCGATTCATCTGCCCAAAGAATAACCAGGCTATCGACAGCCGTTTTTAGAAACGTACCGTTCATCACATCCGATACCGTCGTCGTCATTTGCTCCATTCGCTCGCCGGTGTCTGCCAAAATCTTGGGGAGTGGACCTAATATGATCGTCCAGTCCGGTAGCGACCACCCGCCGCCAGAGGCAGGCTCCTCTGG
>NZ_BDQX01000137.1 GCF_003112455.1 Paenibacillus agaridevorans
TCCTTCTTCGGCTCCTGGTGCCTAGGCATCCTCCGTGCGCTCTTACTAGCTTAACCTAGTATTTGCTGCGATCGCTTCTCCGAATTGCTCCGGAAAATACGGCCGCTTTTAATCCAGCTAAAGGATGTTTCAGCAGAAGATTTTCATCTTCTTTT
>NZ_BDQX01000138.1:0-12883 GCF_003112455.1 Paenibacillus agaridevorans
TTGATCACGAAGTAAGCCAAGAAGCGTACTCGACATCGAATATGGAACGCAAGCGAAACTTCCGATGCTCACGTAGCTTCCACTACGCTCCGCTCCTCAGTTTCTACTTACATTCCATCTTCTCGGTGCTGAAAACCGAACTTTTTGAACTCTAACTTATGCTGTAATCTCCGCTCTTGCCGCCGCTCTTTGCAACAAGCTGCGTTGGCCCGATGATCATATCCTTTTGCAATGCCTTGCACATGTCGTAGACCGTAAGCGCCGCAGCCGATACGGCAGTTAACGCCTCCATCTCCACGCCCGTCTTGCCTGTTGTTTTCACAGTTCCTTCTATGTATAACTCGTCCTCGCCGTTGTCGGAAAAAACGATATTAATGCCGGTAAGAGGCAGCGGATGACACATCGGTATCCAGTCCGCCGTCTTCTTGGCCGCCATAATGCCCGCGACTTGCGCGACCGCCAGCACGTCTCCTTTGCCGATTGTCCCAGCCTTGATCCGTTCCAGCGTTTCGCGATGCATCTTGACGCCGGTTCGCGCCGTCGCGACCCGGGTCGTGACGTCCTTCTCCGAGATATCGACCATTCTTGCCCTTCCTTGTTCGTTAAAGTGGGTAAGCTCCATCCCGCGCCTCTCCTTTCTCTACCTATGTGGTGCCGCTCTCCAATAAATAGCCGCTTCAGTGACAACGCCATCGAGGCGCAAATCATGCTCCTCACCCGGGACCTCATCCCTTATTTGCGCTTCGAATGAGGCTCCGAGCCAGAGCGTTTGCTTCCCCGACCGTTCGTTGCTGTCGGACATCCTTTGCCAGAAGCGATCGTAATAACCTCCGCCGTATCCCAATCTTCCCCCGTTTCGGTCGAAGGCGAGCCCCGGCACCAGCACAAGCTCCGGCACAACATCCTCTTCGAGCGAAGGAGCAAGGTTCGGATCGGGCTCCAGAATGCCATAGGCCCCGGCTCGAAGCTGCGCGAAGCTGTCCAGTCTGTGCAAGGTCATGCTTCGTCCTTCTACGATGGATTTCGGCACGATAACCTGTGCATCCTTCTGCCAGCACCATTGCATCAGCGTACTTAAGTCGAGCTCGCTGCGGAACGACACATAAGCCATAATAACGCGAAGCCGTTCGCGCTCCACCAGATCCGCGATATGACGGCATGCCGCAATTGACCATCTAAGGCGCTCCTCGGGGTCTAACGCATTCCTGTCCGATGCATAGACAGCCCGTGCCTTCGCTTTCTCCTGTCCAACGTATGGCGCGTCCATCGTTCAATCCTCTTTCCCGTCCCATGACTGAACTTTCCTTTCCATGTAGTGTACCATTGTTATACAACTTTCGCCAATGGATGCAGCACTTTGTGGTAAACTAGAAATTGATGCACGCAGCGTTATGCTGCAACTATGGAGTGGAGGGTCAGACATGCTGTTGCAAGTGTCCAATGTGTCCAAACATTATGGCGTCACCGCCGTATTATCCCATATTTCCATGCAGGTTCAGGAACGCGACCGGATTGGCCTCGTCGGGGTTAACGGCGCAGGCAAATCCACCCTGCTCAAAATAATCGCCGGCGAGATGTCCGCCGACTCCGGCGATATACATAAAGCCAAAGAAACGAAGCTCGGTTATCTCGCCCAGAACAGCGGCCTTCAATCCGATCGCACCATTATCGCGGAGATGCGCGCCGTGTTCTCCCATCTGCTTGAAGCGGAGGAAGAGCTCCGCGAGTTGGAGCTGCGGATCGCGGATCCGGAACTCCACGACAATCCCAAGCGCTATGAGGAGACGCTGGAGCGGTATGCTCTCCTTTCCGACTGGTTCCGCGAGCAGGGCGGCTTCGAGATCAATACGCGCATCAACAGCGTCCTGCACGGCATGGGCTTCGGCAGCTTCGATATGGAGACGGTCATTTCCACCTTAAGCGGCGGACAGAAGACGCGTCTTGCGCTGGCTCGCATTCTGCTTCAGGCTCCCGATCTGCTCATGCTTGACGAGCCTACCAACCATCTGGATATCGAGACGTTGACCTGGCTGGAATCCTACCTGCGCGGTTACGCAGGCGCTATTGTCGTCGTATCCCATGACAGGTATTTCCTCGACGCCATGGCGAACACGATTGTCGAGATCGAACGCCATGTCGCCACACGTTATACAGGCAACTACTCCCGATATCTGGAGATCAAGGCTGCCGAATACGAGACGGATCTTAAACATTATGAGAAGCAGCAAGGCGAGATCGAGAAGATGGAACAGTTCATCCAGCGCAATATTGTGCGAGCCTCGACGACCAAGCGAGCCCAGAGCCGACGCAAGGCGCTGGAGAAGATGGAACGACTGGACAAGCCGCTCGGCGATCTCAAGAAAGCGCATTTCACCTTCGAGATCGAGCGCATGTCGGGCAAGGACGTGCTCAGCGTCGACGATCTGTCCATTACCTTCCCCGGCAAAGAGCAGCCGCTATTCCGCCATATCGGATTCGATCTGACGCGCGGCGAAACCGTGGCGCTGATCGGACCGAACGGTATCGGCAAGTCCACGCTGTTGAAGGCGCTGATGGGGCAGCTTGAGCCCGCTTCCGGCACCATACGATTCGGCACCCACGTAAAGATTGGGTACTACGATCAGGAGCATACCCGCCTAAATGGACAGAATACGGTGCTCGAGGAAGTCTGGAGCGAATATTCCCATATGGAGGAAGCACGAATTCGCACCGTCCTGGGCAACTTCCTCTTCAGCGGCGAAGACGTGCTCAAACGGATTTCCTCCTTAAGCGGAGGCGAGAAAGCTCGCGTCTTGC
Source organism: Paenibacillus agaridevorans (assembly GCF_003112455.1). GTDB lineage: Bacteria > Bacillota > Bacilli > Paenibacillales > Paenibacillaceae > Pristimantibacillus > Pristimantibacillus agaridevorans. Next base: position 2,797 of record NZ_BDQX01000138.1, read on the forward strand.
TGGCCAAGCTGATGCTGGCGCAAGCCAACCTTCTCATTCTCGACGAACCTACGAACCATCTGGACCTGTTCAGCAAGGAAGTGCTGGAAGCCGCACTCATCGATTATGAAGGCACGCTGTTGTTTATCTCCCATGACCGCTACTTCTTAAATAAGATGGCGGAGCGAATCATCGAACTTCATCCCGACGGCATCCGACATTTCCTGGGCAATTATGATGATATGCTGGAGAAAAAAAGCGAGATGGAAGACGCCAAGCGAGAAGCCCTTGCCATGCAAGCCTCAGCTCAGCGCAAGACCGGCAACGCTGCAGAAGCTCCGACGGCCAACTCCTACGAAGCGGAGAAACAGGCCAAACGCGACGAACGCAACAAGCAGCGTAAGCTGGAGCAGCTCGAAGCCCAGATCGCCGAGCTGGAAGGCGCCGTCGCCGAATTGGAGGAGCAATTGACGGATCCCGCGATCTTTAATGATTATATCAGCATTCAAGAGATTCAAGCTTCCATCGAAGAACACAAACAAACGTTATCCGCAGCCTATGAGCAATGGGAAGAACTTATGTAGACCTCTTCTGGCGGATCAAACTTAATTATAGAGGGAGGGCTGCCTGCACGATGATACTCTCATCGCGCCGGCAGCCCTCTTCTATGACATTAATAGGTTTCCATACTAATAAGTCCGAGACGTTTCGCTTCGCGAATAGCCTCCGAACGGGATCTTACATTTAACTTCTCGAAAATACGCGTCAATTGATATTCCACGTTGCGTTGGCTGACATGCAAACTGGCTGCAAGCTCCTTGTTGCTCACGCCCGCAGCAACCTCAGACAGAATAGTCATCTCTTTCTCGTTGATCGATACGTCTTCGATGGATAACTCCGATCGGGCCACCAATACTTCGTTTCGTCTTAGCTGCTTTAGCAACGTAATGGGGATAACCGCCTCTCCCCGTAACGCGCAGCGAATGGAGTTGTGCAGTTGCTCCCGCGAAGCCGTCTTCGATATGAAGCCGGAAACGCCAGATTCGATAAGCAGATTAAAGTGCGAGCCAATCTCGTAGCCGGAATAGATGACGATCTTGCGATCCGGATCAAGCTGAAGCAAGCGCTTCGTCAATTCCAGCCCGCTTATGCCGGGCATATTGAGATCGCAAAGAATCAGATCGAACGGTTCCTTGCCTGTCTGCACTTTGTTTAAAGCTTCCAAAGCGGAATGTGCAACAGTCACCTTCATCTCGCCATCTTGTTCAATCATCGTCTTCGTGCCTTCTCCCACGGAGGGATGATCGTCAACTAATAAGATATGAATCACCTGTAATACCCCTTTCGGTTCTTGCCCCTTCTATCATAACCGGCATCAGGATCGTCACCTCAAGTCCCCGGCCGCGCTCCGATACGAACGAAATTTCGCCATCCAGACTCGCGACACGTTCCTTAATGCCCGATAAACCCATATGTTCGAAAGATTCCGCCATCCCTTCGACATCCATACCGATGCCGTCATCCTGATAGCGGAAATACAACATATCCTTGCGCAATTCTAGCTCCAGTGTAATAACCTTGGCGTCTGCATGTTTGTCGGCATTGCGCAGCAGTTCCTGAACGATTCGGTAGATCGCCGTTATCTGCTCTTCATTCAGCTCGTGCTGAATAGGCTTGGAACGGAATTTCACTTCGAAGTTCACCCTCATCTGCGTATGCTCGATAATCGACTCCACCGCCTCGACAACCCCCATCTCCTTAAGCAACGGCGGTCTGAGTTCATTGCAGGTTTCCCTGATCTGATGGATGACGTCCAGAAGCCCTTCTTTAATCGCTTCCAGCTCATTGCCGAGCTTTTCCGAGAGGGGATGGTCCATCATGATGCTCTCCAGTCTGCGATACCAGAGCAATTGGTCCTGCAACGCGGAATCATGAAGATCCGCTGCCAGCTTTCGCCGCTCGTTCTCCGACAGGAGGAACAACATCCTGAGCACCCATGGGGAGGGCGCGTGTTCTTTGCGGACCTCGGATTGCAGATCCTCGATCAGTCCTTCTATCAAATACAAATTCTCGAACACAATGCTGGAATAGTTGGCCATTGTTTTTAGCCAGCGAATTTCGTCGGAATTAAATTTCGTATGATTCGTCTTCATGCCAATCCACAATACATGGTATCTGGAACGTTGCTTGCCGATGACGAGACCTAGACCGAACGGAAGATCAATCAAGTCCCCAAGCTTGAACGCGTTGACGGTACCCAGCAGGAAGTCGGCGGTTACCATCTCTTCGTGTTCATCGCTCATAGGAAACACCGCATGCTCCGACTGATCGACGATAAGGAACGTTATGCGGCCTACGGGCAGCAACTGGTTGATCTCGTTCTTGAGAACCGACTCCAGATCGCCTTGCTTCATGACCTTAGCCACATTGCGGGAGAAGCGATCCAGACTGTCCTGATAGCTGTACATCGCCTTGAACAGCCTAGGCCGGAATCGCTGATCGATCTGTTCCTTAGCGTACAAGAACAATGTCATGCCTACATATACAATGACAAACGATCCGATAAATTTCGACCAGGCGCTGCCATCCGGCGCCTGGGCCGCGAGCGTGACCACTGCCGCCAGCAGTAAGGCCGGCAGGAGTGACAACGCCGTGTAATACTTGAATCGCGTTAATATAAAATCTATGTCGAACAACTGATTGGAAGTCGACAGATAGAAATAGACGATTGGCAGCACAAACAAAAACAAAGCCGTGAATGCCGGAGGCAGAACCTGATCGTTGCCAAACAGCTGCGGCAACAAGTTCAAAGCCGCGAATGGCGTAAAAGCCACGAGGTGGGCCGTCAACGTTATCGTAAACAGCGAATGAAGCTTCGTAAAACGGTGTTTCATATATTTGAGCACAAGCTTGTAGACGCAAACGAGATTGCCGATGAGCACAATAGCGCTATAGGCATTCTTGATATAATTAAACGTCTCGTTGCTAAGCAGATCCGTCCAAATATAGATCAGGCTGCTCGCGCTGACCGCGCCGACGATTCCGAAGAGTACGACAAGCCATCGCTTGTCGATAAGGCTCGCGTCGAATCTTCGCAGATAAATGTTCATGAAGCTCATATACAATAACGGAATGGTAGGCAATACGACATAAATAATCGATAAACCGACGGGGTCCCTCAAGATGGACGCCGAGGAACTGTAGTAGCTTATCCCGATCGACGAGAAGAACAGAATAAGCATAATAGCCGCCGGATCATGATTTCGTTTTACATAAAGGAATGCGGAGAACGCGCAGAACACGAATAGCGATATTCCCGGTATGTATAGCTGCAGCAATAATTCGAGCGTCGTATGCTCACCCGACCAGGCTTTGGCGAACGTAATGGAGATTATGGAGCTGCCTCGACGTTCGATAAGGACGTTGTCCGCGTCCTCCAGCGAATCGTATTTCAATAGATTGGGGAATTCGTTCGCCTGCTTGCCATTGATCTCAAGCACCCGGTCACCAATCTGTAGTCCGTTCATCTTGGCCTGGCCCCCAGGTGCCAGTGAAACAACAAAAAAACCGGCATTATCCTGAGGAAGGACGTACGCTCCGATGGAAGGTACGCGAATAATGACGGCAGTCAAATAAATGGTTATTGTAACAAAAAAAATCAAGAAGAGGAATGCGCTCAGCCTTTTCATTGCCGTAGATTTCATGCAAACCTCTTCCTTTCAATCTCTTCATCTGACCTGGAAACTAGTTCCAGCCGTAACCGAAATAACGGGCACCGTTGTCCTTATCCTTCAATTCGCCTAGGAGAGCTCTCTGTTCTTCCGTTGAAACTCCTGCCAATTGAACTTGTCCACCCATAACCAACTTCATACTTTCTGCGCTGCTTGCCAATTGACGAATCATGTCCTTCAACATTTTACATTCCTCCGCTTCTCCTATTAATGAACATCGAATATAGTACATTTCTACTATATCAGACATAGGATAGCAGGCAAACGCAAACTTGATTGGTATTTACCGAAATAGCTTTTGCGTGATTTCGCTCCCTATGGACTAGGCGTTAGATCGAAGGGCCCTGTCATTGATCCGACTATCATCGCCCAGCATGCGAACAAGCCCTTCCTTCCACCTATCTTCGGCAGGCATGGCGTCCAGCAAATCAAGGAAACGATTATAGTGCATACGTCCCATCACCGTTCCATACAGCAAGGCGCCTGTCCGTTCCAGCGCTTCGCGGAACTGGTCTTGCCTGTCCCGAACAGCTTCCGCGCCGGATCTCCCTTGGAAGTAGTCTATAATCCAGGAGTCCTGCTCCGTGCTGCTTTCCATCAAATACAGCAGCGGCAAACTGATCTTTCGTCCCAGGAAATCGCTTTTGTCGTCCCAGCGCACTAGATCCCTGACGTCGTTCTTCATCTGGGCGGACAGCCCTAGCGCTTCCGCATACGCTTCTATGTCCGGACTCCACTCGCGTCCCGCGCACATCGCGCCTGCATTGCAGGCCAGAACGAACAAGGACGCGGACTTCAACCGTATCATCTCCACGTAACCATCCTCGTCCTTCGCTTCGCCGGCAATATCCATCATCTGTCCGTTCGCGGAAAGCAGCAGTTGATTGTTGAGCCGTTCTGCGAATTCGCCGCGAAGTCCGATATCCTTTATCCCTTGCAGCATCGCCTGCTGCGCCAGCGTCAGGATGGAGGTTGCGGCATGAAGCGACTCCGGCATAGGAATGTTCATCCATGGCTTGGCAGGCGCGTCTCCATCCTCCAAATCGTCGAGAATATCCGTTGCCAGAATCAATAATTCCATGCCCGCCGCCGTCATAAGAGGGTCGCCCTCGATACCGCCGTACATATGGTAGTGAACGAACGTCAAAGATCCGAAGATCATGACCTCGCCGAGCTTGTCTTCCACGAAATCAAGCGCGTGCTTCTGAAGCCGCAGGGATTGGAACCTTTCCCGAATGAGCGACTTCATTGCCTCGCCGATTCTAACGTTTAGATTATTCCAGTCATTATGTACCCAATCCATATGGATTCCTCCGCAAGTTCAACAATGCCATAACCAGTATACTACGTTCTGCGTTTGCTGGCATCGTTCTTCTTTGAATCACCAATTCCCTCCTCGCTCCTGCGTGATAAGAGAAGTGCGATCATTTCCATCCTTATCTCCATTAGACTTCTGTGTTCGCTGGACGGATCTTGGACGCGCTTGCCTTGTTCAACCGGTTTAAACTTCAACGCCTCCCCTGCTGCCTACGGCATACTCCATGTATACCGCCTCCATTGTAAGCCCGCCCCTTGGAAGCTCCTCGATCAGCGTCATCGGGCTGTCGCATACGACAAGTTTCCCCTCCTTCATGACGCCGACACGATCGCAGCAATATTGAATTTCCGTCATATCGTGGGAGATGATGACAATCGTCTTGCCTTGCAGTCTCAGTCCCGCAAGAATAGACCAATACTCGCGCTTCGCCTGACTGTCGAGACCGGTCGTAGGTTCGTCGAGAAAGATAATCTCGGGATCATTGACGACGGAGATCGCAAGCGTCGTTCGCTGCCGCAACCCGCCGGACAGCCGCTTGACGATCTTGTCGGCATAGGGCGCCAGTCCGAACTGCTTTAGCACGACGTCGGTATCGATCGTTCGTTGATAGAAATCCTGGAACATCTCCAGCGCTTCCCTCACCGTCATTTTATCGATCAAAGTCGTTGTACCCATCAAAAAATTGATGTGTTCCTTCAGTTTATCCCCATCCGTCAACATATTGAAGCCTAGCACGCTTACGGAACCTTCGTCGGGTTTGCTTTGGCCCGAAATCAGCTCCAGCAGCGTCGTCTTTCCCGCCCCGCTCTTGCCAATTACGCCGAATAGTTCTCCTTGCCTCACCTGAAAGGATACTTGCTTGATTGCATGGTTAGCGCCTAAATGCTTGCTGACTTGATTCACCTGGATGACGGCTCCCTTATCCATTCAGTTTACCTCCGCATGTATGACTTTATTGTTAAGATAGCTCATCCGGCACGTGTTTTCACCGAAAACTTGATTCGTAATTAACGCAAATATCATTGCGCTCTCGCCAGACGCTGTCGATTGCCGCATTTATCCCTTGTCATTCCGCCTCCCGCGCCTTGGTTTCGTTGGTTCGACATACCTATTAACAGGCTTATCCACAACTCTGGATAAATTGTTAGTTAATTCTGTCGACATTTTTCGAGATTAGGCCCGCAATTTCCAAGCTTCTGACGAATAATATGCGCAGGAGCCTATGATCTCGTTGTTTATATCCACTTTATCCACATTATCCACAATTCAATTGTGAAAAAGTTATCCCCGTTTCCCCCACATAAGAAAGAGGGCGCAAACCCAAGGTTTACGCCCTCTTTACAAACTTATCCCCAAAACGAGGGTTGATTGTGGATAAGTTTGTGCACATGTCAGCTATTTCGTTGGGGAGCCCCCCATTATTCGACTTAGTTAATCTGCCTGCTCCCGTGATTCTCCTTCCGAGCCGCCCCCGCAGACATAAATGCCTGGTTGCATGCGGACACGTATGCCTGCGCCGCCGCCAGAATAATATCATTATGCACAGAACTGCCCCTGAATCTCTCGCCGCCATAAAGCACGCTCACTACCGCTTCGCCGAACGCATCTTCTCCGGTAGACAGCGAATGCAGCTCCAGGTCCTCGAATTCCGCCTCAGCCGGAATGGCCTGCTTCAGTGCCAGGATAACGGCTTCGAGCGGCCCTTCGCCCATAGCCGTATAACTTTCCTCGCGTCCGTCCTGGTTCTCGCGTACCGTAACGGTTGCGGTCCTCGCCCGCTGCGTACCTGCATGCACCAGCAGATCCACCAAGACGAGCGGGTCAAGCTGCGTCCGGGTCATGTCGCCGGCTATGCGGATCAACTCGTTGTCCGTCACGATTTTCTGCCCGTCGGCAACTTCCTTGAACCTGGTGTAGATCGCCTTGAATTGCTCCTCTGTCGGCTCAATGCCGAAGTCCGCCAGACGATGTTTGATGGCATGGCTGCCCGAGTGCTTGCCCAGCACGATCATGCTTCTGGAGATGCCCATCGCCTCGGGATCCATGATCTCATACGTGTTCCGGTTTTTCAGCAGTCCGTCCTGATGGATGCCGGATTCGTGCTGGAATGCATTACGTCCGACTATCGGCTTGTTGTAGGCGATGGGGAAATTCATCGTCCGGCTGACGATTCGCGACGTCTCGTAGATCTGATCGATTTGGACATTCGTCTCCGCCTTCAGATAGTCCCGGCGCGTCTCGATGGCCATAACCAGCTCCTCCAGCGAACAATTGCCCGCCCTCTCGCCGATGCCGTTCACGGTCACTTCGATCTGCGTAGCCCCGCCTTGGATCGCGGCCAGGCTGTTCGCTACCGCCATACCCAAATCATTGTGGCAATGCGCGCTGTATCGCACCTTATCGCCTCCCCGAGCCTCCTTGCGCACAGCCTGGAACAGCTCGATAATTTCATTTGGCATCGCATACCCCAGCGTATCGGGCAAGTTAATGATTGTAGCGCCCTCCTCGATGACGGCTTCGACCAACTGGATGACGAAATCACGGCCGGACCGCGTCGAATCCATCGCCGAGAATTCGATTTCGTCCACGAATTGTTTGCCATACGCCACCATATCGCGGGCAATCCGAATGACCTCTTCCCGCGATTTGCGCAGCTGATGGCTCAGATGAATGTCCGACGACGAGATGAACAGATGGAGTCTGCGGCGAGCTGCATCCGCCGTTGCCTGAACCGCGGCGTCAATATCGCCTTTGACCGCCCGTGCGAAGCCGGCGATCTCCACCTGCTGCAGCTCGCGCGATATTTGCTGTACCGCCGCGAACTCGCCGGCGCTGGACACCGCGAACCCCGGCTCGATCACGTCGATGCCCAGCTTGGCGAGCTGGCGGGCAATGACGATTTTACGCTCCGGTGCAATCGAGGCTCCCGGCGATTGTTCTCCATCTCTCAAAGTCGTATCGAATATTTGTATTTTTTTGTAGTTTTCCATTGTTTTTCCTCCTCGATAATGGTCCTATAGAAGTGTAGTAGCCAAGGTTATTTCTAAACGAAAAAAAGCCCGCCATCCCCGATCAATCGATCAAGAGACGACAAGCTTAACGCTTCTGCCGTGGTACCACTCCAATTGGCCGTGCCCGAACGCATATGTCCGGTGCAGCATGCCCGCTTAAAGCCCGTTGACGGAGGCGATCCGTAATACAGTACCGGCGGCGAATGGTTCTATCCCGAAGCTTGCGCTTCGAAAATGGCTGCCACGTTCCCGTATTCCGCTCACAGGCGAGATTCAAGCCCTGGTTTCGACTGCGTCGCACCTTCCCGCAGCTCTCTTGACCGTATCCACCGTTTCATGAGAATAACTCACATGACCCATGATTTTGTGAACCGATTTGCCAACCGTTGCTCTACTTGCTCCTGCTCATAGCGTTTATTCAGTATTCGATTAAGTTCACTTCACTTGCCTCATTCGCAGCGCTCTTTGCCATCGACCAGTCTATCCATCAATCAGGATGTTCGCTCTGGCGGACGATAAGGTGCACCTTATCTCCTCCGCCAGTCGACCGACTTCTTTATGGTCCTGAAAATAAATAAAACCTGCCGTCTCTTATTCAAGAGACGACAGGTTACGAAGACCCGCGCGGTACCACCCTTGTTGACAGCCTCCGTCAAAAAAGACGAAAGAATGTCCACCTTAATCATCGTTTACGGATCCGGAGTCCATCACGATGAACCTGCTTACGGAGGTTAACCGTAACTAAGTAAATTGCCCTCCCATGCATGAGAGACATGACAATGTTTCTTAGTTCCGCTCCCAGGCGAGCTTCAAGGCTTCCATCGACTGCGTTGCACCACCCGCAGCTCTCTGAGCAATCAAGACATTACGTCCCTATGCGTCCCGGAGCACCTCTACTGTTCCTGTTCTTAGCGTTTGCGAATATGAGGATTGAAGTATTGCTGTCTATTATAGCCGGACGATAATTATCTGTCAATTCGAACTTCTGACATTCGAACTTCTGAACTCGCAAATGTAGTGAAAGTACGGCGAAATGCTTTCCTGTAGTTTAAATTAGAGGAAAATATCCCTTTATTTTACTGCCTTTTCGTTTCCTCGAAGTGTTAGTAGGAAAACCTCCCTCTAATTCAAGCGAACCAGAGGGCAGATGGCAATTGGATGGAGATTAAAGGGAGGATTTACCCTTAAAGCCGCAAAATCCGGTATTGGAGCGAGAATAGCGGGAGGTTTTCCCTTTATTCTCTTCATGACTTACAATGACATGCAGCATCCTTCTATAAACATTATTGTTTCGTTTCAGCCCTGGAAGCGATTCGAAAACTTATACTTTCCTATCATTCTGAGAAAACCTCTATCGAGGCCTCTCGAAGATGAGCGACCTCCAGCTTTGCAAAGCAAAGCCGCTTCGTAAGCAAGAGGCAGGTTTTATCGCCAATAAGAATTTCACTTTTCCGACAAGCTCGGAAACTTATAAATATGTGGTCAATAAGTCCGATCTTCAATCTCCGGCGACCATTCTTCCAGAGACAGACCGGGATCGGCCTTCAGATCAAGGTCGGAATACATGCCGCGCTTCAGCTTCAGATGCGCAGCCGCCCCAATCATGGCGGCATTGTCCGTGCATAACTTGCCGGACGGGATGAGGAGCGGCAGCCCCTCGGCTTCGCAGCGAGTTGCAAGCGCAGCCCGCAGGCCCCGGTTGGCGGCAACGCCCCCGCACAACAAGAGCTGCTTGACGCCATAAGCCGAGGCGGCTCTAAGCGATTTGGTCACGAGCACCTCGATCACGGATTCCTGAAAGCCTCGGGCCAGTGCAGCCTCGTCCAGCTCAAGCCCCTTCATGCGCGTCTGATTAATGACGGCAAGCACGGCGGATTTCAACCCGCTGAAGCTAAAGTCGTAGCTTCCCTCCTCCAGCCATGCCCTGGGCAGCTCGATCGCAGCTTTGGCCTCCGCAGCCAGCTTGTCGATATGCGGTCCGCCGGGATACGGCAGCTTCAATGAGCGGGCGACCTTGTCATAGGCTTCGCCCACCGCATCGTCGCGGG
>NZ_BDQX01000138.1:12968-14822 GCF_003112455.1 Paenibacillus agaridevorans
GAAGCTGCCTTCTTTCTCCAGCAGAACCAGCTCGGTATGCCCGCCGGACACAACAAGCGCCAAGCACGGATATCTAAGCTCATGCTCAAGCTCGTTGGCATAAATATGACCCGCGATATGATGCGTTCCAATCAGCGGAATGTCCAACGCGAGCGACAGACTTTTTGCCGCGACGATGCCTACGAGCAACGCCCCGACCAACCCGGGTCCTTGCGTGACCGCAATAGCGGACATATCCTTTAATCCATGTCCCGATTCGCGGATGGCCTGTTCGATAATTAACGTTATGCTTTCGACATGCTTGCGCGAGGCAATCTCCGGCACGACTCCGCCGAAAGCTTCGTGAACGTCGATCTGGCTGCTGACTACATTGGACAGAATATGTTTGCCGCCCTTGACCACCGCCACCGATGTCTCGTCGCAGCTTGTCTCTACCGCAAGTATCAAAGTTTCATCGTAATTGCCAGTTGTATTCAATGACTTTCCTCTCCCGTTCCCAGCCGGCTCTCATCCAGCTCCGCCCACATAATAAGCGCGTCTTCGTTGTTATCCGAATAATAGTTCGGGCGTACGCCGGATGGCTGAAAGCCATGCTTCCGGTATAGCCGCTGCGCATGCTCGTTGGAGACGCGCACCTCCAGCGTCATGCGTGCCGCGCCGTAGAACAGCGCTGTCCGCTGCAGCTGAGCCATCAGCCGATGCCCGAGCCCGATACCCCTGACATCGGACCTGATCGCGATGTTCGTGACATGCGCCTCGTCCATAATGATCCACATGCCGCCATATCCGATTAATTCTCCGCCGTATTCCAGCGCGAGGTATCTGGCGAACATATTGTTTTTCAGCTCGTTCACGAACGATTCTTCCGTCCAGGGACTGCTAAACGATTCCTGCTCGATGAGCAGAACGGCAGGAATGTCGGCTAACGACATGGGGCGATATACAAGCTTTGCATGATTCACCGGCATCTCTATCCCTCACTTGCCCGCTTCGCCTTCAACTTCACTTCCGCTTCCGTAAGCTGCGTGTAATTCGGAATGAAGGTATGCGGATCTTCGTTCTCTCCTGCAGCAAGCCGTCTTTGGCCAAGCTCCGCCAAGTATCGGCCTTCCATGACGTAAGACGCTAGCCGGACTTCGGCACCAAGCTCCGCTCCCTGCGCGGCCAGCCGTTCGGCTGCCGGTCCATGCAGCGACAAGTCGCCGACGAGCCAGACGACAGGCACGGCTGCATGTATCCGATCCGAGTTGGCGTATTCCTCTGCACAAGCACCATTAGAACCCGCTTTTCTCCCAACCGTATCCTTAATCCGCTCAAGAATCGAGTCCACCCATCGTTCCATCATCCGCACGCCATCCTCGGCGAATCTCGACCATTCTTCGACCTCAGTTCCATCTGCACCCGCACGGCAAACAAAGCCCGCGGCATACACTTGCCCCCGCCTGGCATCCATAATGGGCAGCACCCAATGCTCGCGGCTCGTTTCGGTACGAGCATCCGTGAATTCACCGCTTGCAGGCGCGTCTTCCATCCCTCTGTGCCAAGCTCCGAACGCGATCGCTTCGAGACTGGAGACGCCTGCCAGCGGCTTCTCCCAGCACCAGGCCAGCGTCTTGGCGGCCGTGACCGCAATCCGCATGCCCGTATAGGAGCCGGGACCGTTGCCGACGACGATACCCGCCAGCTCCTCCGGCTTTATATTCGACGATGACAACAGATCCTTTAAATGGGAGATGACATGAACGGAATGATTGCGTTCCGCCAACGACTGCACCTCTCCCAGCACTTCCCCGTCACGGATAATCGCGGCTGCCATCGCAGCCGTAGACGTATCCCGAGCGATAACCGGGCCGC
>NZ_BDQX01000138.1:14877-23122 GCF_003112455.1 Paenibacillus agaridevorans
GCCGCTCCCTGCCCATGCTGCCTTATTCATTGTCCAAGTTGCTCCTGTTCCATAGCGTTGTCCAGCCACTCCGCATACGGCTCTCCCCATCCCGTCAACCGGAATCGCCTTGCTTCTCCTCCGAGATGCTCGATATAGATAGACAGGCGATTAGGCGGCAGCAGTTCTTCGATCAAACTGGCCCATTCCACAATCGTGACGCCGTTGCCGTAGAAATATTCGTCAAGCCCCAGCTCGTCCGCTTCATCAGCGGACAACCTATAAACATCCATGTGATAAAAAGGGAGGCTCTCCCCCTCGTATTCCTTAATAATCGTGAAAGTTGGACTGTTTACCACGCCTCTAACGCCTAATGCCGCGGCGAACGCCTGAGAGAATGCGGTCTTGCCCGCGCCGAGATCGCCGTCGAGAGCGATGACCGTACCCGGACCTGCGAGAGCTGCCAGTCTGGACGCCCATATCTTCGTTTCCTGCAAGCTGCCCACTTCTTGAACAGCCTCTGCCTTGCCAGCTTTCATCCCCATCACCGCTTCATTATCCAAAATGATTATACCCCCGCTTCGCCACAGGAATATTCCGCTCATCGCCGCTTTGTGCCGACTCCCGGACGAGCTCCACGCCAACCGGCCCCTCCAACGTCTCGCCGATCTCGAAAAAGGGAAGCCCTTCCTCGCGGAAAACGTCTCGAACCTCTTCCAGCTTGTCCTTGGCAATCGTGCCTAGCAACACGTAATCTTCGCCGCCGTAGAGCATCCACTCCTGCGGATTAAGAGAGGCATCGACGCCATACTCCTTAAGCGCATCGTTCAAAGGGAGACTGCTCTCACGAAGGACCAGCCGGAGCCCCGAAGCTTCCGCAATTTCCCACGCCTCGCTGGCAACTCCGTCGCTGACGTCGTTCAGGCTGCTGCACCCATGCTCCAGCAGAAGCCTGCCGGCCCTTACAGACGGAGAGGGACGCTGATGCGCCGCTACAAGAGCAGCACGGCTCTGCCCCGTCTCCCGCTCACCGTCTTGCTCTTGTCCTTGTATCAGCTCAAGATAGCCCGCCTCCGCATGCGGCATGACATGACCCGCCTCAACATCGCCTGCCTGCAACCGCTGCTTCGCAGAACCAGCAGCTCCGCCTCCGCCTGCCTCGGCGAGCAGCAGATGCAGCCCCGCCGCCGACAGCCCCACGGCGCCGGTCAAAAACACGCCCTCCCCGGGCTTCGCGCCGGATCGCCGCACCTCGCGTCCCGCCTCGACGGTTCCCGTCAGCGTGACGGATATAACCAGCCGATCCGGCGACGACGTCGTGTCGCCTCCGATCACGGCCACCCCATAGCGCTCGGCGCATTCGTACAGCCCGTCGTACAACCTCCGCATCCGCTCCGGACCGTACGACTTCGGCACGGCGACCGATACGAGCGCATGCAGAGGCACGCCGCCCATCGCGGCAATATCGCTCACATTGGCGGCAAGAGCCTTGTAGCCGACGTCTTCGTCCCTCATCGTCTCGCTGCTAAAGTGCACGTTCTCCACCATCGTGTCGACCGCGAGCACCATGTGCTTGGCGCCAAGGATGCCGTCGCTCGCCCCGGTGATATCGACAGCCGCGGCGTCGTCGCCGATGCCGAGCAACACGCCTCGCGCGCGCTGCCATTCCGCCGACTGCCGACGCCCCGTCCAATGCGTTATGCTAGCAAACTCATCCACACCGACAATCTCCCTTTTCTCTTCTTATATCCCCCCATTCTACCCTAAACGGCGCAGGATTCAAAGCTTGCGATATAGACAAAAAACCTCCTACGCCGCGGCTTCTGCCGATTAGCGGGGGAGGCATCCGTTACGCGCCGCAATCGCCAGCGCATCTCTCTCGTTATTACAACTCCTTCACTATTGTAATATGAAGCTGATCCTTAAGCTCGATCTCGTACGGGGACTTGGGCAAAGTCCCATCCGCCTCCATAATGACGCGCACTTTGGGGCGATGCACCGCAAGCTGGTTATTTTCTGTCACCACTACAACTTGACCTGTATTCAGCTGAAGCGTCGTCGCCACGGGGTATACCGAGATATGGCTGCAGAACAGCTTGATCAGCTCCAGATCGAAGAACGTGCCGCCGGAAGCGAATAGAAATTCGATAGCCTCGCTTGTTGTATAACGTTTGCGATGCAGACGCGGCGATACGAGCGCATCATAGGTGTCGGCCAGTCCGACGATCTGAGCATATATATGAATTTCATCCTTTTTCAAGTTTCGCGGATACCCCATGCCGTTGAATCGTTCGTGGTGCTGCAAAGCGCAGTGCGCGGATACGATGGAGATATCGTGATATTTGCGCAAAATATCGAAGCCCAGCTTGGGATGCGAATGCATCAACTCCATATCTTCCTTCGTATAACGTCCCGTCTTGCTCAGCAGCTCCGGCGGCAGCTTCGTCATGCCGATGTCAAAGAGCAGAGCGCCTACGCCCAGCTCCTCCAATTGATTCCGATTGAATCCCTTGGCGATTCCCATAATGCCGGACAATACGGCTACATTGAAGGAATGTTGGAACAAATAGGCGTCCATGGAATGAATACTCGACAGATTGACCAGCATATTCGGTCGAGTAGCAAGATCCTGCATGATGTTGCCGAACACCGCGCGAAAATTGCGCCCTATATCGGGAGCAATCGTCCGACCTTTGGTCACGACCTCGTCTTTGAAGGAATTCATGGTTTTATAAATTTCATTGACAGCCTTCGTCCGTGTCTCGTCCCGAATCGTCTCCTCAGGTTCAATGTCCTCGGAAAGCCCGTCTTCAATATATAGAAAGTCGATACCGATGTTGCGAAGTCGCTCGATGTATCGCTCGTTCAATTCAACTCCGGTCCCGAGCAAGACGTTGCCATTCTCTTGAAAGATCGATCTGGCAATCCGATCCCCCGGCTTCGCCATTGCTAGCTGCACTTTTCTCATTTTGTGTATACCTGCCTTCATTGTGAGTCTTTATCCGCGAAGGTGAACCTCTAAGAGGTAGTTCAAAAAGTCCGCCTTTGATCACGAAGTATGCCACGAAGCCTAATCGACATCGAATATGGAACGCAAGCGAAACTTCCGGTGCTCACGTAGTTTCCACTACGCTCTGCTCCTCAGCTTCTACTTTCGTTCCATCTTCTCGGTGCTGAAAACCGAACTTTTTGAACATGCATTTATATATTAGCAAACATCATAACGTCTGACTATGTAGCTAATATCCACTTGGCCCGGATGAAGCACAACCTTCTGAACAAAATCTGAACACGAAAAGTGGAAAAAAAAGGACGAAGCAGTCAATCTGCTGTCATCCCTCTCTCGCTCGGAGCAATCCGCTTACGCCAGCTTGCTCTTAACGATCCGGTTGCGTCCGCTATACTTCGCTTCGTACAATGCAGCATCCGCTTCTGCCATCAGTTCGCGCAGATAAGACTTCGGATCAGTCAGATTGTCCAGATCGAACCGGTCGATCGTTCTAACGCCCATGCTGATCGTCACGGAGACAACTCCGTCACCAATGCCGGACGGCACCTTGTTCTGCTCCACAGTCATCTTGACCTGCTCCGCGATAAGGTCGGCCTGCTCCCGATTCGTATGGGGCAAATAGACCGTGAATTCTTCCCCGCCGAATCTGGCCAGCACATCCGTCGGACGCAGTACTCTTCGTACGGCTTGTACCGTGCTGCATAATACTTCGTCGCCGGCAAGATGGCCAAAACGATCGTTGATCATCTTGAAATGGTCCAGATCGAAGATAAACAAGGAAAACGGAATGCCGTACCGGATATTCGATACGATCTCGCTTTCGAGCTGCTGCAGCAAGTATCTGCGATTGAAACAGCCCGTAAGGCCGTCCGTAATCGCCATTTGCTCCAGTTTCCTGTTCGCTTGGGACAGCTCGTCCTGCATAACGAGAAGCTCTTTGTTCCGTTGCTGCAGCAGCTCGTTCTGGGAATTCGTCTCTTCTACCAGCATTCTAAGCTCCGTTACATCCTGAAAGGTCAAGACGCGGCCGATTATTCGCTTCTTCCCGTCCAATATCGGGGCCGACTGCACGACCACGTAGCAGATGTCGTTGAAATTGATGTTAAGCTCCACTTCCAGCCGCTCCATGGGACGCATTCGTTGAGACTCAAAGAGCGCCAGCAGCTGCCTGGCCGGCTCATCCTTAAATTGCGCTGCAAGCGAAAACGGCTGGAAGAAATCCCCGATTCGCAGCTTTAGTATCGGTTGCAGCATTTTGTTGATCTCCAGAATAACGTCGTTCTCGTCCATGACAAGAATGCCCGTTGACATCGTATTCATGACGTCGCGCTGCACAATGCCGATGATGTCGAACACCCGGTTCCGGCTGATCGCATTTACGATATAGACGGCCGTCGTTGTCAGGCCGATAGAGATGAGCGGAATGTAGTTGTTCAGAAGATCGATGAAATAGATGTTGACGAGCAGATCTCCAATCGCGAAAAACGCCAACATAAACAATCCGATCAATGCCGTCCGGACCATCTGACGTTGCCGAGTAGATTCGTCTTTCATTCGAAGCTTATGAATCAATAAAATCAGCGACACGGATAGATAAAGCAAGAGCTGTCCGATCATGACCCAATAAAGCGGACCGTGCTGCAACTGCTTGACGGGCCCCAACTCGTTGTTGATTTGCAGGAACATGCCTGCCGGATTCCAGCACACGACTGCAACCGACAGAAAGGCGGGAATCGCCAGAACCAACATCCTGCTCTTGCGAATGACGTAGGACTGTCCTGACAGGTAAAGGATGAAGACAAGCCAGCCGACTCCAAGCATCGAAAGTCCTATGTAGGAAGCCGATAGGTACAAGATCCTAAAGGAAGTCTCGGATGTCGTCTGCGATGCGAACTGGAACAGAGGCCACATGATGAAAACGACGTGGAGCAAGAGATAAATGCGATGCAAAACCGTAACCGTGCTTGAGGAAAACACATACAGAAACAGGGCCGCAAGTATCAGAAACATGCTGAAATCGAGCCAGATCATCCAATCCAATAAGATTCACCCATTCGTTTGGTAGCCATCTATTTCCATTGTAGCAAATGTTATTACTCGCGACAATTGCCTATTTGTTGGATGGAAACTATTTTTACCTGGAAACGGGCCATGCTCCCGGTAGCATTCTCTCCAGCGCGGGAGAGAGTCCAAGGAACGACTTGAATGCCTCATACTCCTGCCATTTAGACAGAGATAGTTCTTTGCGACCAGAGACTACAGCTCTAATCAACAGATTTTTGGGCGTGTGCTCCGGATCGACGAACTCCAGCATCTGAACCTTGTAACCCAGCGTCTCCAACAGCTGTCCTCTGACGGCATCCGTCGCCAAGGCGGCGAATCTCTCCTTGAGCAGACCTTGGGACAAGATCGGAGCCAGCACTTCGCTCTCGACTTGACCAAAGAGCTCGTGCTGGCAGCAAGGCACGGACATGATGACGGAGGCTCCCCATCCCACTGCTTTGGCCAGCGCGGCATCGGTCGCGGTATCGCAGGCATGCAGCGTCACAACCATATCCGCCGATGTCAGACCTTCGTACTCCGCGATATCGCCGACCAGGAATTGCAGCCGGTCATAACCCAGCTTACCCGCAAGCTCCGAACAAAACTGAATGACGTCCGCCTTCAGATCAAGTCCCACTACGGAGATCGGCCGGCCCAGCTCTACCGCCAGCAAATGATACAGCGCAAAGGTCAGGTAAGACTTCCCGCAGCCAAAGTCGACAATCCGCAGCTCCCGTCCGGCAGGCAGATCATCCAGCACATCCGAAACCATCTCGAGAAATCGATTGATCTGTCGGAACTTGTCTTGCTTCTTGGCGTGCACCCGGCCCTCCGGCGTCATGATGCCCAGCTCCACAAGGAAAGGCACCGGCGAGCCTTCCTCCAGTACGCGGCGCTTCTTGCGATTATGCTCCATGGGAACGGAGCTCTTTGCGGTTGGAGCCAGACGGCGAACCGCAGCTTTCCCCTTCTTGCTAAAAAGCAATTGGACGTCTGCTTGCGGCGTCTTTATTAACGCCTGCCTGTAATCGCCCTTTAACAGCGACAATAAGGTTTCGGAAGCCTCTTCCTCCTTCAGGTTTCGATGGAGCACCTTTGCCTTGTAATGAGACTCGAATTGATAATGCAGCCCATCCTTCATGGCAACCGGCCTTACGACGGTTTTAGGCGGCGTGTCGTCATCCCTTCGCCGCGGCTGGCTTAGCGTAGCGTGAAGCAGTTCCCCTCTCTCCATCCATTCCGCTACGGTCCGCTGCCATTCCTCTTGCCCTGTTTCGCTCATTAACCCTGCTCACTCCTCATATGGTTGACGGACAAATCCGTTAATCCTTGCCTGATTTCTTCCCGGGGCAGGCCGCCCTGGACAAGCTTGCCGTCATCCAGCAGCAGCAGCCGCTCATAGACAGCCGCTGCGTCCGCCGCGGACAATGCCATATCCTCAAGCAGCTCGTACATGATGTTCTCCATATCCGCGAAACGACCTCCCGCTTCATGCCACTCCATCAGTAGCCGCTTTGCGGGAACAGGCAGCTCAAAGGGACGAAGCGTCTCCAGCAGATCCCTCACTTCGTCATCCGGCTGCACCAGCGTCGGCTCTGCTTCCAGCAGCGATAATCGGATGAACAATCGAAGCGACCTGACATAGCCGGCGAAGCTCTCCGTTTCTTTGCCGAGCTCTGCTTGGAGTAGCGCTTCCTGCTTCAGCAATATCGCGATCGCCTGCAGATGATCGGTGTCCGGAAGGCCATTCGTAGACATGACCTTGATCAGGTCGTCATCCGATAGCGAGCGGATCAGCTTGCTGCTCAGTCGAAATTCCTTGTCCAGCAGCTCGTCGATAACGAGAAGGCCTTCCTCCTGCTTCCGCTCCCGGCGCAGGTTCATAATCTGACCAATGGCTTCCGTCATCTGCGAGATCATGCGCATGAAATAATCCCTTTGGAACAACGCTATTCCTCCCCCAAATACGGAGCCGGCGCGTTCATGGCGAACGACGGCCGGCTCCGGCTTTCTACTTTATAATAGTGGACGGCAAACTAGCGCAAGCTTCCGAGAAAATCCCGGATGGCCGTCTTCAGATCCTCCGGACATTCCAGCATGCTCATATGTCCGGCTTCCCCAAGCTCTACGATTGTCGTCTTCCCGCCTGTCGCGGCGAACGCGCTCTCGGCCGGAATAACGCCATCCTTCCCGCCGGCCACGATCAGCACAGGAACCCACGCGTCTCGAATGACGGAACCCCGATCGGGACGTTCCTTCATGCCTCGTGCCGTAGCCGCCGCTCCATGCTGCGACGTTCCTCGTCCGATCTCCTTGCCTCTTGCCACCTGCATATCAAGCTCTTCCAACCGATCGGAGGCGAAAAGCTTGGGCACGAGTCCTTCGACGAAGACGTCGACCCCATCTCCCTCGATTGTCGCAATCGCTTTGTCACGGTTTTCTTTTGCGGCATCGCTGTCCGGAAGCGTCGTGGAATGCAGGAGTCCGAACGCGGTCAGCCTGCCTCCGTACTGCTCCGCATAAGCAAGCGTTATATACCCTCCAAGCGAGTGGCCGATCATGACGGCCTCGCCGATGCCAAGCTGTCCCAGCAGCTCCTCCACATCGCCTGCGAATGCTTCCATCGAATATATTTCATCGGCTGGAGCCGCGCTGATGCCATGGCCTCTTGCATCGGGCGCGATTATTCTTGCGTGCCGCGCCAGCTCGGCGATGATTTGTTCCCAGTACGAGGAGCTTCCGCAGTAACCGTGCAGAAGCACCAATACCGGTTCCTCCGCCCCCATGCCCTTCGAATCGTAATACGAGAGCTCGAGACCGCTGCCGAGCGTTACGGAACTGTTCGCGATAGAGATTGTCTGTGCGTCAATGCCAGGTTTGCCATTCATACGAAATCCCTCCTCATGGGTGTAATGCCCATCCCCCCGTCTACCGGAAGAATGTTATTGCTTATTATGGATATACCACGCTTCGTTAATAGCTGAAACAATCTCTCTCGCCATACCCATGACAAGATGCAGCGAAGTGGTCTGCAGCATGCCGTATGCCTTGGGGCCGAACCGATTGACGACGCCTGCGATGGCGTAGTCGCCGATCGGCGGCAATTGGCGTCCCGTCGCCGCTCCCGGCTGCAGGGGGCCGCTCCCTAGCATGTAGCCGCCGATCGATTGCGGCTTGCCGAGACACGCATCGATCGCGATAACGGTCAGCGAG
>NZ_BDQX01000138.1:23192-24229 GCF_003112455.1 Paenibacillus agaridevorans
TCGCTCTGTTCATGCATCGCCGCGGCCGCAGCCCCTTCGACCCGATGGGCGTCGCACGGCTCCGCCAACGTGCCGATAACGCGCGGCCAGCCGTTTTCCGTCAGCATCGTGCCGACAAGCGGGCCTAGCGCATCCCCGGTGGAACGATCGGTGCCGATGCAGACAAACAGAATCTTCTCCCTGTCCGGCTGCAACCGGGCAATGTCGGCGACAAACGAAGCTAACCGTGCGGGAGTTCCGAGCTCCTGTTCAGCCTGCGGTGTCTTGCCGATAATCATACCTTTATTTCCTCCGCTCCTCAGGTCCTGGCTACATTCAATCTTCTACAGTGTTTCTGAAAAAAACGCAGCATCGGAGGCATTCGCTATTGTACTGATAACCAAACTTTTTGAACTCGCACTTCTACTTTCCTACTCCCCATTGTACCCGATATGGCCCCGCCTCTTCAATTTGGTGGTGCACGCCATATGCAACATGGTACAATGACGAGATCAGCGTTCAAGCAATAAAGGAGGGAACAAACCGATGACTGATTTGCAGTCGCCAACACAGGACAATCTCGAGTTCATGATCGAAGCTATCAAGACCAAGCTGAGAATGGCTTCAGGCGCCGCTATGCAAGCCGGAAGCTTCAGCCTCGCCTGCTACGAAGACGTCAAGGATATCTACGACATCGTCGCAAGCAAGGATAAGTTCAGCATCAGCGAAGTAGAAGCGATTGTATCGGAGCTCGGCAAGCTTCGCAAGTCATAATAATCCCAGAACAACCCATTATTTTGTATTTTCAGACAAATAATGCGCGCTCCAATTTCTACAAAATCACGCTGCGACGATTGGCCAGCCCTGAATAAACAAAATCACTCTGACGGGTGACTCAAAAACTCCAAAACGTCCAGTCACTCACTGTCTAACGGACATAAAGAGGTTGTCGATTCATTGTGAGTAACTGAGCGGAAACGTTCTGCTTTCGCTGACGGACCTCAGAACCTCTATTTGCAGCATTTTCGCGATATTGAAAATCTAACGGACTCAGATGA
>NZ_BDQX01000139.1 GCF_003112455.1 Paenibacillus agaridevorans
CCCCGCCGTTGCTAGCCGTTACGGATGCTCAGATCGTAGCAAGCAAGTGCGACGGAGCTATCTTGGTCGTCGACCAGGGCAAGGTAAAGCGCGACATCGCCAAAAAGGCGATCCAAAACCTGCAGGCTGTAAATGCGCGTATACTGGGTGTCGTATTGAACAACGTGAAGCGCAAGGCCAATGAAGAAGCTTACTACTACTATTACGGAGCACAGGAATAGGCGGGACTTATACGAGAGCCGGAGGTGAAAAGGGATGAGTGTACGGAGAAGGAATTTTATTATACTGGTGGTTGACTTTCTAATCATATGGGCGTCAATAGTCATTGCATATCTGTTCCGATTTAATGCAGACATCCCTCCCGGCTATGTCTCGCAATTATTTGTATTTGCAGCAGCCTCCACCTTGGCCGTCGGCCTAACGTTCGCTTACTTCGATATGTATAGGCGGATGTGGCAGTATGCCAGTATTGGCGAAATAATTGGGTTAGTGAAAGCAGTAATAACAGGTATTGTGCTAGCTTATCTATGGACTTACTTGATTACAGGCAATCGAGTGCCGTTGTCGATCACGACTAGAACGTTAGAGACCATGCTGTTGTTTATGGGAGGCTCGCGCTTTATATGGCGGCTTATCCGGGTTAACCGATCAGCAAAGAATGAGATGAAAACGAATATATTGGTCGTGGGAGCAGGCGATTGCGGGGCGCTTATTGCCAAGGAAATAATGACGAATCGCAGCTTTATCCAAAGCAAGCTTGTTGGCTTTATCGATGACGATCCTTACAAGCGCTATATGCAGGTCATGGGTTATCCCGTGTTCGGCGGTCGTGGCGACATTGTAGATGTTGTGAAGATGCATCATGTCCATGACATCGTCATTGCCATGCCGTCTTCCAAGCGAGCGGAGATTAGCGACCTTATTAATATATGTATGACGACAGGCGCCAAGGTAAAGATCATACCGGCTATCGACGATATTATAACCGGCAAGCTGGCGATCCAGACGTTGCGTAATGTCGAGGTCGAAGACTTGCTGGGCAGAGAACCCGTCAATATTGATTTAAATGGCGTCATGGATTATGTAACGGGCAAGATTGTCCTGGTTACGGGCGCGGGCGGTTCCATCGGTTCGGAGCTTTCCCGTCAGATCGCCTCCTTCTCTCCAAGCAAGCTATTGCTTCTGGGGCATGGCGAGAACAGTATCTACACCATCGAGATGGAGCTTAGAACGAGGTTCGCCCAGGTTGCCATAGAGACCGTTATTGCTGACATACAGGATCGAGAGCGTATGGATCAAGTATTAGGACAATTCATGCCGCAAGTGGTCTTCCACGCGGCTGCGCATAAGCATGTTCCTCTTATGGAGCGCAACCCGTCCGAAGCGATCAAAAATAATGTGTTCGGCACTCGCAACGTCGCCGATGCGGCGGACAAGCACGGCGCGGCGCGTTTCGTTATGATCTCCTCCGACAAGGCAGTCAATCCCACTAGCATTATGGGCGCGACGAAACGAATTGCCGAGATGTACATACAGAGTATCAATAATACTAGCCGCACCCAATTCGTAGCGGTTCGATTCGGCAACGTGCTTGGCAGCAGGGGCAGCGTAATCCCTCGCTTTAAGGAGCAGATCGAAGCAGGCGGACCCGTGACGGTGACCCATCCGGAGATGGTACGTTACTTCATGACGATTCCGGAGGCCGTTCAGCTTGTCATTCAGGCTGGCGCATTCGCACGCGGCGGCGAAATCTTTATCCTGGACATGGGTAAGCCGGTCCGTATTCTGGATTTGGCCAAGGATCTGATTCGTTTGTCCGGTCTGGAGCCGGATGTCGACATACCGATCCGCTTTAGCGGCTTGCGCGAAGGCGAGAAGCTGTACGAGGAGCTGCTGACCGAAGCCGAAGCGACTACGGCAACCCAGCATGAGCGCATCTTCGTAGGCAAGGCTCAATCTCTCGATCGCCAAGAGCTGGAGCTCAAGCTTTTGCATCTTAAGAACATTATCGGCTCCGAACCGCAAGTTGTGAAGGCTGCCATTGAACAATTAGTACCATTCTTTATACAGGAACATGTCGCATTCAACCTTGAGCCGGAGTTACAACATGATCGGAGGGCGATCTAGATGAGACAACGCAAACCAAAGATGAAAACTTGGAAAAAGGTTCTGATATGGGCAGCTTCCATCATTGTCGTGCTTGGCGTAGGCGGTCTCTTTGCGGCCAACTATGCGATGGACAAAATGATTGCACAGCTTTCCGCTAGTTTGGAGGACGAGCTGCTGGAAGAAGTCATTCCTACACCTACGGACGCTCCAAGCGGTGGCGGGGACGGGACTGTGGATCAGCCCGCGACTAGCGAGCCGGATGGCGAGGGTTCAGAAGGGCAAGCAGAAACTGATGGTAGCGCAGGTGGCCAAAACAACCAGTCTGAAGTTGGAAGTAAGCCCAGCCCTACTAATGGCTACTCTGCAGAGATATCGACGGATAAAGCAAAGGACGTACAGAATAAGATTACAGTCTCTGAGAAAGCACAGCTCGCTTCCGTATTCTTAAAGCAGCTTAGCATGGATGATATTAAAGCATTGCAGGAACTGGCAAGTGGCGGACTTAACCTGGATGAAAAGAAGGAAGCACGCACACTTATTCTAGACCGACTTACTCCGGAACAATATGATGATCTAATTCAGATCGCCAAAAAATACGGCATGAGCAAAGGAAAAAGCTACGAAGAAGTATCTAAGGAGAAGTAGTGCTGATAGGAGGAGACAAAATGCGAGTAAGGAAAGCCATTATTCCTGCTGCGGGGCTAGGCACACGCTTCCTCCCGGCTACTAAGGCAATGCCTAAGGAAATGCTTCCTATAGTGGACAAGCCGACCATCCAATATATCGTCGAGGAAGCAGTCGAGTCAGGCATTGAAGATATTATTATCGTAACGGGCAAAGGGAAGCGCGCCATCGAGGATCACTTTGACAACTCCTTTGAGTTAGAGCAGAGCTTGCTAGAAAAGGGCAAAATGGAACTTCTAAGCGAGGTACAGAAGTCCTCAAAAATGGTCGACATTCATTATATCCGCCAGAAGGAAGCCAAGGGATTGGGACATGCGATCTGGTGTGCTCGAAAGTTTATCGGCAATGAACCATTTGCCGTCCTGCTGGGGGACGATATAGTACAAGCCGAGAAACCATGCTTGAAACAAATGATTGAACAATACGATCGGTACAGCTCCTCCATTATTGGAGTCCAAAGCGTTCATGAACATGAGGTGTCCAGATACGGTATCGTGGATGGCAAAATGATTCATGACCGCTTATTTAGTGTTAACGGGCTTGTAGAGAAGCCGAAGGTCGAAGACGCTCCATCTAATATTGCTATTATGGGGCGTTATATTCTAAGCCCCAAAATATTCGGAATACTGGAGAATCAACAACCGGGTGCGGGAGGTGAGATTCAACTTACCGACGCGATCGCTACACTTAATCAACAAGAAGCGGTATATGCCTACGACTTTGAAGGCACCAGGTACGATGTTGGCGAGAAGCTGGGTTTCATTAAAACGACCATAGAGATGGCGCTTAAGAATGACGGACTAAAAGACGAATTGATGAAGTACTTGGAGACGTTGTTGAGAGAGCGTATGGTTAACGTATAGAAGTAAAATAATACAAAATGTCACAACATATGGGAGTGTTATAGAGTATGTACAACATAATTAAACGATTTGGTGACACCGTCTTTTCATTAGTGGGCCTAATACTATTATCCCCATTACTTCTCATACTAGTAATTGCAATAAAGCTGGAATCCAAAGGACCTGTATTATTCAAACAGAAGCGTGTTGGAAAAGGTAAGTCTCATTTCTACATTTTGAAATTTCGCACAATGAGAATCGACACGCCGAAGGATACGCCTACACATTTATTACAGAACCCGAATCAATACATTACCAAGGTAGGCGGATTTCTGCGGAAATCTAGCTTGGACGAGCTACCACAAATCATAAACATACTTGTCGGCCACATGAGCATTATCGGACCAAGACCAGCATTGTGGAATCAAGATGATCTGATCAAGGAACGCGATAAATACGGCGCCAATGATGTGCTCCCTGGCTTAACAGGCTGGGCGCAGATCAACGGCAGGGATGAACTGTCAATTGATGTAAAAGCAAGGCTTGATGGGGAATATGTCAAGAAGATTGGCATTGTAATGGATGTGAAGTGTTTCGTAGGTACTATTATAAGCGTGGTCAAGAGCGAAGGTATTGTTGAGGGTGGGACAGGTAATAAAGCAACAAATAGGGAGTTTGTTGCTAAATGAGTATGCATTCAAGACAAGTGAAAAATATACTTATAACTGCCAAGAACAGTTACATCGGCAATTCGTTTGCCAAATGGGTAAAAGATCACCCAGAGTATACTATTGAGTTTATTACCTGTCGGAACGATGAGTGGAAAGAATCTACTTTTACAAATTATGATGTGATTTTGCACGTTGCAGGAATTGCACATGTAAAAGCAAAAAAATACCAGGAGGATCTTTACTATAAGATAAATACAGACCTTACAATAGCGATAGCCAATAAAGCAAAATCAGAAGGAGTCAAACAATTTATTTTCTTAAGTAGTATGATTGTTTATGGAGAAAGTAATGCTGATAATCAAAGTACTATCGTGAATAGTTTAACACCGCCGCACCCATATGGGTATTATGGAGACAGTAAGCGGCAAGCAGAAATAGGGATTACATATTTACAGGATGAGAATTTTAATATTTCTATTATTCGTCCGCCAATGATATATGGATTAGGTTCTAAAGGAAATTTCCCTAAACTAGCCAAAATTGCAAAGTTTATTCCTGTTTTTCCGAAAATAGATGGTATCCGCAGCATGTTATATATCGATAATCTATGTGAGTTTATAAGAATGATAATTAAAGATGAAGCTCCGGGAGTATTTCATCCTCAAAATACTGAATACGTAAATGTAACAGATTTATTTTGTTATATAAGAAATGTTAACGGAAAAAAAACAGCAGTTACCAAACTATTTAATCCAATAATAAGAATAATAGGAAAAAAGGTGGATTCGATTAATAAACTGTTTGGAACATTTGTGTATGAACATGAATTATCAAAATATGATTCCGAATACTGTATTACAAACTTTAAAGATTCGATTAGAGTAATTGAGGGAAGAGAAAAATGAAAATTGTTATAATTAACTGTTTCGATACCTATGAGAATAGAATTGATATGGTATACGATTATTTCATCGAACATGGACATAGCGTTAATATTATAACATCTAACTTTAAACATATTCAGAAGACGAAACGGAATGATAAAAAGAAAAACTATTTATTTATAGAGACTAGACCGTACCATAAAAATTTGTCTTACTCCAGATTATTGTCTCATTATGAATTTTCAAAGAGGGCCTTTCAAGCTGTTGAAAAATTGTTACCAGACCTAATTTATGTAACATTGCCGCCTAATTCATTGGCACTATTTGCAAATAGGTATAAGAAAAAGCATCCAGAAGTAAAGTTGTACTTTGATATCATCGATCTTTGGCCAGAAACTATGCCTACAAAAGGAGGAGTAGTTACTAAATTCCCTTACTACGTTTGGAGAAGTTTACGGAATAAGAACATATTAAGAGCTAATACCGTATTAACAGAATGTAACTTGTATCAAAGTGTATTGCAAGAGCTATTGAAAAATCATAGATCCGAAACTCTGTATCTAGCTAAAAAAGGAGACGTACAGGAAAAATGGAGCATTCTAGATAATAATCAGATTAATTTATGTTATTTAGGTTCAATAAATAACATTATCGATATCACTATGATTATTAAACTTGTTACTGCTTTGGTTAATATTAAACCTACTACAATACATATTATTGGGGAAGGGGAGAATAAACAATTATTAATTGATGGACTCAAAAATGTAGGAGCAACTGTTAACTACTACGGTAAGGTCTATGATGATAAAGAAAAGCAACAAATATTCAATAAGTGTCATTTTGGGTTGAATATAATGAAAGAAAGTGTTTGTGTAGGTCTCACAATGAAGTCTGTAGATTATTTTTATGGTGGGTTACCGATTCTAAATAATATACAAGCTGACACTTTTGAACTCGTGAAGGACGAAAATATTGGGTTTAATATAAATATAAATAATTTAACAGAAATAGCTGCTAGAATAACGAATATGACAGCATCGGAATTACATTTAATGAAAAACAACACTCATTATCAATTTGAACGTTTATTTTCACATTATGCATTTCAAAAAAAAATGAATCATATATTCGGTAATATAGATCGATAAATATATAAGTACCATCATCTATTGTTCTGGAAGAGAAATTTATTGTTGAGCTAATAGTCAAGTCGCGTCAGGTTTAATTAAAATGATAGTTTTAATTTAATTCAGCGCATAGGAAGGGGTTAAACATGTGAAAAAGAAAGTGAGTATTGTAATACCCACATATAAAAGGAATAGCAGCGTAATAAAGAATGCAATAAACAGTGTTTTAAAGCAGACCTATAAAAATATTGAGATTATAGTAGTGGATGATAATGGGAGTGAAAATGATCTTTCAAGAGAAATCTCCGATGGTGTTAAAGAATACCCTCAAGTGTTATACATTGCACACGAACAAAATATGGGGGCGTGTAAGGCTAGAAATACTGGTATAGAGCATAGTTCGGGCGAATTTGTCGCTTTCTTAGATGACGATGATTCTTGGGATGAAAGGAAGCTAGAGAAGCAAATAAGAAAATTTGAGAATAGTAAAGTTGGGTTGGTTTATTGTGGTATTAAATATATCTATGAAAAAAAAGGAGGAAACATAGAACGGAGGGCTATAAAAGCTAATAATCCCTGCAAAGAATTATTAATTAAAAACTATATAGGATCTACTTCTTGCGGAATTGTTAGAAGGACATGTGCAATTGAGGTAGGGATGTTTGATGTCAATTTGAAATCGGGGCAAGATTTGGACTTTTGGTATAGACTTGCTGAAAAGTATGAAATCGACTGCGTTGAGGAATGCTTACTTAATTATACTATATATGAGAATAACACTATTACTTCTAACTATTCAAATAGGTTGAGTAGTAACATCTATTTAAAAGAAAAGTACATGAATGTATTACTTGAGGATAAGGAACTTATGACTATTTACAATTTAAAAATAGCAAAAGCATATCTGAAGCTTAAAATGTATAATAAGACGGTAATTCATATAATAAATTCAATATCAAAAATGGAGATATCATTACTACATGTTATAAAGCTACTATCTCAAAGAAAGCTAGCATAAAATTAGGAGTAGAACATGACGATTTATTACATAATGATATTTCTAACGCTATCACTATATTTATTGCCGAATATAAGAGTGAATTGGTTTAAGGTAAATGTTTATACAAGTCTAACCTTTTTTGCTCTAATAGTCCTTAGCGCATTGCGTTATAATGTTGGAACGGATTTCATGAATTATTATAATTTCTTTTTTAACGGAGTAATTTAATTCGCAAAAGTACGAACCTGGTTTTTTTGCAAATTACATATGCAATTTCAAATCATGCAAAGTCTATTATGATAACAACTAGCATTCTAATTCTGGTAACTTTTAGAATTACTATAAATAAAATATCAATTAATTAATTACTTACTGTATTTTTATTTGTGTTTGGTTTCTTCTATTTTGACTCCTTAAATATAATTAGCAATATATCGCATTAGCTTTTTGCTTATTGGGATATTGGTATTTAATAAGAAACAAGAGGAAAAGCTTTATATTCTTTGTTGCTATAGCGGTTAATTTTCACTATAATGCGATTGTTAGTTTATCACTGCTTTTTTTGGATAAAATCACATTTTAATTTAAATATATATTTAGTATTGGTGTTGCTGTTTTAATCTTTAATTTATATTCAGTAGAGATATTTTCCTTTGCATTTCGGATTATTGGGAAGCATCTCATTGCTAGTTGACTATAAAATTTATGAATCATTTAGTGTTGATATAAAGTCTAAGCCTTTTGATTTCTTGGTATATTTATTAATATTAGGATTTTGTATTTTATTTAATAATAGAAAAGATTATCAATACAAGTTAATGTTCAATAGCGTACTAGTTGCTACCTTTACTAATGGTATTGCAATTAGTTCTAAATATTTAGATGGAATTTCAACTTATTTTAGTATATACGTAATTTTTTAATTCCATTTATCATTGATCAAATAGAATTTAAGCACAAAAGAATTCTGCAAGTGCTTTTTATGTTGCTTTTTGCAATTTACTGTTGGGTTAAGGTTTTAAATAATCAAGCTGGAGTGTTTATTTATTGATTAATCCAGGTAATTTTGTAATGAAAAATATTATAATGTTCGGAACCAATATTGACTTGAGGTGTCCTATGAAAACAACCTTTGTAGTTTTACATTATATTACTATTGTTGACACTAGGGAATGTGTTAGATCATTAATTGATAACGTAGAGGGTGATTTTGATATTGTTGTGGTGGACAATGGTTCTAATGATGGGAGTGGAATTGATTTAGAATTCGAGTTCAAGGACTATCAGAATATTCATATAATAATATCTGAAAAGAATTTAGGCTTTGCAAGTGGAAACAATCTGGGATATCAATTTGCAAAGCATGAATTAAAATCGGACTTTATTGTACTTATTAACAATGACACTCTAGTAAATCAGAAAAATTTCATAAAAGTTATTAATAATAAGTATACTGAGCATAAGTTCCATATTCTTGGTCCTGATATTCTTTCACTATCTGACAATAAACATCAAAATCCTCATTTCAGTCAAACTAAAAGGTATAGTAAAAGGGGAATGGTGGGTTTGATTGTGAAATATACCATATCTCATCTTCTGATATGGTTGAAGTTGGATGATATACTGAGGAGTATGAAGGATAAGCTACTTTTAAATCGTTCTAGGAATAAGCGTTATAAAGCCATGCATACGGAGGAGCATAAAAATGTTATGTTACATGGATGTTGCCTCATATTTTCAAAAGAATATATACAAAAATATAATGGACTTTATGACAAAACTTTTTTATATATGGAGGAGGACATTTTATTTTATATTGCGCGGAAAGAAAAATTACTTACTATGTATTCACCAGATATTCTGATATATCATAAAGAAGATTCGTCGACAAATGCAATTGTAAAGGCTGGAAGACAAAAGCGACTATTTATTTATAAACATCATAGAAAATCCGCAATTGAATTTTTAAAAATATTATTTAACGACAATGTATACAGATCTAGAATGATCAATCTGTAGCACACTAAGTAAAGCTTTCAATTTCATTATGGGGGTTAGTATTGAAACGAACTGTAACCAAATTCATAAGTAACGTATCTTATGCTGTAATTTCAAATGTAATAGCGGTTTTATTTTCAGTTACATTAGTATTAATCTTGCCAAAGTTTTTTAGCATAGAAAGCTACGGTTATTGGCAATTATATTTATTCTATATAGGCTATGTTGGCTTTTTGCATTTGGGTTGGAACGATGGTATTTATTTACGCTACGGAGGCAACAATTACGCGGACCTTGACAAAAAATTATTCAATTCACAGCTTATAATGTTAGTCACGTTACAAGTTATATTTGCTTTAATGATATTTTTTATATCATTGACCCAAACTATTGAACAACGAAAAGTGATTATACAATTTGTTGCATTAGGGGCGGTTATAGTAAATACTCGCTATATGTTTATGTATTTATTACAAGCAACAAATAGAATTAAAGAGTATGCAATAATAAACTTGTTGGATAAGTTCACTAGTTTAATGTTAATTATTATACTTGTATTTTGTGGTGTGAAAGAGATAGAATACATTATTTTTTCAGATCTCATTGGAAAGTTTCTATCATTAATTTTTTCATTATACTGTTGTAAAGACATAGCATTTAATAAAATCTCGAGCTTCATATTCTCATTTAAGGAAGCCAAAGAAAATATAAGTGCAGGAATAAAACTTATGCTTGCAAATGTTGCTGGAATACTAATTGTCGGAAACGTAAGATTTGGTATAGAGCGAAATTGGGACGTTGTTGTTTTTGGAAAAGTGTCATTTATATTAAGTATAACAAACATGCTAATGATTTTTATAAATTCTTTAGGAATCGTAATGTTTCCAATTTTAAAAAGAGTGGATGAACGTAAGTATACAGAAATTTATTTAGTTATAAAAAACATATTAATGACAGTGTTGATTCTTGCAATGGCACTTTACTTTCCAATCACTGAATTACTTTCCTTATGGGTTCCCCAATACTCCGATGCACTGTCTTTGTTGGCATTGTTATTTCCTTCATTAATCTTTGAGGCAAAAACATCAATGTTAATAAATACTTTCTTAAAAATAAAAAGAAAAGAAAAGCTAATGTTGAGAATAAATGCTATGGTGTGGATACTTTCATTAATTTCGACAGTGGGAACAGTTGTAGTATTTAATAATTTGAATGCGGCTGTAATATCAATTGTTGTACTGTTGGCACTAAAATCTATTATTTCAGAGTACTGTTTATCTCGATTATTAAACTTTCCTATCACTAAAGGTACTGTTTTAGAATTGTTAATGGCAATTTTATTTATTGTTATTTCATATAACTCCGGATTCTCTATTTCGTTAAGTATCTTTTTAATTGGACTTTTATTTTACTTATTTATTACAAGAAGGGAAATTATTATTTCAGTAAAAAGAATCAAAGGTTATTTAAGGGGGGGATTTATTTGAAAGTGAAAGGCATTATTCTTGCTGGAGGAAGCGGAACCAGGCTGTATCCGTTAACTAAAACAATCTCAAAACAGCTTTTACCCATATATGATAAGCCAATGATTTATTACCCACTATCAATATTAATGTTAGCAGGAATCAAAGATATATTAATCATATCCACCCCTCAAGATACGCCTAGATTCGAGCAACTTTTAGGTTGCGGTAGTGATCTAGGTATACATATTAGCTACGCCGTACAAGAATCTCCTGACGGACTTGCGCAGGCATTCCTGATTGGGGAGGACTTTATTGGGAATGACAATGTTGCTCTAATTCTTGGCGATAACATTTTCTATGGTCATGGTTTCACTAAGCTGCTAGAGAGCGCAGCATCACGTCAACATGGTGCAACTATCTTTGGCTATAACGTCAAGGATCCCGAGCGTTTCGGTGTAGTTGAATTTGATGAAGTCGGTAAGGCTATATCCATAGAAGAGAAGCCTCAGGATCCCCAATCAACGTACGCTGTAACTGGTCTATATTTCTATGATAATAGTGTAGTTGAAATAGCAAAACAGATTAGGCCCTCGGAACGTGGAGAGCTAGAGATTACAGATGTAAACAAGGTTTACTTGGAGAAGGGCGAGTTAAGTGTTGAATTGCTTGGCCGTGGCTTCGCTTGGCTCGATACAGGTACACATGAGTCTCTTCTTGAAGCCTCAACTTATATAGAGACGGTTGAGAAGAGACAGAGTCTTAAAGTAGCTTGTCTGGAGGAGATTGCCTATAGAAAGGGCTACATAAGTAAGGAACAATTGCTTGAGCTGGCGGAACCTCTAAAAAAGAATGAGTACGGCCAGTATTTATTACGATTAGCGAAACAGAACATTGAGGTTGTAAGACGGGAGGGCATTCACGCATGAAGCTTATAAATACAGAACTTGATGGAGTCATCATTATTGAACCGACCGTACATGGAGATCATCGAGGATGGTTTATGGAAACCTACAGCGATAGCAGGCTTAAAGCATTAGGGATAGACATAACCTTCGTACAGGATAATCACTCCTTCTCGGCATCCAAGGGAACTTTGCGTGGGTTACACTACCAACTCAATCCTAAAGCTCAATCCAAGCTGGTTCGTTGCACTAGAGGATCAATCTTCGATGTAGCAGTTGATATTCGCAAGGGAAGTTCGACATTCGGACAGTGGTTCGGAGTAGAACTAACGGAAGAGAACAAGAAGCAGCTATTCATACCTCAAGGTTTCGCCCATGGATTCATGACACTAACGGACGATGTCGAAGTGCAATATAAGGTCGACGAAGGCTATTCTCAAGCCCACGATAGAGGCATTCGATGGAATGATCTAGCAATTAATATTCAATGGCCAGAGTCAGCTCTGCCGATCCTTTCCGAGAAGGACGAAAAAGCTCCTCTGCTTGAAGAGGCAGAAGTGAACTTTATGATGGGTGGGTAGGCTATGAAAATAATGGTTACGGGGTATAGCGGTCAACTGGGCTACGATGTTGTTCAGAGAGGTAAAGCTCTGGGTTTCGACATGTATGGTAGTAGCACTGCGGATTTAGATATAACAATTGAGAGCGATGTGGTTGAATACATTGATCTTGTCAAGCCGGATGCCATTATTCATTGTGCCGCTTATACCGCAGTGGATCGAGCGGAAGATGACAGAGAGGCTTGCTGGCATGTGAATGTCAATGGTACAAAGCATCTGGCCGCAGCTGCGCAACGCGTTGGAGCGAAGCTGATGTATATTAGCACAGATTACGTATTTAATGGGCAAGGCGAAGTTCCCTTTGATGAGGGGGATGCGCCGAGCCCTATTAATTATTATGGCCTTACAAAGTATGAAGGCGAGAAGTACGTGCAAGAGTCAATTGAAACCCACTTCATCGTACGGGTTTCATGGGTATTCGGCTCGAACGGAAATAACTTCGTAAAGACCATGTTGAGGCTGGCAGAAACCCGCGAGGAGCTGAATGTCGTTGGCGATCAATGGGGCTCCCCTACATATACTTTAGATCTGGCAAGATTGCTATTGGATATGGTTCAAAGCGATAAATATGGTACGTATCACGCCTCTAATGAAGGCTTCTGCAACTGGGCAGAGTTCGCAAGAGAGATCTTCTGGACGACTGAGAAGAATGTAAAGGTAAATTCTATCGCGACGGAGCAATACCCCACTCGCGCTGTTCGCCCTCGAAACTCATGCATGTCCAAGAAAAAATTAGTGGATCATGGATTCGTCCCATTGCCATCTTGGCAAGATGCTGTTGCAAGATATACGAACCAGTTACTCCATAATCAGAAGTGAGGATTAGATCATGACAAGAATTAAAGTGCTGGTCACTGGCGGGGCGGGTTTCATTGGCGGCAACTTCGTTCAATATATGGTTAACAAGTATCCTGACTACGATATTGTTAATCTGGATTTGCTGACTTATGCGGGAGACTTGACCAAGCATGCCGGAATAGAGAGTAAGGACAATTACTCTTTCGTTAAAGCAGATATTGCCGATCGGCAAGCAATTATGTCTCTTTTCGAGCAGGAACAATTTCAGTATGTCATTCATTTCGCGGCGGAAAGCCATGTAGACCGATCAATTACGGATCCCGGCATATTCGTGCAAACCAACGTGTTGGGCACGCAAGTGTTGCTTGATGCAGCCAAGGTCTATGGCATCACCAAATTTGTCCACGTCTCAACAGATGAAGTTTACGGTGAACTGGATTTTGATCCTCAAACTTTTTTTACAGAGGATACGCCTATTCAGCCCAATAGTCCATATAGCGCTAGTAAGGCCTCTTCCGATTTGCTTGTCAGGGCTTACCATGAGACTTATGGCTTGCCTGTTAATATTACACGCTGCTCCAATAACTACGGACCGTATCACTTTCCAGAGAAGCTGATCCCGCTGACGATCTCGCGTGTACTGAACGATCAGAAGGTGCCGGTGTATGGTGACGGTCGAAATATTCGCGACTGGCTGCATGTGTGGGATCATTGCTCGGCTATTGATCTTGTGATGCACGAGGGTATCAACGGCGAAGTGTATAACATTGGTGGACATAATGAACGGACAAACCTTGAAGTTGTCAAAACGATTATACGTGCACTGCATAAATCGAATGATCTCATTGAATTCGTTAAAGATCGATTAGGGCATGACAAGCGATATGCTATTGACCCGACCAAGCTGGAGCAGTTAGGGTGGCAGCCGACTTACACCTTCGATACGGGAATCGAGCAGACGATTGCATGGTATCTTGAGCACAAAGAATGGTGGGAGCAAATCCTAAGCGGCGAGTATCAGAATTATTTTGAGAAGCAATACAGTATCTAAATTTGGTTGTTTTTCTGGGAGAGAGGAAGCCTTGTCTATGCTTAAACTAGCAGTAGCCGGAACAGGCTATGTCGGCCTTGTAGCCGGCGTTTGTTTTGCCGAGATGGGTCACCAGGTGACCTGTGTGGATATTGACGAGAACAAGGTGGCGCTGATGAAGTCGGGCGTGTCGCCGATCTATGAGGTCGATCTGGAGCAGCTCATGAGGAAAAATTATGAGGCCGGTAGAATTGACTATACCACCGACTATGTAGCTGCATATAAAGAGGCAGATGCTATATTTATCGGTGTCGGAACACCTGAGCAGCCAGACGGCTCGGCCAACCTGTCCTATATCGCAACGGTGGCGAGACAGATCGCCGAGACGATCGAGAAGGACTGTCTGGTTGTGGTGAAGTCAACGGTGCCCGTCGGGACGAATGACAAGGTTGAGCAGTTCATTCATGACTTCCTCGCCCACGATGTGCGGGTAGAGGTCGCTTCGAACCCGGAGTTCCTGGCGCAAGGCTCGGCTGTTCACGATACGCTCCACGCGGAGCGTATCATTATCGGCACGGAGAGCGAGTGGGCGCAGGAGCTGCTGACGCGTATCTATGAGCCGTTTGGTCTGCCGATCGTCTCCGTCAACCGGAGATCCGCCGAGATGATCAAATATGCCGCCAACGATTTCCTGGCGCTTAAGATCTCGTACATGAACGATATCGCCAATCTCTGCGAGCTAGTCGGTGCGGATATCCAGGATGTTGCCAAAGGAATGGGCTTTGATCCGCGGATCGGCAGCAAGTTCTTAAATGCCGGTATTGGTTTCGGCGGCTCTTGTTTCCCCAAGGATACAAAGGCGCTGGATTACTTGGCCCGTCAAAATGGCTACGAGCTCCGGACGGTAAAGTCGGCGATCGACGTCAATAAGGATCAGAAGACAATGCTGTACAAGAAGGCGAGCAAGCGCCTCATTACCTTAAACGGTCTTAAGGTGGCGGTGCTGGGCCTGACGTTTAAGCCGGGGACGGATGATCTCCGGGAAGCGGCATCACTCGAGAATGTTCCCCTCCTGTTGGAGCAAGGAGCGGATATATTTGCCTATGACCCGGTCGGCGCGGCAAGCTTTGCGAGGCTGTACCCGGAAGGACCATGCGCCAGAGGCCATATGTCGTATGCGAGTAGTATCGAAGAGGCGCTGGACGGCGCGAATGTCTGCTTTATTTTAACGGAATGGGGAGAGTTCCGGGCCGTTGCCCCCGAGACTTACCGCAAGCTGATGCGGACGCCGCTCGTTTATGACGGTCGCAACCTGTATGCGGTCGATGACATGAAGGATGCAGGCGTGGAGTATCATTCGATCGGGCGCAAGCCCGCGATCAGAGAAGGAG
>NZ_BDQX01000140.1 GCF_003112455.1 Paenibacillus agaridevorans
AAGCAATGCTGGCGGTGGCGGTGGTTCATCCTATGGCGGCGGAAGCCGTTCGGGCGGATCGCGCAACGACGGCAATAGCAACAGCGATCCTTTCAAGGATGACGGACGTCCAATCGACATTTCCGAAGATGATTTACCATTTTAATTTTCTACGAGAAGGAGGATGTACACCATGGCTTTCAAACCAAGAGAGAACGGCGGCGACGAGCGTCCAGAGCGTAAGTTCAGCGGACGTAAAGGCGGACGCAACAAACGTCGTAAAGTTTGTTTCTTTACTGTAAACAAAATTACTCACATTGACTATAAAGACACGGATCTGCTTAAGAAGTTTATCAGCGAGCGCGGCAAAATTTTGCCACGTCGCGTAACGGGCACAAGCGCGAAATACCAACGCTTGCTGACAGTTGCAATTAAACGTTCCCGTCAGATCGCATTGCTGCCTTACACAACGGAATAGTTCGTGCTGAAGTGCAGAACGAAGAAAACCCACAAGCCAGGACACTTGAAAAAGTGATCCTTGCGTGGGTTTTTTTGTGTTTGTGCATAACGGTTGACAGAACTAAAAGAACACTGTAATATGTTTGTATACCCCGTGGGGTATAAATTTTCGATAAAATAATACCCAGTGGGGTATTATGAGTCTAGTGAGTCTCACCCGGTGAAACTATAAAATACGATTAGGGAGGTAGAAATTACAATGGCAACAACGATAAAGGCAATGACTCCTCAGGAACTTACAAAGAAAATCATTGCACAAGAAGAATTGTTTATTCTAGACGTCAGAAATGAGTCGGAATTCATGAATTGGAAAATAGAAGGCGTGAAAATAAATCTATTGAATATTCCTTACTTCGATTTGTTGGATGGCGTTGACGATGCGCTCGATAAAATCCCGGATGGAAAAAACATCCTTGTAGTGTGCGCCAAAGAAGGTTCATCGATCTTTATTGCGGAGCAGCTCGCCGAAGCTGGAAAATCGAATATTCATTATCTGGAAGGCGGCATGAAAGCTTGGAGCGATTATATGGAGCCTGTCAAAATCGGTGATCTTAAGGATGGAGGGGAATTATATCAATTCGTTCGCATTGGCAAGGGCTGTTTGTCGTATATGGTATTGTCGGGTGGCGAGGCCGTGATGATCGACACGCTGCGTATGATCGATGTTTTTGAACAATTTGCTTCCGACAAAGGCGCGAAGATCAAACACACACTCGACACGCACTTGCATGCCGACCACATCTCGGGTGGCAGATTGTTAGCAGAGAAAACCGGAGCAACATATTGGCTCCCTCCCAGAGATGCAACCGAAGTCATTTTCGACTTTGAGCCGCTAGAGGAAGGAAAAGAAATTAAGGTTGGTCATTCTAATATCCGGATCCAGCCTATCTATTCTCCGGGTCATACGATCGGAAGCACGTCCTTAATCATTGACGAACAATACTTGCTTAGCGGGGATATCCTATTTGTCGAGTCTATCGGTCGTCCGGACTTAGCCGGCAAGGCGGAGGATTGGGTTGCAGATCTCAGATCGACGCTGTACAAGACGTATAAAGGCCTTTCAGACGATTTGATGGTACTCCCCGCCCATTTCGGCAAGATAAGCGAGCTCGGGCGAGATGGCAAGGTTGCCGCACGTCTCGGCGACTTGTATAAAAACAATCCAGGGCTCAACATGCAAAGCAATGACGATTTTAGATCGGCAGTGACGGAGAACCTTCCACCGCAGCCAAACGCCTATCAAGAAATTCGCCAAACGAATATGGGCAGAATGACGCCAAACGAAGAAGAACAACGGGAGATGGAATGGGGACCGAATCGTTGCGCCGTACACGATAAATAATGAATTCGGGCGACTGTAGAGAGGGAGCTTATTTTTTTGACCCAAATAATACCCTGCAGGGTATAAAGGAAAGGATTTCCGTTATGGGCATGGATATCATGTTGATTACCGTCTTATTTGCCATCGGCTTTATCGGGTCCTTTATTTCGGGAATGGTAGGGATTGGCGGGTCGATTATCAAATATCCGATGCTGCTGTATATCCCTCCTGCCTTAGGTTTCTTGGCTTACTCGGCTCAGGAAGTTGCAGCTGTAAGTGCCATTCAAGTGTTTTTTGCGACATTAGCAGGGATGTTGGCTTATCGCAAAGGAAATTTCATGAATACGAAGCTTGTACTGTATATGGGAGTTCCGATTATCATCGGCAGTCTCCTTGGCGGGTATGGTTCAAAGTTTCTTCCGGACGGCGTCATCAATATTGTCTACGCGGTTATGGCACTAATAGCCGGAGTGATGATGTTTATGCCGAAGAAAGGCAATGAAGACGGCGATTTTACCAAGATTACATTTAATCGGGGCTTGGCATCAATATCGGCTGCCGTGGTCGGTATTTTGTCGGGAATCGTCGGTGCGGCCGGTGCATTCATCATCATTCCGATTATGCTCGTCCTCCTTAAAATCCCGACTCGGGTTGCAATCGCATCTTCATTAGCGATTACGTTCATTTCCTCCATCGGGACGACGGCAGGCAAGATCATGGGAGGGCATATGCTCTGGATCCCTTCAGCGATCATGGTAATCGCAAGTATCATTGCTTCTCCGATTGGCGCGAAAGTCGGCAAGAAGATGAATGTAAAGATGCTTCAATGGATCCTCGCCGTATTGATAATCGCAACTGTCATTAAAATTTGGCTCGATATTCTATCTTAACTTTGGGGAGTGTTTGCCAGATGGCAGGAAAATATTCGAAAGACATGCTGCCGCAGGAAGTCAAAGAACGGTTAGCAAAAGGTGAAAAGCTGAACATTATTGATGTGCGAGAGCCGGATGAGTGGGAATCTGGTCATATCCCGAACGTTAAGCACCTCCCGCTAGGTTCGCTCGGGCAAAGACTAGGCGAGTTGGATCGGACGAAGCCATATATTGTCGTATGTCGAAGCGGAAACCGCAGCGGATTGGCATGCGAATGGCTTGAAGAATTAGGTTATGACGTCAGCAATATGCCCGGGGGCATGTCCCTCTGGGAAGGAGAGGTAGTTTCAGGGATTTAAACACAAGAAAGGAGTAGATCATATGACATCCATGATTCAAACGAATCAAACGTTAAACTGCGAGGGCTTGGCGTGTCCGATGCCGGTCGTAAAAACCAAAAAAACCATCGCGGAAATGAATGCCGGCGAAGTGCTCGAAGTACGGGCAACGGATAAAGGGTCTGTGGCAGATTTGCAGAGCTGGGCAGGCCGGACAGGTCACCAATATATCGGCTTGAAGGAAGAGGGAGGCATCTTCCGCCATTTTTTGCGGAAGTCCCTGGAAATCGAAACAAAACTAGAAACAACACATCCGCGAGTCATTAGCAACGAAGATTTGAACCGGAAACTCACAGCCGGCGAAAACTCAATCTTATTAGACGTTCGGGAACCGGCGGAGTACAGTTTCAAACGAATTCCGGGAGCGATCTCGATACCTATGGGCGAACTGGAGCAAAAGCTCGATTCGCTCTCGAAGGACGAGGAGTATTTCGTTGTTTGCAGATCAGGCAATCGAAGCGATTTCGCCTGCCAGCTGCTTTCCGAACGCGGTTACTCTAAAGTTACGAATGTCATAC
This sequence comes from Paenibacillus agaridevorans, assembly GCF_003112455.1. Classification (GTDB taxonomy): domain Bacteria; phylum Bacillota; class Bacilli; order Paenibacillales; family Paenibacillaceae; genus Pristimantibacillus; species Pristimantibacillus agaridevorans. The sequence goes on from NZ_BDQX01000140.1 coordinate 3,608, forward strand.
CAGGTATGTCCGCGTGGGAAGGTCCCACGGAGCATGACGAATAAGCAACCAACCACAACTAACTAAAGAGGAGGAAATTGAGATGGCAGATATCGTAATCGACGCAAAAGGGCTGGCGTGCCCAATGCCGATCGTCAAAGCAAAGAAGGGGATCGATTCCATTCAAACGGGGCAAACGATGGAGCTTCATACAACGGATAAAGGTTCCATGAACGATTTTAAGGCTTGGGTAAATCAAACAAAAAACGAGCTCGTGGAAGCGAGGGAAGAGAACGGTGTGTTTAAATTTATCGTTAAGAAGGTGTAACAACGAGCTTGAAGCTAGAACAGATGCCTGCAATACCTGTTTTGATAACTGAAAAATGAAAGGGGTGCCTTATGTGACTGAAAAGGAAAAATCAACAATTGTTTTATTTAGTGGCGAACTGGATAAAGCCATAGCAGCGTTTATCATTGCCAATGGCGCTGCTGCTTACGATCATGAGGTGACGATTTTCTTTACGTTCTGGGGATTGAACACGCTTAGAAAGGAACACCCGGTATCTTTAAAGAAGGGGTTTCTTGAGAAAATGTTCGGTAAGATTATGCCTCGAGGCGTAGATAAACTGGGTCTATCAAAAATGAATTTCGCTGGGATGGGCCCGAAGATGATTAAGCACGTGATGAAGAAGCATAATGCGTTAACCTTGCCGCAGTTGATCGAGCTCGCGCAGGAGCAAGGCGTGAAGTTGGTTGCATGTACGATGACGATGGACTTGTTGGGTCTCCAGAAGGAAGAATTGCTCGACGGAATCGAATATGCCGGCGTTGCGGCTTATTTGGGAGATGCCGCAGATGCGAAGGTGAACTTATTTATTTGATCCTCGACTCCCCAATGTGTTTATAATATACCTATACATGTATCGGGGGGATTCCAAAATGAAATACGATGATGATATGAAACGACGCCTGCGTCGAGCCGAAGGACAAATACGCGGTGTATTAAAAATGATGGAAGAAAACAAAAACTGCAAGGACGTCGTAAGCCAACTCTCGGCTGTCCGCAGCGCCGTCGATAAAACGCTGGCGCTTGTAGTGGCGGTAAACCTGGAGCAATGTATTCATGAAGAGCTGGAGAAGGGCGGGGACACAAGTAAGGTTGTCCAGGAAGCTGTAGGGCTGTTAATCAAAAGCAGATAGAAGTAAATTAATATTGAATTGGGGCTGTCCCATAATTCTCAAAATAAAAAGTTGGGCGGAAGTCTTCCGTCCAACTTTTTTGCTTTTTCAGGAAAGTGGCGAGGTGGATGCCTGCCTGTTTGGTGGATTGTATATGAATTTTCATACACGTTTGGTACAAGCCTACCCAAATAATCAAGCCATAAAGACAACGGGGCTACCTTAAAAGTTTATTTATCGGGCAGCCCCTTTCTTTGATTAAACGAAACAATTCATACCATCGGCTTATCTTGAATTGAACTTGTTCGATTAACGAGGTGTTGTAGCTGTGACGTTGAGCGAGTATGATTAATCGATAGAAATGGCTATATCAAAGCAATTTCGAGGCTATTTCAAGTTTTTTGGTTAATAATGGGTACTATCATTTCAAAAAATGTTCAAATTCATATCGTATCATTATTTTATATCTAATAGTTCATATTGGTGTAACGAGGTGGGCAAAAAATGTTTACGAATCATAAAACGATTGAACATGTATTTAAGGCATTGGAGACTTCGTCAATCGTTTCAATTATGAATGAAGAAGGAATCATTACGTACGTAAATGATTATTTCTGCGAAATTTCCAAGTTTAATAAAGATGAAATCATAGGTTTGAACCACCAGGTTGTGCATACAGGGTTCCACGCTCATGGCGGTTTTAATGATTTATGGGATCTTTTGAGACGAGGTCAAGTGTGGAAGGGCGAAATAAACAATCGTGCTAAGGATGGTGGCGATTACTGGATACATCTGACCATCGTTCCCTTTAAAAATGATGGCGATGTTGAATTTCAATATGTATCTATTGGAACGGATATATCATTACGCAAAGATAATGAAAATAAATTATTGCAGACAATGGACAATTTGAGAGATATAGAAAATGCCTTGGATGCGTCCTCTATTGTTGCGGTTACGGATGCTAAAGGCGTAATCACTTATGTAAACGAAAAGTTCTGCGAAATATCCAAATACGATCGTGATGAACTGATTGGAAAAACACATCGTGTAATCAACTCGGGATTTCATCCTAAAAGCTTCTTTAAGACGATGTGGGAAACGATTAAACAAGGACGCGTCTGGCAAGGTGAAGTTAAAAACAGAGCCAAAGACGGCAGCGAGTATTGGATGAATACAACCATCGTACCTTTTCTTGATGACCATAATAACCCGCGTCAATTTATTTCCATTCGTACAAATATTACGGATCGAGTAAATGCAGAAACAGCACTGGCCGAGCGAACGACTCAATTGGCAAAAGCGCATGACGAGGCTATAAAAGCGAGCCTGATTAAAAGTCAGTTTCTGGCTAACATGAGTCATGAGTTGCGAACTCCGCTAAATGCGATTATTGGTTATAGTGAAATGCTGCAGGAAGAGGCAGAAGAGATCGGCGAGACTTCCTTTGTAGCGGACTTATCCAGAATCAGCAAAGCAGGCAATCATCTCCTTAGCCTGATTAATGATATCCTGGACATTTCCAAGATAGAAGCTGGAAAAATGGAGCTGCATCTGGAGACCTACCTCCTATCGGAATTAATTCACGATGTGATGACTACGATTGGACCGTTGGTAGACGGAAAGGGAAACAGGCTGCAATTGAGTTGCGAAGAAAGCGGAGAAATTACGGCCGATATAACAAAATTAAAACAAATTCTTATTAATTTGTTAAGCAACGCCAACAAGTTTACCGAGAACGGGCTGATTGAATTCAAGGTTTATAAGGAAGTCAGGGATTCTCGGCAGGGTTACGAATTTTTTGTTCGGGATACGGGCATTGGCATGACGCCAGAGCAGCTCGAAAAGCTGTTTCACCCATTTACGCAGGCTGATGCATCTACCACACGCAAATATGGAGGCACGGGTCTAGGGCTCGCGATTAGTCAGAGCTTTAGTGAGATTATGAGTGGAGATATACGGGTGGATAGCGTATATGGAAAGGGAACGACCTTTATCTGCTGGCTGCCGACTGACTTGTAGATGGTATCGTTTATTGAAGATGCAAAAGTATGCACAAGTGAATAACTCAAAAAGGGTGACGTCGAAAAAAGTTATCCCCATGTGGATAAAGGGGCTGACGAATTCGAATCGCCTTTTGAGCATGGAATTTTATTGATCGTAAAGATGGCTAAAAAGGAGATTGAAACAGAATAAGAGAGAATAAAACGGATGTAAGCGTTTAAACCCGTAATGGTATCCAGTAGATCGCTTGTGGATTCTGTGTATAATAAAAATCGTCAATTATCGGCCCCGACCTCTCTGAGAGTGGGAGGTCACCAATTACTAGGGCGTGTCTGAATACTCCGAGGGGAGCAGATTTTCAGACACGACCTAGAGGAGAGAGAGGAATTATTTCTTTGTTACAACAACTGAAAAACACATGGTTTTTTAACGTCAGAGGGGATCTGCTGGCCGGCATTACGGTCGCGCTTGCGCTGATTCCGGAAGCCATAGCCTTCTCGATCATTGCGGGTGTCGATCCCATGGTCGGGCTGCATGCGTCATTTTGTATCGCGGTTATCATCTCCATTACGGGCGGACGACCAGGGATGATCTCCGCGGCAACAGGCGCAATGGCGGTGCTGATGGTAACGCTGGTAGCCGATCACGGGATTGAGTACCTATATGCGGCTACGATTCTGACGGGCATTATACAGTTTCTGATGGGTATGCTCAAGCTGGGGCGGTTCATTACGTTCGTTCCGCATTCCGTAGTCATTGGGTTCGTGAACGCGCTGGCGATTTTGATCTTTATGACACAGCTCGTCCAATTCGAGAATGTCACCTGGGTCATGTATGTGCTCGTAGCTGCAACATTACTCATTATTTATGGACTGCCGCTGCTGACTAAAGCCGTGCCTTCCGCGCTTGTCGCAATTATCGTCATGACTTGCGTGACGGTATTCGGCGGCATTCAAGTGAACACGGTCGGCGACATGGGCAATATTACGCGTTCGCTGCCGAACTTTCATATTCCCGACGTTCTGTTCAACTGGGAGACGCTGATGATTATATTGCCGGTCTCGTTTACGATGGCGATCGTCGGATTGCTTGAATCTTTAATGACGGCAACGATCCTCGACGAAGCGACGGAGACGAAGAGCAATAAGAACAGGGAAGTGCGCGGACAAGGCATCGCGAACACGATTACCGGATTTTTTGGAGGTATGGCGGGCTGCGCGATGATCGGACAATCTGTCATCAACGTCAAATCGGGGGGCCGGGGCAGACTGTCCACTCTGGTGGCGGGTGCTGTACTGTTGTTCCTGATTATGGTGCTTGGCGATGTGGTCAAGAGCATCCCGATGGCGGCGTTGGTCGGTGTCATGATTATGGTGTCAATCGGCACCTTCGATTGGGGCTCTATCCTGAATGTAAGAAAGATCCCGGTGTCAGACACCATTATAATGGTAGTGACCGTTGCGGTGGTGGTGTACACGCATGATCTCGCAAAGGGCGTTATGGTCGGCGTGATCATGAGTGCGCTTCTCTTTGGATGGCGTATGGCCAAGCTGCATGCCGACATGCATGTCACGGAACAGGGCATTAAGCATTACCGAATTCGGGGCCAAATGTTCTTTGGCACGATGAGCCACTTCGGCGAGTTGTTCGACCCGCAGCAGGATCCGCAACATATCGTGATTGATCTCGGCAGCTCTCATGTCTGGGATCATTCGGCGATTACGGCAATTGCAAAGGTTCTGGGCAAATATGAGGCGCAGGGCAAGACCGTGACAATAATCGGCTTGAACGAAGAGAGCAAGAAACTCGTGGACCGCGTTGGTTTGACCGTATCTGGCGGCCATTAAGGCTGAAAAGGCTGCCAGACGATACGTCCATCCATGGACTTCGTCTGGCAGCCTTTGTGTAAGATGAATTTTTGCCCGGGCATTAACCGACGAGAATATGATCCTCGGGATAGCCGATCTTGGAGCTTTGTTTCTTTTGGGCGAGCGCGTAAGCCAGCGTGAGAGGGCCTAACCGGCCCAAGAACATCGTAATGGTCACGACAATCTTGCCTGCCGTAGTCAGCTCGCCGGTAAGCCCCATTGACAAGCCAGTTGTGCTGAACGCGGAGGTTGCTTCGAACAGGACAGCCAGGAAGTTGTCCTTCGCCACATCCTCCGTCACCGTAAGAATCAAGGTAACGGTTAAGACAAAAGCCAGCGCCGTCATAACGACTGCCAGCGCTCGCATGACGGAGTCCTGCGAGATCTTGCGCTCGAAGGCGTGGATTTGACCGCCGCCGCGGAAGGTCTGGATCGTCGACAGGATAAGGATGACCAGCGTATTGGTTTTGATGCCGCCGCCAGTACCTCCGGATCCCGCCCCGATAAACATCAGGATGATGAGGATGAACTGGGAGACGGCGAGCATGCTGCCGATATTAATGGTGTTAAAGCCAACGCTCCTGGGTGTCGTACTCTGCATGAGCGATGCCAAAAGCCGCTCGCCCGTGTTCAACGATCCGAACGTTGCGCTGTTCCAGCTCTCCAGCAGGAAAATCAGCAAGAACCCTGCCAGGATCAATACGCCGGAGGAGATTAGCACGACCTTGGAGTGCAGCGACAGCTTGCGCCAGGAGCGCTTGCGAAGCACGTCCAGTATGACGATGTATCCAAGACCGCCTACGATAAATAAAAGGATCAGCGTCAAGTTGACGATGGGATCGCCGACGAACTGCATCAGGCTGTCGGACCATAGGGAAAATCCGGCATTGTTGAATGCGGATACGGAGTGGAACAGCGCATAGTATGCCGCTTTGCCCAGTCCAAGCTCGCTCTGCCAGTGCAGCGTTAGAATCAGAGTGGCGATGGATTCGAATACGAATACGATAAGAACCATATACAGAGACAGCTTAACGAGCCCCTGCGCCGAAGTCGATTGAGTCGTCTGCTGAATAATGAGCCGCTGCTTGAGACCGATCTTCTTGCCCAGCAGAATAGCAACCATCACGCCGAGCGTCATAAAGCCGATGCCGCCAACCTGGATCAGAACCATAATGATAATCTGACCGACGACGGAGAAGTCAGTGCCGGTATCCAGAACCGTCAGACCATTAACACAAACGGCTGATACCGATGTAAATAGCGCATTAAGCAATCCGATGGAATGTCCGTCGCTAGACGAAAAGGGCATGCTGAGCAAAATCGCGCCGATCCAGATGAGCCCGAAGAACACGACGGTAATAAGCTGCGGCGGACTGATATTATTTTTGAGATGATTGATGAAACGCTCGAGCCAAGGCTGTTCGTTTTTCTTGGGATGGCTATGCGCGTTCATAGTCGTTCTCCAGCTCGCGGATATCATCGTTGCTGCCTATGATGAGCAGCACGTCGCCCGTATGAATGGCATCCTCGGCCTTAGGCGAAATATTGATGCGATCGCCGGTTTTGATAGCCATGATGGTACAACCGTAGCGGGCTCGGATGTTGAGATCCTTGAGCGATTTGCCGTCCATGGCGGGAGGCGCGCCAATCTCCGCGAGGTTGTAGTCCGGCGACAGCTCGATGTAATCAATCAGGTTGTCCGAGCTAAGTTGATTGCCCAGTCGCGTCCCCATATCACGCTCCGGATAGATGACGTGATCGGCGCCGATTTTGCTGAGGACGTTGCCATGCATTTCATTTCGCGCTTTCGCGGTTACCTTTGGCACCTTTAATTCCTTAAGCAACAGCGTTGTCAGAATGCTCGCCTGCAAGTCGTCGCCGATCGCTACGATGGCATGCGTGAAGTTGCTTGCTCCAAGCTCGCGCAGCACGTTTTCGTCCGTACAGTCCGCTTGCAGCGCATGGGTAGCGATGGGAGCCATCTCTTGGACGAGCTGTTCGTTCTTGTCGACTGCAAGCACTTCGTGTCCGTTTTGGATCAAAGTGCGGGTCAAGCTGGTGCCGAAGCGGCCGAGCCCGATCACCATAAATTGTTTCTTCAAGCGCTCACTTCCCAACTATCTATTGGATGATTAGTATTCGAACTATTAACTGTGATAAATCATAGGAGACAATTGGTTATTTGTCAAAGAGAATTAACAGACGTTTCTATTATAAAAGTAATCCCCTTACTGCGTATTTTTCATTCGGTTTATTGCGGTACAAATAGAACAGGGACAGCCCTTCGTCTTATACGACTAAAGGGCTGTCCCTGTTTCATTATGAAGGCCGGAGGTGTAAATACGATCGGAGCCTTATTAATGCGTGTTCAAACCTCTTCTAGAATTTGTTCGCTTGCTCCTCCGAGATGTCGCCGATGTAGGGCAGCTTAAACATCTTGCCTTGCAGAGCCAGCAGCATGAGGGCTATCCACAAAATGAAGCTGATCGGGGCCAAAATAATCGAAATGAGCCATCCGATGACGGGAATCCAGCCTAGCACCAGATTGATGGCGACAATGGCCACAAATACGATCGTAGACTGCATCGCATGGAACTTAACGAAGCGGCTTTGTTTTTCCAGAACGAGGAAGATGATACCTGTAATGAAGCCGAGCAAATAACAAAGCAGGCCAGCCACCTTGGGATCCAAGCCAGTTGAAGACGGATCCGGATTTACTTGTACCGGTTGCATAATGGACGAGTCACGCTCCTTATGGACATAGTATTGCAAGAATTGTATTCGCCGTACATAAGCAATAGACCTTTTTTTGAAGCAAATTTTGGTTGCGAAATGCGACAAGTTACCACAAATGGGATAAAATTTTTGTCATAGGTTTGTAACCCCTGCAACGTTGCCATCGTCTAGAATGATAAGAAAGCAAGGCTGCCGGTATAGAGACAGACGGAACCAAATCGCTTGGAGAGTGGACAATATGAAGAAGAAACATAAACGATTATATGCAATCGGAATCATTGCGGTCGTTCTGCTGACCGCGGCGTATTTGAATCGGGGCGTGCTGGCAATGGCCGGCTTCGACTGGTTCTTGCAGGGTTCGCTTGAGAAAAGTTTGGAGAACACGTACAAGCCCGTCGAAAACCGTCAGCCTGTAAAACCTGTCGGAGTCGATAGGACGAAGCGGGATCCATTCTCCGTGCTGTTGCTCGGGGTGGACCAACGGGACAACGAGATAGGACGGTCCGACACGCTGATCTACACGATCGTGCGTCCGAATGACGGCAAGATGCTGCTCGTATCCATTCCGCGGGATCTCTACGTCGAGATTGTGGGCAGAGACAGTGAGGACAAGATCAACCATGCTCATGCCTTCGGCGGGCCGGGGATGACGATGGATACGGTAGAAAAGCTGCTGGACGCGCCAGTCAATCATTACGCTTCTATTAACTTCGAGGGCTTTCGCGCTGCCATCGACGCGATGGGAGGCATCGCGCTTCCAATCGAGGATGACATCGTCAACAAAGGTTACGGACACGAAAAATTCGTCATCAAGGGCGGACAGGACCTTTATGGCGGCAAGGACGCGCTCAACTTCGTGAGGTACCGCGAAGACGCGGGCGGGGATATGAGCAGGACGGAGCGACATCAGCAGTTCCTTCATGCTATTATAGAGAAGGCGACGAGTTTGAAGCAGTGGAATAAGATTCCTTCATTTATTGACATTATGGGCGACAATTTTAGCACCGACATGCCGCCTGGGCAGTTGATCGACATGTCGCAAGCTATGCTGACAAAGAGCGGCCTGACGATGTACAGCCATACGCTGCTCGGTCAAGGCGGTCGCTTGGAGGCAGGCGGGGCTTGGTATTATTTTGCCGATGAAGAGGACTTGCAGCAAGTACAGACCATGATTCATAATTGGCTGGATGCCGACGCGCCGTCCGCGAGTCTGATCCTCCCTCCGAAGTACACCGCGACAGTGGAGAAGGAGGTACAGTCGCTCTCCAGCGCGTCCGGTCAATAGAACGGAGTGAAACAAAGGATGAATATCGCGTTTTTCCTGCTGCCGAAGCAAGAGGTCGTATGTTTGACCTATGACACGACGCTGCGGCAAGCGCTGGAACGGATGGAATATCATCGTTACTCGGCCGTACCGATTCTCCACTCGGATGGCACGTATTACGGAACGGTCACCGAAGGCGATCTGCTCTGGTTTATGAAAAGCCGGCCGGATCTGACATTCGAGACGACCAACAAGGTAAAGCTTGCCGAGGTGCCGCTGAGGGTCACGAACAAAGCGGTAAATATCGACGCTAATATGGATGATATGATCTCGCTGGCCAAGGTACAGAACTTCGTGCCTGTCGTGGACGACAGAAATCATTTTATCGGACTCGTAAGAAGAAGCGAAATTATCGATTATTGTCAGCAGGGACTGTCCCAGCGGAGCTAAGGCTCCCGGGGCAGTTTTTTTTTGAGGGGGACTTGAACGGGAGTCAGGTCGCCGCTGGGCGCAGGCGCAAATGTTGGAATGGACGGGATGCATGCGGAAATCCGCTTTTGTGCTATAATGGGTGTTAAATGCCTGATAATCGGGTGTGCAAACGAAGCTGCAAGAGGTGAACCGATTGAAAACTGGGCTGAAACCCCTGCTGTGGAGCGGGGCGGCGTTTCTGCTGCTGTTGCTTCTCGCTGTACCTGTATTGAACTTGCCTGCATTGCTGTTCATGATGGTTCCGTATGTCGTTCTATATTCGACGCTATCCAAGGGAGCCTTCGCCCTTCACACGATTCCCGTGTGGGTAGCTGCCGCCCTGATCGTGGGACCGGCGGTGCTTATTATCGGACTGTTCTTCCTGCTGCCCGGCATAGCCATGGGTCACTTATACCGCAAAAAGGAACCTGCGGCTAAGGTGATCCGGATCGTCGGAGTCATCGTGCTGGCCCAGCTTATGCTGGAGCTGCTCGTATTCGAGCTGTTCCTGGATCTGTCCCTGCTTGATGAGATGAGCTCGATGATCCGCGACGTATTCGACACCGTGATGGCGCAGAACACGCTCGCGACGGAGTGGACCTCCTCGCACACGGACACGCTTATTCAAGTCATCATTAACATGATTCCGCTCACCTTCATCATTTTGGCGTACGTCTTGACGGTCGTGTCGCATTATCTCGCGAGAAGAATCGTAAACCGGAGCGGGCTTGAAGTGCCTGCCTTCCCGAAGGCAAGGGATTGGAAGCTTCCGCGCTCGCTCGTTATTTTCTATCTGATCGCATACGTGATGGATCTGTTCATGCTTAGTACGAGCAAGGCGTTCCTCCCGGTTGCACTGATGAATCTGGTGCCGCTGCTCAGTTATGTATTCGCGATTCAGGCGATCGGCTTCTTCTTCTATATTGCTCATCATCGCGATTGGAATAGGGCAGTTCCCGTTCTCATAGCCATCCCTGTGCTGCTGATTCCTCCGCTAAGCCTGATCGGCGTTCTGGATACGGCATTCCCGATCCGGAAGGCGTTCGTTAAATCCCAATAGCACAGGAGCGATACGTTCTATGCCTAAGTTTCTAATTACGAGATGGCACGGCATGCATCAAGTGGCTGCGCTTGCGGTGCTTGCCTTGCTGTCGGCCCTGCTCGCCTGGTTTCACTGGGCGGCGGGACTGGCCGGTCTTATCCTTACGATCGGGGTCGCCGTCTACAGCTACTTCGCGGAGCGGGCGTTCCGCAAGGACCTTAAGACGTATCTCGGCACTTTATCTTATCGCGTTAAAAAGGGCGGCAACGATGTCATCAGCGAGCTGCCGTTCGGCATTATTCTCTATAATGAAGATCGTACCGTGGAGTGGCATAATCCGTACATTGCAAAAATCTTCGAGCGCGACAACGCCATCGGCATGCCGCTGACGGAGCTGTTCCCGACGCTGCAGCATGCCAAGGATCGCGACGGCATCATCGAAGCGGCGGTAGGCTCGCAGATGTACCAGCTTATATTCCGGCCCAAAGAAAAAATTCTTTACGTCAAAAACATCACGGAATTGTGGCAGCTCAGCCGCAAATACGAGGACGAGAAGCTCTCCCTCGGCGTTGTGATGATCGACAACCTGGAGGAAGTAACGCAAGGTCTCGACGACCATCAGCGAAGCTCCCTGCTCGCGAAAGTGACGACGGAAATTACGGAATGGGCCCAGCAGTACAAAATCTATCTCAAGCGGCTCACGTCCGACCGGTTTCTGCTCGTTACCGATCATAAGACGCTCCGCCAACTGGAGCATTCCAGATTTGTCATTCTTGACGAGGTGCGGGAGATGGCGGGCGAACAGAAGATCCCCGTCACGCTCAGCATCGGATTTGCAGCCGGGGCCGAGGGGATTATGGAGCTCGGTCAATGGGCGCATACGAGTCTCGATATTGCGCTGGGCCGTGGTGGCGACCAGGCTGCCGTCAAGGTGGCGGGACGCCAGTCGTTCTACGGCGGCAAGAGCAACGCCGTAGAAAAGCGGACTCGCGTGCGGGCTCGCGTCGTGGCGCATGCGCTGCGGGATCTCATGAAGGAGAGCCATAACATCATTATTATGGGCCATAAGCTCCCCGACATGGATTCCATCGGCGCAGCCATCGGCGTGCTCAAGGCCGCGCAGCTCTTCGGCAAAGAAGCTTATATCGTACTTGAAGGAATCAATCCTTCTATGGAGAAGCTGATGGAGCTACTGCGCGAGGAAGAGAAGCTGTCCAAGCGGTTTATCTCCCCGGAGCAGGCATTGACGCTGATGACGCCGCAATCGCTGGCGGTCGTCGTCGACACGCACAAGGCTTCGCTCGTAAAGGAGCCGAAGCTGCTGACGGCGACGGACCGAATCGTCGTGATCGACCATCACCGCAGGGGCGAGGAGTTTATCAATCACGCGATTCTCGTATATATGGAGCCTTATGCTTCTTCGGCTTGCGAGCTTGTCACCGAGCTGCTGCAATACATTCATGACCGGGTCGGGCTCGACATTAGGGAAGCGACTGCTCTGCTTGCCGGCATTACGGTCGACACGAAAAGCTTCTCGATGCGTACGGGAGCCCGTACGTTCGAGGCGGCTTCGTTCCTGCGAAGGAACGGGGCGGATCCCATGGTCATCCAGCGTATGCTGCAAGAGGATCTGGAAGGTTACGTCAGCAAGGCTGAGATTATTAAGCATGCCGAAGTGGTATACGACCATATCGCCATCGCGGTGGTAGAGCAGGGCGTGCGCAATTCGCAGCTGCTGATCGCCAAGTCGGCGGATACGCTGCTTAATATGACCGATATTCTGGCTTCGTTCGTCATTGGCGAACGACCGGATGGACTCATCGGGATCAGCGCTCGCTCCCTTGGGGGCATTAATGTGCAAGTCGTCATGGAGCGGATGGGCGGCGGCGGTCACCTGACGAACGCGGCGGCTCAGATGGAAGGCACGGTGGGCGAAGCCGCGGCCAAGCTTAAGCAAGTGCTGCACCAAATACAATCGGAAGAGGGGTTATTCGAATGAAAGTAATCTTTCTGCAAGACGTAAAGGGACAAGGGAAAAAAGGCGAGGTCAAGGATCTCTCCGAAGGATACGTACGCAACTTCCTGTTGCCGAAGGGGCTCGCGAAAGCGGCTTCCGACGGCAATCTGAAGACGCTTGAGGTGCAAAACGCATCGGAAACGAAACGCAAGGCGAAGGAGAAGGAAGACGCTCAGGCGCTTGCGAAGAAGCTGGAAGAGATGACCGTGGTCGTAAAGGCGAAAGCCGGCGAAGGCGGCCGCCTGTTCGGCGCCATTACGAGCAAGCAAGTAGCGGAGGCGCTCGCGGGCCTCGGCGTTAAGATCGACAAGCGCAAGATCGAGCTGGAAGACCCGATCCGTACGCTGGGCATGACCCAGGTGCCGGTCAAGCTGCATCCAGAAGTGAAAGCGAAGCTGAACGTTCAGACGGCTGAAGAATAAGCAAGAGCAATTATCAGGTTTAAGATAAGTGGAAGATGTCGGAGGTGGGCGTAGGCGTTGAGTCGTCTGCGCCTGTCTTCCATTTTCCAAGAGCGATGACCGAGAGGAGAAGCGTGAAGCATGAGTACGGAATTAATGTTCGACCGGGTTCCCCCGCAAAATATGGAAGCCGAGCAGGCTGTTATCGGCGCCATACTGATTCAGCCGGAGGCGCTCATAACCGCGATGGAACGGGTTCGCAGCGAAGACTTCTACAGCAGCAGCCATAGCCGCATCTACGAAGCGATGATCGAGCTGGGCGAGAACAACCAGCCGGTCGATCTCGTTACTCTTACAGCCCATCTTCAAGATCAAGGCTTGCTGGAGGAGATTGGCGGCGTTAGCTACTTGGCCAAGCTGGCTAATGCCGTACCGACGGCGGCCAACATTGATTATTACGCGCAGATTGTCGAAGAGAAGTCGATGCTGCGAAGATTGATTCGGACCGCGACCAATATCGTGTCGGATGGGTATGCGAATGCAGAAGACGTCGGCGTGCTGCTAAGCGATGCCGAGAAAAAAATTCTGGAAATTTCCAATCGACGCTCCAGCGGAGGTTTCATCTCCATCCGGGATGTGCTCATGGAGGTATTCGAGAAGGTTGAGTTCCTGTACAGCAACAAGGGCGGGCCGACGGGCATTCCGTCAGGCTTCGTCGATCTCGACAGGATGACGGCCGGCTTTCAGCGAAGCGACCTTATTATCGTCGCGGCACGTCCTTCCGTGGGCAAGACCGCCTTTGCCCTTAACGTGGCTCAAAACGTTGGCGTGCGGGCCAAGGAGACGGTCGCGATCTTCTCGCTGGAGATGTCCGCCGCACAGCTCGTGCAGCGGATTATATGCGCCGAGGCCAATGTCGACGCGACCCGGATGCGAACTGGCAGCCTTGAAGGCGACGATTGGGAGAAGCTGACGATGGCGATCGGCGCCTTGGCCGAGGCCGAGATCTACATCGACGATACGCCGGGCATTACGGTAGCCGATATTCGCGCGAAGTGCAGAAGGCTGAAGAAGGAACGCGGGCTGGGCATGATTTTGATCGACTACCTGCAGCTGATCGAAGGACGGGGCAAGGCAGGCGAGAATCGTCAGCAGGAAGTATCCGAAATTTCGCGGACGCTCAAGATGATTGCCAGGGAGCTGGAAGTGCCCGTCATCGCGCTGTCCCAGCTCAGCCGGGGCGTCGAGCAGCGGCAGGACAAACGTCCCATGATGTCCGACCTCCGGGAATCCGGCTCCATCGAGCAGGATGCCGACATCGTCGCGTTTCTGTACCGGGACGATTATTACGACAAGGAATCCGAGAAAAAGAATATTATCGAGATCATTCTCGCAAAACAACGGAACGGACCGGTCGGCACGGTCGAGCTGGTGTTCCTCAAAAACTTCAATAAATTCGTCAATCTGGACCGGGCGCATCAGGATCCGTCTCAGGCATCGTAAAATATCCGAACAATTGTGTGGACGTCCGCACAATTGTTCGTTTTTCGTTTGACTTCTACGCGTCGCACTGCTACACTATTAGTGCTGTCTTCTGGCAAGTGACGCGGTGAAGAACCCGGATCTGCCGCAAGGACGGTAATTTTCGATGTTTGTATGCATCGAACGGGGGTATGATTATGTCTACGGTTGTTGTTGTCGGTACGCAGTGGGGAGACGAAGGAAAAGGCAAAATCACCGACTTCCTTGCAGAGGGAGCTGACGTTGTTGCTCGTTACCAAGGAGGAAACAACGCCGGGCACACCATCCTCATCGACAATAAGAAATACAAATTAACGATGATTCCATCCGGTATTTTCAATCATGATAAAACTTGCGTCATCGGCAACGGCATGGTTATTAATCCTGCCGCTCTGATCGACGAAATTAACTATATTCACGAGAACGGCTTCTCCACGGAGAACCTGAAGATCAGCGACCGCGCGCATGTGATTATGCCGTACCATCTTGTACTGGACGGCCTTGAGGAAGACCGCAAAGGCGATAACAAAATCGGCACGACGCGCAAGGGCATCGGTCCATGCTATATGGACAAAGCGGCCCGCAACGGCGTACGGATCAGCGATCTGATGGATGCGGAGGAATTCGAATCCCGCGTTCGCGCCATCATCGTAGAGAAAAACAACCTCATCGAGCAAGTCTACGGCGGAGAGGCGCTTGACGCGGACTCCATCGTAAAGGATTACTTGGGCTACGCGGAAGTGCTCCGTCCATATGTGACAGATACGTCCGTGGTGCTTAACGACGCTATCGACGAAGGCAAAAAGGTGCTCTTCGAGGGCGCACAAGGCGTCATGCTCGACATTGACCAAGGCACGTATCCGTTCGTAACGTCCTCCAACCCGTCCGCGGGCGGCGTCTGCATCGGCTCCGGCGTCGGTCCGTCCAAGATTCAGCAGGTTATCGGCGTTGCCAAAGCCTACACGACTCGCGTAGGCGACGGCCCGTTCCCGACGGAGCAGGACAACGAGATCGGCCAATTGATCCGCGACAAGGGTCATGAGTACGGTACGGTTACGGGACGTCCGCGCCGCGTCGGCTGGTTCGACACGGTTGTCGTCCGTCATGCGCGCCGCGTCAGCGGCATCACAGGTCTGTCCCTGAACTCGCTGGACGTATTGACGGGTCTGGACACCGTTAAGATTTGCACGGGCTACAAGTACCGCGGAGAGATTATCCAGCACTACCCTGCAAGCCTTAAGACGCTGGCCGAGTGCGAAGCGGTATACGAGGAGTATCCGGGTTGGAGCGAGGATATTTCGGGAGCGAAGAAGCTGGAGGATCTGCCTGCCAATACGCTGAGCTACTTGAACCGTATCTCGGAGCTGACGGGTATTCCGATCGCTATCTTCTCCGTAGGCCGCAACCGCGAGCAGACGAATCCGGTTCGTCCGATCTACGAATAGAATAGCTGGTTAAAGCAGCAAGCCGCAGCCATTGCCTGAAGGAGCGTAAGATTCTCCTTTAGACAATGGCTTTTTTTCTCCTGTAAGGCGGAATGCGGAATGTCCTCTCTCAACCTTGACCATACTGGTAGAAAGGAATGAACGGCTGCGAGAGGCAGATGCTAAGATTGATGCCTGGAGCCGGCTTAGGAGATGATAGGATGTTTAGAGGATTGGCGTGGATCGCCAAGCTGGTGGCCGCGGGATTAATTATCAGCTTTTTGTCGATCTGGACGACGGGGTATATCGTAACGAGTTATGTAGAATCCATATTAAAGCAATACGAGCTGCCGATCGAAGTGCCGCCTATGGCGATGTCGGGCGTATGGGGCAAGCTGTGGGGCTCGGACCCGCATACGACGGCGGAGGAGAGCGGCGTAGAGAGCGCCAGCGGCGTCGAAGGCGGTTCGGAAGCGGACGGAGATTCGGAGGATCTCGCGGCTGAGAATAGCGGCTCAGCGGAAGACGACGGAGCCCAGGAGGCGTTTGGCCAGATCGAGGAGCCTCCTCTTACCGATGTCGGCGTAGGCAAAGGCAGCGGCGCGGCTGGAGGCGTCGAGCCGCCGGAAGGAGGCGGCACAGGCGCTGAGGGCGAGAATGGCGGGGCTATCGCAGACGGCGGAACGCTGGAAGGCATCGGGGGATCGGACGGCGTAGACGGGACGGAGACGGCGCTGACGACGGACGAGTTGACGGAGGCAAAGGATAAGATAAGCGACGAGGACAAAAATAAGCTGTTCGAATTATTGATGGCGAAGCTCCCCCAGGAGTCCTTGCAGCAGATCTCCGCATACATGGAGGAAGGGCTTACAGAACGCGAATTAACCAACATTCAACAGATTATGGCACAGCATCTCGACAAGAAAGAGTATGAGGATATGATGAGCATTCTGAAAAAATATTAATATTACGTTGTGATGGCAACGGTTGCTCCATTTGTTAGGCTTGTGTTAAAGTATTAGGCGAGTGATCCAACGGGATTATTCGCCTTTTTTCTATTTTTAATGCGCGATTCTCTTAGAAGCGATGCGAAAAGGAGACTATCATGACCGGTTTCAGGGATATGAGTCGTATGAAGAAGGTATGGGAGAATTCGACCCGCTACTTTCGACGTAAGGGCTCACAAGGCTTGGATAGCAAGACCGAACACCAGACCGCAGACTTGGTTGTTTCTACCCCATTCTGGCGGAAGAAGACGACCGGCCTGATCGGCGGCGCGGCAATTCTGCTTACAGTAGCCGGCATTATCGGTTACCAGCAATACTCGCAATATGTAGAACGAAATACATTCGAATTCTACCACGTATATAAAGATGGCGTTGAATTAGGGACGGTAGCTACGCAAGACGAAGTAGAGCAGTGGATCGCGTCGAAGACGCAAGAGGTGCAGCAAGCCAATCCGGACATTACGATGGTAGTGGACACCGGCGAAATTACATACGTCGAGGGCAGCGGCTTTAAGGCTGTTCCGGAGACGGAGGCTACGCTGGCGAAGCTGGCTGGCGCAACAACCTCGCATGCGGTAGGCGTGGAAGTGGTTATAGACGGCAACGTCATCGGAGTCGTAAAGGACCAGGCAACGGCGGACGACATTCTGTCGCGCGTTCAGGGCAAGTATGCGCCTGAGCTGGCGGCAGCGGCCAAGAAGGATAGCAGATCGGTTACGACGTTGTCGTACGACAAGGATGCCAAAGCAACAGAGGCGGCAGAGCCGGATTTAACGAAGCCGGGACGCGTCGTCACGGATGTAACCTTTGTAGAGGATGTTTCGATCGAGCAGATCGAAACGGAACCTTCGAAGATTGCAAATGCGGACGATATCTACAAAAAGATCATTACGGGCAGCACCAAGCCGACCAAATATGTCGTGAAAGAAGGCGATTGCATCGGCTGCATCGCGCAAAAGTTCGATATAACGTCCGACTTTATCCGCGAAAATAATAAGTGGATCAAGGATGACAAGATTACAATAGGGGACGAGCTGGACTTGACCGTACAGCTTCCGGAGCTGACGGTCGTGACGACCGAGAGCCTGGTGGAGCTGGAGAAGATTGCAATTCCCGTCGAGTATACGAAAAACGAGAAGATGCGCGTAGGCGAGTCCAAAACCATTACGCAAGGCGTAGAGGGCGAACAGCGGCTTACGTACAGCATCAAAAAGGAGAACGGTTATGTCGTCTCCGAGGAACTGGTAAAAAAAGAAGTATTGAAGGAGCCAATCGCTACCGTCATCGAAAAAGGTACGATGGTCGTGCTGGACGAAGGCACGGGCAAGTTCCGCTATCCTATAGCCAGTGCAAGGTTGACGAGCAAGTTCGGCCAGCGCTGGGGAAGGATGCACAACGGCATCGATCTCATCGGCAGCAAGACGATCATGGCGGCCGACAATGGCGTCGTGGAGTTCGTCGGCACGAAGGAAGGCACGGGCAAGACCATTATTATTAACCATAAGAACGGATTCAAGACCGTCTACGCGCATCTCAGCTCGTATAAAGTCAGCAAAGGCGACAAAGTAGAGAAGGGCGACTCCATCGGCATTATGGGCAATACGGGCAATTCCACGGGCACTCATCTTCATTTCGAAATTCATAAGAACGGCGTGATCCAAAATCCGCTGAAGTACTTATAGTATATATATCCAATACGACCATATTTGAAGCATCTTGGGAGCCACGATTCCCGGGGTGCTTCTTCTATTGTAGACGATGCATAGGCGAGGTTGGTTGCATGGAAGTTACAGGATGGACGAGAAGGATAAATTGCCAGCCTGTAGGGGAATTTCATTGTGAACGTGACGCCCCTGTATGTTAGAATATAAGGGCAACTATCTATTGGACAAGCGACAGGCGGTGTAAACGATGCACGGTAAAATTTTGGTGGTCGATGATGAACAGCCGATTGCAGATATATTGAAGTTTAACCTGGAGAAGGAAGGATACGAGGTCATCTGCGCATTCGACGGCGGAGAGGCCGTCAGGCTGGCATTCGAAGAACAGCCAGATCTGATGCTGCTAGACTTGATGCTGCCCGTAAAGGACGGCATGGATGTGTGCCGCGAGGTGCGTACGAAGCTCCATATGCCCATCATTATGCTGACGGCGAAGGACACGGAGATCGACAAGGTGCTGGGTCTGGAGTTGGGCGCGGACGATTATGTCACGAAGCCGTTTAGCACGCGCGAGCTGCTCGCCCGGGTAAAGGCTCATCTGCGGCGGCAGACGAAAAATGACAAGCAGTCCGAGAGCGCGGCGGCTTCGGAGGGCAGTCAAGATCCGCATGCGGAGCAGACCGGGCTCAAGCTGTTTAACCTGTTTATCGATACCGACATGTATGTCGTGTACAAGGATGCAGCGCCGCTGGATCTGACGCACCGCGAATTCGAGCTGGTGCATTATATGGCGCGCAACAGCGGCAAGGTCATGACGCGGGAGCATCTGCTTCAGGCGGTATGGGGCTTCGAATACTTCGGCGACGTTCGTACGGTGGATGTCACGATCAGACGATTGCGCGAGAAGATCGAAGATGATCCCAGCCGTCCGGAATACATTATGACGAGACGCGGGCTGGGGTACATGATGCGCAATCCGAAGTCGGGAGGCTTCGGGTACGGATGAAGGGACGGAGCTTCTTCCGAACGATTCAGGTCAAGCTCGTCATTATCTATCTGCTGCTCATTTTGGTAGCGATGCAGCTTATTGGCGTGTATTTCATCAGCACGGTCAAAAATTCGCTCATCACGAGCTTTACGAACAATCTGAAGGAGCAGGCCGACATTTTGGCCAAGTTCGCGGCTCCAAGCCTGCTCCCCAATCAGGAAGGCGATGGAGACTCCGCCGATAACACGACGGAGGATCTTAATCTGGTCGTACGCAATCTGTTCAGCATCAGCGGGGCCGAGGTACAAGTGCTTGACGCAAACGGTAAGGTCGTCGCGACGTCGCTGCAGGTCCATCAGTCGAATATTGGGCAAAAGAACAATTCGCTTGCGGTTCGCCGCGCCCTGCAGAACATTCCCGATAACGAAGAAGAGATTATCGACGAAGACAATACGCGAAAGAAGAGAATCGCGCTGCCCGTCACTTATAACGATAAGGTAGTCGGCGCTGTCTACGTTGTCGCGTCGATGACGGAGCTGTACGAGACGGTAAATCGGGTCAACCAGATTTTCTTCTCGGGTACGCTGATCGCGCTTGGATTGACGGGCGTACTCGGCATCTTGCTCGCCCATACGATCACGAGTCCGATCCAGGGACTAACGCGTCAGGCGGAGGCGGTCGCGGATGGACGATTCGATCTAAAGGCGCCGGTACTCGGCGATGATGAGATCGGGCGGCTCAGCATGGCGTTTAATGATATGACCATCCGGCTCAAGGAAGCGTTGTCGGCGAACGAAGAGGAGAACGAGAAGCTGGTCTCCGTCCTGTCGAACATGAGCGACGGGGTCGTTGCGGCGGACGAGCGCGGCGTTATTATCGTCTGGAATCGCCGTGCGCTGGAGATGCTCGAGGTGGATACGCTCCAGGACGCGAAGCTGTCGGAGCTGCTCATCCTTACGCCGGATAAGCTGGCGGAGTTCGAGCAAGGACGCGGCGGCACGATTGTGTTGAACCGCGGACCGCAAGAAGATGCCGGCCTCGCCGAATCCGGAGACTCCGTGCTCAAGGTTACGTTTACGCCCATCCATCGCAGAGGCAAGGGGATCACCGGCATGATTGCGGTGCTGCAGGACGTCACGGAGCAAGAGAAGCTGGAGCAGTCGCGCCGGCAATTCGTCGCCAATGTGTCGCATGAGCTTCGTACGCCGCTCACGACGATCAAGAGCTACGCCGAAGCGCTCGGCGACGGAGCGCTGGAGGAGCGGGATCTGTCGACACGTTTCGTCGGCGTCATCAGCAACGAGACGGAGCGCATGATACGGCTTGTAACGGATTTGCTTCATCTGTCGCGTCTGGACTCCAATCAGGCGCCGCTTCGCAGGCGGCAGACGAATATCCACGACATGCTGGACGAAGTAGCCGACCGCTTCTCCTTTCAGCTGCGACAGAAGTCGATATCCGCCACTGTCGGCGTGGAGCGTGGACTCAAGAACGCCTGGCTCGACCGTGATCAGATCGACCAGGTGCTGGACAATCTCATATCCAATGCCATCAAGTATACGCTGGACGGCGGACAGATCGGTCTGACCGCGCGGCGAACGGCGGATGGCGGATCGATAGAGATCAGCGTCAAGGATACCGGAATCGGCATTCCGAAAAAGGATCTGACGCGCATCTTCGACCGCTTTTACCGAGTCGACAAGGCAAGATCGCGCAATATGGGCGGCACCGGTCTCGGCCTGTCCATTGCCCGGGAAATCGTGAGGGCGCACGGCGGTACGATTGCGCTGTATTCGGAGCTGAACGAGGGGTCGAAAGTGACGTTTACGCTTCCTCTTCTTCAGGAAGGAGGCGATCCCGAATGATGGAACGAATGAAGACGGGCGTGTTGATCGTGCTGGTAGCGCTCAGCCTGCTGCAGAGCTACTTGCTTGCCTATAGCATGCCGAGACTTGGCGCCACGGTGCGAAGCGATCAAGATTACGTAAACACGGAGCGTCTCGGTACGCAGTCTCACGTGGAGAACACCATTTTCCCCGATGACCTTATTATCCATATGGGCGATGATCGGCATACGGTGATCTATCCGGATACGCAGTTCTACGAAATGATTTTGAAGCAACGACTGATCGGCCGCGAGTTCAAGGGCTTCCAGCGCAGCCCGATTACGCTGATCGACTGGAACGAGGTGCGCAAAAACGACATCGGCATCGAGCTGCGGTTTGGCAGCGGCGTCGCCGTCGATCTGTTGCAGAAGCTGCTGAAGCTGGAAGGCGATCTGTTGTTTCTTAACGACAGCATCGATCGGATCTGGATCTTTAAGACAACGGATACGGAGGAGATCCGTACCTTCTTCTTTAGCAGCGAGGAGGGCATCGTCTACGAGTCGGTACGCGCCGACCTGACCGTGCGCGACGTGCAGGATTATGTCGGATTCGGCCAGCATCTGCCCGAGTATATGATGGTGGGGGATGATCTGTACGCGCCGAAGGAGTCCTTGCAGGCGACGGCGATGACCTTCCCTTATGAGACGTATTCGCCGGAGCAGATGCAGCGAAGCTTGTTCTTTGATCCCAGCACGACGAGGGCGATCGTCGATCGCAGCGGGTCGCAGATCTTTACCGACGGCAAGCGCGGCCTCAAGGTGGAGCAAAACGGCCTGTGGATCAACTATACGAACCCGGCCGCGACGCAGAGCAGCGAAGTTTTGCTTAGCGAGAATGTATATGCTTCGGTGGAATTCATTAATCAGCATGGCGGTTGGGATGGCACTCACGCCTTGGTGGGCACGACAGCGGACAGGGAGCAAAAGCTGGTCACGTTCCGCAAGTATGTGGAGCAGTACCCGATCGTAAGCAACAGCCCGTTTAATTACGGCCAAATTCAGCTCACGCTGCAACAAGGCGTCGTGACGGAATATTCGAGATCGCTGATTACGCTGAAGCCCCAGGCCCAGAATCGCGAGGTGCGTTGGCTGCCTGGCGGAGAGAATTTGGAGCAGCGACTGAAGGGTTACGAACGGCGAAGCGAGATCACGGCGCTGTTTCCGGCGCTGCGGCCTGTGCCGATGGAGGATGACTTGCTGCGCTTGGATCCTGTATGGGCTGTCCGATTATCCGACGGCACCGAAGAAGTGTTGGCGGACGCGTATCCTGTCGGATATTCGCCTCCGGCCAAGCCGCCTGAAGGCGGCAATGGAGCTGGCGGAGAAGGGGAGGCAGCGGGCGACTCGGAGGATGCGTCTGCGGATAACCGGGATGCACTACCTGGTGGCGAGGGTGTAGCCAGCGGTGCCGGGGCCCGGACGGATCGGGTCGGACAGAGCAACGGCATCGAAAGCAGCACGACCGCTGGTAATTTGACCGGCAGAGGGTTGTCGGGGCTTGTCGCTGATCGCTTCGGTAATGGCGGCGGAGACTCTGTCGCTGACCTAAGCTCGGGTAAGGATGCAAGCTCTGATCGGGATGCCGGGAATGGGAGTGCCGCTGCGAGCGCAGGAAACAACGCTTCCGGACAAGGAGTGTCAGGGGGAGTTGGATCCACGGGTCAGGGCGGCAATGAGAAGGAAGAAGAGCCGGGCAGTCTCGGGGACTCGGAGGCGGCTCGCGAAGACGGGGAAACAGACTTGGCGGCAGACCCTCCCGCGAGCGGAATCGCGGCTCCTTCCGGCGAGGCTGGAACATTGGCAGCGTCTAGAAAGAGCGGCTATCGATAAGTTATTCGGAGAGGGATAGCTGCGGGGGACGGCATGACAGAAACAGGAGGTGATGGAGATTGGATTGGGGCAGAGCGAAGAGCGTATTGATTATTTCGTTCCTGATGCTGAATGTGCTGCTCGGCTATCAGCTGTGGAACGATATTCGGGAGCAGCTGGACGCCAACGTGAATTCGGCGGAGCTGCCGCAGGATAAGGTGGTGCTGATGCAGCAGAAGCGGATAACGTTATCGGCAAACCTGCCGTCGGATACGCCGAAGCTGGGCGACTTGACGTATCTGCTCCATTCCGATGTCCATCAGAAGTCTAAGCCTACGGAACTTGAGACGCCTGTCGACAGCGCGCTTAACTTCAACAAGCAGGGATTGATTCGGGCAATCGGCGACGAAGTGCCGGAGCTGGAGCATTATGTGTACGATCTGCACAACAGCAGGGAAGGCGTATTCGTCCATCATCGGATGGTCGACGGGCGCCCTATGTTCAACGTCAAGCTGGAGCTGTACAATAGCAATCTTAAGATTACGGGTTACCTGCAGGATCGGATCGAGCTGATCGGCAGAGGCGAGGAGAAGCAGGTGCTGCCCGCGGCCAAGGTCGTGGCGAGCCTGATCGAGACGTATTTAAAGGAAGGGTCCGTTATCACGGATATTCAGCTCGGTTATCACGGGCAAATTTTCGACTCGGAGAAGCAGGTGTCGGCGCCGTCTTGGCGTGTGATGCTGGAGGACGGCAAGATCTTTTACGTTCACGCCATAAGCGGCGAAGTAACGACGGACGGCGCGGAAGATGGAAACGCGGAAGGCGGCGCCAAGTCTGGCGGATAGACGTCAGACGACCGGACCAGAGGGAGCAAGACGAGACATGCAGCATATCCAATTGGGAATAAGTTCGTATGGATGGAGACGGGCTCCACATGGTTAGATAGAAGGAGTCCAATCCTGCTAATATTTCATGCGATTTTTTCATAGATACCGTTTCAAATTACTTAGTAGATATGAGATTGATAGAGGTATAATAGGAAGAGGATAAGTTGGCTTGGGGATAGGGCAGAGGTCGTCGAATGCGAACGATGTAGCCCGCGATATCAGTGTTGCCAATGGGTAGCAGGAGAAGGGATTGGACGGTTTGGGACTCAGATTTACAGTACTTGGAAGCGGTTCGACGGGAAATGCGACGATCGTGCAGGGAAATGGGGCTACGGTACTCATCGATGCCGGGCTAAGCATGAAGAAGCTCGAGGAGCTTATGCGCATGCAGGGTATCGGCTGCCATGAGATCGATGCGTTGTTTGTGACGCATGAGCACTCCGATCATATTAAGGGACTGGGCGCTCTCGCGCGGAAGTACGAGCTTCCGATCTACGCCAACGAAGCGACCTGGGGAGCCATGGAACGACTAATCGGGACGATCGCACCCGAGAAGCGGACGATTATGGAGTCCGGCGAAGCGCTGACCTTCGGCTCTTTGCAGGTGCAGTCCTATCCGATCTCGCATGATGCGGCGGAGCCGGTCGGCTATTGCTTCGAAGAGGATGGCGAGAAGCTGAGCCTGGCGACGGATCTCGGCTATGTCAGCGAGAAGGTGAGACGGCAAATTATCGATTCGGACGTGCTGGTGCTGGAGTCCAACCACGATACCGAGATGCTTCGCATGGGCCGATATCCATGGAATATTAAGCGGCGCATTTTAAGCGACGTGGGCCATTTGTCCAACGTGGCGGCGGGCGAGGCGCTGCTGGAATTGATGACCGACCGGACGAAACGGGTGTATCTGGCCCATCTTAGTCTGGATCATAATCAAATGGATCTGGCGATGCTCACGGTCAATTCTATATTGGAGAATCACGGAATATTTTATAAGCAGGAGGAGTTCCCGCTGCGTCATACATACCATGACCGTCCTACGCCATGGGATGAAGTGAAGCGGCGATCAGACTCTCCAGTTGCTCGTCCAGCTGTTCGGCCTTGACGGTAAGCTCCTCGCGGGACAGCAAGCCCTTGTCGATCAAGAGCTCCAGCATGGCGCTCAGCGTTAGTACCGTGCGGTAATGGTCATCCTTCAGGTCGGCCAGCTTGGCCGCCAGTTGTACCTGCTCCCAGGCGGCGGGCGTGCTTTGTTTCATGAACATCTCTCCTAGTGTAAAAAAATGTTGTTGCGGCTACCTCTAATCTATTATTATTTTAGTCATTTCTTCCGAAAACATTCCTAGATTATGAAAAAAGAGATAAGGTTCGGTTCCAAGGAGAGGAGCGATTCCGATGAGCATTTTCGACGACGATTTTTATTCCACCAAGGTGTCCAGGCGAACCGTCCGGCAAAGCCGGCAAGAGGACTCCAGGTTTCCATACAGAAGCGGCGAACGCAAGTGGTCGAATGTGCGAATCGCGTTTATCTCATCGTTCACGAGCGCTGTCGCGGCGACGTTGATCTTTGGAGCGGTCTTCGGGGGCTTCGGAAGCGCTCCGGGAGGCGGAGGCGGCATGGGCGGCTCGACGCCGAGCGGACTAGTAGCGACGGGCGACCCGTCGGAGCGGGCTATCAATGCCGCGGCCAAGGTGAGTCCAGCCGTTGTCAGCATTATTAACGAGCAGCTCTTCGGCTTCGGGCTGGGAGGTCAGAAGCTGGAAGGCGACGACGCGAAGGAAGGCGAGGGCATCCTGCGGGAAGCGGGAGTGGGTTCCGGCGTCATCATTAAGAAGAAGGACGGCAAGGCGTACATCGTAACCAATTACCACGTCGTAGCGGGCGCCCAGAAGGTGCGTGCCGTGCTCACGAACGGCGAAATACGGGAAGCGAGCGTTGTCGGCGAGGATCAGATCACCGATCTGGCCGTGCTTGCGATCGACGACAAAGGCATCGACACGGTAGCGGAGGTTGGCGATTCTTCGGCCCTTCGCAAAGCGGAGTTCGTTATGGCGATCGGCAATCCGCTCGGTTTGGGCGAGTCCATTACGATGGGCGTCGTCAGCGTTATCGAAGAGGTCGTGCCCGTCTCTCTTAATCAGAACGGCGTTATCGACTGGGAGCAGGAGGTCATTCGCGTCGATGCTGCCATTAACCAAGGCAACAGCGGCGGACCGCTGATCGATCTCAACGGCCGCGTCGTCGGCATCAACAGCATGAAGATCGCCGACTTCGGCGTCGAAAGCATCGGCTACGCGATTCCCATCAATAAGGCTATGCCCGTGCTGGAGGAGTTGATGGCGCAAGGCTTTGTCTCGCGTCCTTACCTTGGCGTATACACGCTGGATCTGCAGCAGTATTGGCGCCAGCAGGATATGGGCGATCTCGGCGATCTGTTCGGCGAGGATCCCGAGGGCTGGCTTGGCGAAGAGGAGGGCTCCGGCTCTGGCGCTGAGGACTCCGAGGGTGCAGCAGAGCAAGGCAAGGATGGCGAGGAGCCTGACGGCGGCGAAGGAGAAGCCGGCGGGACCTCTTCGGATTTGAAGCTGCCAGACAATGTGCTGGCAGGCGTCATCGTGCTGGAGGCCGTTGGCCCGGCGTTGAAGGCAGGTCTGCAGTTCAACGACGTTATCGTTGACTTCGACGGCCATGCGATCGGAACGACGATGGAGCTGCGCAAGTATCTCTACTCGAAGAAGAAGATCGGCGATTCCATCGAAATTTCGTATTACAGGGACGGCGAGCTCAAGAAGACGAAGCTGAAGCTGGGCGAGAGTGTGGCGGAGGAATAAGAGGGTATCGGCATCGGCATAGGCATATCATAAGACTGCTGCAACTCGAGGGGATCCGATTATGATGGATCCTGCGAGTGCGGCAGTTTTCTTTGTGTTGGGGGGCGGCATGTTATAGCGGAATCCTCCACTATAATTGGTCATCGAGTGCTAGCCCAGCACAATACGCCGCATCTGAGGCCCGGAGTGCCGCATGAGTATGAAAAAGCGAGTACAATCGACACATCCGGTGCTCGGAGTGCCGCATGAGTATGAAAAAGCGAGAATATAGCGGATTACTCCGCTATAAATGGTCACCGAGTGCTAGCCCGGCACAATATGGTGGATTTCTCCACTATAATCGACCGCACGACGCCAGCCTGACGCGATATAGTGGATTTCTTCGCTACAATTGGTCATCGAGCACTAGCCCGGCATAATATGGTGGATTTCTCCACTATAATCGGCCGCCCGACGCCAGCCTGCCGCAATATAGTGGATTACT
>NZ_BDQX01000141.1 GCF_003112455.1 Paenibacillus agaridevorans
TATGCGGTTGTGCGGGATGCGAAGTTCTCGCCCGAGGATCTGCTGGTGAAGGCGGCGCCTGACGAGATTTCCCAGAGGCTGGCGGCATTGAGCCAGAAGGGACTGGAGACGGCGACTCGGAACAAGTTTCGCCGGGATATTCCGTATCAGCCGAACTTTACGGAGCTGAACGATATCCAGACGGCGTTGAAACCTTTTATCGA
>NZ_BDQX01000142.1 GCF_003112455.1 Paenibacillus agaridevorans
CACCTGTCGAGACTCCAGTTCAGACACCTGTCGAGACTCCAGTTCAGACACCTGTCGAGACTCCGGTCGAGACTCCGGTTCAGACGCCTGTCGAGACTCCGGTCCAGACGCCTGTCGAAACTCCGGTCCAGACACCTGTCGAGACTCCGGTCCAGACACCTGTCGAGACTCCGGTCCAGACAC
>NZ_BDQX01000143.1 GCF_003112455.1 Paenibacillus agaridevorans
TGTTTCCTAATCCCAGTTGACCGGATGAGTTGGATCCCCACGCCTTAACCGTTCCATCCTCCATGAGCGCCAAGGTATGGGAATTACCCGCTACTATTTGCTTCACCCCTGTTAGGCCTATTACGGTTGTTGGCATATTTCTGTTAGTTGTGTCTCTTAATCCCAATTGACCGTAATTGTTGTATCCCCAAGTCTTAACCGTTCCATCTTCCATGAGTCCTATGGTATGAGCATAACCAGTTGCTAATTGCTTCACTCCTGATAAGCTCGTTATTATTGTTGGAATGTTTCTATTAGTTGTGTCTCCTAATCCCAATTGACCGGATGAGTTGGAGCCCCACGCCTTAACCGTCCCATCCTCCATCAGGGCCAGGGTATGGGAATTACCCGTTGCTAATTGCTTCACTCCCGTTAGGCCTTTTACGGATGCTGGCATGTTAATACTAGTCGTGTTTCCTAATCCTAATTGACCGTATGAATTGGATCCCCAT
>NZ_BDQX01000144.1 GCF_003112455.1 Paenibacillus agaridevorans
CGCGCCCCCCCCCTGCCGCGATCAGCTTAAGAATCGCTCTTGCGTCGAGCAGATCCAAGCTGTCGTCGCCGTTTAGATCGCCCGGAGCCCGGCTGACGATCGTGATGACCGCATCGTCCGTTTGAATCGGAACGTACTCCGATTCGCCCGTCTCGCTTGGCACGATGCCGCGCACGCTGGCGAACGAGATTGCCGTCGTTGCATCCGCTGAAAGATCCGCTTTCGCGCGGAAGGTCGCGTTTGCGACCACGGTTGCTTCGTCCGTGGCCAGCGCGTCGCCGGATATGCCCGCGAAGCCGACCTTGCCCGGTGTCTCGTCATTTACCGCATTTGTCGAGTCGAACACCGCGAATTCGAAGCTTTCAAGCTCGAGCAGGCTGGAGTCGTAGTTCAGGATTCCCTCCAAACCGACCAGCTTGGCCCCCTTCTCTATCGTGACCGGCACCGTAAAGACGCTGCCCTTGTTTACCGATTGATCCGCGGCGGACAGCCGAATTTCCTCGTCAGGCCCCCCTTCTCCAGGCGTTCCCGAATGCAGATTCAGCTCCATGGAGAATTGATTTTTCGCGCGGAACAACTGGTCGTTCTTTACGGAGTACCAGTTTACGTCCACGTTATCGCTGCCTTCCTTAAACGTCATGAGCATCACCATGCCAAGATCTTGTGGACTCATATATTGGGCATCCGCAAGAATCTGCTTGACGGAACTGCCGAAGTTGTTCATATCCTCGCGCACGACCAGATCCGGATGGCCGATGTGGCCGGACAAAACGAGCACGATATTATCATGCTTTTTCACGAATTCGTTCCACATATCATCGCCGTTATTCGCATCGCTAATATAAGAGCTGGGATAATGATGGTGATCGGTGCTGATGTGTTCGCCGTTGTGATACAC
Organism: Paenibacillus agaridevorans; assembly: GCF_003112455.1. GTDB lineage: Bacteria > Bacillota > Bacilli > Paenibacillales > Paenibacillaceae > Pristimantibacillus > Pristimantibacillus agaridevorans. The sequence goes on from NZ_BDQX01000144.1 coordinate 899, forward strand.
GTAGGTATGCGTCGACATGATCACCTTTTTGTCCGGATTCGCCGCCACGACTTCGTTTGCCCAAGCCAACACGGCGTCGTTAGGCGCGAATTCGATAGCAAGAACCATATATTCCACATCGCCAATGTTGAAGAAATGGTACGTATTCTCCATCTTGCCTTCGGCGAAGGCTCCTCCGAAAGTCGGCTCCTGCGAATATTTGCTATACGGGAAATATTGATTGTAATTCGTATAATTGCGGGTCAGCTGCGCATTGTTCAAGATGACGTCGTGATTACCCGGAACCAGGACGTACGGGATAACCCCGTCCAGTTCGGCATACGCGTCGGCGGCTGCGGCCCACTCCGTCGTGCTCGAAGCCGTGTCGACGATATCGCCCACGCTAATCGCCAGCTTGATGTTCATGTCGTCGGCGTGATCCTTCATCCACTTCATGTAATCTTTCATCGCTTGAGGATGCAGTCTGGCCATGTATTGCGTATCCGGAATGACGGCGATCGTGTAATCGCCTTCCGCGAAGTCGGGCGCCAGCCAGTTCGAAGTCACTTCGTCATACGGAAGCGCGTCGTTCGCGTACGGCGAGGAGTCCGAATACACGCCGTTCTCGGCCGTATCAAGCTTCCAGTTGCCCATGAGTCCTTCCTCTGTTCCTTGCAGCGACTCCTTGTAATGCGCTTTGATTTCTTCGGCCGTTCGGGTTGTCGACCATACCCGCAGATCCGCGATTTCCCCTTTAAACGACATCGTGGTCCCTCTGAAGTCGGAGCCGATCTTCATCTCGCGTGAGGTCGTATCATTTGGAAATTCCGGGATAGCGAGCGCCTCTTCATGAACTTTTTCGCCGTTAATGTACGTTGTTCCCGTTTTGTTCTCTTCATCGAGAACCATCGCAATATGCACCCAATCGCCCGCGTTCACGTTCACGTTATTGGCCACATAGTTCAATTGATAATCTTTGTGGTTTACCCAAAACAATCTCGGAGCCCCGTTGTTGAATATTTCGAAGCTGAATCGCGACACGTCGCTGTACGAGGAATTCTCGTAGTTGCCCATAATGACGCCCACACGTTGGCCGCTCGGCGTATTCGCCGGAACGTTTACCCATGCCTCCACCGTGCGCGGAGCTGCCGCCACATGATTTTTTGTCGCGATCTCGAGGCCATCCGCAAAGCTTGTCCCTGTGGCTTGGAACTCGCTCGTGTATTGCCGTTCGAAACCTTTTGGCGTTCCGTCAATTTTGCTGGTCTTGTCCCGAATAACGTTTATAATCCCGTTAAGCGACGAGTCGTCGATCGTCCATGCATGCATAAGTCCCTCTTCGTCACCTTGGATATCCGCATCTGCATTGTCGCGAAGCTCGTCCATCGTTCGCACGTCGCTCCACAGCCTGACTTCCGCGATTTCCGCTCTGACGAAATGGCCGTTTCTCGTATCGGTGCCGATACTATGAATGCTTTCCATAACAACCTGCTCCGGCAGGTCGACGTTCTCGAAGGTCGCTACCACCGCTCCGTCCTGAATCACATCGATTTTTTTGTTTGCTGCGTCGCGGGTGATGGCCAGATTGGTCCATTGCCCCGTCGTGATCGACAAGCCTGTTGTCGATCTGTCGATCAACTTGCCGCCGTTCGAAATTTCATAATATCTGAATTGATTGCCGGCTGTCAGTTCGAGACTAAATTGCGTGCTTGCTGCTGCTCGGTAGTTGCCGAACAGTACTTGCCTCGCACCTGGATTAGCCGCGAATTTCGCGCGCATCTCGAAAGTGGCCGGAACACCTTCCAGCATCGCGTTTAAAGCGATGGAGTTTTGTTTCGCCGGGTCAAAGAGCAGGCCTTGCGGAGCGTCCGTCTCCGCAGATGCAGCCGAGACCGCTCCAAAGCATTGAGCTACAATTGCAATGACCAGCAACCAAGCCGCCAGCGATTTTCTGACAATCATGATTTTAATCCACTCCTTTTGGGTATATGGGATTTGCCCCAAACTGAGTATATAGAAAAACGGCAATTATAAGCAATATCAATTACATGTTTTTGCAGTATCTTAACATTTCATATCGAATATTACCGCTAAATATTGCACATTGGTGAAGGTAATTAAAATGCGATGCGTTTTTTACAAAAAAAATAAGCGTATTCGACACCGCCTGGAAACGGCGACAAATACGCTTTCTGTCATTCTCCGTCCAATCGGACGGCGTGAATCAGTTTTGTGGGTAAACGACCTTAATCCCTGAATTTTTATATTTTCTCACGACGTCTTCGTTAATCGTGGAATCAGTCATGATCATGTCGACGCGATCCAGCGGGCATACGTTCAGGTACGACACCTTCTCGAATTTGCTGGAATCCGCCGCGACGATCGTCTGTCTGGCACTGCTCATGATCGCTTTGATAATATCGATCTCGTGGATGCGGAAGTCGGTCAGTCCTTTGGTTACGGAAATCGCGTTGATGGATATAAAAGCCAGATCGATATTGTAGCCTGCGATATCCTCTTCGCACTTTTTGCCGTACAGCGCATACTCCTGCTGATCCAGCACGCCGCCTGGCACAATGACCGTAAAGCCCGGCTTGTTCGCGAATTGCTCGATAATGCGCAGACCGTTCGAGATGATCGTCAGCCGCTCGAAGCGTTCCGCCAGCTTCTTGGCGATTTCCAGATTCGTCGTTCCCGCGTTTAACGCAATGGCTTGTCCTTCCGATACGTGTTCGCATACGAGCTGCGCAAGCTCGACCTTTTTCTCCTTGTTCTTGCTCTCGCGATAGGAGAAGACGTTCTGGTCGCCCCGCTCCTCGGGCAGGATGGCGCCGCCGTGCACGCGCTTTAGCAGCTTCTTCGTCTCCATATTTTCCAGATCGCGCCTGACCGTATCGATCGACACGTTAAGGACGCTAACGAGCTCCGTTACCTTGACGGAATCATTCTGCTTCAGTATCTCCTGAATCTTCTTATAACGTTCTTCCTGCAGCACTTTATCCCCCGCTCCCGACATCAATTCCGCTTCTTCTCCCTCTAGTATACATGCCCGCTACGAGCTCCTCAACTATTTTAGTTTTTTGTACTACTTTTTGCTTCTTTTTACCGTTATAAAGACACGCAAAATACAGCGCACCCATACATGAGCGGCTGTATCTTAACCTTAAGCGTTGACGGCAAGCTTTCTTTTAATCCATCTTGCAAGAAGCTCCAGAAGGATCGCGAATGCCAAAATCATATACGTAATAAAGCCGATCTCGCGGATATCGAAATAGAAGTTGCTGGCCATAAACATATCGAATCCGATGCCGCCTGCTCCCGCAGCCGCACCCATGGCAACCGCTACGGCGAAATTGATTTCGAACCGCACGAACGTCCAGGAAATGATATACGAGATCGAAGACGGCAGCACCGCCTGAAATACGATCTGCCACCATCCCGCTCCGCTGGCGCGAAGCGCTTCGATGACGCCGTCTTCCAGCTCCTCGATCGACTCGGAGTAGGCTTTGACCAGGTAGCTGATGGAATGGAAGGTCATGCCGATGACGGCGGCAACACTACCAAGTCCCGCGGCTACGGCGAAGATCAACACCCATAGCACGGTAGGCACGGCGCGTATAAAGGCTACAACGCTTTTGATCGCGAGCGAGACCGCGGGACGGGACAGATTGCGCGCCGTAAGCAATGCAAGGAACAGCGCGATGACCGCTCCGAACAGCGTCGTCAGGAACGCAAGTCCGATTGTGATGGTGACTTGCCCGAGAGCCTCGCCGAAGGTGAAATGTTTGGCATGCGGCTCGATCAGCATCGTCCCCAGCGTATCCCCCGTCTTGCGAATCGCTTCCGATAAAACCAGATCCTTGTAGTCGAACGTCAGCAAGCCGAACAGCGTAAGCGCGACAAGCATCAGCAATGTCATTCGGATAACAAAAGATGATTTGTTAAACGGCTTGGCAGGTATGTTGGTGTTGGCATGCATCTTACATGATCACTCTCCTGACGTAATTCGAGACCGATTCGATGATCATGATGGCGACGACGATCGCGATGACGGCCAGGGAGGCCGAAGCGTAATTCAAGCTTTTGTAATATAGGTTAAACAAGAAGCCGATTCCGGTCCCTGTTAATATTCCGATTAAAGTCGCTTGCCGAATATTGGTCTCGATTGTAAACAGCACCCAACTGATCAACTGCGGCAGACTCGACGGGATGACCGAATGCGCCACAATATGAATATAACCCGCTCCCGTTGCCCGAAGCGCCTCGACGGAGCTCATGCTCATCTCGTCGATCGACTCCATAAACGCGCGTGTCAGAAAACCAAAGGAGCAGAAGAACAGCGCCAAATATCCGGTGAGCACGTTCTGGCCGAAAGAAAACAGCAGAATCATCGACCATGCCGCGACGTCTATATTGCGGAACACGGTGGCAATCCAACGGCTGATCATACTAAACGGGCCTCCGATGCCCGTCTTCTGAGAGCCTAACACGGCAAAGACAAGCGCAAATACCGCAGCCGTGCTGGTCGCCGCGATAGATACCAGCAGCGTTTCGAGCAGTTTGTCGATAATGTCCGGCAGCTTATCCATCGCCTTCTCGTTCGGGACGAAATTGCTGACCGCCCATTCCGCCGCCTTGGGGACGGAAGTAAACCCTTTAACTACGTCATACTCCGTAATGATGATCGCGATTATGGTAAGCGCGAGCACAAGCGCGCAGAAAAACAACGTGTTCAGCCGTTTGCGAAGGAAAAAGCTACCCGACATGGCGACCGCCTTCCTCTTCCGTCAGCTTGTCATAATCGGCGCCATATATCGCGCGAAGCTTTTCCTTGGTCAGTCCGGCAGGCGGACCGTCATAAACGACCGTTCCTTTATTGACCCCGACAATGCGATCCGAGTAGTTCATCGCTACATCGACCTGATGCAGGTTCACGACGACCGTGATTCCCATCTTGGAGCAAATATCGCGCAGATGCTCCATGATGACTTTTGAAGAGTTGGGGTCGAGCGAAGCGATCGGCTCGTCGCAAAGCAGCATTTTCGGATCCTGCACAAGCGCCCGCGCAATGCCGACCCTTTGCTTTTGACCGCCGCTAAGCTGGTCGCAGCGCTTGTACACTTGCTCTTGCAGCCCAAGAACCTGCAGAAGACGGTAAGCCTGCGCCTTCTCCTCTTTGGTGTACAGGCCCAGCACCCCCGCCAAAGTCGACTTGTAGCCGAGCCTGCCATGCAGTACGTTTTCGATTACGCTAAGCCTGTTGACGAGATTATAATGTTGAAAGATCATGCCGATCCGGGTTCTCAGCTTCTTAAGCTCATTTTTGTTCAATGCCAATACGCTTGCGTTGTCAAAGACGATTTCTCCGCTGCTGGCGTCAATCATGCGATTAATGCAGCGAAGGAGAGTCGATTTCCCCGCTCCCGAAGGACCGATGATTGAAACGAACTCCCCTTCCTTCACAGCGAAGTTAACATCCGACAACGCGCGCGTCTCCGAGCCGTATTGTTTGGATACATGCTTGAATTCGAGCAGCGTCCTCATGTTAATTCCTCATTTCTTATTCATGCGCTAGTAGGCGTTTTCCATGGTGTAGCTACCCCAAATTAGTTGCCCGACAATTCTCTTACCGGGTCAAAGAACGCATCTTCAACTGCCACGAATTTCTCTTCGCCGGACTTTTTCTTAAAGATAGCTGTGCCTTCTGCGTCTTTCGGCAAAAATATTTTTTCGTTGTTCGTTACCGCATCGGATGTAAACAGTTCGAGCAGCTTCTTCTGGTCGTCGGCGCTAAGCGTATCGGTATTGATCGCAAACGGCTGGTTCAGTACCGGCGTAACGGAGATCAGGACGAATTCTTGGCCGGTAATCGTATTAAACGGCTCCTCCGCGCCTTCTTTTACCTTGTAGACCGAGCCCGGCTTGTTCGCGTCGCCGGATACCAATTCCACATAGTTGGCTACGCACGTGTCGCAAAATGCCGCGACATCGGACTTGCCTGTCAACAGATTGACCGCGGAGCCTTGATGCGAGCCGCCAAACAAAACTTCGGTAAATACTTTGTCGCTGCCGCCTTGCAGCAGGTCTTCCGCCGTAAGCTCTTTGAACTTTTCCATTTGGCTAAAGTGGTTTACGATACCCGCGGAAGGCACTTTAAAGCCGGAAGTCGACGAGTTGGATACAAACGAAAACTTTTTGCCGGCGATGTTGTCGATCGAGAACTCGCTGCCGCTCTTATAGGCGTCCTCTTCGCCTTTCTTGACCGCCAGCCAGCTGTAATATACGGCGTCGTCAAGGGTGCCGGACTCGCCGCTCTGCACGAACAGCGGTTGCACCTTGTCGCTCTTTGCGTTGGCTTCTACGTAACCTTGCGCGCCCATGTATCCAATGTCGGCATTGCCGTTAGCCATGGCTTCGATTGCGATAATGTAGTCCGTTGTCGTTTGATGCTCGACCTTCTTGCCCGTCGCTTCTTCGATAATACGAGAGAATTCGTCCCGCGCGCCCTTGAGCTCCGAACCAGATTCGTTAGGATACCAGACCATCGTGATCGTGTCCTTGGATCCGGAAGAAGCCGAACCGCCGTTGTCTCCGGCTTCATTGCCGCCGCATGCGGCGAGAAGCCCAACGAGAACCAAAGTAAGAACGAGCGATAATGCCTTTTTCATTTCAATACTCCTCCATCATAATCGGAATTTGTTAACGCTATGTGTTATAGCAATGAAGCCAACATTAAATTCAACTCTTCCGGCGTAATGGCAGCCGGATTATTATCCATTCGGCCTTTGGTGTACGCATGCGCGACGATCGTCTCGATATCCTGCTCCGCCACGCCGTAAGCCTTAAGGGAATCGGATAGTCCGTAGGCGGCGTAAACGGATTTCAGAAATCGTTGCACGCCATCCGCATCTTCGGCTCCGAAAGCGCGAAGGAGCTTATCCGGTTCGATCAAAGTTGCATAATTATGTTTCAGAACGACGGCGAGCGACAGGCTGGCCGCGATGCCGTGATCGATGCCGTGAAGCAGCGTGAGCGGATAGGAGATCGAGTGGCATGCCGTCGTCTTGGTATTGCTGAACGCGAGGCCGGCCAGCACGCTTCCGAGCGACAGTTTTTCTCTGCTGTCCAGATCGTTCGGATTCTCCTTAAGCTGAGGAAGCGCCTCGCGAATCCGCTCGATCGCCTGCAGCGCGTAAGCGCGGGAGATCGGATTGGAATGCACGGACCAGTACGCTTCGGTCGCATGGCACATCGCGTCCAGCGCGGTGGCCACGCTTAAGCGGAGCGGCATCGTTACGGTCAGCTCCGGCAAGATTAGCGCAGCATCCGCAAACAGTCTCTTGTCCGAGACCGAATATTTGCAGCCGCGTTCCTCGTCCCACACCGTCGCCCAGCATGTCACCTCGGAGCCCGTCCCGGACGTGGTCGGAATACCGATCCAAGGCGCGAGCGACGGCTTGTTTGCATACATCTCGTTCGTAATGTACTCCCTTACGTCCGCCGGGCTATGGATTTGCGCATGTTGCAGGGCCGAGAGCGCCTTCGCCGCATCCATGACGCTGCCGCCGCCGATCGCGATAATCATCTGATAGTCGAAGTCGCCTACGCTCTGAAGCAATTTATAAATATCCACGATATCCGGATTGTTGAGCGTGACTTCCAGCACTCTTGTATGCTTGCCTTCAAGAGCATCTATTAACGGCGCCAGCAATTCGTTACGATCCACGCCGCCGCCTCTGGTCAGAATCAATACCCGGCTGAAGAGCGAACCTTGTTTGCGTACTTGCTCCGCGCAAGCCTGCACGGATTCTTGACCGAAGTAGATCGCTACCGGGTTGTAAAAAGAGTTCATTACAATCCCCTCGCCAATCTATTGCGTTCCAGCGTTGCAATCTCCCCGGGCAGCTGCGAGATGGAGTCAATAATATAATCCGCTCCCGCCTTTTCGAACGTGCGCCTGACTTCATCCTTCCTTGCCTTCAGCTCGTCCTCGTCCATATCCTGCACTTCCGCCTGCGTCAAGCCCAGCTCGCTGCTGCCCATAATAATGCCAATCGTCCATACACCCGCATTTTTTCCTTCGTGGATATCCGATACCGTGTCCCCAACCTTAACAACAGATTCCGGAGGAAATACGCCAAGCTCGTTCATGTTCTGAAAGATCATGTACGGATAGGGTCTTCCCGCCCTCACCTCGTCCGAGGCTACCATGTAGTCCGGCGAGTAGCCCTTTCGCCGCGCTTCCGGCACGATGACCTCCATCATCCCCTTCGTGTAGCCGGTCGTCGAACCGATGATCAGTCCGGCAGCCCGCAGCTTCTCGACTGCTTCCAGAGCCCCCGGGATAGGATCGGTATATTGTTTCAGCGACTCCATCAGCGTGCTTTCGAATCCGGCATATAAACGATCGACATCCTGGATCCCTGGCTCTTTGCCATGTCGCTCCGTCCACGCCTTCTTGACTCTATCCATTTTAAGGATCGTCTGAATATGATCCCGCTTGAGCATCCCCATCGGTTCTCTCGCTTCCCGATTCGTAATCGGTACTCCCTCTTGCTCGAATGCGTTCAGAAAAGCATGCATAGGAGCGAAGCAGCCGTAATCCACTACCGTTCCTGCCCAATCGAATATGACCGCTTTAATGCGTCCGCCGTTGTCCATTTATGTCTCCTCGTTTCGTTAGTCTTAGGTTCGTTTAACAATTTTGATTATAGAGATCTCCTACGCTTACTTCAAGAGTTTTTGCGTTATTTTACGTATTTTTAACATTTCTATTGCGTTTTTATGCTGTTTTTACACTTCGAAAACAAAATAAAACAGCAAAAAGCCCTTTTCTCTTCATTTTGTGAGAAAAGGGCTTTTAGATTTGCACGGATCGTTTATGGAGTGCAAAAGCTCTATCGTGCGGAATCTCCCGGAGGTTTGCTACCCTCGTCGGCCTTTAATTGTTGTTGCCGAAGCTTGACTAACTGCTCGTACCGCTCGCGGATATTCGGTATTGCCTCCTCGCGTAGCTTTTCGAGCCTCTCAGTTGACAAGCGTTCAAGTTCATTTTTCTGCTCCGAGCTGACCTTGTACACTTTCGTCGTTATAATTTCGCCTGTTTCATACACCTTCGCTTTCTCCAGAGCCTGTTTCTCCTTGTCCCTGTTCGACACGTTCTCTCGCCTCCTGATTCGGTGAACGACCACTTGATAACCAGGTCCTTCATCTGATCTTCTGACTAGTCTTGTTTATATTTTTCTTTTAGGATACTTGAGCCGATTCCCCCAGCTATCATTAAAAACAAAGAACCGAAGTTCCAAAAAAATGATCCCCCATACAGAGTAATCTCAAGTGGCGTTACTTTGTTTAGGAAGAGGACAACGAGTTTGATTACCAACAGCGCTAAGCCCACTAAAACGAAGAAATCAAATAATAACTTTATCTTCGGATGGGCTAATTGCTTACTTTCTTTTATCACCTTTTTTGTCAACTCATCGTCACTCTTTAATAACTCATCGATAGTTACCCCAAACAGATCGCTTACTTTAATTATGATTTCAATGCCTGGGTAGTTCTGACCATTCTCCCATTTCGAAACCGACTGTCTGCTTATAAACAGCTTCTCAGCAAGTTCTTCTTGAGACCAACCTTTCTTATTTCTTTCCATTTTTAACTTCTCTCCAAAGATCATAGCCGCAACTACCTTTCTGCAATTTATAAGCCTATATTGGATTAACCCCTTGCAGAAGTAAAGACCGCTTTGGTTGCGTGGCCCCGCAACCCCTAGTTGCATGTGATTACTTTTTGCGTCTGACGCTGTAATAACGCATCGCGGCGGGTACGCCTTTTATTTCGAGAACTCCATCATAGATCAGCTCCCTTAGCCGATATTCAAAATAAGAATCCCCGATATATTGCTCGCAATAACCAATCGCCTCTCCAATTAATCGTGCTGACTTCAGGAAGCCGTTATCTTTCACAGGTGGCTTAAGACCGTCCAGCTTCTTTAGCAGGTATTGATCAAAATATTCTGCTGACACCTCAAGCACATCGTTGTCCTGCCAAATGCGCAGCGTTCCTGTTTGTTCCGTGAGCTTCTTCCATTCCCGTACCAGCCCCGCGATATCAGCAGTGCACAACTTACCTTTGCCCTCTAGTTGAACGATTGCTTTCTGTAGTTTGTCCGAAGGAATTTCTCCCGAATACCTATACTCTATGTATGCATTTGGTCGGTTGTAAAGCTCCTCACAAAATGCGCATGCGTCATTTACGGAAATGGCGTTTTGTTTGTTGCGAAGCAGATAAAGCGCGTGTCTCATTCCTGCCTGCTCGCATGTATTGCCACTGGTCCAAACGATGATTTCCGCCTGTTCCGGAATTTGTTCTATCTTGTCTAAGAGCTCATTGTATTCAGTTTCGAATTCAGTGTAAGCTTCGAAGGCTTCCGTAATATTGTTGCGGAACCAATCGCCGCGTGCCATACGTCCTTCAGGTAAGTCCAGACCGTAGATCGGACCAATCGCGTAATTTTCCCGTAACGATATCAGTTTGTGCGTTTCCGTGCAGCCTAATCCTATTAATGCCTGTTTCATGCTCCCGGCAAAGGAATCCCCGATAACGATATGGACATGGGTACAGGTCGGTACAGGCCTCCAGACCGCTCTTTTTTCCTGAAGCCCCATCAACTCGTCATACAGCTCAATCAGTTTGGAAGCCGCTGCTTCAAGCGTATCTTCCTGCTCCTTCATCAACTTAATTTCTGCCAAAATAAACTGCAGATAAGGCTTCAATTCCTCTGCTCCCAAACGATCGGTTGCCTGTTTAATTGCAAAAATATCTTTCAATTTGATTTCACAGCTCCCCGTATTCGCTTTATCTTGATGTATATTTGTTTCTGCTATTTCTTTTATAAGCACTTGCTCCCCTGTTAACTTATCCATGTATCGTTGGCTTTGGTAACTTGCCATTTGCCGTTTAGGAACTCTACTTCGACCAATGTTCCAATCGCACCTTTTGCGGACTAATATACGGATCCTTTGATGGTAACCTTATTTTCCATGATCTCGGTGCTCTCCACTCTAAGTAAAACGCCATCGATTGAACTAGCATCCTTAACTAGACCTTTCTCCTCCAATTGCTCCAAGTTGCTGTCCTTTCTCCCGATATTTCTATACATTGACCTTCAGGACATCGCACTGTATTGGACGCTTTAACATATTTATCATTATGATGCACTACAATAACGTCTCTATCATCTTCGTCTTTAAACGCATATATCTTGCTACCTACCGCTAAAGCGTTACTATCTCCATCCTGTTTCACATATGGTTGTTCATTAACGTCATCTTTTAGCGAAATCAAATCAAAACTAGAGATATCCCTTTTAACTTGCCCGATCTCGCTTCCTACTTTATCATTCTTGACGATTGTATTGGTAATCATATATGTCTGTCCATTATCCCAAAAGACGAATGGATATGGCCAAGACGCTTGGCAGCTGACTCCACCTTTAGACGGTGGGGCTTGATCAAAGTTCACTGCGGTTGCATGATCAACATCCCTTGATTGACCGCAACCACTCAAAATCAAAAGAAATACTAATAAGTAAATTCCAAAAGCATCCCATTTGATCATTCTGCACCTCCCAAACTGTTTTTGCTTTTAGAACGTACCAATAACAGTAAATGTTACACTATCCAGCCCGTTCGTATTATCAACCCGTTTCATTCTGGTCGATCCTTTTGTTACGCTGTTAAGGCAAACCTCACAAAGTGGCTTTAGTGGCATGTGCGAATAAACTAGTTCATTTGTTGTATGCTATTAAAAAAAGCAGAAAAAAAGGTACAACCTCTTCAAATTCCTTGAAGGTCTGTACCTTTTTTTGTTTGCTTATTGGTTTAGTGAATCAACTTCATCCGAGAAGGCTTCTTTGTACTGCTGATACAATCCGGTATCAAACTCGTATTACATGGCTATTTCTCCAACTCATAGCGGGTGGCGATAATACCCGACTTGAACGTTCGGCTGGACAGCAGCTTGAGCCTGATTTTCTCGCTGTCGCCGTCGAATACCGATTGTCCGCCGCCCAGGACGACCGGACAAATTGTGAGCAGGAATTCGTCGATCAGGCCGAGCTTAAGCAGCGTCTTGGCCGCTCCCGGGCTGCCGAAGATAACGAGATTTTTGCCGGGCTGCTCCTTGAGCACCTTGATTTCCTCTGCGATATTATCCTTGATCAGCATCGTATTGTTCCATTCCACCTTGTCCATCGTGCCGGAAATAACGATCTTCTTAACATCCTGCAGCCATTTGGCATGCTCCATATCGTGCTTTGACGCACTCGGATTGTCCAGCATCGTGGGCCAGTAGCTCTCCATCATGCGATACGTCGTGCGTCCGTATACGGGAGCTCCGACTTCGGCTACGATCTCCTCGGCGTATTTCTCTAATTCCTCGTTGTACGGAATCCAATCGAGTCCCCCTTTCGAATCCGACGCATACCCGTCCAGCGACACATGCATAAACAATACGAGTTTTCTCATGTCCGTTTCTCCTCCGATTTTGAATTTATTTTGTTCGATTAATATGGCGGTTGGTCCCGCGTTTCATCCTACTGTTGTGTTTATAATAAATCATTACGTTACGTAAGGTTCAAGTGGAAATCTTCATTTTCTTTATAGTAATCCTCTGGCTGTTATTTCTCTACAGATCATAGCCGGTACACCCTAGTCCACGTTACATGTTGACAATTTGCATCCTTGATTTTATAATGAATAAAATTTCATTCATTAAAGGAGCAACCAAAATGCCCCGTACACCTGAACAATACGAGGCCATGCGCCTTGCAACTCGCACCAAAATCCAGACAGCGGCGATGCAGCTATTCGTTCGTCAAGGATACGGCTCCACCAATGTGCAGCATATTGCCGACCAGGCTGGCATTAGCACCGGTCTGCTGTACCGCCATTACAAAACAAAGGATCAGCTATTCGAGGAATTGGTGCAGTTCGCCATGGCCGGACTTGAGACGCTGATCGTCAAATTTCAGACCAGCGATGAGCCTGCTGAGGAACTGGCACGATTCGCAAACGAGGTATATCTCGATCTGTCTTCCGGCGATGACTTGGGACACCTCTTACTGCTGATGACGCAATCCTTCTTCTCCACGGAGACGGACGGGTGGAAAGCGGCTCTCAAGCAGATCCATACCGATCTGCTGCAAGCGACTGCCGAGCTCATCATCCAGGGGCAGCGACAAGGCAAGCTCCGAGAAGGGAACGCTTTTGAGATGGCGCAATATTTCTTTTCCTCCATTCAGGGACTTGCGATGATGAAGATGATGCTGGAGGAAAAATTTTCAATGCCGTCGAGATCGCTCTTGACCTTAGTATTCGAAAAGGAAGGTGAAACGTTGTGAAGCACTCAGGCGCATTTGAGGTTGACCGGGCAGACCGCGCTGGAGGAGAGGTCAGACACCAGATGGCGGAAATTTTCGCCGACGGCTTCTCCCAGTGGCTCACGTATTTCTCTAGAGACCGGGATGTCATCGTAAACGCATTCGCCCATATGTTCGTGCTGGATCAATTTTATGTAGCGCTCGCCGGCGATCGGGTGGCAGCCTTCGGGGCATGCACGGACTGTCGGAGCTTCTCCCTAGAACTTCAGAGCGCACCGCTCCGTCGGTATCTGGGCTGGTTCAAGGGCTCGATGGCTGCACTCATTCTGAAGAGGGAGTTCCAAAAGCCGTTTGTCGACCCGCCATCCGAAACGGGCTCGGTGGAATTCATCGGTACTGCCTTATCCTTCCGCGGCCAAGGAGCGGCTTCGGCAGTTATTCTACATATGCTGGATCATTTGCCGTACCGTAACTTTATTATCGAAGAGGTCGCCGATACCAATATCCCGGCCATTCGCTTGTATGAGAAGCTGGGGTTCACGGAGTACAAACGCAAGTCCCTATCCCCCAAGCAGGCCCGCAGATCTGGTATCAATCACATGGTCTCGCTGTGTTTGGAGAAGGCCTGAGCCACAACAAGCGCCAACAACATTTATAATATTTGCGTATCCTTCAGATATCGTTACATTTACTAAGTATGGTTATTCATTAGTCAAGTTAATAATCTTATCAAAACAAAATGAATCTTTGTCATAGCCATTGTGCTCATAAAAAGCATGGGCATTGGTCCGCTTCATCCCGGTACATAGAATAATGCTGGATATTCTACTGTCCTTCGCATAATTTTCAGTGTATCGTAGCAGTTCAGTGCCTACCTTATGACGCTGAAACTCCTTATGAACAGCAAGGCCGGTTATATGCAGATAACCATTTTCGGACCCTACAGCTAATCCATGAACGATAGATATGAAACCAACAACAATATTCTCAAGTAACGCTACAAACGTTTTGTAATTGCCGGCTTTGATCATCTGTTCCATCGTAACGCGAAAGTTCTCATCCGTAACCGTATGCACTCCAAGTACATCGTTCCATAAAACAACAACTTCGCTATATTCATCTGCTGCAATTTCCCGTATTTTAATTTCCATGCCCT
>NZ_BDQX01000145.1 GCF_003112455.1 Paenibacillus agaridevorans
TTCCATCAGCCCGCGTCACTGCCCTTCTGTGTCACCCCATTGCTCATAACGGTTTACGGTGGTACAGGAATTTCAACCTGTTGTCCTTCCACTACGCCTTTCGGCCTCGCGTTAGGTCCCGACTTACCCTGAGTGGACGAGCCTTCCTCAGGAACCCTTAGGCTTTCGGCGGACAAGATTCTCACTTGTCTTTTCGTTACTCATACCGGCATTCTCACTTG
>NZ_BDQX01000146.1 GCF_003112455.1 Paenibacillus agaridevorans
TATTTTCTTGCGAAAAATCGTACACCAAGCGATCCCTGCGGTTCCCGCAGTTCCTGTTTCTTTCGTTACAACGCCATTGCCTTTATATTCTGCGCCGCATTCCTGTCTCGGTCATGTACCGTGAAACAGACCGGGCAAGTCCACAT
>NZ_BDQX01000147.1 GCF_003112455.1 Paenibacillus agaridevorans
CCGTCGTCGCCGGTCGGCCCAGTGAGTCCCGTAGCACCATCGGCGCCAGTCGGCCCAGTGGGTCCTGTAGCGCCGTCTACGCCAGTCGCCCCAGTGAGTCCTGTAGCACCGTCGTCGCCGGTCGGCCCAGTGAGTCCCGTAGCACCATCGGCGCCAGTCGGCCCAGTGGGTC
>NZ_BDQX01000148.1 GCF_003112455.1 Paenibacillus agaridevorans
CAATCAATAGGGGCGTTTCTCCTCTCCCATGAAAAGGGCGTCCCGAAAGGGGCGCCCGATTTTTGTTGATTTTATGCGGTTTGCGGCCCGCCTGTGGTATTTTGAACGTTTTGGGATCTAGTTGGGATCTAGGCTGGACGGCGTTAAATTCATCAATCATGAGCGTCTTTTATATTCATTGTCCTTCTCAAATAGCGTTCTTTTAATCTGGCGATTGGATCGGGTTTTAATTTCGGCTTCGGAATCATTGGTTCGATCATTTGTATTTGATCCGATCCAGCAGCCCTAGAAAGTAATCCATGAACTAATTTGTAACTGTTCGGACCCAACCCGCGAATATTAATCAAGTCATAGTCGTTAGAATTCAGCAAGCTTCCAAGTGTGACTATCCCTGACTTTCTTAGCGCATTGACTATACGGACGAACAACTGGCTATCATCTTGTTCCATCAAAAATTGCTCAAGCGTTCTGATATCGTATTCATAGTATTCATCGGCTATAAGATGTATTTCCCGTAATGGCCGTTCCTCACTCTTCCCCATCCTCTTCACCCTTTAACTTGATGTCTTGTCATAAGTGTAGTTCGGGTGTTTGAACAATATCTATACAGTTAATTGTTAAAATACTTGCGATTCCGTAAGTGATCACCATTTCGGCAAAATGGAGCGTCCTCGATAATCACATACTGGGCTTAGGTGCATATAATTGAGTGTATAAATACTTCCATTTCTGGAGGCTACACTCATGCATATGGTTTATTCATATTGGTTTAGATCACAATTCATTCCCGTTTGGGCTACTTCAACACAAGATGCACTTGAATTAATGAGGAATGCCATACAAGGTGAACGAAATGATGAACTTTTTTATGACCAACTCATTAAACTTGCTCCGAACCAAGCACAAGCGGAAGTTATTAGTTCTATTCGGAACGATGAAAGAGGACATAATCAAATGTTTCGACAAATGTATAGGGAACTAACAGGACATGAAGTGATGGGAACTAGCAATGAAGTCTCGGAGAATGTTAATTCTTATATTGCCGGGTTGCAAAAAGCCTTCCAAGGTGAATTATCAGCAGTTGAAAAATATCGAAAGATATGGTTCGGCCTTCCTTATGGCATTTACAAGGATACTTTGTATGGAATTATTCTTGATGAGCAAAAACATGCGGATAAATATAATAATTTGTTGCTACACAACTTAGCTGCAAATCAGTAATAATTACTTGTAAACGGTTCTTCATTTAGCTCCCTCAAACTGTTAACTGAAACAATACTCATGATTATTCGTCAAGATAAGTAGTTTTTCCGTATGAATGATGAACAGCGGTGGTCCAATTGGACGGAGTCGCCCATACATTAATGTTTGTCGTAGCATATTCTGTTAAAGTATCCACTACACCTATAGGGGCTCGCTAACTTAATGTTAGTGGGCCCTTATTCTTTCATTCTACGCAATATGGATCGAATCCGTTATCGTCAAACAGTGCAACATTTTTAGATCAAGAATAGAAAACGAAAGATGAGCCTAGACTGGAGAGTAAATACTTATATAGGAGTGACTAAATCCTGTTTAACAATATCCTTTTTGGTTTTATCATTCCCTGGGTATTCGTCAGTCCACTGGTTATTAGGCAGCCGCGATTATTCATTGTGATAAGCCCAATTACCGCAGTTATTTCGATTTTCATAAATGCCGTAGGCTTCTATTTTGACTTTTGGCACTACAAACCTGAATTCCAAAAAATCGAAACCATTTCTGCCATGCCTTTGGATGTGGGTTTATTCGCAGTGCTGGGAGCTTTATTGATTTACACTTCAATAAGAAAACCTTTTGGGGTTCATCCTATCGTCACTTTACTGGTATTCAGTTTACTTACTACTTTGATGGAATTTATCGCTTTGAAATATGACTTAGTGACATACAGCAATGGTTGGAATATAGGATGGACTTTTATTTCATATTCCATTGCATATCTTCTAGTTATCACTGCTTGGAGAGTTGTTCGAATCAAAATTGAACTACTTGCGGATCATTAAACGTTCCAACCCTTTGGTTTCGTCGAACAACTAAAACCGCGTAATATCAAGCATTCATCAACTCTAATACCCACTTTAGCTCCATACAAAAAACGTGAAGTGCCGGGACATATGCAGTAAAGCAAGAAAGCCCGCTAAACCAATCAAGGTCAGCGGGCTTACTATTAGGTGGACGGCTTGTTGATCGTCTTTGGCTGCCTGTTCTTAGCCTGCGGCGTAATGTCGCCGGTCAACCCTTTTTGATTGCGCTCTTTCTGAGTTTTTTCCATCAGAGAGCTGCTATCGCCATATTGCTGCTCGGACATTTGTCTTCGCCTCCACTCACGCTGGATGCCTCCGCCGGAATGGATGCTGCGCGGAGGCTCAAGCCGTATTATGCTCGTTATCAGGTTGCGCTATGTGCCAGCAACTTACTTGCCTAATCTTCTATTTTATTCCTTACCATCGTTCTTCCCATTGCAATTCGATTCCCCTTCCACTTTGTTCCGCTGATCATGCCCGCCTTTATTTAATGACACGCAATAACAAATAAATTCATGTCCGCTTTTCCCTCCGAAGCTGCCGGAGTCTTTGCATAATATACATTCGTAATTCATCTATATACCCCTCATCTAATTTTAAATTCAAGTGTACGAACCGCGTTGTTGTTCACCACTATTGTTGAGTACCCAATTAACGGGGATTTTAAACACTTCAGTCCAGTTGTCTACATAAAAAAGCGCTAATAATGGCATTCCTCTATCGCATCTCCCAACAAAAAATAAAATAGCCGCATGAATTTTACCATGCGACTCAACGGATTGTGATAGTACTTTGTCTGATAAGATTTCATTCTCTACACAGATGTTGAAATGTAGACAGAATAAACTGCGTTCTGAGTGACGTTCATGTTCAAGAATACAGAAATAGCATCGTTTCTTGTTACGGGATTACCTGGAATATTACTGGTCCAAGTCACGGTAGCGCTAGGTGTAACAACATATGCCGCACCATTCGAGATTCGCACGGGTTGCGCCCCGACATCGGTTGGTCTGATTGAGAAAATAATTGTTCCAGTCAATACGGCCGTAGTTGTCAAAGTAATCGTAGATATAAAATTAGCAGGTAACGGCGCAGCTGCATTATTAATAACGTCAAAACAAACTCGGAAAAGATAAACGTCAGCAGGTAAATTATTAACAGAAATCGAACTCGAAAATGCAACTACGCTGCCGTCTGCGGCATCAACATAGGGAATTGCATTAGAAAGCGCCCCTGGCGATCCAGCAATACGCTGGAAACCAGCATTATTACCTCCAAAGTTAATCACTTTCGTAAAAAACGTTGGCTCTGGGCCAGTAGCACCTGTCGCTCCGTCTGCTCCTGTTGCACCCGTTGGGCCTGTCGGACCTGTTGCCCCATCGGCACCAGTTGCTCCGTCTGCCCCTGTTGCTCCAGTTGCGCCTGCTGTGCCTGTAGCACCGTCTGCTCCCGTTGGGCCTGTCGGACCTGTTGCTCCGTCTGCTCCTGTTGCTCCAGTTGCGCCTGCTGTGCCTGTAGCACCGTCTGCTCCAGTTGGGCCTGTCGGACCCGTTGCCCCACCCGCTCCCGTAGCACCCGTTGCTCCGTCTGCTCCAGTTGCGCCTGCCGTGCCTGTAGCACCGTCTGCTCCCGTTGGGCCTGTCGGACCCGTTGCCCCATCCGCTCCCGTAGCACCCGTTGCTCCGTCTGCTCCAGTTGCACCTGCTGCTCCTGTCGAGCCTGTCGCACCGTCTGCTCCCGTTGGGCC
>NZ_BDQX01000149.1 GCF_003112455.1 Paenibacillus agaridevorans
AATGGCGGTGCAGGGATCCCTGCACCGCCATTTTTTAGGTTTTTAAATTTTTCATTAGCCAGAATAACCTGCAAGTTTCACTGTATAATTTCTGTCTCTTTCTCGAAATGAAACTTGCTGGCGCCATCCTCGCGAGGTGGCGCCAGCTTAGGGTGAAGTGTTGCTTAAACAGCTTAGGACGTTTTGCGGTTGTTTCTAAAGCGCAAGTAGATGCCGATTGCCACGAAGGCTGCACCGATCAGATAGAGCATCAGATAGCTCTCTTGACCTGTCTTAGGCAGCGTATTGACGTTCGGAGTACCCTCGAGTCCTCCGCGAGGAGGTTCCTCGACATCGATGTCGAACCAGAATTCTTCCTCGTTGCCGTCAGCGTCCTTGATGATGACGGAGAATCTGTCTTTGCCCGTGTAACCCTTGTTAGGCGTATAGGTGACTTTACCGTCCGGCGTTATCGTAACGCTGCCGTTCTTAGGCGGCGTACCGGTAGCGGTCGTGCCGCCTTTCGGTACATCGACTTCGACGTCGATCGGCGTATCTTCCGGCGTCTTCTCCGTTACGGTCGTCGGCGTTGGCGTTGGAGCCGGAGTCGGCGTACCTGTACCAGGTGTCGGAGTCGGTGTAGGCGTTCCCGTTCCTGGTGAAGGAGTTGGTGTAGGCGTAATGCCTGGCTCCTCCGTCTCTTCCGGATCCGTCGACGGCGATGGAGATGGCGTTGGCGTCGGGAATACCGGCGGAACGTAATAATAACCTTGATCGATGGTCATGTCCTGCCACACGGCCGGTCCGACAGGGCCGATTGCGATTGTTTCCGTAAAGCCGCTCAGCGTCGGGTTAGAGTCTTCGGCAGCCGATACGCCATCCGCCCCTTGACGGGTTGAGATGTAGAATGGAGGCGTCTCGAACTTCACATAATAGTCGCCCGCTACCAGATGGTCGAACAAATAGTAGCCTGGCTTGCCGTCTTTATCAGCGGTAAACGTTGTTGCAAGCAGTGTCTTGCTGGAATCGTAGAGCTTGACGGTTACTCCGTTCATGCCATATTGATCCTCTTCGTCTTGCTTGCCATTATAATTCCAATCGTGCCAAACATAATTACCGATGGCACCTTTACGTACGATACCGAAGTCAATCGTGTGGTCATGCCAGCCTTTAGGTGCCATTGGTGCCAATTCGCCAATGGTGATGGCGACTGTCGTATTCAACGCATCAACCGCATTGGAGTCCAGCTCGTCTGCGCCGGCGCCGCTGCCTTGCTCTGCTAGCGTAACTTCGTGATTGTCGTCTAAGACAAGCTGAACGAAGTAGTCGCCGCTTGCCAGATTGTCGAACAGGTAGTAGCCTGGCTTGCCGTCAGGACCGTTTACCGTTTTTGTCTCCGCATATACAGGGCCGGCGGTACTGCCTCTGTACAGACGCAGCGTAACATCATTTAAGCCTTGCTCGGTAGCGTCCTGAATGCCATTGCGATTGACATCAAACCAAACATAGTTGCCTATGGTGCCCTGCGCTACCAAACCGAGGTCGATGTGCGGGTTCACCCAGCCGAACGGCGCCGTCTCACTGATTTCGATTGCATTCGTAATATTGGAAGCGTTCGTTTGATTGGAGCCGTCTACGGCATTGTCGTCGGTTTCAGCTTTCGTTTTTTCGTATTCATCTGGGAAGACGAACTCCACGTAATAGTTACCTTGCGGCAGTTCCTTGAAGCCGTAGTAGCCTGGCTTGCCGCCTTCCGTTTTCGTCACGTCGGTTTTGTACGGCGTTCCTCCCACCGTATTCCGGTACAGATTAACAGTCACGCCGTTAATGCCGTGCATAGGGTCTTCGTCTTGGATGCCGTTGCGGTTGCGGTCATGCCAGACATAGTTGCCGAGCGCGCCTTTGCCGGTAAAGCCAAGGTCAATCGTCATATCCACCCAACCGGCAGGGCCGATTGGAATGGCGTTAACTGTTTTGCCTTTGTCCGGACCGGCATCTTTCACGATCAGATTGGAGTCTTTCTCTGACGTTACACCGTTTTCCTCCATCTTCGCCAGATCATAAATGGAAGGCGTTTCGAATTTTACATAATAGTTGCCTTCGACAAGATGATCAAACAAATATTTGCCGTCGGCATCCGTTCTGACCGAATCAACTAGCGTTTCAACAGCGCCGGTCTTTTTATATAGCTCGACGATGATGTTTTCAATGCCGGGTTCACCAGCATCTTGACTGCCGTTGTCGTTTTTATCGAACCAAACGAAATCACCGATTTTGCCTTTCGCCTGCAGTCCAAGATCAATGGTATGATCCTTCCACTTGGCGGGGCCGATTACGATTTTGTTTGTTAATCCTGTCGTATCTGTTACGTTGGAATCGATCTCTTCGTTATTGCCGACTTTTTCCGTCGTCTTGTCGTAGCTGGTCGGAACAACGAATTGAACATAATAATCGCCGCGAGTCAGGTGCTCGAACAAATAATATCCCGGTTTATTGTCAGTCGGATTGTTCGCCGTTGTCGTACGGGCGACTTCTGTGCGAGTTCCTCCGGTTTCCTTAAACAGAATAACTTCGATGCCGTTAATGCCCTTTTCGTCAGCATCCTGAAGGCCGTCGCGGTCCCAATCGAGCCATACGTAGTTGCCGATCTCGCCTTTTGCGACGAGACCGAGGTCAATCGTCAAATCTTCGAATCCGTTGTTGCGATTAATCGTAATGACGGCAGTTTTGTTATCGCCGTCAAGCGGATTGGAGTCGTTGGCAGCGTCGCCAGGAACATTTTTCGTCAGACTGTAATCGTCTGGCCATACGAACTCGACGACATAGTCGCCAGGCGCCAGGTTATCAAATAAATAATAACCAGGTTGCGTCGAACCGTTATTGGTAGTTGTTGTTGTCGCCAGGGCCGTTGTTTCACCGTTTTTGTACAACTTGACGGTAATGCCGTTTATCCCGGTCTCGTCAGCATCCTGTAGGCCGTCGCGGTTGCGGTCCAGCCAGACGTAGTTGCCAATACGTCCCGTATTGACGACATTATTGATCGTAATGAGATGTTCGGTCGTCGAGTTGATGACGATATCCTTTGGTGTTGTGTCCAGCTTGTAGCCGTTCGGTGCCGTCACTTCGATCAACTCATAAACGTCGAAAGGCAAGTTGTTGAAGATGACTACCCCATGCTCGTCTGTTGTTGCTGTCGGAATATCATCCACGCCATATTTTGGCTTGATCTTAAAGACCGCGCCCTCCAGCTTGACGCTGTTTCGGTCGTCGGCTTGCTTAACGACCTTTACGCTACCGCGATAGGATGCGTCAGACGGGAAGGTGAAGCCGGAAGCCGAGTTTTTGTTGACGGAGAATGTATGCTCCGTAGGTTGACTCGTTACCGATGAACCCCAGCCGCTCATTTTGTATTGATTCGTTGTGTTGCTGCCCACTCCTGTAGCCAACGTGGACTTATACTCCAGCTTGTATGCCGCCTCTTTGTTTGCTGAGTTGTTAATTGTCAGCTTGAACTTAAGATGACCTGTAGGCGTTGGCGTAACATCCAGGAATTCGATGTTATAGTCGCTTGTCGCGACAGGTGTCAGCGTGAAGTGACTATCCGCCGATGGATTTGCTCTGTTCGGCAGCGCTTTGTACAGCACGAACGAATCCTTTACCAACGTTTGATATTGGTCGGGCGTATCCTCGATCACAATCTCGTTTAAGTAAGACAAACTACGGTTTATCCACACCGTCCACTCGGCCAGCCGCATGCTGTCCGGAGTTTGTTTGAATTCTTTTACAATAAACTCGTTGCCGTATGACGGCGACACGCTGGCCGTTAAGGTAGCGCGAAACAGCGGATTACCGCTCGTGAAAGTCGCTGTATTGTTGATAGTCTTCGGCACCAGCTTGCCGGTCAGGGATGTCTCGAACGTAATCAGATGCGGGCCCGTAATAGGGCCGCTAAACGTGATCGTTACTACATCGGGATCTGTGCCATTGAGAGCGTTATTGACGGTATAATGAGTACCTTCTACTAAAAGCGCTCCAGGGGTCAAGCTTCCGTCAGCCGCAAGCGTCTGAGGTCGGATCTTCACGGAACCTGCCACAAGGGCTTGATCCGCTTGCAGCGTGTCTGTCACAACAGCTCCCGAAACTCCTGAGGCACCCGTAACGGTTTCGTTATGATAGTTGAACAAGACGTTCCATGTCGTTTTTTTATTAGTGGCATCATAAGTGCCGCTCTTGTTACCGTTATGTCTCGTGTTATCGTTTGGTATGATCGTATGGCCGTCGGACTGGCTGCCCTTGCCGTAGCCGGTCAATTGAACGCCCGTTGTTTTGTCAACGATTTGTCCCCACGAGAACACGCCGGTGTTACGGAAAGTATAGTTGTCTTTGTTCCAGGCATTGTTGCTTGCAAACCACTCATAATCAAAGTTGGTTTGGTAAGTGATCGTATGCTCCGTATTGAACAGATAATTGTCGTTAAATACGATCTCGAAGCCAGTCTCAAGCCCTGCTCCGTTAGTCGTCGACGTTAGCACATAGTCATTAGCCGAGCCCTCGACAAGCGGAGTGGCGGAGCCTTTACGCTTGATAGACAACGTTCCTGGAATCAATTTCAGGCCCATATTGTTAAACGTGTCGACCAGTTTAACTTTGTCTAGGCCGTTTTCCTCAAAGCGATATTCGTTTTTGTTCAGCATGATCGTCCAGTCCATGACTTTCGAATTGTAGTCCGAAATAAGGCCAGACTTGTCGATCACTCGTTGTACATAGCTGACAGAAGCGCTTTGACTGGTGACCGTGGGATCGTTTGTGGTCAAGCTGTTGGTTTTGGATTCGTTTTTGATCACTGGAGCAATGGCTTTTGCTTTAGTCTTGTAGACAATTCGATAGGCTTTGTCTACCGGGCCGATAAGCTTAAGAGCAAAACTGTCTTTAACGGTAGCGCTGCCTGAAGGCGTGTGAGTAATGGCATAGTTGCCGCTCGCTGCGCCCGCGTTTATGGAGCTGATAACAGTTCCTGCCGAGCCGTTGGCTGCGACATTGATAGTTTCGACGACCATCGAGCCAGGAACAAATTCATGGCCAGCCGGCAGAACATCGGTTAATACCGGATCAGTAAGCTCCAATTGCCCGAAGTTGAAATATAGCGTCCAGATTGCGATATGATTGTCGTCGGAATCGTACCCGCCGGCTTCTTTTTTGATCACGGGTCCGCGCTGAACGGATACGTCGGCAGACGCAGATTTTTTTTCGATCGCACCGTCAAAAAGCTTGACGTAATTGGTAAGCGTCTTGGGCGCTGCCGGCGGTGCGGGAAGGACCGCGTCGCTCTTGACTTTCGTTTTAAAATAAATGCGGTAAGCGGGAGCTGGATTGATGGGGTCGGTAGGACCGAAATCAATCGTAAACTTATTTGTAGCGGCATTTGAACTAAGCGAGTAGTCTGGTCCTGGACCTGGTCCTGGGCTTGGGCCTTCAGTCAACGCCGCGCCTTCCGTAACAGTGTTGTTCATGCTGACAATCAGCGGAACGACTACGACGCTGGTAGTATCCAATTCGAGATCTGCAGGCAATGTATCTTCGACAATGACATGTCCTACCTCACCCAGCGTTTTGTTGACGTCGATGGACCAATTAACCTCGGAAGTATTGAGTGTCCGATCGACACTCTTCATTTCCTTGCTGATGCTCGGCGTAGGATTGCCAAGATCAACGGGTATCTTTACAGTGACTGTCGAAGATGCGTTGACCGGAATCTGCACCACGACTTCGCGATTCTCGATGACGGTGGTCTCTTCAAGCCAAGCATTGATCTGCATGCCGCCCTTCTTCTGGCGAGATTCTGGAGCGCCGCCTTGCGGGACGAACGTAATCGTAATCGTTTTCGATGCTTTGCTCACCGAGAATGTACCTGCCGCACCTAGCGGGACGTCCAGGATATCATCTTCAAGTTTCAACTGAGCGGGAAGATTAAAAGTATACGTTCCTCCGTTCTCGGCCACGTTGTCATCAATTTCCCAATCGTAAGCCAAAGTGAACGGATAGTTAGTCGCCCCTAGAGAAGCCTCAAAGTCGCCGGTATAGCTTGGCGCTGCCGCTCCGTAAGAAATGGCTGTAAGTAGGGAGGCGCAATCGACATCAGGCGTTGCTGTAGAAAAGCAAGCTAACAGCGCATCGTTGCTAAAATTGTCCCCCTGCAGCAGAAGCGTCTGCTTGATTACGGTATCGGGAACTGCAACTGGAGCAGCCTCGGAATACTGTAAGAAGCCCCCCCATTGCACCGTTTGCAGCAACAGCATCAATGCCAGCACAAGCGAAATGCTTTTTTTGCGCAAACTTCCTCTCGAGTCCGCCAAGCCGGCGGTAAAACCCGTCAACTTAAGAAAATCAATTGAACGGTCTTTCGTTTTCTTTTTTAATCGTGAAGCTCTCACACTATCATTCCTTTCAAACCTGGTTCAATGTTGGCTTAAATGTATAAAGTTGTTTAGAGTGGTTCATGAAAACAAAAAACAATCTCTAATTTATATGTATTTTTGCAGCTCCTTTCCCGATAAATATAGTGATCGTATCTGACTGGGTCAATTGTAGCATTATTACTCTGATGATATCGTACAGAACTCGACAATTTCTGAACATTTTGTCGGAGATTTAGGAATCGTGTCGGGATGATTAATATATTTGAGATTCTATTACAACAACTTTTGACCCTTATATGTCGTAAATATAGCTAACGAGTTCTTGCGGATATTCAAGAATGGGGAATTGGGGTGCTTCGAATGAGATTGCTGCTGGTGGACGACGAAAGACTGGCGCTTATACTACTAGAGAAGGAGCTTCGCTCCGTGGCAGAGAAGTCGGGCGTCCCCGTCGAAATCGTGGCGCTTCAATCACCGGGGAGCGTCATGGCGGAGGCGGAAAAGTGGCGTCCCGACGTGGTGTTCCTAGACATTCACATGCCGGAAATATCGGGTCTGCAAATCGCGGAGATGCTTCAGGAACGTCGTCCGGAGATCATGGTCGTCTTTATGACCGCTTTCGACAGCTATGCCCTGGAGGCTTTCGAGCTAAGCGCTATCGATTACGTGCTCAAGCCGCTGGTACGGGACCGCCTCGAGAAGACTTTTAAACGAATCGTGGCCAGGAGAGAGGTGCCGGACATAGAAGAGCTTCCGGTGCAGGATACCAAAAGCCACGTCATTCTGTGTTCGGGCACGCTGCTGGTGCAATCGGGCATCGGAGAGCCGGAGCTGCCAAAGTGGCGTACGGCCAAGGCGCAGGAGCTGTTCGCTTATCTCTTGCTTCGAAGAGGCGCTACCGTGCACAAATCGACGATTCTGGAGCTGCTTTTCCCCGAGCTCGGGATGAAGCCGGCGATGGCCCGGCTTTATACGGCTATCTATCAAATCAGGCAATGCATGGCTCTGATGGGTCTCGATATTACGATTCAGAATATAAGCATGCAAGAAGCGTACATTCTGCGAGTAGGGGAAAATGTGACGATCGAGAATGAACGGTGGGAGCAGGAGCTTCTCGTTGCAGCCGAACAAGAGCCGCCTCTCTATAATAGGATCGAAGAGCTGCTTGCTGATTACGATGGCGGATACTTGCGCGATCATGATTACGTGTGGGCGGAGGGAGAACAAGCGCGGCTCAGCGGTCTTTGGATGAGTCATGCACGCAAGCTGGCAGCCTACTTGGAGACGCAAGGGAGAGAGGACGAGGCGCTCAAGCTGTATGTCAGGCTGCAAGAGATGGACCCGTATCAGGAGTCGGACGGGCTAGCCATTCTAAAGCTTTACGAGCGTCTGGGTCAGTACGATAAAATAATAGGTTATACTACGCAGCTTGAGAATTTGTTTATGGAAGAGCTGGGACTGCCTTTGCCGCCTTCCATTGCCGCATGGCGGGAAGAGCGGGGGCTGCGCTCATAGACAGCTATATAATAGGATCGAATAGACGGGGAATTCGCGGATGATGCGATTCCCCATTTTCACATTGCATCTGATAAGCCGAAACGATATAATCTATGAGAACACACATTCTTATATATGTACGTCAATCACTATGTTGAGATGAACCTAATTTGACTATACTGTATACATTCAGCATTCAGAGACGGACGGGAGGAGGAAGCGATTATGGAGTCAGTTCCGCAAGATAAGGTATTCCAGCTTAAATCCGAATATACGCCGCAGGGCGATCAGCCGGGCGCCATCAAGGCGATTGTTGACGGAGTCATCGCCGGCAAGCGCCATCAGACGCTGCTGGGCGCGACGGGTACAGGCAAGACCTATACGATTGCGAACGCCATCGCAGAGCTGAACCGGCCTACGCTGGTCATCGCGCACAACAAGACGCTTGCCGCGCAATTATGCAGCGAGTTCAAGAGTTTCTTCCCCGATAATGCGGTAGAATACTTCGTCAGTTACTACGATTATTACCAGCCCGAAGCCTATATCCCTTCGACGGACACGTTCATTGAGAAGGACTCCAGCATCAACGACGAGATCGATAAGCTGCGGCACTCCGCGACAAGCGCATTGTTCGATCGAAGAGACGTCATCATCGTAGCAAGCGTATCGTGTATCTACGGCTTGGGTTCGCCGACGGAATACGGCAGCCTCGTGCTTTCCCTGAGAGTAGGGATGGAGAAGCCGCGCGATGCCATTTTGCGCAAGCTCGTTGATATCCAATACAATCGGAACGATATTAGCTTTACGCGGGGAACTTTCCGTGTTCGGGGCGATATTGTCGAGATCTTCCCCGTGGCGAATAACGAACGAGCCATCCGGGTGGAGCTGTTTGGCGACGAGATCGAGCGGATCTCCGAAATCGACGTGTTGACCGGAGAAATCGTCGGGGAGAGGGACCATGTCGCGATCTTTCCGGCCTCCCACTTCGTTACGCACGAGGAGACGATGAAGGTAGCGCTTGTAAACATCGAGCGCGAGTTGGAGGAGAGACTCGCGGAGCTGCGCGAAGCGGGCAAACTGCTGGAAGCACAGCGGCTGGAGCAGCGTACGCGTTATGATCTGGAGATGATGGCGGAGATGGGATTCTGCTCCGGCATTGAGAACTACTCCGGCCCCCTAACCTTCCGCGAAAGAGGATCGACGCCGTACACATTGCTGGATTATTTCCCGGACGACTTCCTAGTCGTCATCGACGAATCCCATGTATCGCTGCCGCAGATCAGGGCGATGTTTAACGGAGACAAGGCGCGCAAGGAAATGCTCGTAAACC
The DNA here is from genome assembly GCF_003112455.1 of Paenibacillus agaridevorans. Classification (GTDB taxonomy): domain Bacteria; phylum Bacillota; class Bacilli; order Paenibacillales; family Paenibacillaceae; genus Pristimantibacillus; species Pristimantibacillus agaridevorans. Next base: position 9,223 of record NZ_BDQX01000149.1, read on the forward strand.
ATGGCTTCAGGCTCCCCTCCGCCATGGACAACCGGCCGCTCCGATTCGAGGAGTTCGAAGGAAAAGCGAAGCAACTCGTCTATGTTTCCGCGACGCCGGGGCCATACGAGCTTGAGCATTGTCCAACCATGATCGAGCAGATTATCCGTCCTACCGGCCTTGTGGATCCCATTATCGATCTGCGGCCGACGAAGGGGCAGATCGACGATTTGCTGCATGAGGCACGCGAACGGATCGCAAGGGACGAGCGCGTTCTCGTCACGACGCTCACGAAAAAGATGGCCGAGGATCTGACCGATTATTTGAAGGAAGTCGGCATTAAGGTCCGATATCTGCATTCCGACATCAAAACGCTGGAGCGGCTGGCGATTCTTCGCGACTTGCGACTAGGTGTCTTCCATGTGCTCGTGGGCATCAACCTGCTCCGGGAAGGTTTGGATCTTCCGGAGGTTTCGTTGGTCACGATTCTGGACGCGGACAAGGAAGGGTTCCTGCGCTCCGACCGTTCGCTCATTCAGACCATCGGACGGGCGGCGAGGAACAGTGAAGGGCGCGTCATTATGTATGCCGATAAGGTGACGGATTCCATGGACCGAGCGATTAAGGAGACGGAACGGCGGCGCGCTATTCAGGTAGCCTATAATGAGAAACATGGCATTGAACCGCAGACGATCCGCAAGCGGGTGCATGACGTCATCGAAGCGACGAAGGTTGCCGAGCAGAAGGCGGAGTATTTGACGGGCGCGGATTCCGGCAAGATGACGAAAAAGGAACGCGAGAAGCTGATCCAGCGTCTGGAAGCAGAGATGAAGGAAGCGGCGAAGAGCCTGCAATTCGAGCGGGCTGCAGAGCTTCGGGATGCGCTGCTTGAGCTGCGCGCCGAGAATGGGTAGTAGGAGGAGAAAACAATGGCAAGCGATAAGATCGTCGTAAAGGGCGCTCGAGCCCATAACCTGAAAAATATAGATGTGACCATCCCCCGCGACAAATTTGTCGTGCTCACGGGACTGAGCGGTTCCGGCAAGTCCTCGCTGGCATTCGATACAATCTACGCGGAGGGCCAACGCCGTTACGTGGAGTCGCTGAGCGCGTATGCCAGACAATTTCTGGGACAGATGGAGAAGCCGGATGTCGATTCCATCGACGGTCTGTCGCCTGCCATCTCCATTGACCAGAAGACGACGAGCCGCAACCCTCGTTCAACGGTAGGTACAGTAACGGAGATTTACGATTACCTCCGTCTGTTGTTTGCCCGGGTAGGCCGGCCGCATTGTCCGGAGCATGGCATCGAGATTACATCGCAGACGATCCAGCAGATGGTGGATCGGATTATGGAATATCCCGAGCGGACGAAGCTGCAGATTATGGCTCCTGTCGTATCCGGCCGCAAGGGCGAGCATAGCAAGCTGCTTGCCGATATCCAGAAGCAGGGCTACGTCCGTGTACGCGTGAACGGAGAACTTAGGGAGCTAAGCGAAAAGATCGAGCTGGAGAAAAACAAAAAACACAATATCGAGGTGATCATCGACCGGATCGTGGTGAAGCCGGATATCCACGCTCGACTGGCTGATTCGCTGGAGACGGCGCTTAAGCTGGCGGAAGGACGGGTGCTGGTAGATGTCATGGATCAGGAAGAACTTCTGTTCAGCTCCAATCTGGCCTGTCCCGAATGCGGGTTCAGTATTGACGAGCTGGCGCCGCGCATGTTTTCGTTCAATAGTCCCTTCGGGGCTTGTCCGGAATGCGACGGTCTCGGCGCCAAGATGATCGTGGATCCCGATCTGCTTGTGCCGGACAACACCAAGACCATCGAAGAAGGAGCCTTTCTGGCCTGGGCAGGGAGCACCTCGAACTATTATCCGCAATTTCTGAGCGCCGTGTGCGTCCACTACGGCATTCCTCAAAACGTTCCGCTGTCGGAGATTTCGGCGGAGCAGATGAAGAAGCTGCTGTACGGCACGGGCGGGGAGAAGGTGCGGTTCCTCTACGAAAATGATTTTGGACATCGCAAAGAAGCCTTCGTCCCGTTCGAAGGTATCGTGAACAATCTCGAGCGGCGTTATCGGGACACGGCATCCGAGATGATGCGCGAGCATATCCAGAATTATATGAGCGCCAAGCCTTGCGGCGGATGCAAGGGCCAGCGCCTGCGCAAAGAGAGTCTGGCCGTTACGATCGGCAGCGAGAATATTGCCTTCGTTACGTCTCTTTCGATCGGAGAAGCGAAGCGTTACTTCGACTCCCTGGATCTGACAAAGAAGGAGCAGACGATCGCTCATCTTATTCTCAAGGAAATCAACAGCCGACTTGGCTTCCTCGTCAATGTAGGTCTGGAATATTTGACGCTCAGCCGCGCGGCGGGAACTCTGTCCGGCGGCGAAGCGCAGCGGATTCGGTTGGCCACCCAGATTGGCTCCAGCCTGATGGGCGTCCTCTACATTCTGGATGAACCAAGCATCGGCTTGCATCAGCGGGATAATGATCGTCTCATCGAAACGCTGGAGCATATGCGCAATATCGGCAATACGCTTATCGTCGTGGAGCATGACGAAGATACGATGATGGCGGCCGACTATATTATCGACATCGGCCCTGGAGCGGGTATTCACGGGGGACAAGTCATCTCCCAAGGGACGCCGCAGGAAGTTATGGCCGACGAGAACTCGCTGACGGGACAATACTTGAGCGGACGCAAGTTTATCGAGGTGCCGCTGACACGGCGCGCCACAGGCGAGAAGTGGCTGGAGGTCCGCGGCGCGAAGGAGAACAATCTGCGCGGCGTCAACGTCAAGATTCCGCTCGGCGTTTTCACGGCGGTAACTGGCGTATCGGGCTCCGGCAAGTCGACCTTCGTGAACGAGATACTGTATAAGACGCTTGCCCGCGACTTGAACAAGGCGAAGGTTCGCCCCGGCCAGTACAAGGAAATGCGCGGCATTGAGCACTTGGAGAAGGTCATCGACATCGACCAGTCTCCGATCGGACGTACTCCGCGTTCCAATCCGGCTACGTATACGGGCGTCTTCGATGATATCCGCGATCTCTATTCCAACACGAACGAGTCGAAGGTCAGAGGCTACAAGAAAGGCCGCTTCAGCTTCAACGTCAAGGGCGGCCGTTGCGAAGCCTGCCGCGGCGACGGCATTATCAAGATCGAGATGCATTTTTTGCCGGATGTCTATGTGCCTTGCGAGATTTGCAAAGGCAAGCGCTATAACCGAGAGACGCTCGAGGTTAAATACAAGGGCAAAAACATTGCCGAAGTGCTGGAGATGACGATTGAGGATTCCTGCACGTTTTTCGAAAACCTGCCGCGTATTCATCGCAAGGTAAAGACGCTGCTGGATGTTGGCTTGGGCTACATGACGTTAGGACAACCCGCAACGACGTTGTCGGGCGGCGAAGCGCAGCGCGTTAAACTGGCGGCGGAGCTGTACCGCCGCAGTACGGGGACGACGCTGTACATTCTCGACGAGCCGACAACGGGACTTCATGCACATGATATCGACCGTCTGCTGACCGTGCTTCATCGTCTAGTGGACGCCGGCGAATCCGTCTTGGTTATCGAACATAATCTTGATGTCATTAAGACGGCGGATTATCTGATTGATCTGGGACCGGAAGGCGGCAACGGAGGCGGTACGATTGTCGCTACGGGATCGCCGGAGCAAGTCGTCAAGGTAGAGGGATCCTATACAGGCCGTTATTTGAAGCCGATTCTAGAGCGCGACAGGGGACGGACGGAAGAGCGGAAACGCAGCCTTCAGCAGGTAGGAGCAGGCGCGCAAGAATAATCCGTGTCAAATCGTGACAAACTTGTTACGAATGTGATTTCGGACTTGCAACGTAAGCGTCTAGAGGCTAACATAGACTAAGATTAGGTTACGTGTGACTTGGAGGAGGTCCCCCTATGTTGTTCCTAGCAGAAGAAGCTACAAAAACAAGCACGATTGACCCGTTCGATTGGTTTATGCTTGCTTTTACGGTCATTATTGCAATCGGCTTTGTGCGGCTCATTATGGCGCGTCCAAGGAAAAACCTGTTTGCTATTGGCTTCACGACCGTAGCGCTCGGTTTGTTCCTGTTCATCGACTATGTGATGATCTTTAAGGTTTGGCTGGCGTAGAGGCCTTTGAAACAAGAAGCGGTCTGTCGAGTGATCTCGGCAGGCCGCTTTTTTACCACAATATAATTTATTAGTTTCCGAAGTATTTGGATGAACAAACCGGTCGCTCATCCTCGAAGTACTTCATTAGAAGTTTTTGCAGCTGCAACCCGAGGAAATTTGGTTAGAGCGTGCGGCGTAGCGACTTTGGTACTTTACTATGAGGCCAAAAAAACGGCTCCTCTGGCGCGAAGCCCGAGGAGCC
>NZ_BDQX01000150.1 GCF_003112455.1 Paenibacillus agaridevorans
GCGCCCTATTCAGACTCGCTTTCGCTGCGGCTCCGGCTTTCCACCTTAACCTTGCACGTAATCGTAACTCGCCGGTTCATTCTACAAAAGGCACGCCATCACCCATTGATCGGGCTCTGACTTCTTGTAAGCGCACGGTTTCAGGTTCTTTTTCACTCCGCTCCCGCGGTGCTTTTCACCTTTCCCTCACGGTACTGCTTCACTATCGGTCACCAGGGAGTATTTAGCCTTGGCAGATGGTCCTGCCGGATTCCGACGGGGTTTCACGTGTCCCGCCGTACTCAGGATACACCTCGGAGAG
>NZ_BDQX01000151.1 GCF_003112455.1 Paenibacillus agaridevorans
TCCTTCTTCGGCTCCTGGTGCCTAGGCATCCTCCGTGCGCTCTTACTAGCTTAACCTAGTATTTTCGATGAACTACATTGCTGCAGCCATCTGTTAATCCAGCTAAAGGATGTTTCAGCAGAAGATTTTCATCTTCTTTTTACTTTCGTTATCCAGT
>NZ_BDQX01000152.1 GCF_003112455.1 Paenibacillus agaridevorans
GAAGGCTGATGCCGGAAGCGGGGAACGGACGTATACGCGTTCGATCCCTTGCGGCGGCGGGAGGGGAAGGCAACCATGTTCAAACAAAAATGGAGACAGGAACGCTCCAACCATATCATGCTGCTTCCG
>NZ_BDQX01000153.1 GCF_003112455.1 Paenibacillus agaridevorans
CCGAATGATTGCAGCAAGGCTTGGACTTGTTTGGGCTCGTACGGATGCCCAAGCAATTGGATGAGCTGTTCGGATGCTTCTTTCATGCTTGCATTTCATTCCTTTCGATTGGAAAAAACTTTTATATCTTGGGTTTTAGCTGCTTAATCACTGACATGATCAGTATGATCATACCGACTCCAAAGCCTGACATGGATAAGGGAGCAAGTAAAAATCGCATGAATTCCCCTTGCACAAAAAAGCTCGCAAGCATGACTACCATACATATCACGGTAAAGATGCCGACTGTTATAGCCCCAATAAAATCATTCAAATTATGATTTTCCTCACGAGCAATGGTGATTCTATTGTCTTTAAGAATAGGCAACTCCAGTAATTTCGGGATGTAATCCTCTAACTTTCCCTTGACCTTACCTAAACGTTCCTTCGCCAATTGTCCTTTATTAATCTGGCTGGCGTATGATTGACTCGCTGTGGATAAAGAGTATGCTTCATTTACGGATGACAACGTCCCGTCTAGAGTAATGATTGCTCTGAATGCACCGGCAACGGTTGGTTTTAATGATAGCCCCGCTTCGGTAATCATCGACATCAGCCGTCTCATTATGACACTCGTAGGATCATGTGAAAAAGAGGCTTCTGACAGAAGTCTACTGAGGCGTCGTTCCATCATATCTTCATTGAATAAATGTCCTTCCTCACAAACCCTCGCCAAGCCATGCGCCATCTCTTTCGTATCATTATTGCTGTAACCAACCAAGAAGCTTAACAGACCGCCTCGTTCATCATCTGATAAATAACCAACTGAACCGAAGTCAATAAGCGCAACTTCCCCGTCCGTTGTCAACATGATGTTCCCGGGATGCGGATCCGCATGGAAGATACCTATCATCAGGATTTGATCTAAAAATGCGTGCATAATCATTTCTGAAACATCGGTTGTCACTTCTTTTGTAAAACGATTCCCTTCGATATACTCCATCGTTAGTATTTGTTTAGTCGAATACTCGGAATAAACTTTAGGCACTCTTATAGGGATTCCGTGTTCTTTAAACGCTCTTTTTAACATGTTGGTATTCAGCGCTTCGATATCAAAGTCAGTTTCTTCGATAAGATTATTTTTAAATCCTACTGCGAGTTGTATTAAACCGAGTCTTTTGATTTTAGAAGAACGCTCCGACAGCCATGACACAAATTGAATTAATAAATCCAAATCCGCTGTCATCTTTTGCTTAACATCAGGTCTTAAAATCTTAACGACGACTTTCTCTCCGGTTGACTTAAGCCTAGCCAGATGAACTTGTCCGATAGAAGCTGCTGCGATGGGTTGCATCTCGAAGGTTTCATACGTTTCATTCATGTTGCCAATTCTGCTATCAATGATTTTTTTTAGCTCCTCTTGACTGAGAGGTTTTACTTGGTCATGCAAACTAGAGAACGCTTCGATGAAATGACCAGGTAAAATTTCCTTTTGGGTTGATAATACTTGTCCAAACTTAACAAAAACTCCCCCCATCTCTTCAAGAATCTCGGCAATAACATGTGGGAGTTTCGCATGATCTTGCTGAATCAGATGACTCAGCCCTTTTCGCGAAGCAATCCAGAACAAACGAATCATTCGCCTGAAGCCGCGAATTTTATTCACAATATATAGGAACGGGTTTGAGGTTTGCAGTATTTTAAAATTGAAAAGGCAAAGAAGCATGTATGCATAACAAGATATAAATATAATTAATAACGGGTAATAGATAAACATCACTCTAAAGATCTCGGGATCAGATGGCGTAGAAATTTGATTAAAATAGGTAAACGATAGTACAAGTGTCACGGTGGTCGTACCAAATAATATTGCAACCATTAGCTTGAGCTGTTCGTTTTTAAATGTATGGATGTTTCCTATTAAAAAATACAAAATGACGGCAACAACAATGATGCTGGTCAAGTAAAATTGCTCCAAAACTTGAACCAACACACTGACAGCAAGCGCGCTGACTAACGATCCAATGACTTTATATTTCTTTTTAAATAAAGTAGCAAGCACTATGAATACGATGAAACACACAAACCATACAATGAAAAAGAACATACTCCATCCCCTCTGGAACTTCCCTATCACTACTATAGCACACTCGACTAATAATCTCTCCAGCCACGCTAAACAAACAAGGGCTTTCTCAATTATCGAAGATAACCGAGAAACCCCTTGTTTATTCATATAGCTAGTGTCTTCGCAGAGCTATTAACTATTCATCATAATAGCCAGCCGGGGAAAGCTCCACCCCCACCGTCACCGTCATCCGAGTAGTCACCAAGAATCATTCTATAGGTACTGGCGGTTACGCCCCATCTTACCTCAGCGAGACATACTTGCTCGATTGCATGAACTCGCGATGGGCTTCCTGAATCGAGTTCGAGCGCATCAGCAGCTCCTCGGACCCACCATGCTTCAGTTGATCGGCAATCTGCATCAGCTTGAACGTGTTGTAATAGTTCGCATCCGCTTTGCTTCGACTATGCTGCAATGCGTCCTCATACGCTTGGCGTTCCATCGAAAGGCTCATTGCTTGATTGTATAGATTGAGATCGTGTCGTTGTAAGTAGTCCATTTCGACGGTGCGCAGCTTCTTGCCCAGCATGAGTATAATTCGAATAGATGTCAAACGCGTCTGATCCTTCGTCGCGCGCGCGTCCTTGCTTTGCTGCATCGCTTTGAAATACTCGCTGACCGGCTGCACGGATTTTACATTCACGCCATTCCCCCCTAATTACAAATGTCGTCACATGCAACGTGCCTTGCTCCAAGTATCCGGCTGCATCTAGCTTCTAATTTATCATGGTAGATTGCTACGTAAATGAAATGTAAAGGAAACTTTAGGTTCGCGCTTGCAACGCACCAACGGCAACGAGCATATATGCTATCCCCTGAATCGTAACAATTCTCTCATTCGCAGAACAATCATCACACTGAAGGGGGCCCCTAGCTTCCACTTCTTTTGTTCGACCCGGTTGGCTGTCACAAACACAGAAGCCCGAATGCTATATACATTCGGGCTTCAATATACAGGGAAATGCGATATAGCTCCTACTTCCTAGCAAGCGACACACAGCAATCCACATGTATCGTGCTGGGAATAGTAACATGATTCCTCTTACACGATTATTCCGATTTTCTACAAATCTTCCATGCAAGAAATGTCATATTTTGATATAATGCTAGTGTGCAACAGACTTGGGTGGGGAAGTATCGCCTCCAGAGCGGAGGTGATGCTCATGACATTTTCGTTGACTGAAGTGATAATGCTCGGCATGTTCTTGCTGGCTTTGCTCACTCTCATGAATAAACGAAAATAACCCGCCCAGGTTCGCGCCAAGGGTAACGGGTTATTTTCTCTGAAAACTTTTGGAGGCTTCCCACCCAAATTGTTGTGCAGGGAGTCGGATGGCCGTCCGGCTCCTTATTTCTATCCTAATCATATCACGGGTGTTTCATTCATGCAATTTGCCTTCGACTTTACTCGCTAATACATCTGATCACTATTAGTTTTACTCTCTCACGAACAGCGAACATTTTTCCACATATGTGGAGACAACAAATGTATCTCCATTGACAGTGAAACTAATATTATTTTCTCCCGGGCATGTTTGTCGTGATGGGAAAACCAAATGTGGGAGCCGATAAAGAGAAGTTTATTGTTAATTGGCAGTACTTTGGCATGTTTTTTAACAAACTCAAACAATTCCTTGGGATTGCAACACGCTATAATCCATTTTTCTAGATCTTCGAATTTATCCACGGGCTTCACCTTCCCATCATCAGCAACGGTATTGGATTATACAGCAGAACAATTTGACATCAACACGGATTCGAACAGTCTCTAAAAAGAGCCTCCGACAATGGACGCTCTCTTTAATATTCCAATTTTCAGTTGCGATTACCTCGGCTCGTCCTATGAAGCTCTCTCCGAAAAATAGTGGCAGCATATAATAGCCGAATTTACGTTTAATTGCCGGCGTGTAAATCTCCCGAGTAGACATCAATGCGTAGCGAGGCTTTCGCCGACCAGATTATATCATCGTTGAAATAGCTGTTCGGTGCCGGCATCCGCTTGACGCCGAATGATTGCAGCAAGGCTTGGACTTGTTTGGGCTCGTACGGATGCCCAAGCAATTGGAT
>NZ_BDQX01000154.1 GCF_003112455.1 Paenibacillus agaridevorans
CGAACCGCCTGTGCTTCCGTTTCCGTTATACGTCATCGTATACGTCGGATTAGGCGTCCACTTCGCATACAGCGTAACATCGGCCAGTATTGTGGTTGATGCACCAGCCGAGTAATTCGTACCGTTGCCGTTAATTGCCGTGTTCCAGCCTGCGAACGTGTGACCCGTCTTCACTAAGCTCCCTTTATCTTTCAACACAATCACTGTGCCCGCTTCATAAGCTTCACTGTCGACAGGCGCAGTTCCCCCTGTGCTTCCGTTTCCATTATACGTCACCGTATACGTCGAATTAGGCGTCCACTTCGCATACAGCGTAACGTTCGCTGCTCCCATCGTCAGTGTCGCGCCCGCTGCATAATTCGTGCCAGTTCCGTTCGCTAACGTGTTCCAGCCTGCAAATGTATGGCCTACTTTCACCAAAGTGCCTTTGTCCAGCACATTGACCGTTTCGCCTGCTTCGTATGCCTCGCTGTCCACTGGCACCGAACCGCCTGTGCTTCCGTTCGGGTTATACGTCACCGAATACGTCGGATTAGGGGTCCACTTCGCATATAGCGTAACGTTCGCTGCTCCCATGTTCAGCGTTGCGCCAGCTACGTAATCGGTACCGCCGCCGTCAGAAGCTGTGTTCCAGCCTGCAAATGTATGGCCTGCTTTCACCAAAGTGCCTTTGTCCAGCACATTGACCGTTTCGCCTGCTTCGTATGCCTCGCTGTCCACTGGCACCGAACCGCCTGTGCTTCCGTTCGGGTTATACGTCACCGAATACGTCGGATTAGGCGTCCACTTCGCATACAGCGTAACATCGGCCAGAATTGTGGTTGATGCACCAGCCGAGTAATTCGTACCGTTGCCGTTAATTGCCGTGTTCCAACCTGCGAACGTGTGACCCGTCTTCACTAAGCTCCCTTTATATTTCAACACAATCACTGTGCCCGCTTCATAAGCTTCACTGTCGACAGGCGCAGTTCCCCCAGTGCTTCCGTTTCCGTTATACGTCACCGTATACGTCGGATTAGGCGTCCACTTCGCATACAGCGTAACGTT
>NZ_BDQX01000155.1 GCF_003112455.1 Paenibacillus agaridevorans
GGGGCCGCCGCCGTTTTGCTTGTTGATTAGGAAATTATGCAACCCTAAGACTTTGGGAAAGTAGGCAAGTTTCATGCGCAGATAAAAACGGTTGAAAAATCGAACAGATCTCAGCGGAAATTTTTGCTTTTTGATGAAGCATAAAACTATGCTTCGTTTGCCGCAAGGGTGGCTCGAGTAGCTGACGAAGCATAAAACT
>NZ_BDQX01000156.1 GCF_003112455.1 Paenibacillus agaridevorans
TGGGCCGGCCGGATATGGCGTACTTTGGTTTCGCGGATCGTTATTTTGCGGGCAAGCCGATTCACATCTTCAACAACGGGGACTTCGACAACGATCTGTACCGCGACTTCACGTACATCGACGATATCGTGACGGGGATCGAGCGACTCATTGCGCTGCCGCCAACGGATGGCGTTCCTCACCGCGTGTACAACATCGGCAACAACAGTCCGGAGAAGCTGATGACGTTTATCGAGACGCTGGAGAGAGCCTT
>NZ_BDQX01000157.1 GCF_003112455.1 Paenibacillus agaridevorans
CGACCTTCGATCTCTCTCGACTTGGCATAGCGCACCCATCCCAATTTGGGAAGCTTCACATGATCGCCTTTTACTGCAAGGTTACCGGCCGTATACCGCGTCGTATAGCTTTGCACCGGATGCTTGCGGCTCTTGAAACGCGGAAGATCATTCTGCTTCTTGAAAAAACGCTGAAACCCGT
>NZ_BDQX01000158.1 GCF_003112455.1 Paenibacillus agaridevorans
TGACTTTTTTAACAAAAGATACAAAAAGAACTCGCTTTGTTTTATAATTGATTTACCACAAATCAAAGACAAAGGAGTTCTTGCCCTTATGATACACTTAAAAGCCATCAAAAATCAATTACCAAATGAAGTAAAAGCGACTTTTTCCGAATTAAAGGTGCCTTCCTTTTTGCGTCAAGCTCACATCCACAAGCAAAAAGGCTATTCCGTCGCAGTCATCTTTACTTTTCTTTTTTCTTTAGTCTTTAAAGGCAAATCGCTTCATCAAGTCCTTTCTGGACGTGAGGCGGACCAATGGATGAAAAAAGATACGGTCTATCGTTTGATGAACGATCCTCACAATAACTGGCGGACCTTTCTTCTTCGTTTCAGTACTTCGGTGATCGAAAAGATCCATCGTCTGACGGATCCTCAAACTCATCTACGCACCTTGATTTTAGACGATTCTACCTTTTATCGAAATCGGAGTCAAA
>NZ_BDQX01000159.1 GCF_003112455.1 Paenibacillus agaridevorans
ACCTCAGAGCCTCTAATTGCAGCATTTTCGCGATATTGAAAATCTAACGGACTCAGATGACGCTTATCCGAATCTATAGAAAGTAATTCATCGCTATTCCGGATGGTCGATTACATTTATTGTGCCTGCAAACACCGATCCTCCCTGTTTAACCGTATTCCGTATTTGTTGAATGAGGCTGCTTCTATCCATTTGGACATCGTCCAACCATGCTGCGGCTTCTGCGGTTTCAGGCTCATGTTTCGCTCCCCAAGCCGATAACTCCAACAACACCGGTATTAAATCCAATCCGGCCTCTGTGAGTTCGTATAAATCTTTTCTTTTGTCGCCGAGATGGGGGTTTTTAGTGATCAAACCCATTGCCTCAAGTCGAGACAGGCGATTCGTCAAAATGTTTCTGGCAATCCCCTCATCGGAAGCAATAAACTCTCCGAATGTTTCTTTTCCTGCAAATACGATGTCTCTGATAATTAAAAGCGACCATGAGTCACCTAGGATATCAAGTGAAAAAGAGATGGGACAGTTTGATCTTCTGCGAGGATTATTTTGCATATTGCCTCCTTGACTTTATCATTACGATTTATTATATTGATTTTAGTTTCAAATTGCAACTGAAAAGGAGGATTATGAAATGAAGTTCTTGTATGTATATCGAAGCGGTGAAGTTCCGGACGAGAATGCAGCTCAGAATATTCATGAGTTGTGGAGTTGGCTGGAGAATTTGAAGGAAACGGGTTATGAAAAGGTTCGTTTTGCCGGCACTGGCCGTAAAGTTGTTTCTCAGCACATGGTCGAAGAATACACCGGCGATATATTCGGTGTGTCTGTGATTGAAGCAGAATCATTGGAGGAGGCTGCCAGGTTAACCTCCGATTGGCCTGAATTGCAATATGGCGGCAGGATCGAAATCATTGGAGCACTAGATTAAAAATAATCGCCTTGCCTAAGGGCAGGGCGATAAAGTTATCTTGATTCAACAACGTACTCATGTCCATAAGAGACCTTCTTGGTCCAGTTAATTCCCCAAATAAGCTCGTTCCAATTCCGCAATGTTGAACTTCTTCATCTTTAGGAATGCTTTCGTGACGCGATCACGCTGCTCCGGTGTGCCTTCGTTCATCATCTTGTCTAAAGCGGCGGGCGAGATTTGCCACGAAACGCCGTATTTGTCTTTCAGCCAGCCGCATTGCTCGGCTTCGGGAACGGCGGACAGCTTGTCCCAATAGTAGTCGATTTCCTCCTGCGTCGTACAGTCGACCAGCAAGGAAATCGCCTCATTGAACTGGAACGAATGTTCATGCGCGCTGTCCATGGCCGTAAACCAGGTGTTCTCCAGCATAAAGTCGGAGAACATGACGTCCCCCTCGCGGTCTGGCTCCATACCGGAGGCATAACGAACAAGCGTACCGGGCATCGCGTTGCGGAAGACTGAGAGATAAAACTCGCGGGCTTCCTCCGCCTTGCCGCAGTTGTCGCCGACAAACATCAGGGAAGGGATAATCGGTGGGCGCGGCTCCCCGTGCGGATTTGTTAATATGAGCTGCCAGTTGACTCCGAATTTGTCCTGTATCCAGCCATACCGCTCGCTAAACGGGTATTTGTCCAGAGGCATGAGAGGAGTTCCTCCATCGGATAACTTGTTCCACGCCTCTTCGAGCATTTCTCTGGCATTTGGTTCCCGCGACGGATCGAAATTAACGAAAAACGAAATCGACGGATTTAACTTGAAGAGCGGCCCTGCAGAGATAGCCATAAACGGATGTCCCCAAACCGTAAACGAAACGATAGGTGCATCTCCGGAAGGCGTATCGTTTAAGATCGTCGAGCTGGTTATTTCGGAATGCGGGAAAACAGAGCAATAGAACTCAGCCGCTTCCTTTGCTTCTTTGTCGAACCACAAATGCGGAATGATCGGTTGCGCAAGACCATTATTAGCATCGCTCATCAGTATTGCCTCCCAATTCGTTAATGAAGTGTCTAATACGCCTTGATTATAGCACATACGTTCGTATGAATCCACCGGCAATAACGCTAGAGTTTTGAAACGATATATGGCAGAATTGAAAGTAGTTCAGCCTATACCAGAGCAACGATTCATCTATCTGGAAGCCAACAAAGCTTTAGACTGTGATTATGACTTGAAAAAAAGGAGCGATCTTTTAATGAGTAAAGTTGTTCATCGAGTAGCTTTCATCGGATGCGGGAAACGGGCACATGAACATGCAATTGGCATCAAGGCTGATAACAGATGCGAAGTAGTGGCATTTTCAGATTTATCTGCGGAGTCAGCCGAGAGGTTAAAAGCAGATTTTGAATTCCAAGGCAATATCTATACTGAATATAAAGTTATGCTTGAAAAAGAAAAACCGGATGTCGTTTTAATTTGTTTGTGGACGCCGTTGCATCTTTCCGTTTTTCGTGATTGCGCCGAAGCTGGAGTTAAAGCTGTGTTATGCGAAAAACCGATGTCTCCTACTTGGGGAGAATGTCAGGAGATGTCGCGGATTGCAGAAGAGACGGGCTGCCAGCTAACCTTTTCCTTGCAACGTCGTTTTGCGGAAGGGAACAAATTAGTACGACAATTGCTTAACGATGGAAAAATTGGTCAACTTGTCAGATTGGACCTTTACTCTCCGCAAAACTTGCTGGATTGCGGGATCCATACGTTTGATCAAGCGCTTAGCTTTTTAAACGAAACTCCGGCAAAATCTGTTTTAGGCGCAGTCGATACAACAAGCATACTAAATTGGTTTAATGTTCCCTCCGAATATGGGGCGTCCGGACATATCGTTTTTGCCAATGGCGTTCAAGCCAACTTATACTGCGGACCTGTAGATACATGGGAACCGACGGATGATATGACAAAAGTTTGGGCTGGAGTTCGTCTCTATGGCACGGAAGGATTTATTGAAGTGATGTGGGATGGCCAAATCATCAGAGGGGTTAACTACAAGGATCCTTCCTGGAGTCCGGAATTGGTTTTATCATCCATGTCTGATCAGATGAAAGCATACGTCAAGCATGCAATAGATTGTTTGGAAACGGGGATTGAACCAGAGGTTTCCCACCAAAAGGCACTCCGTGCTTCTGAGATCACGTTTGCTGTTTTTGAATCGGTGCGTCAACATGCAAGAGTAGAATTGCCCCTAACGGGTGTAACGGATAGTCCGTTTATTACAATGTTAGAGAACGGCCAATTTGGTCAAGGAAGAGGTGCGGAATAATGATTAAGACTCCTAAACTTGCTTTAATTGGTATCGTGAACGAAGAAGCCAAACAAGATTTCTGGGGAACCATGCAGCAAATCGCAAACATTGGCTATGAGGGCATTGAGGGCGGTCAGTCCTTGCTTACAGGCCATGTACAAGAAAACGTGGATCGATTTCATGAATTGGGGCTCAAAGTCGCAACTCACAGTATCAACAAGGAACAAATGCGCGATCAAAATGAGTTGGATCATATAATTAAAGAGGCGCACTTGTTGCAAACAAAGGATGTCACATTCTGGTGGGATGTGGTGGACACGAGGGAGCAATTGCTTCAAGATGCCGAACTATACAATGCTGTTGGCGCCAGATTAAAGTCGGAAGGACTGCGTTTTTGTTACCATAACCACGCACATGAATTTCAAAAAGTTTTTAATGGCATCTATTCGTTAGATATTTTAGCTGAGTATACAGATCCAAATCATCTCTATTTTCGATTAGACGTTGCATGGATTACGCTCGGCGGAGCCGATCCGGCCCATATTCTTCGCAAAATGGCTGGTCGTGTACCTGCAATTCATTTAAAAGACGTATATGGAGTTGACGAGGTCGGCAAGTGGACGGCAGTAGGTACAGGCATGGTAAAGATTGAGGAATCTATTGCTGCAGCCAAAGAGATCGGGGTCGAATGGATGACAGTCGAGCAAGATCAACTTCGTAACCTTACTGGAATGGAAACGGCGATGGTCAGCTATTTAAACTTGAAGGAGAGAGGTTTGCTGTAAGGAAGGGTTAAATGGCAATGCAAATAATGACAATGGGAGTAGATTCCTTTGAAAAATCAAATTCGAGTAGGGCTAATTGGATATGGTTTTGCCGGGAAAACATTTCATGCACCTGTAATTACATCAGTGCCAGGTTTAGAACTGTCCAAAGTAGTGGAACGCAGAAGTCAGTTGTCCAAGGCGCGATATCCATGGATTGAGGTTGTAAGCAGCGTTGAGGAATTGTACAGTGATCCAACCATTGACCTTATTGTTGTGACCACTCCTAGTACAAATCATGTTGAATTTACGCGAGATGCCTTAATGGCTGATAAACATGTTGTTGTCGAAAAGCCGTTTACGGCTACAAGTCAAGAAGCCATACAGTTAATTCAGTTAGCAAAGGAAAAAAACAAGGTACTAAGCATATTCCATAATAGGCGTTGGGATGGGGACTTTCTGACCATCAAAAGTATCGTTGAACAAGGTTTATTAGGCAAGCTATCTGACTGCGAATTCCACTGGGATGGTTTTAATCCTGTTATGAAATCAGACAATTGGCGAGACAAAAACGGTCCCGCTACAGGAGTTTTTTATGATTTAGGCAGCCATTTTATCGATCAAGCTGTACAGCTTTTTGGGACACCGGATACAATAACCGGCGATATTCGCATTACTAGAGATGGAGGGATAACAGATGACTACTTCGATGTTTCCCTTGGCTATAGCAATAATTTAAAAGTTGTACTAAAATCATCCCGGATCGTACGAGAGCCAGGTCCAAGATATACCCTTCATGGTAGTAAAGGATCTTTTGTCAAGTACGGAATAGATCCGCAAGAGGCTGCATTAATTGCAGGGGGGAGTCCAAGCGATTCTAAAAACTGGGGCAAGGAAGATCCCAAAAATTGGGGAACAATCCATACATCCATAGGGGATTTGCATGTCAGGGGATTGGTCGAAACCCAACCAGGCGCTTATACTGCTTATTATGATAATGTCTGCAAGCACATACTCGGAGAGGAAGAATTGGCAGTCAAACCCGAGGAAGCATTAAGGACGATTCAATTGATCGAATTAGCTTACAAGAGCCATAGAGAACAACGTACAATCCGGATCGGGGACGAAATCAATGACTGAATTAAATGGAATATTCCCTTTTCAAACCGCCCTTAATACATCCACCTTATTCCCGTACAATCTTGATATTCTCCAGCAAATAGAGCTGGTTGCCGAGGCCGGTTATGATGGGATTGAACTTTGGATAAAAGATGTAAAAGCATATGTAGACAGCGGAGAGAAACTGTCTTCTCTAAGGCGAGAGCTTGATCGATTGAAACTTGCACCTGTTAATGCAATAGCTTTTTTTAAATGGTGTGATCAGGATCTGCAAACGAGAAAAGAAGGGCTGCGTCAAGCAGAAGAAGAAATGGAGATGCTAGCTGCAATTGGATGCCCTGCAATTGCCGCACCGCCTTTTGGCGATGTCAGTCATTTAGATGCCGCAGCAATCGCAGAATACTTCTCAGACTTAAAGGCAATCGGACGTAAGGCAGGCGTCGAGCCTTACCTTGAGTTCTGGGGGAGAGCTGAATATTTATCTACTCTGGAGCAAGCAAAACAGATTGTTGATCTGCAACCGATGAGTAAAATGCTCATTGACCCGTTTCATATGTATACAGGAGGGAGTAATCATGAACTTTTGGGCTCCCTTACAGCTGACCAAATCGGGATCGTTCATGTCAATGACTACCCCGGCGAGCCATCGCGTTTGATCATAAACGATGAAGAGCGTCTGTTCCCGGGAGAAGGCATTGCACCTACTAAACATATAGCGACGACACTGCATAGGATCGGATATAGAGGGTATCTATCATTAGAACTTTTTAAAAAGAGCTATGCAGGACGAAGCGCATTAGAGACGGCGAAGTATGGATTGAACTCGATTAAGACTGCTTATAGCGTAAACGCAATTAATTCTTAATAAAACGATAACACTGCGATAATGAAACGGGGCTACACTGGGTTCATCGACATCTTTCGAAAGGATCACACAACATGAGCTTGCTACACAAAATCGGCAATAAACCGATTATCGCAGCGATTCGTAAAATGTCGGATGTGCCTATAGCTTTGAATTCCAACGTCGACAATTTGTTTTTTATGGGTGGCAGCATTAACGATATCATGGAGTCCGTACGATTGACCAAGGAGGCAGGGAAAAGGTCTTTCCTCCACCTGGATTTGATCCGAGGCTTGTCCAGCACGGACAAGGAGGCGGTCGAATTCGTAGCGAAAATGGTTCAAGCGGACGGGATCGTTTCACCCAAAAGTCACGTAATTAAAGCGGCAAAACAAGCCGGGCTTCTTGGTATTCTTCATGTATTCATTATTGATTCTCAGGCATTGGACAATGGGTTGAGATCAGTCGGGCAAACGATGCCCGACGGCATCGAAATTATGCCGGGCATTGCACCGAAAGTAATTGAGAGGTTCGCTAAGGCTAACGAATCTATTCCGATTATTGCCAGCGGTCTAATCTCTACGGTAGAAGAGGCTAGAGAGGGGCTGCTAGCCGGCGCCACATCTCTATCGGTAAGTGAAAACAGTCTTTGGTTAAAAGGATTTTCGGATTTATTGCCTTAATAGGCGTAATCCTGCAATTGAATATACAATTTTGAGTCTGTGTGATGAGAGAAAGCTCAAAGTCGGTGTCCGTCCTATATAGGTCGGTGCTTACTTGCGCTTTCTCTTTTTATTTTTCACAAAAAATGATTGGGAGTGATTGGGAAATGAAAATGTGGAAATGGTCTAAGTTGTCGACGGCGTTGTTGGGAGTAGCTTTATTTGTATCCGCATGCGGAGGAGGAGACAATAATGACCCGGCTGCAGGCAAGAGCTCAAGCACAAACGAGCCAGGTGCCACAGAAAAAGCTTGGACAGGAGAAATTGTCGTTTGGGACGGCCCTAGATGGTCGGATGATAAGGAAAACAAATATCATTGGATCGAGAACAAAAAAGCGGAATTCGAGAAGCTTCATCCAGGCGTCACCATTAAGATCGTTCAAACGCCTTGGGCCGAGATGGAGGATAAACTCAATGTTTCTATCGCAGGCGGCGCCTGGCCCGATCTTGTTTATAACGTGAGCAACCGGATGGCCAGCATCAAAAACATAGAGTCTGGAATTGTTGAGCCAATCGATGAGTTTTACACGGCGGACGAGCTTGCAGACTTTTATCCGAATGCGCTAAAGGAATATGAATATGAAGGAAAACATTACGGCGTTCCGGTTAGCACGCGGGTTCATAGTCTGCTTCTTAATTTGGAAATCTTCAAGCAGAAGGGCGTAGAACCTCCTGTTGACGGCAAGTGGACGTATGATGAGTTTCTGGAAAAAATGAAGCAATTGACAGGCGGAGGAGTTCACGGCTTCTCGACTTATATTATGCCTTCTTATTATGAAGCCTGGCCGTTCCTCATGATGGACGGCGGACGTCCGCTTAGCGATGATCTTACTCAGTATACATTCGATTCGCCGGAAGCGATTAGCGGATTGCAAAAGTTTCTGGATTTGAAATTCGTGCATGAGGTTGCTCTTCCGGATATGGGGATGTCTAACGTAGGAGATACTTACCAAGCTTTTGCCGCGCAGGATAAACGTTTAATGGCCGTTCAGCCATGGAATTCTTGGGCTATTGCGTCTTCACAGAAGGAGCCTTATGCAATGGATTTAATGGTAGCCGAGTATCCGACCGGCGACTCCGGCAAGTCCATTTCCATGGGGGACGTGCTTGGCTGGGTCATGTTGAAGCAAAAGGATGAAGGCAAGAAACAAATGGCGATGGAGTTTGTGAAGTTTTTGACGACGACCGAGGAAATATTCATAACAGCTAAAAATTATGGCGTATTCCCTTCCCGTATTTCCTCGGGAGAGCAGCGTCCATTCGAAGCAAATCCGCAAATGGAAAGAGCTCAACAAATTGCCGAAAATGCAATGATGGTTCCACGCCATACGAACTGGCAAAAAATCGATGAAGCCATTCAAAAAGAGCTACAGTTGGCCGTTAATGGAACAAAAACGGCAGAGCAAGCATTGAAGGACGCTCGCTCGCAAGTAGAATCTTTGCTGAAATAAGCAATTCTTACTTGGAGGAGGTAGAGAGTGAAAACGGAAATGACTGCGCAAGAGGCTGGGGGACGGATCTCGTCCCCCGCCTCCTGGCTTAAAACCTGGAAGAAAATAGGTCCTGCTTATTTATTTTTGCTGCCTAAACTTTTGTTATTTGGTTTGTTTACGGTACTTCCTGTAGGCTGGACGTTCCTTCTTTCCTTTCAAGAATATGAAATTTTCGATAGTCATTGGATTGGCCTGAGAAATTATGCCGAAGCTTTTCGGAATGAGATTTTTACAGGAGCCTTATGGAATACGTTTCGGTATACGATAGTGACGGTGCCGCTGTCTATTCTGACGGCGCTCATCATTGCAAGCTTGGTATTTCCGCTCGGACACCGGTCGCAAACCTTTTTTCGAGCCTCGTTTTATTTGCCGGTCGTCACCTCGACGGTCATTGTCGCAATGGTTTGGCGCTGGATATTCAATTACCGTTTCGGACTGCTTAATCACGTAGTCGGTATCTTCGGCATGCAGCCTGTCGACTGGCTTGGACAGACGGATCTTGCGCTTTGGTCATTAATGCTTATGAATGTGCTGATTCCGCCGGGATCGGGGATCCTTCTCTATTTGGCAGCTATGGGCAGCGTAAACCCCAGCTTGTTTGAAGCAGCGAGGATCGACGGAGCCTCAGCCTTTCAGATATGGAGAAAAATCACTGTGCCGCTGCTTAAGCCGACAACTTTTTATTTGCTAATATTGAGCATGATCGGCGCTTTTCAGGTGTTTACCGAGATCGTCATGATGACTGGCGGAGGACCGGGCAATGCAACAGAAACGGTTGTCCATGTCATATACAAAACCGGCTTCCGGGATTTCGAATACGGCATGGCATCCGCTCAATCGGTCATTTTGTTCATCATCATCATGTTTATAGCCGTCTTCCAATATAAGATGCTGGGCGATGAGGGCGTGGAACGCCATAAGAAACGCAGGAACAAATAGGGAAGACAGGAGAGGAGTCAGATTATGTCTTATGCTCAACGCGGTAGGCTAGGCCGTATGCTGCTTTACATTCCATTAGTAGGTTTAGCGCTTATTGCCTTGTTTCCGCTTTACTGGGTGTTCGTTACCTCCCTGCAGCTTCCTAGTTATCAGAACGAAGAAATGGAGAGCCCGGTTTCTTATGTAGAGTCTGTGCCGCCCAAGCTTTATCCTTACGGGATTACAGAATATTGGTCGCAATGGGATAAAAAAAGGGATGCAGAGAAGCTGGGGGATGAACAAGCCGCAAGCTTCCATGCCGAGAAAATGCAGGAGGTTGTTGCAAAAACATTTACCACTTACAGCTATTTGTTTAAAAGCACGGATGTTCTAAAGTGGTTGTGGAATACAACGTATATCGCAATTCTCGGAACATTTGGGACCGTCCTATTTGATACGATGGCGGGTTATGTCCTGGCCAAAAAACAATTTCCTGGACGAATGCTCGTCTTCTGGCTCATTATCGCAACGATGATGATCCCGGATCAGGTAACTTTAGTACCTAGCTTTATGATTGTGCGTTTGCTTGATCTATTCGATACCCATTGGGCGGTTATTCTGCCGGGACTCGCTGGTGCGTTTGGGGTATTTCTAATGAGACAGTTCATGATAGCCGTGCCTTCCGAGCTGCTCGAAGCTGCCAAAATCGATGGTGCGGGGGAATGGAGAACCTTTAGAACGATTGTTATTCCGATGGCTGCGCCTGCGATGGCGGCTTTGGGTATCTTCAGCTTTGTCGGGCTTTGGAATTCCTTTCTCTGGCCGATCATCGTTATTAATGATTCCAAGATGCTGACGCTGACAGCGGGATTGAAAACACTTCAAGACGCGAATTTATCCAGCTTTAAGCTGCTGATGACAGGGGCGGCGGTAGCGGCCGTGCCGATTATGATTTATTTTCTATTATTCCAGCGCTATTTCGTTAAAGGCTTGACTGTGGGCGGAGTAAAAGAATGATGGGTTAATCCTATATAAGAACGGAGGGCTCACGATGAAAACAGAAGGAAAGCCAGACCATAAACCAGACCGTAAGCTCCCTAGAGCGATAGTCATTAGCGTGGACGGTCTGGGGATGAACGCCTGGAAGGATCCGGGCCTTCGGATTCCCAATCTTAGAAGATTGGCGGCGGAAGGAACGGAGGCCGCTTCGATGAGAAGTATAACTCCAACGGCAACATGGGCGATTCATACTTCTTTAATGACAGGAACAGCTCCAAAACGTCATGGCGTATTGGGTAATTGGGTCATGGATAGAGAGACGAAGCGTATGGTGGAGCATTACGGGGAGAAGGCAGGCGGCAAAGAGGAGACGGTAACAGGAACGACATTGTATGACGCGGTTAAAGCGGTTGGCGGGACGACGGCTGCCATCTGCTGGCCGAAAACCCGTGGAGCGGAAAACATCGATTACAACATTCCCGAATTTTATGAGCAAGAGGCTTTTGAAACCCATTGCACGCCTTCACTGTGGAAAGAGCTTCGCGATGCGGGACTTCCGGTCGGGAGTTATGGAGCCTGGAGCAAAGATTTTGCAAGAGGACCGATGCAGGATTGGCTGTCAACAGAGGCAGCCAAATATATGCTACGTCATAAGCAACCGAATTTATTGCTGTTGCATTACTTGCTGCCAGACAGCCTTCAGCATCAATATGGAGCATGCTCGCCCGAGCTCGCTTGGGCTGCTGGTTATATAGACGAGCGCATCGGCGATTTGCTAAAGACGCTTAAGGAGCTTGGTCTCGAAGAGAATACGGAATTATTTATAATGTCGGACCATGGACTATCCAATGCGATACGGGGAGTATATCCGAATGTGCTTTTTAAGCGGAATGGATGGTTTCATCCGGAACACCCTGAGCTTAGTCAGGTTAGAGCCGTTTCCAACGGTGGAAGCGCCTATGTATACGTGATGGAGGAAGACGCGGCCGAACGCTCGGCCTTGATGGATAAAGTGTTAATACTTCTTAAGCAAACGGAAGGAATAGCTAGAATAATAATTGCTGGAGACATGTCGAGATGGGGTTTGCCTGAAGAAGGAGAGTGCGACCGTTACCGACCGGACTTCGTCTTGGAAGCGAAAAACGACTCTTTTTTTAATATGGGCTATGAAGCCGATTCGGTTATCATTGTACGGGAAAAACCTGTCGGCATGCACGGGTATTTTGTTGATCATCCCTCGTCCGAAGCGTTTTTCCTGGCGGCAGGCCCCTCCGTTCGAAAGGGTGGCAAGCTGCCCTCCATCAGTGCGCTTGACATCGCTCCGACAATTGCCGGCCTGTTTGGAGCAGCCCTCCCCGAGACGGACGGAATCCTCTTATCCGAGCTTTGGAGGAAGGTGAGATCATGAATGTGCAACAGGCGGAGTCGGGAATAAGAGAGCAATTGCTGCAGTGCGAGGCGTTTTTTTTCGATTTGGATGGATGTGTATATTATGGCAGCCGACCTGCGCCAGGCGCTGCTGAATTGATAAATGAATTAAGAGTTATGGGCAAGCATATCCGCTTTATTACCAACAACTCGACGGATTCCTCCCATTCGATCGCTGAAAAGCTACACCAAATGGGCCTGGAAGCCGAGCCGGGCGAAATATTGACCGCGACTGAGTATATCGGTCCTTATCTGTCCGATTGTTATGGGGCAATGTCGGTTAAGGTCATCGGCAGCAGAGATTTGCATCTGGCACTGGAGAATGCGGGGCATCGGTTAATGCCTTATTACAGCGGGCAGAGGGCAGACGCTGTAGTCATTGGGCGGGATGTAACGTTTACCTATGAGAAGCTATGTGCAATCGTGGAGGAGCTGGACAAAGGAGCCATTGCCATCGTCACCAACCCGGATTTGCATCATCCAGGCAGTCGGGGAGAGAAAGTGCCCGAGGCCGGTACCTTCGCTGCGGCTTTTGAAGCAATGATAGGAAGAAAGCTGGCGTTTTTCGGAAAGCCTGCTCCCCATTTGTTCCTTGCAGCAATGAGGGATTGCGGGGTGGAAAGAGCAGAACGCTGCGTAATGATTGGGGACAATTTAGCGACAGATGTGGCGGGCGGAAAGGCAGCGGGAATGCGAACAATCTGGTTAGCGAATAAATCCCCGGCTGATTGGACAGCGCAGGAGCAAGTGGAAGCAAGCTGGGTTTTTCAAGACTTGAATGCTTTATTGGTTGAATTACGAGGATAACGAATAGGCGTTTTAAACGCGTTGATGAACCCTGGCTGCGATGTGGTCAGGGTTCATCTGCGTACAAACGAGCACTGCGACTGAATCTACCGCTGCGATCCATGTTCACTTATTGTGACTGTTGTTTAGTTTTTAACACTTGCAAGGCAGCAGGCGTCAAAACATAATGAAAGCGTTGACATTTCATGGAGTGGACCAGTGTGGGCCAACAGTTGATGGTCAATCACAAAATGAAGATGCGAGAAGGAGGAATTGTGTTGTTCAAATCAAAAAGCTTGACCATGTTGCTTGTCATGTCTTTACTGTGTTCCTTATTGATTTCGGTAGGTACCTTAAGCGCGGCAGATGAAGTCCTGCCTGAATCCTTCGAGGACTCTACGATCCCCCAAGGTTGGTCTGCTGCAGGAGGCGGCGCTGTTGCGCTTTCTAACCTTCATGCTAAGACTGGCTCCAATTCATTGATGTGGACATGGTCGAATGGAAGCAAGCTGCAGTCGACCAGTCTTCCGAATATGTCTGAGGCCATAGGCAGTAACGGGGGCTTGAAAGTGTGGGTATACAACGAACAGCCGATGGCCGACAAATTTCTGACGTTCAACTTGGGAACCGGAGCGGAGCTGTCGGAGGGCGTCCCACGGTATACGTTCAAATTCTACATGAATTATTCGGGGTGGAGGACGATCTGGATCAAGTTGAATAATGATGCAAAAAATCCGGCTTACACCGGCAACGCAGTTCCCACTACGATGGAGATTGTTGCGCCTCCCACACCATCAACCGCCAACGTCTTCATCGATCATTTTCAGCTTACCGGTACGATCCACCATACGTATTCGGCTGATAACCAGGCTCCTTATATGAGCAATGACAAGTCCAATCAGACCTATCGTGCATCCCTTAAGCAGCCCACACTGCCTGAAGAAACGCAAATAACGGTGCAGCAAGAACAGGATTTCAACACGATCATGAGCCGCTTGGATGCATACATCTACGGTGACAATTTGGATTATGCAAACTTGCCTGACGGTCCTGTCAAAACTCGTTATGACGCTTTGCTTGCCAAATTGCCAACTTATATTGCCGAATACGACGCATTCAACATTACCAGGGACGGAAACGGCGTCATGCATGGCCCTGGTATCTTTGTCGATGAAGAATCGAGCGCCACCAATAGCCCGTATAATGGACTGTCGCACAGTAAATTTGAGAAGATTTGGACGTCCTTGGTCCATGATTACAAGCTTAACGGGAATGAGCAAAGCAAACAAAAATACTTTGATCTCCTGGATCATTTCCATGATCAGGGCTGGGCTGAAGGCAGCGGTATGGGTAGCCAGGCCTCCATTAAGTTAAGGATGTCTGGCTATGCTTATGCTAGCTACCTGATGAGGGATGAGTTAAAGGCAGCGGGCAAATTTGAGAGGGAAATGGCGACCTTGCGCTGGTTCAGCAAGTTAGGCGACGCTTTGGACTTCCGTCCTTTGGACATTAATAGCCTGGATTTGGTGAACACGGATGAGATGAGGACGGTAACAATGTACAATTTGATGTACATTCTTATGATGGATCATTCGCCGGAGAAGGTCCGTTATATGAAGAGCTTCCTCGATTTTGTCGACAAGGAGTTGGCCGTTTACTCTGGCTATCAAGAAACGCTCAAACCGGGCTACACGGGTTACCACCACGAGGGCCTTTATATGAAGTCTTACGTTCCGGATGCCATCTTTGTCGGCTCTTTAATTCGCTATCTCATCATCGGCACCAGCTTTCAGCTGGATGCCGCAACGATGAAGAACATCAAAGAATTTTTACTCATGCAGCGCTCTTTAGGAAATAAATACGAGATGTCGCATAGTCTGTCCGGACGTTTTCCGCAAGGCGATTCCACGTTGCAGACGCAGTATATCTCCTATGCGCTCAACGCGCTAAGCGGAGATGAGGAGCTTAAGGGAATTTTCCTGGACCTGTGGGATCCGAACGACCCGCTCATTGCTGCTCATTTTGCTAGCAAGCTGGTGAACTCCATAATATATAATTCAACGCTTGGAGAGCTGCAGATCTCGGAATCCGCGGCAGCCCAATTTACCCAACAAGGGATAACGGCGCAAAGTCCTGCCCCTGGCTTCAAAAACTTTAATTACGGCGCGATGGCACTATTCCGAAAAAATAATTGGTTAGTTACGACCAAAGGGTTTAATCAGTACAACTGGGACTATGAAAAAGACAACAACAACAATGCATTCGGCCGTTATATAAGCTATGGAAACACTGAGATTATGCTGCCTGGAGGCTACAAAAGCAGCGGCTTGGATATTTCGGAGGGCTGGGACTTCAACCGCTGGCCTGGCACTACAACGAAGCATATCCCGATTCTAGAGCTTGAAAGCGCAAAGCATCGCTCCTATTCGGACGAAACGTTCGGCGGCGGCGTGAGCAGCGAGGGGCAGTATGGCGTATTCAGCATGAGAATGCATGATACAGCCTACGATACGAGCTTCCGGGCTAACAAATCGTGGTTTTATTTCGGAGATGAAATTATTGCCTTGGGATCGGATATCGTAAACATCGACACCGACAATCGGACGGAAACAACCCTGTTCCAATCGAATATGAACGGTACCGTCATGCCTTTCTACAACAATTCCCCCGACGCGATCCATACATTCCCTTATAGCAGCACGACGACAACGAATGCAATGGTATGGATGGTGGATCCGTTCGGCAACGGCTATATTATTCCGAATGCCAATGGCCTCCGAGTCGAGCGAGGGGTGCAGGAATCTTACACCAAAAAAGCAGGAACTTACGAGAAAACGCAAGGGAACTATACAACAGCATGGCTTGACCATGGTATGGCGCCGACTGGCCAAGGTTATGAATATGTCATTCTCCCCCAAAAGACGCCTGAGCAAGTGGCAGCAGCAGCGCAAGCCTTGGATTATTCGGTATTGAGGAAGGACAATATGGCGCATATTGTCAAACATAATACGAGTAACGTCATTGGTTATGCCTTATTCAATCCGACTATCCCGCTTACGTATGGTGTTTTAAAAAGCGTGGATACTCCGGTGTTGGCAATGGAAAAAAACAAATCCGATAACCGTATCGTGCTTAGCCTCTCGGATCCTGACCTTCGACTGGAGAAATCACCATCGCTTGGCAACAAAACGGTGGAACAATTAAAGACGCCAAGTCAACACAAGACGGTATTGGCGAAGCTGAACGGCGATTGGACGTTCCCGGGTGCCGCGCCTGCCGGTGTAACGCTTGTGGGTTATGATTTAGCTACCAATACCACTACATTGGCTTTTGATTGCGTGGACGGCAAAAACTTCGATGTTGACTTGGTGACAAGGACATCGATGTTCAGCGATGGCTTTGAGGGTGGATTGGAGAAGTGGACGGGCACAACGAATGCCAATATCCGCAATACCGATGTAAGCCTGACCAACAACAATTCGATGAGAAGCGTCGACGGTTCTGAATGGACGGATTATACGCTGGAAGCGGATGTTACGGTTCAAAGCAGGCAAGGCGGGCTCGTATTCCGGGGGCAAAGCGATTTGAGTCATTATTATTTGCTCGATATCAGAAACTACGACAATAAGATCAGTGTGTTTAAAATGTCAGGATCGGGAACCTTGCTTGCCAGTACTAATTTTACCGTGGAGCTAAATCGCTCTTATCATATTAAGATTGTTGCAAGCGGACACACATTCACGGTGTTCGTAGACGGGGTTCAGGTGTTGACAGCGTCAGACAGTACCTATACGAGTGGGAATGTAGGTTTTAGAGTGCCTGGTGCTACAGCCTCGGCCAAATTCGATAATATTAGAGTGATTTCTTCTTCCGGTGAGATATTGCTAGAGGATGATATGGAGAATGGCTTGGGAGGTTGGCAGAATACGGCCAACGCTATTACGGGTCCGGTGGGTCCGGGCCTAGCCGATCTCACCTTGACAAATAACAACTTGATGAGATCAAACATAGGCTCTGCATGGACGAATTATACCCTGGACCTGGATGCTACCGTTCTTAATAAGCAAGCAGGCATCGTGTTTAGAATTCAGGACAGTACTCATTATTATCTGCTTGATGTCAGAAGCTATGACAATACGATCAGGTTCTACAAGTTTGCCGGATCCGCGGTGCAGCTATCCAGCACGCCATTCCCTGTAGATCCGAACCGGAAATATCGAATTCGCGTGGTTACAGATGGCAGCCATTTTACCGCTTATGTCGATGGCGTGCAGGTGCTGGCAGCGGAGGACAGCAGCTACACCAGCGGAAATATCGGATTACGCTTGCCTTCCGCGGATGCGCGCGGGGTATTTGATAACGTAGCTGTATACGGGGAGTATGATACAGAGGTGTCTGAACCGTTAAGTGTCGCAGGGTTAAAAAAAATGGTGGAGCGTTTTGCAAACAACAATTGGATCGATAACAAAGGAATAACGAACAGCCTGCAAAAGATGTTGGATCATAATAAGTTACAGTCATTCATCCATCATGTTCAGGCCCAAAGCGGTAAGCATATTACGAAAGAGGCAGCCGATTACCTGCTGCGCTACGCAAACGCATTGTTAAACTAGCCATATGATCGTCCAAAAACAATCCCCCGCCGATTAACGGCGGGGGGGTGTTGCCTTGGG
>NZ_BDQX01000160.1 GCF_003112455.1 Paenibacillus agaridevorans
CGCTGTATGCCGACCGAACCAGCAATGGGACTGCGGGAGATCCATTCTATCAGGATGCTAGCAGCGCTACTGCTCGTTACGTTCGACTGACCGTTACGGGGACAGGCGACCCCGGGGCTTGGGTCAGCGTTTGGGAGATGGAGGTGCTGAACGCCGAAGGGCATAATGTGGCGTTGAACCAGCCAACAACGGCATCTTCCAGCTCGAGTTTGCCAAGCAATGCGACAGATGGTCATATCTTTCAGAAGAGTCCGTCTCCGTTTCCCGAGAGCGGATTAGTCGGGCAATCCCTCGTATCTACGGGACACTCGTATGCCGATCAATATATGGCTTATATGGGCGCAGCTTATTATCGTCTCTACTTGTTGACAGACGATGCCGTTTATTTGAATTTTGCCAAGTTGCTTCAAAACAATGCCAATTATACGGCTGATTGGAAGGGGGATTGGGGGTATGCCCATCCGGGGCTGGTCGAGGAAGGCGGCAGCGTCACCGAGCTGCAATATTACGGCATCGGAGTCTGGTTGCTGTGGAATACGGTAGCGCAACTAGAGCCGCTGTCGATACTCGAGGATCGATTCGGTTCGATGTCGATTGACGAAATTGAGCAGCTGCCGATCGAGCAGAGGAAGGCGCTTAACGGCCAGTCGGCGGGCCATCCCGTTTATCCGGTTTCGCCGGTAACCGGTTCGAATCAGGATTCCGAAGTAACGATCGAGCTAGCAGATGGCAAACAAACCGTGAGCGTTGCTAAAGGAAAATCAAAGGCTATTATTCGTACTGAACAGTGGAAAGAGGTGCCTGTACAGTTTGCGGCAAATGGCGCCGTAATGACAGTAGAGCCCAAAGTGCTGAAGGCTCTTCTGGAGGAAGCAAACTATCCGGTAGGAGCGAGCTTCCAGTTCGAGCTCGCACTCGCGGCTGACCGGATTGAAGCGCCGGAGCAAGACGCTGATCTAAGACTGGGGGGCCCGCTTTATAATATCTCCATCGCCATTATCCTGCCGAACGGGACCATAACCTACTCCGAGGAAGTGTTTGGCGGAGTTGAAATTAGTCTTCCATATGATGATGAGGGGCTGGATGAAAACCTTCTCGGCATGTATTTCTACAACAAACAGACCCGGCTGTGGGAATATACAGGTGGGGAAGCGGATAGCGACTCTAAGCTCGTGACGGCGAAGTTCCATCATCTAAGCCTTTATGCGGTTTTCGAGTTCAACAAGACTTTCGAGGATGTGCCGAAATCCCATTGGGCGCATAGTTCAATCAAGTTTCTTGCTTCAAGGTACGTGATGGAAGGATATCCATCGGGCCTCTTTGAGCCAGCACAAGCGGTAACCAGGGCGGAGTTCGTGGTGTTGCTGGCTCGGGCTCTGAAGCTGGAACCGGAGGCAAGCCGGGGCGTGTTCGCGGACGTGAAAGAGGGTGCTTGGTACGAGGGAGCTGTCCTGTCCGCTTACAAAGCGGGAATTATTGCCGGCGTAGGCGGGGGACGATTTGCTCCGAACGAGAGCATAAGCCGTCAGGAGATAGCTGTCATGGTAACGCGCGCGGCAGGCTTGGTGGAAGCGGATCTCGGTTTATTAACTTATGCGGATTTCGATCAGGCCGCCGATTGGGCAAAAGGTGCTATTCAAGCAGTGTCCTCGGCGGGTTTGATGCAAGGCAAGCCAGGTCTTTTATTCGCGCCGGAGGCTCCTGCTTCAAGAGCGGAGGTTGCGACTGTCATGATGAATTTTTTAGAGCCTATCGGCGGTTCAGATTAACCAATCTGTGGCTATCTGTGGCTAAAATTCCGATATCTCGCCGGTGTTAAAGTGGTCATGCGGCGAACGCAACTGCCATTGGGCGCTTACGTTAAACTCTTACGAAAAACGTTAGATCAATATGACGGCGACAGCCCTGGACTTTTTTTCTCGTCCGCGGCTGTCGCTTTTTGATTCTATCCAGAGTAAATGGCTTACACAATGAAATGACTTAGCTTTAATATTGTACAGTCATAAGTTATAATGACCAGAGATGAAAAGACTAGGAGATGATATAAATGCCACTCTCTTGTGGTATCGTCGGATTGCCGAACGTCGGCAAGTCGACTTTGTTTAACGCGATTACGCAAGCGGGCGCGGAGTCTGCGAATTATCCGTTCTGTACGATCGATCCGAACGTCGGCGTTGTCGAAGTTCCGGACGAGCGTCTGAACAAGCTGGTGGAGCTGGTTGTGCCAAAGAGCATCGTACCGACGGCGTTCGAATTCGTTGATATTGCCGGACTGGTCGCAGGCGCGAGCAAAGGCGAAGGACTTGGCAACAAGTTTCTGGCACATATTCGCGAGGTGGATGCGATTGTTCACGTCGTTCGCTGCTTCCAGGACGAGAACATTACGCACGTAGCCGGCAAAGTGGATCCCATCGGCGACATTACAACGATCAATCTGGAGCTTATTTTGGCGGATCTGGATTCCGTCGAGAAAAAGATTGAGCGTTCCCGCAAAAACCTCAAGTCCGGCGACAAGAAGGTCGCTCAAGAGGTTGAGGTGTTGGAGCGTCTAAAGGAAGCTCTCTACAACGACAAGCCGGCTCGCAGCCTGGAGCTGACGGACGATGAGAAGCTGCTTGTACGCGATCTTCACCTGCTTACGATGAAGCCGGTGCTTTACGCGACAAACGTCAGCGAAGAAGAGGCGGCTGACACGGACGGCAACGAATACGTGCAGCTCGTTCGCAAATTCGCGGCCGAAGAAGGCGCGGAAGTCGTGCCGATCAGCGCGAAGGTAGAGTCCGAGATCGCCGAGCTGGAAGGCGACGACAAGGCGATGTTTCTGGAAGAACTCGGCATGGCGGAGTCCGGTCTTAATCGTCTCATTAGCGCGGCATACAAGCTGCTGGGTCTCTATACGTACTTCACTGCTGGCGTGCAGGAAGTGCGCGCATGGACTATCCGTCAAGGAACCAAAGCGCCTCAGGCAGCCGGTGTTATCCATACCGACTTCGAGCGCGGCTTTATCCGGGCGGAGGTTGTGTCCTTCGAGGATCTCGCCGCGGCGGGTTCCATGGGAGCGGTTCGCGAGAAGGGCCAGCTTCGCCTGGAGGGCAAAGAATACGTTGTACGCGACGGCGATGTCATGCATTTCCGTTTCAACGTATAAATCCATCTAAATAAACGTCCGCAACGGCTGCAGGACCGGCTGCGGACGTTTTTATTTTGCCACATCGCTCCATCGTCACAAATCCGTCGAGTGATCATGCTGGAAAATGCTATCCAATTGTGCTTATAGAAATCGATTGCCATTAGGATCCAGCTGTTGATATAATCGAGGAACAAACTTGAGCAATGAAGAAGGATGGGGAGTATGATGGCAAATATTCGATTATTGCAAGAAAATGAATTTGATGCTGCGATACGTCTGGCCGACAGCATCTTCCGCGATGATGAACATAGATCGATGCGGGATGCGTACCCGTTCGTATTCTCGCCGAGTCTGAGGCAATCATATGGCGCATTTGTAAATGATGAGCTCGTGGCTTTCATGGGATTCGTACCAGCCGTCGTTCAGGTTGGAGAAGCCAGGCTGCATATATACTCTATCGGTGCGGTTTGCACGCATCCGGATGCAAGAGGCAACGGTTACGCGAGCCAATTATTATCGTCGGTATTCGCGCATGCCGATGCCGCGGGCGCTTCCCTTATATTAGTGTCGGGTAAACGTTCATTGTATGCAAGAGCGGGCTGTTATCCGTTTGGCAGAATGAAGAAGTATACTCTGAATCAAGACAATATTAGGAAAATTCGATCGCTCTCTGGAGATGTCGGGATTCGCATAAGGGAATGGCGCGCGACAGATCTGTTCAAGCTAGTCGAGCTTATGCGGACTAGAACCGCCTATTATGAGCAGAGCGTGAACGATCTGGCAGCGCTTATTCGTGCTGAAGCATTCGCCAGCAATGTGAAGATGCAGCACACACTGCTTGTAGCTGAGAGACAGGGCGAACCTGTCGCATTCGTGATTATGGCAACGGGTGATAAGGCATCTGCGCGCACTCCGTTTATTATAGAGTGGGCTGGCGAGCCAGAGGCGACTGCGGCCATTCTGGGCCATGCCATTCGTGCGTATGATCTTCCGAATCTGGACATTCATGTGAACTGGTTTGAAACCGGCTTAAATGAAGTGCTGGAGTCGATTCCTGCTTTGTCGGAACGGAATTCAGGCACCGTCCATATTGTAAATGCCGAACATTTGTACAATCAGCTTGGGCCGTATTGGCGCGCAAGAGGAACAGCGGGCTCTGACCTGGCAACGATGCTCCAGGATATGGACGATGCGGATCGCATTGCCTTATTATTTGATCCGACTGTCGGAGAAAACGGCCATCATTCGGCGTTGCCGATTCCGTTCCCATATACGGTTGGGTTAAACTATGTATAGCGGGTGTCTTAATTGTAATGATCATAATAACGACAGTGCGGGGGAATAATGATGAAGAAGCCGACAACGATACATAATATAGCCAAAGCAGCCCAAGTTTCGTCAGCTACGGTATCCAGAGTAATGAGCAACAGCGGCTACCCGGTCAGCAAGCAGACAAAGGCTGATCGGCAAGCAGCTCAAGGAAAATAAAAGCCGGACAATTGGCGTCATTATTCCGACTATTATTAACCCATTTTACTCCTCCGTTATTTTCGGGATCGAAGAGGTCGCAAGGCAGAAAGATTTTAGTCGTGGCCTGTAATTCGCTTCACGACCCTACGCTCTCGAAGTCGAATACAGAGTCCCGGCATCCGAAGTACATCTGGCATCAATTGGCAGAGGACCGCGATGCTCAGAGCAAAGCGCCGGGAGACGGTCGCGGCCGGGCAAACGGTGTACCAATCGGGATAACGAATAAAACCATTGGATCGATGACGTATATACGTTATCGATCTTTTTTAAATCGGTATGAAATCAATTATCCAAAAAATCGCAAAATTCTGTTCAAAAGTTGCGGCAAAAGCGGCAAATTTCCTGGATGTGGACAAGATGTGCACATACTGTGCACACGCTGTGGATAAATTGCCGTTAAAATGTGGATAAACAATCATGTTTTGTGTGCAATCTGTGTATAACTTTATAATGCTTTAAAATGCGTCCAAGAGACTGGAATGGATGACAAAGTAAACCACATATCGATCAGGCGGGCACGATATGGTATACTAAAGAATAATCTAAAGGAAATTAAACCGAGGTGACGAACGTGTTTGACCGTTTACAAGCACTGGCCGACCGATATGAGAAGCTGAGCGAGCTGCTGTGCGATCCGGATGTATCCAGCGATCCCAAGCGGCTGAGGGAGCTGTCAAAAGAACAGTCGGATTTACAAGAAGCGTATGAAACTTATACGGAATATAAGCAGGTCTCGGAACAATTGGAGGATGCCAAGCAGATGCTGGGCGAAAAGCTCGATGACGAGATGCGCGAGATGGTTAAAATGGAGATCGATGAATTGACTCCGCGCAAAGAAGAGCTGGAGGAGAAAATGCGTATCGTCCTGCTGCCGAAAGATCCGAACGATGACAAAAACGTTATCGTCGAGATTCGCGGCGCGGCCGGCGGCGACGAAGCTGCGTTGTTCGCGTATGATCTTTATCGTATGTACACGAAGTTCGCGGATACCCAGGGCTGGCGTACGGAACTGATGGATTTCAGCGAAAACGATCTGGGCGGATTCAAAGAGGTTATCTTCATGATCAATGGCAAAGGCGCGTACAGCAAGATGAAGTACGAAAGCGGCGCGCATCGTGTTCAGCGCATTCCGGTAACGGAATCCGGCGGACGCATCCATACATCGACGTCGACGGTCGCGGTTATGCCGGAAGTAGAGGATGTCGAGATCGAGATCCTCGACAAGGACATTCGAATCGACACCTTTTGCTCCAGCGGCGCCGGCG
This sequence comes from Paenibacillus agaridevorans, assembly GCF_003112455.1. Lineage (GTDB taxonomy): Bacteria > Bacillota > Bacilli > Paenibacillales > Paenibacillaceae > Pristimantibacillus > Pristimantibacillus agaridevorans. Next base: position 5,926 of record NZ_BDQX01000160.1, read on the forward strand.
GGCAGTCCGTCAACACGACGAAGTCGGCTGTGCGAGTGCTTCACGTGCCGACAGGCATTATGGCGACATGTCAGGATGGCAAGTCCCAGAACGACAACAAGGCGAAGGCGCTGCAAGTTTTGCGCGCGCGGATTTATGATATTAAGCGCCAAGAGGAAGAAGCAAAGTATGCCGGCGAGCGCAAGAGCAAGGTCGGCACTGGCGACCGGAGCGAACGGATCCGCACGTACAACTTCCCGCAAAGCCGCGTAACGGACCACCGCATCAACTTGACGCTTCATAAGCTGGATTCCGTCATGAACGGCGACATGAGCGAAATTATTTCGTCGCTGACGATCGCGGAGCAAGCCGAGCTGTTGGAGCGCGAGACGATGGGCATCTAATCGCCCAAGACAATACGAGGCAACGACAAGCCGGATGAACGCCGCCAGAAGCAAGTAGCTGTCGCGGCGGTTCATCCTTTTTTGTGCTGGTAGTCTGCGCGCTAACGGACTTGAGAGACCTTATTTCGGCGGAAATGAGACTTTCTCATTTCTAACGGACCTGAGAAACGCTGTAATTGTGCAAAGTTGAAATTGCGGGCAAGTGTCCGGTAAGAAATGAACGGAAAACAACTGTAACGGAAATCAAAGGCGTTATTTCGGCAAAAAGCAGCATTTCGCAAATCTAATGGAACTGACAGCCCTTATAATGGTCAAAAGTCTGCGGTTTGCCTGGATTTCTCGTCAATAACGTCGCAGGGTTCCGTTAGGTTTTAAAATCATGCCAAAAGATCCATATAAGGGCTCCCATTTCCTTAACAGGTTGGCGATGATTGATTGCAGGTGCTTCATTTCTAGTTTTGCGCACAATGAATCGACGGCCTCCTGAGAGACGTTATTGGGACAAAATTCTCGGGTATGGAACAAGTGCGGAATGCGGCGGTACGAAATAATGGAAGGGGAGTGGCGGCAATGGGGCAAGAGACGAAGGCGGACGAACGGTGGTACGAGCTGCCGATGACGCTCAGGCAAGCTTGCGTGAAGGCGGGATCTTGGCTTAAAGCGAACGGAGTCGAGGATGGGCGCAGCCATGCGGAGCGACTGCTCCTGCATGTACTGGAGATGGACCGCGCGGCGCTACTGCTCGCCTGGAACGAACTCCTGCCCCCGGACAAGGGGGAGGAGTGGCAGGCGCTGGTATGCCGCCGCGCGACGGGCGAGCCGCTCCAG
>NZ_BDQX01000161.1 GCF_003112455.1 Paenibacillus agaridevorans
GCACTCGGCTTCTTTATAGGTATGATAACACAATTGGAAAAAGAAGTGAACCAGGAAAAGCTATTAAAGAATATTGCAAAGAATATTAAAGACGATAAAAAAGAAATAAGAAAAACGAATTAAATCGTATTAAAGGCGTATTAAAAGCATTTTGAAAGAGATAGAACCGATTGTAAAGAGCACAATGAAGCGTTAACTTCGTCTAACACCATATTCACGCATCGGGCATTCGCCCTCGGTCCGGACAGATGTAATTGGCAGGGAAGTTGCTGCAGCCGGACACATCCGACTTCGTCGGACGTCGTGAACACAAGAAACGTTAGACGAAATTAACGGGTTTAAGATTCAAGAAATATAGAACAATCGTTCTTCTTTTTTCTGGTAGATGATGGTACAATAGGAAAGACAATTGAATCTTGGGTGGGCATGGTTTCCCTTCGAAAGGAGGTGAAGCCATGGAAGTTAAAGATGCGTTGACGATCATGTTTTTATTTGGATCATTCATCCTCGCACTTCTAACTTACATTAATTCAAACAACAAGAGAAAGTAAAAACCCACCCCAAGGTTAGCGCCGAAGGTGGGTTTTTATTCTGATCGCTTAGAAGGGAATAAACCATCCAAGCCAATTGTTGAGCCGAGTGTTTGCCGCACTCGGCTTCTTTAATAGTATGATAACACAATTGGAAAAAGAAGTGAACATGAAAAGCGATTAAAGAATATTGATAAGCATAATAAAGGCAATAAAAAACTAGATTAACAAATCGCATTTTAAAGGCGTATGAAGGGCGTAATCAAAGCATATTGAAAGACTATCAAGTCGTTTGTGAGCAGCGCAAAGAAGCGTTAACCTCGTCTAACACCATATTCACACGTCGGGGTTTTCGCCCCACGGTCCGGCAGTTGTATTTCGTAGAAGCGGTTGCAGCCGGACACATCCGACATTCGTCGAGCGTCGTGAAAATACGAAACGTTATGTGAAACCACCGAATACTAAAGAATTTGAAATGCAAAATTTTTGTCGGAGGTGAATCGCCTGGACATTAAACAGATCATTTCCATAACAGATGTGGGATTGAATTATCAAGATAATGAAGGACAAACTCATTTTATTGATTTTTATAAATGCAGAATAAACTTTTCTAAATTTATGATGAAAGAAAATGACCTTACAGAAGAAGAAAGAATAGATTTAGAACAAAGAACTAAATGTATTGCATTACGGGATGCTTTTACTAAAACGATGTATATTGAATTTTTTTCAGAACCACCAATTAGGATTGAATTTAAGAAAAAGCTATTTAAAGACCCATACAAAGAATTCAGAAAATTAGTTGATATAATTAATGAACATGGCTGGAAGACATTTGATATGGGATAAAACGTGATTGGTTAATTCGGAGAAGCGGTGGCATCACATAACACTATTCACGTATCGAGCCATTCGGCCTTCGATCTGGCAGATGATATTGGCAGGGAAGTGGGGTCAGCCAGACACATCCGACTTCCCTTGACGTCGTGTTATACGAAACGTTAGCTGAAATCAATGTAATTCGGAGATCAAAACATAAGAGGTAGAAGCTATGATGATTAACTTAAATCAGATAAGTTCAAATAAAAGTAAAGTCATTGAAGTTGAAGAAAATGAATTTTTAACTGCCAAAATCCAAATGCCCTTGTTCTCTAAGTACTCTTCAACAACAATGACTTCAAATGGTGAACTTTTGTATAGTACGCATTTTCAACTACTAAATGAAATTAAGAATTCCATTCCACTTAAATGGCTTTGGAGTGAAAAAGTAACTGAAGCATGTATTGTAAAAGATAGAACTGATACCATCATTGGAGCAGTTCAACATATCAGAAAGGAATTTATATTAAGTTATTATGGAGTCAATTTTAAGAATGAAAACATAAAAATATATGAGGTCACTAAAAAAAGTCTCGTTCATTTACTTATCTTTTATGAAGACAAGCAGATCGGTCAAATTGAAAAGAGTCTGAAGAGATACAAAAATCTAGACCAATACCAACTTTTCCTTTTAGATGATTTTTCGAGGTTTAAAGATATCATAATACTATTTGTTGGTTATTTTGATAACTGGAATTATTCAGATATCGGCGAGGTTGTTTCTCTTAATAGAGAAATATCATGGGAGTGGTCTTATAGTAAAGCAAATTCAAAATATAATAAAAACTGGATTCAGGAGAATTTCCACTTAAGTGAAGAACATAGAGCAGCAATTAATAATGAACAAATGGGAATTGTTTTTATAATAATTTTTGTGTTAATGGGGCTAATGGGAATAGCAGTAGTTATAGGTTTTATAGTTCAAAAGTGAATCTGAAGGGGACTTGAATGTGAATCAAGTAGACATTAACTTCCGCTAACACCATATTCACGCATCGGGCATTCGCCCTCAGTCCCAGTAGTGCCTTCGAAGAAGTAGATGCTATGGATACACCCGGCATTCGTCGGGCGTCGCGAATATACGAAACGTTAGCCGAAAGAAGTTCTTAGTTTAGGAGGAGTCTATATGATATTAGAAAAAGTTATAAATAGCATTGTAATACAAAGTGAATATAAGGATTTTGTTGATAAGTATATAGATAATATACTTACCGAATTTAAAGGTCAGATTCATAGCATTTATATGTGTGGCTCGATTCCAAAAGGAACTGCTAAACCTTTTCAGTCAGATGCAGACTTTACTATTGTATGTGTAAATCCCAAAGATATTGATTACGAAAGATTGTCAAAAATTAAAGACAGTCTTTTGGAAGAATATCCAGTAGTAACTAAGATTGATACGATAATTTGCTCGATTGACGATGTATTAAGTAAACCAAATGAGTGGGGTTTTTGGATTAAGATAATTTGTGTTTGCATATATGGTCATGATGTTGGTGAAAAAGTACCACCGATAATTATTTCTCCAGAGTTCATTATAGACTTAAATACAGAGACCAAGGAGGAAGTAGATCGTATACATAGTTTACTTTCTAATGTTAGTGATAGCACAATGAAAACTAGATATATTAAAGGTTACTCTAAGAGATTAATTCGTGCATTATACTCTTTGGTTTTAGAAAATACAGGTGTATGGCAAGATGACATTATTAAAATGAAGAATGCTATATTAAACTATTGTGAGATAGACTCCGCTTTAGTTGATTATCTGTATGCTTGTTACTTGGATAGTAATGTACTTGTTGAAGAGTTTCTGGAAATTGCAGATGAAGTATATAGCTATTTCGAAAATGCCTTAAATGCAATGGCTGCTTCTAGAACTTCCTTCGGCTAACACCATATTGACGCTCCGGGTCACTCTGAGAAGCGAGTGACCACATCCAGCCCACTAAGTCCGTCAGGTTGAGAAGATATGAAAGAATGAAAGTATAGAAAAGGAAGTGCAGTATTGGATGATTTTTATGAGGTATTAACATATGTAAATGATAATTTTTATAAGCCAAACAACTTGATGATCAAGGATATCCAAGAAGAAATTCAAAATGAAAAATATGGTTCAGGCATATTTCGAATAAATTCTAAAACGGTTAGATTTAGGGTTGCGAGAAAAACACCTAAGAAGATAGGTCAATTTGTCGTCTGTTGGGAAAAAGGCAGTGACAACAAAAATCAAGCATATTCATATGAAAATGCTACTGATTTGTTAGTCATTAATACCTTCGGAAATAATCATAAGTTTGGGCAATTCATTTTTCCTAAAGATGTATTGTTAAGACATAATATTCTCAAAACAGATACTTCAAATGGGAAAATGGCAATAAGAGTGTATCCTAGCTGGGATACACTTACCAGTAAACAAGCTATAGCAACACAAAGATGGCAATTACCATATTTTATAAACCTAAATCATACTTCTTCTTTACAAGAACTTGGTAAGTATTTCGAAGAAGACGCTGACATCCTATAACACCGCATTCACGCTGCGTCGCTGTCGCTCCTTGGTCCGGGCCGAAGCATAAGATGAGGTTTCGAAGAAGCTGAATCAGTAGCAGGGAAGTTTATTCAGCCGGATACATCAGACTTCGTCGGAAGTCGTGAATTTACGAAACGTTATAGGGAATATCCGCAAAATACTAAAGTTAGGGGTTTTTATCTATGGATTTTCAACAAATCATTAATAAAATTGAAGAAACCAGAACTGAGTTACTCGTTATTCTTGCAAGTATGAGTGGTAATGATTTATATAAACAAAAAGACCTTGAAAGTTGGAGTATTAGTCAGGTCTGTCAGCATCTCTATATCACAGAGGAATTGTATGTCGTTGCAATAAGGAAGGGATTAAAGAGCAAAGAAGATTCATTTATAGCAAGCAAACCCGTAGAACGTCTATTAGACAGAAGTAAAAAATTAGAAGCACCTGAAATTGCCAAACCATCTAATGAAGTATTAGAATACCAAGTGATTATAGAAAAACTGAACAATTCAAGACAGAAGCTGCATGAACTTTTAAGTACAATAGAAGATTCTTCAGTGCTGAGTAGAAGACATTTTGTACACCCTGTTTTTAAAGAGATGTTATTAATTGAATGGCTCGAATCCCTGTACATTCATGAACAAAGACATATTCAACAAATTAAAGAAATTATAGACGAAAGAAAAGGATAGAGCCATATCAAAGAAGGCGGATACATCCTATAACATCATAGTCACGCTTCGGGGCATTCGCCCCTCAGTCTGGCAGAATTAGTTGGCAGGGGAGCCGATGCAACCGGACACATCCAACATTCATCGGATGTTGTGAATATATGAAACGTTAGATGAAATAGCCAAAACAGTTATTAATAAAAGAGCAAAAGGAAAAGGAGTAATTGAATAATGTCAATTACAATTAGATTTGGAAGTCAATTAGATTCAAGTGATGTGTTCACTGGGGACCAACACGTTCCAGAGCATATTTTAAATTGGAAGCTGAAAACCAAGAAATTATTCTGGCAAAAGATGATGAAGATCTGATTGGATATTTGAGATTAGAATATTTATGGTCAAAGTATCCATACATAGGGTTGATAATGGTTCATCCTGATTATAGAGGAAAAGGACTTGGTAAAAGATTATTGAAATATGTTGAAGAACATTTGAAAAGCAAAGGATTAAAAACTATATATAGTTCGTCTCAAGTGAATGAAGCCGATCCACAAGAGTGGCATAGGAAAATGGGATTTAAGGAATGTGGAATAATAAATGGAATAAATGAAGGCAAAATCGGGGAAGTGTTTTTTGTTAAAGAGTTATAATATCGAAGGTAACTCGAGAAGCAGCTACATCATCACTTGGACAACAATATTATCAGGCCAGGACATGTACTATAAATATCCTCATGGCGATGAAATCTATAATGTAATGGCAGTATATGAAGCAATAGATGTTGAAGGACAAGCCAAGATAAATGACGACGAGGGAATTGAACTTCATTATTTTTCATTAGAAGAACCAATAGAAAATATCAACCCATTCACAGAATTGACATTGAGAAAAATAGGTTATATAAAGAATTGGTAGAAGGTCTATAGGCATTTTGAAAGTGGTCAAAGAGGTCTGCAACACCCTATAAGACCATAATGCATCGGGGTATTCGGTCCACGGTCCGGCGGGAGTGACCCACAGTAGTGATCTCGGGAAAGTAGATGCTTCGGACAACCTCCTTCGGAGGTTCGTGAATGCGTGAGACGATATGTGCAATTGCCAAAAACAAAATAAAAATGTTTGGAAGTGAGAGCTTTGAAGCGGATTTATCTTATACGACATTGCAAGGCTGAAGGGCAGGAGGCGAATGCAAAATTAACGATTGAAGGAAAAGAACAAGCTATTAAATTAGCTGATTTTCTTCATGAAAAGCAAATAGATTATATTATTTCAAGCAGTTATGTTAGAGCTGTGTCGAGTATCCAGCCTTTAGCGGAGAAAAATAAATTGAAAATAAATATTGAAGAGAGGTTATGTGAGAGAGTTTTAAGCTCAGAAAATATAGAAAACTGGATGGATAGATTATCAGAAACGTATGAAAATCTAGATTTAAGATTATTTGGCGGTGAATCATCAAGGGAAGCAATGGAGCGTGGATACTCTGTAATTAATGAATTAATTGAGCGAATAGAAAGTAGTATTGCGATTGTGACACATGGAAATTTAATGTCGTTAATAATAAAGTACTTTGATAATGAATTTGGATTTGAAGAATGGAAAAAATTAAGCAATCCAGATGTATATGAACTAAAGATCTTAAATTCAAAAAAAGAACATTATAGTTTAAGTAGGATATGGAAGTAATTCAATGAAGCAAGCAACAAAGAAGTAGAATCAGAAGCTAAGATGCCTATTCAGCCGAAAGTACGAAGAAAAATACTAAATGAGGGTGAACTCAATGCAACAAATTAAAATTACTCAATCTCAGTTCGAAGAGCTGATATTTGCGTGTGAAAATACAGGACACGAAATTATATATTATTTTGATAAGCAAACAGGTGAAGTCGAAATGCTTGGAGAGTACATTGAAAATGATCCAGAACTTGAAGAAAGAATTGAAGATGAGTTTGGAGAACGTTATATAAGAGTACCAATGATTGAATCATGGCAATCGTTTGAGGATATGGTAGCGTTCACAGAAACTGTAGGAGATATGAGGATGAAACATTCACTTGAACATGCACTCAGTGGAGGAAAAGGAGTTTTTAGAAGATTTAAAGATTCCGTTTCGGATGACTCAAGATTGTTGGAAGAATGGTATAAATTCAAGGATCAAAAAAACAGGGAAAGAGTTGTGAAGGTACTTGAAGAAGAAGAACTGATTAAACTGATTATAGAATGAATGTAAAAATCTCAAGCTACAATCACCTAACACCATTTTCACGCTTCGGGCCATGGTTTGGCAGGGGATATTAGCAGAGATGCTTAATAATAAACAGAATAGGTGATCTTAATGATTGATAGAATTACAATTGCTTTATTCATTACAATCATTGTGATATTGCCTGGCATATTATCAATCATACAGCCTGAAATGATGTACAAAAGATCAGGAACCTATGTTTATCCAAAAAAACCATCTAAAACAGCTGTTAAAGGATTTAAAACAGGTGGGTATGTTTCTGTTACAATTGGGGTTTTTCTTATAGTAGTAGCACTTTTGGGTGGATTTAAAGGGACTTGAAAAATTCAATACATTAAAATTTTCGTGAATCAGTACTGAATTTAGTTAAAATCTGATGATATTGAGAGCGTAGAGCGGTAGAGGCAATATTATAAGGGGTGTAAGATGGATTACAAGATTATCCATAAAGCAAAAGAAATATCAGTAAGAACTATTCGCCAAGCAGGAGAGATTTCTAAAGAAAAATTTGATAATTTTGTAGATTTAAGATCAAAAGACGAATTTGGCGATGTGGTCACTGAAGTTGACCATCTAGCTGAAGAAATTATAATCAAACAAATTCGCACTACATTTCCTACCCATCAGATACATAGTGAAGAGGCAGGGATAATAGGAACGGAAAACGATTGGCTTTGGCTTATTGATCCTTTGGACGGAACTAATAATTTTGCAATAGGATTGCCCGTTTTTACGACTTCAATAACGTTGATGTATAGAAGAGAACCCGTACTTGGGGTGGTTTACGAGCCGTTGACCGATAGATTATTTGTATCTGTCCTTGGAGAAGGAACGTATTGCAATAAACGTCAGATTCAGATAAAAAGTAATTTCAATATTTTTAAAGGGAATATTGGTTGGATTCAAGGCCACAAAGTACAGAACGATAGTAGGGCAGTTAAATTAAGACAATTTATTGATGTAAACTTCAAGAGAATGATGAGATTATGGGCTCCAACACTTCAATGGTGCATGCTTGCCAAAGGGGACATAGACGGAATAATTCTTTATAATTCTGAAGGTGACGATTTGTATTCAGGTATTTTAATGGTTAAAGAAGCTGGGGGCATCGTAATCGATTTTGATGGAAACCCTTTTACAGGCATGAAAGAAGAGCCTTACATAATTGCTTGCCATCCCGACCACAAACAAGAATTATTGAGAATAGTAAAAGAGGGACTTGGTTAACTCAAGGAAGCAACTGACTTCATTTAATATACCATATTCGCCGAATATGATCAAAAATCATCTTTGTGAAATCTTCTTGAATTGTATAAATATGACTTTAGTGAGTTTGAACCAAATGATGTCAATGAAAATGGATTATATGAGTACAGGTTTCTAGATCACTATTGGACGGAAGAAGGCAACATGGAAACGTTATACGAAATTATAATAAGTTGAAAATGGAGGGGATTTATTCTGGTTTGGGCAATTATCTCAATAGTAGTTATTTTAATTTGTTTTATTATTACATTTCTAATTGGAAAGAGAAATAAAATTGCAGGTTCATTTATTGTTTTTGTATCAGTTGGATTAGTACTAATATTATCAATTCCAACTAATAATAACTTAGAAAAGCTCCATAAGGAAGAAATCAACAAAGTAATCAAAGAAAAAGGTGGGGAAGTAATTGATATTACCACAGATATTCAAAGTCACTTTATAGAGTACACTATTAAATATAAGGTTAATGGGAAAGAGTACAATGCTGAGTATCTTGCTACCAAGACAATAAACAATGTTAACGCTAAAGATAAATTTGGTAGAGGAAACGAATGGACGTTTTACAAGGAAGATCCAAAAGATTAATAAAATTAAGCTTAATCCGGAATAAAGTAACTCCGTATAACATCAAATCCTCGCATCGGGACATCCGACCCTCGCCTGGAGTTATTGGCACCACTCAAAGGAGCAATTTATATGCTTTGTTCTGCAGGTGAATTTTCAGCCAGAAACGTCCACCTATGTCGACTTCGTGAATATACAAAATGTTAGATGAAACATCTAAATCGTAAACAATGGAGGGCTTTTATGGGAGTAGATTGGTATAACTCTATCGCCCGCCGAAATGGCGGGTATAAATCAGATGCGAAATTCTTAATTAAAGGTGTTTCCGCTGAGAATATTTTCGAAAAAGAATTAATTAATATGCTTCCAAACTATAGTCACGTATTAGATGCCGGCTGTGGACATGGTGATTTTACAATCAAAATGTCTCCATTCGCTAAATCAATCATTGGTTTTGATAATTCAATCGAGATGATTAAGATAGCTCAGTCTTATCAGTTGGATAGATCAAATTTGGAATTTGTATATGCCACAACAAAGGAAGAACTTCCATTCAAAGATGAACAATTCGATTTTATATATGATCGTAGAGGCCCTACTTCTATTTTAAATCATAGCCGGATTTTGAGATCTAAAGGTACGATTTTCGGTATTCATTCAGGCGCACTTGATATAGTAAAGGAACGGCTTGATCACAACGGTTTTAAGAATATTGAGATCAGAGAGTATAAGGATGCAAAAATTATATTTCCTAACCAAGAAGAATTTATAAAATTCCTTTCTAACATTCCTGGAAACCCAAATTATGCAGAAGAACATATGAAAGAAGAATTTGAAATTAGAATAAATGAGAATACTATAAATGGAATCATTCAATTGAAGGAATACAAATACATATGGAAAGCTATAAAACCTTAAGCGTAATTCTGGAAGTCGGCCACATCATCTAACACCAGGTATAGACTTGATATCCGAGGAGGAAAAACCATGGAAAAAAATAAATTACTGAGAATGGACAATGTCGGCATCGTTGTAGAATCCCTTGATGACGCAATTTCTTTCTTTGAGGAGATTGGCTTGAAACTCGAAGGGCGAACCACTGTCGAAGGTGAATGGGCTGGTCGCGTAACCGGACTAGGTTCTCAGTGTGTAGAGATTGCTATGATGGTTACCCCAGATGGCCACAGCCGAATTGAACTTTCGCGATTTCTCACCCCACCTACTACATCAGATCACCGGTCGGCTCCAGTAAATTCCCTTGGTTATTTACGCGTCATGTTCACAGTTCAAAACATTGACGAGATGGTATCCAGACTCACTAAATATGGTGCGCAGCTCGTTGGCGAAGTGGTTCAGTATGAGGACTCTTATCGGCTCTGCTACATTCGTGGAACCGAAGGAATTCTAATCGGTTTGGCGGAAGAACTCGGTAACATATAAGTAAGTGACGGCTTAAAAAAGCCTTTACTGAAAAGACCAACTGAATCAAACATATTAACCTCATTAATTAATGTTGGAAGGTGTATCCTATCATTGCACAAGCTGTTATCTTACAAAACGACAGCCTCTTGATGGTTAGACAATATGTACAAAGAGGAGATATCGTATGGAATTTTCCTGGAGGCGGAATTGAAATAAATGAAACCCCTGAAATGGCTTGTATAAGAGAAGTTAAAGAAGAAACGGGAATTGAAGTAAAAGGATTATATCTTATACATGAACAGAATGAAAAATACACATATCTAATAACCAAATTTGAAGGGCAAATAAAACTAGATAAAAACAATAAAGATAATGAAGACATAATTGAGGTTCAATGGATTTCACAAAAAGGTATTAATTATCTAGATAGTTACACAAAGCCGATAATGGATATTGTAAGTAAGAAATTGGAGCTAAAGTCATCATAAAACACTAAAGGAGCAATTATATGGCGAAGACGTCTATGGAAATGGTTGAAGAATTCAAATCCTTTATTAATTTCGTACATGATCTTAAAAAAACAGATGAAGACCATTGGAATAGGCCTCTTTCTGAGGGGAAATGGACTTTAAAAGATGTAATAAGTCACATCATGCTTTGGGACAAGTATTTTTATGAGGAAGGCATAAAGAAGATCAAGCTTGGGCAACCCGTGTCGGTAAAGCATATAAACTTTGATGAATTCAATGCCAATGCAAGGGAGTATGCAAAAACCCAAACCAGGGATCAAATTATTGACCATTTCCTTGAATATAGAATAAAGATCATTAGTGACATTTCAGGATTACCAGAGGATGATTATATTAAGGCATATAAAGACGGGGATAAAAAGAAGTTTTCGATTCGGGGATATTTAAGAGGATTTATTTCCCATGACAAGCACCATAAAAAACAAATTGAAAAGTATATAAAATCATTAACGAAACTTTAAGTGAAAACTACGATTCAGAATAAATCGAAAGTAGGTTCAAGTATGATCTTATATGAAAGTAACGGTATCACTGTGCGCAAACTTGAAATAAAAGATCAAAAACATCTGGTTAGTTGGCTTAATGACCCGTTGGTTTTAACCTATTATGAAGGTCGCGATCGTCCGCATGATTTGGAAATGATAAAAGAAAATTTTTACACGAATGATGAAGAAGAAAAAAGATGTTTGATAGAATACAACCATAAACCAATAGGATATATACAATTCTATTTGATAGATGAAGAAACAAGTAAGAAATTTGGTTACTATGATTTGAATGAAACGATCTATGGAACGGATCAATTTATTGGAGAAACGAAATATTGGAATCAAGAAATTGCCAAACAGCTTATGAAATCCATGATCGGTTAGACCCCCTAAATCCGGAGACATGCTAATGCTTGCTTAGGTAGTCGTAGTATTGCGTC
>NZ_BDQX01000162.1 GCF_003112455.1 Paenibacillus agaridevorans
TTTCAGCAGAAGATTTTCATCTTCTTTTTACTTTCGTTATCCAGTTTTCAAGGTGCAAATTCGCACATGCTCCCGAAGGGGATGTGCTTGGTGGAGCCAAGCGGGATCGAACCGCTGACCTCCTGCTTGCA
>NZ_BDQX01000163.1:0-29495 GCF_003112455.1 Paenibacillus agaridevorans
CGTTAGATTTTCAATATCGCGAAAATGCTGCAAATAGAGGCTCTGAGGTCCGTTAGCGAAAGCAATACGTTTCAGCTCCGTTACACACAATGAATCGACAGCCTCATACTGTCCGTTAGCGACAGTTCCGAAAACCTCATCGAGCCGAAGAAACTTTTACGCCGCATCGTTCACCATTCAGCTTTTTGGCCAACTTATGTGCTTCAAAGGTTTGCTACGGCAAAGCATCACGCTAGCCTCCCCCCGCTAACAACAAAGCTGCCCCAAGATCACATTTGACCTCGGGGCAGCCTCTTATCCGTTTGTTTGCTACTGTCGGCATAAAACACATTTGGAATTTCGATTTTTTAGGTTGTTAGTCTATCTTATCAAGCATGCTGTCCTAACGTTGCTCATCCGTCACCTGTTTCTCTCCACCAAATTAATGCCGATGCCCATAAACAGCACGGTGACTAAAAGCAGCTTCGCAATTGGCAAATACAGCTCGGTCCAGCCGAAGTCGTGCATGGAGATCCCAAGCATGGCATCCATGGCATGCGACAGCGGGAATAGTTGCGCAAAGGCTTGAAGGATCGCGTTATCGAATACGCCCGGCGGCATGTATGCTCCGCTGATAAGGGGAATAACCGGAATGATCGATGGATAGACCATGTTGAATTTCTCCGGCGTGCGGGTAATTCCCGTGAACAATATGGCCATAGCCACGACCGATACGACGTAGAGGAGCGATACGGCCAGCAGCTCGCCATAGCGGTCGCCGATGGCGAATCCGAATCCGAAACGAAGGATCGCAAGCACAAGAACGACCTGAATGAAGCCAATAATCGTGCTGTATGTCAGATGGCCCATGTACATGGCGGTTTTGCTCAGAGGCGAAAGCACCATCCGATCCCAGATGCCCGATGTCTTCTCAGCGTTGATCGCGTTGATCTTGAAGCCGATCGTGAACATGACGACGAACAAGGCGAACGCAAAGGTCAACTGGAGACCCATATTATAGGATTCAACGCTCCCCCCATCGGGGGAGGCGAGCTCCATAGTCAGCGGAGGATTCTCCAGGTAGCGCAAGACGTCTTCGCGAAAGCCGCTCGGACTGCCGGCAGCTTCCATGGCGGAGCGAATCTGCAGTTCCTCCTTGTAGACGCTCGCCACTTGGCTCTCCAGAAGCTGGACGTTGTAATCGTTCACGGAAGCCAGGATGCGAAAGTCATCGGCCATTAAGCGTACGGCTGCCGCCGACCGCCCTTCCTGCACATTCTTTCTGACTTCTTCTTCTTCCAACATGCGGAACACGAACGCTTCGCTTTCGTTCAATCGGGCAACAAGCAGAGAGGCTTGCTCTTCCGGCATTCCGGCATCGGAGAATACGTCAACCTTCAAGCTGCCTCCGTTGCTCGAGCCGAAGAGGAGGACGGCCAAAACGCTAAGCACGATAAATAACATGAGAACGTAGGGCGAGCGTCTTTCCTTCATCCATTGCGATAACATGACGGCCGACATCAGATCCGCCCCTTTCTCGGAAACATGGCGATTCCGACGATGATAGCCGCTACGGAAAAGATCAGCAGCAATACCGTAGACTTATATAGATCAGGCACGATACCTTGTTGGATCCAGTCCGTGTATGCCGCCAGCGCCATCCCGTTCGGCGTCCATTCGCCGATCCCGCGCATCCAGTCCGGAAGCACGTACACCGGCACGAATCCGCCGCCCAGCGTACCGAACACCATGACGACGATCATCATCAAACCGCTGGCCGAATCCTCTTTCAACCGGAACGTAACCGATGTAAAGATGGTGGCTAAACCCGCCATTCCGATGCAATAAACCGTCACGAGCGCCGAAACGCCAAGCCAGAATGACAGCGATTCGCCAGGGAATAAGTTCAATACAAAGTGGCAAACAAGAAAGGCGATAACAGCCTGCAGCATCGTCATACAGAAGGTAGACATCGCCTTCCCCGCAACATACTGAACGGGCCGTGCTCCTGACAGCAAGATACGCTGGAATACATGTTCCCTCTTCTCCGTCATCGCCTTGGTCGCCGTCGTCATTGCCATAAACATGGAGAACAGGACGCTCATGGACAGCGTAAAATATTGACTGGACGTAATGACGCGGAAACCTTCTACCTGTTCGATTCCGCCAATTGGTGCAAGGGCTGTGTCGACTCCTCCCGTTGGCACGAAACCAGAAGCCTTCGTAACGGTATCGATAGCCATGGAGAAATTGAGCGAGCGGTAATAATCACCAAGCACGTCGCGAAGAACGTCCAGCTCCATGGAGGTTTCCTCGGCTGTTATCCGAAGCGGCACGGTCTCCTCTTGCCCCAGCAGCATGCCGCCAAGACCCGATTGCGTGTATCCAGCCGGTATCGTCACGATGGCTGTCCATTTTCCGTTCTCAAGCTGACCGAGCGCCGCTGCCGCATCTGTCTCCACGACCTCTGCGATGCCCCGGAACTCCTCGCTGTCCAACAATCCTCTCAGAAGCAAAACTGGATTCAAGTCATCCGCCGCCGCCGCGAGAGCAGCGATCTCCCCTTCCGTCCTGCCTGATCCGCCCAGCGATTCCTTAAACGCCGCAATTCCGCTCGCTGCATCATCCTCTACCACAAAACCGATCTTCATATGAATGGAAGGCGTCTCGTTGCCGAACCAGTTCGGTAACGCAAAGCTCATCACGAAGATGAGAACAAGCGGCATAAGGATGGCGATCAGTAATTCCTTTCGATCTCGCCAGTAGGTCAGAAAATCTTTCCGAAAAAAAATACCCATCTCTCTTCCCCCTCAATCCCGGAGCTTCCGGCCCGTAAGGTGGAGGAAAACATCCTCCAAGCTCGGAGAGTGGACATGCAAGTTAAGAATCTGCACCTTATGTCGATCCGCCGTTCCCACTACCTCGGACAAAATATTGGTTTGTTTGGCCACGATCAGCTTTACCCCGTCTCCGGTCTCTTCCGCTTGTCTCACCGATTCAAGACTTTTAAGCTCATGGACGAAACCCGGGCTTGGAGCGCTCATCTTTACATAGAGAGTATCCTCACCGGACAGGATGCGTCCCAGTTCATTATGCGTGCCGGATGCGATAATCTGTCCATGGTCCATAATGTAGACGCGGCTGCACAGCTGTTCGACCTCTTCCATATAATGGCTCGTATACAGGACGGTCGTTCCTTTCTCGCGGTTCAAGAGGCGTACAGTATCCAAAATATGATTGCGGGACTGCGGGTCGATGCCCACAGTCGGCTCATCCATAATAACGAGCTTGGGATCGTGCAGCAGCGCCGCCGCAATATTAATGCGCCGTTTCATCCCGCCCGAGAACGTCCGGATCAGTTCCTTTTGGCGCTCGCGGAGACCTACCATCTCCAGCACCTCCTGCATCTTCGTCTCCAGCAGCTTTCCCTTGAGCCCGTAGATTCGGCCAAAAAACTTCAAGTTCTCATAGGCGCTTAACTCCGCGTACAATGCGATCTCCTGAGGCACGACGCCAAGCGTCCGGCGGATCATGGCGGGATTTTTCAGCACGCTTTGTCCGTTCAGACGAACATCGCCGAAGGTCGGCTTCAATAAGGAAGCGATCATCGAGATCATCGTCGATTTGCCCGCTCCGTTCGGCCCGAGCAGCCCGACGGCCTCTCCTTCCTCCAGATAAATGCTGGCGCCGTCCACCGCCGTTTTTCCTTTAAACGTTTTGCCAAGCTCCACTGTTTCCAGCATGGGTTGCCCTCCATTTCGATCCACTAAGTCTTTCTGTATCGCCTTGATCTAATTGTAATAGAAAAAAGACAGTACGATCACTGTCTTCAGTCACTCATCGGGAAGGCAACCATGACTTCCGTCATTTTATTTGCAGCGACGCTTACACAATGCCATGACGAATCGCATAGATGGCAAGCTGCGTCCGGTCGCGGAGATCCAGCTTGTCCATGATGCCGCTGATATGGTTCTTGACCGTCCCGACGGATAGTCCGAGCTCCTCGGCAATTTCCTTATTGCTCCTGCCTTCGCCTACCAGCCTAGTGATGGCAAGCTCTCTGGGCGTAATCGACGCATCGACCGAAGGCTCCTTCGCGTCGCCGAGCAGCCTTGGGATCAGCTTCGCCGCCACATTTTCTTGCAGCGACAAACCGCCGGACAAGCAGCTGCGGATAGAGCGAACCAACGCCTCCGGCTCCGCATCCTTCAGCATGTAGCCGTGCGCTCCGCACTTCATCGCTTCTAAAGCGTATTCGTCGTCGTTAAAGGTCGTCAGCATCAGCACCTTGCAGCGAGGCCAGCGGGAACGAATGCTTCGGAGCGCCTCGAGTCCCGACATCTCCGGCATCTGGATATCGAGCACGGCCACATCGAAAGCCTGTTTCTCGCACAGGGCTACGGCTTCCTTCCCGTTTCCCGCCTCCCCTGTTACGATCATCTCGGGATCTGTTTCCATCATCATTTTCAGACCTTGACGCACCATGGCTTGATCCTCGGCTATTAAAATACGTATCACATTATTCGCCCTCCCTGTCAACCAACGTATAAGAGGTTGTTCAAAAAGTCCGATTCCCATTACGAAGTATGCCTAGAAGCTTACTCGACATCGAATATTGAACGCAACCGAACCTTCCGGTGCTCACGTAGCTCTGCTACGCTCCGCTCCTCAGTTTCTAGTTGCCTTCAATCTTCTCGGTACTGATAACCGAACTTTTTGAACTCAAACTATAAGTGCCTCTTACAATAAACACTTCCGCGAATGAGGAAACCTCGAGCTGCCCGCCCGTCTCCTTGATACGTTCACGCATGCCGCGCAGCCCGAAGCCTTCGAAGAAGGCACCGCCCTGCTTCACGGGATTCGTAACCTCGAAGCGGAATACGCTCCCTCCGCCCGGCGCTTCGAAGCTGATCTTCGCTTCCCTGCCGACCCCATGCCGCATGGCGTTGGTGAGCGCCTCCTGAAGCGCCCGGTAGATCGCGATGGATTGGGCCGGAACAAGCGGCGCCGTCAAAGCGCCGTCCTTGACCGTAAATTCGATGCGCATCAAGCTTTCGGCCTCCAATTTGCGCAGCAGTCGGAGAATCGCGGCCAGGCCTCCGCCCTCCTCTTCGTTTAATGTTTTTACAGCGCTTCTCGTCTCCTCCAAACTTTCTTTGGCCAGCACCTTAAGTTCTGCCAGCATCTCCTTCGATTCCGCTTCCGCGGACAACCGGTGCATCTCGATCTGCATCATCAGCGCCGTCAGCTTATGGCCAACGGAGTCATGGATTTCACGCGCCACTTGCGTTCGTTCATCCTGCCGAGCTTCCTCCTCGCTCGTCGCCAGCCTGCGCTTCATCAACCTGTATTCGCTTAACAGCGCCTCGCTCCTCGCCGTTGCTTCGTCGCGCTCCCCGATCATCGTACCGGCCAGATTGGCGACAATGCCGAACGCAATGGCGAATAGGAGTAGGAACAGCGGCGGATAACCAGGCTCCCCCAGTATGGCAGGCGCGGCAGCTCCCGCCAGAGAGAACGCCCCGACGATTACGGCATAACCACCGGGTAACCGATAGGCAGCTTTGCCGGCCAGCAAAGCGAACACTAGAAGCGGGTAAGGTTTATGGCCTTGCCCGTCGGATGGCCATAATGCAATGGCTGCAAACACTGCGGCACCGCACAGAAGCGCCGTTAACGCCGCTGGTTTTCTCCGCAATAACGGCGCCGCGAAATAGGCTGCAAGCAGCAGCGCAGAGAACAACATGCGCCTCGCCGACTCATCCCCATCGGCATTTTCCTGAAGCACTGCCAGCAATAATGCCGCGGACAAAAGAACAAACCATAACCAAAACGAACGCATTCGCCAAGTCTCCCCTGCATCTTAGTAATGCCGTTACCAAGTTCCGTTCCACAAGCATCACCAAATTATACCGAATCGAATTACGAGCGTCCAACGATCTCGGAATCGTTTTCGAATTGAACAATTTATTTCGAAAACGTCCGTTCGACTTATAGTTCTTAAGAACTATTCACGAAATGTCGAATTATGCCGAATAATCGCCTATACATAAAGAAAGAGGTGGCCATCTTGTCAAAACTGCGCAAGCTGTCGCTGGCTATGAAATTCACGTTAGTCGTCTGGGTTATGCTGGTACTTGTGCTCGGGTCGAATCTGTATATTAATCTGGGCGAGCTTGAGAAACAAAGCATCGAAAAGGGGGAACTGGAGGCCAAAACGGCAGGGGTGCAATACGCCACGGATCTTCAAATTACGATGTCGAGCATGAGCGCGATGCTGAAGTCGCTGTCCGACCTGCTCGCCATTTCGCGGGAAGACCAGTCGGTATCGCGGGAAGAAACGATCGCGCTTCTCCATCATGTTCTGGAGAGCCGGCCAGAGCTTTTTGCCATCTATACGTTATGGGAGCCGAACGCCTTCGACGGCAACGATGCCCTCAATCGGAACAAAGCGGCATATGACGATGCAACGGGCAGATTCCTTCCTTACCTTGTCAAGAAGAATGATAGCATTCACTTGGAGCCGCTTGTCGATTATGACAAGCCTGGCACTGGCGATTATTATTTGATCCCGAAAGCCAGCAAAAAACTGTCGTATATAGAACCGTATACTTATCAGATCGCAGGTAAAGAGGAACAAATTATGTCGATCGTCGAACCTATCCTGGACACTGACGGGAACTTTGTCGGCATAATCGGCATCGATTTATCGCTAGAGCAGCTTCAGGAAGAAGCGTTGAAATATACGCCAATGGAAGGCTACGTGTCCCTGCTCACGGACAAAGGCATCTATGCCGCCAATCCCAACGATCCGGCATCCGTAATGAAAGGCTACGGGGATAATCCCCAGAAGGCGGCGCTATGGCAGCAAGTGAAGGAAGGTTTGAGCTTAAAGGGATATACGCCGAATTCGAAGGGAGTCGATGTGTTACGCCTATTCGAGCCCATCACGCTGCCAGGCTCCGAGCAAACTTGGTATGCCGTCTCCTCCATCTCGAAGTCCGTCATTATGTCCCACTATTACGAGTCTCGCACGACAGCTCTGGCAACCGCACTGGCGGGCATACTGGTTTTGGCGCTGATCATGACGATTTTGGTCCGAATGATGGTAACCCGGCCGCTCAAGACATTATCCGGCAAGCTGCTTCTAATGGCGCAGGGCGACCTGACCCAGCGGATGGAGGTTAAATCCGGCGACGAGATCGGAGTGATGAGCGGATACTTCAACGATATGACGGAGAAGCTGCGCGACATGTTCCGCTTGGTCTCCGACTTGTCCATGGCTGTAGGAGCGACCTCGCAGCAGTTGACGGCGAGCGCGGAACAGACCAGCCATGCCGCCCAGAACGTAGCCGAATCGATCGGCCGAATTGCCGACGGCGCCGTCACGCAGAATGAACACGCCATCGAATCCTCGCGAATTATGGAAGAGATGACGATCGCCGCCGAACGCATCGCAGGATCCTCATCATCCGTCTCGACTTCGGCCGACGATGTAACGGCACAGACGCGGACGGGCAGCGTTGCCTTGCAGGACGCCGTCTCGGAGATGGAAATCGTCGTTCGTTCCGCAGAAGAGACAGAGGCGGCTATCCGGAGACTTGAGGAGCGTTCCGTCCAGATTGGCGGCATGATCGACGCCATTACGGCTATCAGCACGCAAACCAATCTGCTCGCGTTAAACGCGGCAATCGAAGCGTCCCGCGTTGGCGAGCATGGTCGAGGCTTCGCCGTCGTCGCCGGCGAAATCCGCAAGCTTGCGGATGGAACCCGCAAGGCTGCGGACGAAGTCACGCAGCTTGTCGCGGCCGTTCGTACCGATACCGATAATGCTTCCAGAATAATGGCCGCAGGAAATGCGAATGTACAAAATAGTCTCGCCAGCATTACGAACAGTCAGCGCCTATTCGGTCGTATTCTGACGGAGATGACTTCCGTCAATGTTCAGATTCAGGAGGTATCGGCGGCGGCGGAAGAGCTGTCCGCAAGCACCGGGCAGATCGCGGAAAACATGAACGGACTGTCCGGGCTCGCATCCGAAGCTGCCGCCGGTTCGCAAGGCGTTGCCGCCGCATCCGAGGAGCAACTTGCTTCCATGGAAGAAATATCGGCTTCCTCTGCTCAGCTAAGCAACATGGTCGAAGAATTGCTGGAAAGGTTGTCAAAGTTCAAAATTTAACGATTCGTCAGACCAACAAGGCGCCCGAAGCGATGTATTCGCTCGGACGCCTTGTTTATTTTGCTTTGGTAAAGTTGTGTTCGCATATTTACATACATACTGTATGTATGTTAGATTAAAAATATTCCAATACCAAAGGAGACTTAAAACAATGAGAGTTGCAAGCTTATATCCCGTTTTACTTACAGTAAATGTAGAGGAAACAGCGAAGTTTTACTGCGAGCACTTCGGATTCGGAATCGTGTTCGAGTCCGAATGGTACGTCAGCTTGCGAATCGAGGGAACGGGTCCCGCCTTCGAGCTTGCCATTCTCGAGCCTAGTCACGGCACAATCCCGGAAGGTTTCCGCAAGTCGACGCAAGGCCTTATTTTGAATATCGAAGTCGATGATGTAGACCTGGAATACGAGCGTCTCATTCGGCAAGCGGGGCTGCCGGTCGAGCTCGATATTCGGGACGAAGCTTTCGGCCAGCGCCACTTCATCACGCGCGACCCCAACGGCGTCCTGATCGACGTTATTACCAACATTCCTCCAGCCGAGAATTATGCGGATCACTATAAGAATTGAAGCTTCGATCCGGGAAGCGCAAAATGATAGTTGTGAATATCCCGCAAGGAGGCTTCCTAACCGATGAGAAGAACGAAGGAGCATTCGCAAGAGACGGCGGACAAGCTGCTTGACATCGCCAGAATACGGTTTACGGAACACGGCTACGCCAAGGCGTCGCTAGAGGAGATCGTCGCCGAAGCTGGCATGACGAGAGGAGCGTTATATCATCATTACGGGAACAAGCTCGGTTTGTTCAAGGCGGTTGTGTCGGCCGTGCAAGCGGAGCTTGGCGAGAAAGTAGAGCGCGAAGCTTCGCGAAGCGATGATCCGCTTGAGCAGCTGATTCTCGGCTGCAAGGCATTTGTGGAGGCGGCTGTTTCTCCTTCCGCCCTGCGCATTCTCCTGCTGGACGGACCTGCCGTGTTAGGGTGGGAAACTTGGAGGCGCTTGGACGAAGAGAACGCGATGCGGCATCTTCGCGAGCAGCTCGAGATTTTACAGGAGCACGGGTATTATTCCGGGCTTTCTCCAGCCGCCATGACCCGCTTCCTGTCCGGAGCGCTTAATGAATCCGCGTTATGGATTGCGGAGCGCCCTAACGAGCCGGAAGCGCTGGAAGAAACGATGGCCGTTATTCTGCATATGCTGAAGCGGCGTTAACCTTACGGTCTTTCCGATAGACGACCGGAATTTCCTTTTATGTTAATCCCGATTTTCGTGGACGCGATCGATAAGCGATTGCAAATGCTCCAATTGACGAATGCGCGAAATCGCGTCGTACAGATTCCATCTGCTCTCCTCGACCACAAACGCGAGTCCGCGCCGCACTGCCGGAATGCTTAGCCACAGGTCGCTCCGGAGCATTTGCTCCGTTGTTTCGCGAGACGATGAATTCTCCGGCATGGGAATAAACAGGATATCGCCGGCATGTTTGGCGATATCCTGCCGGTCGATCATCAGGTAAGCATCTCCGGCAGCAATCAGCGCCTGGATCCCATCGGTAAGGGACGTCCCATCCACGTTATGCAGCAATTCAGATAAACCTAACCTTCCCATTACGAACCATTTGCGTCCCCTATGGCATATAAATACCGATGCCTTCTCGCCGTTGCTCATACCTTGCTTCCACGCGAACTTCGCATCCTCGAGAAGCAGCGAATACCGATCCATAAAGCTGTCCGCTTCCTCGCCTTTTCCTAGCCACTCGCCCAGTCTCCGCAGTCTCAGCAAAAGGGAATCGTAAGAATTGTACACAATGGTAGGAGCGATAGCGCTGATCTCCCCATAGATGCGTTCATCCATGTTGGACAGAATAATCAAGTCGGGCTCCAATGCCCTTGCTTTGCTTAAGCGAAACGGAATTCCTATATCCTCGATTCCTTCCAGGCCGCCATCCTCTTCCGACAGCCATGAAGTTCCCAGTTCGTATAGATTGCTCCCCACCGGTCTGACGCCAAGCGCCAGCAAATCGCCTAATACTTCTCCGAAATACACAATGCGTCGGGGACTCAGCGGTATACGCACCTCGTGACCGGCATCATCGATAATTTTCTTGCTCCCCCTCATGGATTGCGCATATTGCCTTGGGGCAATTCCCGTGCTCTGGCGAAATCGTCTGCTGAAATAATATTCGTCCTCGAAGCCGACCTTTTTCGCGATTTCCCGAAGAGGGTCTCCCGTCGTCACAAGCAGCGTCTTCGCGTGTTTTATGCGAAGCTGATTTAAGAAATCCAGCGGGGCGGATCCCGTCAGCTGCTTTATCATGGATACATATTGACTTTGCGGCATGCCGGCTTGCTCGGCCAAATGTTTGATACTTAGAGGCAGCATATAATGCTCCTCTATAAAAGCGATCGAACGTTCCGCGGAAGGAAGCGCTCCTCCACTCGTTATATGCTCCGAGTTATGCTCTAGCAGCATTCCGATCAAGGTCTGGAACACGAGACGACGGTTGAGCCAATCCATCCCCGGGTTCGCGGAAAATCCGGATTCCGCACCGCTATCGGGCTCCTGCCCCTCTTCGGCAGTCAATTGCCGGGTCAATTTGAGCCCGCGAGAATAAGGAAACAGTCTCCAATTATAATGAATCGGCCGCAGCGGCTCGCGAAAGACGCTTTCGGAATCCGCGTCTATCATTTTAAAGGTTATCTCATAGAGAAGGACTTCCTCCCCCGAATAGTTGCTAATGTACCATCTTTGTCGAGGCGGCAAAATGAAGCAGCTTTGCTCCAGCGCCGGGATCAGACCGTCATCCGCATACAAGCTGCAGTCGCCGGAAGCAACAAGAAGCAGCGTATAAAATGAGCGGCTCCGCTCCTCCGTCACTTGATCTTCGCGAAGCATCCACTGTCGTGCTTCAAGCATATGAAAGAGCAAAGAGCGAAGCCTCTCCCCGTGAGATCTTGCTTGATCCATCCTACGTCCTCCAGACATGACATGACAATAAAATTGTTATCATTGTAGACGATCGAAAGCCGCTTATCAACCCAACGATAAGCGGCTTCGAATCATAGAAACGGTTTATTCGGACTTCAGCAGCGCCTTCGGCAATTGCTGGATCAACCATTCCCGCGATAGCGCATCGCTATAGGCTTCCAGCAAACCAAACGTATACACATTGCCCTTCTTGACGGCTTCAAGGCCGCTCCACACCTGGCCCTTCTCCAATTCCTTCAACTCGTTCACGGCTTCGCCATCGACTGGCGTGAGCAAAAAGAGATGATCTCCCGCGTACTCCGGAAGCTTTTCGAAGCTGATCTCGACGAAGCCTTGTCCGCCGTCCAACGCTTCTTGCACGAGAGGCGTCGGCTTAAAGCCGCCTTCCGAGTACAAAATTTGCGACAACCCCGTGTTAGCCATGGCAAACAACCGATTGCCCGGATACATGGTAAATACCGTGGCCGTCTCGTCTTCGCCAATTCCGCCGTCCCTGATCGCCTTCCACATCGCCGCTTCTTGCTTATGGTAGGCTTCCAACCATTGCTTGGCTTCTTCTTGCTTGCCAAGGAGCTGCCCCAGCTTCGTCAGACGTTCGTCCAGCGATCCGAAGGTATCGAAAGTCACGGTAGGCGCAACCTTCGCTATCGTCCCGTATTGGGTTTCATCCGAGTTTCCGAAAATGATTAGATCCGGATTCAGTTCCACGGCCTTCTCCACGTTAAACGGGAACCCGACATCCTCGGCATCCTGGAATTGCTTCTCGCTTAAGGTACCCTCGACGGAGCTCAACATAATGCCTACCGGACTAACGCCAAGCGCAGCTAGATCGCCTGTTGTCTCCCCATGGAAGATTACCCGTTGCGGTTGTTTCGGCACTTCGACCGTATGACCGGTCCAGTCTTCGTACGATTGCGTAGCGTCTTGCGACGTTCCGCCGCTGTCCGGCTTAGCGCTCTCTTGCGACGATTCGTTCCCCCCTTTATTCGCTTCTTCTACTTGACCCGTTGCGTTGTTATTGTTTTGTCCTCCGCACGCGGACAGCGCTCCGGTCGTGAGCGCGGCCGCCATCAGGATTGTCAACCATTTTCCTGCCTTTTTCATTTTGTTGCCCTCCATCTGTCTTTTCGTCTGTTTAATGGATAATGATAATCATTATCTATTAATGTATCATACGAAAATCCAAATGCACTCTCAATGGACAAATAAAATCAGGCTTGTTTTTTTGTCCATTTTTCTTCTCTGCGGCTTTAACCCCCAGTAGAAGTATAAAATGTTGCCTCCCATAGTCGATAATCAGTCTCCATTCAACTATGAATACGGATTAAAGCTCCGCAATTTCTTGTTTGGCGTCAACAAGCAGCTTCAGCTTCTGCTCCTCGTCAAGCAAGCACCCTAAGTCAATCTCCCACTTCGCAGCCTCTTTATCGTACGAGACGGAATCGATGACGGGCAATCCGTTCTCCCACTTGGTTTTGGCATAATCCAGGCTTGCGATAAGCACGCTCCGCTCCCCTTTGGGCTGCTGTTGCTGCTTCGTTTTCTTCGATAAAGATAACCCGGGATAGGAGTCGGCCTGAGCTCCCAGCTGCACTTGCAGCAGGTTGCCAACTTGATTTCTGTGCAGATTGCCAACCCATACAGCGGCTCTGAAAGTTTTGTCCGATTCAGGGTCTTCGTTCAACGGTTCGACGACAAGCACGCCCTGCTCGGAATGAGCTACGGCATAACCCACCAACGTTTCGGACACGGAGCCTCCGCAAGCTGCTGTCAACAGCAGTACAACGCCAAGCAGCACGATGCTCATCCAGTTTCTACAATGATTTGGTTTAACCAAATCCGGCACCCCCTCATTTTTTTGTTGCGGTCGTTCTACTACAAATCCGCTGTATTCTCGAATGTATTAGAAGCCTTTTATCCCTTCAGTCCAACTGCCTCCATGCTCCACTTCCATAAACGTTCGGCCGATTCATCGTCTGCCGCTTTGCCCGCAAGGGCTTGAGCTTGTTTCTTGTAGAAGTATTCTCCGCTCGCATCCTTCACCTCCGGACTTAACGCCAGATGCAGCGCCGTCTCCGATCCTTGCTCCGGCGTGAGGAAAAACGGTTTGAGCAAAACATGCAAGCTCTTTCCGAATCCCGTCTCTCTGCTTACTCCGATGTTGGTGGCGACCGCGCCGGGATGAAGCGAATTAACCGTCGTCGTCGTACCGGCCAGCCTCTTCGCGAGCGACCTTGCGAACAGGATATTGGCAAGCTTCGATTGTCCGTAGCCCTTGGCGACATTGAATCCTTTCGTCAGATTGAAATCGTCGAAGTTCAGTCGCCCAGCCTTGTACGCGCCGGACGCCACGACGACGATCCTTCCTTGCTTCGCTGCCTTGATTCTGTCAAGTAGAAGCATCGTAAACAAAAAATGTCCCAGATGATTGATTCCGATCATGGATTCGAAGCCGTCCTTCGTCAGCGTCCGCTTTAGACTGACGACGCCCGCATTGTTGACAAGCACGTCCAGCGCGTCGCCGCGGCTGTTAAATTCCGCTGCAAACCTGCGAATATCGGCGAAGGAACCCAGATCGCACAACATAAGCTCCGCCGTATCGCCGCCCGCCGCATCCCGCACTTTCGCCAGAGCTTCCTTGCCTCTTGCCTCGCTGCGGCATACCATCACGACGCGCATGCCCGCCTTGGCAAGCCCGATTGAAGTAGCCAGACCCATCCCCGAATTCGCGCCCGTCACCATCGCCAGCTTACGACTCATTCCGGCACCTCCGATTCTCTTAATTTCTATCTATTGTAAGCGTATTGACTTACAATCCGCAATAATCAGGACTTTACTATCGAAAATATACTTGATATGATATCGATATGATAATTCCTCTATCGAGGCCTTATCACCAAAAAATTCTATTGTGGCAAACTATCGGAGGTGCTTAAATGTTCAAACCAGGGGTAACTGTATGGTACAGTGTCAAGAGCTTGGATCAAACGATTGATTTTTACAAGGAGAAGCTAGGCTTCGAAGTAAACTTCCATGATCCCGACACTGGCATGGCTATGGTCAATACGAACACGAAGGATTGTATCATTGGCTTTTCGGAGGCAGAAGAGGTCGTCCCTTCCACGTCTTCCACCGTATTCGAGGTTTATGACATCGTACATACCAGAGAGTTGCTGGAGCAGCGCGGCGTCCGATTTATCGGCGATACCGAAACGGTGCCAGGCATGGCCAAGCTCGCGACGTTCGTCGATCCGGACGGGCATAATCTGATGTTATCCGAAGAGTTGGAGTCCGCCTGAACACGGAACAACGTATTCTAGGCCTGGCTCAAGAGCTGTCGGGACAATGGACCGTTCCTTTGCTGCTGGAGGTTGAGCCTAGCGGCGGCAGGTTCACTCCGCTGCAAAATCGGCTGCAGATTACGCCAGCACGGCTTAGCGACAATTTAAAGCGGATGGCTGAGCATGGGCTGCTCCGGCACTTGTCGCCGCTGGAACGACGCCACCCCGCCTTGCCTGAATATGTGTTGACCGAAAAGGGATTACTGCTGCGGGATGCGGCCAAAGCCGTTCAATCCGCCGAAGGCATGCTGGGATACGGTCGACTCTCGGCAAAAGCCTGGAATCTTCCGCTTCTGCTCGCTCTTCATTACGAGCATACGAGGTTCCAGGATATCCGATTCGCTTTGGGCCAGGTCACGCCTCGCATGCTGTCGGGACGGCTGGACGAGCTGCAGCTGATCGGCGCGGTGGACAAGTCCATTGCGGAGCTGCCCCGTCCGGCATATATTTACTTGCTCCATCAGGATTCGAAGCCGCCCGTCCGGCGTTTGGCAGCCGATCTATCGTCCCTCTTGTAGCGACACAGGCGACGTTAATTGCACGATCCGAGCCGCATTTTGCTCCGTTCCGACCAAATAATTTCAACGATCAACGATTCATCTGCTGCTCCGCTATGTATAACAATGCTGCATTGTATCTAACGACGACAAAAAAACCGCGGAATCCGCGGTTTTTCTTCTGCATTTATTAAAATGTCATTAAGCTCTCAGAGACTTCAAAGCGCCGCTCCATGCCACGACTTGGTCCAGCATCGCGTTGACATTAGTCAGATGAAGGTCAGCCGGTTTGAAGACGGAGTAGTTTTCGAAGTCTGTGAACAGCGACAGTGTCGGATGAACGCGTACGTCAGCGACCGACAGCTCGCCCAGAATGCCGCGAAGGTGCTCTGCAGCACGCGCTCCGCCAGTGGAGCCATAGCTGACGATGCCTGCAGCTTTGTCATTCCATGCCTCGCGAGCAGAATCCACAGCGTTTTTAAGCGAGCCAGTAATGCTATGATTGTATTCCTGTACGATAAATACAAAGCCGTCCAAGCTGCTCAGCTTGGCATTCCAAGCCGCCAAGCCCGGCTCTTCGCCTGTACCCTCGCCGAGGAAAGGAAGATTGTATTCTGCGATGTCCACGATTTCGTAAGAAGCGTCGCCGCGTCCATCCGCTATGCCTTTAACCCATTCTCCAACCTGTGGACTTACACGTCCTTGACGCGTGCTGCCCAGAATAATACCGATATTCAAATTCGACATTTCTTTACCTCCTGAATTTAAGTTAGTTAATAACTATATAATACTTAGTTAGTATAACTCTTTTAGTAGCGAAAGGGAAGTATGTAATTTAAAATTATCCGATTCCTAAACATGCCAACTGTTCAAGGAATAAAAAGATTGGACTATTGCCTAAGTCACACAGATCTGGCGACCAGCTGAGCTGACGGCGCACATATTGGCATCATCATCGCGCGTATTGGCTCCATTACAACCTAATCATGTTTTCCTATACAACAAAAAAAGCCAGCCCAATATTTCGACTGACCCTAATTGTTCATAAGCATGTCTTGGTGCGCCTATATAACCGCACCTGACCAGGAAAGCTCCGTACAGCGCCAAGGCTAAAAAATCGTTGGCACCATGCCGCCGTCCATGCGAATCGGCGAACCCCTGAATGCGGCTGCATACGGACTGCAGAGAAAGGCAGCAAGTCTGCCGATCTCATGTGGACGTATAAATCGTCGCAGCTCGGATTGGGGCAGGCTGGACTCCATAAATTGCCGCTCCTTTGCCGCGAATGTTAAGCCCTTCTCCGAATAGAGGCCATTAACGATGCCTTCCACGTTCTCCGAAAGCGTCGGTCCAGGCAAAATACTGTTTACCGTTACCTCTGTTCCTGCCGTCAGTTTCGACAAGCTTCTGGACAAGGACAGAAGCATCGTTTTGGTCATGGCATACTGGGGCATATGACCTGCCGGCATAACGGCCTCCTCGCTTCCGATAAAGATCAGCCGTCCGAAATTGTTAGCAACCATTTTAGGCAAATAAAATTTGGACAAGCCGTTCGCAGCCAAGACATTTGTACGGAAGTATCTCTCCCATACCTCGTCTTGCACGTCGGCGTAGTTCATCATTTCATAAATCCCCATGTTGTTGATTAAAATATCCACATGAGGAAAAGCTTCGAACAACCGCTCCCTCTGCCCGCTATCGACCAGATCGGCCGCGGCATTGCGCGGGTTCGTATCCGGGTAACGTTCCTTCAGTTCCCGGACGACACTTTCAGCTTCATCCGCATTCCGACCGTTTACGTATATATGCACGCCTTCCTTGGCAAGCTCAAACGCGATCGCTTTCCCGATCCCTTTGGTGGATCCCGTTACCAACGCCGTTCTATTCGCCAGCCCCATCTCCATATCACATGTCTCCTTTTTTTCGGTCTATGTAATAGGTTACCTTGTTCGAGGCGAAGGGTAACTAGCATGATGCGTCAATGTTCTTGCGAAACGCGCCAATATGCCGGCGTAACGCCCTCCCAGCCACGGAAAGCGCGATAGAATGAGTTTTGGTCCTCGTATCCGACTAGGAAGGCGACCTCCTTAATATCCAGCATATCATTCGCCAGGTAGTGCAGAGCCTGTTCATGCCTGGACTGCGACAACAGCACCTTGAAACTTGTAGCCTCTCGTACAAGACGCCGCTGGAGCGTTCGTTCGCTCATGCCCAGCTCTTTGGCGACGGCTCTCATCTCGGGTCTTCCACTTGAAAGCATACCCTTTATTATATATTTCACCGCATTGCTGATGGTGCGGACGGTATTACGCTGGTCTAATGCGTCCTCCAGCACGGGAGTCAAGATTTCCAACAACTCTTCGTTGTAAGAAAGGAAGGGAAGATCCAGATCGCTCCGCCGAAGAGTCAGACGATTGTACGGTGCGCCGGTCCGTATTCTACAGCCAAAATAAGCTTCCAACGCTTCCACGTCGTCACCCATGTCTTCTGTAAACTCAACACTCTTCGCCGTTAAATGACGGCCTGTTCCCCGGCGACCAAGCTCCATCAGGCATGCCAGCGTAATCCCTGCCAAGACGGGCGGCCCGCTCTTAAAGGTTTGCTGCCATCCAAGCTCGATCCTGCATATATCCCCTTCTTCATGGATAGTCAGACTCTCGGGAGGACATAGCTGCTTGTACTTGGTCATTCGATTTAGAGCATCCCGGAAGTCGCGGGCGTGATAAGTAGCTAAGACGGATGGCGGATACTTTGCCGTCTCGAAAGCTGTTGCCAGACCAATGATTGCCTGGGCGGTACTGCCCGCAAGCTCCGCAAACGCCCGCCAAATCGCGAAATAATGCGAAGCGGACACCTCGGCACCAGTAATTTCGTCCAGTTGAAGTCCCGTTTGCCTGGCAATATCCCCAGGCTGTATCCCCATTTGGCGAATGCTTCCCCATAATCCAAGCGGCACCTTCACGCGGTCAGAAGTAAACGTCATGTTCCCTGAGAACCCCCCTTTTGCAACAGTGTGATACTGTTTGTTTTACATAGCAATTGTTTTAATTTGCCGGCGCATCCTCCGCTCCTACCGGCAGTCGCACCTGGAATTTTGTACGAATGACGTTGCTGTCCGCCGTTATCCTCCCCTGATGCTGCTTCACGATATTGCGCGCGATGAACAGACCGAGCCCCGTGCTACCCTCATGATAGGTTCGAGCCTTGTCGCTCGTATAGAACATGTCGAAAATATAGGGCAGATCCTCCGGCGCAATAAAGTCGCCGTAGTTCGTAATCTCGACGACAACCTCTTCGCCCTCCAGTCGGCCATGGATGTCGATAAATTGGCCGCCGCCGCCATAATGGACGGCGTTGCTGATCAGATTCTCGAATACCCGGGCCAGAAGCTCTCCATCGCCTTGAATGACAAGGGAAGGAGCCACATCCATTCTCGCGGTCAATCCGCGGTTCTCCAGCTGTGGATAAAATTCTTCGCTCATCTGATGCAGCAGCTCGCTCAGATCCATGGGATTGCGAACGATATCGAGCTTTCCGTAGTTCATGCGCGTCACTTCGAACAATTCATCGATCAGATGCTCCAGACGCTGAGACTTGGAATAGGCAATCATCGCATAATGTTGAATCTGCGCCTGCGGCAAGTCCCCGTTTTTTAGAATAAAATCCAAATAACCGATCACCGAAGTGAGCGGCGTGCGAAGATCATGCGCCAAATTCAATACTAGCTGCTCCTTGCTGCTCTCGGCGGCATCCCCCCGCTCCTGCGCTTCCATCAGCTTCTCTCCAGCCAGATTAATATCCCGCGCGATATCGCCGAATTCATCCGTCGAAGCAATATGGACCTTTGCATCGAACTGCCCCGCCGCAAGAGAACGAATGCCTCCGGATATGTCGTGGAAGTAACGAGCGTACCGCTTCGTCAGCAAGAAAAAAAACCAGACCGCCAACGGGATAAAGAAGATCAGGAAGAAGTTGACGTCACCGACCTGGCGGATGAAATACCGGATCTTGGTCGACGGGTCTTCTATTTTGGTCGTATAGTAATAAAGCTGGGAGACTCTGTAGATCGCGAAGGTGATCGCGGCCGCGAATCCCATGCTGAGTCCGAATAGCAGCAGCATTCTGAACCTGAAGCTTCGGAGTACGTTACCCATGGAATGAATACCCTACTCCCCATATGGTTTTGATCAGCTTGTTCTTGTTGGTATCCTCGCCCAACTTCTTGCGCAGAGTGCGAATATGTACCATAACGGTATTATTGCCTTCGTAATAAACCTCGCCCCATACATGCCGGAAAATATGCTCCGAGCTAAACACCTTCTTGGGATGGCTAGCCAATAGATGAAGAATGTCAAATTCCTTAGGTGTTAAGTTGACGGGACGTCCGTCCACAACAACCCTTCGTTCGTCTGGATGGATGACGACGCCACCGGCCCCGACTACGGGCTTCTCGGCTGCTTCGACCTTGCTGAACTGAAGCGACCTTCTCAAATGTGCGTTTACCCGGGCAACAAGCTCCATGGGGTTAAACGGCTTCGTCATATAATCGTCGGCCCCTTGAACGAGGCCTGTTATTTTATCGAGATCGGAGCTCTTTGCGCTCAGGAAGATGATGGGCATATGATGACGATCCCGAATATGTTTGGTCACCTCATAACCGTCCAGCTTCGGCATCATAATATCCAAAATCGCCAGATCGATCCGATGCTTGACGACTGCCTCCACGGCAGCCTGCCCATCCGCCGCCTTGATGCAGCTGTATCCTTCCTTCGACAGATGCATCTCCACCAGATCCGCGATCTCCGTGTCGTCGTCCGCGATCAATATCGTAATGGCTTTCAATTACTTGCCCTCCTATGGCTGCAGTTGTCCATTTATTGTATCAGATTGTCCCAATCCGCGCAGCCCGCGGCTTCTCTTGAGCTTTGTCCTGGCCCTTGAGCCATCCTCGACATCGAAAATACAGCCTATAAACCAGGTATCCGTTAACGCCTCCGAAGGTGTTTAAAAGTATATCATCCACATCGAAAGAGCCGATGGCAAACGTTACCTGCAGCAGCTCCAGAAACAAGCTTAGGACGAACGCATTTTTCGCCGTTGCTGCAAGGGCTCCCCCTCTTCGATTTTTCATCATGCCAAGCAGTATGCCGAACGGGACAAAGATGGCGATATTCCCGTATACGTTCAGGTACCCATGGTTCGTTCCCAATTCTAACGCGCGCTTAATCTCATGCAAGGGAACAAGATTCCCCTGCCCCATCCGATCCGCGATTCGAAAGGGATCCTGCAAGCTGGCTCGAAGCTGCTCTCCCAGATACATGAGATCAATGCTGTGGCCCTTGAATAGGACTATTTTGAACAGGGCATAGATATAGAAAGCAAAAATCAAGTACAGCAAGACGATTCTTAACTTCATGCTAGATAAAACTCCTTTCCAGGATAATTCGCTATATTCGTTAAGGATAAGGATATCGGAGAATATTTAAATAATTGAACGGTTAGTTCTAAAAAATTTATTAAATTGGCATCATAATGACTCTATTACGACTGTCGATTCATTGTGTGCGAGCTGGATAAGGAGCTACAATTGATCATCGCCAACTGCAAACGGAACTGAGGGCTCTTATTTTGTTCGTTTGGCATGATAATAAAATCTAACGGAACCCTGCGACTTTATTTGTGAGAAATCTAGTCAAACCGCGGACTTTGGCCCATCATAAGGGCTGTCAGTTCCATTAGAATCGCGAAGTCGTGCTTTTTGCTGAAATAGAGCCTTTTATTTCCGTTAAGTAGCTATTCGAAAGTCACCTGGTGTCTGTTAGACTTCCAACTCTTTGTCCACAAGTTTGGGAGTTGCATATTTTCCTATACAGAAATAAAACGGCAGTCCGAATACGCTCATTCGGACTGCCGTTTGTTGTTTTCTACACTTTGATCTTAAGCAAAGCATGCTGCAAATGCTGTGCCATCTCGCTCATCGCTTGCGACGAACGGGTCATCCCCTGCACGGCCTCCAGCTGGGAAGCGGCCAAGATCGCCACCTCTTCGGAACGCTGGGCAGCCATCGCGGCAATGTCGGCGATCGTATGGGCTGCGGATGCAGCCTCCTCCGTGCTCGCGGACATCTCCTCGGAAGCTGCCGAGAGCTCCTGCGATTCTTCCGCGACGAATTGGAACCGGTCCACAAGCGCCCTCATCGTCTCTTCCGCGTCCTGAGACAACCGCACCCCTTCCCGGATCTCGTCATTCCCGGCTGTCATACGCTCTGCAATCGTCGAAGATTCCTCTTGGATGCTGGTCAGGAGCGAAGCGATATCCGCCACGGCCGTACCCGACGAATCCGCCAGCTTGCGGACCTCGGCCGCGACGACCGCGAATCCCTTTCCGTGCTCGCCGGCTCTGGCCGCTTCTATGGACGCGTTTAAGGCCAGCAGCTTCGTCTGTTCGGCGATATCCCTTATGGATATGAGCGCGTTGACGATGGCATCGGAATGGCTCTCCAGCATATGGACGGAATCATGGGTCCCCCGGGACACCTCCTCGATTCTGGCCATCTGTCCTCTGATTCCGGCGATGGTGGCCAAACCTGCCGAAGCTTTTTCCAGCGCGGAACGCGAGGCATCTGCAACAAGCAGGGACGAGCGGGATACACGCTCAACGCCGGATGTAATATCCTCCATCGAGCGGGATGTCTCTACCGTGCTTACTTGTTGGGCACGAGCGCCATCCTGCATCTGCCCCATCGCTTCATCGATCGTACGATTCATGTCCAGCAGTCCGGCGGACTGGTCGGCGAACTGCCCGCTCGTCTCCACAAGCTGCCGGGAAGTCCTATTAGCCTGGGATACGATGTCCCGGAAGATAACGTTCAGCTTGCCGGACATGTCCGCCATCGCGCGATAGGCCGCTCCGATCTCGTTTCGGGATCGGAAGTCGCTGCCCTGAAGCAGCTTCTCCGCCTCTGCCAGCCTGCCTGAAGCCATATCCTCTGCCGCCGTGACGATCACCTTAAGCGGACGCAGCGCCCGCGACAGCAGGAAGAGAATGGCCAGGATCGCGATTAGCGTCAATCCTGCAATCGCTATGAAGACAGGCACGCTGTCCCCGATAACGGAGTCCGCGATCTCCTTAACATCCGCTGCTGCCGTATCGATGCCGATTACTCCGATCACCTCTCCCGCTTCGTTTTTGACAGGAGAATAGGTTGAGATATAATCTCCGTATTCCGGATTGCTGATCATAGGAGAGGCCGCAATCTTGCCCTGCTGCAAGTTCGCTATTGCGGCGGGAGGTATATCCGTCACCTCTCCGATTGGCGAAGCGAGCTCGGAGCCCTTGGGCTGACCGTCGATTAAAATGACGGGGTTGTTCTGTTCGTCAATAACGACGAAATATACATATAAAGCGCCGATCTGGGATCTGTACCGATCCAGCTCGGCCCGAAGCGTCCAATATTGTTCGTTCTCCTTCGGCTGCTGCAGGAATTGTTCATACGCAGGCGCATTCATTCCGGCGGCATAACTCTCCGCAAGCTTCATTCCGTAGCTCCGTATGGCCGACTCGCTTGTTTGTTTGGCATTGCCGATCTGGGTTACGGCGGCGGCCGTCAACAACAACAGCATGATGGCCACAATCGCCGATGCCAACCTTACGACCAATCTCCCTTTTTTTCTGTCTGCAGATTCCATGAGCGCGCATTCTCCTCAATTTCACGTTTGTTAAGATTGCATTTGACAAAGTTCGACCTAAAGACCCTGTTTTCCTGCTAGTTCGCTATACCTAGTCCTACGAAATTCAGCATCATTATCGTCCTCCTCACCTCAGTGAAAGCACAAATGGGTGAAGATTAAATGAAAGTTTGATTTCTTCATTGATATCGGACAGGAATCGTTTTATAAAGAGAGTAGAGCAATGATTAATTTGCTACTTCATGAAGAGATGAGGAGATGAACGCATGGACGGAACAGTTACTACCAGCGGAGGCAAATGTCCGGTAATGCACGGCGGCGCGACCAGTCATCAATCTAGCGGAACAACGAACAGACATTGGTGGCCGGGACAATTGAATTTGAACATCCTGCACCAGCACGATCGCAAGTCCAACCCGCTAGGCGAGGACTTTGATTATGCCGAGCAATTCAAGAGTCTGGATTTCTACGCGCTTAAGCAGGACCTTCGCGATCTGATGACGGACAGCCAGGATTGGTGGCCCGCCGACTACGGACATTATGGCCCCTTCTTTATCCGCATGGCATGGCACTCCGCAGGTACGTATCGTACAGGCGATGGCCGAGGCGGAGCTGGCTCCGGCACACAGCGTTTCGCTCCGCTTAACAGTTGGCCCGACAACGGCAACCTTGATAAAGCACGAAGGCTGTTATGGCCAATCAAACAAAAGTATGGAAACAAAATTTCGTGGGCGGACTTGTTCGCGCTGACCGGCAATGTCGCCATTGAATCCATGGGCGGAAAAACGTTCGGCTTCGGCGGCGGACGTCCCGACGTCTGGCATCCGGAAGAAGACATCTATTGGGGAGCCGAAAAGGAGTGGCTCGGCGATTCCCGCTACACGGGCGACCGTGAACTCGAGAATCCGCTCGCCGCGGTACAGATGGGCCTCATCTACGTTAATCCGGAAGGGCCCAACGGCAATCCCGATCCGCTCGCGAGCGCGCGCGACATTCGCGAAACGTTTGCGCGGATGGGAATGAACGACGAAGAAACCGTCGCGCTGGTTGCGGGCGGCCATACTTTTGGCAAAGCGCATGGCGCCGGCGATGCGGCGCTGGTGGGACCGGCTCCCGAAGCGGCGCCGCTCGAAGATCAAGGACTGGGATGGATCAGCGCACATGGCAGCGGCAAAGGCCGCGACACCATTACTAGCGGCGTGGAAGGCGCCTGGACCGCTAATCCGACGCAATGGGACAACGGCTTCTTCGAGTTGTTGTTCGGCTATGAATGGGAGTTGACAAAAAGCCCGGCAGGCGCCCACCAATGGGCTCCGGTAGATCCCGCCGACGAGCATCTTGCACCGGATGCCGAGGACGCCTCCATCCGCGTGAAAACGATGATGACGACGGCGGATATGGCGCTCCGCATGGATCCCGCTTACGAGGCGATCTCGCGCCGTTTCTACGAGAATCCCGAGGATTTCGCGGACACCTTCGCTCGCGCATGGTTCAAGCTCATGCATCGCGACATGGGGCCACGCTCCCGATATCTGGGTCCCGAAGTGCCGGACGAAGTGCTGATTTGGCAAGATCCCGTACCGACTGTCGATTATGTATTAACGGATGCGGATGCCGCGGAATTAAAAACCCTGATTCTGGATTCCGGCTTGACCGTAGGCGAACTGGTCACGACCGCCTGGGCTTCCGCCAGCACCTACCGCGGTTCGGATATGCGCGGCGGCGCCAATGGCGCTCGCATCCGGTTATCCCCTCAGAAGGATTGGGAGGTCAACCAGCCGCTCCAGCTTGACAAGGTGCTCACGATTCTGCAAGGCATTAAGGACGACTGGGAGAAGGAGGTCAGTCTGGCCGATCTTATCGTACTGGGAGGCAGCGCAGCCGTCGAGAAGGCAGCACGAGATGCTGGTTACGATGTATCGGTGCCATTTACTCCCGGCAGGGGCGATGCTTCGCAGGAGGAGACCGACGTTGAAGGCTTCGCCGTGCTGGAGCCCGTATCCGACGGATTCCGCAACTACCAGCAGAAACACTATGCCGTTACTGCTGAAGAATTGTTGTTGGATAAAGCGCAGCTGCTGGGCCTGACGGCGCCGGAATTGACCGTTCTCGTTGGCGGCATGCGCGTGCTTGGGACCAACTACGGAGGTACGAGGCATGGCGTGTTCACGGATACCGTAGGAACGTTGACGAACGACTTCTTCGTAAACCTGCTGGACATGAACGTCGCTTGGAAGCCCGTCGGAAGCAACACGTACGAAGGCAGAGACCGCCAGTCGGGCGAGGTAATCCGCACGGCGACACGGGCCGATCTTGTATTCGGCTCCAATTCCGTTCTGCGCGCCATAGCCGAATTGTACGCGCAAGACGACAATCGCGAGAAATTCGTGCGGGACTTTATTGCCGCTTGGGTAAAAGTGATGAACGCGGATCGATTCGATCTGGCTTAGTAATACTCAAGGCTAAACGGCTGACTCCAAAGTGTACGTATGACGTGAGAATATTCACATATACAAGCGAAAGCCACATATACAAGCGAAAGGACCTCAGTTCCACTTCAAAGTGGGGGCTGAGGTCCTTCTTCTTGAAGAAAGGTGTTTCCAATGAGGCGGAAAAAACACAAATTGGCTTTTGGGTGGGCAGCCCCGCTAGAAAAGGCTGCAAAAACATCCCATCGGCGTTTATAACGACTATGGGGCTTGAAAAAGCTGCAAAACTTTTCCATAGGCGTTTTTAACGACTATGGGCCTTGAAAAGGCTCTGTCAGGGATAAAACACACAGACTGTTCTTAACCGCCTAGGTATGAATATCCTATCGGACAATCTCTTACTTATAGGTTTTACCATCTCCTATAATAAACTCGTTGCCGGGGCTGTACGTGGCATGGTCCGAAAATCGGCCGCTCTGCACATTTGTGCATTTCTCCCCAATTTCTTAGACAAATGGGAACCCTGTAAAGGAAATTGTACGAAAATACACAAATTCTCGCTTCCCATATTCGTTCGGGACCTCTTTGAACCAATATTTGTGTATATATGTACAAATGTACGAATAAATGGCTCTTTCCTCATCTTAATTGTGTATTTTCGCTCAATTGTTGTACCGTATGTGAAAATAGCCAAGGCGCACACTAGCGCCAGCACTCCGCCAATCCAGCTCTGCCATAAAACAAGGCGTCTGCAAATCCATCCCATAGACATTTATAACGACTTTAAAACTTTCAAGAGCATCCCACTTTTAAGCCCCTGAGTGCGGCCAGCCAATAAAGTAAAAGCCTGTGACCAGATGTTCCAGCATGGAACAAACGGCGTCACAGGCCAAGTTCATTTTCATTCATGGGGGTCGCCGAATGGACATAACAGCAGTTTGAGATAGCCCCTTGTCCACGCGTACGTTTATTTGTTCCCCGTCACTCCCGCTTTCGCTACCTTAAAGCGGTGAGCGGCATCCTTTAATTCTGTTGCCATGACATGAAGCGCCTGCGAAGATTGCGATATACTTTCCATCGATGCGATCTGCTCCTCCGTCGAGGCGGAGATCATCTCCGAGCTTTCGGCCGACTGGCCTGCCACTCGCTCCAGCTCCTGCAACGATGCGTAGATTTGCTCCGTGCTGGCGGACATCTCTTCGGCAGAAGCCGAGGCTTCCTGAATTTGCGCAACCACTTCCTGGGTCGCCTCCACGATCCGGGAGAAGGAATCGCCCGTCTCTTCGATCTCAACCATGCCCTGCCGGAACTGATTGCTTCCCGTCACTGTGGAGCTAAACGCAGCCGAAATGTCGGCCTGGACATCGTTTACGAGCGTATTGATTTGCTCCGCCGAGAGGCTTGACATCTCCGCCAGCTTTTTCACCTCCGCCGCCACGACCGCGAAACCTCTTCCCTGCTCTCCCGCTCTCGCCGCTTCGATAGAAGCATTTAACGATAACAGGCTTGTCTGCGAAGCAATCTCGGACATCGTCGTCACAATGCCGCTAATCTCCCTCGAACGTTCGCTTAACACGGCCATAATGCCGGAGATATCGTCTATCGCCCGTCCAGCCGTCGCCATTTTGTCGATGGTGAGATGGATGTGCCGGAACCCTTGCTCCGCTGCTTCCTTGGACTGAACCGACGTTTCGTAAGCCAAGGTTGAAGTATCCGCGATTCGCGCGATGCCAAGCGCCATCTCTTCCATGGCCTTCGAGCTTTGTTCCGTGCTGATGGCTTGCGATTCGATCCCCGTGACGATCCCTTGCGTGGACTCCGCGATTTGCCTGGATGCTTGAGTCGTCTCCGCGATAGAGGTCTGCAGCCCGTGTGACGACGAAGAGACGTTGTCCGAGCTTTGGATCACTTGTCTGACCAGCTTGCTTATGGATTGTTTCATCGTGTTGAAGTCATCCGCCAATTGCCCGATCTCATCCTTGTTCCGAATGGCAAGCGGTTCCGAGGTTAGATCGCCCCCTGCAACCTTGCGCGCCTCTGCCGCTACTTTTTTGACAGGTCCCGCAATATGGTTGGAAAATAAGATGACCAGGATCGTGCCCACAATGATGCATAATACGAGAGTCGTCAACGTAGAATACAAGATTCGAGTCTGGCCTTCATTGTAATCATGGTAGTAGGACCCCGCGACGATATTCCAGTCCCACTCCGGCATGTTTATGGCGTATGTAATCTTAAGCGCTTCATGACCGTCGCCCCCAAGCGGCCAATCGTAATACGTAAATCCGCCGCCGCTTTGACCTTGCCGAATCACATCTTGTATATAATAGAAGCCGTCCGAGGTTTTTTTGTCCCATAGATTTTCGCCTTCTTGCTTGGGATGCGCGATAAGATCGCCCTTGGAGCTGACGACGTAATAATACCCGTTTTCGCCGAGGTCGATATTTTCGTTGATAGGCCTGGTGCCGTCCTCGTTTCTGCTCCCGAGCATGATTCTTTTCACTTCTTCTTGCGCCTCTTCCAGCGACAATTGTCCGTTCTCCACCATATCATTGAAGGCGGCAACGTTCTGCACCATCAGTTTCACGCTATTCGCCAGATTGTTTCGAATTAATAAATCCGTTTCGGACTTCGCATCCCTATAGGTATCGAATGCAATAATTGAACTTGGAATGATCAGCAGCAGTATGCAGAATAACAACATCTTTTTGCGGATCGTCCAATTAAATTTTGTAACGTAAGCACCACCTGTCTTGCCCATTTGTTCCAGCTCCCCCAGAGATAAATGATGTCGATCAACCCGTCTTTTTATGTACGATTGCCAACATAGTACTATATTCCTATTATTATAAGATAGTTTTCTGCCAGTGCGGTGTGACATATGTCACGAATTTTCAAACGATTAACGATTAAAATTGACCATATGATTGCCAGATGATAGCGTTAATCATGCAGTTATTCATTTGATATTGCAGGAGGGAATGACATGTCGGAAATCAAGCTTAAAGTTGAATACGACGAATACGAGGACGGCAAACGAATCGAGACGGAACTGGAAAAGCTCGCGGCAAGTCCCGAGGGCGCGGCCCTCGAAAGTTTGATCATCGGAGACTGGGGACAGGCTTACGAGAACAGTTCCGAAGACATTGTAAAGGCTCTCGTAGAGCACAAGGATCGTTTTCCTGCCTTGCGCAAGCTGTTCATCGGCGATATGAGCTTCGAGGAATGCGAGATTTCGTGGATCGTGCAGAGCGATCTCTCCCCTTTGCTCGGCGCGTTCCCTGAACTGCAATCGCTCAAGATTCAAGGCGGCAACGAGCTGGTGTTGAGCAGCCTGAAGCACGACAAGCTGGAAGAGCTGATTATTATAAGCGGAGGGCTGGGCAAAGACGTGCTCGCCTCCATCGCAAGCGCCCAGCTCCCGAACCTGCGCAAGTTGGAGCTCTATCTCGGCGTCGACGATTACGGCTTCGACGGCGGCTTGGAAGACGTGCTTCCGTTGATCGAGCCCGATAAATTCCCCAAATTGACCTATTTGGGTCTCAAAAATAGCGAAATCCAAGACGAAATCGCGCTGGCTGTCGCCAATGCGCCAATTCTGGACCGGCTCGAAACGCTCGACCTGTCGCTCGGCACCTTGACGGACGAAGGCGCGGAAGTTCTGCTCGCCAGCGAGCGGATCAAAGGCTTGAAGGGAATCGATCTGCACTATCATTACATGTCCGAAGAGATGGTGAAACGCTGGCAGCAGAGCGGACTGCCCGCAGATGTCAGCGACAGGCAGCAGTCCGACGACGACGAGGATTGGCGTTATCCTTCCATTACAGAGTAAATCGGCGGAGAGGCCGCTCATCGTCATAGGCATGCCGGGCGACAAACGAACCGGCGGTATCGCGCTCGCACGGGAGAGGCTTGGACTGCCTACGGCGCTGATTATCCCGTTGGCGGGACTGCTGGGAGAGCAGCCGCTCGACTTGCGTGAGCAGGCGGAGCCATGGCTAAAGACGCAGCGATCCGAGAACGCTCCGCTGCTGCGTCTGGAATCGCCCGGCGGCAGCTTCGAGATAGAGCGTGCGATTATCGCGCTCGGCGCTCCCGATGGGAGCGCCGGCGAAGAGGATGACTCGCTGCACCCGTACAGCGGACGCCCGGACCCGCAGCCCATGAGCGCCGTTGCCGCGCTGCGGCTGGAGGAATCGCCCGGCCGGCTGTACCACCCGGCGCAATGGTATCGCGGCTACTGCCGCTTGCTGGCGAGGCTCCGCCGTCAAGCGGCAGAATTGCATGGAGCGGAATGGCAGAACGATCCAGCGGATATTGCGGCGATGACGGATAAACGACGAACCCAGGAGCTGCTGGCGGCGGCCGGCATCGCGATACCGAGACCGGTCGTCGG
>NZ_BDQX01000163.1:29557-30069 GCF_003112455.1 Paenibacillus agaridevorans
ACGAGCCCATCACAGGCTATGAGTCGTTGCGCAACGCGATGCTGAAGGCGCGCATGCACCGCGTTTTTGTAAAGCTGGCAAGCGGCTCCGCCGCTTCCGGCGTTATCGCTTACCAGCTCCACCCCGTAACGGGAGCCGAGATCGCCATGACGACGATCGGCATGGAACGTTACAACGCCCGTCCGCCTATCTTTTACAACTCTGGCAAGTTGAAACGATATACGGACTCCGCCGACATTGCCGCTATTATAAACTGGCTCTACCGACATGGAGCTTACGCTGAGCAGTGGATTGCAAAGCGAGGGCATGACGGCCGCGCGTTCGACATCCGGCAGCTCGTCGTAGGCGGCAAGCCTTGCCACGCCATCGCTCGCGCCAGCCGGACGCCGATCACGAACCTTCACCTGCGCAGCGAACGAATGTCGCTGGAGGAGGCGGGCTTGGCGGAGGAAGCGATTCGGCGTGTCGGAAGCACTGCGGCGGCCGCGGCGGCCGTCTTTCCCCGTAGCGCG
>NZ_BDQX01000163.1:30184-33395 GCF_003112455.1 Paenibacillus agaridevorans
CCGACGTCAATCCGTTCGGCGACCTCCTTTATGGGGCACTGCATGAGGGTTTGGATCCCTACGAATGGGAAATGCGCGGACTGTTCGGACATCAGGATAAGCTGGCGCAAAGGATGAATGAAACATGATCACAGATATGAATACCATTGTCGGCACGCACGATATTTTGATGATTACGCTGGATACGCTTCGTTACGATGCGGCCGTGCTGGAGGAGAAAAACTGCCCGAATCTGTGCGGCAGCGGCTCCTGGGAGAAACGCCATACGCCCGGCAGCTTTACGTATGCCGCGCATCACGCTTTTTTCGGCGGGTTCCTGCCGACTCCCGCTACGACGGACAAGTCGTCGCACGTCCGACTCTTCCATTCCAGCCGCACCGGGATGAAGACGGATCCCCGAACGTGGCTGTTCGATACCCCGGATATCGTATCAGGACTAGCGGCCGAAGGGTATAAGACGGTTTGCATAGGCGGGGTTATTTTTTTCAGCAAAAAAGTGCCGTTGGCCCGCGTGCTGCCCGGTTACTTTCAGCACAGCTATTGGCGCATGAACTTCGGCGTAACCAATCCCAGGTCCACGGAGCATCAAGTGAACCATGCTCTGGGGCTGCTGGACGACACTCCGCTGGACCAGCGGCTGTTTCTGTTTATGAACGTGTCCGCGATTCATGGACCGTCCCATCATTATGTCGAGGGAGCGCGCCGGGATTCCGTCGATACCCAGCGCGCCGCCCTTCGTTACGTGGACGGCGAATTAGGCCGGCTTTTCCAAAGGCTCCGGGAGCGCGGCAAGCCCGTCTTCTGCCTCGTCTTCTCCGATCACGGCGAAGCGTTCGGCGAAGACGGCTACCATGGGCACCGGCTTGCGCATGAGACCGTATGGGACGTGCCTTACCGGGAATTCATTCTATAATTGAAAGGAGGAATGCAATATGTCTGGGTCGATCCAGCGTGCTTCGGCGGACCGGCAAACTTTGGGCCGTCCTTGCTCCGATTCCGAAGTTGATCAGTGGGCAGAGCGGATCAAAGCCAATCCTTACCGCTCCTACCTCTATTCCTATCCGCACAAGATGGCGTACCGCGAGCTTTCTCCCGCCTTGTCTCTGGAAGAACTGTGGCGGCAGGAGCCGGCGGAATCGTATTTCCTATATATGCACA
This sequence comes from Paenibacillus agaridevorans, assembly GCF_003112455.1. Lineage (GTDB taxonomy): Bacteria > Bacillota > Bacilli > Paenibacillales > Paenibacillaceae > Pristimantibacillus > Pristimantibacillus agaridevorans. Next base: position 31,343 of record NZ_BDQX01000163.1, read on the forward strand.
TCCCGTTCTGCGGCGCCCGCTGCGGGTTCTGCAACCTGTTCACGCTGCCGGACAAACGCGATGACGTCCATATCCGGTACGTGGACGCGCTGGAGCGGCAAGCGCGCCAGTGGTCAAGCATCATCACAGGCAAGCCCTATGCCCGCTTCGCCATTGGCGGAGGCACACCGACGTTGTTGTCCGCAGAGCTGCTTAGCCGATTATTCTACATTGCCTATGACGTGATGGGGGTGGATAAAAACTCCGTCTCCATTTCCGTAGAAGCGTCTCCGGAGACGATTACGCCGGAGAAGCTGGATGTCCTGAAAGCTGCGGGCGTCGACCGTGTCAGCATGGGCATCCAGAGCTTTGTCGACGCGGAGGCATCGGCCATCTACCGGCCTCAGCCGCCGCAGGTCGTGCATCAAGCGCTTGCGATGCTGACTTCGTACGATTTTCCCATTCTCAATCTGGACTTGATCTATGGGCTGCCCGGTCAGACGGTCGAAAGCTGGCTGTATTCGCTGGAGGAAGCTCTGCAATACGATCCGGAGGAAATTTTCCTGTATCCCTTGTACACTCGCGACCATACGATCGTAAAGCCGGAGCGGATCGAACGGGAGCCCGATATCCGTTTGGCTTGTTATACGGCTGCCAGGGACATGCTCTCGAAACGAGGTTATGTGCAATCCTCCATGAGGAGATTCGCCAAAACTTCCGCAGCTTCCACGGTCGGCGGCGACAAGAAGCTATTGGACTATAGCTGCCAGGAGGAAGGCATGGTCGGACTCGGCTGCGGGGCAAGATCCTACACGCGGGATGTCCACTACGCTTCCCGTTACGGCGTAAGCCGCAAAGCGACGGAGAGCATCATTGCCGACTATGTAGCCGCCGAACGGTACGATACGGCGGATTACGGCATTGTCCTGAGCAAGGAGGAGCAGCGGCGCCGTTTCGTGCTTAAGGCGATCCTGCATAGCGAAGGCTTGCGTCCTGCCGACTACGCTTCCCGCTTCGGCACGGATCTGTGGAGCGACCTGCCGGAGCTGTCGCTGCTGCCTAGGTCCGGACTCGCCTCCCTGGAGGACGGCTTGCTTCGTATGACTCCGGAAGGCTTCTCCTATTCCGACTCCATCGGCGACTGGCTCATCTCCGGAGAGATCCGCGAACGAATGGAAAGGTTCGTGGTATTATGAACGCCGTGCTTTATTACCGCGGCAGCCTCTCTTCTTGCAACTACGACTGTCCGTATTGCCCCTTCGGCAAAACGAAGGACAACGCCGAGACGCTGGCGAAGGATCGCAAGCAGCTGCGCGTCTTCGTAGATTGGGTACGTGAGCAAGGACAAGCCGGCCATCGGCTGTCCATCTTCTTCAACCCTTACGGGGAGGCGCTGATCCACCGCTGGTATCGCGAAGCCATGGTGGAGCTGTCCCATATGCCGCATGTAGCTAAAATCGCCATTCAAACCAATTTGTCCGCGCGGCTCGACTTCGCTCGCGAGCTAAACCCTGGCAAAGCCGCGTTTTGGGCGACCTATCATCCCGGCCAAGTAACGGAGGAACGTTTTCTGTCCCAGTGTATGCAGGCCCGAGAGCATGGCGTTCCTTTCAGCGTAGGCAGCGTCGGACTTCGCAGCGCGATCCCCGCGATCGCCTCGCTCCGCGGCATGCTGCCGGAGGACGTTTATCTCTGGGTCAACGCCTACAAGGATCAGCCCGATTATTACGGGGACGAGGACATTGCCGCCTTGCAGGCGATCGATCCCTACTTCGGCATTAACGCGATGGATTACGAAAGCATGGGCAAGGAATGCCATGCGGGGAGCAGCGTGTTCTACGTGCAAGGCGCGGGTCTCGTCAAACGCTGCTACAAGGACCGCGGATTGATCGGCAATCTCTACAGAGACGGCCTGGAAGGACTCTCCGCCAAGCGGGCATGCCGGATGAAGGTGTGCGATTGCTACATCGGCTATATTCATATGCCGCATCTGGAGCTGGCCGGCATCTATGGGGATGGACTGCTGGAGCGAAATCCCCGACGTGATGGCGGCAGGCTGGGCGGCCCGCCCGGC
>NZ_BDQX01000163.1:33463-37821 GCF_003112455.1 Paenibacillus agaridevorans
GGTGCGAAGGTGTCCGTATCCGGAGGGGGGATATAAGGATGACCTATCGAAGTACGTTCGAGATGTCGGGAAAGATCGTCGCGGCAGCTCGTTCCGACAAGAACCTTCCAGACCAAGATAGCGGCTCATGGAGCGACGGGAGCGAAAGCATCGGCACCACCCTTTGGTTCACCGGTTTGTCCGGCGCCGGGAAAAGCACGATCGCGTCCGGCGTCGCGGGGCAGCTTCGGGAACGGGGGCTTCGCGCGGAGTGGCTGGACGGCGACGAGCTTCGGCGCATATTCGGCCAGTCGCTGGGCTTCAGCCGCGAGGACAGGTTCCAGAACATCAGCCGTGCGGTCTACATCGCCGGTTTGTTGAACCGTCACGGCGTCAACGTCGTCGTTTCCATGATCACTCCCTATGCGGAGATGCGAGACTATGCGCGTTCGGAGCTTCCCCGTTTTGCGGAGATCTATGTGGATTGCCCGCTTGCCGTCTGCGAAGCCAGAGATGTGAAGGGACTATACGGGAAGGCCCGGCGCGGCGAGATTCAAGCGTTCACCGGCATCTCCGATCCGTACGAGGCGCCGGCGCAGCCCGACCTTGTCCTCCGTACAGCCGAAAACGATGCGGAAGACTGCGTCCGATTGGTGCTGGAGACGTTTTTTCCCTTACGCACGGGAGGTATGCCCGAGCGGTGAACGTGCTTGAACGCATTCCCCTTGGCGAAGAGGCATACTGGCTAACGGACACAAACGTCGCTATTTGGGCGATGTATCGGGTTTTGGGATTCTAACGGACCACACAGCCACTATTTGCCCACTTTCGGCGATTTCTCGCTTCATTTTGGCCCATTAAGTTTCCTGTTGTCCGTTAGATTTTCAAAGTGTGTTCATCCGGCATTATAGTGATGCTGATGTCCGTTAGCCGCTCGTGCTCGTGCCCGTATACAAAAATCGACCTGCCCTATAGCCGATTCCGACGATAAGGCAGGTCGATTTGGTTATCGTCGACGCTAGGCGCCTGCTTTATTTCCCGTTTTTATCCAGCAGATCTTCCAACGCGTCAAGCCGATCGGACCAGAATTCCCTATAGTTCTCGATCCAGGAATCGATCTCTCGAAGCGGTTCGGGACGCAAGTAATAGATTCGCTTCTGCGCTTCCTGCCTGATCCCCACCAAAGCGGCATTTTTCAGGATGCCCAGATGTTTGGATACAGCCGGTTGACTGATGGCCAAATGGCCGACCAACTCGTTGACCGATCGCTCTCGTACGCGCAGCAGTTCGATCATCGTCCGTCGATTCGGCTCGGCGATGACCTCGAAAATGCTCAGCTTAGCGGCTTCCATGAAGCAGCCTGTCCCTATAGATTTCCCTCAACTCTTTCTGTCTGTCCCAAGGGAACTCCCCGCTTTTGCCTTGCAGCACGAGATCGACTACGTCTAGATGTACATGCCAGCCCGACAAGAAATTCGATAGATCGTCCGTCTTGTAGAACACATGTTTTAGCGTCAACAACGTGCCCTGCCCGCTGCTTTGCAGCGCGAAGCTCAGCTCTGAATTGCCGGACGAATTTTCCTCCCACGTATAGGCCAGCAGAAAAGGAGGTTGATATGTCGTCACCCGCCCCGTCACGATGTCGCCATTTTCCCATTGGAGCTTCACATTCCCGCCTTCGGCGAGCTCCATCGTTGCTTCGGCCGTTAACCATTGCTTAATCATGGCAGGTTCCGTTACCGCCTTCCAAACGTCTTCCGTCGAATGCTTCAAATAACGCTCAAATACGATGACTTTCCCTCCGGGTGCATCCGCTACCCGTCCTTCCATTATCATGCCTTATGCCTCCATCCCGGTAATTTGTATTTTTTGCTTTGTATTTCGTTTGCGATATTTATATATTACCACACAGATATATAACCTTCAAATTATATTTATTTATCACGCGAATGAACTTCGAATAAACAGGAAAAGAGCCGTCATGATCATAACGGCTCTACCCTATCGAAGCAGCTCTGCCTCTACCGGCTACTCTACTTCTCTACCTACAAATCGAATAACTCTTGCCCTCTTCGGCCTCAAAAGCAATGACGCCTTCCTCTAACTGTTCCCAATCCCGGCCTTCTGCCTTAACAGGCACGGAGGTCCGCAACTGGCAGCGACCTGTTCGGGCGGCACGGATAACCGCGTGCGTAAGCTTACCGTCGCTCCATTCGAGGTCGAGCTCGTAGCCGCCGCGGGCACGGATGCCGCCGATCCGTCCGGATGGCCATGCCTTCGGCAGCGCCGGCAGCAGATGCAGCTCGCCTGCATGGCTCTGTAAGAGGAGCTCGGCAATACCCGCGGAAGCCGCAAAATTCGCCTCGATGGTCAGCGGATAAAACGTGATTTTCGGATGCCGGTGCGCATTAAAGAGGTTAGGGAACGGGTTGCCGAGCAGCTTCGTCAAATAACTATGCGCCGTCTCCGCATCCTCCAGACGCGCGTACAGGCTAATATTCCAAGAATAACACCATCCGATCGTATCCTCGCCTTCATAGACCCGGCGCCGATCGAGGCTTGCGCGGGCAGCCTTGGCTAATTCCGGCGTGCCGCGCACCGTGATCAATTTACCCGGATGCAGCGGGTACAAATGGGCCGTATGGCGATGCCCGGGCTCGGCTTCCTCGAAGTCGCGGTACCATTCCTGCAATTGGCCATGCTGCCCGATTTGGAACGGCAGAAGGCGCTCCAGCGCCTCCTGCAGCGTTACGCGGAAGTCCGCATCGGCATTTAAAATGCGGGCGGCCTCCGCGCAGTTCCCGAACAGCTCCCTCATCAGCGCGATATCCATCGTAGAGCTCATGCTGACCGCCGAGCGTTGCCCGTCCGGCGCGATAAAGGTGTTCTCCGGCGACGTCGACGGAACGGATACGAGATTGCCTTGACCGTCCTCGACGAGATAGTCGAGGCAGAACAACGCCGCTTCCTTCATGATGGGATAGGCCGTGTCGCGAAGAAACTCCTCATCGCAACCGTAGGCATAATGCTCCCATAAATGCTGGCACAGCCACACGCCGCCCATCGGCCAGAACGACCAGCTCGCGGAGCCTTGCGACGGGCTCGTATTCCGCCACAAGTCGACGTTATGATGAGAGGCCCAGCCCCTGCATCCGTAGTAGGCCTCGGCCATCCGCGCTCCCGCGACTCGCAGATCGCCGAGCAGATCGAACAGCGGCTCGTGAAATTCCGCGAGATTGCATACCTCGGCCGGCCAATAGTTCATCTGCGTATTAATGTTGACGGTATAGTTGCAAGACCAGGGCGGCTTCGTCATGTTGTTCCAGATGCCCTGCAGCGTCGTCGCCTGCGTGCCGGGACGCGACGAGCTGATCATCAGATAGCGGCCGAACTGGAAAAACAGCTCGGCAAGCCGTTCGTCGGTTTGGCCGCCGCTCACCGCCGCAATACGCTCGTCCGTCGGGACGCCGTCCCGATCCGGCGCGTCAAGCTCCAGCGTCACGCGATCGAAATATGACGAGAAATCCGCGATATGACGATTCCGGAGCTCGGCATAACCCGCGCTTTCAGCTTTTTGCAGCCATTGATCGCAGCGAGGTCGCGGATCCAGACCGTCCAGAACAGGGTCGCGGTCGAAGCCGTTAAAGCTGGTGGCCGCGGTCAGCAGCAACGTTACCGCATCCGCCCGCTTTACTTCCAGCCTTCCGCCATGCGCCTCGACAACTCCGCCCTCGGGTATGGCCTTAAGATGAATCTGGAACCGGATGCCTTTATCCTCTTCGTAAACGACCGTATCCTCCGAACGTTCTTGCTCGTGATCCAGAAGGCTCGGTGCCGCTCCCGACAGGATAAGGCGGTCCACTCCCGATTTCTCGACGCGATATTGGAGTCTGCTCGTGAGCGCCGCCTCCAATCCGATGGCTCCCGGACGGTCGGCTTCCAGCCGCACGACCATGACCTGATCCACCGCCGATACGAAAACCTCCCTCGTTATCCGCGTGTCGCCCGACATATATTCCGTCCGGCATAACCCGGTACGAAGATCAAGCTCGCGCCGATACTCTTTTGCCAAGGAGGGATGGCTCATGGACAGCTCAAGATCGCCCATAGCCTGGAAAGCATTCCCTGCAGGTCCCAGCATATGCTCCTCGATAACCGACTGAGCTTCGTTATACCGCTCTTCGAATATTAGCCTGCGGCTCTCCTCCAAATAACGCAGAGGCTCCTCCCGCTCCGCCCCGCGTTTGGTGCCGGACCACAGCGTCTCCTCGTTGAGCGCGATCGTCTCGCGCTTGATGCCGCCATGGACCATGCCGCCCAAACGTCCGTTTCCGACCGGCAGCGCCTCGACCCATTCGTCGGCCGGCTGACGGTACCAC
>NZ_BDQX01000163.1:37891-45829 GCF_003112455.1 Paenibacillus agaridevorans
TCATGGAATTGCCGCCTGTATTGTCTCTCACGGGTTCAGCCCCTTGCCATTATGTGTTTGATGAACCAATCCCGCCTTAGGCATCCGCAACTGACAAAATCCGGACATCCAGAGCGACCAGCGAGAGCTTTCCTTTGTGCCGCGTACCTGTTAACAAATCGACATAGAGGTCCGTTCCCAATTCGACTTCCGTTGCCGCATCGTTGTGATTAAGCAAAAACAAGAAGGTTCTTCCGTCTTTAACCCGGACGGACGCTTCTACGCCGGGCGGCGTATCCAGCAAAGGCCTAATGCCGCGAGTTTCGCATACATGCGAGATTAATCCGTCCAGCATGGACGGCTCCGGCGAAGTCGCGACATACCAGGCTTCGCCCGACCCGAAGCTGTTGCGCGTAAGCGCAGGGCATCCCCGATAGAAGTTTCGTTCGAAAACGGCCATCGTCTCGGCTCCTTCGGCATGCACGACATCGCAAAGCACGCCGCAATTATAGGAGCCTTCCAGTTCGCCAAGCCTTGCGGTCATAACGACGCGGTTGCGCTGATGAGCCATCGGCGCATCGATCTCCTCCACCCATACACCCAGAAGCTTCCGAAGCTCACCGGGATAACCTCCCGTCGTAACCAGGTCGGTTTCGTTGACAATGCCGCTAAAGGTTGTCATGACCAGCGTGCCGCCCTGCGCCACGAATTGCTCCAAACGTTCGGCATAACCGGGTTGAATTAAATAGAGCACCGGCGCCACGACGATATCGTAAGAGGTCAAATCCGCCTCCACGCCTACCATGGCTACCGGTATATTGCGGCCGTAGAAGGCAGCGTAATACTTCTCGATTTCTTGGACATAACGAAGATCCACGGTAAGCCCGCTGGAGTGCTCCAGCGCCCACCAGTTGTCCCAATCGAACACAATGGCCGCGCGGGCTTCGGAGCGCGCACCAAGCAGCGTATCACCCAGCTGTCCCAGTTCGCGCCCGATGTCGGCGCATTCCCGAAATACGCGGGTATTCTCGTGTCCGGCATGATCGATCAATGCTCCATGGAATTTCTCGAATGCCCCGCGCGAACGCCTCAGCTGAAAATACATAATGGCGTCCGCGCCGCGAGCGACGGCATGATAACTCCATAAACGGTTGACGCCGGGCTGCTTAAGCGAATTGCGGGGGCGCCAGTTCAGTTGCGACGGGCACGATTCCATCAGCAGGAACGGATCTCCCCCCTTTAAGCCGCGCATCAAATCATAGCGCATCGCCATCTGGCCGGGGGTCATGTCATCGGCGGGATACATGTCAAGCGCTATGATATCCAGTTCCTTCGCCCACTTGAAATAATCAAGAGGCTTGTACGTGCCGTTGCCTTGGAAATTCGTCGTCACGACCGCATCCGGAATAACGCGTTTAATAGCATCCCGCTCCAGCTTGTAGCAAGCCAGAATGGCATCCGAATTAAATCGGTCATAATCGAGCGAGATGCCTTGGAACGCAGTCTCGTCCGAATGGGTTGGACTCAGGTGCTCGCTGAGTCCGCTCGGCAGCACAATCTCGTTCCAGTCGTAGAAGGTATGACCCCAGAATCTCGTATACCAGGCCCGGTTCAACTCCTCGAGCGTGCCATAGCGGTCCCGCAGCCATACGCGAAAGGCCTTCTCGCAATTGTCGCAGTAACAGCGCAATCCATATTCGTTATTAACATGCCACAGCAGCAAGGCGGGATGATCCTTGTAACGCTCCGCCAGCTTACGCGCCATCCGCTCCGAATAAAGCCGATAGGTCGGACTGTTCGGGCAGGAATTATGCCGGCGGCCGAACTTGCGACGGCGGCCGTCATGCTCGACGAGCAGCACATCGGGGTAACGCGTCGCCATCCATGCGGGATGAGCCGCCGTCGATGTGCCCAGGCACACCTTGATCCCGTTCGCATGGAGCTTATCCATCATCTCGTCCAGCCAATCGAAGCGGTAGGTGTTCTCATCCGGCTGATTAAGCGCCCAAGAGAACACGTTGAGCGTCGCGATATCAACGCCCGCGAGCCGGAACAGCCGCATGTCCTCGTCCCGGATTTCATTTGGCCACTGCTCGGGATTGTAGTCTCCGCCATACAATATTTTGGACAGCCTATCCGTAAACATTAGCGGACCGTCCTTTCCGCTTCCAATAGCTTCTTGATCGCCAACACGCTGCGGCGAGGACTGGATAACACGGGTTTGCCGACGCGCTCCGCCAGCTGCGCCTCCATACGCGCCATGGAGCCTTGCGCAAGCACCAGCGCATCGGCCTGTTCTGCGACCTTGACGACTGTCTCCAACAGAATGCGGTCATGCTCATCGGGCCGTCCGCTGACAAGAGCGTCATAGGCGCCGGCTGCAAGACCGTCGATCAATTGCACGGGCTTGCCGCGCTGCTCGGCTTGCTGCCGCAAAAGCCGCATTGTCGGCTGAAGCGTAGTGGGAAGCGTCGCCACAACGCCGATCGTACGATAAGACTCAACCGCTTCTACGGCCATGCTTTCATCGATTTTTACAAGCGGTATGTCGAAGAACGGTCGCGCGTCGCTGGCCACTTCGCCTACAGAAGAGCAAGTATTGAGAATAATGGAAGCGCCCAGATCGGCTCCATGCTGATAATATTGCATAAGACGCCGTTTCACACCTGGCGTGACTTCTCCCTCTCGCACAACCTCGGCAATCAAGCTGTCATCGATAATATTGACAAGACGCACGCCGGGCAGCAGCTCATCGAATTGTTTTTTGAGCGGCTCCGCCAGCCCTTGGCCCGTATATACCGCGACTACTGTATCCATTTTCCGGTTCCTCCTTATAGAAAGCGCTGTCTTTCTTTCCATTGTAGTCCCGGAGCAGCCGGATTACAGCGTTCAATCTTAAGGACTTTGCTTTGAATCGCGGACTATCGTGGAATTAACGACTGTCCCGGTGCGGCGAAACCTTTTTCGGCATCATCAAGCACCAATACCCAGTCGTTGCCCGGAGCTCTTCCGCCCGGAGGAACGAACTCATGGATTCCCTCGTTCGCCAACTCGCCCAGAAATTCGCTTTCGCCTGACCGCGGATTGTACCACCAGGCAGCCGCCCGCAAACCGGAGAACTGTCCCAGCTGCAAATTAAAGGGACGCCCCGAGTAGATATAGGCCATCATATGGCTGCTGCCCAGATTAACGAATAACCGGTCATACCGGTAGCCCGGATCGCCGCAGATGGCCGTCTCATTAGGCATCCGCTCTTCGAATGGTCTGGAGAGGATGAGCTCCTTGAGATGTACCATCTGCGCCGCACCGTCATCATCAAGCGCATCGTTCCAGCTTCGCAAGCAGTCGTATGCTCCGATGCCCCGCTCCTCCGTATGGAACTGCATGACCGCATTGTGTCCATAGGTATGACCAAATGCGCCGGCAAAAACGGCCCAATACGCATAACGTCTCACATCGTCCGCCGTCCATCTCGGAGCGCCCGGGAAATGTAAGCCGTGCGGAATATCCTCGTAGGACGGTTCGCCGTCAATCGTGGGTTTCGCCGGCATTATGGCCCAATCCGCCTGCACGAAACGCCAATTGTCTTCGCCGATCAACGTGTCGGGGTTGCTCTCCTCCATCTGTGCATAGCTGCGGTGCCCCGATTGAAACATATTGAAGTCGAGCCACTCCTCGTCGTGGAACCACCTCGAAGAGTCCGTTCTGCCGTAGGGATGGAACGTCATCAAGTGCTCCGGAGCAGCTTCCCTAATCGCGCTCCCCATCCGAAGCCATACTTGCGTATTGTCGCTGCCTCGAATATCTCCACCGTTTAGCCAAATTACATTCGGACGGTTCTTATAGCGGTTGCCTAGCCATGTCCCGTATCGCTCAGCCGTCTCGGCATCGGTGGAATAATGCTCCACTACGCTGCCCCACACGGGGACAAGCGCAACATACAGCCCTTCGCGCTCCGCCATGCCGATCACTTCGTCGGCAAAGGACCAGTAGCTGACATACGTATCCGACTCCTCCGCATCGGGCTGGTCCAGGTCCAGCTCCCGAAACGGCACTCTCCCGTATGCATTTTCGGTAACCAGATCATGCACAAGCATAATCTGGATGACGTTAAAACCCTTTGTTCTCCGATCGCGAAAATAGGCTAGCGCCTGTTCTCTCGTCGTTCGCTTTAACAGCAGCCATGCCGTATCCCCCAGCCAAAAAAACGGGGTGCCGTCGGCATGCCGCAAATATCGTCCGTTGTCCGTGACCGTCAGTTTCCCATTATTCCAAGGCATTTTATTGAGCAAGGTTAGTCCTCCCGTATTCGGTTTGCGAGTTATTTGCGAGATGATAGAGATTCGTTCATTTTATAGTGCTGCCGGTATTCGCTCGGCGTAACGCCGCAATACTTTTTGAAAACGCTGAAAAAGTGCCGGACGCTCTCGTACCCCACTTGCTCCGATATGCGATGCAAGGAATCCTCCGAATCGCCAAGCATCAGCGTCTTGGCCTTCTTAATCCGAAATAGATGCAAATAATGAATCAGCGTCAGTCCAGTCTCCTTGCGAAAGAGCGAGCTGATGTAATTGGGATGCAAATATACATGCTCGGCAATATGATCGAGCGAAATGTTTTCCTTATAATGCGACTCGATATGCCGGATAATTTTTTTGACGTTTCTGGACATCTGATCGTAATCGACGCCGGGAACGTTGTGATCCTGATCGGCTTGGCTTGGCGAACCGGCCTCGTCTTCGGCAGCCAGCAGTTCAAGCGATATATTGCTCATGACGTCATAAAGCTCCGCTTTGTTAATGGGCTTCAGCAAATAATCGATCACCTTGCAGCGTATCGCCTGGTGAAGATAGGCTGGGTCATCGTATCCCGTCAGAATGATGAAGCGGTTGCATAACCCTCGCTCGCGAGCTTTTCGAATCAGCTCCAGACCGTTCATTTCCGGCATCTGAATATCCGTAATCAGCAAATCAGGACGGTAGTTCTCCAGCTTCTCAAGGGCATCGAACCCATCATTCGCGCTAACGATCTCGGAGCATGGCGTTTGCCCTTTCTCAATGATATTAATCAGCCCCTTCAGCATAAAGGGCTCGTCATCTACGATCATCAGATTAAGCATGTTCTATCCCTCCCGGATCTCCTATCCATCCAATCATATCATTTCACTGAAAATTCTATCAATCGCTTCTATTAAGTGACGGCATATAAGCGGACGGGACCGTAGAGGCCGCCAGCCGCAAACGCCTTCTCCCAATGCTCCGGCATGGAATCAGGCTGCCAGTAGGAAACCTTCGGATTAACGGAGCCTCCAACGTTGCTAGAAGGACGGCCGATTTCGTAATGGGTGCCCAACGTGTTCGTTACCCGAATACGTATATGGTATTCTCCGCGTCCGGCATCCAGCTTGAATCGGTAAGGTCCCCATGCGCGCACGCCAATCGGGTTGCCGTTAAGCCATACTTCGGCCGTGCCCCGGACATGCCCCAGCTCAAGGATCGCGCCGTTCTCTTGCTGCCAATCAACCGTAGTCTCGTATTCGACGACGCCGCTGTGATGGGGCAAGCCCAGCGCCGTCCGCCAATCGCCCAGCTCCCCCCGAATCGGCGCCACATCGAATCTGATCGGAGCAAGCAGCACATCGGCCTCCGTGCTTGTATCGGTAGGAACAATGCGAAGCGCGGCCATCGTTCCGGCAAGCTGCGGCTCGAACAGAGCGATGTCGCCTTGCAGCGGCACCCGCCTTCCCGCTATCCAGCATTGGCATTCGCCCGCGCAAGCAATGCGGAGCTCCCTGGCTCCGGCCGGGAGCGGAAAACGAAACCAGATCGGCCTCCCGGGCTGAGCCGCGTCGCGGACAAAAGGCAGCGGACGGGACGCCGGCTCCGCATCCGGCATCAGCCAGCCGACATTCGGCAGCGGATGCGCGCGGCCGGGAAGCCACATCGTCTCCGTCTCGGCAAACTGCAGAACCGCTTCATGGAGAATTTCGGAGTGCTGACCTTGTTCATTTAACCACGAAGGGCCTGTGCAGAACATATGCCGGGTTCCGTCCGCCCGCTCGATGACGCCGTCCACCATGGCCACGCCTTCGCCCTCCGGCATGACAAGCTCAATCACATTGTCGCCGTCACGCCAATAGGGCGTTAGATCGAGCTCTTCTTGCCCTTGCCGGATATACGGATTAAAATCGCCGTGCTCGCTTACAGGTTGGCCGTTGACATAAAGCGCCACTCGTTCCTTGGCGCAAAAGATGACGCGCACCCGGCTGATGCCAGCGTTATCCGACTCGGTTATCGTATACGATAACCGGGTTTTCGAATGCGGACTGGGCGAATAAATCCATTTGGGCAGCGGCTCTTGCTCTTCCAAGCATAGGGTAACTCCTGCCCTGACGTATCCTTCGGCCAACGCCTCCGCGCACAGCGACAACGAATTGGCTCCGGCTTTCAGCTTCACGGTCGACGTTTGCTCTTCAGGCCCGCCTTCCCATTTGATTTCTTCGCCGTTCGCCCAAAGTGCGATTGCCGCGTTGCTCTCCGTACGGACCCAATACGTACCATCTTCCGGAGCAACGACATGGGTCCGCGCCCATATCTTATCTCCGGCTTTCGCCAATCCCAAATTCAAAAATTTGCGCGGAATCCGTCCCATTCTGCCCGCCCATGTCCGGAACGATAAGTCTCCCGTCGTATTGCTGTAGACGACCGGCCATACGGCGCCTTCCCGAAAGCGTTCGTCGCTTGATGCCTCCCAATAAGCTGCCTCGCTCCACAAACGTTTCATCCAACCCGAATCATCCAGTTCGCTCCTGTGCCAGCCCGCGGCTTCGCCGTCCGCGGCGCTTTCTTCGCGCGCGACGAGCAATTCGCGTCTCTCGATCGGCGCCAAAGCCGACCTGCCGCCATGCAAATCAAAATCGCCGTAACGGTTATCCAGCGTAGGCACGACCGCTACCTGCCAGTCTTCGAGCTCCGCCGCCGGCTTCTGACTCGCGCCTAGCGCGGGAACTTCGGCTGGCGAAGATGGATTATCCAACTCGCGCGAGGAATTGGCGGGTACTTCTCCCGCCTCCGTTTGATCCCATCGGCATACGACAAATGCCGCCGGCCAACTGTCGAACGAAACTTCAAGCTCGATCCAATCGCCGTCCCTGTCGTATAAAAGCTCGGAAACTCGCCCGGTCACCGGATCCCATAGCTGCGGATATCCTGCCGTGCGGAGACGATAACGGGCACTCCTCGGAGGCGTCGCACGTTCACCCGAAGGCTCGTGCATCGGCAGCAGTTCTCCCGCTTCCGGCAGCAGCAAGAACAGGTCAGCGTCCTCTACCCTTCGCATCAACGGCATATCCGGTCCTTTGGCACGCCCCGGCAGCCGGGCTTCCAGAAGCTCTATCGCTTCGCGGGCAGAGGCGACGTACACGGCGCCTTCCAATACCGGTTCTTCATCCCCGCATTGTACGGCGATCACCAAACCGCCGGCTGCCGTCCATTGCTCTACCTTGGCGCGGGCAGCATCATCCATAATGGCGGTGCCGCACAATAGCAGCGCCGAAAACGTCTCTTCTCCGATTCGCAGCTTGCCGCCGGACAACTCCGCCCTCTCCAAAGCGGAATCGTCCGTCACGTCAAAGTCGATGCTTGCTGTACGAAGCGCGCCCGGTTTGTTGCGTTCCTTGCGATTCCAGCGCCCCGTCAACGTCTGATACACGTTTTCGATATGTCCGAGCCGCTCATGAGGCATTTTGTTGGCAACGACCATGGGATGCTCAAGCGGGCCTCCGTCGGATAGCGACATCCAGCCGCATGCCGCATGCGAAGGATAATGGACCGCGACGTCGGCGATATGCGTGCCTTGCGTCAACAACCAGCACGCGCGGCTCACCGTATCGGCAAACACGCCGTAATGCTCATAATACGGCTGCCGCCATCCCGTGTCGGGCGGCGCCCACTCCCACCA
>NZ_BDQX01000163.1:46033-53253 GCF_003112455.1 Paenibacillus agaridevorans
CACGCGTTTGCCCCCGTGCAAATGAACCATCGAAGCATGCGGCTTAATCTCTCCGTCCATGTCGCAGCCGGCTGCATTATACCAGCGATGCGTTCGCATATAGTCCAGGTAAAGCCGCTGCGCCCCATGCAAGTCGACTCGGCGCGCGGGCCCGGCCTGATCGCAGCATTGCAGCATTTGATGGCGCCGATGCCATTCGTATTGCAGCTTGAACACCGACTCCTCCGCCAGTTCCGCAGCCAACTCGTACACGCGCCTGCGAACAAGCTCCGCTCCTTCGACATCCTCGAACAAGGCAGGCAAAGCGGCAATCAGATCCCCGTCATATCGGCCGGCATACAGCTCGGGAAGCCCTTTCGTCCATAGCGGCATCGAAGGCAGCTCATCCTGGAAGCTGCCGCCGATCGTCCGGCCCAAATCATGAGGGAAACGCCGTTCGAACTCGCCGTAAATCCGGTCATATAACTGCTCTGTCGCTCGCCTGTCAAGCCAGTTAAATCCCTGGCGAACCGTTAAGTAGCGGTATCCCCCGATTTCCGTCAGAAGCTCGGCTCCCTCCGGCGGCTCCTCGCCGCAAGCCATTCTGCGAAGCTGGTAACCGGCCAATTCCGGTTGTTCCGCAACAAGATGCGCCGGCAGGTTTGTTCCCGAGAAGCCGATCTGGTCGTAGAAAAAAAGGCGCATCCCCAGCTTCTCGGCTTCGCGCAAAGCCACCTCGAACATGGACCACCAGCGTTCGCTGAAATAGGGCGGATCGTCGGCTACGCTACCGTATTGAGGTCCCGTCGGCGCAATATTGAGGATGCCGATATTGCGCAAGCCGCCGGCGCGAAATTTTTGCAATTGCCAGCGCACGCGTTCCGCCGTTATCTCTTCCCCGCTCCACCACCAGAACGGCAAGGGACCGAAGTCCGGATCCGGAGAAGCGAAACCCTCTTGCAGTTTTTTGACATTCATGTGAGGTTCCTCCCGAAATTCCAGCATGATGACTGAAGTGGCCGAAATGCTGGAGCATTCCGGCCACTATGTCGTTCATCCGCTTTTAGTGTTTGATCAAAAAGCATGATCAAAAGCGGACCTTTTGTTAGAAGTTTTTCTGATATTCTTTATACTTTGCCGTAGCCCATTCTTCCAGCTTCGCCAGTCCAAGGCTTTCGGCCTTCTCGAGCAACGCTTCGTATGCCGCTTTGGCCTCTTCCTCGGAATTGGCCATATAAATTTTCACTTCTTCGGTCGTAACCATGTTCATGATTTGAGCTTCGATCGTCTGCTCTTCCGTATCCGGCTCCGTAGAGACCAGCCCCAGCGCCGGGTTGAACTCAAGCGCTTCCCTTGCGGCCAGACCCCATTGCGTCGCTTGAGTATCCGGGCTGTAGCGCTGCAGCGCTTCGTTAACGCCGCTGCTTCCGATCAGCCCCCACCAAACGACGCCATTTTGTTTTTGAATATCCGTGTTATTGTAGTCATAATTCATGACGGGATATTTTTCGGCTTCGTTCCACTCCCAATCTTCGCCCTCAATACCGTAAAGTCCGAGCTTTTGACCTTCTTCGCTGTACATGTACTGCAGAAATTTAATTGCGGCTTCCGGATTTTTGTTGTTTTTCGTAATGTACATGCCCGCCCAGCCGGATCCGCCCATCGGAATCCCCGCTTTGTCGCTAAGCAGCTTCGTTACTTGCTTCATTTTAAACGGTTTTCCAAGCTCCTCTAATTGAGGGTTGCTTGTTTCGGCTACGCCGCTGCCATGGGCGAAGGCTTGGCCGTTTAATACGTATTGATCGTCTTGCTGCGCATCCTTAAATGTAAAGTTCTCGGCGATCATGTAGCCTTCGCGATACAGACGGTTCATGTACAAGTAGTAGTCCAGATAGTTCTCGTCTTTCAGGTAGTAACGAGCTGCGCCGTCGATGTCGACAAACCCTTTGCTTTTCTTGAGACCGAAGTTGATGCGCAAATGCTGGCCGATTTGATCTTTATCCCATACGAGCGGGACCATATCCGGGTACTTTTCTTTGACCGAAGCAAAAATGGTTAGGAGATCATCCAGGTTGTCCAGCTTCGGATTGCCCAGCTCGGTCATAATATCTTCGCGCAGCGTCATGCCGTTTGCGCCTGGTATAGCCTTCGGATTATCCTTCCATTCTTGCTCGGTGGAGAATGCGTTGCGAACGGTATAGAAATTGCCGTCCGGCATCGTATTAACGCCGATACGTTCTTGACTGATTTCGAAATCGGGCGCATATTTATTAATCAGCTCGCCGAACGGATAAGAAACTTCGGGATCCGCCATACGCGTCAGATCGGTAGCCGTATAGACCAAATCGGGCAAGTCTCCCGATGCGATCAACAGCGGAAGCTGCTTATCGTCGGCAGCAACCTGGATGTTGAGCTTGACGCCGGTTTTCTTTGTAATCTCTTCCGGCACCTTGCCGCTCCAATCCTTCAGCGGCCACCAAGACATATTGACGAATAGGTCCAGCTCCACGATTTCTTGTTCAGCGCCTTCGCCGCCGCTTCCGTTGTCCACCTTTTCGTTACCCGTGTTGACCGGCTTGTTTCCATTGCTGCCGCTATTGCCGCCGGAGCAGGCAGTCAGCATCAACGTCATTGCAAGCGCTATCAAGCTCGTCGATTTAAAAAACTTGCTCATTGATATTGCCTCCTTTTTTATCTCTGCATCGAATATATGTGAAATCGGAATAAACCTTTTGTAAGCGGTCGATTCCGTTCTCAACCCATGTCATGCGAGCTCAGCCCAATTGCCTGCCCTACCCTTTAACCGAACCGATCATAATGCCTTGCACAAAATACTTTTGCAGGAACGGATAGACGATTAGAATCGGTATAACCGCGATAACCATTGCCGTTACCTGGATCGAAAAGGTCGTCACGCCGGTTATCGCCGCAGCCCGCTCCGCGGAAGCCAGGTCGGACGGAATCATGCCTTGGTTGATGACTTCCATCATACGATAAGTTAACGTTCTTAACGAATCCTTGTTGACGAAGTAGGCCGAGTCCATCCAGGAGTTCCACTGACCTACGCCTATAAACAAACCCATTGCCGCAATCAGCGGCTTGGAGACCGGCAATATCATTCTAAAGAAGATGGTCAGATCCGATGCTCCGTCTATGCGTGCCGACTCCTCCATCTCCGCAGGTATTTCCCGGAAAAACGAAACCGCGATAATGAGGAAAAAGATCGTCACGGCGCCTGGAACGATGTAGACCCAGAACGTATTCAGCAAACCCAGGCTGCGCAGTACTACGTAATAGGGGATAAGTCCGCCCGAGGTGTACATGGCCACGATAAAAAACGAAAAATAAAATTTCTGAAACACCAGATTGCGATACGCCAAACCATATGCCGTCAGACAGGTAAACAATATCGTGACTGCCGCTCCGATAACCGTCCTAAGCGCCGAGACGCCAAAGGACATAATCCACTTCGGGTCGCTTAAAAACTTCGTGTAATTGTTAAACGTAAAGTCCCTCGGCCAAAAATAAATGCCGCCCAGCGAAGTGTCGAGCCCGTTATTAAACGAAATAATGATCAAATAGTAGAAGGGATACATCGTAACCAGCGAGATGATAACCAGCAAACTGATATTCACCGTATCCACGACGCGGTCTTCGACGGTTCTGCGATGCATATTAAACTCCTCTCCGCCTTCAGAACAAGCTGTTTTTGGTTATTTTTTTGGACAAAAAGTTGCTGCCGAATACGAGAATGATTGCAATAATCGACTGCATCAAATCTATTGCGGTCGCATAAGCGTATCGTCCTTGAGCCAGGCCCATCTTAAACGCGTACGTCTGCAAAATCTCGGAGCGTTCGTTATTCATCGCATTGCCGAGCAAATACGATTGTTCGAAGTTGGAGCCGACAAGACCGCCGCCGAGGAGGCTTCCGACTGCCAGTATAAGTACGACCACGATCGTCCCGCGTATGCCCGGCAGCGTGATATGCCAGATGCGGCGAAGCCTGCCTGCTCCATCCATCTCGGCCGCATCATACAGCGACGGATTGAGGCCGCTGATCGCCGCGAGAAAGATGATCGCCCACCAGCCCGCTTCCTTCCACATGGCCGTCGTGACGGCCAGTCCCCAGAAGTAATTCGGACTGGACAGAAACGGGAGCGGCTTGTCGATCAAACCTAATCCCTTCAAGAAATCGTTGACAATCCCGGAGTTCGACGACAAGAAGATAACGAGCAGCCCGGAAACAACAATCCATGAAATAAAGTGCGGAAAGTAGCTGACTGTCTGTGCGAACCGTTTGAAAAAATGAACCCTTACTTCGTTGAACATGATGGCCAACAAAATTGGCATCGGAAAGGTAAAAAACAATTTCAAAAGACTGATTGCCAGCGTATTGGTTACAATGAGCTTAAAATTGTAAGCGCCGACAAATTCCTTGAAATATTTGAGCCCTACCCAATCGCTCGTAAAAATCCCTTTAATGCCGCTTGAGATGGAATAATCCTTGAATGCCATCAATACGCCGAACATCGGCAAGTAATTGAAGACTAAGACGATCAGCATTCCCGTTAACACGAATACATGAGCATATTTCTGTTTCACGATTTCACGCCAGATGGATCGTTTTACTGCCGGGAGCTGCCGCGTCCGCTGAGCTGTCTCCATTTTCGTTAGCTGCTCCAACCTATCCTCACTCCTCCCTTTTCCCCGATTCAAGCTGCTGATTGGAGAATATGACTAAATTGTATAGTCGAATGAATACGATGAATAGTGTTCAAAACTTAAAATACAGCGATCATTTTTAAGATATTTGTAAGCGTAATCATTTTCGCAATTGAGAAGTGATTATTTTTAAGAGGATTGCTTAAAAATAAAGATTAAAACGTTTTCATATACTGCGGAAACACCATTACGTTCACAAACGGAAAGGGGCTGTCCGAGAAGTGAACTTTTAAGGTAGCCCCGTTGTCCTTATGGCTCGATTATATGGGTGGGCTTGTATACTAAATTCAACAAATAGGCCGGCACCTGGCCAAACGTGTATGATAATTCATACACAATCCACCAAACAGGCTCGCACCTGGCCAAACGTGTATGATAATTCATACACAATTCATCAAATAGGCCGGCACCTGGCCAAACCTGTATGATAATTCATACACAATTCACCAAACAGGCTCGCACCTGGCCAAACGTGTATGATAATTCATACACACTCCACCAAACAGGCCTGCACCTGGCAAAATGGCTATCCAAACAATCAGTGAAAACGGAATGCTGGACGCCCCGTTTTGGTAGAATGTTAAGTGGCAGGCATCCACCTCGCCACTTTCCTGAAAGAGCAGGCACACAAAAAATTGGACGGAAGCATTTTCCGCCCAACTTTTTATTTTTGAGACTTATTGGACAGCCCCTTATCTTAACAATAATGAGCCTGACAACGTTAATGGCCCGCTGTTACTTCTTGCGCGGAAAACGTATAGCTTCCGGACACCGTCTCGTATATCGTATGCTCCGCCTCATCCCTCAGCTTCTTGACGCCTTCCGGCAATACCGTTTCTTCCCCATGACCGTAGATGTTCCTAGGGGCATAGACGATTCCCTTCGAATTGGGCGGAATCGTGACGCGGAGAGACGGTTGATTGTTCTCGTCCCTCTCCCAGCGCACACTGGCATATCCCGGGCGCAGCCGTTGCCAGGCTTCCGCCCACTTCATATCCTCCGGCATATAAGGTTTGATCAAGATGGTGTAACGTTCGGTTGCCGTATCATAACGGTAATCCATGCCGGCCAGACCTTGATACAGCCACTCCTCCAGATGACCCAGCATAAAGTGGTTCTGCGACTTGCCGACCACAGGTCCGTCCCACGCCTCGGTAAGCGTCGTTGCGCCATGTTTGATTTGATAACCGTAACCCGGCTTATCCGTTACTTGGGACATCCGGTAGATGACATCCGATCTGCCGGCCCTGCCAAGCGCAAGCAGCACATAACGGTAGCCCACATCGCCTGCCGTCGTCTGGTAGCCGCGTTCGGCAATTTGCCGCGCAAGCTTCTCGGTCAGCGAAACGCGATGCCGCTCCGGGGCAATTCCAATCGCTATCGGCATGGCAAGCGCGGTATCGCTGCCCGTTGCGTAGCTGGCCGTCTCCTCGTCCCAATATTCCCGTTGAAACGCAGAATGGATGGACGCGGCCAATTGCCCGTACTCCTGAACATCCCTTTGCTCATTCAGCATGGCGGCCATTTTCTGCATAACGACGGACAGACCGTAGTAGATCGCCGTCTCCGCCAATGGAACAGGCGTATTTTGCGAAAATCCAGGCCCTGCCGGACCGATGTCATACCAATCGCCAAGTCCCCCGGTTATGATGTACCCTTCCGACTTTCCGGTCAGATAGGCGATATAACGTTTCATGCCGGCATAGTGCTTCTCTATCAGACCGATATTGCCATACCGCTGCAGCACTTCCCAAGCGGTCAGAATATAAGTTCCGCCCCAAGCGGTCGCATCGCGGAACAGGCTTAGCGAATCGTCGAACACGACATACTCCGGAGCGGTCGTCGGCACCAGGCCGGTAGGCAATTGGGCATCGGCAATATCCTGCAGCACCTTCTTCAGCATCGCTTCCACGTCGTAGTTGTACATAATCGACGGCCCCATCAAATGAACCTGCTCCAGCCATCCCAGCTTCTCCCGATGCGGGCAGTCGGTAAATACACTTTTGGTGTTGCTGAGAATCGCCCATTGGATGATGTCATGAATCTCGTTAAGCAACGGATCGGAACATTGAAAGCCTCCTGCGGATTCCAGCTCGGGATACAGCATTTCTCCCGTGATGGCATGCAGCACCGGCAGGGATGATGGGGATGAATCGGCGAAAGCTTCGGGCACCGCTCCTTCAATCATCACGTAACGGAAGCCGGTATAAGAAAACTTGGGACGCCATTCCTCCACGCCATTGCCGCTTAACGTATAACAAAACTCGCTCGGGGCTCCCGTCCACTTCTGGTTGACCAAGCCCTCCTCCGTCAGCAGCTCCGCGCAAGTCATTACGACTTTCGATCCCGCTGCGCCGCTCACCTTTAGTTTCGGCCAACCCGAGAAATTCCGGCCCAGATCCGCCACGTAAATGCCGGGCTTGGGATTGCTTATACGCTTGGGCTCGAGGATGCGCATCACTTTAACAGGCGGAGCCGCTCCCGCCGCAAGCTTGCCGGCAGGGCCCGTAATCTCC
>NZ_BDQX01000163.1:53341-58457 GCF_003112455.1 Paenibacillus agaridevorans
CGGCACTCTCGTCTTCTCTGCCCGCATCGTATTCCTCGCCGCCATATATACATGTAAAGATTAGCGGACTTTCCCCGGCTTGCCAGCCGCCGTCTGTCCGAATCGTCTCGCTTGTACCGTCGTCATACTCGATGACGATATCCGCCAGACAAGTTGGAGTGCCATAAGAGTCCTTAAACTTCGTATACTTGCCGCCAGGCACATGGTAGAAGCCGTTCCCCAGCTCGATGGTTATCGTATTTCCTCCCGTTGCTAGCATGGACGTGATGTCATAAGTCGCATACAAAACGGTTTGATCGTAGTCCGTCCAGCCGGGATCCAGCTCGCGATCTCCTGCCTTCCGGCCGTTTAACTGAAGCTCGTAGTGGCCGAGCCCGCTAATGTATACCCTCGCGCGCGCAACCTTCTGGGCGACATCGAAGTCACGACGAAAGCGGAACGCTCCCTTCGATGCGGCTGTCGCATCCGGATGCGTAATCCACTTGCCCTGCCAGCTGCCCAACTGTCCCGTCTCCCACCAGGCTGTCGGGCTTGTATAACGCGACCTTTGCGCGTCTTCTATCGTCACTCTCCAGTAATAACGCTGCCTGGGCTGCAGAGGACTGCCGTCAAAGCTAATCGCCGTATGAGCGCCTCCGCTGACGAAGCCGCTGTCCCAGACATCGACAGCTCCGCTCTGCAGTCTATCGAAGCTTGAAGCCACCTCGATTCGGTAAGCGCTCTGCCGGAAGCCCGCCGGCAATTGCTCCAGAAAGGACCAGCCCAGCCGGGGATGCCGCTCGTCCAGGCCTAACGGATTGGGCATCCCCTCCGTACGCAAAGCGCCGACCGCGATTGGCGCGGATGTCGCCACCGCGATCGTTCGGAATTCCGGGAAAACGTTGCATGTCGCATCGCCGTCCATAGGCCGCCTGCTAGCGGTGTAAAAATGGTACAATACCCCGTTATGTGTAATAATCGACGGTTTATGGGCGAATACGGAATCAATCTCGTTCCCTTCTCCAACCGTGATTATGGGTTCTGCGTGCTTGCGCCAGTCCAGCAGATTATCCGACAATGCCAGCCCTTCTTGGGCGGCCTTAAAATCAAAGCCGAAATAAAACATCGCCCAGCGCGAACCGTCCCGCAGCACGCAGGGATCGCTGGCGAAGCCGCTGTCCCAGGCATCCGCCGTGACCTGGACGACGGGATTGCCGTCATGACGCGTCCACTGCGCGAGATCTTTGGAGGTCGCGAGGCCGATCTGCTCGGTCCAGCGGCCCTCATCTTTGTCCTTGGCGTTGTAGAACAAATAAAACATGCCTTCGTGCTCCACCAGACATTCCTTGTATAATCCGCCTCTCTCCCATTCTCCGCCGTCCTCCGGCACAAGAATGGGTTCCTTCAGACGGTGCCAGTTCATCAGGCTTTCGTCTTCGGTCCAGGCAAGCCCGATCTTGGCCGAACCCGCCTCGTAGCCGTCGCCGGGATAGGAGTGATAGGCCAGCCAGTACTTTCCGTCCCACTTTTTCAGATGGCCCGGACCGTGCATATCGTTGTCCCTAAGAATCCAGGTGCCCGCGATATTTCGCGAATCCCAGGCATCCCCTTCCTCCTCCCGGGTCAAAATGGTCGACAGATGCTCCCAATGAAGCAGATCGTCGCTTGCGGCCAGCGCCGTTTCATAGCCCGTGCCGTCGAAGCCGACGTACATCATGTAGAATCGGTCCCGGTGCCGGAATACGAAGGGGCAGTCTACCGCCCGGCTATCGAAGGCTCCGTCCGTTCCGGAGCCGACGAGCACGGGCTTCTTCCATTTGTGCGGGGTCAAACAAGCTGCTATGTTCATCATAAACGACCTGCCTTTCCGAATTTGTCCATAGCCCTCCGCACGACGGGATGCCGATTCGCGCATTGCTCCAGCGTAACGCCGTTCACAGCCGCTTCCCATGCCAGCTTCATGCTCTCGAAGCCGGCGGCCGCGCCGTCCGGATGAGCCAGCATGCCGCCTCCTGCCAAATGCATGACGTCTGCCGTTTTTGCGGCGTTATAGGTTGCGTGCGCCGTACCTGCCCATTGGCCCGAGGAAACGACCGGCATCGCCTTATAGCCGCCAAACAGCGGCTCCGTGCAAGCTTTGATGGACGCCGTGACGGATTCGTTGCTTTCGTAGAACTTCCCGTCCAGGCCGTTGACGTGCAGATGATCCGCGCCCGCGAGACGGCAAAGCTTTTGGTAAGCCGTAAATGACATGCCAAGATGGGGCGAGCGTGTCATCATTCCCCACTGGTTGCGATGGCCATGGATGGGCACCTCGCTGTAGCCGTTTAGATGCGCAAGCCCGGGGAGCCCCACGCTCAATATGCTGACCATCACGCAATTGCCCCCCGCGCCGACGACAAGATCGTGATTGCGGCGCAGCTCATCCCAATCGCCGGTAATATTGAAGGCATACATCAGCTTTTTGCCCGTCGCGTCCGCCGCGCGTTCGATCGCGGCGGTTACGGCCGCAACCTTCTGGTCTAGCGGAGCATAGGGCGGATTGGCGTTCAGTTCGTCGTCCTTTATGAAGTCCAGCCCCGCCCTGGCAAGCTTCTCGACCATGACCGCCAGCTCCTCGGTAGACAAACCGATGCTGGGCTTTACGATGGTGCCGAGAAGGGGACGATCGTACACTTGAAGCAGCCGACGCGTCCCTTCAATGCCGAATTTAGGCCCTGCGTAACGTTGGGCGAACGCCTCCGGCAATTGAAGATCGAGCAGCCGCAATCCCGATATTTGCTGCAGTTCGTATAAGTTGCCGGCGATCGCCGACATGAGGTTCGGGATCGACGGGCCGAAATTATGAAGCGGGAAGGAGATGACGACGCGGCCGCGATGATATCGCCCGTCGTGACCAGGGGGCGCGACCGTCCCCGGCAAGCTGGGAGCGTCATGATCCTCCAGTCGTTCGATCCCCTCGACAACGGCCCCGTGCTCCCTCTTCAAAGCATCGCTCTCTCCCGGAACCTTGGTGAAGGTGCCCGTCGATTGTTCGCCCGCAATGATCTCGGCGGCCTGCTCCAGCGGGTACGGCGTTTCAACCCAATAAGTAGCGGCAACGCGTTGTGAATCCATACGGCTACACTCCCTTCGTGCTCAATGCCGATGCACTGCTGTTACTGCGATCGGCGTTTATGGTCAATAAATAAGCGGCTTGCCTATACGCTTGCTGTAACGGGGACATGTTCGCTCGTGAACGCGTAGCGTCCGGATCCGACGCGAAACACCGAGCCTCCCTCCTGCACTTCCAGCTTGGCAATAACTTCAATCGAATCAGAAATTTCATTGCCGTCTAACCGCACTCCGCTGCCCGGAACATGTACGGTCGCCGTCGTATTTGGCGGCACTTGTACGTCAAGCCGAAGTTCTCCGCCTGCCGCCAGTTCCCATTCGACGGAGATGGCGCCGTATAACGACTCGTACGAAGCCTTGACGCGCGTCAGCCTGCCGCCCGGCCTTGGCCGAATCACGACATGGCTGAACCCCGGTTCGGCCGGATCGGCCTCGATGCCCGCCATGTAACGGAACATCCACTCGCCTACGGAGCCTAGCGAATAATGGTTGAACGAATTCATGGAAGGCGTCTGGAATCCGTTTTCCTCCGTCCAGCCGTCCCAGCGCTCCCAGATCGTCGTCGCGCCGTGTTTGATGGAGTACATCCAGGACGGGAACGCCTCCTGGGTCAGCAGCTTGTAGGCAACGTCGAGCTCCCCGGAGTCGCTTAGCGCCGGCAACAGGTAACCTACGCCGAGGAAACCCGTGGACAAGCGGTCGCCCCGCTCCCGGATATTGTCGGTCAGGCGGCGGAGCGCTTTATCCTTCAGCTCGTTCGGCAATAATCCGAATTGAAGCGCGAGCACGTATACCGTCTGCGTCTCGCCATGGATGGAGCCGTCCTGCGACACAAAGGCCCGGCAGAACGCCTCCGAGATATCGCGGAACAACGTTTCGTACCGGCGCCTATCCTCCGTCTTGCCAAGCGCACCGGCAATGTATCCCATCAGCTTCGTACTGTACGCGAAATAAGCGGTCGCCAGCACTTCGTTCGGCGTGTCGGCCTCGATCGACAACCAATCTCCGTAGTTGGCGTAATTCGGCCGGATCAGCTCCACGCTATTATCCTTTAAGTAATCCACCCAGCGCGCCATCGCGCCGTAATGCGTCTCCAGAATGCGGGTATCCCCGTACATCAGGTACAGCGTCCAGGGGATGACGACCCCGGCGTCGCCCCAGCCCGCGTTGTCCGGCGCGAACCAGTTCAGCCTGGTGCTCCACATTTTGTAGCGCATCCAGCCGGCATCGGGAGCCACGTCCGTGAATGCGCCCGACGGCTGCTGGCAGTCGATCATGTCTCCTATATATTTCGCGAAGAAACGCGACACGTCCATGTTGTAGGAAGCCGTCCGCGCAAAGATCTGGGCGTCCCCCGTCCAGCCGAGCCGCTCGTCGCGCTGCGGGCAATCCGTCGGCACGGACAGGAAGTTGCCTCGCTGCCCCCAGGTAATATTGGCGTACAGCCTGTTGACCATGTCGTCCGAGGTCTCCAGACTTCCTGTCACCGGCGTGTCGGAATGAATGACCTTCCCCGTTAGGGTCGTCAGATCCGGCTCGCCGGGGTAGCCGATCAGCTCCACGTACCGGAAGCCGTGAAACGTAAAGTGCGGCTCGTACCGCTCCTCCCCGCCGCCTTTCAACACGTAATGATCCTGTTGCACGGCCACCCTGAGATTATCCAGGTACAAGGTGCCGTCCGGATTAAGCATCTCCGCGTGGCTCAGCGTAATTCTCGCGCCTCTCGCCCCGGTCGCCCGCAGTTCCGTCCAACCGACCATGTTCTGGCCCATATCGTAAATAAAGGAGCCCGACGCCGTGCGGGTCACCGCAACCGGCGTGATGCTCTCCGTTATCCGGATGGGCGGCTCCATCGTCGCCGTCAGATCCCCGTTATAGCCCGAACGGATATCGGGCGCCTCCCAAGAGGACGAATCGAAGCCGGGCAGATCCCATCCTTCCAGCTCCAGCCGGGCGTCGTAGCTTTCGCCCATGATCATGTCGGAGTAGCGGATCGGTCCCTCCGCGACCCGCCAGGAGCCGC
>NZ_BDQX01000163.1:58592-58916 GCF_003112455.1 Paenibacillus agaridevorans
TACACGCGGCTGCCCAGGAAGCCGACGGTTCCGGCATACCAGCCGTCGCCTAGCATAACGCCGAACACGTTCTCCCCCTGCTTCAGGAGCTCCGTAATCTCGTAGGCGTGCACCTGCACGCGCTTATCGTAATCCGTCCATCCTGGCGCGAATAGATGTCCTGCCTCTTTGCCGTTAACCTTTAGCCGGAACAGGCCTAGCGCCGTGACGTATACGACGGCGCGCCGGACGGCGGAAGGGACGGCGAAGGTTTGACGCAGATATGGGGCGGGCTGCAGCTCAGTAGACGTTCCCGGGCCAAGCCACGGCTTGCGCCCGCTCCAC
>NZ_BDQX01000163.1:59039-62894 GCF_003112455.1 Paenibacillus agaridevorans
CTCCATTCGGAGACTTGCCCCCGTTCATCCCAGACCCGGACCTTCCACCAATATTGCCGCTCCGATTGAAGTTCCTGTCCCGCGTAGACGACATGAACGGAGCTGCGGGACTCTACCTTGCCGCTGTCCCAGCAATCTCCTTCGCCGCCGGCGAGCTTGTCGCGCGAAGAAGACACCAGCACTTGATAGGCCGCTTGCCTCGCGCCTCGTTCATGGGACTCCAGCTTCCAAAAAAGGCGGGGAGCCCGAACGTCGATTCCGACGGGATTGACTTCGTATTCCGTCTTGCAAGTTAAGATTCGCATAGGCCTGTTAGCCCTCCTTGTGTGATGAATAGGCGCGCCGGATTGCGGCCGCCCGCGATTCGTCGTTCCAGAACGGCTTGAGCCGAACGGTATATGTCATGCTTTCGGCGGATATCAAATAGGACGGCAGGGTCGGCGCGTAGCCGCAGCTATGGTTGCCGAGTCCCGATTGTCTCCAATCCGCCAGAACTTCGATTTCGTCCGACGGGACAAGGTCGGCATGATGGCTCGTTTCGCCGAGCGCCTTCGTCCCGTATCGGTTGACGCCCAATTGTCCCAGCATTCCCTCCGCGGCTCCCGCCACGAGCAAACCGGCGCCCCCGGCTTCGGCGATCGTCGCCCAGCGCACGTCCGCCTTGCTTCCGCTCTCTTGAGGCTTGATATACGGTACGAATTGTTCCGAAACCTTGCCTTCGTAGACGCCGAGCTTGCCGCTCGCCTTGCG
Organism: Paenibacillus agaridevorans; assembly: GCF_003112455.1. Lineage (GTDB taxonomy): Bacteria > Bacillota > Bacilli > Paenibacillales > Paenibacillaceae > Pristimantibacillus > Pristimantibacillus agaridevorans. The sequence continues at coordinate 59,790 of NZ_BDQX01000163.1, forward strand.
GTCGGGGTAACATTCGTGCGGGCCTCTGCCGAACCAGGCGAAACGGTCGAACGACTTCGCCATCGCGAACCGCATGCCCGCTCTGGGCAGCGGCGGCAGATCCTCCTTCAGGGGGATGATCCGGTTATCCAGTCTTACGTCGCCATTGCCGCCAATCGTGTACAGCTGCTCCGTCCGGAACAACATGCGGGCCCCTTTGACGCCCAGCATGGATTCCACTTCGATCCGAACGGCTGATCCGCCTTCGGCGATCTCCGAATCGACTCGACGAACATAGGCGGTTAACTCGTGATAACCCGCCTCTCGCCACCGCTTCGCCAGATGGACGTCGTTGTCCACCGGCGCACGCCATAGATGGATGGCGGGCCCCTTCGTCAGCAAGGACGTGCCCCTGCATTCCCAGGCGACGATCTCCCCGGCCAGCTTGTCGAAGACCAAGGCGAAGCCGTCTCCGGCAACCGATAGAGCGGCATCGTTCTCCGTCAGCGACAATCCGTTCTCCGTACGCGACAATTCGCTCTCCGGCTTCGCGACAACGGCATTTGCCGCCTTTTCCCTGGCTGCCGCGGCTTCCGTGCTTCCGGAACGAGTCAGCTGCACGTCGACCCAGGCGACCTCGTGTCCCGCTTCCGCCCATGCCGCGTGCTCGCGAAGAACGAAGCTGACATGGAGCCAATATTCTCCCCCGCCTGACGGCACGGAGCGATAAGGAATCGCGACGAGCTCCTCGTCCCCCGGAGAAATCGGCAAAGGCGGCAGCTCGCCCTCCTCTATGGCGTCGCCGTTGCGATAAACCCGCCAACGGAGAATGAGATGCTCCAGCGTGACCGAATCATAGCGATTGCCTATCCGCAATATCCCTGTTTCTGGTTCGACCGGCCGCACGACGACGGGTTCGATCGCCTTTTTGAATTCGGTTAAAGCCGGCTTGGGCGACCGGTCGGGGAACAACAACCCGTCGATGCAGAAGTGGCCGCTATGCGGTTCGTCGCCGAAGTCGCCTCCGTACGCGTACCGCTGACCGCCATCATCCGTCTTGCGGCGAATTGCGAGATCGGACCATTCCCAGATGAGGCCTCCGCAGAGACGGGGATATCGATAGACGGCGTCCCAATATTCCTGCTGGTTGCCCAGCGCGTTGCCCATCGCATGACCGAATTCCACCATCAGATATGGGCGCGAATCCTCCTTCTCCCCTTCGGCGATCAACATGTCCACGGAAGGATACATGGAGCTGACGATATCTACGACGGGAGCCTCTCCCGCCCGCTCGTAATGAATGGGACGCGTGGGATCCGCCGCCCTGGTCCAAGCGGCCATGGCGTCGTGGTTGGCGCCGTAACCCGATTCGTTGCCAAGCGACCAAACGATGACGGAAGGATGGTTCTTGTCCCTCTCCACCAGCCGCGCCATTCGGTCCAGGAAAGCTTCCTTCCAAGCGGGATCCTCGGCCAGCGTGCTTTCGAACGCGGTTTTCTCGTCGGGATTGTTTATCCAGCGGCTGATCTCTCCCAGAAACACGCAGCCGTGCGTCTCCAGATCCGCTTCGTCGATGACGTACAGCCCGTAGCGGTCGCATAAGTCGAGCCAACGTTCGTCGTTGGGATAATGCGAGCAGCGAACAGTATTGATATTGTGCTGCTTCATTAACGTAATGTCCCGGATCATGTCCTCCATCGTCGTCACGTGGCCGAGATCGGGATGGAATTCATTGCGGTTCACTCCGCGAATAATGATGGGGTTTCCGTTGACGAGCACCTTACCGTCCTTCACCTGAACGTCGCGGAAGCCGACGGAAAAGCGCTGTACTTCGGCTACCTTGCCCTCCCCATCCTTCAAAGTCAGCAGAAGCGTATAGAGAGCCGGCCGTTCCGCCGACCAAAGCTCGGGGGCGACAACGGGAAGCTCGGCGCCGACGACGGTTTCTTCTCCAGGGGCAGGACCGGCTGCGGCAATTGCCGCGCTTGCAATGGCCTCCATGGACGGCCCCAATAGTTTCGCTTCAAGACGGCAAGACTCCGCGCTTCCTTGCGACCGGTTGCGTATCGTGACGGCAACCTCCAGGGCGCCTTCTCGGTACGAGTCGCGGAGCCTGGTGACCAGCTTGACGTCGAATAGATGCGTACCCGGCACGGACAACAGATGCACGTTCCGGAATATGCCGCTCAGACGCCACTTGTCCTGATCCTCGAGATAACTGCCCGTCGACCATTGATAGACGCGGACCGCCAGCTTGTTCTCGCCCTTGCGGACAAGCGACGTAATATCGAATTCCATGCGATTGTGGCTGCCTTGGCCGAAGCCAGCCTCCTCTTCGTTCACCCACAGATGGAACGCCGCGTCGACGCCATCGAAAGCCAGAACGAGACATCGCTTCAGCCATTTGTCTCCTAAAGAGAACGTCGTAACATAGCAGCCAGTGGGATTCCGCTTGGGAATATACGGGGGATCCACCGGGAACGGATATTTGCTGCTGCTGTACAGGGGCACGCCGTAGCCGTGCAGCTGCCAATTGCTTGGAACCGGCAGCGTCGCCCAGTCTTCGCAGCTATATGAAAGCTCGTGAAATCCAGCCGGAGCTTCAACTGGACTTTCCGCGTAATGAAATTTCCAATCGCCGCTCAGGCAGCGATAATAGGGGGAAGCCGAACCATCGTTTTCGAGCGCAGACCGTTCATCCGCGAACGGAACGGCAGCGGCTCTGGGCCGTTCTGTCCCCCGCTGAAGCACGTTTAAATTCTCATAATCGGGCAAGCTTGCGGCCTCCCGTCTTGTTCGTTTCATCGTCTCCCGCCTCCTGACCATTAACCTCTCGCCCCCGATGCCATTCCCAGTCGCACTCGCTCCAGGAAGTCGTCGCTTCCCACCTGTCCCCCTTTGAGCACCAGCTCCAGCCCGTCGATGGACGGATCATGACAATGGGCTTGGCATAACGGTCCTCCCGGCTCGATCGCAGCTTTGCATTCCAGAGCGTAAATGCCGATCGTCCGCGAGACGTACCCCGACGTATCCCCACCGGCGATGACGATGCGGGAAATGCCGGCTTCTGCAACGACCTGCCGGCAAATTGCGCCAAGCGCCTTGCCGAGCAGGCGGCTGCTTGCC
>NZ_BDQX01000163.1:63002-63328 GCF_003112455.1 Paenibacillus agaridevorans
GGCCGATGCCCTCGTCGTGGGGACCCAGCGCCGAATACAGAATGACGCTGCACCCCTCGGCAAGCTGCTCCAGCGTCTGCTTCTTCAGGTTCGCGATCGCGTCCTCCCGGCGTTCGGGACTCAGCAGCTCTTCTCCGGCGACGCGGATGCCGGCATAACCGGCATCGAGCGCATAACGAATCTGCCGCTCGGTAACCGGCGAGCAGCTGCCCGACACGATTAGCAGCCGGTCGACCGCGCTCACCGGTTCTACCGCCGGGCCCTCCGCTGGCGCCAGCCCTTCCGCGCGCCAAGCGGATCCCAGCGCGTATTCCACGCCGGAGGAA
>NZ_BDQX01000163.1:63523-71417 GCF_003112455.1 Paenibacillus agaridevorans
CACAAGACCATTGAGACGCATGCGCACGGCCTCATGCTCGCCGTCTTGCGCCGCGATGTCCAGCAGGGAGATGGACAAGTCGGTCTGCTTTCCTAAGTGCAGACGCAGATCCGATTCCGCCATGGGAGTAACGGGATGCCTCTTCATCGTCGGGTGGCGGTCCAGCCGATGCACCTCGCCCCCCGCTCCCGCAAAGTGATGCCCGAACACCGTATACCGGCGCAAATAGGGGACACCGACCAGCAGCGGCACGAACTTGGCTCGCTTGCGGCTATCGAACACGTCGCTGCCGATCTCGATCGCCCGGCCTATGCTGCCCGTGTCCGGGGATGAATCGAACGTGGAGCAAATCTTGTAATGGACGATCGCCGCGTTCGCCGACCTCAGCGTAGCCAAAACGGGACGAAGCTCGCGCTCCATCTCTTCCGGCGGCAAGGAACGGCTTACTCCGGCCACGCCGAAGCAATCCGCGTCCCGGAATTTCCCCTGGAGCAGCTCCGGTTCCGGCGGTTCCAGGAACAAGATCGTGCGTAGGCCCGTGCGGTACAGCGCCTCCAACACGTCCGTCGACCCCGTAAAGTCGTCGCCGTAATAACAAAGCAGCCGTTTTACCATACGAATTCGCGATCCAGCCGGCGATAATCGCCTCCGCGCATCGGGGCCCGATCGAAAACTTGCCGCCCGCTGTACAGCGGCTTTTTCGTGCCCTTCGGGGTAATCCCCACCACGTCGTCGCCGCGCCATTCCGCCTCGAACGTTTGGCCGACGGCGTTCTCCAGCGTCTTGCGGAAGCTTAACGGGAAGGTCACCGTAATTCGTTCCCCGGCGGTCGCCTTGCCGAGCGAGAGGAAGTGGCGGTTGACCCAGCTGCTCTCCTCGCTGCCTTTGCCTTCGGCCAAGATACCCTCCCGCTCGCGGGTGTACTTGATCTTTGTAAAACCGGCCCACTCCGGTATGCGGATCAGAAGCCTTGCGATGTCCGAGCGCACGTCCAGCACGATCTTGCCTTCGTGAGGCAGATGGCTGCTGACGTCAAGCCACTTCGAACCCCGGTTCAGCAAAAAATTGACGCTGACGGTCCCGTTTTTCTCCGTAATCGTGTTGCTCCAGCCCATGAACAAGCCGCGCGTGCCCGATCCCAGGCAGCAAATTTGCAAATCGCTCGTATGGCCGCGCCCTTCGTTGACGTCGCATACAAAATCGTTCGGCGCCGAATAACCCGCGAAGGAACCCCGGGTGCGCTCCGCCACCTTGTAGAAGGTTGTGTGGGCCTGTATATCGTTCGATTTGTCGTCCGTCTGCTCCACCCAGTCGAGATCCAGCAGCTGCGATTCTGCCAGATGGTTGCGCAGAAACCGCTCGACGACGCCCCAATATTCCACGTAACCGCTCTTGGCCAGCGTAATGCCGCAGGCGATCAGGTCCACGAGCGAGCACGTCTCGTGCTCGTAGGCCTGCTCGTGCAGATCGCCCGGCGTCCAGCCGAACGCCGTGCATTTGGTCAGCGCCCAATCGTAGCTTTTCTTGACCCAGGCGATCATCGCCGCGTTGCCGGAGTGCATGCCGAAGCGGGCGATGGCGTCGAGCGTCCCCAAACGGGTATGGAAGTGGCCGCTGCGGTAAGCCAGCGAATCGTTGAAGCTGCCGTCTTTGTTGAAGACGCCGCTCCGCTCCATGATTAGCGCGGTAAAAAACTGGCAGAGCTCGTAAGCGTCTTCATTGCCGGTCAACTCATGGTACTTCAGCAGCGGCATGACCAGCCTGCCGCAAAATGCCGCGGGGTCCGGCGCCAGTCTCAGCTGCACGCCGTTCGCCGAGGGCCACCCCGTCTCCTTGTATTCGGACGCCGGATAATACCAGACGTCCCGTTCCTTGACGGCGATTCGCTTGAGGGCGGCCACATGCCGATCCGCCGCTTCCTTCACCTTGGGATCTCCGGACTCCATGTACCAGGTCGTCAAGGACAGGATGACGGCGCGCTGGTCGATCAGGTTGGCGTTCGGCTCCCAGTCGCGGGTCGGGTTGATTTGGCGATAGTTCATCCCGTCCTCCTTGAAAAACGACAGCAGATTCTCGCGATACCGCTCCTCGACTTCCTTGCCGAACGTCTCGCCGGACATATGCCTGGCCAGAATCAAGCCGTCGATCATCCTCCCGTGAGAGGAACCATAATCCCAATCGCCATGCTGCATGTAGGCGGGCTTGTGCATCAAGTCCGCGCTGAAGAACGGGATGTAGCCATAGTCGCGGTCGGCCAGCCCGATCATCGCGTTGATGGCGTGGGCAGCCCTCTCCTCCAGCATAAGCGTATCCGGAATCTCGTTGGTTCGTTGTTGCTCCATTCGATCTTCACTCCTTTTATCGTTATCCTCCACGCGCGGCGGATCCGCCTAAGGGAGAAACCGTCAGCCTCAGAATATACTTCGTGCCCTCCCCTTCGCGGCTCTCGATCAGCAGCCGCGTATGTCCGCCGTAGAACGCGCGAATGCGTTCGCTGACATTGTACAGCCCGTGACCGGAATTTTCGTTCTGCAGCTCCTCGCGGTCCCGTTCGTTGCTCAGCACGCCCCGGATCAGCTCCAGCCGTTCCGCGGGGATGCCGGGACCGTTATCGGCAATCACGATCTGGAGCTCTTCGCCTTCTCTTCGCACGACGATATCGATCTCTCCGCGCTTGCGGCTCTGTCCGATGCCATGCTGGATGCAGTTCTCCACGAGCGGCTGCAGAATAAAGCGGGGACAGCGGATATCGTCAATCTCCGTCAGCACCTGGATGGAGAAGCTTAACCGATCCAGCATGCGCAGCTTATGCATGTCCAAATAGTGCTTCACGTTATCGATCTCATGCTGCAGCCTCGTCTCGTTGTCGCCTGAATTCAGCGTGTACCTGAGCAGCCGCCCGAACGTGTAGGTCGCGTCCACGACTTCCTGATCGTTGTTGATTTCGGCGAGCATCCTTATGGATTCCAGCGTATTGTACAGAAAATGGGGCTTGATCTGCGCTTGCAGCACCAGATAATCCGCTTCCTTCTTCATGAGCTCGGCTTTGTGCACGGTATTTAGCAACTCGTCAATTCGCTGGACCAGCGAGTTGTAGGATCGGGTCAACAAATCGATTTCATCGTTGGATTTGCCTACTTTGTAGAAGGTCAGATTGCTTTCGTCTCCCCGTCTCATGTGCTTGGCCAGTCCGAGAATGCGGCGAACGATCGAGGAGGCCGTCGCGTAATAGATGCCCGTCAGCACCGCAAGCGATACTAACAGGATCAGAGCAAGGACAAGCGTCTTGGTCCGAATATCGACGAACACCTCGTCCATCTGGCTAAAGAAGTAGAACGTCGTGGACAGCTCCGGAATCGTCAGCGAATTCACAAGCGCCCTCTGCTTGCTGGAGTAGGCATAACCTTGATCGCTTTCATCCGCCATGGCAAGCAAGCTTGCCGTCAATTCGTCGTCCTGTCCGGCACCCTCGCTGCTGTATGCCGTTGCTCCGCCCTGCATGATCCGCACTTGCATGTTGTGATTGACATCTACCGCCTTAAAGAAATTGCTAATCAACGATTCATTCGTTTTGATCTCCAGCACGGCCAGCGGCTTCGTATAGCTGTTGTTATAGATGCGCTGGTAGTAGGTTAGGCTCGGAAGCTCGGCAATATCGGAGCTTGCGCTCCGCAGCCACACGCCTTCGTCCACTTTGACCCCTTCCAGCAACGCCAGAGGCTCTTCAATTATCCGATCCAGATCTTCGAGCTCTCCGTCCACGGAGTGGACCTTGGGCAGCGTTTTGTACAACTTAAGAGAAGAGATCCCGTTATCGCGCGATTGCGCGTATATAAATAGCGGACGTATGTCTTTGAGATAGTTGTATACATGCTGCAGCTCCGAACTGTAGTTTCCATTTAAATAATCGATCAGTTGCTGGTTGTTCATGAACAAGGCATGAATGGATTCCACCTGCTTCAGGCTGGACCGGAAGCCGTCGCCGGCTTGCACCACCAGCTTCTGCTTGCCTTCGGAATATTCGGACATGACGTCCATGTAGAACTGATTGTACAAGTAACCGCCGAAAACGATAATCGGCAACAACACGAGAAGCAGGTAACCTAGCGCCATTTTCTGAACGATCCTCATATTTTTCACTGCAACAGCCTTCTTTCGCATTCGGAGGCTTCGCTTGAAGCGCTTCCATTCTAGTTGCAATTATTATACGAAGGAACTTTGGCGGTAGACAACTTCCCTTTTGCAGCCCGCCCGCCGCGCGCGAGTTCATTTGGTTCCGGCCGCATGCTCCAATTCCGCCTCCATCCTCCTTCTCCTTAGCTGATAGCGGCTGCTTTGGGGGACTTAACTTCATTGTATAGACGAGCGCTTGGCATGAATAGTGATGAAAACTTAGAAACGAGCGAACATTTTTAAGAACTATGTAAGCGCACGCATCGACAAAAAAACGGAGGCATCCTGAGATGCCCCCGTTCCCTTATACGGCCCGCGTGGATTGCCTTACGACAAGCTGCGTATCCACCGATACTTTGTTGCGAATGGTGCTGCCGGTCTCGATTTCCTGCACCAGCGCGTTGACCGCCCATTTGGCCATGCTTTCCTTCTCGACATGCACCGTAGTCAGCTCCGGCGTTACGATCCGAGCTTCCTTGATGTTGTCGAAGCCGATGACGGACACGTCATCCGGAACGCGCAGCCCCATTTCCGCAAGCGTCTTGACCGTACTGATGGCGATATAGTCGCATTCGCAAAAAAATGCGCTGGGCATCGGCTTCCCCGCGCCCAGATAATCGTCCAGCTTGTTCTTAAGCGTCTCCTGGGCAACAAGAATGGTCGGCTCCACGGTGAACAGGCAATCCGGGTCCAGCTCGACTCCCCGTTCCCGCATCGCATACGCAAAACCGCGCCTGCGCTCCTCGAAATTATGGATGCGGTCGCTGGACGAGATATAGCCGATATGGCGATGCCCCAGTCCGATCAAATGCGAAGCGGCTTCGTATGCCCCCATCATATTATTAATTTCGACGAAGTGAATGGGCAGCGTCTCGTAGCAGTTATCGACAACGACCATCGGCAAGGCTAATTTGCCCGAGATGTCCGATATCTGCATGCGGTCCAAATTCGTCCCCAGCAAAATAACGCCTTGGCTATTCCCGCTTTCGGCAATCGACGTTATTCCTTCGTCGAGCTTGTCCAGCGAGATCGTGCTGAACATCAGCGAATACCCAAGCGCCCTGCAGCGCTCCTCCGTAAAGTGGATCAATTCCCGAAAGAATGGCTGCTGGTAATACGAGTCGACCACGAGTCCGGAATTGGCGAACACCAGGAACGTAATTGCTTTGGAGGCCGCATCGGCCACCGATTTCCGGGGTTTGAACTCGTAATTATGCTCTTGGGCGATTTGGAGAATGCGTTCGCGCGTCTCTGGCGCCACGCCCGGCTTTCCGCTAAACGCAAGCGACACCGCTGCTTTGGATACGCCTGCCATTCGAGCGATGTCTTCCATTTTCATCGAGATGCCTCCTACTCTTTCAAATCCTAAACTCTAGTGTACAGTCGAACTAAACATTATGCAATCAACTGCACGACTTAACTTAACAAATCGTTTATTTAAATAAACAATTTAGTTTTGTTTATATAAATTTCAGTTGACCCTCATCACATTTCATGCTAATTTAGGTGTGACCTTGTTGTCAAAATAAATTTTCCAGAAAAAAAGCGAAGAAAAGTGACATTTGTTTAGCTAAACAAAATCGTCAATTTAGGAGGACTCTCACTTGAAAAAGCTTAAGCTCGGCTACGCCCCTACACGCCGATTCGTGTTCAGCGCGGAAGATGCTTTCCGGTACAAAGTGATGATTAAGGAAAAGATGGAGAGCTTCGGACTCGATATCGACATCGTGGATCTGGAGGGCATCAACCAAGAGGGATTGTTGTACGACGACCACATTGGCGCGGATCTCATAGCCGATCGGTTCCGTCAGGAAAAAGTGGATGCCGTGTTTTTTCCTCATTGCAATTTCGGCACCGAAGACACGGTCGCGCGTGTGGGCAAAGCGCTCGGAAAGCCCGTTCTGTTGTGGGGTCCCCGCGACGAAGCTCCGCTCGAGGACGGGATGAGGCTGCGGGATACGCAATGCGGGTTGTTTGCAACGGGTAAAGTATTGCGGCGGTTCAACGTTCCGTTTACCTATGTGACTAACAGCAGACTGGACGATCCCGTATTCGAACGCGGATTTACGAATTTTATCGCGGCAGCCAACGTCGTTAGACAATTCCGCAGCCTGCGAATTTTGCAGATCGGTCCGCGTCCCGCCTCCTTCTGGACGATGATGTGCAATGAAGGAGAACTGCTGGAGCGGTTCGGCATTGAGCTCCATCCTATTACGATCGTGGATATCCAGCGCGCGGCGAAACGAATCGAAAGCGGCTTCGGCTCCGAGCTCGCCGAAGCCGTGGATTATATCAAAGCCAAGCTGGACTGGTCGGAGGTGACGGAGACGGATGTCAAACGGATTGCGTCGTTAAAAGTTGCAATGAAACAATACGCCGTTCAGACGGGAAGCACCGCGATCGCGATTCAATGCTGGTCGTCGCTGCAGGATGCCATGGGCATTATGCCTTGTCTGGCCAACGCGATTCTCACCGATGAGCAAATCCCCGTCACTTGCGAGACGGATATTCATGGCGCGATCACCTCGGTCATGACACAGGCGGCCACGTTGAATCAGCACCCGACCTTTTTCGCCGATCTTACGGTCCGACACCCGGACAATCCGAACGGCGAGCTGCTGTTCCATTGCGGCAATTTCCCGGTATCCCTGTCAGTCGAGGACAAACCCAAGCTGCGAAAACATTTTCTGTTCGACGATCATTCCCCCGGCACTCATGAAGGCGAAATTAAAGGCGGCGGCATGACGCTTGCCCGCTTCGATGGCGATCACGGAGAATACAGCCTGTTCCTTGGCAAAGCCAAAGGGATACAGGGACCTTACACGCGCGGTTCTTATGTGTGGGTGGAAGTCAACGATTGGCCTTTATGGGAAGAGAAGCTCGTCAAAGGACCCTACGTCCATCATGCCGTCGGCATTCATGCCAATGCCATTCCCGCTTTATACGAAGCATGCCAGTACATTCCCGGACTTACGCCCGATCCCGTCGATCCGACGGAAGCGGAGATTAAGGCTTGGCTCCGCGGATCGGGCCTGTAGAAGGAGGATTACGCATGGATATTCATCACCTGCAATTAAAAGCCGTTCAAATCCGAATGGACCTGCTTCGCATGATTCATAAGGCAAAGAGCGGACATACGGGCGGCTCGCTCAGCAATACCGATATTGTTACCGCACTTTATTATCGCGTCATGAACATCGAACCAGGGCGGCCGAAGAATCCCGATCGCGACCGTTTTATTGCCAGCAAGGGCCATGCCGTCGAATCGTTATGGTGCATCCTCGCCGACCTCGGCTTCTTCCCCAAAGAGGAGCTGGATACGTTCGGACAATTCGGAACGAGGTTAATCGGTCATCCCAACAATAAGGTGCCCGGCATCGAGATGAATACGGGGGCGCTGGGACATGGTCTTGCGATCTCGGTCGGCATGGCGCTTGCGGCCAAGAGGGACAACAAACGTTATCGCGTCTACTGCCTGATGGGCGACGGAGAGCAAGCCGAGGGCTCCGTATGGGAAGCAGCCATGGCCGGCACGCACTATAAGCTCGACAATTTGATCGGCATCGTCGATCGCAATCGCTTGCAGATAAGCGGCACAACGGAAACCGTCATGGGACTGGATCCGCTCGACGAGAAGTGGGCCGCCTTCGGCTGGAACGTCGTTGCCTTGGACGGCAACGATATGGGCGCGCTCGTAGAGGCGTTGGAAGCCGCGCCTGCC
>NZ_BDQX01000163.1:71483-105473 GCF_003112455.1 Paenibacillus agaridevorans
CCCGGCAAACCGACGCTCATACTTGCCAATACCGTTAAGGGCAAAGGAATCTCCTTCGCCGAAAACGTCCCGCATTGGCATCATCATGTACCGAGTGCCGAAGAACTGGAACGGGCACTGGCCGAATTGTCGGCCAAACAGGCCAGGTTGACGGAGAAAGGAGCTGAGCAAATTGGCTAACACGATCGCCAATCGGCAAATCATCTGCGACACCTTGCTCGACATCGCCCAGGAAGATAAAACCGTAATGGTGCTCGCAAGCGACTCCCGGGGATCCGCGGCTATGGGGCCGTTCGCGGATGCCTATCCGGAGCAATTCGTCGAGGTCGGCATCGCGGAGCAGAACATAGTCGGCATTGCCGCCGGGCTTGCCCATAGCGGCAAGAAACCTTTCGTCGCCTCGCCCGCCTGTTTTCTCAGCATGAGAAGCATCGAGCAGATCAAAGTCGACGTCGCCTATTCCGGCACCAACGTCAAGCTTGTCGGCATTAGCGGCGGCATTAGCTACGGCGCGCTTGGCATGTCGCATCATTCGGTGCAGGATCTGGCCGTCATGCGCGCCATCCCCGGCATAACCGTTCTTATGCCTGCGGATCGGCATGAGACCAAACGGATGACGGAAGCGCTCGTCGCCCATGAGGGAGGCGCTTATATCCGAATCGGACGCAATCCCGTCGAGGATGTCTATGCATCCGGGGATTATGAGTTCGAAATTGGCAAAGCCGTTACTCTGCTGGAGGGCTCCGACTTGACGATTATCGCCTCCGGCGAAACGGTAAGGATTGCGCTGGATTCCGCCAACGCCTTGCGGGAGGAGGGGATTTCCTGCCGGGTGCTCAACATGCATACGATCAAACCGCTGGACAACGAGGCTGTTCTGCGGGCCGCTCGCGAGACTGGACGTATCATTACCGTCGAAGAGCATAGCGTCCATGGAGGTCTCGGAGCAGCGGTCGCGGAGCTTGTCGGGCAGCATTGTCCGGTTCCGCTCAAAATTATCGGCATTCCCGACGAACCTGCGATCGCGGGTAAAACGGCCGAAGTATTCTCGCATTACGGCATCAGCGTCAAGGGGCTGCGACGATCGGCTTTACAATTGCTGGGGCGGCAGGAGTCATGAGCGAAGCTTATCTATTAACAATCGACCAGAGCACTTCGGGAACGAAAGCGCTCGTCGTATCGGGCAGCGGACAAATTCTGTCCTCCAGTTCGATGCCGCATCAGCAGTATTATCCCTCGCCTGGATGGGTAGAGCATGATGCGGCCGAAATTTACGGAAATGTGCTCTTGTGCGCCGGAGCTGCCATCGACAAAGCGGGGATCGGCTCGAAGCAGCTCTCCGCAGTAACCATAACGAATCAGCGGGAGACCGCCCTTATCTGGGATAAAACGACGGGGGAACCCGTCGGACCGGCAATCGTATGGCAATGCCAGCGCACCTTTGAGATGTGCGAGAAGCTAAAAGAGTCTGGCTTCGAGCCAATTGTTCAAGCCAAATCCGGTTTGTTGCTCGATCCTTATTTCACGGCAGCCAAATGGCGGTGGCTATTGGATCATACCCCTTGCGCGGACGGTAAGCTGGCGAAAGGCGATTGGCTTGCCGGCACGATGGACAGCTGGCTGCTCTGGAAGCTCTCGGGCGGAAAGGTTCACGCGACCGATTATACCAACGCCAGCCGAACCTCCCTGTTTAATATCCATACCTTGCAATGGGATCAAGAGCTCTGCCGCTTATTCGGCATTCCTCGCGAGCTCCTTCCCGAAGTAAGGCCCTCCGACGCAGTCTACGGGTATACGTACGGGGCTGCGCCGCTCGTCGACGGCATTCCGATCGCCGGCGTCATTGGCGACTCGCAAGCCGCTTTGTTCGGGCATTTATGCCTCGAAGAAGGATCGGCCAAAGCAACCTACGGCACGGGCACGTCCGTCCTGATGAATACCGGCTTCAAACCGTCGGCTTCGAAGCCGGGTCTGGTCCAAGCCATCGCCTGGGGTCAAGGCGGTACGGTCACTTATGCGGCGGAGGCGATTATTCGAACTTCGGGCGACAGCATGAACTGGCTGCGGGATAACCTCGGCTTGTTTCAATCGATTTCCGAGCTTGATGCACTGCTGCTGCAGGCTCCCGATAATGAAGGCGTCTATCTCGTTCCGGCCTTCGTCGGTCTTGGCGCTCCTTATTGGCAGCCGGATGCGCGCGCGGCGATTGTAGGGATGAGCCGAGGAACGGGCAAAGCCCATATCGCAAGAGCCGCTATGGAAAGCATTGCCTATCAAGTCAAAGATGCCATTGATTTGTTGCAGCATGCAACAGCTATCCAACTAAGCGAGCTTCGGGTGGATGGCGGCGCATCAAGCAACGGTATCCTTATGCAATTCCAGTCGGATCTATTGCATATTGAAGTCAAACGAGCAGGCGCAGCCGAATTGTCCGCCCTGGGCTCAGCCTATATGGGCGGGCTCGCGGTGGGCATTTGGTCCTCGCTGGATGACTTGCGCCGTATAGCCGAGCAAGGGACGTCCTTCCTTCCCGCCATGGATCCCGCCGATCGGCAAAGGCATTATTCCGGCTGGAAAAAGGCCGTGGAATCCGTTATCGGCAGCCAGCTTTGACGAAAAGGAGCATCAACGCAATGCGCGGTGATGCTCCTTTTCGTTTCTGATTGATTAATCATGTTCATACTCCCATTGTCATTTTATCATCCATCCTCCCGCTTCCCTAGCGAGCAAATCTTCGTACCAAACTGTGGATCTTGCTGGTGCTCAGCGCCATCCTGAGTATGTTTTTGTTCGGCCTCACAACGGTCTGGATCGGAAAGATCGCGAACAAAGGCTACGCGTTATTTCAATTAAACCCCCTCTCTCAATCTGTTGTAGACGACTAGAGGCACGGTCCGCGAACTCGCCTGACGCTCCTAAGACAGTATTAGAGCGGGCACGCGAAGAGCATCCGGCCATTCGATGGATATGGCTGGATTCGAAGGACAATCACTCTACGACACGGCGGGGCTTAATCCCTCTTTCACCTTCCATGACCTCGCCATGCTGATGCACGATATGCCGGAGAGATACTTGATGGAAGACGATCTGCATGTCATTACGCCAGCCGTCTTGAACGGCCAAACCTATTACTTGATGTTGAATATTCCGACCTCCGAGATGAAGTAAGGCGAGGTTTATTTTCTGATACGGACGCTGAAATCGTTGCTCACACTAATTATTCCGTTGCTCCTCTCGTTCTCCATCCCGTTCTTCATCGCTCTGGGGATCTTTACCTCGTTGAACAAACGGACTCGCAAGCTGAACAACGCGTTGAACGGGGGCAATATTAAAGGTGATGCGCCTGTCGTGGAGCTGACGGACTCCTCCAAGGACGAGCTCGGCCAGCTGAGTCAGCATTATAATTCCATGACGGAGCGGCTCCGGCAACAACACTCGCAAATTCAGCAGTTCGAGAACAAACGCAAGCTGTTATTATCCAATCTGTCTCATGATCTGCGAACGCCGCTGACGACGATGCTCGGCTGCGCGGAGATGATTCGCACCGGCAATTACAAGGATGAGAACGACTTGCAGAATCGAGCCAAAATCATCCTTCAACGCTGCAGTTACATGGACAAGCTGCTGGATCAAATGCTGGACATCTCCAGGCAGGACGGAGACGAACTGTCCATTCATCTGGTCAACCACCGATAACGCGATTCGGTATGGCAAGGACGGACGTTATCTGGGCATTGGATTAAAGGAGCACGAAGGGACCGTCATCATGACGATAAAGGATCAAGGCAAGGGTATTCCGCCGGAGCATCAAGCTCAAGTATTCGAACGGGTTGATCGGGGAAGAACGGGCGAAGGGCTGGGCATCGGCCTCTCCATCGTCAAGGATATCGTCGATGCTCATCAAGGATCGATTCGATTGGAGAGTTCGCCCGATGTGGAGACGGTGTTCCGAATTCGGCTTCCTCGCGACTAATCGGCCTAACAGGAATACGCAAAAAAAGCTGCCCGGATTGGAGAAAGGGCAGCTTTTTTTGCGTTTAACGTTGCTTAGCTTACTGGCGGAATGCTGCGTTCGGCGTGGAACGCTCCGATTTCATGGTTTTCCATGGCGAAAGGGAACCTTTCTTCATTGTATGCTTCTTGCGGGTTAGCAGGACGACTGACGGGCTCCGGTCCAGCGACGCTAAGAATCCAAGCGGCGTACAAACGGCCGAGACCTCGCATCAGAAGCGGCAATAGCAGCACGAATGCCAGGCCTACTCCGCCGGCAACCCACGAGCGCTGTGCAGATGTCATATCCCACCCGAACAGCTCATCGAATCTCCAGTCGCTGGCGAACAAGTTGAAATCGAACAAGCGCATGCTTACCTCGTAAGCGGCGGGCGAAAGCAGTACCGCGAGCGCGGTTATGGGCAGCACGATGGCGAACGTAAACGCCGCGATGCCTACCGGCAACTGCAAGATGCCGAATAGAATGCTGCGGTACGATCTGCCATCCTTTAGAACGGATACCAGCCATGCCCGCCATCCCTGTTGTTCTACCGCTGTCGGTTCAGGAGATGCGGACGCTTCGGGATACTCTTTTCTTTGCAGCCAGGCTGTCACATATCTCATCTCGCCAAGCATGATCGACCGACAGAAGACCAGCGTTGCCGCCAGCAAGGGCAATCCGATCAGAAATACCGACAACGGCAAGCTTGCGGATAGTCCCGCTACGATGATGACGAATGCCGCGATTCCCTTGGGGAGCGACAGGACAAGCATTTTCCACGCGATTAGGGCGCTGGGTTTTCTCATAATGACAACCACGCTTTCTCGTTTTGTTGCTCTCATTGTAGCCCTTTTCTCGTAGCTGGATCATCCTCCTGACGAATGGAATGGCTGCCGGACTTAGGTCTAGTTCGGCAATCCTAATCGTCGTCCAATACTTCTAGAAAAAATCGACCAATTCATCTACGTCGTATGTTTTGAATACCAGTCCCTTATTGTCGAAAACAAGCATGACCGGGAATTTCTCGATATTCAGTTCCTGCTTATAATCAACGACGTAATCCTCGGGATATGTTCCGAAATTGATGGGGCTCTTGGATAAAAGTCCCATCAACGTATCTTCCGTAGCTGCCGGTAACGAATCCCCTTCTTTAACAAATACGGTTGTCAGGTACCTCCCTTTATGACCGGACAACAACTGAGCATACTTTTCCTTGTAAGACATTGCCTGCAAAATAATCTCCTTGGCTTCGTAATCGCTGTTATCCACTTTCTTAGGCGGATTAACCAATACTTTTTGTCCGATTTTCAACTGATGTATTTCAGATAAAGTGCCATCCTCGTTCTTGATGATCAAATGATCCGTAACATCAATCTTGATATAGACGCCGTAGTCGTCAATGCCTCCCCTGATGTCTCTTTTATGCCATTCGGAAATATCCACTTCAATTACACTGTTATCGATGTCAACCATTCCTATTTTCCCTATCATTTCATCATCTTTATAATGTCCATAGGGCTTGCCGCTGCAAGCAGCCAACGCTAATAAGAGGAATACCAGTAAATACATAGAAAACATTTTTCGCATTTGTTTATCCTCCCCAAACGTCCTTCATCTCTCCTTCTCCTTCTTAAAGACGCGATTAATTTGTCATATGTTCCCTTTTCTGAAAGGTTATTTTTTATCTTTGCTCTTTATTCTATTTTTCCATTGACACATTCGTAATTGCGTTGGTGTACTATGTGACATTACATACCCGATCATTTCGGTCGGAATAATAATTATTGACGGAGGTCAAGCTAATGAAACGTACAACTTTGTCCAGCACCAAACTGCTTGCGGCCTTTTTACTCTCTTCCTCTTTAGTATTTACGCAAGGGCTACGCCAACGACGTTGGCTGCAGTTTCGCCTACGTCGCCATCCATCGCGTCCGGCCAGGACGGAGCTGCGCAGTATAAACAATTTCTGCAAGAGAAATACGACATCGAACTTTCGGGAAACGTAACAAAAGGACAGCTGATTACGGCTGTTGCGGACATTTGTGAGTATGAGCCATCCGGCAAAGAGGTTTCGTTCACGGACTTGAAAGCAGACCAACCTTTATTCGAAGCAGCTTCCGTGCTGTACGAGAATGGCATTCTGTCGGGTCCCTCCATCCAGGGAGATCAGACGCTTACCAACTACGTCGCCGTAGCGATCGCGCTTCGCGCAGCTGGTTTAAAGGAGCTTGCGCAGACTTATCCGGCTGCCAAAGCCGATGCCGCTTTGACCAAGCTGCAAGTAAAGAAAGGCACGCTTAACGCTAGCGGCGCGAAGGAAGTTGCCGCGGCATTCGACACCGGTTTGCTGCTCGCCAGTCTTCGCGAAGGTTTCAAGCCAGGCGCGCCTGGCAGCGAAGAACTTATTAACTCGCTGCTCGGACAAGTACTTGTCACGAAGGGACTTTACAAACAATATATCGGCTACACGAGTGATTCCGATATTTACTCCAAGCTTTCCACCGCCTATAATACTTCTGACCTGTCCGACGCTCCGAAGCTGCAGGATCTGATGAAAGAGGCGCTGGAGCAAGAGCTGGTTACCGGCTACAACATCAAAGATACTCGTTACGACGCCAACTTTATCGATTCCTTGTCGCTCATCTACGGACATTCGAATTTCAAGCACGCGATTCAGCTGATCGGCTTGCTCCGCAGCGAAGGGCTCGACGCGAAAGTACAATTCGAACCGAAAACATCCGCATTCATCCATCTTGCGGAGTGGGGCGATCCGGGCCCGAACGTCGTCCAAATCGAAAACGGCAATTATATCGCCTTTGCCAAGGAATATGATCTCGCATTCGAATTTGCGACTACAGCGGATAAAGCCGCGTTCGATGGCGTCATCGAGAAATTCGCCAAGAAAACCGCCGCCGATCAACAAGGACTTATTAGCGGATCCTGGTGGCAGCCGCTGTACGTTCTAATTCCAAAATCGCCAACTACGAAATCATTACGAACAATCTGGTGTCCGATCCAGACAGCACCTATACGGTAAACCCGTTCTCCCTGAACGAAGATTCCGAGAAAGTCGTAAACGGCTTGAAAGCGATCGATCCCGATGCCATCATTACTCCGTTCCCATTCTGGGTAGACAAGCCATTCTTCCGCTACCTGCATGGTGAATCCGTATAACGGATAACGTACGCGCCAAAAAGCCTTCCCTTCTCAGCCTGCAAAGCTGGAAGGGAAGGCTTTTTTTACAACATTTCGATGTACCCTTCCGTACCGTGCACTCGAATGCGCTGTCCGTCCTTGATCAGCCGGGTCGCATTCTCCACCCCGACAACGGCCGGCAAACCATATTCGCGGGCAATTACGGCTCCATGGGTCATTAATCCGCCAACCTCGGTAACAAGCCCCTTGATGGATACGAAGAGCGGCGTCCATCCAGGATCGGTAAAGGAGGTCACCAATATATCTCCTTCTTCCAAATCTGCTTTCTCCATCTTCAGGATAACGCGGGCCCTTCCCTCGATTACCCCGGAAGAAACAGGCAGTCCAACAATGGCTTTAGACGGGATATTGTCACGCTTATACGTACCGGCTATAATCTCTCCATCGGACGTCATGACACGAGGCGGAGTCAATTTTTCATATAAGGCGTAATCTTGTTTACGATGGCCGATGATCCCCTCATCCAGTTGTGCCGTGCGAACGATATCCTGGAGCTCTTGGAAGGAGAGGTAATACATATCCTCCGGATCAACAAGGACGCCCGCTCGCACGAGCTGCTCGGCTTCTTTCAATAAAGCTTGTTTATAGATGAAGTACCGATGAATCATGCCGTACTTGGGATATTCGCGATACCCGATAAAATGCCGAATGAAATCGATCTTCGCTTTGGCTTCGCGGACCTTTTGATCGCCTTCCGGCAAATGCAGCAAACGCGTTAACAGTTCCCGCTCTTTTTCCTCGGCTTCCCGCCGCCCTTGTTCGAACTTCCGTTGTCCGGCATCAGGCTCGAAATTTTTGATGTTGCCCAAAATCATCGGGACGAGCGCAAGCGGATTTTCGCTCCAGCGGGTCCGGGTAACATCGATCTCGCCGGGGCATCGCATTCCGTATTTGTCCAGATAAGCCCGAATAGCTTCCATCGGCGCCTGTCCTCCATCAAGCTCGGCCATCCCCTGCCAAAAGGTATTCTCTTCCGCTTGCCGCAAATAATCAACGACTTCGGGAAAAGGACGAATGACGTCCGAGACCGCCATTAGCGCAAGCCCCATCTCCGAAGTAATGTTGTTCGGGACGGATTGAGACAGCGTGTCGGCCGCGTTTTTTTCTCCCAGCCACTCCATCATCTTGTCGTTGATCCAGGCAGAGGCATCCATAGCGGCCATAATGACGGCGGAACTTTGCGGGTGGAACAAGATTTCCTTTAATCGCTGGAGATCTTCCAGTATAAAATCGAACAACGCCGACCCGGACTTTGTCACAATATCCCGCTTCAGCTTTTTGATCGATGCCTCGTTCCGCTTGATCATCTCCGTCACGATGGCCGGATCTAATTCGGCCGGATCCTGTTCGTTAGGAGACGATACCGCTCGATGGATGGGGGCGTTCCGTTCTTTCGGGTTATTGGGCAACATTTTAATATAATCTCCCCGCCCGAGGATGGTTTCAAGCGCATTCTTAATCAGAGGGTCGGATTGGCCCAGTTTATTAACGAGCGTCTCTCTGCCGGAAGGGGAAGCCAGCATGGGAGTAACGTCAACAAATAACCTCCCGCCCGCTGTGCGCATAGGCGCTGGCGTCGTCAATAGATAGAACGACAATCCCAAAGGTTTGATGGGATCCGTCATCATTTGTTGATGTCCCACGGATAGGTAAACGTGATTCTCCTGATCATTCGCTTCAGGGATCGGATACAATGTAGTGATTGGCCGGCTTTGGACAATATAAAAGGTATCATCGGCCAAACACCATTCGATATCTTGCGGATAACCAAAATGGGTTTCGATCCTTTTTCCTATTCCCGCCAGCTCTAAAATTTGTTGTTCCGTAAGCGTTTGGGACTTCTGCTGGCCCGGATGTATTTCGCGGGTCTCCGTTCCGCCTTCTTGCCGCCCATGGATCGCGATTTTTTTGACGGTTATCCTTTTCTCGACGATTTCCCGTTCCCGTACTTTGTACGTGTCGGCGGAAACCATGCCGGAGACCAGCGCTTCTCCAAGTCCGTAACCGGCATCGATCGATAACAGCTTTCGATCGGAGGTTACGGGATCAGCGGTGAAGAGAATACCCGAGGCCCGCGGGAAAATCATCTTTTGCACGATAACGGAAATAAGCACCTGGCGGTGGTCGAATCCGTTTTGGATGCGGTAAATAATCGCGCGATCCGTAAACAAGGAAGCCCAACATTCGCCAATATGCCGCAAGATGGCTTCCCTGCCAATGATATTTAAGTAGGTGTCTTGTTGGCCGGCGAAGGAAGCATGGGCCAAATCTTCCGCAGTCGCGCTTGAGCGTACGGCATAAGCATGTTGATGGCCAATCCTGGATAGATAGTGAGTAACTGCTTTCACCACATCGGATGGAATTTCCGCTTCCACAATGACTTGTCGCATCTTCTTTCCGATTTCACCGATTTGATTTCGATCTTCCGCTTTAAGCTTGCTTAATCGTTCCAACAAGACTTGATACGTTTCGTTTTGTTTGACGGCTTGTTGGTAACCCGCCGATGTCACGCAAAATCCTTCTGGAACCTGCAAGCCTTCGATTTTTGATAATATCGCTAGATTTAATCCTTTTCCGCCCACGAGCGAAAGCTGCGATTTGTCCACTTCTTGAAGTCCAAGCACCATAGAACTCATTTCGCATCTCTCCTAATCCTTCGATTGAGAAAAACATTTGACAAGAGTTCGCATGCATGTTATGATAAGGATGTAAGATGCAATTTCTATGACTTTACACACTAACTCAGTTGTGAACTGATTATATCATCGCGCCTGCATATACGCAATGCAAAGAACCTGATTCATGAATCAGGTTCTTTTTTCGTTATGTCGAGCGACCTCCGTCTAAACCAGATATTCGCCCATGATCTCTTCGATATCGAATGGGGTAACCCCTCCATCGACCGCGAAGATCGACTCCGCCTGCTCCCTGTCATCCACGATTTCGCCTCTAGCCATCGCATGGAGCCGGAACAGATCATGCAAGTCCGGCTTTCTAAGCCCGCTCATCGCTTGACCCATTAGCGACATCCCCCGTTTGTTTCCCTCTACGTTATTGTTGTAGTCCGGATGTCTCGTAAGAGCAAGGTCGCTCCAGATAATTACCCGCTCCGCCAAATCCATAATGACGGGAATCGCAATCGTTGTATTCGCAGTCAAATCGATTTTGTCGACCACCGTAGACGGTTCGAAGATTTCTCCGGAACCCGGCTTCCTGCGCATCATCCAACCCGCAAAACATTCCGGCAAATCGCAAAACGGCTGCGCGGTGTAAGCTTGCAAAGCAGCGACCACGTACCGTCCGCCGTATTCGACGATCGATGGGATATGAAGATCAATAAATTCGCATGCGCCACTAGGAGCAGACACGATATCTCCGCTGTGAACGGCCAGATACTTCGAGGAACGCAGGTTCGTATAGGAGATATGCTCGATATAGTTCCACTTGCGATCATATAGAACGGCAGACAAATCAATGTCGACTCGTCCCGTCGGCTGTCCATCCACTTCCCCTTCTTTCCACCAGTTAAAGAAGCGAACGGTATCCCCCTTGGGCATCGGGACTCGGCTCCCGCGAACGATCGTACGCAAAGCCTTGCTAGCCGAACGTTGGGAAAACGGAACGAGATACGTGCTTAATCGCTGATCAATGAAAGTCTTGCCCAGCGGGGGCAGTACAGAGAAGCGGCGGATCAGTTCATGCTCGCATACGTCTACGATCGATTTGCATACCTCGCCAGGGATCTCGGGGAGTGCGTTAGGGATGACGAACGCTTTGGCTACATTACCTTTCGGGAAAAAAGTTCGCAGTCCGCGAAATTCCGTGCGATGTACGAAATGGCACTTCACCTGCAGCAATACCGGCGTCGAAATCTCATGGACAACTTCCTCAAAGGCGAGTATCACGTAATCCGCGTGTTCCGTCATACGCGTGAGTTGATCCAGCCTTCTGGCGAATTCGCCCGGACGTTGCATCAACAGATCGATCAGCGACCAAACTTGCTTCCATTGGAATGCTAGTTCGACGCTGCCGCCATAAGTAGGGAACGGCTTATGATTACGCAGTATATCAAAAGCTTCATGGCACCGAGAGAAACGGTTCTTATATTCGGAAGGATGAAGAATTTCGCCAAGTCGAATCCAGCGTTGCTTAAATCTCAGCATATCTTCCGTAATGGGGTAACATTGTTCCAGCAGGGCGAGCAGCAGCTTTCTTTCCGGGCGCGTGAATTTACGGAATCGGGTTGCTTCGGCCAAGCTTACATCCCCGTCCGACCAAGCGACGGCCAGCCGCAAAACGTCGGTCGCCGTCTTTATGTATCGGCCGATCGCCTTCGGATCCGCTTTGCGATGCTTGAGAAGCGATCCTGCTACAAATGCGGCATTTTCCTTAAATGGAATTTCGGCAGGTAGAATCTCGCTTAGCTCCTCTGCTCCGGCCTGTTGGATCGTTTTGTCGATATCCGTTTTGTCAGTCTCGGAAATCGAACTCTTGGCCTGCATAAGCTGATGAATCAAAACATGGAATTCTGCCTTCGTTCCCAGATCAATGACTTTAAGTGGGCTCTCCTCCGCTAGCGGCTGCCTGCTCTTACTATCGTACAGGGGAAGGTCTAGCGTAAAGTAATGATACAGGGCGTTTAAATACAGGTCCGCCTCGGATTCCTCCATCACTTGCGCAGGGAATCCTGGGTACATCGGTCGGTATTCGACATGAGCTCCAACCATCTCATTCAGATGAACGATTAACTCGTTATAAAATACGGCAAATGCTTCCGACGGCATTGTGCTCACTTCACTGATTAAGCGGGGCGAGAAACGATATCCTAGACTTTCGATATTTTTCGAAGCGGTAGCCAACCACGCCTTGGAGACGGGATTTCCGCTTAGCCGTTCCACCACTACCTTGTTTTTCCGGCGCAAATACATACCTTGGATCATCGTTAGCTCACCCCCAAAAAAATCTTCAGGAAAGCTGCGCCCTAATTCGCCAATTTGAGTTAGAAGGAAGGATCGCAATAGCCTGAAGATCAGAGCCCTGAGCCGTAACTCTAGGGCCCTGATGGATGCATCATCTCATTTTTCCGTGGGCCCGAACAGGGCAAATGTATTACGATCCGATCATAAAATGCTGGAGTTACTCATATTGGGGCATTATTAGCGATAACGATTCGCTTCCATTCGCGCGATCTCATCCTGCAGCCCCATCCGCCCCATCTCTTCGACGATCAGCTCCTCGATTACCTCTTCTTTGTACACGTAGGTCTCCAGATGAAGATGGAAGTCTCGAATTAAAGCCAGCTTGGACGCATAGGTTGCTTTCTCCAAAAAGGCGGATAGCTCTTTCACGCTAATATATTCGTCGAGTACGATCCGGCTATGCTCGCGTCCCGCATCCGATAGGTGCTTATTCGTGACGCCTAACCCGCTTTCCGTGTCCAGGATGACCTGCTTGCTTCGTTTCACTCGTACCTTTGCCGAATAGGTATATGGATCGGCTATGGACGGCAAACCCGCAATCGCCCCTAGACGCTCCCTTGCAACCCGCATATTCTCAATCTCTTCTTCCGACTCGACGTAACCATCAGGCGCATATTCCGCCATTTCGTCCAAGTACTGGCGTTCGTTGTCGAAGTTTAGGTACAGCAAGCTCGTGTCGATCAACGCAATCCGGAGAAAGTCCCGGATATTGTCCGCCACAACAATGGCGGGTTCGTCAAAATTCATCGGAGATACCATGACAATAGGGGCTTCTTCTAAATTGTCCACGGATCCGAAATCCGTCAGGAAACCGAAATGTTCGCCATCGCTGCCAGTCCGTCCAAATGCGACAACATCCAGAGGCGTCCCCGAATATCCGCTGTGCCCGCGATCAGGATAAAAGCCCAGCCACACGCCAGGATCGTAACCTTCCTGCTCAAGCTCCGAATAAATATTTATGATGGCATCCAAAGTCGGCGACTCCTCGTATTGGCCGTAGTTGACTTTTCTGCTTTCTTCCTCCGTAAGTTCGGGCAACTCTTCGTCCTCTTCACCGTAAACGTCGTCATTCTCCTCGGCTGCCGTTATGACGATCCCGCTGTCGGTATCGCTCCAAGAAACGTTGGTATCGCTGACGTCGCCAAGACGGTACATCTCGATATAGGACGTTCCGTTTACGCTTCGAATAAGGTCCTCTTCCTTCAACCAAAGATAACTGGTTTGCCCTTCATCTAATGTCCGGTACGAGATCGTAATGAGACCCGGCTCCCATTCTACTTTCCAGCCCAATTGCTCCAGCACTGCCCGAAGGGGGAGATATCTTTTCCTTCCATCGAGAAGCACCGGCTTGTCCGACATCAATGGCACACCGTTAATGATGACCGGCAACTCTTTGGACTCAGCCAGTTTGCTCGCTTCCGCATAGGAGACATCGTTTACCATAGCAGCCCCTAACAGAATAGAGGTACTTAATACGGCAATCCCTAACTTTTTTACGCTTCCCATAAACATGCTGCCCCTCTTCAATAAAATTTCTATATGTTTCATCCGACATTACATTCGCCAACATTCTCCATTTTCCTCCAAAAAGAGCTTGATCTGTTTATGATCATCGTTATTTACATCGCAACCCGTTCAAAGCTATACTTACAAAACGATGTATGGAGGGGAAGGAACAGAGACAATGAGTGCAAGGGAACAACTGGAGAAAAATCAAGTATGGCTCTATGCGATTATTCTCTTGATTGCAGCAGGAGCAGGTTTGATATGGCCGCATGCAAGCGGTCATTTGGATCGTTCCATTTCGATCGTGCTTGCCATCTTAATGTTCGGTATGTTTACGCAAATACCGTTTCTTCGTCTAAAAGAATCCTTAACGAATCGACAGTTTATTTACGCTCTTTTAATCATGAATTACATAGCTGTGCCCCTCATTGTTTGGGGGTTAACTCGGTTTCTTCCGGCCGACCCGGCCCTTTTATTAGGCGTATTTCTAGTTTTGCTTACACCCTGCATAGATTACGTCATCGTTTTTACACATCTTGGCCGCGGGGACGAGAAACTTATTCTGGTTGCAACGCCTTTGCTTTTTGTTTCTCAAATGATATTGCTGCCCTTTTACCTCTGGATATTCATGGGGAATCAAACAGCTGAAGTTGTGAGGGCGCAGCCCTTTCTGGAGGCTTTTTTGGGTCTCATCGCGGTCCCTCTGCTCCTTGCTCTTCTAACGCAGCTATGGGCGAAAAGGCAGCCGCGCGGCATCGTATTTCTTGATGCCGCAGCATGGCTGCCGGTTCCTTTTATGGCACTGACGTTATTCGTCGTCTTAGCTTCGCAAATCAGCAAACTATACGAATCCATCAATTATATCAGTCAAGCCATTCCCGTCTACGTTGCTTATATGATCATTGTCCCACTAGTCGCCCGCTTCGTTGCGCGCATCTTCCGGCTGGATGTCGGAGCAGGGAGAGCGCTGATCTTTAGTAGCGGGACACGCAACTCCCTGGTCGTCCTGCCTTTTGCGCTTGCATTGCCCGAACCATTAAACGGGTTGGTGTCGGCCGTAATCGTCACTCAAACCATTGTAGAGCTTGTAGGGGAACTTATTTACATCCGTGTTGTTCCCGGGATTCTGCTCAGAGACAGGCACTAGAGCACCGACTTCGCTAAAAACCGTTCAGCAGCTTCGACCGTATGTTTGAGCAATGCAGCAATAGTGACGGGTCCAACGCCAGCCGGAACGGGAGTTATCGCGGAGGCGTTCTCCAGACAAGCTTCGTAATCGACATCTCCGATATTGCCTTTGTTGTAGCCGGCATCGACGACTACCGCTCCCGGCTTGATCCAGTCGCCCTGAACAAAATTCGGCTTGCCGACAGCAGCAACTACGATATCGCCTAAGCGAACCAGCCTTGCCAGATTGGCCGTTTTGGAATGACATATTGTCACTGTCGCATTTCTGTTTAGGAGCATAACGGATACCGGTTTCCCAAGGATCGGACTTCTTCCAATTACAACGGCATGTTTTCCTTCAATCGGAATATTGTAGTATTCCAAAATGGCGATGATCGCGGCTGGCGTACACGAAGGAAAATCGGCGAAACCAAAGGCGTTCTGAGCGAATCCTATCGTGGTTACGCCATCTACATCCTTTTCTATTCGGATTGCCTCGAATGCAGCCCTTTCGTCAATATGATGAGGAACGGGATGCTGCAACAAGATGCCATGAACATGGGGATCATCGTTAAGCTTGTTTATTTTCGCAATCAGCTCTTCTGTCGTGGTAGTCGAAGGAAGTTCAACACGGATGGAGTGTATACCAAGTCTGGCGCATGCATTTCCTTTCATTCGGACATAAGTGGCTGACGACGGATCGTCGCCAACCAAAATGGTTGCCAGACACGGGACAATTTCTTTCTCGGAGAGACGTTTGATTTGTTCGACTAATCCCTCCTTCATAGCGGCCGCAACGCGATTACCATCCAAGATCAACTTTTCTTCTTTCATTCCATCAGCCCTTTCTGCTCCTGTTCAAACATAAAAAGGCAAGGGGATAATCCCCTTACCTCTGCCCAGGCGTTCGGCCGTATAAAATATGTGCTCCCTCGTGGTACCCCACGTTACGCCAGTCACACACACCCTTAATCTAGCTCCATTATAGTCCGAACTTTCAAATAACTTCAAGCATTTTGTTTACTTTATTGCCGGTCGCCAGGACCGGCGGCTGATTCATCTATTGTCTCCCCATGTTTCGCATAAGAAGGCGCGCTTGCTCCATCGTCTGTTCCACGATTTCTGCTGCCCCGCGTTCTTTGGCTAACCGGAGTCCTTGCCCGGCCCAGAGAGACATAAGCTCTGGATTATTGGCTTTGGAAGCCGCCTGGCGAATTTCTCTCGTCATTGCATGCTGAATCGGATAGTCGGGGATTTCCCCTTGATAGGTACGCATATCCGTTATGTAATCCGTCAAAATGCCGCGCGCCGCTTTACCCGAATAAGCGGATGTGACCTCGGTGGCATCTTCGCTGGATGTAAGAATCCTACCTTTGTAGACGGTATGTGCGCCGCTCTCATGGCTTGCCAAAAAAGCGGTTCCCATCTGCACGGCGGAAGCTCCTAAAACGAGGCTTGCTACAAGCCCGCGACCATCCATAATGCCTCCCGATGCGATAATCGGAATCGACACATGATCCGCGATCTGAGGCACCAAAGCCATAGTACCTATCAGAGCGTCGGTCTTACTCGGCAGAAACGACCCCCGATGTCCTCCCGCTTCGCTTCCTTGCGCCACAATCGCGTCTACTCCGGCGGATTCCAGTTTAATCGCTTCTTCGACCGTCGTTGCCGTGCCGATGACATTAATCCCATGCAGCTTCATGGCTTCCATGATGTCCTGAGACGGTATGCCAAACGTGAAACTAAACACGGAGACATTTTCTCCCATCACGGCTTGCGCTTGCTCTTCGAACGACTCCGCGTACTTGGGGATTGGCGGATTGGTCGCAATACCTGCCTCTATGCGATATTTATCAAGATAATGGTTCATTCGAGCAATGGCGTCTGCAGAAGTAGTCGGCTGCTTGGGGACAAACAAGTTGACGCCGAAGGGCCGATCAGTCCTTTGTTTGACTTCCCGAATCGTTTGCCTGATTTGTTCCGGCGAAAGATAACCTGCCCCGATGCTCCCAAGTCCTCCGGCGTTTGATACTGCAGCAACCAGTTCCGGCGTCGAGGGACCACCGGCCATTGGCGCTTGCAATATAGGGTATTGAATGGCGAGTCGGCGTGTCAGTTCGGTTTCCATGCTCTTCCTCCTCTACTATTTGCGCCAAAATGTCGTGCAGTCCGCCTTATCATGGATATTAAACTCGATCATTTTCTCTAATAAGCCGTAGTCAAACGGACGGTTCCACTTAAAGCGAACCAGCTCTTTGGTATGATCATGTCCAGCTTGTACAATTTCATCTGCAAAATAGTTCATGCCTGCTCGCTCAGGCGCAACAGCCATATGCTGTTTGGACACGCTGAAGCCTATAATAAAAGTGTCGTGGTCGGTGAACATCGGCTGATTCCAAGCCAGCTTAGGCACCAGCTCCGGGAACTTCTCCTTCACCCAGGCAAATACCTCTTCCACCCGTGCCCGGTGCTCCGGGTTTCCGATGCCATCCAAATATTCCGCAAATGCTTCCATGTATGATTCACTCCTTCAAAAAAGATAAGATACGCTCCTGCGCTTCGAGTCTTCAATCGTATACTGACATATAACTTTGCCGAATTCAACCTCCTATACATGCTTATGTGATTAAATAAAAGGAAAAACTCCCTTTAATTGAATGACTTTCCGTTTCTTCGACACGCCAGAGGGAAATTCTCCCTCTAATCCAAGTAGAAAGGAGGGCGGACAGCGATTCGGCCTAAATTAGTGGTAGGATTGGACCTCTGTCAAGAAAGTAGACATCATTTATGCCGCTTTTCTCTTATTAAATTTTGCAGCGTACCGGACTGGTGACAAGTACCCCAGTGCACTATGGATCCGTTTACGGTTGTAAAAAAACTCAATATATCTGTAGATTTCTTCATAGGCCTGTTGCTTTGTATTGAATCGCTTGCAGTAAACGAGTTCCTTCTTGAGCACGCTATGAAATGACTCTATACAGGCGTTGTCGTAGCAGTTGCCTTTCCGACTCATGCTAGCTCTCATTTTGTAGGCTTTGAGTTGCTTTCTGTAATCATCAGATGCATATTGACTACCGCGATCTGAATGATGCAGCAGCCCCTTCTTTGGCTTTTTAGCTTTATAGGCGTCTTGCAACGCACCAAGTACCAAGTCGGTCGTCATCCGGCTCCCTAGGCGCCAGCCTACGATCTCACGTGTACACAGGTCAAGTATGCTTGCTAAGTATAAACGGCCCTCTCTGCATGGAATGTAGGTAATGTCTGCCACCCAGACCTTATTAGGTTTCTCCGTTTTAAACTTTTGGTTGAGTACGTTAGGTGCGATCGGCAAATCATGGCTCGAGTCTGTTGTCTGCACCTTGTACTTTCGCGAGACACAGGCACGCAGGCCAAGCTCCTGCATATATAAACCAATGGTTCGCTCTGCTACTGTGTGGCCTTCTTCTTGAAGGAGATACGTGATCTTTGGAGCACCGTAGCGCTGCTCAGAATCATGAAAATGGTAAGAAACCCGCTCCATTAAAGTCCGTTTTCGCAGCTCCTGGTTGCTCATCTCTGCATTTTTCCATTTGTAGTAACCGCTACGTGAAACACTCATGACTTCGCACATCTTCTCTAAACGAAACTCGGAGCGATGATCTTCTATGAACTGGAACCGTCGTTCCTTGGTTTGCTGAAGATGTGCACAGCCTTTTTTACAATCGCGAGCTCCTCCTCTACATCGGAAATTCTCTGGTCTTTCGCGCGGAGCTCACGTTCTTGCTCTTTAACGAGCTGCTCGAGCTCACGGAGGCGTTCCGAACTGGCGACGGGTTCATTCTTAAAATCTCGAAATTTCGCTTTCCAGGCATGTAACGTCTTCGCGGGAATATCTAGTTCGAGGGCGATGTCCTCCACCGATTTCGTCTGCCCTTGCAGATACTTTACCGTCTGTTTCTTAAACTCTTCATTGTATCGATTCCGCTGTTCACCCATTGTGAACACCTCCTATTTCATTCATTATCGAATTCTCTTAACGAGGTGTCCACTATTTATTCTACTTACAGATTTCCCTCTAAATCCGCAAAATCCGGTATAGAAGCGAGATTAAATGGCGATTTTCCCTCTATTTTATTCATGGCTGACTAGCGCGGTACGGTGCAGCACGGCGCGGGCAGCAGCAGCGGCGCAGCACCCACGCTCATCTCACAAAGAATGTCACTCCCACACGCTGCACAAGAGGCTGCGCTCTTACACGTTTCCCACACACCCTCCACCCATTATCCGTCTCTCCCGCATCTCCCCGCCCGCTCCCTTTTAAAGAAAGAGCGGCCGCTTTTAAAAGGGGCGGCATACAAAAAACACTGACAACGAAGGTCAGTGTTTTCATGGTTGTGCCTAGTGAATGTCCTTTTTCTTAAAGCTGCCGCCTTTAACTTCAGCCACTTCATACACCATGATAAAAGCATTCTCGTCGATTTCGCGAATAATTTCTTTCATCTTCCGTTCTTCCAAGCGGTTGATTACGCAAGTAATTTCTTTGAAATGTTCATTTGTATAGCCGCCTTGCACCATCTTGTACGTAGCCCCCCGGCCCAGTCGATCGCGAATCGCCTCGACCATCATCTCAGGCTGTTTAGTAATGATGGTAAACGTTTTGGCACCGCTCAGGCCTTCCTCGACGATATGTATGACTTTCGAAGCGATAAAATAGGCGATTCCCGATAGGATAGCCCCTTTTAAACCAAAAACTGTCGATACAACGATAAACACGAATACGTTAAGGAACAGGATCATATCGCTTGTTCCGAACGGCAGCTTCCGCGAGAGCAGTACCGCCAGCATATCAATGCCGTCCAGCGCGCCGCCGTTCCTCAGCGCAAGACCCATTCCCAGACCGATGATAATACCGCCTACAACGGTAACAAGCAGCGTATCGCCTTCCACGATCGGCGTAATATGATGCATAAAGAAGGTGCCGGCTGCCAGCGATGCGATGCCGAGCACGGAATAAATCGCGAAGCTTCTGCCAATCTGCTTATAGCCCAAATAGACAAAAGGTATATTTAGAATCGCAATGAGAAGACCTAAAGGCAGATCGAAGAGCCTTGACCCTACGATACTGAGACCAGTCACGCCTCCATCGGATACGTTGTTCGGAATTAATACGGCCTCAAGGCCGTAGGCTGTAATTAAGGCACCAATTACAACAATAACGCCTCGTAATATAATGTTCCCTACTGCAGTTGTCTTGTTCTCCGTCTTCATTTTTGACCTCATTTCCTATTTTCATATCCTGGCACCATTAAATGTGAATATTTTTACTGTTAAAATTTTAGACATGTACGGAGCTAAAGTCAATTTTTTTATTTCTGCAGAGTTTCTTCCTCCGTTCCGATTGACACGATAATCCTTTATTTGTTTTTTGTAATCGCAGGCGGGACAAACTGAAAATTCTGCATTTCGAACAAATCGTTTGATTTAGGTAGTAGAAATTGATTTCCTATCCAGATCATGTAAAAATAGAGGCAGGTGATGAATTTGAATAACAATAACCATGAGAACAAAACAAAAGAATCCTTGGATAATGGGGTTAACGCTCCTGCAGTGAAAGCCTTAAGAGGAGGTAATCGATCAGGCGCAGGACGTAAGCCAATTGGTATTACCCGTAAGATATCACTCACTTTGCCCGAGAAGCATTGGATAGAAATAGACCGCCGCTGCGACAGAGGAGACTATTCGGTATCTGAAATCATTCGTTCAATATTAGAGGATTATTTAAGGGATGTGGACCAGTTATAGTGCTTTCTAAGCAAGTAGGAATCTGTGGTTAATTCAAACTTATTGCACATTACTGACAGAAGGAGAGACAGTTCATGGAATATTCCAGTCTTTTATTTGATCACCACGCCTCTCCCGAAAATGGGCTTGAACGCTCATCTTACGGCTTTCTTCATGATATTCATATGGATAAAGTTATTCAGGATATTTTGAAGGGAAAGGAAGAATACGAGCTGGAGTCCCTATTTTATAACAAGCTTGAATCTATTGAAACGATCCGTTACCGTCTCGCCATCATTGAGGAAATCGATAACGCAATTTCTGTTCATGCAATGGCCTCATTCTCGCAGAGAATGTCGAAGGTACGGCAATACGTCCAATACAGCCAATCATCTCCAGATTATGATCAACAAATGAAATGGCTATTAGACGCGGCTCACCTGTATTGTCAG
Organism: Paenibacillus agaridevorans; assembly: GCF_003112455.1. GTDB lineage: Bacteria > Bacillota > Bacilli > Paenibacillales > Paenibacillaceae > Pristimantibacillus > Pristimantibacillus agaridevorans. The sequence continues at coordinate 92,558 of NZ_BDQX01000163.1, forward strand.
ACCATTATGGAGCTGCATCGTAATATGGCAATTGCAGACTTGCAGTCACTTGGTCTTAAACATTTCTACAAATGGCTTGAACACTACACGCACTCTTCGTACTTTACTACATTATCCAAGAAAACCTTTGAGCTGCATCAACAATTCAATGAAATTCGATTCAGCCTAACCCTTTCTGACGGCAAGATAAACTTATCTAAAACGGACAATGATCAAGATTATTGCAGATCGCTAAGCAACGTGTTTCTGCAAGGACTGGAATATGATGAACATTCGGATATTCGCTTGTCTGCCGGCCTACAGTTTTCTGATGTGGAGAAAAACATACTCTCTGTAATCAAAAAGCAATATGCCAGGCTATTTCATACACTGCGGAATTATTACACCACATATATCGATTTTATTGACTCTTCCATCATGAGATTTGATCGGGAAATCCAATTTTATGTTGCTTCTCTTGAGTATTTTCAAGCTCTTAAAAATAAAGGCTCATCCTATAGTTATCCAGTAATCCGCGGGACAAAAGAACTTCATATTAAAGGGGGTTATGATCTTTCTCTGGCATCATCCGCTTTGCATGCCGGGCTGCCGATCGTCGGCAATCATTTTGATCTTGCTGCTAATGAAAGAGTGTGCGTATTAACAGGTCCCAACCAAGGAGGGAAAACGACATTCGCCCGCTCGCTTGGTCAAATTTTCCACTTAAGTTCCATTGGCTGCCCTGTTCCTTGCGAAGAGGCTACTCTGTTCGAATTTGACAGAATATTCACTCATTTTCCGACACAGGAACAGCCGGGATCTACTTCAGGAAAATTGAAGGATGAGCTGGCCCGGTTAAAGCCGATTATGGATCAATTTACAAGCCGCAGCATCATTTTATTAAATGAGCTTTTCTTCACAACCACTACTCATGATGCTTATGCAATGGGCAGTAGAGTACTAGAAAACTTTCTGCAACAAGGAGCCATGTGTCTCTATGTCACGCATATCTTCGAGCTGGCGACTTCTCATAAGCAAATTGTTAGTCTGGTTGCTATAACGGATGAACTTGATCCAGCAAGGCGAACGTTCCGAATTAGGAGACAGCCTGCCGATGGACTTGTTGACGCATCCTCTATTGTCAGGAAGTATGATCTGACCCCTCAACGATTAAAAGAAAGGATAAGTCTATGAAACCAAATCTGCTATACGAATCACACGAACCCAACCTGCAATCCCGAGTAAACGAACAACATCTATTGCAGGATCTGCATATGGATTCGATTCTTACTATAATGTCCCGTCAGGACTCATTTGTGTACAATACGATGAAGAAGCTCATGCTGCAACCATTGACAGACGAGCGAACCATTTTATATAGACAACATATTTTAAGTGATTTGATTAATCAATTCTTTCTCATCAATCGTATATATAGCATTGTATCTGACATTGAACTCCAAGCAGCAGATTATCGAACGATAATGAAGCCAAACTTCTCGCGCAACGTGCCAATAAGTGAAAAACTAAAATACGCAACAAACTTGCTTCATTTTCTGTTAGACAAGCTTCAGGAGCTTCGAGACCTTGGCACAGAAAGCAGTCCTCACTGTCATTCAAAGGGCTTAATCAACTTGTTCAAACAGCTTGAGCAAAGATATACAGATGTTTTTCTGTCGGATGCCCGTAAGCATCAGCGCACTCTTCAACAGACCGTTCAGAATAGCCAATTGAGTATCGGAGCACGAATTGGAAATGGGCTAAAAATAACAGGCTTAACACTTAGAAAGATTGAAACAGCCCCTCTCCTCTCTTTCAACAAAATAAAATCAGGCAAATCAAGCTCCTTCCACCTCGGACACAGCTTGAAAGAAATAGAGGAGAGCGCTTTGCTGAACGTTCTGCGTATTATAAGCCGTTTTATCGGCGACTCCTTGAACTTCACTGGTTTGCTGCGCTTCGAGAGCAGTTTCTTTGTGGGCTGCATGAATTTATATAAAGAACTGACCAAGCGCGGGTGTGAAGTGGCATTCCCCTTGCCCGTTCAGTCTAACGAGAGATACCTTTCCTTCACTAGTCTATACAACCCCAGCCTAGCCATCCGAATTAAACAGCAGCCTCATACCAACGACTTGCAGATGGATGACAAGAGTTTGCTTATCATTTCAGGCGCGAATCAGGGTGGGAAAACGATCTATCTACAAAGCATAGGGCTGGCGCAGCTGATGATGCAATGTGGCTTATTTGTACCCGCCACTTCCTTCCGAGCGAGTCTGTGTGACCATATCTTTACCCACTTTACAAGAGAAGAGGATGAGACGATGCGCAGCGGCAAGCTGGACGAAGAGTTATCGCGATTGGATCAATTGATCGATCATCTGACTTCTCGCTCTCTCTTGTTAATGAACGAGCCCTTCGCTTCTACTACAGAACGGGAAGGCTCAGTCATTGCGAAGGATCTGCTCTCCGTCTGCTCTGAAATGCATCTGAGAGTCTATATTGTTACTCATTTTTATGAGCTCGCCAACTGGGCATACGGGAAACTCGAGAATGCAGTATTTGTATCGCCTGTAATAACAAAAGGTGGGCCGCCTTCTTATAAGCTGTCCAGTCAGAAGCCTTTACCTACCAGCTACGGAGAAGATCTGTATCATAAAGAAATGAAGCTGAATAATCGAAATTAAGGACCCAGCTTTTCAGCTAGGTCCTTTGCTGTGCCTAGAGGCTCTATTCAGAGCCGTGTTCATTTTAATCCTGAAACGAGCTAGCTGAAATATATGCGAGACTAACTTCACCAGTCTTTTTGCTCTCATTTTTGGCAGCATCAACGGCAAAGCGGAGCACGCCAACGAGGTTGCTCCGCTTCTGCGGTTAACATCAAATTGTTAATTGCGATTTTTTATTTCCTCTATCTCCAGTTGCCTCTCTTGTTTGATCGCTTCTCTGAAATCATCGCGTACGCTTCCCTTCCACAAAGCTACGCCTGATCGGTAAGCAGCACGCGCGTTAAGATGGCCTGCAACCGGCGAAGTGATAAAAACAAACAAAATACCCAGGAGCAGCTTGATGCTGAAAAAATCATGAACGAACCAAGTGTAAAAAAAAGCGCCTAGCAGAATAAGAAGCACGCCAAGCGTGGCGCTCTTTGTAGCGGCGTGGGAGCGCAAATACACATCCGGCAATCGTATGAGCCCTAACACGCTAATAACCGCGATGACTGCCCCCAATAGGATCAGGATTGCAAATACAACTTCAATGATTTGTTCCATCATCTCCAGACTCAAGGACAACCCCCCTCTCGATATATCTCGCCATTGCGGTCGTCCCGATAAAGGTTAATATGCCGATAACCAATATGATGTCGAAATACGCCCGAGTCCCCGTCGTTATGCCGAGGACGGCAATCATGGACAGCAATAAAATGCCTATCGTATCCAGCGCCGCAATCCGATCGGCAATAGACGGCCCCTTTAGCAATCGGTACAAGGCTCCCAATATGGCAAGCGATAACAAAATAAGGGAAACCCACAGCAGCGTTGTCGTCATCTCGTTACCTCCATGATGGCGCGTTCGAAAGAACCTTTGATCTGCGCCGCAAGCTCGTCGGGGTCGTTAATGTCCATGGCATGAATGTACAATGTTTTCCCGTCGCCGGATACATCAAGCGTAAGCGTCCCCGGCGTCAAACAGATCAGGATTGACAATAAGGTAATTTCAAAATCGCTCCTTAGCTCCGTATCCAGCTTGATGATACCTGGACGAATGTTGAGCCTGGGGCGCAGCACTTCGCGAAGAACCGTCACGCTGGACATCAACAGTTCCTTGTTAAACATGGCTATCAATCTTAAGACAGCCCCTGTTTTCCTTATCATTCTCATCATGCTCTACTCCTTCAACACCGCTTGTACATAGCTGGACGGGTCCAGAAGGGTCCGCCCTGCCTCGCTAGCGAATTCATATATCCATTCCGACCCGAAGCCCATCGCAACAACAATAAGCATTAATCCCGCGGTCGGCAGCAACAGACCGGCCTTTCTTGTGTCGGTCGCAGAAGCCGTCGCACGCTCATCGCCCCAGAAAGCCGCCATGAATATACGCATCAAAGAATACAGAACAACAAAGCTTGTCGCCAGCGAAACCGCGGTCAGCAGATAATGCTCGCCTTCCAGACCGCCGCGCACAATGAGCAGCTTCCCTGCGAAGCCGCTAAGAGGCGGAATGCCGGCAACAGCTAGTATAGTCGCGAAGAACATCCATCCGAGCAGCGCGTTGCGCCGCATCAGCCCGCCCATCTCGGAGAGCTTGCCCGTCCCCGCCGCACGAATAATTAACCCTCCGAGCAACAACAGCAGCGCTTTGGCTATCATATCGTGCAATAGATAGACAACAACGCCTTCCAATGAGTCACGATTCGCCGTGGCAAGCCCGAAAGCGATAAAGCCCACGCTTATAACAATATTGTAATTCAAGATGCGCGGGATATCCTTGTAAGCCAGCGCCCCGAACGCCCCTAGAACCATCGTTGCGCCCGCCATCCAGCCGATCCACACATGCGTCACCTCCGGCATGCCGCCGAAGACCAAAGTGAAGGTGCGCACGAGCGCATACACCCCCACCTTGGTCAACAACGCGCCAAACAGAGCCGTAACCGCAGTCGGCGGCGCGCTGTAGGCGCCTGGCAGCCAAAAATAAAGGAGAAGGCCCGCCTTCAGCGAGAACACGATCAGGAACAACAGCGCTATGACGTTGAGGATGCCTCCTTGTCCGGCTTCCGCCACCTTAAGGAACAGGTCGGCCATATTAAGCGCCCCTGTTACGCCGTACAAATAAGCTACGGCCGCCACGAACAGGGCCGAGGATACGACATTAATGATGACATACTTGAGCGTCTCCCGGAGTTGAAGCCTCGTCCCTCCTAACACGATAAGCGCATAAGAGGAGATTAACATCACTTCGAAGCAAACAAAAAGGTTAAAGATGTCGCCTGTTAAGAATGATCCATTGACGCCAACGAGCAGAAATTGCAAAAGCGGATAATAAAAATAGCTCTCTCTCTCTTCTCCTATGCTGCCCATTGAGAAAAATACAATAAACGAGCCAACGACCGTCGTTGCCAGCACAAGCAGCGCGGCCAGCATATCTCCGACAAAAGCAATGCCATAAGGCGGTGCCCAGCCGCTCATATACAGGGTTTGAACGCCGTCCTTTTTGACATGAATGACGATTGATACGGCGATAGCGACGCCCGCGAGGCTGCTTGCCCCGCTCAACCAGCGCTGCGACAAAATACTTCGCCGCATAAAGACAAGCAGAACCGAAGTAAACAGCGGGACGAGCAGCGGCAGTACAAGCAAGTTATTCATTCTCGTTCCCCCTTAGCTCTTCCATGTCATCCGTACCCAGCTTTTTGTATGCCTTATACGCAAGGACTAGCAGGAACGAAGTGACGCCGAAGCTGATGACGATTGACGTTAGGATCAACGCCTGCGGCAAGGGATCTACGTAAGCTTCCGCTTTCTCGTCAAGCAGCGGCGGCGCCCCGGTCTTAAGACGCGACATCGTCAGCAGCAGCAGATGTACGCCATGCGACAGGAAGGAAGACCCCAGCACGATACGGAGCAGACTCTTGGACAGGATAAGATAAATGCCGACCGTAAATAACACGCCGATCGCGAGTGACATATACAATTCCATCGCTACTTATCCCTCCCGATCGTAAACAAGATGGTCGACGCTACGCCAATAACGGTCAAATAGACGCCCAGATCGAACAGCGTTGCCGTCGCCAGCTCCAGCTCTCCAAGGAGCGGAATGTCGAAATAGCCGAATGTATGGCTTAGAAACGGCACATTTGCCAGGAAGCTGCCGGTTCCGGTTAATAATGCAATCAGAATGCCGATTGCCGTAAGTCGTTTGAAGTCCACGCGAACGATGCGCGCGATCTTATCCACGCCATTGGTAATAGCCAACAGCAGAAGCGCTGCCGAAGCCATCAAACCTCCGATAAATCCGCCTCCCGAATGATGATGCCCCATATAGAACAGATACATGGAGTAGATCAGGACGAGGACTACCACCAGCTTGGCAACCGTGCGCAGGATAACGTCATTGCTTCGAATACCGGCATACACATCGTATTTCATACCGTCATGCCCAAGCGGCCTATCGTTCTCGTCTTCCTTCACCTTTAGCCTGATCAGCGCATAGATGCCGTAGGACGCAATGCCAAGCACGACAATCTCCAGCATCGTGTCGAAGCCCCGAAAGTCGACGAGTATCACATTGACGATATTTTTCCCGCCGGCAAGCTTATAGCTGTTCTCGATAAAATAATCGGAGATCGATTCGAACTTTCGGCTGCCGCTTGCGCTTAGCGCAATAAGCGTCATAACCGCGCCGACGCTTGCGGCGATCAACAGATTCCATACTTTAAACGGCAGTCTGACAAGCTCCTTTTTGAGCTTCGGCAGGTGGTAGAAGCATAACAAGAAGAGAGCCACGGACACCGTCTCCACGATTAACTGGGTCAACGCCAAATCCGGCGCCCGAAAGATGACGAAAAATAGCGTTACCATATACCCTGCCATCCCGGTCAGAATGATAGCCATCAGCCTTGAGTTCGCGAACGGAACGGCTATAGCGGACAGAACAAGCGCTCCAATGACGACCGCTTCATAGAAGGAGGTTGTCGCCATTCCTTCCGTGTTCAGCGCAAATGCTCCCTCGAGCCACATTGTCAATCCCAAAGACAGCACAAGGAACAAAAAGATATAGATTAAATAATGACGAACGGAGCCCGTCATATACAGGCGAGTCAATCGCCCGGCAACATTGTCCAGCAGGCGTTGCCCGTCATCGTAAGCGCCGCTCAGCGAGACCCGATTGGTGAGCGGCTTGCTTACCCATGCGGCTCGTCGCTGCAGAATAAATATTGCAGTACCGACGATAGCGACGCCAATGGTCATATACAACTCCGTATTCCAGCCATGCCACATATCAATGGAAACCATAAACTGTTCCTGCGGCTGAAGACCGGTGAAATGAATCGCCGCCATTGCGGGTTCAATCAGCGTATGGGATAGCAGATTCGGGAACAGGCCGAACATAACGACAAGCGATGCCAGGACGAGCGGCGGTATCAACATGCCGAGCGGCGCTTCATGGGGCTTCTTCTCGAGCTTCTCGAACTGCGCTTTCCCGCTAAACGTTCGGAACACAAGCAGCAGGCTGTAGGCAAACGTGAATACGCTGGCGACCCATGCCACGATCGGAAACAGGGAACCCCACAATTGCATGCTGGCGAACGACAGCTCGCGGATTTGCAGGAGCGCCGTAAAGAACATCTCCTTGCTGAGGAAGCCGCCGAATGGCGGTATGCCTGCCATCGAGAAGGCGCCAAGCAGCGTGATCGTGAAGGTAATCGGCATAACCGCCATCAGTCCGCCAAGCTTCCGGATGTCGCGCGTACCCGTCTCGTGATCGACGATGCCTACCGCCATAAACAGCGCGCCTTTGAAGACCGCGTGGTTGATAAGGTGGAAAATCGCGGCCGTCGTCGCTTTGGCGAAGAACAGGTATTGGCTGGTGCCCGGATAAAATGCCGCGGCCGAGCCCATCCCGAGCAAACTCATAATGAGACCAAGCTGACTAATCGTCGAGAAAGCAAGCAATGCCTTCAGATCCGTTTGCTTGATCGCCCGATAGGAACCATATATCAACGTGAGAAGCCCGACGCCGGATACCATCCATAGCCAGACGGCATGGCCGGAGAAAACCGGGCTAAGTCGGGCAACCAGATAGATGCCGGCCTTGACCATGGTCGCGGAATGCAAGTAGGCGCTGACAGGCGTCGGCGCTTCCATGGCATCCGGCAGCCAAATATGGAACGGGAACTGGGCCGACTTCGTAAATGCGCCTGCCAGAACGAGCAGCATGGCCGTTATGAACAACTTGTGTTCCGCCAATTGCGGTATGGTCTCCAGCAATTCTCGAATACCGAACGTACCCGACATCACATACAGAAGCGCGAAACCTGCAAACATCGCAAGACCGCCGCAAACGGTAACGACCATGGACTTAAGCGCGCCGTACCGTGAACGCTCCCGTCGATCCCAAAAGGCGATCAGGAGAAATGAGGAGATGCTCGTCAACTCCCAGAAGGCGTAGAGCACCATCAGATTATCGGACAACACAAGTCCGAACATCGCTCCCATAAACAACATCAGATAAACATAAAAGTACGATAATTTCTCCTTGCTCTTATCCAGGTAATAAATAGAATACAACAGGACCAATGAACCGATTCCTGCTATTAATAAGCCAAACAGCAAGCTAAGTCCATCCACATAAACGTCGAACCCAATGCCGAGCGAAGGAATCCATGGAAGGGAGCCGCTTATCTCGCTGCCGTTCTCTATGCTTGGGATCATAGACAACAGGAGAACGAATATCGCAATCGGCAGGGGCAGCACAAACCAGCCCGTATGAACTTTCGGTAGTATCTTGTTCGCGATTGGCACAATCAGAGCGAACAAAAAAGGCAAAATAATGACGAAATGAATGACTGACACAATCTATCCCCCTTAATCCTTCTATCTCTAAAGTATGACCATTTCCACCCAGCATCATATCCCTTGTTAGAGGTTGTTGAACTTGCACTATTATGGTTGCCGGCGTATGCCTGAAAAAGCGCAAAAAGAGCCCGCGTTTGGCAGGCTCCTCCGAGTGTTGCATCATATGAAATTGGGCCATAAATCTGTCGTTATTATATCCCAGCCCTATCCTTTTTGTCAAAATCGGAATGAGATTCTTGCAGGCAGGGGATTACTCTTATTAGAAAGGAGTGATCCCGTTGTCACTGCATGCGAAATGGATGATTTGTTTGCTCATTTTTATATTTATAGCAGGGATAGCAGCCTGGTCCAATTATCGGATACAAATGGAGCGTCCAAACACGGTGAACCAATCCCCCAAGTCCGAAGGAACCTATAGGGGACTAACCTCGCCGGAAAACGATATTAGCCTGGTCAACTATAAGCCTCGCGAGTATGTGAAAATTGTTCGGAAAGCTCGGTAAGTGATATTACGGCTCATTTCAACTTCAGCTGTTGGCCGATCTCCTTGGTGTATTCGGTCATTCTCATAATGATCTCGGACCGCAAGGATTCCCTGACCACGCCGAATTTCTCCTCATAGCCCCTGCAGAAATAACGGAAGTAGAGGATCCCGTCATTCATCTCCTCCTCGATCACTTTTATATTTTTTAGCCTGAACTCCTTCTTGAGGGCATAGTAGTCGGCAGTGACCCTCTGCATCAGATATTCCATGCAGCGGACGAGGACTCCCTTGAGAGAAACCTGCATGAAGGACAGATCCTGAATGCTCTTCTGAATCATGGTGAGCATGTGCGGATACATAATATAATCTCGTATTTGGTCTAACTCGTCGGCTGTTGGTCTGCCCACTTGCTTCGATTCGTATCGCTTCTCGTACTGCTCCTTGTGCTCCGTAAGCAGCATCTTGGATTTCCACCGTTCATTGCCATCCAACTTGCTCATTTAAAGTGCCCCCCGATCTGTCCCGCCCTCTCGCGAGCTACTCCGGCATCGAGAAGCGAGGATGCCCTCATGATTGCCATGTCGCCGAACCGATCCTTGATCGCGTCCGTTGTTTTCTCCAGCTCGAATGTTTTATATCGGTCATCAAAGAGGTCAAGCTGCTGCACCTGGTCGCTGGAGAGCTGATTAAGAGCGATCATAATATGGGTAACGGGCATGCCCTGCCAATATTCTTCGAATAAGCGAAGAACGGCAGCCGACAACTCATGGGTAAGCGATGTCGGATGCAGCAGAGTAAGCTGCCGGTTGAACCTGTTGCCCCTCTTCCCATCGGTCTCCCCCATGCCAAGGGAGATCACCCTGCCCTGCACCCCGAGCCTGCGCGCACGACGGCAGACCTCGATGCAAAGCTCCAGCAGGACAACCTCGATATCCTCCCTTCGCGTATACAACGAAGCTCTAAGCGTCTTGCCATGACTGACGGACTTTAGCGGGGCGCTTATAGAAGCAACGACCGGACTGGGATCAATGCCGCGAGCCGTCTGCCAATAATATTCGGCCTGAATGTCCGATTGCTTGCCCATCATCCGGCGCATCTGCTTCTTGAACATCGGGAGCTCCATCCGGGCGATATGTCCGATGGTATCCAGCCCCCACATCGTGAACCGCCGGGTCATGCGCGAAGCAACCATAAACATTTTGTGGACCGGCAGCGGCCACAGGTCTTTCTCGATATCGGAATGGTCAAGCCGATAGATCCCGGACGGCTGTTTCTTCGCGAAATTATCCGTAGCCGTCTTGGCCAACACCTTTGTCGGTCCTATTCCCACCCGGGACCATACGCCGGTAGCCAGCTTGACTTTGTGTTGTATTTGGACCGCAATCTCCTCCGCCGATCCGAATAAGCCAAGCGAACCCGTCACATCCAGAAACTGCTCGTCGATGGAATACGGCTCCACCAATGGGGTAAAGGTTTCGAAAATCTCCGTAATTAACAACGAGTACGTAATGTACCTCTGCATGCGAGGTTTAATGATGACGAGATCCTTGCAAAGAGCCTTCGCCTCGAACACTCTGCTCGCCGTTGTAACTCCCTGCGCCTTGGCGAGCGGGCATGCCGCCAATATAATCCCGCTTCGCCGCTCCGGATCGGCCACGGCTACAGGCTTATCCCGGTATTCCGGATGCGCGGCCTTCTCAACGCTCGCATAGAAGGACTGACCATCCACAAGCAATATGGAACGTTCAGAGGGCATGACATCTCACCACCCTCGCAGACAGAGTCTCATCGGCACGAAGCAATCGGGGTAATGCGATACGAAGTCCCACGCCATTGTTCATCTTGCATCCGACCTTTCGAACATTTGTTCTTATTATCATCTTAATACGAACAATTGTTCCCGCGCAAGGACTAAAATATGTATGCTTATCCAACGATATTCTTTAGATGCCCTATACATCATATTTTTTTAAAAGAAGGCAAAGCTAAACAAGGCGTTTACTAATCTAAAGGAGTGTTATAAATGGGTATTTTGAGCGGCAATCCGAAGGATGAACCCATGCATTATGGCGAGATTTACACCGCTTGGCAGGGTTCTATGGTGGCGAAGGGGATGATTTCCTGTTATCAGGCTTATCAGAACCATGCCGGGGACAAAGAACTGAAGAAAATTTTGGAAGCGCTCCTCGACCAATCCAAGTTGGAAGCGAAAGAGCTTGACCAACTGCTTACAAACAACGGAATCGCACCTATTCCTGCTCCTGCCGAAAGACCGCCAGTCAAGCTGGAGGATATTCCGGTCGGCGCAAGATTTACGGATATGGAAATCGCGGCTGCGATCGCTGCCGATACGGCGGCAGGGATTGTGGGATGCAGCCAAGCCATGATCCAATGCATCAGGGAAGACATTGCGGCCCTGTACGCCAAGTACCATTTGGCCAAAACAGCCCTCGCCGTTCGCATCCTGGAGATGAATAAGGAAAAAGGCTGGCTCATCCCTCCCCCGCTTCAGGTAAAACGGCCAGAATTAGTCGAAGCCTGATTGGACGAAGCCGTGAGTCATAGCCGACTCTTAAAGATATCCTGATTGCAAATAAACCGTTCCTCGTTGCATGGCGGCTGACGCCGCCGCCAACGAAGGAACGGTTGTTTGGCTTAACCCTTATTCTAGAACAACAATCGGTACACGACTCCCGCCGTAACCGCAAAAGCAAATCGCCCTTCGATGGAGGACGTCCACAAAACTTCCTTGTCTCCTCCAATCATTCGAGAAGGCGCTTGCTGTGCGCTTATCTCGCATAGCTGATCCCGGTCGGAGAGCAAAGTTGCTTCTCTCAGGACGCCGCCTTCCCACTTAAGACCGACCTCGTATCCGCCCCTGGCGCGAAGTCCGCCGACCTCTCCCGAAGGCCACTTATCAGGCAGCGCGGGCAGAAGCTCGAGGATGCCTTCATGCGATTGCAGCAGCATCTCCGCGATTCCGGCCGTCGCGGCAAAGTTGCCGTCGATCTGGAACGGCGGATGCGCGTCGAATAGATTGGCGTAGACGCCGCCCCCTTTGTAGTCGCTAGGCTCATCGTTCCTCACGAGCGTCAGCAGATTGGAGATCAGCCGCTCCGCCCGGTTGCCGTCCTTAAATCGAGCCCATAGGCCGATTTTCCAGCCCAGGCTCCAGCCGGTCCCGCCGTCTCCCCGCCGCTCCAGCGAGGTCCGCGCCGCACCGAACAGCTCAGGCGACGTCCGCTCCGTGATAAGCTTGCCGGGATAGATGCCGACAAGATGCGAGACATGACGATGATAAACGTCCTCATCGTCGAAGTCGCTGGACCACTCCTGCAATTGCCCATGCTTCCCGATCTGCAGCGGCAGCATTTTGGCCTTCGCCGCAGCCAGCTCTTTCGCGAACGTTTCCTCCCCGCCCAAAACCTTCCCCGCTTCCATGCAGTTGTCGAACAATTCGGCGATTAACGACAGTTCCATCGTCGCGGCCGCACTGACCGCATGCAATCCTTCGCCGGCCACGAAATGATGCTCCGGCGATGTCGACGGTCCCGTCACAAGGAAACCGTTCGCATCCTCGTACAACCAGTCCAGGCAGAACAACGCCGCTTCCTTCATGACGGGGTATGCGCGCTGTCGCAGGAACTCGACGTCCCCGCTGAACGCATAGTGCTCCCATAGATGCTGGGTCAGCCAGACCCCGCCCATGGTCCAGAGCGCCCAAACGGGATCCCCTTCGCCGTAATTGCCGACCGGCGCAGTCTGCGCCCACAGATCGGAGTTATGATGAGCCACCCAGCCCCTTGCTCCGTAATTGACGGTGGCCGTCTCCTTTCCGTTCTTCGCGAGCCGTTCGATATAAGCCAGCAACGGCTCCCGG
>NZ_BDQX01000163.1:105563-180351 GCF_003112455.1 Paenibacillus agaridevorans
CGGCTGCCCAATAATTCATCTGCGCGTTAATATTAAGCGTGTAGTTGCTGCTCCAGGGCGCGCGCGTCTCTTCGTTCCAGATGCCTTGCAGGTTGGCAGGCTGCGTTCCCTGCCTGGAGCTTCCCATCATCAGGTAACGGCCGTAATGGAACAGCAGCTCCACCAGTCCCGGATCGTCGCTGCCGTATTCCATAATACGGCGATCCATGCTCATGTTCGCCGGCGCCTTGGCCTCGCCGAGACGAAGCGCAACCCTACCGAACAGCTCCCTATGATCGGCGATATGCGCCTCCCGAATAACGGCATAGGATTGATCTGCGATTTCCTCAATAGCAGCAAGCGTCACGCGCGAAGGCACGCGGTCCTTGCTTGCCTCGCCAAGCATGGCATCGAAGGAAGTCGCCGCGGAGAAATACAAGGTTGCCGCCGTCGCCTCTTCTACTTGTACGCCGTCATGACCGACGCTCAGTCGCCCCCCTTCGAGTACGACCCTTAAACGGCCGTGGAAACGCAGCGCGTTTGACGTCTCGGGATTGCCATACTGGATAGGATTAGCCGAGTTGTAATAGTTCGGCCATACCTGCTCGGGCGCAACGCCTTCTATCGTATAATCTCCCTCTTCGCCGTTGGTTCGCGCACGCAGCAAGCTTGTTAATCTGACACGAAAGCTCAACATGCCGGGCTCGCTTGACTCCAGTCTCACAATGACAGCCTGGGCGGGATGAGAGACGAACGTGTCGCGGTTGTATTGAATTCCCCCGATCGTATACGTGACGGACGCAATGCCCGAGGTCAAATCCAGCGTTCGCGAATAACCGCGACAGTTATTGCCGTGATCCATCGTCAGCAACAGATCCGCAAGCGGCAGATAGGATTGCGTGTAGGGCCCCATCATCTCCTTGCCGAGACGATCCGCTTCGATGTAATCCTCCCGCGCGATGCTGTCCCGAATCGCAGGAAGCACCTCCTTCGCCCTCGGATTGTTCCAATCTCTCGCCTCGCCGGACCACAATGTATCTTCGTTCAGTTGGATGCGTTCCGACTCTACTCCGCCAAAGACCATCGCTCCCAGGCGTCCGTTGCCGACCGGCAGCGCTTCCGTCCAGTATGTAGCCGGTCTGTCGAACATCATGCGAAGCTCGTTACTATGCATGCAAGCACCTCTTTCTTTCTATTTCATTCTTCTGCTCTTGTCTACCGAATTTCGTCTATGAATGTTAGAATCGTAGTAAAGCCCGCCTCTATCGGGGCCTCCATTCTTAATTTAGGATTCGATTCCATCCTAGCAGACTTGGACTGTTGCAATGAATGTCTAATGTTAACTTCCTGTTGTATAAAACTATCTAACGATGACGGAACGGAGCGTGTGGATGTGAGCAGCCTGCCACTAACCCGATTATACATGGAGAACCTGGACGTGCGCGTAACCGCGGTAGGCTACAATCAGGTATGGACCGATTGGCGGGAGCTCGACTATACGCCGGACTATAACAAGTTTTATTTGATATGCGACGGGGAGGGCTGGTTAAAGATCGGCGACTCGGAATACCATCCCGCGCCAGGACAATGGTTCTTGATGCCGCAGGGCGTCAAGCAGTCCTTCTCGTACACGTCCGGAACAAGATTCACCAAGTATTGGTGCCACTTCACGGCCCGGGTAGGAGAACGCAATCTGTTCGACTTGCTGCAAGTGCCGGATTTCATCGACGCAAAAAATGACGGGGAGGCCGCGCGTCTCTTCCGGGATTTGTTCGAATACCGTTCATTGTCCTCCATCAGCGCTCCGCTGCTCGTGAAATCCGCCATGCTCCAACTAATCGCCTACTACCTGGAGCATGCCGTTGCAGCGCAGCCAACTCTGAGTCCTGCCGCATTGACGGAGCCTCTCCAGCAAGTGATCGCGCACATTCAGAGCAACTATCATCGAAATTTGACCATAGAAGAGCTGGCGGAGCAGGCCCATCTGCATCCCAACTATTTCATTCGCGTATTCAAGCGTCAATTCGGCACATCCCCGATTCAGTACGTGAATAAGAAGAGGCTTGAGGAAACCAAGCTGCTGCTCGTCACTTCAAACCTCTTGTTATCCGAGATTGGGGACCGGGTCGGAATATCCGACATCTCCTACTTATCCCGCCTCTTCAAGGCGTCGACCGGCTTCTCTCCGACCGCTTATCGGGTGACGTTCGGGTCTCGCTAGAACACTCTATTCCTTCTATAATATAACGGCGCATGGCCTGTGACTTCCTTAAATACCCGGCCGAAATGCGTCACGCTGCCAAAGCCCACCTTCCTCGCAATGGCATGGACCTTGAGCGAGGAAAGCTCAAGCAGCTTCTTCGCTTCCTTGATCCGCACGCTATTGACGTATTCTACGAACGCGAAGCCCGTCGCCTCCTTGAAGGAGCGGCTCAAATAATAGGGGCTGATATAAAACTTGTCCGCCATAAGAGCCAGCGACAGCTCCTCCTGGTAATGATCGTTAATGTGGCGGACGATCTCCGATATGCGATCATGCATCTGGCTTGGCGATAACGGCAGTTCCTCCTCATGCTGCTGATAGTGACGACAGCAGGCAATCAGCAGTTGCACAGCGAGCGATCGGGCCAACAATTCAAATCCGCTGCCCCGCTCCTTCATCTCTTGAATAATCGTTCTGGCAAGCGTATCCATGGAGAGCCTATTGCGAAGGGAACCGCTTAAGACCAAGTAATCCTTCTCCAACAGAGGACGAAGCGCCTCCTTATGGGCACCGTCGGACGAGAATAGGCACTCATGCATATTGATGATAAATCTTTCGTGCATCGGCTGCTCCGCATTGGTCGTGCGATGCAAAATATTAGGAGCAATAATGACGACATCGCCTTCATGGATCGTTATCGTCCGGTCTTGTATAAAAAACTCCCGCTTGCCCGCCATCAGATAATAGATCTCGTAGGTGCTGTGAAAGTGGCTCGCCGGCATATGGTGGCGAAGCGCTTTCCGGTGGGAGACCAGAAAGGTTCCCTCTCCGTTTTCAAAATATAGATCGTGCATGCTGCTATCCCTCCTTCGGCATCTGTTACCCATTATAGCGCAAGAAATAAGAAGAAATCACAACTATTCGCAAAACATGTACATTTCCTGATGCTAGAATGAGATTACAAACCACAAGGAGGAAGGATACGCATGACAACCGCATCATCTCTTACGACGCCGATCGGCTGGGCGCACAAAGCTTGCGAGGCGATCATGGCCAAATTCGAACCGGAGCATCTTCCGCCGGACCGGTTCCACTATCATCAAGGGGTCTTCCTGTCCGGCATGGAGAAAACTTGGCGGCAGAGCGGCGAGCAGAAGCTTTACGACTACATGAAAGGCTGGGTCGACAGCCAGATTCTCGAGGACGGCAGCATCAAAAAATTTAAATCCGATGAGCTGGACGATATCCAGCCCGGCGTTCTTCTCTTCACCCTCTACGAGCAGACGGGCGACGAACGGTACAAGAAAGCTCTGCACACCTTGGTTCCGCTGCTCAAGTCGTGGCCGACCAACCCGTCCGGCGGCTTCTGGCACAAAGGCCATTACCCTAATCAAATGTGGCTGGACGGCTTGTACATGGCTGGGCCGATCGCCGCGCAATTCGCCAAAACGTTCGGCGACAGCGACTATTTCGACATGATGGCCTTTCAGGCGCTGCTTATGGAGAAACATACGAAGGATCCCGTTACCGGCCTTCTGTACCATGGCTGGGACGAAACCAGGGAAGCCGCTTGGGCCGATCCCGAAACGGGGCTTGCTCCGGAATTCTGGGGCCGCGCCATTGGCTGGTATCCCGTTGCCTTGTTGGAGATGTTCGAGCACTACCCGGCCGACCATCCGGACAAAGCCAAGCTCGTCGCGATTCTTCAGGATCTGCTGATCTCCCTGACGAACTTCCAGGATCCCGCTACCGGACTGTGGTATCAAGTCATCGACAAAGGAGAACGTCCGGATAACTGGCTGGAGAACTCCTGTACGTCGTTGTTCGTACATGCCATTGCCAAGGCTGTCCGGTTCGGTTATCTGGATGCCAAGTATATGGAGCAGGCCTGGAAGGGTTATCAGGGCGTCATTGATACGCTGAAATTCGACGAGAACGGCAACGTCGTCATCGGCAACATTTGTATCGGCACGGGAATCGGCGACTATGCCCACTACATCGCACGCCCGACCAGCGAAAACGATCTGCACGGCGCGGGCGCCTTTATCCTGATGTGCGCCGAGATGAATCTGGCGGCGCAATAAAATAACGCTAAGGGACAAGGATAGTCTTGTCCCTTAGACTGTCGATTCATTGTGCAAAGGTGAAATTACGGGCAAGTGTCCGGTAAGAACTGAACGGGGGGCGGGGGCGAGGGACAACTGTAACGGAACTGAAAGGCGTTATTTCAACAAAAAGCAGCATTTCGCAAATCTAATGGAACTGCCAGCCCTTATAAGGGGCCAAAGTTCGCGTTTTGCCTG
This sequence comes from Paenibacillus agaridevorans, assembly GCF_003112455.1. Taxonomy (GTDB): domain Bacteria; phylum Bacillota; class Bacilli; order Paenibacillales; family Paenibacillaceae; genus Pristimantibacillus; species Pristimantibacillus agaridevorans. Next base: position 110,049 of record NZ_BDQX01000163.1, read on the forward strand.
GATTTCTCACGAATAACGTCGCAGAGTTCCGTTAGATTTTAATATCACGCCAAACGATCAATATAAGGGCCCTCATTTCCATTAACAGGTTGGCGATGATACTCTATTAGTGTCAACAAACTTACGATGGCTTCAGCCCGCGTAACTGCAGCTTGGGGTTCGAACCGATTATCCCCGCGCCACTCCATCACATGCTGTTCTGTCACAAAGGATACATAGGATATACCCCTTTCTGGAACGTCACCCCTTTCGCTCAAAACAGCATGGGGTAAATTCGCCTCATAAGATCCAATCAAGCGAGAGGCTCGCGACAGAAGCGTAGCCTGTTCCATTCTGCTTAGCTTCTCTTTCGGACGAAAGCTTCCGTCAGTATAGCCATGTATCAAGCCCGCTTTGACCGCTAGCGCTATCGCAGGCTGTGCCCACACTCCTATCTTATCCGAGTCATAGAATATAAAGGACCCCCCATTTCCCTTTAAATTCAAAGCTGCGAAGCACAATTTGGCAATATCCTTCTCCTCAAACAAGAAACAAAAAAGAGAAAAAAAACCTATGCCATTGAAGGCATAGGAGTGGTTGGCTCATTATACAGATGTGTTATTCCTGTCGTGACCGACAAATTCATTCCCCTTACGGGCCCACGGCGTTCCAAGCAGCGGCAATGCGAAGCGGTCCAGTCCATACCAGCCGGCATTTTTCCAAGCCAGGACGAGCCATGTGGCAAGGATAAACAGCAGAGGATTCGTGCTTAGTGTACCCGCGAACAAGAAGCTTACATTCATGATAGCACCAAAGAATGCGGCAATACCTGTAAGTAATCCTACGATTAAGCCAATCCCGACAAGCAGCTCGCCGAATGCGACCATAACCGCGAATACTTTCGCATTTGGCAATACCATATTTTCGAGAAATGATGCGTACCAGCCTGTTACATCCTTGCCTTCCTCAGCCTTGGCCAACGCTCCGCTTACGAAACCTTTGATCGCGGCTCCCCCGTTTTCGCCAACCCATGCATCCGAGTTCACTTTCTTCCAACCTGCAGTGATCCACGAATAACCAAGATACAATCTAACGAAAAGCCATATCCAACCAGCCTTCGTGCTGCTGAATAAAAATCTGGAGACCGGATTCTCAGGAATATTGATCTCTTTCGACATGATCTTTGCACCTCCAAATTCATATTATGTAGTGTATAGGTCCATTATATGGATAGATGCTTATTCATGCTGTGACAAATGTCACTATCACTATGGTACCCGTTTGTTTCTGCCGTTAAACAAAGAGCCAACTAACCTTAAAAGGTTGGTTGGCTCTTTGCTGGCATTACAATAATGGAGCGCCCACGGAGTAGCCGACGATCAATAGCAGCAGCACCGTGATGTGGTTCAGCGAAAATATGAACATCGAACGTGCCCATTTGTCCTCCTGCTTCCGCCGATAACCGTTAATGCTTAGTATCAGCCAGCCCAAGCTCAGGAGCGCATTCGCAATGGCAATGTAAGGATTAAAGGACCAGAACAAGAAGCTGCTCATAAACAATGCAACCAAATACACGTTCATCTGCACGTATGTTCTTTTAATTCCTTTGACGACGGGCAGCATCGGAATGTTAGCCGCGCGGTACTCCTCCATGCGGCGAATCCCGATGGCGTAGAAATGCGGCATCTGCCAGATGACCATCAACACGAACAACGCAATGGCGCCGGGATGAAAAATATCCGGAGAAATCGCGGCCCAACCGATCAGCGGAGGCATGGCGCCGGACAAGCTTCCAACCTCCGTGTTATAGATGGTTCTGCGCTTCGTCCACATGGTGTAAGGCACAACGTAGAGGAACAGTCCCAGGAAACCCATTAAAGCGGATAGCGGAGAAGCAATATACAGCGCGACAAGACCGCCGAGCGCGATCCAGCCCCCCATAATCAGTCCGCTCCAAGTATCGATGATGCCGGATACGGTCGGCCTGTTTTTTGTTCGATCCATAATACTGTCGATATCGCGGTCGTACAAGTTATTAAAGATGCCGGCTGCGCCGATCACGAGTGCTGATCCGATCAATGCCAACGCGATATTGCCGATCCGATCCATAAACGGGATGTCATGAACGAACAGCGCCATGGTGAGGCCTGCGACCATCGCGATGAGGTTCGACTTGATGATGCCAATTTTTATCGTTTCGAAGAGTACCTTCGTGACTGAGGTTGGAATTGGTTCGACACTAACCGTATTGCCTTGGACACGCATGACGGTAACACTCCCCCTAAAGTAATTTACCTCTATAAGGTTACCATATTGTGCCCTTGATGTGCCGTTCTTCAACCAACCCTCATCATTCTGTCAAAAATGTTTGTCGCTTTCGTGAATAAAGGGATTATAAATGGCTAATTATCCGTAAATTTGCGGATTTTGACGGCGGCACTCCTCCATGACCATCATTTGCTGGCGGACCTGCTGAGGCGTAATTTCCAGCTCCGCCCCCTCGGTAATCGATCGATACAGCATCATGTAGACTTTCTCCGTCATATCCTCAAACGGTGTTTTGCCCTCTTCCAGCGCTAAGCTCCAACTGTCCTCATGCCAGATTAACGTTTCGTTGCAATAGGCGGGAAGACCGTCCTTGCCGAGCAGCGGTTCCTTGATCAGTTGCTGCTCGGGAGCCTCTTCCGGCTTGAAATATTTCCATTCCAATTGCTGCGCCGTGCCGCGGAGGCCGCCGTTCGTGCCTTGAATGTTGAATGGCTCGCGACCGTAAGTACAGCATGAGGAAATTTCAAGGTCGATCGTCGGACGTCCTTGGCCTCTCATAATGAGCTTGACATAGTCCTCCGCGTCGCCGAATGTGTTCGCGCGGTCCATTATACATGTTACTTGCGGCATGATATCCGTTCCGAACAGTTGCAGCGCCTGATCAACGGGATGCGGACCCGTATTGAGCAGATTTCCGCCGTTGTTGCTCTGCAGCGTCTGCCAATCCCAGCGGCGGGCGAAGCCGTTAAGCGTAAAATTTACTTGTACAATGCGTCCAAGCACGCCGGACTCGATGACTTCACGGATCTTCGTAAACGCATGCTGATAACGGGATTGCTGGAAGATCGCTATTAATTTGCCGGAACGTTCGGAGGCTTCGATTAATTTGTCGACTTCTTCCGCCGTCTTGGCAAGCGGCTTCTCGCATAGAACATTAAACCCGCGATTTAGCAATTCCAACGAAATCGAGAAATGCTGATGGCTTGGCGATGCGTTAACAACGAGATCAAGCTCCTCGTTTTGAACCATTTCCTCCCAGCTCGCGTAGGCGTTACAGCCATACTCTTGCCTTGCAAGCTCCTGGCGCTCGGGCATGGAATCGGCTACCGCCGCGATTGTGTAATACTCGGAAATCTGGACAAGAAGATTGCCATGAATGTTGCGTCCGCTGCGCCCTTGCCCGATAATTCCTACCTTTAATGCTTTAGTCGTCATAGGTAAGCTCCTCTTCTCGTCATGAGATCAATTTATGGGTTATGTCCAAAGGTTTTTTTGTATTCCGTGGGCGTAATTCCCGTACGTTTCTTAAAGGTCCGAATAAAATGGCTCAAATGATGAAAACCTACCTGGAAGCCGATTTGAGTAATCGTATGCGAATCCCTCCGAATAAGCTCCATCGCCCGTTCGATTCGAACCTCGTTCATAAAATCGATAAACGTCTGCCCCGTCTCCTTCTTGAACATATGACTGAAGTAGGCAGGCGCCATATTGGCAATAAGAGCGCCGTGCTCCAGCGGGATATCCTGGCTGTAATTGTTATAGACGTACCGCTTGACCTCATCGATTGGATGCTGGTCGGCGAGCGCAGGCCTGCTGGCCGGCTTTCTCCACAATCTGCGGTATTCTCGGTCGATTAAAATCAGCAGCTTAATGAGGCTGGTGCGGACAGAGTATTCGTATCCGGCCTCGCGATGCTCAAGCTCGTCCTGAATATCCTGCAGAAGCTGCTCGACGAGCGGCTGTTTGCTATTGTCGATGTGCAGCCAGGGCTGATGCAGTGCAGCCGTGTCCTCATGCCGGGATTGCTGAAAAAAAGGTTGCAGCGTCTCGGCGAACGGCTTCAGCTCCTCCCGCACCAGAAAAGGCATGAAATCGAGAAGCACGATTTCGAATGGTTTGTCCTCAATCGCGCTTAAGCTGTGCTCAATGCCGGGCAAAATGATAAATATATCGCCTCGGTTGACCATGAGCGACTTGCCGCGCAGCTGATGATTGCATACCCCTCCTAGCACATAAGCAATCTGCACATATTCGTGGACATGCAGGGGCTGCTTAAGCTCCATGTTCGTGTGGCGTATGATTTTAAAGGGAAAGTCCTTGCTGAGCATATCCTTGCTTTGAAAATAAGGCATCTCCATATCCATACCACCAGTCGAAAACGAACTTTTTGAACACTCAATTATAGTGCCTCTTATAGCTAGCATATTTCAAACGGCTGAGGATAACAATCTCAGCGGGACATGCGGCCCAGCATATTTTTTATAAAACGTAAATCGTGCTCCAGCCGTTCGTAGGCTGGAAACGGCGCATGACATTCCAGCGTAACCCAATCCTTGTAGCCCTTGTCGAGAAGCGCGTCGAACAGAGGCTGATGATCGGCTTCCCCTTCTCCCAGGCGGCTTTGCAAAAAGCTTTCCTCGCCCCGATGGGTCAAGTTTACGAAGGTGCCAGGCTCGCCGGCTTTTTCGATCCGCCGTTCGTCCTTGACATGCACGTGAAATAAATGTTTGCCCAGCTTGTCGACCGAATCGCGACCGTAATCCGTATCGGTAATGTACATATTACCGGCATCGTGAATCATGCCGACATTATCGTGTTTCAGCAGGCCGAGCAGGCGCAGGCTGCTGTCTACGGTCTCTACCAGCGACAGGTTATGGATTTCCAATACAATCCTGATGCCCAACGCTTCGGCTTCCGCTGCGCACTTATCCAGCCAGTGAGCCGCTTTGGCAAAGTGATAATCATGGGCGAGAAAGGCGTTCGGTCCGCCCGGCATCACGCGGATCATAGAGGCGCCAAGCTCGTCTGCAATGGGAAGCATCCGCTTGAAATCGTCAAATGCCTTCTCGGCTTCTATATCGCTTGCCGTAGAGAAACCGCCCATATATCCGGCCAGAGCCGGAATCTCCAAGCCCAGGCTGTCCGCCAGCGTTTTCATTTCCTTTACGCGCGGCAGGCTCGTCGCAGGAGACAGGTGCGGCTCGCGCACGGCGATTTCGATACCGTCCATGCCAAGCCGCTTCGTCAGCTGCATTGCCTCCTGAATGCTATGGTCTATAAAAACTCCGCTAAACGCTGCAAATTTCATCGATTTCCCTCCTGCAACTTTTACGATCCATAAAACACCAATTCGCCGGATTTATAGGTTTGCTCTAGTCGGATCCGTTCGCCGTCCCTTCGGTAGAGAACGAAGTCGGCCGGGGCGCCTGCGGCCAAACCTACAGCCGCGGACAGCTTCATGAAGCCCGCCGGCCTTACAGACGCCATGTCCCAGGCTTCCGCCAATTCGGCGAGCCCCCGATTCGTTAGATGCTCGATGCCCCACAGCAGCATTTGCGCCGAACCGGCCAAAATTTGCTCATTGCGGGCGAGATGAAGCTTGCCCTCCGGCGTCAGCACCACTTCCCCTCCTACAGGGGTCGTGTAAGCTCCGTCGGGTAAACCGCTTAGAGAGACCGCGTCGCTGACCAGCATCGCTTGCTCTCCCTTCACCTTGAGCACGACTTTTAACACCTGATCCGGCAAGTGAAAGCCGTCAGCGATTACGCAGCTCCACAGGCGGTCTTGCGCCAGCTGCTCCCAAATGTAATTGGGATGGCGGGGCAACATGAGATGGGCTCCGTTGCCGAGATGCGTCGACATTCGCGCGCCGGCTTCGACCGCATCCTGAATTTGCTCAGCCGTTGCGGAGGTGTGCCCGATCGACACCGTTATTCCATGCTTCACGCAGCGCTCGATAAACGGTACGCTCTCCGGCCATTCGGGCGAGAGGGTCACAATCCGTATCCGTCCGCCGGAGGCCTCCTGCCAGCGGCTAAAAAGTTCCCAATCCGGCGGCCTTACATAATCGCGGTTGTGCGCGCCTCGGACGCCGTCATGCGGCGAGATAAACGGTCCCTCCAGATGAATGCCGGCAATGCCGCGGGCCGCTGCCGCATCCTGTCCGCATACGCGGGCGATTGTTTCCATTGCCGCCTGGATCGCTTCGCCGCTGTTCGTAATGACGGTCGGATAAAAAGAAGTGACGCCTTGCTCCCATAGCTTGCGGACCGCTTCGCTTATGGCTTCCTCCGGAATAGGCAACTGGTTAAAGTCATATCCGCTGTACCCGTTAATCTGCAGATCCACGAGACCCGGGGCGATAGTCGGCAGCTCTTCCTTGTTCTCCATGGCTATCGATTCGATCGCAGCAAAACATCCGCGCTCTATCCGGATCGATACCGGTTCTCCTGTCGAGTAGTGGACGGCCTTCACCGCCTGCTGCCGATTAAGAGATTCCATAGGAGTCATAGTCCACGTACAAAGTGCAATCGGGATGGTTCCGCAAACTAGTGGATGGGCATTCCGTCGAGACCGGCCCGTTTAGTGTACGGTTGACCGCATTTCGTTTCGTCGGTCCCGGGACGCTGCAGTACAGGTGAGCCCCCGACAACAGCGCGGGAATCGTAAGCGTCAGCGCATGAGTCGGAACCGCTTCAAATGTCGGGAAACAACCGTCATTTACCTGCTGCTGGCGGCAGGCGTCGTCCAGTTCCACCGCTTTAATTGCAAGCGGGTCGTTAAAGTCGGCGACAGGCGGATCGTTAAAGGCAATATGTCCGTTCTCCCCGATGCCGAGGCAAACAATATCGATCGGCGCTTCCTGCAGCAATCCGCCGTATCGGCTGCATTCGCCGTCAATCGTATTTGAGCTGTCGATCAGGTGAACCGCGCCAGGCTTTACCTTGTCAAACAGCCGTTCGCACAAAAAACGGCTGAATTTCTGAGGCGCATCATTCGGCAGTCCGATATATTCATCCATATGAAAGGCCGTAATGCGCGACCAGTCGATTTCCTTATCCTGCGCCAGCTGCTCCAGCAGCTCGTTCTGCGACGGGGCTGCCGCGAATATCATCCGGATGCCCGCTTTCCGGGACAGCAGCTCCTTGATCTTGGCGGCAACGTCCATCCCGGCTGCCGTGCCAAGCGCACCTCGATCCTTAAATACGGAAACCTTCAACGCGTCTACCGTTTCTGTCCGTACTGCAAGCTGTTCACTCATATTCTTGCTCCTCTCGATTCGATTCGTAGGTCAGCTCTTTGGCAAAAGCAGTTGCACGCCTTTTGCTGCGCTTTCGTATATGGCCTCAACCAGTTGTACCGCCCGCAGTCCATCCTCGCCGGTAACGAGCGGACTTCCGCCCGTTTCGATCGAGGAGATGATATCAATCAGCTGGCTTTGATGAAAGTCGGATGGGATGCTTTTTGGATCAGTTACTCCGCCGTAAGCGTCCGAGTGAATCCAGGTCGGCTTGTTCCTGTCCGGGACCGTCCAATGAACGATAGAATTGCCCTCCAGCTTAATCGTGCCCAGCTCGCCGTACAGGTTAATAGCTGCGGCAAAGCCGGGCTGAATGCTGGTTGAAGCCATAATCGTCCCGAAGGCTCCGTTATCAAACTGCAAAATCGCCAGCCCCAAATCTTCCGCTTCCATCTTATGCGTCTGCGTTGCGACTTGTCCGAAGACGGAGCGAACTCCCCCGGCGAACCACAGCAGAAGATCCAGGCTATGAATGCCTTGATTCATCAAGGCGCCGCCGTCCTCCGAGATCGTGCCCCGCCAGTCCGCGCTGTCGTAATATGCCTGCGTGCGATAAAAGGGAAGCGACATCTCGACCAGCAACAGCTTGCCGAGAGCGCCCTCCTCCAGCACCCGCTTGACTGCCTGATGCTGGACTTCAAAACGCCGCTGGGATATGACGGATAGGGTAACGCCGCGCTCCTTGGCCGTTCGGACCAGTTCGGCTGCATCATTTGCGCTCATCGCAATCGGTTTCTCAATGACTACATGCTTGCCGGCGTTAAGAACATCCAGGCCGATGCGGGCGTGGCTTCCGCTTGACGTTGTCACGCAAACAATATCTACGTCCTCGCGGCGGATTAATTGCCGGTAGTCGGTCGTCCAAGCGCAGCCCTCCCGCTCGGCAGTCGCCTTCGCTATATCCTCGTTACGGCTGGAAACAACCGTCAAGCTCGCGCCTTCAATTTGGCGGATCGCCTCCATATGAAAGTCGGCAACCGAGCCGCAGCCGATGATCCCGAAATTCCACGTCTTCATTCTGTCCCTGCCTCCTTAAGCAGGGTGCGCAGCGCATCCAGCGTCATGCAGGTGCCCGTCATCTTGCTTCCGCCTGCGGGAATAAAATGCGTTTCTATCGTAAAAAGGCCATCGTAACCATCAGCCTGAAGCGCTTTCAGCTGCTCGATAACGGCTACGTTGCCGGAGCCGAGCGGAACACAACGTCCAGTGCCATCTTCGCGGATATACGCATCTTTTAGATGGACGTGAGCAAGATATTCCTTCATGGCCGCATAACCTGCAGGATACGCCTCGCGGCCGGCATACGCTTCGTTGCCCGGATCCCACAAACCTCTAAGCGCAGGGGATGCGATTTCGCGAACGAGAAGCGCGACCTCCTCCGCATAACCTCCATTGCAGGAAGGCTCATTTTCCAATAGTAGCGTAACTCCTTGCTCTGCGGCTGTCTTGGCCGCCCGCTGCAGATGACGGACGATTTCGCCCGTATACAAGGACGGGTCGGCTTCACGCCAAAAAGAAAAAATACGAATCCGATTCGTGTTCAGCAGCTTTGCAATCGCAATGACGCGGTCCAGCTTGGCGAAATGCGCATCCACGCTTTCTTCTATTTGACCGAAGGTGTCTCCCGCCGCAGCCTCCCTGGAAGGATCCAGCTTGCATTTAAATAAAGGCGAGGCGATAGCGGAAATAAACAATCCTCGTCCCTCAACCTGCTTGCGAACCTCTCGCAGTTGATCGTCGTTCAAGTCTGCGGCATTTTGCCCGTTAACCACCCGGACCTCCACATGCTTCAAGCCCTGCTCGGCAATCCAGTCCAGCGCCTCCTCGAATCGATCCGACACTTCATCCGTCAGAATCCCTAACCGGTTTAGTACCAACGAGTTTTCCCTCCGTTTCTTTGTCTTTCCTGTCTCCAATTTACTATATCAACATCTTCGGCGCGCGTGTTGACGTTTCTTTCGAATTAAATTTACATTTTTTTAGGTATTTTCAAACGTGCTCGGCAATCAAAACACAAAAACAGGTTTTCGATAATCTAACGGACAAACAGTGTGGCTGTCTATTCATTGTGCAACGTTGAAATTGCGGTCAAGTGCCCGGTAAGAAATGAACGGGAGCAACTGTAACGGAACTGAAAGGCGTTATTTCGGCAAAAAGCAGCACTTCGCAAATCTAATGGAACTGACTGCCCTTATGATAGGCAAAAGTCCACGGTTTGCCTGGATTTCTCACGAATAACGTCGCAGAGTTTAGATTTAAATATCACGCCAAACGATCCATATAAGGGCCCCCATTTCCGTTAACAGTTGGCGATGCTTGATTGCCAGCCTCATTTCCAGTTTTTCATACAATGAATCGACTATAAAGTTTCTACTTGCGACTCACCATTATTGTTCTAACCGGGAAAAAAATAAATTAAGACGTTCTTCATAAATTCGAGAATGGGATATTAAGATTTTCCATTTATAATGAGAGAAAGAACAGGAGACAAGCAAGGGGAGAGAATGGGATGGAGCAGCGCGTGGTGCTGGTTGTCGACGACGATAAGGAAATCCGCGACGCCATTGAAATTTATTTGAAACAGGAAGGCATAACGGTCTTGAAAGCAAAGGACGGCTTGGACGCGCTAGAGACCTTGGAATCCAAGCAAGTGCATCTCATCATACTGGATATCATGATGCCCAGGCTTGACGGTATCACGGCAACCTTTAAAATCCGGGAGCAACGCAATCTTCCAATTCTTATCTTAAGCGCTAAAAGCGAGGATAGCGACAAAATACTCGGACTCCATGTTGGAGCGGACGATTATGTGACCAAACCTTTTAATCCGATGGAGCTTGTTGCCCGGGTCAAATCACTGCTTAGGAGATATGTCACTTTCGGCTCCTACGAAGGCATGAAGAAAACGATCGATTTGCGAGGTCTCGCGTTAAATCAGGAGGGAAAGGAAGTTACCGTTAACGGCGAACCGGTCAGGCTAACGCCTATCGAATATAAGATTGTGGAGCTGCTGATGACGAATGCGGGACGAGTCTTCTCGATCCAGGAAATATACGAACGCGTTTGGAAAGAACCCGGCTATAATGCCGAAAATACGGTTGCCGTCCACGTACGCAAAATCCGCGAAAAGATTGAGATTGATCCAAAAAATCCAAGATATTTGAAGGTGGTGTGGGGCATTGGATACAAAATGGAAAAATAGGACTCTTTTTTTGCTCTACTCTCTTTTGCTGGTTGTTGGTCTGAGCGGTCCTTTAACGATAATGGATCAAGGCAGCCGTTACCTGTATCGCGATTATTACCGAACGCCGGAATTCCGGCAGCAACTTGAACAATTTGCGACCTACTTAAACCTGTTCGAGCTCAATTCCCTCTCGGCGAAGGAATTAAAAGCTGCGATTACAGTAAATGAAGATGAAATAATCGATTATCGCCAACAGTTGGAGCCTCTTGCGTTTCAGATTCAAAATATCCACAACGAATATGATTCTCTCATTCTGGAAGCGGTCGCGACCGACAACAGCAGTGCGGCCGATTCTTACAAAGCTCAGAGAGATAATAAGCTGGAAGAGCAGAAAAAGGTATTCGAGGATAACGACTATGCCCTATCGCTTATCCGCAAGGAGAAGGAACGACAAATAGACGAGTATTACAGTCAACGAGAGATGTACCGCTCCGAATATCTTTATAATCAGGATCTGTTCAGTTATTACTTCCGCAACCCTTCCACAGGGATGGTCCATTCGAGCTTGAGCAATGCGGATGACCAAGTTGTGGCGCAAAACGAATTATATGGTGACAGCCATGTCTATGCAACGAACTATTCGATAGACATCGTTAATTCTGCTCACTACATGTTCGGAGCACGCGAACTGCTAGACGCTTCCATCCTTCCTTACAAAGGCTGGATCGCCGTGCCGAAGGACAGTCCCCTGCAGGAACAGGCCAGAAGATATCAGTGGGAGCAAATCGTATTGCTTGCCTATGGCGCGGCAGCTGCCGTTCTGCTTGTCGCATGTATCATTCGCTTCAAACGCGTCATGTCTGTTCAAGCAGAGAGAAGTCAATGGACAACTTATTATCGTAAACTGCCGTTGGATGCCAAACTGTTGTTTTCAATCGGCATGGCAGCTCTTACACTCGGTTTATTGGCGGACCTGGCAGGACATTATTCCTCCATTACCGTGGAGCCTTTGTTCTATGGCGAGAAGCTGATTGTTACACTTGCAATTGCAGCGATCAGCATGGCTTTGACCCTTATTCAAGGAAAATTCCTTGTGCAAGATCTACATAGCTGGAGCAAGTTCGGAGAAGAATGGAAACGTTCTTTGCTGCAACGAGGCGGCTTGCGGATAAAAGCAGGTTTCATAAGCGTTTTGAATCAAGTGCGAGATTCCTTTATTTATAAAAACACGGGAATCCGGTTGCTTCTTCTCTCATGTATCTGGATTTGTCTAGGTTTTATTGGAGGATGGATGACGGTATCTTTTTTTCAATACAACGATTCTTCATTCGTTCTTGTTTTGCCAATATTGGCGATAGTGGGGCTTGTCGTATTTCTCCTTACGACACGTAGGCTCGGGTATTTGAATAAGGTTGCCAAGGCAGCGGATGAACTTGCAGCCGGTCGAATGCCGGATGAGCTTCCCCAATCGGGAAGCGACGTGCTTGCTTCTTTGGCTTCTAATATCAATGCTTTAAGACGAGGGGTCACGCTGCTTCAAAATGAACAAGCGAAAAGCGAAAGACTGAAGACGGAGCTCATTACGAACGTCAGCCATGACCTGCGGACTCCCCTGACTTCCATCATTACCTACGCCGGTCTGTTAAAGACAGAGGATGCAACCGTGGAGGAAAGAGCTGCCTATGTCGACATCATCAACCAGAAGTCGAAGCGATTAAAAACGATGATCGACGATTTGTTCGAAGTATCGAGAATGGCAAGCGGCAATGTAAAGCTGATCCTTGAGAAATCGGATCTCGTCCAGCTCATGCAACAGGCGCTGGCAGAGTATAAAGAGGATATGGACGGATCAGATGTTCAATTCCGGGTTTCGTTGCCGGCGGGACCGTTATTCGTACTCGCTGACGGTCAAAAGCTGTGGCGCGCTTTCGACAACCTGATTGGAAACATGTTAAAGTATTCGCTGAGTCACACGCGCGCCTATATTTCCATGCAGATATCGGAAACTCAAGAGGTTGCGATAACGTTTAAGAACGTATCGAAATATGAGATTAGCGACAACGCCGATGAGCTGTTCGAGCGCTTTAAACGCGGAGATACGTCTCGTCATACCGAGGGGGCGGGCCTCGGACTCGCGATCGCAAAATCGATCATCGACCTTCACGAGGGCCGCCTTACGTTGGAAACCGACGGGGATCTGTTTAAAGTCTCCATTACTCTCAAGCTTCAAGCTTCTGCCAAGCAGGCGGCTCCTGATCTCATCGCGGCCTTATAAGAGCTTGAATATCTTCTGCATCAAGTTCAACATCGGCGGCGGACATGGAATCCCTGAGTTGATCCGTTCTGGAGGGTCCGATAATCGCTGCAGCAGGCAATCGATTGCAGGTAATATAACCTAGCGACGCTTGAGTCGCATGGATTCCTTTTTTCTTGATTAAGTCTTGGACATTTTCGATTCTGGCCACGTTTATGTCGTTGAAATATTTCTTTTTAAGCTGTTCGCTAATCCCGTTCCAGCCGTTGGCAACTACCTTTGGAACGATGCCCGAAGCTTGAGAGGACCATGCCAGCACCGGAATTCCTGCGGCCATATAGGCTTCATACTCTTCATCCGTCATTTCTGGAAGCACTTCATTTGCCTGTTGGTCAGCCATCGTTACCGCGAGACTCCATTTCAGTTGGGAAACGGTAAACGGGGTCAAATGATTGGCTTTAGCAAATGCATTTGCTTCCAGGATTCTTTTTACCGTCCAGTTTGATGCCCCGATACTTTTGATATGGCCTTCCGCGACCTGTTTGTGCAAAACAGGCATGATTTCGCTAACGGGAACATCCTCGTTATCTCTATGTAGAAAGTAAACGTCGATGGCATCTACCATAAGGCTCTTGAGGCTTTTTTGAATGTCCTTCTGGATACAAGCCGCGGAAACTCTGCTTTCCTGAGGAGATTGTAATTTGTAGTGCGCGCCTTTGGTTATCACTGTCATTTTATTTTTGTTACCGGATTGTTTGAGCCACTTGCCAATGGTCCTTTCGCTTACGGGATCGCCGGTGTCATGCCAATCTCCGTATACGCTGGCCGTGTCGATGCTGTCGCCGCCAAGCTCGGCATAAAGATCCATAAGTTCAAAGGATGTTTTCTCGTCGATTTTTGTTCCGAACATGGTGCTGCCAAGAATGATTTTGGAGAGAGTGACAGGACTGGATACGGCTTCGATTGTTAATTTTCTCATAAGTACTCCCTTCTCCCTTCTGCTGCTGGCGAATCGGATGACTCTCGCTTTTCGAGGTTGTCGCCCAGCAAAAAACCAAACATCTCTTTATGCACCGATTCCGGCTGCTCTTGATTGATGGCATGCCCTGCTTTCGAAATCATCTTGTATCGATACCCGTCCCTCTTTAGCAATTCTATAAACGCTTTGCCGACAACCGCGTGATGATCGCCAACGAGAAAATAAAGCTTGTCTTTTAAAGCCATGCCTTGCTCGCTTATATATTTCCGGGGTTGATGGGGAAACATCGCCTTCTGGTTATGGCCTTTCATCAACAGGACAAGATGGGAAGCCAGCAGCGGATGCTCGTCGAATACCCGCGAAGCAGGAGAACACAGCTTTGGTATGATTTTGCGCAAATTCCGGTCGGTTGGTATCAGCATTTCCGGAAACATAAGCATAATCGTACGAAACATGGATTGGATGGGGCTCACAACCATCCCGCCTTCCAGACATACGGCTTTTCGCACCCGTTCCGGCCGGGCAACGGTATACTGATACGCCAGATACGCTCCATTGGAGACGCCAGCCACATTCGTCGTTCGAAGGCCGAAATGATCTGCCACATCGTCCAACCATTCCAACTGGCTGAAAGATCCTTTGACGAACCACTCATTTGGCACACTTTTGCCGGGCCCGCCCAAAGTGTCAACCGCTATACAATAAAATCGCCGCGAAAGCTCCTTCATATTAAGAGCCCACATAAGCGCCGAATTGTCCCCCACTCCATGAAACAGCAGCAACGGAGGGTTATCCGCCCGACCCGCGATAAGGCAATGAGTCGTTCCGAATCGGGTCTCTACGTTTCGAACTTCTATTTCCGTCCCCCACATTTGCAGCACTTCATCATAGGAGGACAACACTTCTTGGCGCATCTTTTCGTTTTTGAATATTTGAACCATGATCTCTCATCCTCCTGTTGTTCGCATACCGCATTTAGTCTCTGCGTGCAACCAAGAAACGAAGCGCTATTTCGGCATCCGGGAAAGGCAAGCCGTGCCCCTCCTCCGTCTGTATGCGGGAGAGCGCGATCCCCTGCACAATCGAATAATAGGCGATTGCAAGCATCAATGGATCATCCTGCATCAGTTCCCCGAGTCTTTGGCCTTCCATAATGAGCGGTACAAGATGTTTAAACGGTTCGCCCCTTCGTTCCGCAACCATTGCTTTTACCGGTTCCGGAATGGCTTCCGGCGAAGTCGCCAGCAGCAGATTAAGCCGCCAATGTCCCGATGCGGCGCTTGTGGGCGCCAAATACGCCTCCGTCAGCCAATAAAGGCGCTCCAGTGGCGAGCCCGGAAGCTGGCAAGCTTGGTAGACGGATTGCCCAGCGCCGTTCAGCGCCAGCTCTACGATTTTGGCGAACAGCTCCTCTTTGGATTTATAGTAGCTGTATACATAACCTTGACTAAAGCCTGCGCTTGCGGCAATATCCTTAATTTTTGTGCCCGCAAACCCTTTGCGGGAAAACACTTCAACCGCATGCCCTAATATTTTTCGTCTGACCGGGTCCCCCGCACCCAATTCAAATGATTCCAAAAACAGTTGCTGCAATCGTTCGCTTTGTACGGACTTCGTTCTTTCGCCTTTATGGACCATCGGAGCCCCCTTGCTTTATAGGTGGAATTAATATTTTGAATGAACGTTCGTTCAAAATATACCATAAATAGTTAGTATACTGCAAGTAAGAAAATCGGGTTGTCGAGCCGAAAGGCAGGCGGGGCGGGGAATTTAGTCGGCGAAACCGATTTAATCGCCCGACAAGCGGCCGGACTACCGATTTTAGTCGGCGAGACCGACTTAATCGCTCGACAAGCGGCCGGAATGCCGATTTTAGTCGGCGAGACCGACTTAATCGCCCGACAAGCGGCCGGACTACCGATTTTAGTCGGCGAGACCGACTTAATCGCTCGACAAGCGGCCGGAATGCCGATTTTAGTCGGCGAGACCGATTTAATCGCTCGACAAGCGGCCGGAATGCCGATTTTAGTCGGCGAGACCGATTTAATCGCTCGAAAGGCAGGCGGACTGCGGATTTTAGTCGGTAAGACCGACTTAATCGCCCGACAAGTGGCTAGAAACTGACATCGCTCTCCTCCAAGTCAATGTATCCGCCTTCAGACATGGACATAAGAGCCTGGATTTCAGGTTGGGGTGCGATTAATTAACCGATTCAGCGTAACAGTCTAATGGGAAGAGCCTTGATTCTTCCTCAAGGAAGGAATCAAGGCTCTCGAATCAACTATTCGCTTGACACGGACTTCAAAGGTCTCTCCGCTGGGCCTTCCATCACTTCGCCCGTAATCGAGAATCGGGAGCCGTGGCAGGGGCAATCCCATGTGCGTTCGCCGTCGTTCCATTCCACTTCGCAGCCCATATGGGTACAAGTCGTATCGACGATGTACAGCTTGCCCTCCTTGTCCCTGTACGCGCCTGCCCTGCGCCCCTTGACCGTAACGGCCGATCCTTCGTCCGGAGCCAAATCCTCGGGTTTCCGTCTCACCATCTCCAGCTTGCCGCCGATCAGATGTTTTGCGACATCGAGGTTGTCGACGACCAAGTTTTTGACCGTCTTTAACGACAAGGAGCGCGAAGGCGAGAACAATTCCTCGAATTCACTGCTTTTCTCTTGAATGAGATTGCTGATGAGCATCGCGGCTGCCGTACCGCTTGTCATTCCCCACTTCTTGAAACCGGTCGCGACATAGATATTGGGAGTAGAGTCGGTTATCCGGCCGATATACGGCAGCTTGTCTCCGGTGACCAAGTCTTGCGCCGACCAGCGATAGACGATTTCCTTCGCGTCGAAGTGCTGCGAGGCATAACCCTGAAGCGCTTCGTAATGATTGATGGTGCAAATGCCTTGTCCGGTTTTGTGATTCTGCCCGCCGATGATCAGCAGCGGCGTTCCATCCTGGGAAGCCGCGCTCCTAATAGACCGGCTCGGCTCTTCCGCGCTGATGTACATGCCGCCGGGATACGGCTTGTCGGTCCTGATACCAAGCGCGTAAGAGCGCTCCGCATGCATCCGCGCGAAGTAGAAACCAAGTCCGTCGTAAAAGGGGTAATGCGTGCAGACGACGACATGCTTGCAGGTAACGGAATGACCGTCGGCCGTGTCGACTTTGGGCCGCTCCCCTTTCTCAATATCCAAGGCGGTCGTCCCTTCGTAGATCTCGCAGCCGGATTCCGTGGCCAGCTTGACAAGAGCCGCCAAATACCGCACGGGATGGAACTGGGCTTGTCCGTCCATTCGAACCGCGGCTTTCGCGGGAATGTCGAGAAGCGGAATGCCTCCGACATAAGAACCCGGAATACCTAATGACTCGTAAGCCGCAGCTTCGTCCTCAAGCTTCCGAATATAATCATCCGAGTTGGTAAACACATAGGCGTCTTCCGCTTGCAAGCCGCAGTCGATGGCATGCTGACTGATCAGCGATTCCGCGAACTTGCGGGCGCCTTCATTCGCCTTGTAATAGAGCGCCGCTTTTTCTTGGCCTTCCTGCTTGATCAGTTCGTCGTAGATGAGATGATGCTGGGCCGTTAATTTGGCCGTCGTGTGGCCCGTCGTGCCGTGCAGGAGCTTGCCGGCTTCCAGCAGCGCGACCTTCATTCCCGCCTGCGTCAGCAGATAAGCAGTCGTAATGCCGGCGATGCCGCCGCCTACAACGGCGACGTCTACTTCGATGTCATGCTGCAGCTTTGAGAAGGACGGCAGCTCTTCGGTCGCTTGAATCCAAAGAGACTCCGGGTAAGTCGGCAATAGCGGATTATGCTTCATAGAAACGCTCCTTAGAAATGGTCTGTTTCATTCATTCCTTCCCTAATCGGCTGATTCTATTCGGCGCGCTTGCATGATAAGATGGAATTATGTCTACGCCAATTCCATCTACCAAACTTCATATTCCGCCGCTTCGGCCCAATACGGTTCTTCGCGAGCCGTTAATCGATAAGCTTCAACGCGGGTTGAGCCGCAAATTAACCTTGATCTCCGCGCCGGCCGGTTACGGCAAATCAACGTTGGTTAGCGACTGGACGTCCCGATGCGGTCGGCCGGTCGCATGGCTGTCGCTTGAGGATAGCGACAGCGATCTGACGCGTTTCCTGACCTGCGCGATCTCCGCCTTGCGGACGGTTGCAGAGCATTTCGGGGATGGCTTGCTCGCCGTGCTTCAATCGCCCGAGCCGCCGCCTGCGGAGTCGATGCTAGCGGAGCTTCTTAAGGAAGCCTCCGCGCTGGCTCCGTTCGCGCTCGTCTTTGACGATTATCACGCGGCGAAGTCCAATGCCGTCGACGGAGCCGTCTCCTTCCTGCTCCGCCATCTTCCCGCAGGCATCCATCTCGTGATGATTACCCGGGAGGATTCGTCTCTTCCCTTGGCCCGATTGCGGGCGCAAGGCCAGTTGACGGAGCTGCGGGCGGCAGAACTGCGATTTAATGCCGCCGAAGCCCATCGGTTTTTAACCGACTATATGGGACTCGCCCTGTCGTCGGACAGCATCGAGGCGCTGGCATCGCGAACCGAAGGCTGGATTGCCGGCCTGCAGTTGGCCGCGCTTTCCATGCAGGGAACGCCCGAAGAGGATCGGATCGTTCCGCCTATTGCCGGCAGCCATCCGTTTGTGTTGGATTATTTGGTGGAAGAGGTTCTGCAGCGGCAATCTCGATCCGTTCAGGACTTTTTGATCCGCGCTTCCGTCCTTGACCGGTTGTGCGCCCCTCTCTGCGACGCTATTTTGCCCGATCCCGAGATGTCGGGCATGCAACGGCTGCAGGATCTTGAACGTCGCAATCTGTTCCTTATCCCCTTGGATCATGAACGGCGATGGTATCGTTATCATCACTTATTCGCCGAGTCCTTGCGAAGACGGCTGCAGGATAGCCTCGACGGGAGCGCCATCGCGGAATTGCACTTAAGGGCTAGCGAGTGGTACGAGCAGCAGGGACAGGAGCTCGACGCGTTCCGTCATGCCGCGGAAGCCGGCGATATCGAACGGGCCGCGCGACTGCTGGAAGGCAACGGGATGCCTCTGCATCTTCGCGGGGGAGCGGATATCGCGCTGCAATGGCTGGAATCGCTGCATTCCGCGGAACTGGACGCCAGACCCGCGTTGTGGGTTATGTACGCTTCGGCGCTGCTGATCAAGGGCAGGCCGACCGCTATCGAATATAAGCTGCTAGCCGCGGAGAAGGCGCTGGAGGGCATCCGGCAGGATGTCCGCGTTAGAGACCTGATCGGACTGATCGCGGCGACCCGCGCGACCGTCGCCTCGTTAACCATGGCTGCAAAGCCGCATGGCTTCCGTCCGAAATTGCTGGAAGCCGAGGCGTCCATGCAACTGTCGGAGCAGGCCGACAAAACCGATGATCTGATCGGGCTCATCGCCCCCGCAAGCTTGGCCCGGACGGACGAAACCGCGGAGATCGACCGGGTCATCGCCCAGTCCGTCCGAGCGCTTGAATATCTGCGGCAGGACAATTTCCCCGTTCGGACATCGGCCGCTTGGATGCTTGGCGTCGCGCTCCAACGGCGAGGTGATCTTGCCGAAGCTCGCAAAGCCTATAACGAGGTGATATCGTACTGCCATCTGATCGGCCATATACCGATGGCCGTCCTGTCTCTTATCGGACTGGGCCAAATAGGGGAGGCGGAGGGCGAACCCGGCATGGCGGAAGCCTGTTACGCTGAGGCACTCAAGCTGGCAGGCGATCTGCCGCTTCCGGCTCTTCGCGAAGCGCGGGCAGGCCTAGATCGCGTACGGCTGGCCGCAACGGCGGAGGGCATAATCGAGCCGCTCAGCCAGCGGGAACTCGAAGTACTCGCGCTCATCGCCAAGGGATTTTCCAACCGGGACATCGCGTCGCGGCTTTTCCTCGCTCTCGATACGGTCAAGGGGCATAACCGCAGAATCTTCGAGAAACTGCAAGTGCGGCGGCGAACGGAAGCCATCGCTCGCGCCCACGAATTGCATTTGCTCCCTTCGCCAGACAAACCACACTAAAGTGTCTATTGCCCATCGCTCCCCCTTCGCTATAATTCAGCTAATACGAGCGAAGGGGAGATCGACATGGATAGGAAAGTCAAGGTTGCAGGCGCGCTGTTTTTGATTTCGACTGCGGCATACTTAATAGGGAGCGGCATTCTGAATCCGCTTCTGCAGAAGCCCGGAGTTCTGGAGGAATGGCATGACGACCGCGCGCTTGCATTAGCGGGCATGTTCTTGGAGCTGGTCAACGCGTTAGCGGTCTCGGGTATTGCCTTCCTGCTGTACCCGGCCCTGAAGAGACATAACGAGGCATTCGCGATCGGTTACTTCGGCTCCCGCCTATTGGAGTCGGCCATTTTGATCGTGAGTTTGATCGCGCCGATGCTGCTGCTGCCTTTGAGCAAAGAGTATATAACTGCTGCGGAAGCTGCCGGACGTTTTTCCCTCACGACGATAGCGAATACGGCGGTAGACGCCCATTTCATGTTATTCGAACTGGCCATGGTCGTTCTTAGCTTGGGCAGCTTGTTGTTTTGCTCGATTCTATACCGCTCCAAGCTGGTTCCTCGATGGTTGTCCGTTATCGGCTTTATCGGGTATGCGGGATTGTTAACGAGCAGTTGTCTGGCGATCGCCGGCCATGACATCGGTGCCGTTCTGTACATTCCGGGGGCGTTATTCGAGATCGTACTCCCCATCTGGCTGATGGTCAAAGGACTTCATTCTCGTCATTAGGAGGTGGCTGGCATTCGAACGCTGCCCCCTCTCCTTTATGACGCGCAACGCCGCCGATACGGAGAACAGCAATACGAATAATACCATGATTCCTGCCGAGAAACGGTACATGACCGCATAGTCCGTCGCGGTCGCCACGGCGCCGAGCAGCAGCGCCCCGATCGCCACGCCGAAATCGGTGGAATTATAGAACATGCTGTTCGCCTCGCCGTATCGCTCCTTAGTCGAACAACGGAGCATCCAGGCTTGCAGCGTTGGCTGAATGGCGCCAAAGCCGAGACCGTACAGCAGAGCCGAGGCAATGAGCATCGGCAGCCCATGCGAATAAGATAGCAACAGCATGCTCGCCGTCACGAACGAACCTGCGGGAATCAACACAAGCGCCGGCCCCCTCCGGTCGAACAGCTTGCCCGATAAAGGGCGGACAAGTACGATTGTTGCCGCGTTGAAGAGGAAAAACAATCCGACTTGCGTAAGTCCCGCAAATTCTCCGTACAAGACGATAAAGCTGAGCAGACCGCTGTACGTAATCGACAGCAGCACATTGAGGAAGGCGGGAAACCATAAGGAGCGATTGCCCCCGCCAGATCGGGCGACGACACCTGACCCTCCGCCACGATGGCTGTCCGGTTTCGCGGTCCACTTGATGAGCTTGAATGCAAGCAATATCGGCAGCATGAAACAGACGACCGCAGTGCCGGCAGCCGTTAGAGCGCCGAAGCCGTAGCTGTTCATAATATTTATGCCGATCATGGGTCCTATCGACATCGCAAGGCTAGTGGACAGTCCGAAATATCCGATGCCTTCCCCCATTCTTCGAGCCGGAATGATCTGCGAGACGAGCGTTGGCAGAATCGTACTAGCCATGCCGAAGCCGATGCCGTACAAGATTCGGAGAACAAGAAGCGAAGGCACCGATTCCGCGATCGAATAGAAGGCAGTCGTCAGCACGGAGAGCAGCAGCCCTGCCAGAAGCAGCTTGTCCCGCGAAATTTTGCGCATAAGAGCCGCCGTCATAAACCTCGATGCGATAGCGGACAGCGCGAACACGCTGGTGACGAGACTGACCGCCACGTCTCCGCCTTGAAGCTCCCCCTTCACGAATGCGGGGAAAGAGGACAATAACATTTGCAAATTCAAAAACAATAAAAAAGAACAACCCGTAATCGCAAGGAACGACCGGGTCCATAATGGTTCTCGATGTAATTCTGGCTGCATATTTAAACTCCGTTCTTCTGTAGGATGACGATTAACGAATCCGACTATGACTGCAGCTTCGCATCGACGTGATCATGTACCCGTAGAAGGATATTGATCAATAAGCGGTATTCTTCGTCCGTCATGATCGATCGGACTTCCTCCGACAGGCTTTGCTCAATAGAGGCCGTCTCTTTAATGACTTCCCGCCCCTTATCCGTCGCATGCACCACGAATGCTCGACGATCAAGCTCCCCGACTTTTTTCGTAATAAAACCTTTCTCCTCCAGCTGATCCAAAATGCGCGTCGTTGTCGGTTTGTCTTTGTGCGTCAGCTCCGCGATTTCCTTCTGGATCAATCTATCCGATCGTTGTATGGTATACAGCACCGACCATTGCTCGGGCGTCAGCCCGTACGGTCTTAATCGCTGCTGCAGCATTGTGGATAGTTTGCGGTAAGTAATGCCCATCCAGAATCCGACGGATGCCTCAAGCTGGCCTCTTGTTTCTTCCATCTTCGTCCATGCCCCCTAGCCTCGCTTCATCAATTAGTTGCTATGACAACTATATACCAAACAATTAAATAACTCAATATTTTTCAACAAAAAAAGTAGTGGAGTTTAAAGCCTTCTCCACTACTCCCGATATTATTTGCTTGTAAACCATTCATTCATTTCGTCGATAGCCTTCTGACCGCCTTTGGCATTAAACTCGGATACAAACGCATCAAACTCGCTTAAATCACGATTGCCCATAATAAATTTAATGGAGTTTTCGGCCACATAGTTGCTAAGCTCCGTCAGCTTTGTATCGTACGCTTCGATAAAGGGGGCATAGGCCGTTTCTTCTCTGTTTTGCTTATGCTCAAGCAACTGGTTGTAGTAGGGAAGGAAACCTTTGGCTCCCAGACGTGCGTTAAAGCTTGTATCGGTGTCCAGGTTAAAATAAAGGGTGCGCCATGGAATCTCGTTGCTTTGTTCTGGCGTTTGCACCACTTTGCCATCTTCAACCGTGTAATCCTCGTTTTCAATGCCGAAAGTGATCAGCGTATCCGTTTTCTCTTCCAAAAGGAAGTTGTAATAATCCGCTGCGCCTTCTTTATTTTTGGCTTGCTTGGGAATAACAACAAACGAATTGGCAAGCGACTGCTCTGGAACTCCGCTTTGACCATTGGGTCCTACCGGCGGATCAATGTAGCGCACGGAATTCAGGGTGCCGCCTTTACCCGCGATCGCATCGTCGATAATTTTGGCATCCGCCCAATACAATACGCTCATCGCGGCTGTAGCCGTGATCATTTTATCTTTTACATCTTTATTGATGGCAAATTCTTGATCGATCAGCCCTTCTTTAAACCACTTGTTCATCGTCTCCAGGAATGTTTTATATTCCGGCTGGATCCAGCTGAATGCAAGCTTTCCATCCTTTTCGACCGTTGTATTGCCTACGCCATACATGCTGGAAATTGGAGAGAACGCACCCATGAATGATCCTGGATTAGAAGCCGCGGCCGTTAATGGAATGATATTTTTTTGTTCCTTTATCGTTTTCAGGACATTATACATTTCATCTAACGTTGTTGGATCCTTTAATCCCAACTCTTTAAACACGCCATCATGAATAAGAACCCCGTTGCCTACTTTTTGAGCCACACGAACCGGAAGCCCGTATAAAACGCCATCAAGTCTTGCGGCATCAAGCTGTTCTTTGCTGAATACCGAGGAAAGATTGGGAATATACTTTTCCACCAAATCGTCTAACGGCTCGAAGGAGCCTTGCTGAGCCAACTTGAAATAATCCGACTTGCCTGGAATATGCATTAAATCCGGTACGTCGCCCGATGCAAGGATGACGGAAATTTTTTGGGAAGCATTATCTTTCGGCAGCGTTTCATAGTTAATATTATAACCGGACCATTCTTTAAGAAGATTGTACAGCTTATTGCTGTTAATATTGTCCGAGCCTTTAAATTGCTCCAGACCGGCATGATAAGTCCTCATCAATTTTACTTTTTTGTTTGTAACTTCTCCTGATTCCGAAACGCCGCTGCCACCCGTTTCATTATTTCCCGAACCGCAAGCTGCAACAATCAGTGCAACAATCATCAACATGCCGACTAACGACAAACTACGTTTTTTCATCTTCATCCCCCCTGGATATGTTTTCACCCTTTGACTGCTCCTAACATGATGCCCTGAACAAAATATTTTTGAATAAATGGATAAACGCACAGAATAGGAACAACTGCACACAAGATAGAAGCAGCCCGAATGGTCTCCGCCGTAACCTCTTGGAAAGCGTCGATCATCGCCAAATCGTTGACGCCTTCCTCCGAAATGAGCTGCAGGAGCAACATCTGGAGCGGCATCCATCGCCTTTCGGTAATGTACATCATGGCATTAAAGAAGCTGTTCCAGTAACCAACCGCGTAAAACATCGCAATTGTCGCAAGCGCCGGTACCGACAACGGGACAAAGATGGAGCGTAATATTCGGAAATTGCTTGCGCCATCGATTCTAGCCGATTCCTCAAGCGCATCCGGCACGCTCATAAAGAAGTTCCGAATTAAAATCAGATTAAAAGGCGACATAAGCACCGGAATAATTAACGACCAGATGGAGTTTAGCAGCCCCGTATCTCTTACCACCAGGTAAGTTGGAATAATCCCCCCGCTAAAAAACATCGTAATGACAATGATGACCATAAAAAAACGGGTAAAGGGTACATTCTTTCGCGATAATGGATATGCAGCCAAAATCGTAATCGCCATGCTCAGCGCGGTTCCGACTACGGCTAGAAAAACCGAGTTCGTAAAGGAATAAAAAAACTGACGATTTTCCAGCACGTATTGGAAGGAGGATAGCGTGAATCCTTTGGGCCAAAAATATACTTCCTTCGCCAGCACAAAAGCCTCGCTGCTTAACGATTTCGCTGCAATATGGATAAACGGAAGTATCATGGACAAAGAAAGCAGCGAGAGAAAGGCCACATTGAAATATTGAAACCAAATTTCCCCTCTAGATCGTATCAATCTGTCTCCCCCTCTCACTTGTTTTATAAAAGTACGAGTTGAACTTCCTTCTTTAAAAAATGCCTTCCTCTCCCATCCTTCGCGCCATCCAATTCGCCATAATCAGCAATCCGCATCCAATAACGGATTTAAATAAGCCTGCTGCCGTCGTTAGCCCAAATTGCATTTGGCCTAAGCCTACTCGATATACGTAAGTATCTATAATGTCAGCTACCTCGTACACCATAGCATTGTACATGACAAGAATTTGTTCGAAGCCGGCATCGAATACATTGCCAATCCGAAGCAATAACAAAATAACGATTGTCGATCGAATACACGGCAAGGTCACATGCCAGATTTGCCTCAGTCGAGTTGCGCCGTCCACCCTGGCAGCCTGGTACAGCTCATCATTGATGCCCAGTATGGCGGCCAAATAAATGATCGCTCCCCAGCCTGCTTCCTTCCAGTTATCCGAAAACACAAGGATCCAGCGGAACCACTGTCCGTCCGACATAAAGAAAATGGGTTCCAGGCCAAAACTTTGGATGACCTTATTAATGATCCCGCTGCTGGGCGACAGCAAATCAATAACAATCCCGCCGACTACAACCCATGATATAAAGTGAGGGATGTAAGTAAACGTTTGCACAACTCGTTTAAAGCGTTTCAATACAAGTTCGTTTAATAGGAGTGCGATAATAATAGGAGCCGGAAAACCGAATATAAGCTTCATAAAGCTGATGATGATGGTATTGCGCACAACCCTTGGGAATTCATCGAACATAAAGAGCTGACGAAAATGTTCGAAGCCGATCCACGAACTGCCCATGATCCCTTTCATAATATTAAAATCCTTGAAAGCGATAATGACGCCGTACATCGGGACATATTTGTACACAATAATAAAAAGCATGGCCGGCAAGAGCATAAGATATAAATCCCAATACCGAAGCCAAGGTGATCTTTGTTTAAAAGCGTTCATATACCCCTCCCCTATTCATTTGGAATGCTTTAACTATATCCTTTTTTTCAATACATTCGTATCCAGCATATTTGCCTTCTGATGAAACAATTTTTACTTTTTCGCAAGGCGAAACGGTTAAGATGTCCTTTGGCTCCTTGCAAATCAATGCTTGATCTCGCTGGGCTTGACTCCCCAATATTTCATAAAAACCTTTGAAAAGTAGTTCACATGTCGAAATCCGACCTGTGCGGCCGTATCGTAAACAAGCTGTCCGGTTGCCAATAGTTCCTTTGCTTTCTCCATACGAAGCTTCAGCACATATTCCGAGAAGGATTCCCCTATAAGCTTTTTAAATATTCGGCTCAAGTACGAATAATTGACATACAGTCTATCCGCAACCAAATAGAGACTGAGCTCCTCCTCGTGAATATGCTCATGAATAAATTGAACAATTTCCTTCAACATTAATTGTGTTCCCGTCTGCTTGCGTTGCGCAATGGTCGAGCTGATAGAGAAAGACAGCTGCCGGAACCATTCCAACACCTGTTCCTTGGTCAAAAGCGACGGGTATTGCTCAAACCGGGCGTAATCCTTTCCAAGCGCATCCGACATGAACCAGCCATGCGAGTGGACGATTTTCCCCAAAAAGCAGACCATTCGAAAAATCGCTTCTTTCGCTTCCATTGCGGAAGCGCCATTGGCAAATCTGCTTTCGATTATTTTTTCTGATAATGCCATAATCGCCGCTTCGTTGCCCGTCTCAATCGCCATCTCCAGCTCTTTCTCGATATCCTGTACAAACATCAAACTCACATTGAAGCTGGACGGATCACGGAATTGGACAATCGTTTCATTACCTAGTACGATCCGTTCCTGCAGTGCTTGCTTGCTCTGCTTATAAGCATGCGGGAGCATAAGCGTGTCGTCTGTAACAGGACCCAGCCCTACGCTGGCTGTCAGCTTTAAACAATCCTTAACTGTCGCTAATAACGTTTGAATATGCTGATGCACTTGCGATTGCCAAGACCCTGACTCCTCCTGCGTATGCGACCCGAATAATATAACTACCGTCATCCCGTCATCATCCTGCAAAATAATTGGATCCAGCTCCATAAAAACCTCTCTGGCGATGGTTAGCAAAGAAAATTGTACTAATGGGCGATCTTGCTCGTGAAAACGTGTATTGCCGGCCTGAATCGGATCCATGTCAAATACAAGCGGCCACAGCGGCCCTTGCTTGATCGAAATATTGAGATCACGACATCTCTTCTCCAGCTCCCACAGAGCATATTGTCCATTCAACCAATTCTTATACATCGATTCTCGCAATTGCGGCAGCTGCTCCTGCCATCTCTGCTCAAGCAAAGTGAGTTGATGCCTTTCCCAAAGCTCTGTTTCATGAAGCTTCTTTAACTCCAAAACCGCCTCCAGCAGCAGTTCGTTCGCTACAGGTTTCACCAAATATTTATAAACCTTATAATCAATACTTTCTCTTGCATATTCGAAATCATCGTAGCCGGTTAAAATAATGATCTTGATATGCGGATACCGTTGATGGAGCTCCCGAGCAAGCTCCAACCCATTCATATCGGGCATCCGGATATCGGTTAGCACAAGATCCAAATGCTCTTTTTGCAAGATTTCCATGGCTGCCCGTCCGTTGCCGACTGCGTCAACGACTTCAATCCCGTGCTCATCCCAAGCGATCCCCTTCTCCATACGTTCGCGTACAAAATGCTCATCCTCCACAATTAACATTCTCATGCTGGTTCATCCCTTTCTATCGGCAAAGTTACAGTGACTCGGGTTCCGCCCATCGCATTATGATCGATTGTCATTTCCGCCTGATTTCCATAATACATCTTCATTCGTGATACAACGTTTTTTAACCCAAAGTATTTGCTGAATTCTTTTTCTTGTATATACCGATAAGAATGGGCATTTATTTTCTGGAGCTCCTGCTTGATTTCCGTCAACTCGTTCTCTGCAATTCCACAGCCCGTATCTTCGATCGTTATTCGCAAAAATCCATCTATCAATCTGGCACGTATATAGAGATCACCGCCATAGGAGCTTTTGCAAATGCCATGTACAATCGCGTTTTCCACGATAGGCTGCAATAAAAGCTTGAGAACCGGAATAGGCTTCGTGTCCTCGGCGATATCCATTTCTACCGTAAACTGATCCGTTCGAATTTGTTGAACTCTGATGTAATACATAAGATGCTGAATCGTCTCCTCTAACGTAAAGGTTTCCTTTCCCTTGCCCAGGCTGAATCTGAAAAATTGGGCCAGATTTAATACCATTTCGCCGATTTCCTTGATCTGGTGCTTATCCGCGACAGAATAAATAGAATCCAACGTGTTATACAGAAAGTGCGGATTAATTTGAGATTGCAGCAAGCTGAATTCGGAGCGCGCCAGCTTAAGCTCTTTCTCGTAGTCATCCTCGATAAGCTTGCGCTGAGACTCGGCCATTCGATTAAAAGCATCCATTAACAGGCCGAACTCATCCTTGCGTCCATGCTTGATATTGGCAAGCAGATGCCCGCCGCTAAATAGTTTAATGGCGCCGAATAGTTTTCGCATCGGCTTGGAAATTTCACTGTACACGAGCCATGCCAAACATAACGCCAGCAATATGCTGATCATAATGATCAAATAGGTCATCAGCTCTAAATAATAAGGCTGCTTAAAAAGCTCGGATTGCGGCTGTTCCATCTGGATGGACCAGATCCCGTTGCTTTCTTCAATACTGAACATGTTATTGCTCGACTGAACCGTGGAATTGCTCGTCAGCACAAGCTGATCCAGATACAGAAGACTGGTTTTAATATGCTCGGAGGTTTGCAAATGCTGAACAACCGTATTCAAAGCATGTTTATCGATCACAATCACTAGCACATTATCTTGTGAATTACTGTTAAACACGTCTAAAAGCCTTGCATAATAAATATAACCTTCCTCCAAATAACGGGATTCATTTAGTTGAGCGGCATCCGGCATATAAACCGATAACCCTCCATTGGCTTCTAGTGCGTCTTGAAACCATTGTTCCTCGCCAATCTCCTTCCACTTTACCCCGCCTTGCAATGTCGAAATCCCGCTTCCGCTTTGTCCATGAACAATAAACGCCTCTCTTACGGCTGGATTTACGCTAATTAATGCGGAAAGCTGCTGTTGGATCATGCGCATATCATAGAGATACTGCAGATTTAACGGATCGTCTGCTTCCATCCAAACATTTACGATTTCCGGATTCGAGCTAATTAAAAGCGATTGCTGCTCGATATTTTTCGTAAGCTGGTCCACATATTCTAAAGCTGTAAGCAGCGCCCCTCTCGTACGCTCTGTAATTTGGTCATACATCATTCGCTGCGAGTAAACATTTGCAATGACGCTAACGACCACGAGAGGCAGCAAAATGACCAGAAAACTGACCGTTAACTTAAATTGAATAGAATGCCATACATTCGATAGCTTCATGCCGCTCCCCCCTGTAAGTGCGTGTTCAAAATCTCTATAAGGCCGAAAAAGACGGAGAAGCACATATTCGCGCTCCTCCATCTTTCCTATACCTTTATTTCATTATGGCAATTCAAGGTGAAACGGCTGTCGCCATCCTTAGGCGGCGCGGCGCGTTTCATTCCGAGAATTATAGGTCAGTATGGAGAAAACTCATACTATCCTATAATTTAAATAATGCCCTTGCATTTTCACTCAAAATTTTACGTTTTGTCTCTAACGGGAATTGCTTTAGAATTTTAGTCGGATCGTCAAAATCCCAATGCGGATAATCGCTGGAGAACAATAACATGTTTTCTGCATCGAACATTTCAAACATCATTTTTAAATGTTTGGGATTATCAGGCTCCTCAATCGGTTGAGTCGTCATAAAGCAATGGTCGCGAACATATTCGCTGGGCAGCCTTTTCAGCCATGGCGTTGACGCGCGAAGCGCTTTGAAATTTTTGTCCAGCCTCCATAACAACGGCGGCAGCCAAGTGACGCCTCCTTCACTGAGCACGACCTTGAAGTCGGGATACTTCTCAAACACGCCCTCACATACGAAGCTGACCAAATGGGCCATGTACGTCTGCGGCAAACAACTATGCCACTCCAAATAATTCGATACGTAGCCGACTGCTGTAGGAGGATTAAAAATTCCTGAACCTTCTGCGCCAGGGTGAATAACCAACGGCATGTCATTTCGCTGACAGGCTTCATAGATGGGATGAAAAAAGCGTTGCCCGTATGGCATCCTTGATCCCCCAATAATCGATACGCCGACGATATCAGGATGCGGGGCTATTCGATCAATCTCCCTGGCCGCTTGAATCGGATCTTGTGTAGCTATACATAACAAACCTTTAAATGTTGGGCTTTTCGGCAGCCATTCCGCAATTAAGTAATCATTGTACGCTCGGCACATCGCCGCTGCATAATCGGCATCCGCAAAAGAAGAAACGGCGATCATGGAATCAGAGCATAAAATAGCGTACTCGACGTTAAACGGCTCAATCAACTGCTTAATCATATAGTCAGGATCTGCCCCGACAGGCAATCCGCTTGGAGGATTTGCGTCCTTCCTCTTATTTCCGATCGGCGATGCATAGGGCAAGCCGCCGCCTAACGGCAAGCCGCCTCCACGGAGAAGCGCCTGGCTTTTCCATGTATCATCCAGATAAGGAAACAAGTCATGATTCGACCTAAAGCCATTATGCACATCACAATCGATAACCGGCAACTTTTCTTCTTGATTCATTATGTCTCCTCCTCTACTTGCCGACAGTGATAAACAACTGGCCATCCTGTATTTGCATCGGATAGCTGCGTACGCGAACCTTATCGCTGAATAAGGACTTCCCTGTTTTTAGATCAAATTCCCAGCCATGCCAAGGACAACGTACAATCTCCTGATCGCGACCATAAATAAATTGATAAACCTCTGACTCCATATTTGTCCCGCACACCGGACCTTTACAAATTTCGGCTCCCTGATGAGGACAATAGTTATGAATGGCAAAATATTCGCCGTTCACATTGTAAACACCGATTGAACGCCCTTCAATTTCGACCACGATATTCGTTCCGACCGGGATTTCTCCCTCTAATGCGACAGGATAAAGAGCCATTTAAAATCCCCCCGAACCAATCAATTAAGAAAACGTTTTCTAAATAATCCGAAATCAGATGTGATATAATCACATCACATGAATCTAGATGAGGTGATCGCTTTTGCTTCAACTTTTTCTCGTATGCGTGGACGATATGAGGAGCAACTGGCAAATCGAAGAAGCACGTACCCCCTATAATATTTTCA
Organism: Paenibacillus agaridevorans; assembly: GCF_003112455.1. GTDB lineage: Bacteria > Bacillota > Bacilli > Paenibacillales > Paenibacillaceae > Pristimantibacillus > Pristimantibacillus agaridevorans. Next base: position 141,051 of record NZ_BDQX01000163.1, read on the forward strand.
TTCTCGTCACGAAAGAAAAATTAACCTATACGATTGAGGGCGTTGACGTCCAGCTCGAAAAGGGCGATATTTTATACATTCCGCGCAACAAATTACGCGGAGGCCGCAATCATCCCGATGGACCGCATCAGAAATATTCGGCGCATTTTCATATCCTGCAACCGGATGCGTTTCCTTTTCTTCAGGTTGAGCACTTTTGTAAAATTCGCACTCGACAGTTAGACTACATGACGCAGCGATTTGTCGTCCTGCTGCAGCAGTGGCTGGGACATCTCCCCCAATATCAGATCATCAGCCAAGGCATTTTGTCCGAATTGCTGGGACATATGGGGAGAGAAGCCGAGATGACGGTTTACTCCCCCGCAAAAATAAAGCTTGTCAAAACCATACAAACCTATCTCATCCAGCATTATCGGGAAACGGTCAGCATTCCGCGAATTGCCGAGCTTTCGGGCCGATCGCCCAATTACATCAGCCAAACCTATAAAGAAATAACAGGCTTGTCACCAATCGCTTATATTCATCATCTTCGCATACAAACGGCGATGGACTTATTGATCAACAACCATATGACCATCGGCGAGATTTCGGACTATCTTGGCTATAGCGATCAATCCCACTTCAATCGTATGTTCAAAAAGTTAATGGGAGGGCCTCCATCCAGCGTTAAACGATAAGTAAGTAAGCGCTTTAAAGAGACTGCAAACTATCAAACTTATACTGTTATCTTACAAAGTTTCGCTAACTCATCTTCACCCAGAGCTTCCTTAAATACCGCCAAGCCTCCAATAGCTCCGGTATAAAAGTTGCCCATTTCGTTGGAACGATGCACCGCAGCTACTGTAAAGTCTGCGCCATCATCTCCGCCATCAAATAGTCCCGAATCATACAAATAGGGGTTAAAATCTTCACGTTCATCCAGAACCCCGTCCAAATATACCTTGGCATATTGTCCGTCATACGTAAAGGCCACGCAATGCCATTCTTCTTTTACAATAGGTGTAGAGCCGATCGCCGAGGTCATGCAATACGGATAACCCGGCGTAGGACCTCCCACCGCCGAAACATGGCCGCAAACCTGGTCGGCACTGTCCCAAATATTTAAATTAACGAACATGCAGTATTGACGTTTCTTTTCCGTCTCATTCCACATCCCCGCTATGGCCTCGCAGCCCCGATTGGGAATATTCTCGCGCTTTAGCCATGCCAATACGGTAACCTTGGCATCTTTGCCATGAAAATTCAGTTCAGGACAGGCATGTCTTGGCAGGTTCCACCATTGTCCAAGCTTAACTTGAGCAGCTGCGCCGAATGGTCCATCCTCCACTCGCTCAATCGGTCCAGCCATTTCGGTTAACGGATAAGGAAACGGTCCCTTTGCTACCGCCTCTTGTCCGGGCTGTTCGGCAAAATCCCAAAACGAAATTAATTGCGGATGGTTCACAATGATACGGTATACATCGTTCATTTCAAAACTCCTTCCAATTATTCGAAGAGTTGTACGAGATACGATCTACACCGAGTATAGCAAGCATCCCCTGTCAAACTCTATATACAAAACATGACTCATTTGAACAATTCTATGATGGATTTGTTATCGGCGTTGATCGACAAGGAAAAGTAGCAGTCCCGGGCAAAAACGAACGCTGGTCGGAGGGGTAAGTTCATTTAGACGAAGTCGCCCCAATTCATTCGGCACTGGGTGGGAGGCAAAAGAAAGACCTTGGGAATCACCGCTCCCAAGATCAAAATGGTATAATTTTAATACAATGGATTTTTAGTTAGTTCGATTGTATACCTGTATTGATGAAAATTATATTGTGTGCACAAAGTTAAGGTGTTAGAGTGCCTGTCTTGACTCTGACTTTTTCATTAGCTTGATTAGTGTAATCAACTAGCACATTAGTTGTCTGATGACCACAGAAGTAACCGACTGATTGCGTACTAAGATCTGTTTCCTTCGTACCAATTCTGACATTCTCCCAATAAACATAATTTGTACTTGTTCCCAATGTTGAACCGGAAGTTAGGTTTTGTTTTCCTTTTTCTTGAGCAATTGAAGTAACTCGCTTTAAAGTTACGCCTGACCCATTCGAATTAAAATTTCTTAAAATAGCAAGATCTACATTAGCTAGTATTGTGTAGGTTTGAAGTGTGTTTGTCTCTTTTCTTGTGCCAGTGACCTCTAGTACGATTTTATTATTAGATGGAATGTAGAACTTCATGTTTATCCAACCTGCTGTAAAGTTCCCAAACGTTGGATTGTTAGTAGGGCTGGCACCTGCGAGAGTCATGCCCCACGACTCTTGCCAATAATATGGTCCACTTTCATAATTGTAAGTCACACCTGCATCGACATGAGCATTATCTTTATCAATAGCTCCCATGTAAACATAAGCTTTGTCAGCAGAGGTAGATGCGGAAGAAGGAATCGTTATTCCTTGGTTCTTCCCTGGCAATTGAATAAAAGCGTGCATTCTGGAGTAACCCTTTGCTGTAGTTCCCCTTCTGAAAGGACCTGTGGCGTCATTTGTGCAAGGCGCTTCAGCGTTTTTCCATCCGGTGCTTGCTAAAGCTGCATTTGAACCTGATATAAGTTGACCATTATTGCTTTCTTTCAATTCTTGCGATGCTACAATCGGGTTTATTAATTTTCCATCTTGTCCAATTAATTTTTGATTAGCATTTTTAAATTCTTCAAGGGAACCTAACTTATTTGAAAGGATAGTTCCATCATTTTCAATGATAATAACATTCTCTCTTCCAGAAGGGTCAATAAGCTCAAGAGAATCACTTATTTTTTTTCTTGTCGCTAAATCAGTGATACGCGAATCAATAAGAGAATCAACATTCTCAAATTTCTTTGAGTTTTGTTCCATATGGCGTAAGATGTTCGATTGGGCAATTTCTTCTTTAGAAAGAGGTTCCGCTGAAAGAGCTGAAAAGCTAGATGTACACAATAATGTAAAAGATAGACAAATGCTAGACAGTATTTTATACTTCTTCATAAGAAAACTCCTTTAAGAAAGTGATGGTGGAAACATGAAAAAGGTGAGTGTTTTACTTATTCTAATAACGATAATTCTAGCAGGATGTACAACTAGTGATGATAGGGAAGCAGAGCTGGAAGTGCTAATTGAAACCTACACTGACTCTTTGTTAAGTGAAGATGTAGAAACCCAAAAGAAAATCGTTCAAGAAAGTGTCATGGATGTCGAATCTGCATTAAAAGGTATTGATTTTATCTCAGTTGAAACAACTAGCAAAAGCATTAATGGAAATGAAGCAGTGGTCGATCTAAGGACTGATCTAGTAGAACATCAAGACAATGAGGATTTAAGACTTATTGGCCTCATAACTCTTAAAATCATATATGGTGATTCTGGATGGATGATTACCGATATTGAAACCGCAGTAGATCCATCAACACCAAGGCCGCCTCAAACATAGAACAAAGATTACGAAAAAATCACCTCACTTGGAATATTTTCCCTTTCTACGAACAATTAATATTGTATAACTTTAACAGTGATATGTCTACTGTTTTTTCAATTAATAAATATTTTTCCATTTTAAAACATCCTCTCAGAATTAGGACCAGCACGCAAAGCCGCTAAGGATGGCAAGATTGATGGGACAAGGAATCCCTTGTCTCATCTGCATCGGCGAATGCCGAGAGGCTATGCGATATTGAGGAGGAATTTTAAGAAAAACTATCTCGCTTGAAGAAAGATTTTATCAGTTATTGCAAGTAACAACAGATTTTCACATCAATACAAAGACATTGAAAATGCTGTTGACTCCTATTTACGAGATCCTTATCAAGAAAGTTACTATAGTAGTAGTTCAGGTCAGTCGTATATTTTAGAAATTGAAGCTATATTTAAACGCTAATTGGGATACCAAAAAGGCGCAGCCTCCTCCATAACAAGAGGAACTGCGCCTTTGACCGCGTTGCTGCCTATATTCTCTCGATTCGAAGCGCGATATACGGCTTCCCGGGCATATCCACCCGGCAAGTTCCGGACATCGGTTGTTCGATCGGCGTAATCTCCATATTCCATGTATCGATAATTTCCGCCCGGAAGGTTTCGCCCTCCGGCAAGTCGACGATTCGATAAAGCGGCTGGTGAATGCCGTAATAATGCAAATAATAATGCCCGGGCAAGCCGAACGCAGGCACATCCCGAACCTCGGGAATCGGCCTGCACGCTGTCGGCGCCGCCTCAATCAGCTCACGCAAGAATGCGATGCGCTTGGCGCTCTCTCCGTACAAGCGCCCTCCCTTTGCCCACCATATCTCATCCTGCGGATGCACGAAGGTTTCCCCATGGGTTACATAAGCGCCGCGGGTTACCCCGTCCCAGAATCTCCGCGTCATCTCTTCTCCGGAGATATTGCCCCAGCGTTGCGGAATATTGCCCTCGTAGCAAATCTCATCGATGACAATCGGCTTCTTGTATTGGTCTCGCCATATCGACGCCATCGTCGCGTCCCAATGCTGGATGCTGCAGTGCGTCACCCACGGCTTGGCATGATCGTACATCTTGACGCTGGCATAATCATACATCTTTGTCCCGTTATGAATAGAACGGAGATGGACATACGGATCATGGTCCTGTACATAACGGAGCAAGCGATCCCAGTCCGGCATGGCCTTTTCTGCCATGAAGTCGTATTCGTTGGCCAGCGACCACCATACATGGCGGAACGCGCCCAGCCTGGCGATGACGTAACGCAGATAAAACTCTTCCGTTCGGGCATCCAGCCGGTCGAAGCCCCAACGCCCTTTGTCATACGGATGGAACAAGATCAGATCGGCCTCGATCCCGAGCTTCCGCAATCCCATTAATCGCGCTTCCAGATTCGCAAAAAAAGCTGGGTTAAAGCGCGTGAAATCAAAACCGGAAGCTGCCGAACCTTCGAACGGAAAATGTTCAGGCTCATCAAAGTTGAAGCTATAGTTTTTCGGGAACACGCACATCCTAATTTTATTAAAAGGTGATTCTTCCAGCGTTCTCAACGTCTGCTCCTGCAAAGCTTCATCCTGATGAATCCAGGCGTAACAAGTCGTGCCAAACGGGTAATATGGCGTTCCGTCTTCATAAGCAAATTGGTTATCGTTGCGAATACGAACAGGACCATGGTTATTCGCTTCGGGCTCTACACATGTAAATGTCCCGGCGACGCCATCCAGCTCCGCCTGGTTGCTCTGCGTCTCATACGTCCATTCTCCCGTCGCATCCGGCATAAACCGCACGCGATACGAACTTCCGCCATCATAAAAACCGTCAACCTTGACACACCGCTGATTAAACCGGAACACCGCTTGCACTTGGACGTCCAGATAAGGGTTGCCAACCTCTAATCCGGTCAGCTCCAATTCGAATAGATCCCATCTTTGAACGCGCGTATCTTTTACTTGACTGCTCACCGTACACTCACTTCCCCTGATTTTCTTTTGGCGCCAGCTCGACGGCTGCGCGAATCGCCGCAATCATGCTTCTTTCGTCGGCCCTGTTGGATCCCGCTATATCAAATGCCGTGCCATGATCGACGGAGGTGCGAATAATGCCGCCCTTTAGTCCTACCGTAATGTTGACTCCCTCTTCGATCCCCAACACTTTGATCGGGGCATGTCCTTGGTCGTGATAGCAGGCGACCACCATGTCATAATCGCCTCGCGCCGCCAGGTAGAATAACGTATCCGCCGGATGGGGTCCCGTTGCCGCGATCCCTTCGGCCTGCGCCCTCAATATGCCCGGCAGCAGCTTCTCCTCTTCTTCTCCATTGCCGAATAAGCCATTTTCGCCCGCATGGGGATTGATCCCGCATACGGCGATCGTCGGGCGGGGATATCCGGCCCTTACCAACGTATCGTGAGCCAGCTTGATGACGGTATAGGTGCGCTCCGGATTAATCATCTCTATCGCTTTTATTAATCCCACATGCGTCGTGAGGTGAATCACCCTCAGCTTTGGCGTGGTAAGCATCATGGAGAAATCCTCCGTATCGGTCAAATGCGCCAATATCTCCGTATGCCCGGGATAGAGATGACCGCCTTTATGAAGCGCCTCTTTATTAAGCGGCGCTGTGCAGATCGCGTCAATTTCATGATTTTGCGCCATCGTAATCGCCCTTGCAATATATTGATAAGCCGCGTCCCCTGCTTGCGCCGACACTTGACCGAAAGGGAGATCCGCCGGCAATAAATCCAGATCGATACAGTCGATCTCGCCTGGCCGGAATCGACAATCCTCCATGCTCGTCACGGCATGTATAACGACCTCTGAATTCGCCAGCTCCGCAGCGCGTTTTAACATTTTGGCATCGCCTATCACAACCGGTCGACAACTTTTATAGAGCTCGGGAGCTTGCAGCGCCTTTACAATGATTTCCGGTCCTACTCCCGCACAATCGCCCATCGTAATCCCTATACAAGGTTTCATTCGCCAACCCTCATCTGAAGTGAATTTATGGATGCCCATAGCACCCTCTCGGAACCGAAGCTTCCCGCCTTGGTGACGGCGCTTATGTTTTTGCCGCCTGTTAATCTGCCGATCGGTACGCCGCTCTCGACCTCTCCGATCAAGGTCAGTTCGCTGGCGCCCAGCTGCGTGATGACCTGCTTCGCGATATCGCCGCCTGTAAGCACGATCCCCGCTACTGCTTGCTTGTCTAACAATCTGCTAGCCATTTGTCCCATAATAACCGCAATCCGGTGACTGACCTCTGACGGGCTCCACCCATGGGAGCGGCCCATCTCTTGCGCTTTAGCCACATCCTCGAGATCGGATGCGCAGTACAACGCGACGTGAGCTCCACCGGCGAGACCTGTCGAGACCAAAACGCAAACACGTTCAATCTCGTCCCGGCAGTCGTCCGGCGTTGAGACGAGACGATCGCATCGGACCATAACGCCGATGACATCGGGTTGTTGAAGCACAAATGCCACTTGCTTGCGCGATTCGGAGCTCGCGCTGCCGATCGCAAGAAGTACGGGCGACGTCCGATCGGAGTCCTTATCCTGCTCCGTTGCCATAATCGGAGCGATTGTATTTGCATCGCCGTGCAACGGCATGTACGACACCAGCCCTGCCGATCCGGACCATACGACGCGGTATTCGGTTGCCTGTACGATCCGGACAATAGCCTCCAAATCGGATTCGTCCTCCGAATCAAAGATCAGATAAGGAATTCCATCGGCTTTCAATTGATCCAGCTTACGTTTCACTTCATCGAAGCCGCGACGAATTTCGGCATAAGTGACAAAAGCGATCGGCCTATCTGTTTGTTGCGCCAGCAAACGGGGGAGGAAGGATTCCGTCACGGGTGTCTTGGGATCGTTGGCCGCCTCGGATTTATGCAGCGGCACGCCGTTTAGATAATGATACCCGTCTATGACTTGACGTCCGTTTCTGGGAAAGCCGGGCGCAATAATAACAAAATCCGGCGAGCATACATCATACATCGCGTCAAGCTCTGCGCCAATATTGCCCCTCATCGTCGAATCCATCTTCTTGTAGATGTCCCGGGCACCGTCTTGTACGACAGATCGGGCAACCGCCTGTACGCGGCGATAGGCTTCCGCCCCGCTAACCGCCCTGCTGTCGGTATCGAATACGATAGCGTCATGATCTCCGCTTGTCCTTCGCTGATCGCCAATCATCACCGACGTTCTCAAGCCGGCACGAACTAACTGCGCGCCGCTGTCATTAGCCCCCGTTAAATCATCTGCAATGATCGCGATTTTCACCCCCACACCCCCAGCTCCGTTTCCTCATCGATCTTAATCACGGTAGCGTGTTTAACCGCGGAGGGCAGCTCCATGCGGTCGTTGATCAGCTCCCAATCCCTCAGGTCGTAAGAACGATAAGCATCATAGATATCCGCTCTAAATCGGTCGACAAGCATGATCCATTCCCGTTTGCCATCGCGATCTACGTTATAGAGAGTGGGGCCTTCCGTCATATGGAAGGTTAGCAGCTCCGAGATGTCCCGTACATTCGGTCGATCAGAAGCTTCCTTATCCAGATAACAGGATCGAATCGCCTTGCATGCCGCCCCTTCATCATCATAATGCCGTTCGTCCTTATACAACATGAAGTAACAATCGCCCAAATCCGTAACGTTAGCGTCAATTACGTTATAACCGGGATCAAAAAACAGCTTCGCCTCCGAGAATGTATTAAAATCCGTCGTCGTTACAGACCAGATGCGATGATTCCGCGGACCTTCTTCCACGGTGGACGACCATACAATGCGATACGCCGCTTGAGTGGTGTCATAATAAATTTCGGGCGCCCACGTGTTCTGCGTTACCGGCATATGCTCCATAACGGGAATCAGCTTCTCGTCGCTCCAATCCGTCAGATTGCTCGAACAAGCGTAGCCAATGCTCCTGCTGCCCCAACCGTCCGTCCAGACGAGATGGAAGAGCCCGCCCTTATCCTGATAGAGGAAAGGGTCGCGCATGTTTTTTGTTCCTACGCTGGATGCAAACACAGGTTTGCCGTTATTTCGTTCCTTCCACGAGTATCCGTCCTTGCTTTCGGCGAGATACAGACTCTCATCCGCATTTTTAAAATAGCTGATCATGTACATCGTCAGCACCTCCGGGTCCTGGTGTGAAAATGAACCGGGGAGGTGTGAACACCTGCTCCCGGTCCGTCGCAAACCTATTCTTTAATCAGATTATATTGTTCGGTATATTCCTCAATGATTTTTAAACCGCCGGCTTTTTCCCAATTCGCAATCTCTTTTTTCCAGCCTTCTTCGTCAATATTGCCCATAATATATTTGACTTGGGCGTCAAGCATAATAATGTTGAGCTCCGCCCCTTTTTGGGAATAGGTTTCCGAGGAGAGCGATACCGCCGGGTTTCCGACCGCATAGTTTAAGTTGTCCACGGTGATGTCTAATGTTTTTCTCTCCAAATCGGACATATCCTTCGGAATCGACTTCCCTCCCGGGTTAATCGCCAGCAGTCTGTCACGATACGGCTTGCCTTCCAAGCGGAACAGATCTTCATCGATCACGGTCGCGTTGCCGTCTGTATTTTTCCAGTGCTTGCCTTCAATGCCGTATTGGAGAAGGGTCGCCATTGGCTCGTCCAACAGTTTATTTAAGAACGCCAGAATTTTCTTCAAATCTTCTTCCGTCTTCACGCTGGATTTCGGGAATACCAGCAATCCGTTATTGCCCAATTCGGCAGGCGCCCGCTTGCCATCCGCGCCCTGGAGAGGTTCTACGTCAACCACAGCGGTTGGAACGGTCTTGGCTACCGTGCCTTGCAGCGCAACCGCAATACCAGCCGTCCCCACCTTAATGCCAAGCTTGCCGGCATCCCAAGTGGTGCCCGCGCTGGAGTCGTCGATAACCGCAAAATCCTGATTGATCAAATTCTCGCTGTACAATTTGCGGAATAAGGTCAATACGTCGAAGTAAGTCTGGGAATAGAAGCTCGGAACAACTTTGCCGTCTTCCACTCCCCATTGATTAGGAGCTCCTTGGCTAACCGCGAGCAGATTTACGACAGAGGAAGGTCCATCGGCGAAAATTTTGTCCAGCATAATGCCATAAGAGTCCTTCTTGCCATTGCCGTCCGGATCCCCTTCGCCCATTGCTTTCACCACGTTATACCAATCATCTAATGTAACCGGCAATTCCAGATTTAATTTCTCCAGCCAGTCTTTGCGGAACGTGACGCCCGATCTGGCGAGCGAACGGAATAGCGGCACGCCGTATACTTTGCCATCTACAGACACATTCTCGTAATGAAGCGGGCTGACCTCAGCCAGATTGGGATAATCCTTGATGAGCGGGCCTACCTCCCAGAACAAACCTTCCTTCATATAACTAATGTAATTGGGCGAGTATTTAATCGTCATAATTTCAGGCAGATCTTGCGAGGCGATCATGACGTTGATCTTGTCGTCATAAGCGGAACCGGGAATCCACTGCATCGAGAAATCGACGCCGGTGTATTCTTGAAGCTTCATTTCAATCTCATTGTCTTCCTTCGGGATTTGCGTCGATTGCTCGGCAACCATTGTGATGTGGAAGGGTTTGTCCGATTTCGCGTTGTTCCCTCCTGAATTTGGCGCATTGTTGACTGTCGAATTGTCGTTCGAGCCGCAGGCAGTCAATACACTGGAAGCAGTCAGCACCGTACAGAGCAACACCGTTAACTTTTTCAAGATAAGACCTCCATTTTTTCCTTTGTATTTATTAAAAGATATCCCGCTTTGAAATGTCAAAGAGGATTATCCCTTAACCGAACCCATCATTGCGCCTTTGGCAAAGTGTTTCATCAAGAAAGGGTAAACCAGCAGGATGGGAACGGTAGCGAATACGATAACCGCCATCCTGATCGTGATCGGGTGGAAATCGGAGCGTTCCACCGCCGACTGATCGCCGAACCGGTCATTGGCCAACATGACAATATCTCTCAGCAGAACTTGAAGCGGCCACTTGCTAGAGTCGTTAATGTACAGGATCGCATTAAAGAACGTGTTCCAATGGGTTACCGCATAAAACAAACCTATGGTTGCCATCGCCGGGAGCGACAAGGGAATTACGATACGGAACAAGATGCCGAGATCATTGCATCCATCGATCTTGGCGGATTCCTCAAGTTCGTAAGGAACTTGCTGGAAAAAGTTTTTCATAATAATCAAGTTGAAGGCGCTTATGGCCCCTGGAATCATTAATGCCCATAAGGAGTCGATTAAACCTACATCCTTCACCACAAAGTAGGTAGGGATCATGCCGCCGTTAAACAACATCGTAAATAGAACGAGCAGCAATATCTTTTCTCTGCCGCGCAGATGCCGCTTGGCCAGCGGATAGGCCATCATGGAGGTAAAAAACAAATTAATAAAGGTGCCCATGAGCGTAATATAAATCGATGTCCCCAAGCTGCGCAGCAAGGTGTCTGTCGAAAAAATATAGGCATACGCCGAAAGCGAAAATTGCGTAGGGAACAGGATAAAGCCGCGTTGCGCAATTTCCTCGGGAGTCGCAAAGGAAACGGCAATGACGTAAATAAAGGGTAAAATCATGACTAATGCGACTATTGTCAAAAGCAGATAGTTCGCGCCATCGAATAATCGACTTCCCAAAGAACGATCTTTCATGGTGATCACGCCTTTCCTATCCTTTAATAAATACCTTCTTCTCCGGCTTTCTTCGCCAGCCAGTTCGTACCCAGCACCAGCACTAAGGCAAATACGGATTTAAACACCCCTACAGCCGCGCTGTAGCTATATTGCGCTTGCGTCAGCCCTTTGGTGTATACATAAGTGTCGAACACTTCCCCGACTTCCCTGTTCATGGTGTTGAGCACAAGGAAGACCTGCTCGAAACTGACATCCAGGAAATCGCCCATCTTCAATATAAACAAGATGATGATCGTACCGCGGATCCCGGGGAGCGTAATATGCCACATCTGCCTCCAGCGATTCGCGCCATCCATCTTGGCTGCTTCGTAGAGCTGCATATCGATGCCGGACAACGCCGCCAAATAAATAATCGTTCCCCAGCCCGCTTCCTTCCAGATGGTCTGCCCCGTGATCAGCGTTCTAAACCATTCTTCGCTTAGCAGGAACGGAATTTTCTCGAAGCCGAAATGAGCAATCAAATCGTTGATAATGCCGCCTTCCGTCGTTAGAAACATATAACTGATCCCCACGATGACCACCCAGGAAACAAAATGGGGAATGTAGATGACCGTTTGGATCGAGCGTTTGAACAACTCCACGCGGACCTCATTTAGCATTAACGCCAGAATGATCGGGATCGGGAAAAAGAAACAAATATTATAGAGAGCTAGAACGGCTGTATTGCGGAATAACTTAAAAAACTGCGGCTCGGAGAACAGGCGGATAAAATGCTCCAGCCCCACCCAATCGCTGCCGCTGATGCCCAGATGCGGCTTGAAGTTTTGAAAGGACATCACTAATCCCCACATCGGCCAGTATTTAAAAATAAGAAAGTATACGAGACCGGGAATCAGCATGAGATACAACCAGCTATTCTTATACAACTCTCGAAGGATATCATTCGGTTTTTCTAATCGGTTCACATTCATAGCGGTCCTCCAGTGGTTGATGGTTGAGCCGATCGATAGCGGCTGTGTTTGATAAGGCTAATTATTGCAGGGTTAGAGTAACATTCAATCTCCCGTTTTCAACTCTTTGCGTGATTAGCCCCATTTGCACCGCATTCAATATGGAATATGCTCCATTCAACTTCAACGACAAGTACGGAAATGACCGGAATTCTGCTGTGACAAAAAAATCTCTTGCGTCCGCAATGGCTGCTGGAGCAAGAGATTCTTATCTATTTGGTCCCGACTTTTTGAACACGCATTTTTACTTAATCGTTTTTCTTGTGCTCGGTTCGATATTTGCCCGGTGTTTCGCCAACAACTTTTCGGAAGGTTCGGATAAACGCCGTCGTATTGTTGTAGGATAATTTCTCGGCGATTTCCGATACCATCATATCCGTTTGCTCCAGCCAAATTTTCGCTTGATCCATGCGGAACTGGGCGACATATTCGGTAAAGTTCATGCCTACTTGCTTTTTGAACACGCGGCTTAAGTAGACGGGATGGTAATTTAGCAGATCTCCGCACATTTCCAGCGACAGATCCCGGTCATAGTGATCGCGCACGATCTTTAGCATCTCGCCCGCTACATTGGCAAATTTGGATTGCTCGCGATTAAGCAGAAACGTAATAACCGGCGCGAACACGAATTCCCCGAACCACTTGCGGATCTCCTCCGTCTGATTAAGCTGCTTCCACTCGTCCTGAATAACGGATGGATCAAATACCTCGGTAATCGGAACGCCATGCTCTTGAATGAGTTCGTATATTTTCGATAATAATTGCCTCATCAGAATTTGATATTCCTTGAAGCCAATTTGTTTGTGCGCGATCGCGTCAAGATATTTCTGGAAGGCTTCCTCCACTCGCGGCTGATCGGCAGGTTTAAAAGCTTGCAGCACTTGATTTTCCAAAGCCTTCAGTTCGATATAAGCTTTATTGTCGAATTCCAGGTTGTAGCGCAGATCGTCATAGTGCAGAATAATATCGTTGCCCAGCACGAATCGGCTCTGAATCGCCTGCAGTCCTTCCTTATAGGCGCGTTTGGCGTCCGTTATTTGATCGAAAGTATTGCTTATGCCAATGCTGACCTGCACGCTCAAATATTGGGCGACATTGGCTTTTAGTTGTTTGGCAATGTCATAAAAATAAGCGTTGGCTTCCTCTAGCGTCGGCTTGTCGCAATAGACAATGCTGACTTGGGATTGATCCAGCAATATCGGTTTAAACCAGTTCGTGTCCTGTATAATATCTTCCGCAATATTATTAATCGCGTATAACAGCAAGTCGCGGTCGGTTGCTTTATATTTGCTATCCGTTAACGTGTCGATCTGCAGCACAATAACCGCATAATATTTCCATTGAACGGAGAAGCCCAGCATCCTGCACTTGTACAGCCAGTCTTCCGGCGAATAATGATCCATAAACAATTGCAGCACCAGCAGCTCTCTCATTCGAGGGAATTGCTCTTTGACCTGCAGCTGCAGCTTTTTCTCCGAATGAAACATCGTTTTAAATCGTTCTTCTATGACGCTAAACTCGTTATGACTTTTGTCCTTGGCATCGTGATATTGTTCGCCGCCCAAATATTCGAATAATCGTTTGATGGGAGAATACAGTCTTCGGCTTCCATAATAAGAAAACACCGCCACGAGCAGGAACAAGGAAAGACAAGTGATGATCGTAATATCCGCAATCTTTCTGGTTTGCTTTTTGATTTCCGTCATGGATTCAAACGACATGTAGATCAAGTCATTGTACGACGACTGGATATAAGCAATGCCCCAGTCCTGACCGTTCAAACTGGCTCCGACAAATCCATTTGCCGAGTCTAATAAAGGCCGAAGCTCATCGGTATCCACCGCAAATTGCCCGGGTCCGGCAACAATAGGCTCATATTCGGCATCAAGCACGATCGCGTGTCCGGGTTGATCTTCGAAGAGAGAGCGGAATAAATCATTCCTGAACATCTCAATGACAAGTATGCCATCGGCATTATTGGAATTCAGGTATAAAGGAAGCTTGACGATTAAATTCACCGTATCTGACGATAACGGATTATCGGCGAACACCCAAAACATCTTCTTCGGATTTTGCGCGGCTGCATTCTTGAATTGCTCGGCATGTTCGAATTGGTTAAGCTCGTAAAAACCGTTGTTGCGAATAATCCAATTGTCCTTGAAGTGGATCAGATAAACTTCCTTGATCCCATCGTTCGCTTGAAGCGTATACAACCCTTTGGACAGATCCCAGATCTGTCTGTAATCCTTGTGCGAAATTTCTCCTCGTATCGCTTCAAGAACCAAAGAAGACCCCGCATATTGCAATGCGGAAGCCTCCAGATTCATAATCATTTGTTCCACTCTCAGCTGGTCTTGCTTCAGGATTTGAATATTGGATTGTTTCACTCTATCCTCAATATCCTTCGAAGCGATCCAATACGAGACGAAGCCTACGATAATAACCGGAATGATGCCAATCAATAAAGCAATCACAAGTATTCGATACATATAATTGGGATATCTCATGAGACCCTCCAGCCCATTATCATAGATGCACAACTCGTCTTATCGAATAATTCCCTCATCCAGCTTATAGTATTTGATCCCTTTACGCAAATACGTAAACGCCACATGGATTGCTCCATCCCTGCTCTGCAGAATCGATGGATAAGAATAACCAATCTCGTTTTCCCAATATTCTTGATCTGCGACTTGCAAGTCGAGCTTGCGCGGCCAGGTCTCCCCTTCGTCCTGGGATATGGCGATCGTTAAGGGAGTTCGCAGCGCCTTCTTAAGCGTCTGACCGTTTTTTTCGTACCACCGGAAATTATTATTCTCCAGGCTTGCCGGATTATAGATAAGCGCAAGATGATTATTGATTAATCGCACGACCTGCATGGATGAGTTATTGTTTGGAAGCTCGCTCCGTTCCGGCGCTGTCCAGGTCACGCCATAATCATGCGAACGGCTTGTATAGATCCGATCGGAATCGCGGCTGCGGAACATTGCGAACAGACTGCCATCCGGAAGCGATACGACGCTCATTTGCACGCGGCGGGACACCTCCGGAATCGTATGTTCCGTCCAAGTGTTTCCCTGATCGCCGCTAATAAATACGATGGCGTATTCATCCTCTTCCTTGCAATAATAAGCCGGCAGCAGCCAGTTGCCATTGTCCATAATGACGACGGGATGTCTCAAAAAGAAGCCTGGACCGTCGAACATGATCTCCGGATCTGACCACGTATGGCCGCGATCGGCAGAAATTCGCCGCACAACTCTTGATGTCGTCTGATTATGCGGCTCATTGGAGGTGTGCATCAGCCATAACTCTCCATTTGGTTGTTGAAAGAGAACGGGATTCTGCTCGGACCGATCCGGGTCGCAGGATAATTCAATAGGCTCGGTCCACCCGGCAGCGCCCTGCGGGAGCCGCGACATGATGATATTGGTATCGGGATTGCCTTCGGCACTCCCCGAGAACCACACGCATAGCAAGTCCCCTTGATCCAATTCGATCAAGTTCGCGCAGTGGCTCGTTAAATACCGAACAGGCAGATAAGCTTCTTCCACGCCCGGTTGATCCGGCTTCTTGCGGATGATTCCATCAAATCGGTTCATTTACATCTCCCCCAGTTTAGCTGATTAGTTGTCGATAGATGCTCTCGATGTCGTCCACTGTCAGTTGCTTCGGATTGTTGTCCATCAATCGGGTAACCTTCGAAGCCGCGATGGCCAAGTCGGGCACATCCAGATCGGTGACGCCGAAGCTTCGCAGATCCTGTGGAATGTCGAGCTCGGACGTCCACTTCGTAATTCTCTCGAGTACGCGATCCGCCGCTTCTCCGGAGGAGCAGCGATGCGAATCCGTTATCCCCATAGCGGAAGCTACAAGATTCATTCGATGCGCGATCGCATCCAGGTTAAACGCCAGCACATGCGGCAGCAGCATCGAATTCGCGACGCCATGCGGGATATTGAACTTCCCGCCGATCGGATAAGCCATCGCGTGCACGGCCGCGGTGCCCGCGCAGGTAAGCGCCATGCCGCCATACATCGATCCGAGCATCATCGCTTCGCGCGCATCCGCTTGATCGCCATGATGATAGGCCGTTTCGATGCTTTGGCTGATGAGACGCATGGATTCCAGTGCAAACATATCGCTAAACGGATTGGCTTTATTTGAGATAAACGATTCGAAGGCATGCGTAAAAGCATCCATGCCCGTTGCTGCCGTAATCGGTTTAGGCAGCCCAAGCGTAAGCAGCGGATCGATGATGACGAGTTGCGGCAGCAGGTAACGGCTGACGATTCCGATCTTGAGCTCTTGCTCCGGCAGCGTTACAATCGCATTGGGCGTTACTTCGGATCCCGTTCCGGACGTAGTCGGAATCAGAATCAAGGGAACGCCCGCTGCCGCAATTTTATCGATGCCCAGCATCTCTTCGATGGTCATTGCATTAGTCGCCAAGACAGACAAAATCTTGGCGGCATCGAGTACGCTCCCTCCCCCGATCCCCACTACCATATCGTATCCTTCGTCTTTATATTTTTCGAATATGGCAATAATAGCTTGATCCGTCGGCTCCGGCCTCACATCCGCATTTAATTGGCATGCGATGCCCGATTGCTCCAGCTGTCGAACGACCGACTCCGCGTATCCAGCCTTAACGATGGACGGCTGAGATAGAACCAGCGCGGTTCGAACCGGCGGAAGCACATTCAAATATTCGTTCAGTCTCTCCAGCGTATGGCATCCCGCCGCAATTTTGTCGGCAGTTTGAAATTGATAAGGTCGCATAAGCTCATTCCTTTGTCGATGATCGTGGAAACGTGTACTTCATCATCTGCAGTTGCTCGCTATGAAGCACCAATTCATTGTTCACGTATAAGCGATAACCTTGCTCCATGGTACCGTCCTGCGAGGCTGACTTGTTATAAGTCACACGAATGGCGTCATCGTTAATTTTCACATTATTCAGCTCGAAATGGGTTAAACCGACATGTACGGGATCGAGTACGATTCCGTCCTCCTGCACGTTTAATCCCGCAATATGCCGGATCACGAGATCAATGTAGTACGAATGATTATAATCCGCATCATCGCTGATCGGCTCTCCCGTCATACTGTCATAATGCTCCACCAAATAAGGTTTGTCGAGGTCCCGCTGCGCGTAATGCAGCATGGAGTACTCTCTGAAGGCATGTCCGAACTCCTTGTCGTAGACATGCTCCCTTCGTTTGCTCTCCTCCGCCAGCGCATCCAGGATGACGCTGTTCGTGTAAGGCCAAGTTGGACCATTCCAGACACAGCCGTTTCTTCCTTTAAAGAAATGGCCCTGCCAGCCCCCTTCGGCCGAGAATACGGGACAATCCTTGGCAACAGACGGGAAAGGATTGCGTGTCCCGAAGTAACGTTCGTCGAAGAGATAGTCCAATCCGTTTTTGTGGCGGTCATCCGTCATTCCGGCCCAATACGGGTAAAATCCGACAATATTTTTGACGTAGGCCTTCCGGTTGTCCTTATAATGCAAATCGTAGAAAAAATGACTTTCCTCGTCCCACATGCCGGATAAAACATCGGATTTAATTTGCTCTGCCTGTTCCCCAAACCTCTCAGCCTCGGGATCGTCTAACGCCAGGCATAAGTTCATGACGCCGATGCAATTTAAATAATGATAGATCGAGCGATCGACGCGTTTGAGCGGCGTTACAAGCTCCGGATCCTTGCAGTTTTTCGGGAAGTCATTAAAGTACCAATAGCTCGGCTGGTATTCCTTCCCCGTCCGATTATGTTTGTACTCGATGATTAAACGATCTTCCGCATTGCCCATCAACCGGCTTTCGCCATCTATCTGGCGCTTAAGAGAAGGCAGCAATTGCCGGGCCTTCTCCTTGTCCCTATGGATCAAATAATATTGATAGGCGCCCCATCCCATAAAATTCGCGTAAGAATGCAGCGTTTCATTTACTAACAAACAACGATACAGGCCGTCGTCATCCTGGCTTGCCATCATATTTTTCCATATGCCATCCCCGTACGAGCGATCCGGATACCATCTGGCTTCGAGCAAATGCATCGGAGCGGTAAGCGGAATAAGCTTCGAGAACTCCCAACCATGCGGGGCAAATGGCGTCTTGGACATCTTATGCGAGCGCCCTTCGTAAAAAAGCGGATATTGCAGCTGCCCTACCTTTGGATCGGCTAAATTATGTCGCATAAGAAACCAGCGGTAATGCCAGGTTTTTGTGATCAACGGTTCGTTGCATGTGAACTGGGGCGCTTGATCAAACCAGCTCTGATATTCGGCTTGATGTGCCGGGAGGATATCCTCGGCCGGTTGTTCGAGGAAGGCGGCTGCCCGCCGTTCCAGAGCGGAGGCATCATCCTGCTCCTCGATGCCCATAGCCGCGGCAATGACAAGCCGAGCCTGCTGGCCCGGCGCAAGCTCCAACCCTTCGTGCAGCCTGTTATCGCTTAGTTTTAGCACAGTCCGTATGGCGAACGGATAACGTTCTGCCGAGTAGACGCCTGACATCGTACCCTGATCCTTATTTTGCAGGATATGGGGGTCTGTCTTCAATCGGATGACGATGGCATCCGGGCCGCGATTTTCCCATGTTTGCACGGCTACCGCGCAATCGTTCCAGGTGACAAACTTATGCTCGCGCAATGACAACGAAGCGCTCTCATATTCGAAAGCCAAGTAGCTGGGATGCCAGTTCAGCTTGCAAGGCTCGAATACAGTCTCTTGATCCGATTCGACGGTGAACAACAGCGGAATATTCAATTTGTGTATAAAGTCTATCGCACCGCTAAAGCCAGGCTTGGGATCCAGATAATCCGCCCAGAGCCTGGCCCCTGTCGGGCCGAGAAGACTGGTTGTCGGCAGTGTCCTTAAACTTCTTCTGCCGCTCGCCAATTGATCATCGATCCGTGCGTTCAAAGCTGGCAACGTTTATCTCCTCCTTTGCGATGGCACCTGATTCTATATAGGCTTGGATCATCTTTGCAACCTCGCGCTTTTGGCTTTCGCCTAATCCCTTTACCGGGAATCGAGCGGGTCCCCCCGGCAATCCCAGCTGGCTCATCGCTTCTTTTAATGCCGAAGGGATGGTTCCTAATTGAAAGGAGTTGCGAAGCGGGCGAAGGGCATCTTGGGCATGTTGAGCCGCTTCCAGGTCACCGTTTGCCCAGTTGTTGTAGATCGATGCGACAAGCCGCGGAAGCACATTCGAGGTTGCCGCGATAGCGCCGGTTCCGCCAGCCATCAACGTAGGCAGGATAAGAGAATCCGTCCCCGCCAATACCGCGAACGATTCATCCGCCGCATCCAAAAGTTGCAGAATGACATCCATTCTGCCGCTGCTGTCTTTGATCCCGACAATATTCGATTCCCGAGCGAGTCTGGCTGCTGTTTGCGGTTGAATCGAGTTGCCTGTCTGATTCGGTATGTTGTAGAGAATAATCGGCAGATTAGTGGAAGCCGCAATCCGTTGGTAATGCAGAGTCAGCTCATCCTGCGAGAACGTTAGAAAGTAGGGGGTGATCACCGATACCGCATCTACGCCAACCCGCTCCATCTCTTTCGTCAAAGTAATCGTTTCATCCGTGCTTATTCCGCCTGTTCCGGCATATACGGGAATTCGCCCGGCAGCCTCTTCGACGACAATCTCGGCAATTCTGACCTTCTCTTGCTTGTTAAGCATAAGAAACTCGCCGTTCGTTCCAAGACAGAATAATCCATGCACGCCCTGCTCGATAAATCGTTGTACAAGAACACGCAGGCCCGCCTCATCCAAAGTTTGATTTTCTGTAAATGGCGTAACCATTGCCGGTATGATTCCTGCAGGTCTGATCATTTTGCGCTGCTCCTTCAGTTGAATTAGTGTTGGATCAATTAAATAATTATGAATCGTTAAATGTTGTATACATCATTTATGAGTAGTTTATCGACATCCTTCCGGTCTGTCAACAAACAATATTGCTGCGCTTATTAATCTGGTATGTTGTATGCATCATTTACTTCAACCGATTCCCCATGTTACTATACAAGGTGAAACGGCTACGGCTGCAATCATTTTATGCAAAGGAAGTTATTGCACATGGATCTGCCTAAACTCGACAACTCCAACTTATGGGACAAAACGTATTCGGTGTTGAAAGATCAAATTATACGCAGAACGTTTAAGCCCAATCAGAAATTATCCATACCTGAATTAGCGAACCAACTAGGCGTCAGCCGCACTCCTATTCGAGAAGCGCTTAATCGTCTGGAGACCGAAGGATTGATCAAAACCGTCTCCAAGGTCGGAACCTTCGTCGTAGCTATCGATGAAAAGACGCTGCTGGATATCATCGACACCCGTCTTATGCTCGAATACTGGGTGCTCGAGAACCTTCCAAAGCTATCGGCAGATGAGATTAATGGAACTCTGGCAAGTATGGAAGAGATTCTGTCGCTCACCGAAAGTACCATTCGCTCCTCTCCATTTGACTCCAATCAACTCGCCGAGTACAACCTGGCTTTTCACCTTGCTTTTATTCGAATGGGCGGGAACCAACGGAACACGGACATCTATCAGCAATTGATGAATTACCGCTTTTCGGCAGCCAAGTCCTCCCTCATAACCCAAACGATGGTGGAGACTGCGCTCGAGCAGCATTACGCGATTATCGCATCCATTCGGACCGGCGATATCGCGCTTATGCGAGAAGCCATATATACGCATCTTAACGATTCGAAAGTACGTTTGCTGGAGAATCTCAAAAACAATGGCGGAGTTATTTAGCGGCAGGCTAGCGGCCAATGGCTACTGGTCATTGACTAACGATCAATCAAAAAGGTACAGTTCTCAACATTATTGAGAAGACTGTACCTTTTGGTATTTATAATGAACAACCTTTTTAAATGCGAGTTCACAAGCTATTAGGGTTACCTCGTAATGGGAAGCGGACTTATTGAACTACTTTTTAAAGCAGGTTTTTGAAGGCATGACGAACGACGTTGCCGCGACTGATTATGCCAACGAGAACGCCATTGCGTACAACCGGCAGCTTCTTGATGCGCTTCTTCCCCAGAATAGCCGCTACATCCTCGATATCTCGATCCCAATCGATCGTAACGACCCGCTTCCTGGCAAGCTCCATGACATTGAGGTTAAGCAGCCGCTTCGTTCTTTCCTCGAAAGGCTCCTGATAGTCTTCCAGTTGAATAACGAAGGCGTATGCGATCGCATCAAACATACCTTGCTCCGACTTTCCGATAAATCGCATAATATCGCCGTCGCTGATATACCCGACGATCGCATTGGCTTCATTGACAACCGGCATGCCACTGATGCCGTGGTCGATAAACTTTTCGATGACCATTCGGACTGTGTCCGACTCCTTCACCTTGTATACTTGCGCATTCATCACGTCGCTTGCTTTCATGCGAATCCCTTCTTTCTGATATACTGTACCAGAATCTGATTTCGTGTGAGGAAACCTCTTATCGAAGCCTTTCAAAGCTGATCTACCGCGTTTAGAGGTGGGTTATCGCCAATAAGATTTTTATTAATTCGGCAGGCCCGAAAACTTCTATAATCTTATGTGGTAAAATAGAGTTTAACACCTGAAAGAACCTTATGTCGATCAGGAAGTGAATGGGACGGGAGGTCGCCAAAGCATGTCGCTTCAAATCTTTATTCTCGGAATTTTGTGCGAGGGGCACCGTCATCCTTATGACATCAAAAAGATGTTTAAGCAAGAAAGTCTCGCTCCGGAAATCCGTATTACCGATGGCACGCTTTATTATCATTTCGAAGCGCTGACGAAACGGAAATTCGTCGAAAAAATGACGACCTCTCGGGAAGAGAACCGCCCGGAACGAACCTTATACGGCATTACCGAGCTCGGTCGGGAAGCTCTTGTCGAGATGATCTATAAAAGCTTTCGAAACTTCAAAGAGGTCAGCGATCTATACCCCTGCATCCTGTTCATCCATCATGTGAGCCGTGAGCGGGTCATTGGCATGCTGGAGGATTGTATAGAGGTCATGAACAAAAAAATCCGCCGATATGAAAAAATTTGGAATGAAGTGCCTCCGGAATCCAATGATCATCCCATTGTTTTAAATGCCAAGAACTTGCAAGAGCATGCAATGAACAGGGCCAAGACGGATCTGGAATGGCTGGAGAGGGTGCTCGAACGCACCAGGTCCAATTAATCGCCAACCCTACAAACGCCAACCCTAATCGTTTTCTGCAGATCCAATGACGCCGATCGCGGATAGCCGCGGACGGAATTCAATAATGACAATTAGTTCAAAAATGGCCAAAAGTGCCGCTAATGTCTGTTCGATCACCCCTTCTCACGAATAAGTGGAAAAACGCCCTCTAATATCCCCCTCTCCGCCCTTGCTTGCGCTTTAGAGGGAAATCCTCCCTCTAATCCAGGCCGAATCACGGCATTCGGGCAGAATCCCCCCGATTATATGGAGCTTTTCCCTCTAAGCCGAACCGATAGCCGGATTTGTCCAGATTAATGGGAGCTTTTCCCTCTATTTTCTGATGCGACATGCGGTACGCAGCATGCGACATGTGGTACGCGGTATGCGACATGCGGTACGCAGCATGCTACAAGTGGTACACGGTATGCGACATGCGTCATACGCTTGGCCTCTCCTCGCACTTGCAGCTGCGGTCTCCGTTACATTTTTGAATAGATTCCACAGGTTGAGGATACGTCGCTGCCTTAGCCATATGCTTTCCCATACGTGAACATATACCGCGAAGACGCCCAATTAGGGCGTCTTTTGCTGTTTTCAAGCCTGTCCGGGTTTGTTTCCCCTCTTGACATGAAAGAGCTTACGCAGTTATCGTACAATTTATATTACTTTAATTAGAGTAATCAGTCTAGAGGTTTTCCAGGAGAGAGGAGTTCAGAAGGAATGAAGAACATACTGACGTTGTTCAAGCAGAAAATGGTTATTGGCGGCATCTTCATGGCGGTCTTTTATCAAATCGTCTTTATTACCATCTACATGAGCGGTTACGGCGCGATGTCGGACAATTTGGACCAGCTCAGCGTTGCCATCGTGAACGAGGATGAGCAATATGGCAAGGAAATTGCCGATTCCCTGGCCTCCGAGCTTCCATTCAAGCTCATTACGAATGTAAACCTTGCGGATGCACAGCAGGAATTGGACGATCGGGATCTCCATATGATTATCCATATTCCGGAAAACTTTACGGAGAAGCTCCAGACAGAGGGCGAGCAAGCTCCGCTGGACTTCTTCATTAACCAGTCGACTCCGGCAATGGTCGCTTCTTCGATGCAGCAAGTAGCGACTCAGTTGACGTCTACGTTGAATCAACAATTCGCCGTACAGAACGCCGAGCGGCTCCTGCTCGCGCATAACATGCCCGAAGAGCAAGCCAAGGCGCTTGCAGCCGGCATTGCGACGAAGCTCGCTTCAGAGATCAACCTGTCGAATCCGATTCCGGCCGGCATGCAGAACCAGGTGGCTCCAGTGTTTTTGTCCATGGTTTCACTCGTCGGCGCGATGATTTTCGCCATGCTGGGAACAGGCGCAGCCCAAAGCCTCGCCCCTTCCATGGGCAAATGGCATGCTTTTCTCGCCTTTCACGGAGTCAGCGCCATTGTCTCGGTCATTGCCCCGGTCGTGGGCCTAGCGATCGCATTCGGCTTTCATGGCTACGGCTTTGAAACCTTCTTCAAGATGTGGGGGCTGCACGCGCTCGAGATGTTCGCCGCAATCGAATTTATGGGCATCTTCTTCTTCCTTGCAGGGCAAGCGGGGATGCTGATCTCCTTATTTTTTATCCTGGTTCAATCCATTACAAGCGGATTAATGATGCCTCAAGCTATCATGCCCGACTTCTACCGAATCATTAGCTATATTTCCGTCATGTACTACAGCGGGCAATCCGACTTAAGTCTTATGTTCGGAGGGGGCAAGACAGGCGAGCACATCCTTGGCCTCGTTCTTATTGCCGCCGCGGCCATCCTGATTAATACACTGATTTATTGGCGGAAGACGGCCGCGAAGCAGTTAGCCGAACCCGCTCGCGTCTTCGCAACCGATTAATTAAGAAATGAGGTGCCGTCCATGAGAAACGTATTCGCTCTTTTAACGAATAAGGCCTTCATCACCGGCTTTGTTATGCTGCTGATTTTCCAGTCCATGATGCTGCTGGTTTTCCTGCCGGGTTACACGGCCATTCCGAAGAATCTGCCCGGCTTGACTGTAGCTCTGCTCAATCACGACAAGGGAGAGACGGGAGCGCAGATCGCCGAAGGACTAAGCGGGCAGCTGCCCTTTAAGCTGGATACCTCCTCCTCGCTTGAGCAGGCGCTAAAGGATCTGGACAATCGCGACATTCATATGATTATTCAAATCCCCGAGAACTTCTCGGAGAAGATTGGCGATATAAGCGAACAAGTGAATCTGAACTTCTTCATTAACCAATCCAATCCGTCCACCACGGCGTCGACGATGCAGTCCGTCGTCACTCAGGCGACCGACGCGCTGAACGCTCAGTTTGCGGTTCAAACGATTCAAGGCACGCTGCAACAGCTGAGCGTCGGCGAAGAGGAAGCCGCGGCGTTGGCAGCAGGCATTCCATCCAAGGTAGCCGCCAATATCGTGCTTACGAACGAGGTTCCGCCGGGCATGCACAATCTGATGGCGCCCATGTTCCTTGTCATGTCTATCTACACCGGGGCCATGATGTACACCATGATCTCCCTTAACGGCTTCCATGCGCTTAAGCGCAGGATGGGCAAGTGGCAATCGTTCTTCGCGCTTCAAGGCGCGCATGTCGTCGTATCGATACTCGCGCCGCTGGCCGGACTCGCCATCTACTTCCTGATGCAGGAGCATTCCGCGGCGTCCTTCTTCGGCGTTTGGCTGACGCATTCGCTGGAGACGCTGGCTTCCATTGAATTCATGACAATCCTCTTCATGCTGTTCGGCCAGATGGGCTCGATCGTCAACATTCCGATCATGCTGGTTATGACGATCGCGAGCGGCGCGGTCATGGCTCCGCAGATGATGTATCCGTTCTTCAAGTCCATCAGTGAATGGACCGTTATGTATTACCCGGTTCACTTGGACTTCAACTTCCTCTTCGGAGGGGGCGGCACGGGCGAGCTTCTGCTCAAGCTTGTTCTATACGCCGTCGTTTGTATGGGCATCGCGCTTGGCCTGCATTTCTGGAAATACAACAAAAAAACTGCCCCGCCGCCTGCTCTGGATGGAGCTACGGCTGTGCAGCCTGTAAGCTAGGAATGTCAATGCATATACAAAATGGCGATGCTAAGGTTATCTTAGCACCGCCATTTGTTGCTTCAGGGAGCCTCCAACATACGAATAACATCAAAGTCAAGCTGCACGTCAACTGCTGCCATGCTATCATCCAGTTGAGTTATACTCTTGGGGCCAATAACCGGGTATACGGCAAAGCCGTGTGCTGGTGAGAGCATATAAGCAAGTGCAATTCTGGAACAAGATAAATCCCGATCACGAGCTATTTGTTTAACTCGATTAAGACGAGAGAAGTTGACTTCATTGTAGTAATGGCGCCCTACTCCCGAATCGGCTTGATCATCGCCTGCAGCATATTTCCCGCTGAAGAAGCCATTTGCCTGGGAGCTGTAAGGCGTGGCGGACAAGCCGGTTTCCCTGTGATGCTGTATCATCTTTTCATCCATAGATACCAAGGTTGGATCCGACAAATGATGCCGATTTACAGTGGCAAGACTCCACATCATCTGGTTGACGACAAATCCCCGTTTGCCGTTTTCCTTGGCATACCGGCGGGCCTCCTGTATCCGCGGAAGCGTCCAATTCGAGCATGCGTAATAACGAATCTTGCCAGCCTTCACCTGCTCCTCAAGAATTTCAATGATTTCAGCAATCGGTTTTGAAGGATCATCCCTGTGCAGATAATACAAATCGATCGTATCCGTCCGTAGATTACGCAGACTTTGGTGCAAATCCGACACAATGTCTTCTCGTTGCAGTCGAAGGAAAGGGCCATTGTTCAAAAGAGGGCATGCCCCTTTCGTTCCAATGACGATGTCCTGACGATTGCCGCGCAGCTGCATCCATTTGCCCAACGTTTTCTCGCTAATGCCTTTAATAGGCCATTGCCAATCCGCATAATTTAATGAAGTGTCCAGGAAGTTGCCTTGTTCTTCGTAAAAACGATCTAACATACGGAACGATTCGGTTTCATTAATGCTGCTCCCGAACAAAGCTGTACCAAGAGCCAATACAGAAGCATTTAAATCCGTATCTGGCAATACGCGCCTTTGCATATATACTCCCACCTTCTTTGATCCTGACAACTTCCCGATCTCGTTTTATGACCAATCCATGTATTGTTCTTTCCCGGAAACAGCGGACGCATAAACCTTCTCGAGAATCGCGATAATGTCTCTGCCGTACGATGGCGGGCAGCCTGTATCCCCACCGCTTGAGATAGCTTGCAGCAAATCCATGTACTGCAATTCAAAGGGGGAGACGGAGCGGGGCACTTCCACTCGCTCGTAAGGGCCTCCGGCGCTTAACCACAAGCTATCCCCCGTCATCAGCTTAAGCATCCCCTTCGTGCCGATAATTTCCGTCTCATTGCGCGCCGCCCCGACATACCCGGCTTGCACAATCGAAGCGGGCATTCCGTTCTCCAGTTCCAGATAAATCAAGCCGCTTCCCTCCACATCTCCTCTGTTGCCGTTATGGCTGGTCGACGCATTTACCTTGCATACCCGGCTCCCGGTCAGCCACTGGATTTTGTCGATGGAATGCGTACCTAGATTGGCTAATATGCCTCCGCCCGATTTCTTCTTCTCTAGAAACCAATCCGGTCTTGAGTCCCGAAAATAATCGGTGTGACGAACATCGTGAATCATAACCAAATCACCGATGAGTCCGCTATCGATCATCAATTTGGCTTGTATATTCTCCGCCATGTAATGTTGTGTATGGCCTACCAATACGCAAACTTCCCCAATTTGTGCCGCTTGTATGATCTCATCGCACTCGTCGACGGATAATGCCATCGGCTTCTCCAGCATCATGTGGCAGCCATTCGAAGCAGCGAAAAGCGCGGCTTCCTTATGCAAGTAATGCGGCAACGCGATCGCGACAATGTCCGGACGTTCCCGCTGGATCATCTCCCGATAATCCAGATATGCCGGAATTCCGTATTGGGCCGCCGCCTCCTCCACTCGTTCCGCGTTTAGATCCGCAACTGCACATGCACGCAGACCCTCCAGCTCTGCAACCGCGCTAAAGTGACGGCCAGCAATCGCGCCAGCTCCAATAACGGCAACCGTTAGCTCGGCTTTTGCCATGATGTATCGACGCTCCAATTCTAGTAGGATAATAAGAAGCTGGGTTTAATGATTCCGTTGCTGCTGTTAAAATCCATATAGCTTGTTGTGCTGTTATCTTCCATGACGACAACCAGACTTGCCGCTCCTCCCGAACGCATCGATGCATAGATAAAGTCGCTGATATCCCATTCATATACGGCTGCCGTTGGTCCAACCGGAATCGTATCCAGCTTGAATGCGGATATCCCTACACCTGTTACGTCGCCTGTCGTTGGATGATGGTTAGGAGCATTATTGAAAGTAATGGCGGTTGATGTCCAATCATTATCGATAATCCCGTAAACCGTAATTGGAATTTCCTCAGACGACGTCGTGTTTTTTCCATACAACCGCAATACGGCTTCATTAACGCGGCCCGTCTTAATCGATTCCAAATCGATTTTTAAGTAGGATTTTCGGTCAGCTCCCGTGCCGCTTGCATTTTTTACTACGAGATGGGTAGAGTATTCCAGATTGCTGTTGGCATACGTGCCTCCCCAAATAAAGGCGGAATGGTCGATCTGTTGAACAACCGGCCGATACATGGATAATGTCGGCGGTTTGTTGCCTAAACGTCCGTCAACCGTTAGCAGCACATTGCCGTCGGTTTCATCCACCAGGATAAAACTGGCCGTTTGCCCGGAGAGTCTGTCCTGCAAAAACTTGCTTACATCTATCTCGTAATTTCTGTTCGTCCCGGAGGCCAGAACGGTGGCGATAGGTACCGCGGCATCGGGAATATCTGTAATGGTTGTATCTCCCGATTCGTGATTGGAAGAATTGCTCCAGGTTAAGCCGGCTTCCGTCCAGCTATCATCCATAATTCCGTAGACGCTAATGGGTATGTTCGTATTTGGACTGGTCGATGAAGCCTGAAAACGTAGTACTCCCTTGCCCAGCTCGGCGGAAGTATATTCGCCCAGATCAAACTGCAAATAAGAGATTCGATCATCCGCCGCATCGGGAGCATCCATAATCTGCATCTCTGTAGCTCCCACCTGAGGCGAAGCACTGTACGCCCCGCCACGGACATAAGTCGTATCCTCGGCTACAATATCTAAACTTTCTTTGATCGTCAGCTGCGGCGGTCTAGAACCGCTTTCTTTGCTCGGAATAAAGATCCAGTCATTCGTATTATGATCCGCCGCAATCATAAAGCTGACAAATTTGTTATCAAGCCCGTGGGCCTGGACAAAATCGGTAACATCAACCTCATGCCACGCATAATTGGCATCTTCAAGGCTGATCGTATCGATGTAATAGGCGGTTGAACCTTCACCCGTAATTATCGTTTTGCCTGATCCGTCACTTGCGATATTAGGCGCATTCATCCAGGTCAAGGACTTCTCATCCCAGCTGTTATCCACAATTCCATAGATCGATAATTCCACGGGGTTGTACGGTGCGGCATTATCATAAGCATAAAATCGGAATGTAGATTCCGACACATGATTGCCCGAATAGTTATTTAAATCGAATTTCACATAGGATACCATGTCGCCGCCATTGGCTCCCGTATTTCTGACTCCCATCGTCGAATATTCGCCAAAGACCCGATTCGGCTCTTGTTCCCTGGCATAGGTATCCTCAGATGCATTTACTTTGTATGCCTGATTGCTTAATGTAGGGGCAGCTTTGAGCGGTGCAACAATCGTAATGTATTCCCCTTCCCTTGTAAAGGGATAAACTACTCCATCGACATTTACACTGGAGAAAACTTCGTCGCCCGCATAAAAAGTTAAAGTAGTCATTCGGTATGGAGTCGAATCATTAACCTCATTCTCAATGTTAATGATGCCAGTATCGTAAGCGATAGATAAGCCGCGCAAAATCTCGTCGCTGTGAGCATATAGCTTATAATCGATCATCAAACGATTGTCGTTGCTAATCTCCAGGTTCACCATATCCTGATTCGCATTCCGCCTAAGAAGCATAAAGCTGGCTTCCTCGGTTGCATGGCTAATATCATATTGGATAATGACTTCTTCGCCGTCATCCTTCGTAACGCGAACGCCATCAGGTGTATTCAGCATTTGGGCAATCCCATTGGTCGCCCCGGGAGAATATTCATGGATAGCGACAAATTCTCCATCCCCCTCAACGGTCTGACGGGCAGCGAGAACTGGAATCTTAATATTTTGCTTATTCGCCGTACCATAGGATCGTGCCTCGAATACATCCATCTGCCGATCATTCAGCATCGTGATTCGATAGGATTTGTTCATATCCGTATCATCGGTGAAATCCGCCGACCAGTTCCCTGTCGTTGTTCCTTGACCGAGCAGATCGGTATACTGGTAGCCGTTAGCCGTTCCCAAACTCCCCGTTTGAGGAATTGTAGCAAGACTCAGCTCCATCGTGCTATCAGGCACGCGAGCGAACCAGTCAAACGTTACCTCATCATACGTACGCAATTTGAATACATCCAGCATCCAGTCATCGACGCTTATTAGCGCTCTCCGATATTGCTGAACATCGGCGAAGATACCATCCGCTGCCGCTGCGCTGTAATGCATGGAATTAGTATGGCCCAATGTCAGGAACGAACCGCTGATTCCAGCTTGATTCGCATCCGGAACGACAACCGTATTATGAGCGGCAGACATTCGATAATAATTTTCCGCTGAATCAGTGCCATACGGACTGATCCCCAGATCATCCAGCCATACCCGGTCATTCCCGTAAGTCGTAATATTCAGCTTATCGTAATGGTCGTGAGAGCCGGTAAACATGCCGTAATCCATCGTACTCATATAAGTTTGTCCATTATAATGATTGCGGGTAAGCACGGTTCCGACGGCGCTCATGTTAGCATCATGAAGAATGAAAGGCTCCGCCGAGTACGGAATTTGGCGATAGCCGGTTAACAGGGAAAACAGATCGGCATCGCTTCTCTCGACCGTCGTATATGCCTGGTTAAGGAAAGATCTGTACTGGGATGAAGCAGCTTGATATTCTCTGTCGGCCGTTTCCATCATCCATAAATAAATGGGGGTTATGAGATTCGGCTTATAAGGAGAATCGTTATTCGCTTGCATTGTTAAATCCGGATAAGGCAAATTCAACATTGCATCAAACATGGACTTCAGCTTGTTGTTCCCCGTATACAGATTCTCGCCTACATTGCTTCCGAAACGCTGCGCGGCATCCGCCAGGAATATATATTCCTTTAGAACAAAACCGTGATAACTCGGCGTACCCTCGAACCAGAAACCGTCCTCGCCTACACCGTAATCCAGCAATTCATTGAACATCCCCATTGCTTCTCCTGCTTGCGCGGTCGGCGTATAACCTTCTTTCGCTTCTGTTATCAAGTCCGGATCATCATACAAATAACCGATCAAGCCTAGCGCAGTGTCTTGAATAACCTGGAAATTATTTGTGCTGAAGCTGCGTTTCATAACATCGGCCGAAGGGTACAGCATGTCCTCTCGAATCGCTTTCTTATATGCGGTGTCAAACACGCCGGAGTTATACAAATTATCCACTGCATACACCATTGGCGTAACAAAATAAGCTCCTTCACTCAGTACGGAATAAAACACCCTCGAGGCGATTGGCCTAATTGGAGTAACTACGTCATGCAGCGCGTATTGCGGGTATTTATCTGCAAACTCTTTGACGATCTCCCCCGCTTTCTCGGCATAAGCGTTTTCGCCTGTCAGCACATACAAGTAGGACAAATACATGGCAGCATCCGTGTGGTATTGAATCCATTTTGAATACCAGCCTTTTGTAATCGCTTTCATTTGATCTTCGGTCGCGGTCTCGTTAGCCAAGCTAATAATCAAATCATCCGAAGGGTCGTTCGGATCAATGCCGGGCGTTTTGAACTCTGCGACCTGATAATACGTGTCATAGTCATACCCCATGGCGATAATATCCTGGTAAGACTTGTATTCGAAGATCAAAGCTACATTGTTAATGGGATCGGTAAATCGATTCTCCCAGATATAATTCGAATCTGGGATGAGCTCTATATCCCTGGTCAACCACCCATCGTATCTCGACTTGTAGTTATTCACGACATCCTGGGCCCAGCGATAACCGAATATTGTATCTCTGATCGACTTTACATGAATAAAATGAGGGCGGGTATTCGACAGTTCTCCTTCATTCAGCTCAAAGTTATCAATGTAGGCTTCATCGATCCCTAGCGGCGAATTAAGCTCCACATATAAAGCAATAACGACATCGCTGCTTGCATAGCTGCCGAGAGCGCTTGCAAAATCTACTCCTTCTGAAGTCCCTAGCTCCCATTCCGTAATCGGATCCGGATTTATGCTGCCATCATGCCAGGTATGATTAGAAAGTTCGGTTGCCGTATACATACTGGCGCCACCCGCAGTCGATGACAGGCTGTCCCATTCCGACTCAGGGAGAATCACAAGCCTCAGTACATTGCTATGTTCGGTCAATGAGTTAAATAGCTGATAGTCTGCCGTCGCTATCAAATCGGCGGGTCCGGTAAAGAAAGAGGGCAGCGTCAGCCTTTGTCCCAGAAGCACGGCTCCTTTGGATGCGGCCGTTCCGGTTACTTTCAGGAAATGTCCTGGCACGCCCCCTTCATCTTCTACCGTAACCGTAAAGTCCGGGTCGGCTAAAGCGTCCGTCTTGGCGTACTTAACCTCCCAACCGCCGGCCGTTGAAAGCTCAGCGTCCAATGTCGTTTCAAAGCCCGTATCCATAAAGCTTGCTCCGCCCGTGTATGCAAGGCGAAGCTTGCTTATATACACGGGAGAAGAACCAGCCGTCCAGCTTATCTTCATATAGTTGGCATTCTGTATCCCTTGCAGCTCGAATACCAGACGATTCCACGAGCCATCCCGAACCCCTTCATTGACAAGGGTTGGATTAACGGCGGTATAGTTGATCTGGTCCTCTGAAATTTGAAAGTCAATAGACGGCAAAGCCAGAGAAGGATCAACATAAGCAACTACTATCAACGATCTTATATCATTTGCTTGATAGATCATCTGGGGATTCGAACCATTGTCGGATACGAAAGAGGAATCATCTTCAACATAACTGGCTCCAGGATCGGTTTCATCTCTGACAACGATATCCGAATGGGAATAAAGCATAGTCAAATCATTAAATTCGTCCTGGAGAATTAACCCGCCATCATCCTCATTCAGCGGATATGCGGCAGCCACGTTTGATGCGGAAGGATGAAATGCAAGATGAGAACTCACACAAAGCATAGCCAGCAACAGCAACGCCCACTTGCGTAATTTTATCATTTTAACTCACCTCTGCTATTTTGGAATTGTTAAAAAGCGATCATTCAACAACCTCTTGATAGGATTTTGTTACAGCCGCCTCCTTGGCTTTCAGGCAAAGGAGAGCACTGCGTAAACCTTCTTGCAAGGTGCTTATTGAAGCTTCTTTTCCTTTCATCACAGCAATAAAATTGGCGGCTAAATGCGCATCTCCGCCGAAATGTCCATCCCCTTCGCCGAATTGATACCGATCCACTTGTTCCTTATGATGATGAATCACGGTTATGGAGCCTGTAATAAAATCGAAATCGACGGTTCCCTTGTAACCAACGACTCGAGCTCCACGAGTACCTGCTTCGCGCCGGACTATGAAGTTTTGCGTATAACTGAGATGAACGCCATTCTCGTATTCGATAAGCGCGCTGCCCGAATCTTCATTCCCCGTATCCTCTGCGAAGCAGCAGTACGGCCAATTCTGTTCCTCATTCGTACCGACCGTGCTCTCCTCGCAGGTCCGATTATCTTCGCAGTCCTTGCATCGCAGACCCGCAGGCTTCTGTCCTTTGAAAACCTGCTTCGAGGTTACCGCGCAGACCCTTTTCGGCTTCGAACCAATAATATGCATTAAATAATCAAAGTCGTGGGTAGCCTTCTGCAGAAACATTCCGCCCGTTATGGATTCATCGCGATACCAAGCATGATAATAAACGCCGCCGTAAGGTACATTATTGGTAGCTTGCACATGGGCAATTTCGCCGATTTCACCCGAATCTACAATGGCCTTGACCTTCTGCACGATAGAGGTTAAACGAAGCGGATGAGATACGACGACAGGCGTATGGCTGTAGATTTCCGCTGCTTTGTGCAGCTCCTTCCACTGCTCCATCGATGTCGATACGGGCTTTTCCAAATAAAGAGGGATGCCATACGGCAATACCTCTAATGCATACGCGGTATGCTCGGAGCAGCGCGTACCGATCATGATGCCGTCAAGCTTTTGGGCCGCCAACATCTTGGATACCGTTGGAAAATTGGGAATAGGCAGACCGTCCTCATCCACAAGATCCGGAAATTCGAGAACATCTACGATCCCTGCTATACGAACAGCGGGATCCAGCAGCTTTATATGTCTAATCACCTCTTTCATTCGAAGCCCGTATCCGATAACACCTAATCTCAAGCTTGACTCCCCCCTTTTGTGAATTTCCGACTACAACGCTCCTATGGATGGCCAATGCAGCTCAATCCCCGCTCTTTCCAGCCCCGCTTGGAAGTCTTGCAGAAGCATCTTATTATTCCTTACCTGGCTTGGCGATACATTGCGATCCAAGCAATAGGAAGCAATTGCCCCGGCGGCCTCTCCAATGTTCCATTCCACGGGATGCAGACGATAACAGCCGTTCGTAAGGTGGGTGACCCCAATATTTTTGGAAGCGGCTAGCAGATTGCGAATGCGTACGGGAATTAAACTGCCCAGCGGGATTTGGAACGGATAACTGGATAAATCGATATAAGGTCTCCCCCCCAAACTAGGGTGCAGGTCAATCCGGTACGCCCCGATCCCGACCGTATCGTCAAATCGCTCGGCCCCGGCAGCCCCTCTGATATCAGCGCTAACCATTTGCTCGACGACCGTAAATTCCGCTTGAATTCTTCTGGATTCTCTAATATAAGGATATTTGGCCAACCCGTCCTCCGTGCCCACGGCATCCTTGCATAACTTAATGCCGGGATAACCTTGTTTCCCGTCGGGGCGCGGCGCTTCCGTCTGCATCCAATACAACAACGAAAGACTTAACTGTTTGGCGCCTTCCAAATGACGTTGTTTCTCCTCTTCGCTTACATCGATGATGGATCCGAG
Organism: Paenibacillus agaridevorans; assembly: GCF_003112455.1. GTDB lineage: Bacteria > Bacillota > Bacilli > Paenibacillales > Paenibacillaceae > Pristimantibacillus > Pristimantibacillus agaridevorans. The sequence continues at coordinate 175,633 of NZ_BDQX01000163.1, forward strand.
CCAGTAGTCGTTCTGCGGCCAGTTCACGATAACGATATCGCTATCGTAAGTGCCAGGCATAAAGTTGTTTTTATCAATAATTCTGCGATAGGTCCATCTCGATGTCGGCCCGCCCTCTATTGGGAAAAAGGGGTATTCCGTCGGCTCTAAAGTGATATAATGCGGAACTTGCCAGCTGAGAAGTTTTCCTGTCCAAAATTGCGTGTTGGAGTAGTCTCTCCAAAAATCGTATTGCGCAGGTTTCTCGATCGTATGGTCTTCGCCCTCATGGTAAGTAATGGCGTAACAATACGTAATCGGCTGCATATCCATTGGGTCCGCAGGGCCCGCCAGAGCATGCGGCTCGCCTGTCTGGGCCTGCGACTCCGAGCCTGTTACATATTCGGCGGAAGCAAGCGGCAACAAATCTCCGCATTCCGTGGCGTCCAGGAAGTATTCCGCCGTTAATACGATTTGATGATTCAATAAGCCGTTGCGAACCGTAACGGCTATGATTTCATCGCCGTTCAATTCAACCGATTCAGGTTTATATTGATACAAAATTTTCAACTTTCCGCTATGGATATAAGGAGCCAACATTTGATGAAAAACGGCCAACGATGCTCTTGGCTCGTGGCAAAGCCGACTCACTACGCCATTGCCGGGATTTAACCGATCCAGGGCTCTAGCCTCGGGGGTAAGCGGAAAATGATTGCGGTAGTAGTCGCGAACGAGATTGCGATATTGCCTGTAGCTTCTGGTACAACCGAACTGCTCGATCCAGGGATGTTCATCGGGAGGCACCGCCTGGCTGGTAAATTGCCCGCCAATCCAATCCGTTTCCTCTGTCATAAGGACATGTTTTCCCGTACGACAAGCCGACAGAGCTGCTGCGCAGCCCCCAATCCCTCCGCCAATGATGACAATATCACTTTTCATTTCTTGAAACATGACCTTCTCCCCCGCATCCATTCACGATAGTTTCCTTTAAACATTCATAATAAAGCTGCTGCCCAAGCAAGGTTGGATGAACGCCATCATCCATTCCTGCATTTTCAATCGTACGAATACATGATTCTAAACGATGAGTGGAGGCAAGCGCTAATTTCCAATATGCCTCAATATCTGCCACCAAGCAGTCATATTGACCAGCGACATCTCGTATCAACTGATTGTACTCTGCAATCCATTGATTAGCCCCCTTCGTCCCATACCATTGCTGCGGATGCCTATTGTAATAATAGGCATCCGCATTTCCTTCAATAATGGGATGAATGGTGCATAATAGAGATCGAATGTTATGTTCCCTCTGTTCCTCGATCATCTTGCTTAGATTGGCTTGAAAGGCGCTTCCTGGAACTTTATTCGTATTAGGCGCTTCCATAACATGATCATTCATTCCAAATTGCAGAATACATAGATCGGGTTTATTCATTAACACTTCTTCGCGATGTCGTAATAACGCATCTGCCGTTGTTTGCCCCGGAACACCCGCATTATAGGTTTCACACCCTAATGCCTCACCTAACATATGAAGATAAGTATCCTGCGGGGACAAATGAACTCCGGCCGTAATGCTATCGCCAAACCCGACAATTAACCTTAATTTCGAATCGCATCGCTCCATCGCCGTTTATCCTTTCAGCGCTCCGCTAGTAATTCCGTTAATAATATGCTTTTGAAGTATAAAGAAGATAACTAGCAACGGGATCGTCGCCACTACTAATCCCGTCATGGTCAAGGAATAATCGATGAAATGTTCGCCCTGAAACCGCATTAACCCGGATTGGATAGGATGAAGAGCTTTCTCGGTAATGACAAGCGAAGGCAACAGCCATTCATTCCAGATGCTTCTTACATGAAAAATCGTCACGGTTGCAATAGCCGGCCTGACTAGCGGCACTACAATGAACCATAGCTTGGTCCATTTATTGCAGCCATCTACAGTAGCAGCTTCCATCATTTCCTTGGGGATGGAGTCCATAAAATTTTTGACGATAAACACGGTTAGCGGTATTAGCACCGTCGCAAACGGTAAAATAAGTCCCAGTCGATTATTGAGCAGCCCCAGCTCGGCTATTACAATATATTTCGGAATAAAAATGCCCGGCATCGGAATCATCATCGTAACGATGATGGCTCCGAATATCAGGTTTTTAAGTGGGAAACGGTAGAACGCCACAACATATGAAATGCTGATCCCTACGACAATCGCAATCGATACAGAAGTTACGGTGTAAAAAAAACTATTCCAAACGTACCGGGAAAAACCAAATTCAACAATGACCTTGTAGTAGTTGGTCCAAGATGGATGATTCGGGATCAGGGTCGCCAGCAAATTTTCGTTTTTCAAAATTTCGCTATTGGGCTTGAATGTATTGGCGATAATCCATGCAAACGGATAAATACATGTAACGGCGACGGCGATCAGAATGGTATGGAGACTCATTGATTTTGTTTTATTATTCATATAGCTTCGCACCATACCTTCTTGAAAACGTTAATTGAATAACGGAGAACACAATAAGGATGAAACCAAAGAGAACGGATAGGGTAGTGGAATAACCCATTTTGCTGTTCTCAAAAGCTTCCTTATAAATGCGCATGGACGGAACCTCTGTCGCATAACCGGGTCCCCCGTTGGTCATGATGACCACCTGACCGAAGATTTGCATGGAGCCCAATACTAACAGAATCATGACAAGGATGATCGTAGGAACCATGAGCGGCAAAGTGACTGATTTAAACGTTTGAAAGCTCGATGCTCCTTCAATGCTCGCAGCCTCATACAGTTGTTTATCAATCCCCGTAAGACCGACGAGGAATAGCAGGAAAAAGGTTCCAAACGTTTCCCAAATAAAGGTTACTCCGACCGCACCCATAGCTGTACTGCTTTCGGCTAACCAAGCATGCTTGAGCGAGGACAACCCTAAGGCATCCAACGTCTGATTAATAATGCCGAACTTTGGCTCGTACATCCATTTCCAAATCATCCCTACGGCAATTGGAGAAAGTATGGTAGGAATAAAATAGATGATGCGATAGGCGCCGGCTCGAATCACCTTATTGACCAGAATCGCAAGCAATAAAGCCAAAGGAATCTCGAGTCCGATAATGCCAATCGATATTTTGAAAACTCGAATGACGGATTCCCAGAACACATCATCCTCGAATGCCTTATTAAAGTTGCTTAACCCTACAAATTTGGCTTGAGACATCGGTGTATATCCGGACCATTCATAAAAGCTAAGACGATAGCTCTGATAGAAAGGCAGCAAATAAAACACAGCGAATAGGGATAAGCCGGGAATCACAAACAAATAGCTTGTGAAATAATCCTTCCATTTAGTAAACGTTTTCAAACCAATTGCCTCCCCTTGTCAAGTAACGCAATTTTGTCAAAGGCACTACTTGTTTTACCTTACTTATTCTTTTCGGCATACACTTTCATTAATTCTTGTTGAAGCTGCTCAGGAGATTTTTTGCCTTCGACCAATGCTTGAAGTCCTTTCCAGAATTCCTCATAGATATTGGATTCCGTAACTAACGCATGCATTCTTTTTTTGGTCAACTTCTCGCCCAGACCAGCAATTATTTTAATGTTAGAATCTATTTCGGCCTCTGCCAATGCATTGCTGTTGGCCGGCAAAATCCCGCTTAACTCAGTCATTTTTATTTGCTGAGGACCATCGACAAACCATTTTAGGAAGTCTTTTGTTTCTTGCATGTTTTTATTGTTTTTTGCAACTGTAAAGCTAATCGAGACGCCTCCGTCAATGTTCACGTCATTGCTTGTATTTACAGCTGGAGGGAGGGCTACAATCCAATCCAAATCAGGAGCGTCTGACTTAAGCACAGGCACAAACCACGAACCGTTGGAAATGACCGCTACCTCTTCATTGATAAATTTCTTTTCCACGTCTGACATAACTAGCACAGCTGTACCCTCAGCCAAATACTTTTTGTCGCGCAGCTCTGCAACTTTCCCGAATACCTCAAGCCATTTCGGATCTGCTAAACCATCGCCTTTTAACGCTGCTGTCAGCTGCTCTTCCCCGCCAAAAATATTGCTGGCAATCGGAAACACTACCGCATTCATAGAGCCCCAATTATCTCCGAAGTCGTAAGCGATTGGCGAAATCCCTTTAGCTTGTACTTTCTCGCTAAAACTCAGGAACTCATCCCAATTCGTTGGAGCTTGATCGAAGCCTGCATCATTAAGCATCTTCTTATTGTAATAATAGCCCGAGGTAGCGATCATATATGGAATTCCGTATTTGCCTGCTTCAGCGCCCCATGGGTTGCCTTCAGCCAAATCCCCTTTGAAGCTTTTCTCTTCGCCAAGCCAATCATAACCCCATGACTCCCATTCGGGCAGCAAATTTTCGACCAAACCTGCATTTACGAGATTGGCCAACAATTCGCCTTCCAGAGACCCCGCGTAAATATCGGGAAACTTTTTTTCCTGTGCTCTTGTAATCAGATATTGCTGATTGTTTTTGGCATCAATTAACGTTTGCTTTACCTTAACCCCGGTCAATTCGAAGTATTCGTTTAACAGTTGGTTGATGGCATCCTCTTGTCCGGTTTGATAATGCACCAGCTCGATCTCCACAGGGTCCTTCTTGTCAGCAGGGGTTTCTGTCGACTGATTGGAGGGACTGGGGTTGTTACCACCCGCGTTGGATTTATTGCCGCCATTATTAGACGTACAACCAACAAGCATTGCTACTGCCAATA
>NZ_BDQX01000163.1:180361-216246 GCF_003112455.1 Paenibacillus agaridevorans
CCCCGCGTTGGATTTATTGCCGCCATTATTAGACGTACAACCAACAAGCATTGCTACTGCCAATACCATGACGAACACAAGAGAATAAGATTTTTTGACCATTGAACTGCCTCCCTTTTTTTAGTTTGTTCACTAAATCATTTGTTACTTTCAAGCCACTCATCAGAACGACTGTTGCAGATATCTCACCTCCCGGCAGAATGTATCGTCTTGAAATAAATCGAGGACGGATCAACTGGGTCACTGCCCCAAGAGTGTCTTTCTACTTCGAATTGAAGCCTCTCACCGGCAAACAGCACCGAATAATTTTGTTCGCTGAATAAAATTTTTTCGATCCCTCCATCCATGTATGCGGCTACGATATATAAGGCAGGTATTGGACCCGTGTTAACAACCTCATATACTTCAATTGCGTCGTGCCCGCTATTCCTTACATGACTCCAGCTTAAATCTGCCGATGGAGCTCTTAGCCAGTCAGAGAAATAATGACTTTTTTTGGTGGAGAACAAATAGGTATTCGATTCCAAATTATAAGGATTATTACTTTTATAGCTTTCTCCTATGAAGGATCCTGATAATCGGACGATGACAATTCCCTCGGACATTGTGGAAACATCCCAATCAAGTGTATCTAATTTAGTCGAGGTATTACTGTGGATAGAATGACAGCCCTGTTGGATGTGAAACCTATCTCCTTGTGGACTTATGCATTCTATTGTCCAGTTCAGCTCGCCTTGCTCAAAACTATTATGGAAATACAACTCTGGGTAGAAAGGTGTATTTGAATCGATGATCAACTGATCATATTTCAAGGATAGATGCTGGTTTGCAAATGCTTTTCGCACCCAATAATACGCCATTTTAGGTTGGTGATAATAGTCAATCACGCTTGTGCAAGATACGTTTGGAAAGGGCTCATTGAATTGCCATACGATACTTCCGCTATTCCGGTACTTTCGGCGTCGATTTGCCTCCAATGCATAACGGAGTCCTTCGGCTTGCGTCCATTGACTCGCTACGACAAATTCCTGCAGGTCATTGATACCGCCGAACATCTCATCCTCACGATCCTTGGTGCACCACCATTCGCCGTGATGTCTCCAAACATCGTTTTCTTGCATCGTTTGCACTTTTTGTTCAGCTTTACTGAGGAAACGCAGTATGGAAGCGTACGAAGCAAGTCCATCGACGCCAAATTCGCTGTGAAGCAGACTATCGGAACCGTTGTAAAGCCTGTATTGCTCCACAGGACCGGCATATTTCCAAGGACCATGCACATCGTAGTTTTTGCCGGGATGATCAAGCGATAAGAATTCATTCGGCCCAGAAGCCGAGGTAGGCAAGAAGTATCTGTGAGGATCTAGCTGTTGCACCATGCTTTGAAGCAAAGCAATGTTCTTGTCCTTAACCGTAGAAGGTATGCCGTGCTCGTCTCGCAGTTCATTCCCGCCGCTCCAACAGGCCAATGAGATATGATTGCGCTTTCTTGTTATTGCCGAATAAGCCGCGCGCTCCAGCATTTTCATAAATCCAGGTTTCTGAGAAGGAATGTTGTCTATACCGGAGCTGGACTGAATAAATTCTTGCCAGATTAGAATGCCGTGCTCATCGCACAACTCATAAAAAATATCCTTTTCGATTAAGCCACCGCCCCATACACGAACGAGATTGACGTTTGCTTTCTTAAGCTTTAGAACGATATCCTCATATCTATCGTTCGTCACTGCGCCATACATCATATCTAGCGGGGTTAGATTCATTCCTTTAATGTACATGCGTGACGAGTTAATGAATACGGAATAAGGAAAGGCATCTGCTGGAGCCTCCTCATTCGGTATCCATTCCAAGCAATGAAATCCCGTTCTGCCCATCCATTCGTCGATCAGCTCGCCATCCTGATAAAGAGTGACTTTAACCTGATACAACGGCTGCTCCCCCAAGCCGTTAGGATACCATAAAGATATATTCGGAACGGCCATATCGATCTCAAAGCTGCCGGATTGCTGTACAAAGGCCTCCCACTTGCCTAATCTTTCACCATTATGTACAACTTCGGCAATCGCAACCCATTCATCGGACGGATGAACGGAGGCGGAAGCCGGACCCTTTAATGCTCCGTACCAGCGAATGTTGCCCGTTTGTTCCTCGAATGAGGTTGTTAATCGAACCTCTCCCCAATAAGCGGATTTGATCACTTTCACATAAACATCATCCCATAGTCCGATCGGAACCAATCTGGTGGAGAAATCCCATTTGTAATTAAATCGGCTTTTCTGCGTGTGCGTTTCTGACGTGTATCCGATTTGTCCCATCTCATCAGGTGCGTGCTCGAACAAAACAGTCAGTTCGTTATCCTTCTGGCAAAGGTCAGAGCCAATGGTTAACTCAACCGGTTCAAACATGCCTTCATGCGTAGCGAGAAAATGACCATTGAAATAAAAATGCGCTTTATAATCGATTCCTTTGAAAATGAGAAGAATACTTTCGTCCGGTGCAACAGAAATCGAAAAATGAGTCCGATACATCCACCACCGATTTTCAACCCATTCGCATTTCAAACTGTTCATATCCTTATAGGGATCTTCAATCCAGCCGGCTTTCCATAAATCATTTTGTACACAGCCAGGCACCTTAGCAGGAAGCCAATCCGTCATTCCCATCAGCTCCTGTTGCGTCTCCAAGCTGTTGCCGAGTAATGGTACATAAGGATAGAAGCCCTTCAACTTCCATTCAACAAGTTTCAGAAACCTCAAATGTAGGAACCTCCTGTTAGTCATATCCGTTTGATCACTTCTTGCAATTCCATTTGCTAATCAAACTATAATCTGAAAAACAGTAGTTTGTCAATAAATATTTCAATAAATTTAATAAACTTCTTGAATATTATCTCGTTTTTCATTCAACATTTTGACCGTTTTTCTTTCAACTATTTTCACAACAAGCTGTTGTTTTTCAGAAACGCCATTATCATATTCGATTCTACGGAGCAGCATCTGACTGGCTCTCTCTCCCATGAGACTTTTGTGCGGCTCAATAGAAGTTAGAGGCGTTACACTCATCTCGCATTTACTTACATTGTCGAACCCCATAATAGACATTCCGTCCGGGCATGTGATACCAAGCTGATCCATTGCCTGCAATACAACAAAGGCAATCGGGTCATTCGCGCAGAAAAGCGCATCCGGGCGTTCTTCGGCCTCTAGACAATTTTTAATCTCTTCGTATGCAACAGGAATATTGTTGAAATCCACATCACCAGAAAAAACGGACAGCTTTATCCCTTCTCCCGCTTCGCTCCTGTATTGCTCGACAGCAGCGGCAAAGCCTCTGTACCGCTCTCTAAAGGTCCACGAGTAATCGAGATTTCCAATAAATCCGAGATTACGATGGCCATGCTTTATCATATGACGAGCCGCTTCGAAGCCGCCCCCATAATTATCTGCATATACAAGATCTACATTTAGATCATGATAGTCCGAATCAATCAATACAAGAGGCAACCCTGCTGCAATAACGGATAATATGATCGGCCTGGGTATCCGTCCGAGTATAATGACGCCATCGACTTTATGTTCTGTTATGCTTAACGGCAACGATGCGCCTTTCTCGGCCTGAGTATCAATTCCCGAAAACATGACACTGTAGCCATTACGGCTCATTTCTACTTCTATGCTCTTTAATATGACTCCCCAATAATCAAAATCACCTACGTCCTCGCGAGGAAGCAATACAGCCACATTGCCTGTCTTATCTGTCGCTTCTTGAGGGACGCCTTTTTTGAAACGATAGCCCATTCGAATGGCTGCAGCTCTGACCTTATCTTTCGTATCTTCGCTGATTCCATGTGATCCGCTTAACGCTTTGGAAACCAATGACTTCGAAATGCCTAATTCCGCGGCGATATCTTCCATCGTTACTTTTTTTAATTTCACTTTGTATCAACTTCTCTCTATTTATTATCAACTTCTTTAATAATAATAGAAACTTTATTCATCTTCAATAAAAAGTTGAATTTTTAAAAACTCCAGAAAGGGAATAGTACAAATCCTCTATTCATAAAGTACTCTTAAAGATCATGTTTTAAAAGGGAGAGGCTGCCGTTGTTAGATCAGTCATTTGTTGCTCGTTCATTAGAAGAAATTCGGTTTTGGTCCCGAATTATGAAAGAGCATTCTCTTTTTCTTAAACTAGGGTTTCGTTGTGATGATACCCAATTAATTAATGAAGCCAATCATTTTTATGCCATTTTTGAAGCAATCGAAAATAAATCCAATGCATTTAACATTGGAACAGATCCCTCTGTCATTAAAAGATTCAACGAAGAAGTACACATAGCTGTTTCTTATATTTGGGCCTTTAAACGAAAAGTGCTCGGTTTAATACTAAGGTGCCAACTTCCTGGTGCAAACAACTTCCCCTTGTTGGTTGATCATGTTAGCAGAGAAGCAAATTATTTTAGAAATCGGTTATCGGAATTAAATGCCGGCAGGTTGGAGCCTCTTCCTGATGCTATTATTGACGAGAACGTATTCTTTTTAAGAATTATGGCCGATCACGCTAAATTTATAAGCCACTTGCTTGATCCTTCCGAGCGCCAACTAGTGGAACAAGCAAATAATTTTAGCCAGGAATTTGACACATTGCTGTATCAAGCAAGAGACTTGGAATCGATGCGTCCAGAATCGCAAACGCTTCCTCTGCTTGACCAATTTTTAGATCAAAACAAGGTGTCGGTTAAATCGCTTCGCGACTTCAAAAAAACAGCCAGAGACATGATCGAAGCCTGCCGTATAAAAAGTATCATTCATCCGTTATTGGCGGACCATGTATTTCGAGAAGCCGAACACTTCCTTGTTATTATCGATATGTTTGAAAATAGTTTAACAGGTAATTCTGCTTAATATTTGAATCGTTAAAAACAGTTATGCAGTTTCGGTTCCTCAAACAAAACGCGTATTAAAGGATAGCCTTAAGCCATCCATTAATACGCGTTTTTTCGATATGAACTGATAATTAATTGATTTGAAAATCGGCCACGCCCTTCGACAGATTGAATTGCCGAATCCGGGCAAGCGGGCGGGCAACAAATGGAAAGCTTCGGAATTCCCCGTCCAACATTGCTAGGGCAAGTGATTTATGTCGAGTCATTTCCTCCAAAGCAGCACATCGCATCTCTTCAACTATAGCAGGAAAATCGGCGCTTCGTTCATTCAACTCGTTCGGATCGTTCCGCAAGTTGAACAACTGCACTCTTCCCCCATTCGCCATGTAGATGAGCTTCCAATCCATATGACGCACCATGATCTTGAAGGTGGCGCTACCGGGCTTGCCGTACCATCCAAACAGGTGGATTCTGGGCTGAGCCTTCTCCAGCTCACAACCCAAAACGTCATAGCCGTCTCTCGTTTCCATGCTTCCGGCGGCATAAGTGGCGATCGCGAATATATCGGTCAGGCAAACAAGTTCGTCACGCCGTTCTCCCTTCGGAAGTCTGGCCGGCCAACTGATTAAATAAGGTACCCGGGTCGATGCTTCGAAGAAACTTTCCTTCTGCCACGCATGATGGTCGCCCATATGGTCGCCATGGTCGCTAAAGAACACTATGAGCGTTTCGTCCCCATCGGGCCTGCTGTCGACCGCATCGAGAATACGTCCAATACATTGATCGATATACGTTATTTCTCCGTAATAACGCGCTTTTAAGGCGCGAGCCCGCGGATCATCGATATCCTCCGCCCAAATCAGATGATTCATCCATGGCAGCTGTTCATCCATAAAGTCTACTTCGAGCTCGCCTCTTACCGGATTCGGCATTGCGTCCGGATTGTACATCCGATTAAACGGCACCGGGGGAGCTAGTGGCGGATGAGGTCCGATAAAGGAAACGAATCCGAAATAAGGGCGGCTATCTTCGGACTGGATCTGCTTGACCGCCTCATCAGCCGCCCATGCTTCAACCGTTATTTCCGCCGGAACCGGACTCGTTTGAGGCATGTAATACATCTCCGTTCGTTCCCCGTGCAGTTGCTCGATATGTGCGTAGGCCGGATGCTGATTCATGATGAATCTCGCATAGTCGTCTCCTTCAGCCTGCTCTTCTGTATCAAACAGTTCCTCGCTCCGAATCTGTACTTCATATCCGAGATCTTCGTTCCAGGGATCCGTATGAAATTTGCCTATTCCGAAAGTCCGGTAGCCTAAGGCGCTCATCGTACGGGGCAAATATGCCCCGCACCGCTCTTCGTGATTACTCGGCTGCTCCTCCGTCAGACACAGACCTCCGTTATCGTAATAACCCGTTTGGTACGGCTCGCGCCCTGTCCGAATCGTATAACGGGCGGGCATGCATACGGGACATGTAGAATAGGCGTTGTCGTAGGTCAATCCGCGCCGCATGAGCCGATCCAGATTAGGCGTGCGGACGATGCCGTTGCCATAAGCGCCGATGGCGTCCGCTCTCAGCTGATCGCACATAATAAGAAGTACGTTAGGCTGCTTCATAGCGATATCACTCCATTCTCTGCTACTCCTGCTTCATGCCGTAATTGTTCGCTTCCGACCAATTATTTGTTTTCTTTGCATTCTCCATGCCTTTGTTCCACTCCGCGTTCAGTTCTTCGGTCAACTTGACGGTATCCACCGATCCGCCCAAATAAAGCTGCATCGACTTGATCAAGAAATCCGAAAATTCTTTGATCGTGGCCGGACCCGTATAGTTAGCACGGCGAATATCTTCGTTCTGAATGACAAAACCTTTCAGCTTCTCAGGGAGTTCGGCATTCGTAATCGTCGGCAAGTAGCTGAGAGTCTCGCCCAAGTAGCCTTGAATTTCAGGCGAAGTCAGATACTGAATAAGATCCACGGAAGCGTCAAGCTTTTCGCCTGTAGCAGATGTGGAAATCGCCCATGATTCGTTCGCCGCGCCGCCTAACATGACGGACTTCTCCATTGCATCCGGAAATTGCGCTTTCGTAATATACGGAATCGGGAAGCCTCCATATTCGAAGTCCCTTCCTTCCATGTCTTCAACAAGCGTCAAGTTGGCCGAGTTGAAGATTAGCATGGCTGTTTTTCCTGTCAGCCACAATTGCTCGGCTGTCTTTTCGTCGATACCGTTAAAGTCGGAGTTCCAATACTGCGAAAAATCTTTAAACAGCTCCAGCCCGTCGCTGAAAGGAGGTTTTGAGTAGTTAATCAAACCAAGATCGGTTGCTCGCGCCAACTCGTTTTTCGTAATCATATTGTCGCCGTCGGTATCCATCTGCTTGCGAAGCGGTTCGTCCAATTGTCCAAAGATGGAGGTGAGAAACCAGCTAATATGGCTGTTGGATTGACCCGACATGGCAATCGGCGTAATCCCGGCATCTTTTAATTTTTTTGACACTTCCATAAATTCCGGCCATGTCTCAGGCGCCTTCTCGATTCCCGCCTGGTCGAACAACTCTTGATTGTACAGCACCCGGATCATCGCGGTGAACGCGGGAGCGGAGTTAATGATGCCGTTAGCCGGATTGATGCTATCCTTGTAGAACGACTCGATAAACGTGTCTTTCCAAGGCTTGCCCGGGTTGTATGGCGACTCCTTCTCCAGATGAGGACCCAGGTCGATTACCTGTTCCTTGGTGTAATCTTCCCAAACCCACGCCATTCGCGTTGTCACCACTTCAGGCATGCTTCCCGCAGCTTGTTGAGTAACCATCCAGGTCCTATAATTGCTATCGGGAACGAACACGAGCTCGACTTCATGACCTGTTAGCGCCTTGTAATCGTTGAATATTTTTTTGTACGTCGCTTCAACCTTTTGAGCGGTTGCGAATTCCGCCCCCCAATAAGCAACTTTCAGCTTTGTGCCGGATGGCGCCAGACTGCTGTTGGAACCGCCCTCATTTTTGCTGCTGCCGCATGCCGCCAGCATCGATATCACCATAATTAAGCTGATCATAACAAAGCCGATTTTGTAATTTTTGCGCATAATGCTGTAACCCTCCCAGTTTTTTTAAGTTTGCGATACTTACTCTATATAAACCTCCACGAATGTCGTCTCTTTCGAGGAGGATCATACGATCAACCTTTGACTGCGCCTTGCGTCAGTCCCGATACAAACGGTTTCGTGGCGGCAAAAAACAAGATTAACAGAGGCAAAGAAGCAATAATATAACCTGCCAGCTTCACGCCGTCTCCTTCGTTTATTCCGCTTTGGATCGTCGTAATGGCGATAATGACCGGCATGACTTTATCACCCGTCGTTACTACAAGGGACCATACGAAGTTGTTCCAGATTTGCAGCCCGGACATAATCGCCACGGTTGCGAGAATCGGCTTTGACAGCGGCAGCACGATTAGGGTGAAGATGCGCGCATCTTTGGCGCCTTCCATTTCGGCCGCTTCGTACAGGCTTTTTGACAATCCTTCGAAATAGGTGCGAAGCAAGAGCACTCCCATCGCCGTATAGCTCGCGGCCGGCGGCAGCGCTTGTCCGATAATGGTGTTATACATGCCCATATTTTTAATATTGATGAATTGCGGAACAAGAATGACGAAGCCCGGAATCATCAACAGCATGATAATAATACTGTAAAATAGATTTTTAAACGGAAAATCATGTCTCGCGAACGCATACGCGGCCGTTGATGAGGCAAGCAGCGTCACGATAACGCCAATGGCGGTCACCTCGATGGAATGTACAATCGGCATGGCGATTTGCTCGAAAGCAATCCAGTAGTTATCAAAGTGGAACACTTTTGAGAAAAACCAGGGATTTTCGTAAATTTGCATCTGATGTTTGACCGAAGAAATCAACATGACGAAAAACGGATACATGGATATGGCAAAAAGTACAATGGCTGCAATGTTGATTCCAAGGCTTCGTTTCTTCATGCGGCACCTCTATTCGATTTTTTCGGAATTTTTCACGAACTTTTGAATGACTACAGTCAGTATGATCAGAATGGCGAACATGGCTACGCCAATGCTGGACGCATAGCCGAAACGGCTATAATTAAACGCCTGATCATAAATATGAAGCGCCGGTGTTATCGTCGTAATGCCCGGTCCGCCGTTTGTCAGCACGTAAGGCGCTTCGAACACCTGGAATGCTTGAATAAGCGTCAACATCAGCACAAGCTTGATCTGACTAGCCATCAGAGGCAGCTCAATCGACCAAAATCTGCGAAACGGACCAACACCTTCGATCTGCGACACTTCGAACAAATCCTCCGAAATGCCCTGAAGGCCGGACAGATACAGAAGGAACGGCAAGCCCGCGACCCACGGGAAACCAACAAAGATGATCGCCCACAAAGCCGTGGACGGATCGCCCAGCCAAGAATGCTTCAAGCTGCCTAGTCCAATGAGATCAAGAAACTGATTAATGAGACCGAAGTCGCCCGCGTACAGCCACCGCCATAACAAGACCAGCACCATCATTGGAACGACAAGAGGCACGATAAATCCTACTTTTAAGAAGTTCTGCAGCCGTATATTCCGGATTCTGAACACCAGTACGGCAGCAAGCATCGGCAAGGTCAGATTAACGATCAAAGTAAAGAGCGAAATTTTAAACACATTGGCGAAAGCAACCGCAACCTTTTTGTCCTGCAGCAGCTCCTCATAATTGCCAAGCCCGATAAACGTATTGATGTTCACGCCGTTCCAATCGAAGAGCGACTCCACGAAGGCGGTGAAAAAAGGCAAATATTTAATGGAACCCAGCAGCAGGAGAGAAGGAACAAGAAACAGGTAGGCTGTTCTGTACTTCCATATCCGGTTCCATAGTCCCCCGCTGCGGGGCTTGATGTTGTAAGCACGCTCATTCATGCGAAAAACCCCTTTCTTTTCGGAAGCTCTATTGGCTCCATTATAGAAAGGGGCGATCGGTTCAACAATGAGACAGAATTACGCGAACATGTGTAATTTTTTATGATTTTGCCGGGATGCGTATCGTAACCTCCGTTAATTCTTCAGGTTTGCTCTCCAGTGAGATGCCATAAGCATCTCCGTAATAAAATCGGATACGGTCATGTACATTTTTAATGCCAACTTTTCCTTCCGCAGGTTCGTTTGGCTCATGCACTGCCGGATCAGCCAGCCCTTTGCGGAGAAGGGCTAGCTGCTCGCTTGTCATACCGGTGCCGTTGTCCCTAATGGAGAATACGAGCTCGTCATTCTCTTTGCGGGCGGAAATATGGAGTTCTCCTTTCCCGCGTATCGTCTCAATGCCGTGAAAAACGGCGTTTTCGACGATCGGCTGCAGCACCAATTTAATCATTCGGTATCGATTCAACTCTTCGGGAATGTCCAAATAGACGGTTAGCTTGTCTTCGAACCTGATGGATACGATTTCGAGATAATTGCGTATATGCCGGATCTCCTCGGCTACAATGACCGTCATCCCGCCCGCTTTCGTGCTATAGCGGAACATGTCCGACAACGCGCTGGCGATGTCGCTCACCTTGGAAACGCCTTCGACAGCCGCTATGCTGTTAATCGTTTCAAGCGTGTTGTACAGAAAATGCGGGTTAATCTGTGCCTGAAGCGCATTTAGTTTCGCTTCTTTCTCGTGCAGCTCAGCCTGGTATACCTGTTCGATCAAATATTTGATGCGTGCGATCATCTCGTTGAAATAACGGCCTAATTCTCCGATCTCGTCGCGTGGCAGCTTGTCCGCTTGCATCCCGCCCAGATAACCTTGGCTTACTTTGAGCATGCCGTTTTTTAGCCGTTTGATCGGCGTCACCAACCCGACGGACAGTACATGCGCCGATAGAAGCGCCAGAGCGAAGCTGCCTGCCACGAAAAGGATTGTCAGGTTGCGCATTTCCTTACTGTCGGACAATAGCTCATCCAAATCGTTTTTCGAATAAATATCCCAATCCACAGTTGAGAGAGACGTTGAAGTGACCAAATAACGGCGATCATCTTCACGGACTACTGTATATTTCCGATAATCGGCGTTTACTCTCATCTCGGGCGAAATCGATTGACCGATTTGAGTAGAATCGGGATCGTATACGATACGTCCCTGTCGGTCAGCGATGATCATCTTTCCGGAGGAATCGCGCATAAGCGGATCAAGAAACTTCTGGACTTCCTTTAAACTGAAATGGAGCAAGATGTATCCCAGAACAGTCTGAGTCTGTTCCAAATCCGAGACTTTGCGGATATAAGTCAAACTGTAACTGTCCGCCCCAATCGCTTCAGATGGAAGCAGGTCGGAAGGCAGCCAAGGCTGCGATTGGTAAGGGCCGATCAAGTAGCTGCTGCGAATGCCGTTTTTAAGCGGCGAGAACCATGCTTCTTTCTCGAATTGGTACTCACTTTTTACTGTCATTTTATTTTCGTAAAATACGAGCCCATCCGCGTCAAGCAGCGTCACGGATCGAATGATTCCACGGAAGTTGTAAAATTCCTCTTGCCGTTGAAACAGTTCGTTCATCGCCAATTCGTTGCGGATTTTCCCGAAGCTTTTTGCTTGCAAGCCATCCTTCCACAAGGCTTGGAAGTTATCTTGATATGCAGTAAACGAAAACAGCTCGATCTGCTGCAGAAACTGATCCATGTCATTGGTGAATGTACGGATAAGCTCCGCGTTGTACTCGGCTGTACGGTTTTCCACCCTATCCACATACCACTTATAAGACATCCAGCCGAGCAGCGCAAGAGGAATGAGGCTGACGGAAATGAAGCTTAGCAGGATTTTCGTCTGAATGCTTTTGCGGAAAAACAGTATACTTCTCATAGCTCGCCCGATTGATTCAAATTCATGCGGCTTTGGCGGAATTCGGTCGGCATCAGCCCGCAGTGCTTCTTAAACAATTTACTAAAGTAGCGGCTGTCCGTATAACCGACCATCTCGCCGATCTGCATCACTTTAATGTCAGATTCGGCAAGCAGTCCCTTTGCTTTCTCCATCCTAACGCGGGTTAGAAACTGGGCGAAATTTTCGCCGATAACTTCCTTGAACATCGTACTGAAATAGTTTGAAGTAATATGATATCGCGTTGATACGGAATGCAAGCTGATATTATCCGAATAATGCTCGCGAATATAGTTCGCCGCCATCATAATGCTTCGATCAATGTCCCGTTTGCCCGACTGATCCATAAAATCGCCTAGCACTTGCAAAAATTGAAGAAGCCAAGCCTCCATCCGCCGCAAGTCTTCGTATGAATCAATGTCAAGACAAAACCGAAACCCTTTGTCAACGATTGTTTCGTTGAATGAGGGTCCAGATAATATTGTTCGAACCGTATCGGATACAATGGACAGAAAAAAACTTCGTGCATGCTTCAACGTAGCCCCTTCCGTCTGCCGAAAGAAATCGGAAATATCGCTGACGATCGCGACATATCCCTTTCTATCGTTGCGCGCCACAAGCTCGCTCAGCCGCTTCTGCAGATGTAAAGGATATTTATAGCTTGCCCCCTCTTCCTCTGCTAGTGAATAGGGAATAAAGGACGAGCTGCGATTGATGGCATAATTCTCCGACATGGCCAACGCTTCCTGGTAAGAGTCGCTAAGGCCCGCAGGTTCGTTTCTGTCCACGGGATCACCCGATACGGCCCATACCCCGACGATATTTTCCTTCCCTAGTGCCATTAGCACATTTTTTACGAACGAATGCAGCCGTACTCGATCTTCTGCAAGTACGACTGCGGACAAGCGGCTTCCCCGTCTATCCCACAAAATAAATCGCCTTCGCCCGGTTGGAAGCGACATAGCCGCTTGCTCCAGTAGTATGGACATCGTTTCTGCTTCGTATGGGGACTCATCGCCAACAAAGATGACGCATGCTAAACATTTCCCCTCCATGTGGCTTAACTGCAGCGCGTCGAGGAAAGCAACCGGCGTCTCCTGCATGCCGGTGCCTCGGCACAAGTCGGCGGCATGCTTCTCCAGCAGCTTGGGCAGATGGCCCGCCATTCTTTGCTCGACCGATTCCGCGTTTAGCTTTTCGATCGCCCTCTCCAGCATCTCATTGAGCTCCTGCTTGCGAATAGGTTTAAGAATATAACTAACGGCTTCGAGCTCGATTGCTGCTTTGACATATTCAAAGTCGCTGTATCCGCTTACAATTAGAACCTTCAGGTTCGGATACATAGCAAGCATTTTTGTTGCCAGTTCAATTCCGTCCATTTCGGGCATTCTGACATCGGTTATCAAAATGTCCGGTCTGCTTTCTTCCGCAAGCTGGAGCGCCTCCAATCCGTCGGCGGCTTCCAGTTCGGCAATGAGGCCGAGCCGCTCCCAATCGATAAAAGCTTTTATCCCTTTGCGGATCCAGGATTCGTTATCAACGACCATGACTTTGAACATGCGATCCCCACTTTCCGTCTAGTGTGCGCGGCTTTAAGTTCATATTTTGCGACAAGTCTTGCTGTAATGTCAAGTTTAAACCCTTTAATCCGACCAATCGTTTACCTTTCTTGGCAGTTTCTTTCATAATTCTTTCATTGCCACCTGTTACACTATAAACAAACTCGAAGTGGAAGGATGAAAGATATGTTGCGAGGATTTGATTGGAAGAGACTGTTGCTCGCGGTGGGTGTTGCAGGCTCCGTATGGTTCATTGGGGGGGATTCCACTAAAGTCGATGCGGCGCTTTCGGATTTTAGCTTCGACTATAATTCGGATTATGCCGAGATTTATGATTATAATGGAACGGATACGGAGATTATTATTCCGGAAACATATCGTGAACTTCCCGTGACGGTTATCGGTAATGAAGCGTTTAGGTGGAAGAATATAACTAAGGTTACTTTTCATGAGCGACTTAAAACGATCGGAGAGTATGCATTTTTTGAAAATCAAATATCGGAAATCGAAGTACCCGCTAGCGTGACCTCCATCGGACTACTTGCATTTTATAAAAATGCGCTGACGAAAGTTACCTTGCACGAGGGTTTGCAGACCATAGGTGCCGGAGCATTCGTTAATAATAATATATCGGAAATTGAAATACCCGCTAGTGTAAGCAGCATGGGAATGAATACGTTTAAGAAAAGCGGACTGACAAAATTGAAGTTGAATGAAGGTCAGCTGGAGGAAGTCGGCTATGCTTCATTTGAAAACAACGCGCTAACCGAAGTTGAGATTCCGGCAACTGTGAAATTGATCGATTATGCAGCATTTAAAAGCAATAAACTTAAAAAAGTGGTATTAAATGAAGGTTTGGAGACGATTTGGTATTCTGCATTTGATAATAATGCGCTAACCACCATCGTGATCCCGTCTACTGTAAAACTTATTAGAGGCGATGCCTTTTATAAAAATGATCTTGCCTATGCCGTAATTCCACCAACTGTGACCACGATCGAGAGCAATGCATTCGGTTCCAATCGATCCGATTTTACCATCATTGGATCCGCCGGTTCGCCAGCTCACGTTTATGCAAACGAGTTTGACATTCCTTTTATAGATGCATCAACAATCAGTTTGCCCACTATTGCGTTTTCCCCGGAAAACCAAGACTGGGGGCAGTCGGCCACAACGACTGTGTCAGGTGATGCTTACGGCATCTTCAATCTCAAATATATCTGGACGAACACAGACGTTGAGCCCGCTCCGGAAGCAGAATGGCGCTCATTCGAAAGTGGCGACGAGATTGTACAATCCTCCGAAGGAGAATGGTTTTTGCATGTTCAGGGATCGCTGTTGGATCGAACAGCCACCTGGCATTCCGGGCGATTCCGGGTCGACCATACACCGCCGACGCTGAACGTAGAGATGACGACTGGTTCTGCAGAAGCCCCTTATACCCAAGATACATGGAGCGCGGAACCTGTAACCTTGCATGCAACCGCATCCGACTCGTTTGGCGAAATCCGTGAAATCGTGGTGGAGACGGAATATGACTCGCGGAGTTCAGTGGCGACCTATCCAGGCAACACTTACTCCGCAACATTTGCTGCCAATGGCACCTACCAACTGAAAATTACGGCAATCGATCAGGCAGGCAATGCATCGGCAACACAACAACGCATCGTAAAAACCAACATCAGTCCGCCACCGACCTCAACCCCATATGAGGAATCCGGCAATGCGAGGCTAAAGGAACTGAGCGTATCAGCCGGAGAACTAGCTCCTGTATTCTCTGGAGACGTCACAGCATATACTTTGCATATCGGTTCCGATGAGCCAAACATCACAGTGACCATGTTGCCGGATCATGCGCTGGCATCGACATCGCTGGGTGGACAAGCTCTCGGATCAGGCAGAGTAAAGGCTGATATCTCGCTGGAACAGGAGGCCGACCCGATCGAGATCGTGGTCACCGCGGAAAATGGGACCAAGCGAACGTACAAGATTTTGCTGGAAAGAGACGTGGCCGAACTTCCTTCGTCAGAAGCTGCGTGCTCCAAACCATCCGCTTTCACCGATATCGCCGGTCACTGGGGAGAACCGTCTATTATCGAAGCGAGCTGTCGAGGAATTGTTAAAGGCTACTCGGATAGCAGCTTCGGGCCGGATCGACGCGTAACCCGTGCGGAATTTACCGTAATGCTGGCAGGACTCTTACAATGGGAAGGCGACGAGACCGCCCTTATGTTCGGCGATATGGCAGGCAAAAAACATTGGGCGAAGCAGGCCATTGCGCAAGCAGCAGCTTTAGGCATCGTATCCGGATATCCGGATGGCAGCTTCCGGCCGGAAGCGACAATTATCAGGGCAGAGATGGCCGTCATGATCGCCAAGGCGCTCGAATTGTCAACGGATGCCAACCTCCACACAGCTTTCGCCGATCATGCGGAGATCCCTGCTTGGGCAAAGGGCGCCGTAGCTTCGATTAACCAACTGGAAATCGTCATCGGTCGCAGGGGTAATCGCTTCGTGCCGGACGGAGCAGCCACCCGCGCAGAAGCAGCTGTCATGCTGCTTCGTATAGCGGAGATTAAAAAATGATGATCGTAAAAAATTTCCTTTTTCTTGCTGAGCAGCTTATCTTGTAGCCTAGCTGTTTTTCAAAATAGCTTCGGCAATCCCCGGAGCAAAACGATTAAGCCAAGTTAGCAGTTTGACCTTGCCGATAGCAATTTCCAACCGGTCGCGGCGGTATGATCGCCAAAACTCCGCGGCCAGCTGCTCGGCGGTTATTTTCCCCCTCCCCCTGCCGCTCGTCATGGCTGTGTCAACTATCGGCGGAATAATTTCAAACACTTTTACAGGAGTCGACTCCAGTTGATACCGGAGCGCTTTCGTAAATATATGCAGCCCGGCTTTCGTCGCGCAATAAACCGGGGCGGACTTCTTGGGCGCGATACCCAATCCTGAAGAAATATTGACGATAGCAGCCTCCTGATGACGGGAAAGCAGCGGCAGCAGTTGGGCGATAAGTCTTATCGGCGCGATCAAATTAATCTCCGTTTCCTCCTTGATTTTCCCTTCAGTATCCAGTGCCCTCCAATCGTTGAAAGCGTAGTTGTGTTGAATTCCCGCATTGTTGATCAGCACGCTTAGATCGGGATGCTCTTCGCTCAGCCACTTCACAAGCCTGTTCATATCCCCTTCCTGACTGATGTCGCACCTAATGACATGAACTTCCGGATAACGCGATTTTACCTCGGACAACTTGCTTTCGCTGCGGCCTGCGACGATCACCTTGTTTCCATGCTTTACGAATTGCTCGGTCAAAGCCAATCCGATTCCCGAAGCGCCGCCGGTAATGAATACGGTATGTCCTGATGGATTCATAATAACATCCCCCTTCTTACGTAAAGTGTAGAACTTAAAGAGGGGGTTTTCCTTAACCTAGGTTTATTTTCGCCATTTTTTAAAAAGAAATGGAGGCATTCAAAAATACCTCCACCTTTAGGAGCTTGGCCGTAAATAATCTTCGTTCAAGCCGGATTGACACGGCTATGAAATACTTCTTACCCTGACTCGGTTTCTCTGTACTTCCCGGCCGTAATTCCTTGATACTTTTTAAATATCCGATTAAATGTAGTGAACTCGATATATCCGACCTTTAAAGCAATATCTGCAATGGAAAGAGATTCACCCAGCAGCAATCCCTTCGCTTGGTTGATGCGGTACAAGTTTATATATTCAAGCAACGACTCCCCGGTCTCTTCTCGGAAACGTTTGGACAGATAGGAGGGTGTCATCTCAAACCATTGCCCGATAGCCGAAATGTTCAAATCCGGGTTGTGGTAATTTTGATGCACGTAGTCCTTGACCTTCTTGCCAAAGTAGTTCGAATTCAGCTCTCGTTGAGCCTGGATGTGATTCGTTACCTCTTGCAAAATGACCATCAAATGTTCCTGCATTTCCTGAATGGTCTTGCAATTCATCAACCTCTCCAGCGGCTTGTTCAACTCGTTGATCCCTTGAAAATGATTCAATTCATCAATCGTCTTCAAGATTGTGCTGATAATGTCGAACATGAGACATCTGGACAACATAACAGTGACCGAATCGGCAGCTAAGTGCTGATTAAGGATGTTGTCGATTACTGTTCGAGCTTGATGGAAATCACCGGATTTAACAAAATTGATTAGCTGCTGCTCCACGTGCAAAGGATAATAATATCCTCGATGGCTAACTTCCTCGCTCGGAATATCCGTATAGCTGATCATCTCTCCGCTGCCCATCACCAGCTTGTACTCCATCGCTTCCAGCGCTTCTTGATACGCTTGCGGAAGTTTCCAAACATCTTCATGAATATCGCTTAAAGACACGGTTAACTTTACTTCCAGGCTATCATATATAAACTTCTTGGCTAATTGAGCAACTCTAGTGAGTTCCTTCGCCGTGAGGGAATTTCCATTGATGATGCAGACAAGAAAATCATCTGCCTCGAACATGTACGCTTGATTGCTTTCGCTAGCCAGCTCTACCATTACGTTGGTAATAAAAAAATGGAGCAGCTTCTCATGGTCATAACTTTTCTCAGGTTCGTCAGTAGCCATCTTCCCCCAATTCTCCGTTTGAACAACGACAACAGCGAACTTTGCTTCTACAAATTGGATTTCGTAAGCAGCCAGCCTCTCATGCAAAGGGAGAGTTGCTCCCAGCTTCCCCTTGACTAGAGAAGCAAGAAATTGGTTACGCAGGGCGTTCCCCTGCTGCTTCAGTTGCACCATCGTTTTTTCCGTCGATTCCAGGCTCTGGTACAGCGTCTTAGCGATGAACTGATATTCATTAATCGATCCGTCCATCTTTGTGCCGGATTTAGTTGCAAGATTGCGAATGAGTGCTTGAATTGGATTGTAATTCCGACGCAACACGAACGCAGTGACCAGCGCACCCGCAACCAGACAGAGCAAGATGTAAATCCCGATAAGACGCTTCACGCTCCAGACGCTTTCCATATAAACGCTCGAGGGCGTCACCGAAATGTATTTCCATCCCGTCACATTGGAGGTCGTATATCGAACTGTCAGTCTCTGCCCTTCTATCTCAACATCCTGCATCCCATCTGTTAATGTTAATGGGTTCATATGAGGCACTCTGTTGGCCGCAGCTTTGCTCGTTGATGCAATAACCTTGCCGTTCATATCTTGAATGACAAAATAGCTGTCTTTGTGTAATTGGATTCGCTCTGCATGCGGCAACAGCTTGTCACTCTTCACTGTAAACATGATGTAAGCACCATCACTGCCTAAGCCTTTCATATAAGGGGTTCTAATATGCATGATCTGGGCTTTATCACTTGGATCGGACGTCTCCTTCACCAGAAAAAATCCCTTTATGAATCTGCTGTCCAGTATTTGGCTCCATGATTGATGGAGAGAGACAGGCTGGTACATCTTCTCGAACTGCTCTACCAATATTCGACTGTCGTTGGTAATTACCGTTCCACTTTTATCATAATAGAGGATGATCTGATCAATATATTCGTTGGTAAGCTTAAAATTGTTCAAAATGAGGGTAAGCTGGCGCGCGTCATAATGATAATCATCGGAGCCCTGATCCTTGATTTCTTTACTGGCAAAGGAAATAATTTCGTTGTTCAGCGATAATTCCAGTCCAAGTCGCTCCAAATCTCTCATTCGACTGTCTGTCAATTCCCTCATTTGCGAAATCAGCTTCTCATTCGACAAATCAATTTCCTGCTCTACAATATGCAATGTTTGCCAATAAAAAACGATTCCCAAAAGAACCGGAACAAGGAAAATGAATAGATACGAAATCAGCCACTTCGTCCAGATGGAATTCGTTCTCGTGAGTTTCTTAAGCAATACGGTTGGCCTCCTCTATCGTCTCCCGGCAGACACACTGGATATGGCAGCAGTAAGAGAAATTGTCCATGAATCAGCTTTACATTATCTCTTTAAATAGCGGTCATACGCGCTTTGGTAGATGGCAATAACCTTCTCCACTCCGATCGCGTTCAGTTGCTTTTGATACTTCTCGAAGTCGTCCAGCGATTCTTTGCCCATAATAAATTTTACGAACATTTCTTCCTTATAGCTGTTCAAATCGGTTACAATTTTGGCCACTTGATCGCTTTCCTCAGGTGTCGGTGTAATGAACTTCGGAAGCATGTGCTTTTCTGCTTCCGTATCCGACCAGATTTGGGCGGCATCATTCTGCTGCTTGTAAGTGTTTGTATTTCGGTTCTTATCTATAGGGTACGGACCGTTTTGCTTGGAATATTGAGACAACATCTGTTGAAGATTAAACTTCTCATTATTCACTATCAAGTCCGTAAACTTCGGTACGCCATTCTCCAGCTTATAGCTTTCGCCCTCAATTCCGTAATTGAAGAGCATCCTTCCTTCCTCGCTATAGGCATAATCAAGCCAACGAGCTGCTGTTTCTACATTTTTTGAAGAAGCGGAGATAGCTGCCGATCCTCCCGGGTAGTATTTGAAATCTCGCTGCCCGATGAATGCCTTCTCTCCTTTATTCAGTACAGGATAAGGAGCTCCCACCAAATTATATTTAGGATCCTTGGTTTTCATCGTATCGAGCCAGCGTCCGATGCCTCCTCCCAATGCCCCAACTGTAGCTCCGGAGATGCCGGACGTTATTTTATTATCAAGGATTTTTCCATCGGCATCCGGTATAGCGAAATCTTTATCGATAAGCCCTTCCTGATACCATTTGCGAAGCAGCGTCAGCACTTCTTTAAACTGCGGATCATAGGGACCGTAATGGACCTTTCCTTGATCGTCAAGATGGAAACCATTGGAGGTTTGAAAAGCCCCGATAAAAGCATCTTCCAGATCCCACCTGCCGCCGGCGTATCTCGCGGTAAATGGCGAAGCTGCATTTTTCTTTTCTTTGAAAGCTTTGAGTGTCGTATACCATTCGTCGATCGTCGCAGGGACAGGCAAACCTAATTCATCCAGCCAGTCCTTGCGTATTACGGGGCCCATGTATACCAACTGTGAAGGCGATTCCCGCAGCATAGGAAATACATAGTATTGCCCGCTGTCCGTCTTCAACTGCCTTGCCAGTTCCGGGTCAGCTTCAATGGTTTTTTTCAAATTTGGCGCATATTGATCGATGATGTCATTCAACGGAAGAATTACGTTATCATTAATGGCCTTCTCCGGTCCTCCCGGATAAGCCGTCCAGGTGTATTCGACGACATCCGTCAACTCGCTCGATGCAACCATCAGGTTGAACTTCTCCGTTATTTGCCCAGTCGAAGGATGCGTATAGGATACCTTGATGCCAGTCTGTTTCTCAAGTGTTATTCCGAAGCTGGTCTCTGCCATGTTCTGAATGTTAACCGATGACAGATTGTTGTTCAGCGGTTGCCACGAAGTGATAGTGGAGCCTGCTTGGAGCGGGTAGCTTGCTGCTGCCGGAGCTTGATTCTTCTCGGGAGTCGAAGGCTCCTCCGTCTCGGGAGCGGACACGCATCCCGCTGCGAGCATGGCCATCCCAATTATTATACTGGTTACTTTGTATACCTTTTTCTTATTGACCATATTTGCTTTGCTTCCCCCTTTCTATCTATTTATATTTTGGGTGATGCGCTTTCATTATTCAATAGTTTTGGCTATTACGTATACTGATAAAACGCAAACTCGACTTATAAAAACGAAAAAATAACGATAAAACGACCATTATCCCAACATAGAGATAATGGTCGCAGCTAGTTTATCAGTGTAAACCTCGAGGGTTGTAGTGCGAAATGAGATGCGCGCGTTCAAATTCGGTTAACTCAGGCACAAGCTGCCTTGGCCGTAAGACGCCATCGCTGACGGCCGGATCGGATAACCGCGTCCCCAACTTAAACGCCAGCCGATTTCTCCACTCCTCTAAAGGCGCTAACGGATCCCTAGATCGATCGTGCAACTCCTGTGGATCGTCCTCGATGTAAAAGAGCAATTCCTCACTTTCTTCTTCGAACCAGATATACTTCCAAATGCCGTCTGTCACCATGAAGGAACGTTTGCCAATAGGACCAAACTCGCCGAGCACCGTCTCTCGCACACGATCAGTCTTGGGCTGGCGAACTGCTCCCAATAAACTCGTTCCATCCAGATCGTCAGGTACAGGCAGTCCTGCAATGGCAAGACATGTCGGCAGAATATCTTGTAGTCCTACCGGCGAATGATTCACCTGTCCCGGAACCCATCCCGATTCCAGGATGGACCCCGTATCTCTTTTGGCGGGCGGTGTTACAATAAGTGGGATTTGGCAAGCTCCACGTGTGAAGTTGGCTTTGAACCATAAGCCATGATCCCCCATGTTGTCACCATGATCGGATGTGAAGAGAAACCAAGTATTCTCGAGAATTCCCTCTTCCCGAAGGGTACCGATAATTCTGTTGATCGCACGGTCTACTTGTGTGATAGAAGCATAGAATCCTCGATAGGCGCTGTCAATTTGTTTGGGTGTCTTCAACTTTCCTTGATAAGTGGCGTCCATTCTTTGGTGATAAAGCGAATGTCTGTCGACCCAGTCTCCACAAACAGGCTGCGGCATATCGTCCTTTTCATACATGTATAGATCGCGCATCAATGGAGTAAGGGGAGGGTGCGGCGCCGTAAAAGAAGCCCACAGAAATAACGCACGGGTCCAGTCCCGCCGCTTGATCGTTCTGCAGCTGTTGTCTGCAATCCATTCCGTCGGATGTAAGCTGTCCGGCAGGTGCCAAGGTGACATGGCATATTCATTGTTGGCAATGCCGTGGCCAAAGGCCTGTCCCGGGTAACCCTGATCGGCAACCCATTGCTCGTAATCGTCATACCCTCGCTGTTTCCCGGATCCTGCACCCAGCATGCGGCCTTCCTCGCATAACAACATGCTGTCGAATCCATAGTGACATCGCTCGGGGTATACATGCATTTTGCCTACCACTCTCGTTTCATAACCGGCATCGCTTAGCAGCTTAGGTAATGTTATGCTTGTTGGAAGCGCAAAACCCTCCTTGTATGTCGTTAATCCAAGCCGATGGCCCTCCAGTCCTGTCATAATCGTTGCCCTTGCCGGGATGCACACCGGAGTCAACGAGTAGGCTTGATCGAATCGTACGCCGCTTCGTGCCAAATAATCGATATGTGGAGTCTGGATCAGTGTGTTCCCCGCGCACCCCATCAAATCTCCTCGCATCTGATCTGTCGTAATCAGCACAATGTGCGGTTTATTAACCATAGAGATTACTCACCTCGGCTATCAAAACCTGTCTTTTACCTTCCGGCGTGCCGTTGAAGCAAATGTATTTGTTGTCCTCACTCCAAACGGGATGAGGATCGCAGCGTAAACTGGCGTGTATTTCCGTACCTCCAAGCGTCCATATATCAATTAATCGGCTGTCTGTTCCAGCTATTGTATCGACCAATCGTATAGGCACTTCAAAACGTTCATTCACAAACTCTTTTTCCGTTGTATATGCGTCAGTCAAAATGTACCGTCCGTCATTTGAGAAGCTTGGATGACCGCCGCCTGTAGCAAACGGAGCTGTCAGTCTAAAAGATTGTCCGTCTTCCGCAAATAGACAGAAGCGCAACCTATTTAGTCGAATGTTCATCAGAATCTCTTTTCCGTTGGTATGCCAATCCGGATGATGAGATCCATCAAGCCAGAACTCGTATGGTAACGACAGCTTGGCGTCGGACCCATCCATGTTCATCGTGACAATAAAGCGCAGCTCTCTTCTTTCATCATCAAACAGGCAGCGAACGACCTGCATGAGCCGCGTCTGCTGCGGATTGATCTTTACATGGAAAAAGGTAAATCGTGCCCCCTCTACATCCCTCTTATCCGGGAGAAGATCAAGCGCTTGCTTGTAACTGAACACGAGCTCTCTGCAATTGGTTCCAACATCGGTTCTCCACAGTCCATCTTCTTCGGATGCGCCGATCGGGGGCGGACAACTGTATTCGGGTGCCAATGTTGCGCCATAGCCCATCTGGGCATAATTGATAACCGATAGATTTGGACTGTAGATGTAACGGCCATCCTTCGACGCTTGGTATACGGATCCTGCTAGTCGCACCTTCTCACCCGTATGCGGGTTGAGTTTGTATGCAAAGACGCGGTTCGCCTCTTTATCGTTGAAGAAAAGCTCATCGTCGCTCCCTCCCCAGCACAGATGCGCACCGACTTGGATCCCCCATCCGGTTGTTGTGCTAAGCTCAACGATCGACTGATTATGCAAATCAATCATACAGACGGTTGCTTCGTCATCTGGTCCCGGCAATCGATCCTGGAATGGCAGTTTAAGTACGGCTAAATATCGACCGGAAGGGCTCCATGGTTTCACATCGAAGAAATTATGAATGTAGTATCCGTCATCCGGAGTGACAATTTGAACGGGATGCATCCCCTTATTGTAAGCGCGAAACCTGTAGTGCTTAACTTGTCCAATGGTCAAGGGATTAACCTCCATTTGTATGATGCTTATGCGTCGAATAAGAGATCTATAGCCTCGGCTTTCATTCCGAGTCTCATCTCAACTTCCATTCCGCTCTTGGCCAGAGAATACGGTTTTATGCGTTGCGCTACTGGACCACCCCCTTGCTGAGACTCTTCCATCAACTGTAAATCCGTCAAGTCGGCCCTCCATGTCAGCAGCGCTAAAAGCAACTCTTGTTTGACACGATCATACTGCGGATCGTTGTATAGATTGTTTCGCTCAGAGAAATCATTCAATCGGTCATACAACATGCCGGTTTGTTCTTCAAAATAATATTCCAGCTTCCAGCGTCGCGTCGCAATAGCTGCCGATTTATATAGTGTTCCGACAGCGCATCGACGGGGCGAATTCAAGCCTTGCATCAGCGGCGTAAACAAATCGAGACCTTGCACATAACGGGAGTAGGTGCCTGCGGCTGCCAAAATGGTTGCTGCAATGTCTGTCCAGACAGCAAAATCGCAAACTTTTCCACTTGGCAGCGTTCCAGGCAAACTCATGATGAACGGAACGCGCCATGTGGCATCCAAATAATTGTGTTTATCATCAAAACCATGATCGAACAGTTGGGTGCCGTGATCTGAAGTGAATATAATAAGCGTATTTTCTCTCAAGCCGGTCTGATCTAAATAGTCGAGCAATCTTCCGATTTGTGCATCAATAAATGCGGTCATCCCATAATAAAGCCTTCGTTTTTGCTCCATCTCTTGTAACGCTTCCGGGGTATCCAGACTGGCTTCAAGCTCAGTCTCCTTGCCGATGAATCCAAGCAATCTCCGAGTATGAAGAGGGAGATTCTCCAAGTCGCCTCGTTTGTAATCGATTGGCGGCAGAGGAATGGAGTCAAACAAGGTGGCCCAATCTCCGGGAGGATCCAATGGCGAATGGGGACTCAGCAGCGAGCAGAACGTAAAGAACGGACCCTCTCCCGCTTGTCGGCAGGCTTCCATTTCCTCGATGGCGGTATCGATCAAATAAGCGTCCAAATGCAGATGATCCGGAATGGCGTCATCAAGCAAGCCCGCGGACTTTTCGCCTTTGACTTCACGTACGATATCGAATGAGGCCGGTTGCTCGCCGAAATGGGTTTTGCCGACCATGATATTCACATAGCCTTGTTCCTTCAATAGATCTGGAAAGGTTGAATGGCCGCTTTTTCGATCGATCCCATTCTCGATACAGCCGTGAATCGGCGTATGAAGACCCGTCATCAGGCTGCTGCGTGCTGGAGAGCAAACTGGAGATGCAGTATGCGCATTGTCAAACAACACCCCCTCGCTTGCCAATCTATCCAGATGAGGTGAAATGGCAAATGTCGAACCCATGCATCGAAGCGTGTCGCAACGCTGGGTGTCCGTTGTAATAAGTACTATATTGGGCTTTTCCTTCTTATTCACCTTATACACATCCCTTCGTACTTCGGTGAAACAATCGGCGGTTTGCCCGCCTGACAGACGAGTGCGCCTTGTTCCGTTAACCCCGCATTCCGTTCGGCCAACACCGCAACTAACTTATCCCGCCAACGATTCAGTTCGACAGAATGGTCTTCATCTGTTGCCAAATCAACACATTCGCCAGGATCTGATGCCAAATCGAACAGCTGCTCTGTGCCTATTCGAGGAAAC
This sequence comes from Paenibacillus agaridevorans, assembly GCF_003112455.1. Taxonomy (GTDB): domain Bacteria; phylum Bacillota; class Bacilli; order Paenibacillales; family Paenibacillaceae; genus Pristimantibacillus; species Pristimantibacillus agaridevorans. Next base: position 205,802 of record NZ_BDQX01000163.1, read on the forward strand.
CAGATGTATTTCCATCTACCGTCTGTCACATATTGCATTTCCTGTAACTCGGAATAGCAAGTGCTATGCTCCCCATGCACAAACTCCCGCCAAGGGGTCGACTCCCCCCGAATAAGCGGCAGCAGGCTCCGCCCATCCACGGAATCGGGAATAGGAACCCCTGCCGCATCGAGAATGGTCGGCATAATGTCCTGCAAGCATACAGGGGCATTGCTCCGTTCGACCAGAGCGCCCTCCATTGCTTTCGGCAGCTTGACGATGAGCGGAATATGTGCCGATCCTTCATAGGCATACGTCTTGCGCCACAGATGGTGATCGCCCATCATATCGCCGTGGTCCGAAGTGAACAAGATAAGCGTATGATCGAGCTGCCCGATTTTCTTCAAGTACATCAACAGACGGCCGATTTGCAAATCAATATGATGGATGTTGCCATAATATCCAATCCGCGCTCTACGAATTTCCCCATCGCTCCGCTTGCCTCTCCAGGCATCCGGACTGGCGGCGTCCTTCTCAACATGATGCATGGCGGACCATTCTCCGATAAGCGGCTTCGGGATATCCTTTTTCTCATAGATGTCGTAGTAAAAGGCGGGGGCATCATACGGCGAATGCGGACGCGCAAACGACATTTTCAAGAAGAAGGGTTTGCCTGGATCCCGATTTTGGATGAAACGGATCGATTCATTGACGGTCCAGTTGGTCGGATGAAGAAATTCCGGAGCATGGTACGGCCGAGCCATCCATGAGTTCCAATCGATCCCGTGATCGGTGAATCCATAATCGCCTGTTTTGTTTTGCTCAAACCATCTTCGATAGTCGGATACAAAGCCTGGCTCGTCCTCTCTTCCCGATTCGTCCAACACGGTATGATGGAAGCCGAATAATGACCGCTGCGGGTGAAAATGCATTTTACCGACGCCTTGAGTGTGGTAACCCGCCCCTGCCAATTGCTCCGGCAGCGTATTCTCCAGACCTTTCATCGGCCCTTGACCTCGACCCATCCCAAGAATTCCGGTATTCCATGGATCCATCCCCGTCATTAATGAAGCTCTTGCCGGCGTGCAGGAAGGCGTTGACGAGTATGCGCTTGTGAACACTGTTCCTTCCGAAGCAAGCCAATCCAAATTCGCGGTTTCTATCGCTTTGTTCCCATAGCAGCCCAGCGTGTCCCATCGCTGCTGATCCGTCATAATGAGCAGTACGTTCGGTCGCTTGTACATCTTTTAACTCCTTTACACTCGCTTGACCTCAACTGTTTTTTGTTCCAGTCGCGATTGATCCGCTGCGAATCCGATCAAGTGCCCATGAAGCGACTTCTCCAGAGATGTGGAGGAGATCGAAGGCGCGGCTCCCTTTAATACTTTCACGAAATCTGCGACCAGACGCAGGTCTCCTCCGCCATGCATATCCTCTTGCACCCCAACGTCAATCCGTTGCTCCGAATAGATATGACCTTTACGGGCATCAGGATGCCAGACAAAATAAGCGCCTTCCTCCATTTCTCCTTGAATTTCACCTTTCGTCCCTACAATATGGATGGTTCGGCCACGCCTGGAAGTTCCCCCTGTCATAACATGCGTCCCCGTACTGCCATCCGCGAACTCTACGATTACCGTCTGATGATCGACCACATCGTTATCGCAGTGCCAGACGCAACGGCCGTACGGACTGTCCGTTCGCAAGGATTCCGCCAATTCCTCATCGCTCAATGTAACGCCTAAATGGGTATTATAGGTGACATAACCACTCCACAAACGCTGATCAATGTAATGCTTCCGCGCGGAATAAGGACAAGAATCCTCAATGGAACAATCGGCCAGACAACGCGTGCCCGCCCCTGCAGGCGCATTCTCGGGCCGGAACTGCAGCAGACTTCCGAAGCTGCTTACTTTCACCGGCCGGACGTCTCCCTTCATCCAAGCCATGACGTCCAGGTCATGGCAGCTTTTTGCCATGAGCATGGAGGAGCCCCCTTTATCCAGGCGCCCCCATTTTCCTCTGACATAGGCCATAGCCATATGGTGATAAGTGACGTTCTCCTCTGTTGTTATACTGACAATATCGCCAATGACGCCATCTGCGATGGTTTGACGAATCGATTCATAGAATGGTGCATAGCGCAGCACGTGACAAATCATGACTTTTCTGCCCAATCGCTCCGCTTCATCATACAACGCCAACACTTCATCCGCGCTGACGCCGATCGGCTTCTCCAGCATGATGTCATATCCGGCCCTGAGCAACGGAATCGTAGTAGATACGTGCAAGTGATCCATGGTGCCGTTAATGACGGCATCCGCAAGCTTAGGCTTAGCGATAAGCTCCTCGACATCAGCAAAACAGTTTTCATCTTGTAAATCGAATCTCTCCTTGGTTAAAGCTCTGCGCTCGCCATCCGGATCGACGACTCCGACTATTTTCATTTGTTCGGGATGCTTCTCAGCGTAAGACGCGTAGATCAGACTCCGATGCCCGGCACCCACGATAACGACCGTAACAGGTCTTCCGTCGTTATCCTTATAACCAGCGTTTATTGACGTTTGACTGTCCATGCTTATCCTCCAAATAAAAGTAATAGATTCGCGTAATTGTTTGATCTCCCCGAGCATGATCTTGCTAGTCTACCAGAACAACTCCGTCTGTCCGCGCAGTTTGGAGAGCGCCTCAACGAAATAATAATCGCCGTAGATCAAGCCGACATCGATATTTTTGCCAGCAGGCCAGTGCCCAGTGCCATGAGGCAGTATCGCTTCGTCGCTCGCATCCCAGATCACGTAATGATCCGCCATCGATTTCAACATGCGTCTCGCCGCCGTTCCGTATAATCGTCCTTCTTCTGCTGGCAGCAGCTCTGCAAGCAGCAGAAGACCGCTTGCCGCAATCGAAGCGGCAGAAGAGTCTCTTGGCGCGCCCTCTTGCGTTGTCAAACGGAAATCCCAGTAAGGAACAAGGTCTTCCGGCAAATTGGCCAAGAAGAAGTGGGCTACTTTTTTGCTTCCCTGCAAATACTTGTCTTCCTTCGTATACTTGTAGCAAATCGCCAATCCGTATAGCGCCCATGCCGCGCCTCTCGCCCATGCCGATTCCGGAGCAAATCCCTGACCGCCCAATGCTCCTACGCGCTCTCCGGTCTCCGGATCGAACTGTACAATGTGGTATACAGAGCCGTCTTCGCGGATAAATTCGCGTAGAACGGTATTCGCATGCTCCACTGCAATATGTTTATAACGCGGATCCTTTATGGCATCGGAAGCCCAGAACAACAGACTCAGGTTCATCATACAATCGATGATCGCCAATCCGGTTCTGCTCTCCCCATTCCAGGCGCGGATGAAATTGCCGCGGATATTGAACCGGCTCGCAAGCCATGCCGCCGCCTTCAAAGCGCGCAGCTTCGACTCTTCGCTTCCCGTCAGCTTATAATTAGCAACCGAGGTCAGGCTCCACATAAAGCCGACATCGTGGTGAAGATTCCTATATTCGTCGATACATGCGTCCATCGCGCTCTCGCAAGCCTCGGCAATCCGCTTCAGCTCCCCGTTGTTTGTATCGCGGAATACGAGCCACAAGAGTCCGGGCCAAAAGCCAGCCGTCCAAAAATGAGGACCCGTACAATCATACTTGCCTTCCTTGGATACATGCGGAAATCCAGCACCTATGATCGGGCTCGTTTGATCGATTTTTTCAACCATCTTGCTCCATGCTTCGTCCACCCATTCTTCTTTCGGATGTTCACCCATTTGTCTGTCTCTCCTTCGAATGACTTAGCGATTTCGGAAGCTTCCTAGCTCCTAACCAATCCCTTACCAACTTCTCCTACAGCCGGTCCCCGATGCATCCTATAGCCAACCTCATGACTTCTCCACCGCAAATCATCCTCCAACTCTTTCCAGTTCAACTCCATAAAATTATCTTTTGTCTTTTCGATATGCTCTTCCAGAAGTTTGCGGTGTCTATCCATCTGTTTGGCATATGCAGCATGCTTTGCTACATTTTTCGTTTCATTGGGATCCAATACAAGATCAAACAGTTCCTCACCGTCGTTGATATAATGCGTATATTTAAAGCCTTCTGTCCGGACCATCCTGCCGGGACTTATAGATAAATCCCATTCTGAATACCATTGACCAATAATATATTCACGGTCAAGCAAACCTTGCTCCGTAATGAGCGGCATTAGATTTTCCCCGCGCAGCGTTGCCGGCTGTTCAATCCCTGCGTAGGAACAAAGGGTCGGGAATAGATCCAGCAAGCTCGTCAGAGCATGTTCCTGAAGTGAAGACTGGTTGCGGTATTCGGGAAAATTGAAAATAAACGGTACGCGGTTCGTTTCTTCGTAAAAATCCACATCCTTTGTTACCTTGCCATGACATGCCATGCTGTCTCCATGGTCTGCCATAAAAACAATAAGCGTATCCTCATACTTGCCTGATTTCTCAAGCGCGTCCAAAACTAAACCGATTTCCGCATCCACTCTATGAATATAGTGGTAGTAGGCCGCCAGATAATGCCTGAAACTTTCGCTGCTCCACTCCGATGTCTGAGCCTGACGAGTATGTGAACAACAAATATACTTGACGGCATCCGGTCTGTTCTCGATATCATCAAACTCGAAATTTGGCGGCAGAGGCGGCAACGGACTGCCTGGATCCACATCCTCATGCAGCCCTTTGTTTTTACCTGTCCAGGAGCATATATCATGGGGGTTCACAAAATCTACAATCATAAGGAACGGCTTATCGGAATGTTTATTTTTTTCTAAATATTCAACGGTTTTCTCTGTCGTAAAACGATCTCTCTCGGTATCTTTGGACACCGGCCATGCCAGTGTCCCTTCCACCTCCGACTCTCCTTCCTCTTCACACCAAAAGCCCTTTAACGCTCCGGCTGCATGGGTTTTTCCAAAATGAACCGTATCATATCCCGCTTGATTGAACACCTCTCCTATCGTTGGGAGATCTTCAGGAATAGCATACTTTTTAATATTGGACAAAACGCCCGTCTCATGGGGATAAACTCCGCTCCAGAAAGAGGCTCGTGCGGGCATACATAAAGGAACTGGAGTGTAGCATCGGTCGAAGACTACGGCCCCATTCGCAATTCTGTCAATATTCGGAGTTTCTGCAATCCCGCCGTAAACAGGAAGCGCCTTCCAGGAAAGCTGATCGGAGACAATAATCAGTATGTTTCTCATCGCGAATCTCCTCCTCTTGTGCTCAAACTTAACTGATACGGAATACGTGCGCGATCGGCGCTGGAGCAGAACGATCAGAATCAGGGAGCCGAACGATGACCCCATTTTCCGTGCGGCGATATTCCAGATTTTCTTGTCCGCCTACCAGATCAATGCGCTCGAAGTCTTGCTTGAATTGAAGGAGTACTTCCTCTTCGACAGTCGCACTCTCGTCTTTATACAAGTAGAAAGCATAGATCGTATCGCCTTTTCTCGTAAAATAGCCATGTTCCGCCGAATAGGGCTCGCAAATACGCGTTCCGTAAATGGCTTCCCCATAAACCTTCAACCATTCGCCCATGGACTTGATTCGGGAAATGGCGGTTTTCGGCAGCCTTCCGTCAGGCTGCGGGCCGACGTTGAGAGCCAAATTGCCGCCCTTCGCTACAACTTCGATAAGCAAATGAATCAACTGCCGCACGGATTTATATTCATGCTCGGTTTCATAGCGGTAAGACCAACCCGCACCCATCGTGATACAGCTTTCCCACGGTACATCCATAGCCACATCCGGCACCGTCTGCTCGGGAGTGATCACGTTCTCATACGGTCCGCCGACGCCGCGGTCTGCCGTCAGGAGCCAAGGTTGGATTTCTCGGGCTTTCTCCACGACTTCACCCAGTCTAATGTCCTCGCCTCTGCTTTCCCTGACCCAGCCCCCGTCGAGCCAGAGCATATCAATGCGACCGTAGCGAGTCATCAGCTCCATAATTTGCTCGTGGGTAAACTGCACGAACTGCTCCCATAGCTCAGGGTAATCCTCCGCTTGATAAGAAGCCGCTCGAGACATCTCGGTTCCACTCTTCATACCTGGCGCCCAGTAGTATGGCGTGTGCCAATCGGGCTTCGAGAAGTAAGTTGAGATTCCTAAGCCTTTCGCACGGAAGGCATCGAACAGCTGCTTGCAAACATCGGCATACTTATGGGTATGGAATGGACAATCCGGCCCCGTAATGCTGTAATCTGTCATATGAGTATCCCACATGCAGAAGCCGTCATGATGCTTTGTCGTAAAATTCAGATATTTAAATCCATTCTCCGCAGCCAGTTCGGCCCATAACTCGGGCTGGAATCGAACCGGATTAAACGTTTTATTCAATGCGTAGTATTGCTGCTTGAATTCTTCTGCGTCGACATCCCAATCAATATTAGCACGTGACCAGGATGCATCCCCGTCGCTAAGAGGCCACGAAGATATGACTCCAAGCTGCGAGTAAGGCGCCCAGTGCATCATGAGACCCAGCTTCTGATCTTTGAACCACTCGAGGCGCTCGAGCAGTAGCGGATTCTCGGGCTTTACCCATTGCTCTGCTCTACTGTAGCTATGAACACCTCTTCTTACAATTGTCGCTTGATCCCGTTCTTTTTCTTTTGTGCTATTATTCTGACTCATCGTATCGTCTAACCTCCATGTGGTTTATTCATCATTTATGTTTGGTAACTATTAACCCTTAACAGCTCCAACCAGCGCACCTTTGACAAAATATTTCTGAAGAAACGGATATACAAGAAGAATGGGTACCGTCGCTACCATAATCGTTGCATATTTAATCGTTTCGCCGACAATATTGGTTTGGCCGACGTCCAGACCTGCCGTCATTGCACTCGTATCATTCTGGATCAAAATCTCCCGCAAGATCAGCTGTAGCGGATATTGCGAGCGATCAGCCAGAAAGATCATGGCATTAAACCAAGAATTCCAATGGCTGACGCCATAATACAACGTCATGACCGCAATTACCGGAAGCGATAACGGAAGAATAATACGGAACAGAATGACTACATCGTTCGCTCCGTCTATCCGTGCGGATTCTTCCAGGCTGGCTGGGATCGCTTCGAAGGAGGTCCTCATGATCATCAGATTAAACGTGCTGACCGCGGCAGGAAGGACAAGCGCCCATAACGTATTATTCAAACCGATTCCCTTCACAACCAGGTAGAACGGTATTAATCCACCGCTGAAAAACATCGTAAAAATGATAAACAACGTGATTTGCTTCCTGTACTTTAATTGGCGACGGGACAGCCCGTAAGCTCCGAGTGAAGTTAACAGCAAGTTAATTCCGAGGCCGACTACAACATAAGTAATCGTATTGATATATCCCGTCAGTATCATGGGATTTTCAAACACCTTCTGATAAGCAAGCAGTGTAAAACCGAGAGGCTTCCATAACAGGCCGCTATGGGAAAGAATTTCACTAGGCTCGCTCACCGAAGCCAAAAATACATACAGGATTGGATAAATGGTTAGTAGCATCAAACCTGCCAATACCAGATAATTGATCGAATCAAAAAGAGTGCCGCTGAATGTGCGTTTCTCCATGATGTCCCCTCCTCTCACCACAAACTTGTATCATTCAACTTACGGCTTATAGCATTAGCAAGAATAACCAATATGAAATTAATGACGGAATTAAACAACCCTACTGCTGCGCTTAAGCTATAATTGAAATCTTGCAAGCCTATTCGATACACGTAAGAAGAAATAACGTCGGCCGTCTCGTAGGTGATCGGCGAATAGAGCAAAATGATTTTTTCAAAACCGACACTGAGCATTTGACCTAAATTTAAAATGAGCATGATGACAACCGTAGGAAGGATACCCGGGAGTGTAATGTGAATCATCTGACGGAAACGATTGGCTCCATCCATTCTGGCAGCTTCATATTGCTCCATATCAATTCCCGTCAAAGCTGCCAGGTAAATAATCGTCCCCCAGCCAATTTGCTGATAAATTCCGGATGACACAAAAATCGTACGGAACATCTCCGGCTGCAGCAGAAGACTCTCTCCGAGGTTTCTGCCTGAAATCCACTCATACATTAATGTGATAATGCCGCCTGAGCTTGTAAAATCCTTCAGAATTCCACAAATGACGACAAGCGAAATAAAATGCGGCATATACGTAATCGTTTGTACGGTACGCTTAAACACAGCTGATCTCAATTCATTGAGTAACAGTGCCAAAAGAATAGGTGCAGGGAATCCAAACACAAGCTCGTATACGCTTATCAGGATCGTATTCTTTAGAATTCGCCAAAAATAAATCCCATTAAAAAAATCGGTGAAATGACCAAACCCGCTCCAGGGGCTCCCCCATATGCCTACCGCGGGAGTAAAATCCTTAAACGCGATTATAGCGCCATACATCGGACCATAATGGAAAATCGCGTAATACAGCAGGACGGGGGCAATCATTAAATAAATATATTTATTCGTCTTTAGCTCTTTCGCGAATGCTAGCAATCCCATACACTACACCTCTCTCGAATCCATATTTGGAGATGCTGGCAACCTAATCCTTGCGGGAAACCAACATCTCCAGATGAATTCTGTGCATTATCTCTTTAAATAACGGTCATACGCGCTTTGGTAGATGGCAATAACCTTCTCTACTCCAATCGTTTTCAGTTGCTGTTGATACTTCTCGAAATCGTCCAACGATTCTTTGCCCATAATGAATTTCACGAACATTTCTTCCTTATAGCTGTTCAAATCGGTTTCAATTTTGGCAGCTTGTGCGCTTTCCTCAGGTGTCGGTGTAATAAACTTTGGCAGCATGTGCTTGACTGCTTCCGTATCGGACCAGACCTGAGCAGCTTCATCCTGTTGAGGATATGTGTTGGTATTTCGGTGCTTATCCGTAAGGTACGGACCAGCTTGCTTGGAGTACTGGGACAAGATCTGTTGAACGTTAAGATCTTTATTGTTTAATATCAAATCCGTAAATTTCGGCACCTCATTCTCTACCGTGTAGCTTTCGCCCTCGATACCGTAATTGAAGAGCATTTTCCCTTCCTCGCTATAGGCATAATCAAGCCAACGCGCTGCTGTTTCTACATGCTTGGAGGACGCCGAGATAGCTGCCGAGCCTGAAGGGTTATACTTGAAGTCTCGCTGCCCGATGAATGCCTTCTCTCCTTTATTCAAGACTGGATAAGGAGCTCCCACCAAATCAAATGCAGGATCCTTTGTCTTCATCGTGTCGAGCCAGCGTCCAATGCCTCCTCCTATTAAACCAACTGTGGCTCCAGAAATGCCGGAAGTGATTTTAGTATCAAGGGTTTTCCCGTCGGAATCCGGTATTGCGAAATCTTTATCGATCAGCCCTTCCTGATACCATTTGCGAAGCAGCTCCAGGGCATCCTTAAATTGCGGATCATAGGGGCCGTAATGGACCTTCCCTTGATCGTCGAGATAGAAACCGTTGGAAGTTTGGAATGCCCCGATAAATGTATCTTCCAAATCCCACTTGCCGCCTGCGTATCTCGCGGTAAACGGCGCAGCTACGTTTTTCTTTTCTTTGAAAGCTTTTAGAGTTATATACCATTCGTCAATCGTCGTAGGGACAGGCAAACCTAATTCATCCAGCCAATCCTTGCGTAGTACAGGCCCCTCGTAAACCAGCTGCACAGGAGCCTCCCGTAGCATAGGAAATACATAGTATTGTCCGCTGTCCGTCTTCAGCTGCCTGGCCAGTTCCGGATCCGACTCAATGATCTGTTTCAAATTTGGCGCATATTGATCAATGATGTCATTCAACGGCAGAATAACTTTATCTTTAATCGCCTTCTCCGGTCCTCCCGGATAAGCCGTCCAGGTGTATTCGACAACATCTGGCAGTTCGTTCGATGCAACCATCAAGTTGAACTTCTCTGTCGTTTGCCCCACAGGTGGATGTGTATACGTTACCTTGACGCCAGTTTGTTTCTCAAGCTCCTGTCCAAAGATTGTCTCTGCCATGTTCTCAATGTTGACCGACAACAGATTGTTGTTCAGCGTTTGCCATGAAGTAAGTGTCGAACCTGCCTTGAGCGGGTAGCTTACTGTTGCCGGAGCTTGCGTATTATCCGGTATCGATGGCTTCTCCCCCTCGGGAGCGGAGGTGCATCCTGCCGTGAGCATTGCCGCTCCTAACACAATGCTGATTGCCGTACAAAGCTTCTTTTTTGCCATGTTAGTTTCCCCTTCTATTCCATGTAGTGTGATACATTTTCATTATCGAATGGATTTGGCTTTTACGTATACTGATAAAACGCAAACTCGACTTGCAAAAGCGGAAAAGGGCGTTGTTAATTCGTAGAGAGCAATTGCAATACATGTGATGTGGAAATAAATCGGCATCTTTGAATCTTCATGCATTTTACCTAGGCAACAATCCCCCGCCGTTAATCGGCGGGGGGTTGTTTTTGGACGATCATATGGCTAA
>NZ_BDQX01000164.1 GCF_003112455.1 Paenibacillus agaridevorans
CGTATCCGGCAGGATCTGCAAACGAAGCCGTTAGCACGGTCGCGGCCGCGCCGCTCTCTTCATGCAGCTTCAGCATCGCTTCAACCGTCGAAGCGCGCACGAGCGGCGTATCGCCGCATACGACGATCGTCGTACCGTCGATATCTCCGATCAACTCCTTCGCCTGCAGCACCGCATGCCCTGTGCCGAGCTGCTCCCCTTGCAGCGCATATTCCGCCGCGTCGCCCAGATAAGCCTTTACCTTCTCCGCGCCGTGGCCAACGATAACGACAACCTTCTCGCAGTTCGCGGCTTTGACCGTATCCAACACATGCCCTACCATAGGTTTGCCGCACACCGGATGCAACACCTTATATAATTTCGATTTCATCCGCTTGCCTTGACCGGCCGCGAGCACAATCGCCATTCTTGTCATACGCAATAACCTCCCTGGTTCCTCCAACTAGCAATCCTTCAGATGAATATAGCTTATATATTGGCAAAAGAAAAGAGAGCCGCGGCTCTCTCTTCTGACTAAGCGGATTTATTACCACTAAACGCGGTCGCTCATCTTCGAGAGGCCGAGGGTAGAGGTTTTATCATACTTGCAAAAGCTTTCGTGTTAAGCACCTTCCTCGATCGCAACCTCATCGGCAGCACGCTCATATTCCGCCAGAACAGCGGCTTGGATCTTCTCACGAGTCGTAGAAGAGATTGGATGAGCGATATCGCGGAATTCGCCATCCGGAGTACGTTTGCTTGGCATAGCTACGAACATACCATTGTTGCCGTCGATGACACGGATATCGTGAACAACGAATTCATTGTCAATGGTGATCGATGCGATTGCCTTCATACGTCCTTCCGAATTGACGCGGCGGAGTCTGACATCAGTAATTTGCACTTGTGTTCACCACCTTTGCCTCTCAAGACTTGGTGTATACTTCCACGAAAAAATGCAAAATCCTTCTATTAAATTGGTAAATTGATGCTCTATTTAAAATATTTTTTTTGTTTTGATAATTTTTCGTTTTCATTCGACAAGAGTCGATGCAATGACCTCAATTTCGACAAGAACGTCCTTTGGAAGCCTTGCTACTTCTACGGCGGAGCGAGCTGGCTTGTGGTCTCCGAAGTAGGAGGCATAGATGTCGTTGACCGTTGCGAAATCATTCATGTCCTTCAAGAAAACAGTTGCCTTGACGACGCTGGCTAAGGAAGCCCCGCCTGCCTCCAAGACTGCTTGCAGATTCCGGAATACTTGATGAGCTTGCTCTTCGACGCCGCCAGCGACAAGAGCACCCGTTGCGTCGAGCGGAATCTGGCCCGAAGTGAAGAGCAGACCTCCCAGCTTGATCGCTTGCGAATAGGGGCCGATCGCTGCCGGCGCCGCTTCCGTTGAGACGATTTCCATTTCCTTGCGTGTTGTCATCATGTTCCCTGCCTCTCAATGATTGATGGATATAGATGATGGTGTGCGCAGGCTTGCGGTTACGCCTTGAAGTAATTGCCCGGAATGACGGTGGATTGCTTCGACTTCATATCCACGGCCGTCAGCTTCGCCAGCGACACGTAATCCTCCAGCAGGCGCTCCTCCAGCTCCACTTCTCCCGATTCCACGAATACGCCTACGCCGGCCACGGTTGCCTTGAATTCGAAGAGCAGATCCATCATCCCTTGGATCGTGCCTCCGGCTTTCATAAAGTCGTCGATGATCAGTACGCGGGACTGTTCCTTAAGCGCTCTGCGTGCCAGCGACATCGTCTGGATGCGCTTCGTCGATCCCGACACGTAGTTGATGCTTACTGCGGAACCTTCAGTCACCTTATTGTCTCTGCGCACAATAACGACGGGGATATTAAGACATGCCGCCGTCGCGTAAGCGAGCGGAATCCCTTTTGTCTCCACCGTCATAATAACGTCGATTTTGCGATCTGCGAATGCGGTTGCAAACATCCGTCCGACATCAGCCAGCAGCTCTGGCTGTCCTAACATATCCGTCATATACAAATATCCGCCTGGCAGCACGCGATCGGGCTGCTCCAGCTCTCTGCATATTTCCTTCATGATGTCCAGCGCCACAGATTCTCTCATCTTAGGCATGTATTTAACCCCACCTGCCGCTCCCGCCAGTGTCTGCAGGTCGCCGATGCCTTCTTCCTCGAAAACTTCCTTGATGATAGCAAGATCTTCGCTGATGGAAGACTTGGCGGACTGATAACGTTCTGCGAATGCTGTGAGCGATATTAACGTGTGGGGACGAGATAATAGATACTGCGTCATTTCAACGAGCCGCGAGCTTCTCTTTAACTTCTTCAATGCCATCTCCCCCCACTAAATCCGAATATTATATTACCAATATAACATTTTTATACGGATTTAATCAACAATAACGCCATCTTTATGTAAGCATTCTTACCACGTATACTTCCTTGCAATATCCCCGCAGTCCATTATAGATACGCGGGAGCTTCGCTTGCTTCGATACGAGGCCGAATACGGTAGGTCCACTGCCCGACATCAACACGCCGTCAGCTCCAAGTCTGAGCATGCTCTCCTTTAGCTGACGCACCTCGGGATACAGCTCCAGCGTCACGTTCTCCAGCACATTGCCCAGCCCTTCGCACATATCGTGGAAGGAGCCTCGCGCAAGCGCCCCTCTCATGAATTCGATGGAAGGATGGTCCTTCAGCTCGTTCGCTCTCAGTCTGCCGTACACATCGGCCGTCGACACATTGATCGGCGGCTTGGCGAGAACGACCCAGCATTGCGGCGGCGGCGAGATGTGCTCCAGCTTCTCTCCGCGCCCTCTCGCAATCGCCGTTCCTCCCGTCACGCAGAAAGGCACGTCCGAGCCCAGCTCGGCCCCAAGGTCGCAGAGCTCGTCCTCCGATATGCCAAGCCCCCACAGCCGGTTAAGACCACGCAGCGCTGCAGCAGCGTCGCTGCTTCCTCCGGCGAGACCAGCCGCTACTGGAATCTTCTTGTCGAGATGGATGTATACGCCCTTACGGACGTCATACCGCTCCTTAATGAGGCGAGCCGCCTGGAACGCCAGATTCTTCTCGTCGAGCGGAATATAGCCCACCTGGCTGGAAATGATGATCGTGTCGCGCGGCAGCTCCTCCATCTCGAGACGATCCGCCAAATCGACCATCGTCATGATCATTTCTACTTCGTGGTATCCGTCGCCGCGTTTGCGCAGCACATCGAGCAGCAAATTGATTTTGGCAGGAGCTTTCTCATAAATTTTCATCGGTTCGTTCACCCGTTCATTTAAACTGTAAGCTTCATTATAACAAACGGGCACAATAAAAGCTAAACCATGCCAGACCGTTCGAGCAGGCCCTGCACAGCTTAGCTTCCCTTTTTGCAAACTCTTGCCGCTCTGTTGCTGCTTCCGAAAGCCGGATCGTACTTCTTCATAGCCGCGTCACGATATCGTCGATCGTTACGGCTGTCCCGATCGTGCCGCCGTCTGCTCCGCGATCTGAATGGCCCGTTTCACCATATTGCCGGCATCCTTTGATTTGATTCCGCCCCAACCTTCTTGCTGAACGGTGCCGTAGAAGCCCAGATCTTTTGCGAGTTCTACTTTCAGCTGTTCCGACATCACGCCGCCTCTGCGCCTGCGTCCCATATCATCCCTCCTTGTCGTCTTCTGCCTTGTCAGGCTTGGTTGCCATCCATTCGTAGTATGCATCCGCACGCTAGGGATCATGCGGGTCTTATTATGGTCCCAAAAAAAAGACACAGACCTAAGGAGGTCTGCGTCAGGTTGCCCCGTAAGGGCCTATATGAAGCTTATGTCCATCTAGTGTTGAAGATAAGCGATTCGGACTTGGCCTTCATCATTGCACACGGTCACTTCAACAGATTCGGTAAGTATATCCGCGTAGCTGTAGGAGACGCGCTTGAAAGCGTGTTGCTCTTCATCCAGCTTTACAATGAAGACAGAAGGGTAGATTTCTTCCAACGTACCGGTCCGTTCGATTGTCTTTCGGCGACCGCCGTTTGCTCTAAGACGGATCTTGGCTCCCACATGGGCTTCCAAGCTGCGTTTGATATCCAATAGCGCGTTTTTTGCCATTGTCCACTACCACCTCTTTCCTTGTCCATTATAACCAAGGAAAGACCAATTGTCAAACGAAACAAAATATTATATCAGCCAGATATTTATTTTGTCAACGGTGATTTCACCCAAAAATAAAAAATCGGCCTTATTTTTTGATAGTTTGTGTTCCAATGACAAAAAATATACAAAAGGCGACATAATAGTCGTTGTTCATTAACGACCGCAAGACTCATTCGTTCGTCTGTTAAGCGTTCATCGTTACATTGGCCATAGTCGATGCGGCAGCCTTTGGCTTCGGCAAGCCGACCCGGTGTCGACCGAGCGTCTCGATGCCGCCAACGCCGTCTATCCCGCTAATGGTACCGTGTATGACATCCGGAAGATTAATCGTTTCCCGGATCGATGTAAAGCTGGCTTTGATCGCGATGTACACGGGATCCAGTGCATGGATCAGAATACGGCCCGGCGAGCTGGCGAAGTTCGCTCCTGCGTGCAGCAGCGCCTCGAAGTGGGATTGGCAGGCGCCTGCCACCACCACGAGATTATCCCTGTTCTTCTCGTATTCGCGCGCAACCCGGACAGCGTTAACGAAGTTCTGCGAATTTTTGTAATTGGTCAGACTGTACAATTCATTCGGGGCGCGGTGCTTGAGCACGCCGTCATGGCCCGTAATAACGACAATGTCGGGCCTTACCTGCGGAAGCAGCCGGTAGAGCATGTCGCTCATCTGGGCCTCGTGAAGATGCAGACCATACGCCGGCACCTGCATCGTGCTGTAGAGCTGCATGCTCTTCTTTAAATAATTGCCGTCTCCGTCCAGATGCAGCACCTTGCCGGGCATCTCGAAGTAAGCCGCATCCGGCGTCTGCAATCCCTGACGTATGGCATCCACGGTCTCTGCGGTTTGCTTCTCCCGATCCGTGTGCATCTTGCGTAACGATTCATTTACTTTAATACGCGCCTGTTGCGCCGCTCTCGTTGATTCCGGATCGCGCACGACCGACAGATCAGGAATTGGAGCGTCCGCGAGCAGACGATAATCCGTGCCCTTTAACAGGGCTGTCTCCGAACGAACCGCTTCGATACGGAACAAAACGTCGCTTCCATATGATTTGCGGACGACCAGGTCCCCTTGCTTCATAGGTCAATCACCTCTTCGTCTATCCTATGGGCAGATGGAGCGAATGGTGAGCGATTCTGCAACTTGCCGATTACAACGACAGCTTTGCCTCCAGGAGAGCCCGGCTAAGCCGCGCGAATTCCTCCAGCGAGAGCGTCTCTCCCCGGCGGCCAGGATCGATGCCAATGCCGCCCAGAATGCCGCCAAGCGCCTCCCGGTTCTCTTTGCCTACGAAAGCCGTGAGATTGTTGGCCAGCGTCTTGCGGCGCTGCGCAAAGCTTGCCTGTACGACGCGGAAGAAAAAGGCTTCGTCCGGCACGTCTACCGCAGGCTTCTCTCTCACTGTCAGCTTGATGACGGCGGAGTCTACGTTAGGCTGCGGGATAAAGACGGTATGCGGAACGGTGCATACCAGCTCCGGCACGCAATAATATTGTACGGCTACGCTTAGGCTTCCGTATTCCTTGCCTCCCGGCTTCGCGGCCATTCGCTGCGCGACTTCCTTCTGAATCATGACTACGATGTTCTCCAGCGGCAGACGCTCCTCAAGCAGCTTCATGAGGATCGGCGTCGTTACGTAATAAGGCAGGTTCGCCACGACGCTGACGCCGGAGAGGCCTTCGAATTGACTGCGAAACAGCTCCTGCAAATCAATCTTGAGCACGTCGCCGTGAATGACCGTCACATGTCCCTGCTCGGCGAACAGATCGTCTAATATCGGAATAAGCCGCTGATCGATCTCGATAGCCGTCACGCGGCCAGCCGTCTCCGCCAGGCGCCCTGTCAACGCGCCAATGCCCGGGCCGATCTCCAGCGCCCCTTTGGACTCGTCCAATCCGGCCGCCGCGACGATGTTGTTCAGCACGTTGCGATCGATCAAGAAGTTCTGTCCGAGACTCTTTTTGAAGGAGAAGCCGTATTTCGCGATAATTTCTTTGGTTCGCTTAGGCGTGCCCACATCCGATGCCGATCTTGCGCCTTGCCCGCTTCTGTTCCCTTGTTCCGTCTCCATATTTAAGAACCCTCCGCTTTCTGTTCCATCTCCCGGAGCGCGTCCACGAATTCGCTCTTCGTAATCTGGAAGCTTGTACACCGCTTAAAGAATTGTTTGCCGTTCGCGTATCCGATCCCGAGCAGCTTGCCCATAATCAGCCTTCTGCGCGCCGCATCGGAATGGACGATCAGCCCGGCTTCCATAAGGTCCTCCCAAGTGATCTCGCCCCCCTCGCCGCTAAGCGCCTCCGTCCGCAGCTCCGATAAAGCCTGTCGGATGGCGTCCGTGCTCGCGTTCTCGATGCCGATATCGCCTTTATAGGATGCCTTCTCTTGAGGCAGGAATGCGTGCTTGCAGCCTGGCGCATGACGGGCGACGATCTTTCGGATGCGCTCGCCGGCATGATCAGGATCGGTAAATATAATGACGCCTCTGCGTTCGTTAGCAAGCGCAATCCGGCGAAGCACGTCTTCGCCGATGGCGGAACCGTTCGTCTCGATCGTGTCGGCTTCAACAGCCCGTTTGATAGCAGCCGTGTCGTCCTTGCCCTCCACTACAATGATTTCCTTAATCAATCTGACCATCCCCGCTTTCTGCCGTCTTTCCCTTGCCTTCTTCTTTATTTTCGCGAGAAAAAAGAAGAAAGAAGAGGCGTCGCCTCTTCTTATGATGGCATATTTAGTTCAACATTACGATAGCTTCATCCGAAGCTTAGGCAGGTTAGCTTGCCGATGGTTTGTTCGGACCCAGCACATAAACCGTGTAGCCCGTCTTCTTGCCGAACTTGTTCGCATAGCTGGTGCTATCGAAGTACACATCGATTTTGTTGCCTTTTACGGCGCTGCCCTTGTCTTCGGCGCGGCGGAAGCCGATGCCTTCGATGTATACCCACCATCCCATCGGGATGACGGTTGGATCGACTGCGATCGTCCGGCCTTCCTGTACCTTCGTACCGGATGCCGTAAGGCCGTATTGCGGATGGTCCTCGTCTTTGCCTGTCGATTCGACGCCCGCGGTATACGCGGTAAGCGTCACGTTCTTCAACACTTTCTTCGCGCTGAAGGTAAGGTCGTCTTTCGTTACCGTAGTCACGCTTGGGCTCTTGTTCGACAGAACCGTGACTTTCGGTTCCGGCTTCTTCGTGCCTATGGCGACGATTTGGTCAACGGCAGCCGTCTGCACAACTTCGCTTACGACCTGGCTTGCGACAAGCACGCCGTCTTCGTATTGCTCCTTGGATTGCTCGATCAAAACGCCGCTCTTGCCGGTTTGGATGACCTTCTCCTTACCCTTCTCCAGCGTCGGATCTTCTTTCTTCACGATAGAGAACGGAACATCCTTTTCGAGTGCCGACACCTTCGTGTCTACCCGAACGATTGTTACAAGCTCATCCTCTGCCACTTCCGCGGACAGAGGCGGATTTATTTTATCATCACTGCGGACGGTTATATCCAATTTCTCGATCGCCGCTCCAACCGTCTTCTCTGTCGTGTACACCGTAGATGTCTTGCCATCTGCTTTTACAATAACGGGAATCGCATGATCGACCTCGAACCGGTCGCCGTCCTTAATCGGTGAATTAAGCGGGACTGACACTTTGTCGTGCGGTCCTATTGTAATAGCTTGTTCATCCAGTAGGCGTTGCAGGACCCATTGTTTCGTTTCGACAACGGTTTCTTGTCCATTCACTACTACGGAGACGCTCTTGACAGCCGTTCCGTACAACAACACCAAAAACATGAAAGTCATAGCGATTGAGATTACTGCACTTAACATAATCAAACGCAAGTTTCCATGCTTCCATCGCATTGCGAAAGTCATGCTGGATGATCGCTTCCCATGGGTGTCCTTCTTCTTACTCAGGCCCACTTCCTCGGTCCTCCTTCATAGCCCCGCCGCCAAGTGTTACGCATGTTACAACTGACGCGACTATAGTATATTGGCGTGCAAGCACGCACTCCAGTCTTGCAGACTCTCACCTCCCTGATTAACCCTATGACGACTACTAACCGAATATTCGGGACATGCTAGAGGTTGTCGTCAAAGTGGAGCACATGTGGTAGGCGCCTTAGCGTTCACTACCCGGGAATGTGGAGAGGTTATTTTGAGGGTGCAAAAATGTCTGCTCGGCTGGAAATCCAATACAAAATGTAAAGCTCTGATACGAATCATACCTTCATCGGAGCCCAGTTGTAAAGAAGCGATAAAATGCGATTTTCACGAAAAAAGCAGGAAAACTCCGAATAAATAGTTGAATTCAGCCCCAAAAATCAGTTTTTTTGCATGAAAGGTCTCGTTTTCTCGCTTTTAGACTGACTTTCCTTCGATGCCAAAACAATTTTTACCGTTTTTCATCGTGATTTGAGCCAATTCCTCCACCGAGATGCCCTTAATTTCGGCTGCGGCGGCAGCCACAAAAGCCACATATGCAGACTCATTTCTCTTCCCTCTATTTGGATGCGGAGTAAGATATGGGGAGTCGGTTTCGATCAATAATCGATCCATCGGAACCCTCTCGAGCACCTCTTTTGGAACCCTTGCATTTTTGTACGTAACCGGTCCTCCGAACGAAATATAGAAATTCATATCAAGACATTGTTTTGCAGTATCCCAGCTCCCGGAAAAACAATGCATGACACCCCCGATTTCCTTCGCGTCTTCCTCCTTAAGAATACGAATAACATCCTCATGGGCATCCCGATTATGAATGACGATCGGTTTCTTTACCTTTTTGGCCAGTCGGATCTGTTCCCGAAATACGCGATGCTGTACGTCTTTCGGCGATGTGTCCCAGTGGTAATCCAGCCCGATCTCGCCGATCGCGACAACCTTGTTATGGCTGGAAAGACGCTCGATCCACTCCAGATCCTCCGGCTTCATATCGATGCTGTCCACAGGATGCCAACCTACCGCCGCGTAGATAAACGGATATCGCTCCGCCAGTTCGATTGTTAATGGTATACTTCTCCTGTCACATCCTATGTTTACCATAAGACTGACTCCGGCAGCGCGAGCCCTGTCGATTACCTGTTCCCGATCTTCGTCAAATTGTCTAGCGTCCAGATGCGTATGCGTGTCGAATAACATGATGTCCATCTCCTTTAATCCAGTTGGAATAACTTCCTCATTCGGTCGGATAGCTGCGCCCTATTGGCCCGCAACGGCTCCTCCGGGTAATACAAATGATACTTTCCTTGATGCAAGCCTGTAATGGAACGAACAATGTCGGATTTCAAGGAAATCTCGCTTATTTCATCATGCTCGTCCAGCAACAAAATTGGCGCTTTTTCCCGTTTTTCTCCCTCCTGCCGATCCGGTCGGTATACATCATAAGGAAGATCGAAGGGGAAGTCGATCTCCATATGATAATCCGGATTCAGACCGATGGATTCCAGGGTAGCGGCAACCTCGCCAAGCAATAATTCATCCGGTTGATCGATGGTTACATATTTATAGAGCTGCCTGTTTAAAAATCGATGGCACAGGTCGCTGAGCAGCGGATCGGCTTCCTGCTCCCACTCGGAGAAGGCCGTCTGAGCGAGCGCCTCGTCAAGCTTCAAATAATCCTTCAGCTCGAGCGTATTGTCCAAAAGCTGCTTAATGGAACGTGTCATCCAGCTAAACTTGTAGCCTTCCGCGTTTAATTGCTGCGCTCTTCGAAAAATTTGTCTCAATATAATCTCCGAGCTGCGCGTAACGGGATGGAAGTATATTTGCCAATACATCTGGTAGCGCGACATAAGATAATGCTCGACGGCATGCATGCCGCTATCCTTCACTACAATTTTTCCTTTATAAGGACGCAATACCCGCAATATGCGTTCCAGGTCGAACGTGCCGTAGTTAACGCCCGTGAAGTAGGCGTCGCGCAGCAGATAATCCATTCGGTCCGCATCCATCTGGCTGGAGATGAGACTGACGACGATCGGCTTCGGATACTTCTTCTTAATGACGGCCGCAACCTGCGAAGGAAACTCTTCGGAAACGGAGCGAAGCACGCCATTTATTTCGGTTTCTCCCATTAGTATGGCGCATGTCCACTCCTCGTGATCCGTATCGAAGATCTCCTCCAGCGAATGGGAGAACGGACCGTGTCCTACGTCATGGAGAAGCGCCGCGCACAAGGAGACAAGCCTTTCTTCCTTCGGCCAGTCGGGGTAGCCGTAGCGCTCGAATTGCGAAATAATGCGGCGCGTAATTTCGTAGACGCCAAGAGAATGGGAGAACCGGCTATGCTCCGCGCCGTGAAAGGTTAAGTAGGTTGTCCCAAGCTGCCGGATCCGGCGCAGTCGCTGGAACTCTTTTGTATTAATCAGGCTCCATATCGTCTCATCCTGGACGTACACATAATGATGGACGGGATCCTTAAATACCTTTTCCTCCTTAAGTTGACCGTTCATTTCCTCATCTCCTTCTGTTCATAAATTCGACACAGTTTTATCGACTTTTGTCGAATAATGTCGTAATTAAGTTTCCAATTTGTCGAAGCTGTTGTATTCTATTACATAGAATATTATCTGCTATAGTGGGTAATATCCTTATAACAGCACGCTATCTGCTGATTTTTACAGGTTGACTGTTATGGGAAGAGTTGGTATTATAGTAACATGAATTTATAAAATATTGTCGAACATTGACGAATATATTATCTGAGGGGAATGATGAATGATGATGAAATCTACTGGTATCGTTCGTAAGGTCGATGAGCTTGGGCGCGTTGTTATTCCAATCGAATTACGCCGTACGCTCGGCATTGGCGAGAAGGACGCTCTCGAGATTTATGTAGATGGCGAACGCATCATGCTTAAGAAATACGAGCCTGCATGTATCTTCTGCGGCAACGCCGAAAACGTGTCGTACTTCAAAGGAAAAATTGTTTGCCATATTTGTTTATCAGAAATGCCTTCTCCTGTGACAAAATAAAAAAAATCGGTTATAATCATTATATCCACATGTTAATTCTAACCTTTTTATACTCCTTGATGCCTTCCTGCGCTAGAACCCGGCCAGGAAGGTCCTTTTTTTTGTCCGGATAATTCGGTCAGCGGTTCACTTCATTATATACGTCCCGCTTCGGCAGACCGCGATCCGTCGCTGCTTGCTTAATGGCATCCTTCCTGCTCATCTCAGCTTCATAGTGGGCCACATGCTCCTCCAGGCCAAGCTTCGACCACCAAGCTTCTGGATTCGCAAGACCATTGCCCGCTTCCCCATCGCTTGCGCCTTCTACCACGATACAGAATTCACCGAGGGGCTGATGCTCCTCGAACCATGCGATACATTCCGAGACCGTACCTCTGATAGCCTCTTCATGCCGCTTCGTCAGCTCGCGAATAACGGCAATCCGTCGATCGCCGATACTCTCCAGCATTTCGCCAAGCGTCTTCTTGATACGGTGCGGCGATTCATAAAAGAGCAGCGTGGACCTGAGGGCAGACAGCTCGGTCAGACGTTTCTGAAGCGACTTCCTCTCCCTTGGCGGAAATCCGGCAAATGTAAATGTGTCAGTCGGCAGACCGGACATAATGAGCGCGGACAAAGCGGCATTCGCCCCCGGAATAGGAATAACGGCGATATCCTGTTCTACTGCATCGCGGACAAGGTCGGCTCCTGGATCAGAGATGGCAGGCAGACCGGCATCGCTGACAATCGCAATGGATTGGCCTTCCAGCAACAACCGTATCAGCTCCGGACCACTCGCTTCCTTATTATGCTCATGATAACTCACCAGTCGCGTATGAATTTCGAAATGAGACAGCAGCTTCCTCGTCTGCCGGGTATCTTCCGCTGCAATGAGGTCCACTTCCTTGAGCGTGCGGATTGCCCGCATGGTCATATCCTCCAGATTGCCGATCGGCGTCCCCACCAAGAAAAGACTGCCCGGTGCAGACTTGCCTGAGGCAACCGCTTGCGGAGCGTCGTAGCTTTTTTGCCTGTTCATACGATCTGTACCCCCTCGTCGTTATACACCATTATAGGCGGAAGCAATCTGATGTCAGGTTTCCCGTCTCGCGTTGCTTCTATTAATATCATATTGGCCTCGGACCTTGTATTGGGATGTACGAATTGGATTCGCTTGGGCTCCAGCCTATAACGCCGCATCGTCTCCACGATATCCAGCATCCTCGAAGGACGATGCACCATAAACAACTTGCCCCCGGGACGCAGCAGCCTGCAGCAGGCGCTGGCTATATCCTCGATCGTACAATGGATCTCATGTCTCGCGATCGCATAATGTTCGTTCACGTTCTGATCTCCTGCCGTGACAGGCATGTAAGGCGGATTGACCGTAATAGCGTCGTAAATGCCGTTGCCAGCCGTCTTCGCATATTCCCTGAGATCCTCTCGTATTACGGTAATTTGCTCCTGCAGCCCATTTATCTCCACGCTCCTCCTGGCCATGTCGGCAAGTCGCGGTTGAATCTCGATGGCATCCATCCTTGCCTCCGTTCCGGCCGACATCAGGATGGGAATAACTCCGTTGCCGGAGCATAGATCCGCAACTCGGCCCCGCTTCGGAAGGCTGGCGAATCTGGATAACAAGACAGCATCCAGCGAGAAGCTGAAGACTTCTCGGCTCTGTATAATCCTAAGCCCTGTATCCGTCAGCAGGTCATCCATTCGCTCCCCGGGCAATAAGCCGATCTTCTGATCTTCCCGCTGTTCAGACTGACTAGTGGATGAATCATTTGGCTTTAATTGCGTCATCTTCGTGTTCTCCTTATTTAGAAAATCTTATGTTTCCCTATAATTTAAAAAATGACCGTCCCCTCAGGTAAGGACGGCCCGTCGATACATACTGCTTATTTATTTAGGAACGACAGGCAGAACAGGCAATCGCCTTCGGTACGGAGATGACCGTAGTAGACGTTGCAGATATGGAACCCTTCGTGATAAAGCCTTGTCAGGTTGTCATATCCTTCTCCAATCGCGGCACCGTTGTCGTCGTGTTCCATATTGCCAATTATTATCTCGGCAGAAGTTCCGTTATGCTGTTCCATCGCCTGAGTCGAAGCTGCCGGAACGGTTTCCCGATCGGGGGCGGTCTCCCGCTTCAGCACAAGCCTTAGCTGATGATTTTCCATGCTCAGCTGATTGTTCTCTTCAAGCAATTGTTTGATAATCTGCTTGAGCGCACTGAATTGGGCATGGAACTCCCCTATCTGGCTATCCAATTGATCCATCTGTTTAAATATATCTTTTTTCTCCAAGTCCCCACCCCAGAGCATCAAGCGCGAGTATCTCTCGCCTGTCAGATTGTTAACGCCGCCGTCTACTTCACGACAACATCATCAAGCGGCAGTTCCTTCGGCTTGCCCGGTACATCAAACAGTGATACATATACGCTCTTCGTGGATGCGTTGATGCCCGTAACCTTGCCTTCCCCGTAAGATGTCACGACGATCTTGCCGATGGCCGGCAATTCCTCGCGTACGCTCTCGTAATTGTCATGCTCATACTTCAAGCAACACATAAGTCTCCCGCATAATCCGGAGATCTTGGTCGGATTAAGCGACAGATTTTGATCCTTGGCCATCTTGATCGAGACCGGTTCGAAATCGCCAAGCCACGAAGAGCAGCAGAGCACCCGCCCGCATGGTCCGATACCGCCTAACATCTTCGCCTCGTCCCTTACGCCGATCTGACGCAGCTCGATCCGGGTACGGAATACGCTGGCGAGATCCTTTACCAGCTCGCGGAAGTCGACGCGTCCTTCGGCGGTAAAGTAGAAAATGATTTTATTGCGGTCGAACGTAAATTCGACATCAACCAGCTTCATGCGAAGCTGATGGCTCTTAATCTTGTCAAGACAGGTCGTGAACGCACCCTTAGCGGCGTTGCGATTCTCTTCGACGATCTGAGCGTCAGAATCGCTTGCTATGCGAATAACCTTCTTGAGAGGGAGAACAACATCCGATTCACCGACTTGCTTCTGTCCCACCACCACTTTACCGTATTCGATTCCCCGCGCGGTCTCAACAATAACATGTTGTTCTTTGTCTACGGGATGTTCGACCGGATCAAAGTAATAGATCTTGCCCGCTTTCTTAAAGCGGACACCGACGACATTATACAAGGATTAGCCCTCCTGTAAGTGTACCAATAATTGCTCAAATGCGAGCTGAGGCGATACGTTCGCCCGAATGCGCTTGCCCGCCTCCAATATATGCTCCATGCAGGATACCCATCCTGCAAAGGAACGGTCGTACGCGTGACTGCTTATCCAATCCAACTGATCTATGAAAACAATCTTGTCCTGCCTTCCGGCCTGGAACTGTGTAAAGTCTTTAAACCATAGTGTAAGCAAAGATAGCAGCATATCCATACCGGCGCTCAAATCCGTCTTGAATAGCTGCTGCTGGGCAGTGATCATCGCCGCGGTGAATCGGGACAAGCTCTCCTTGCCTAATTGTATCACTAGGTTTCTGATTTCTGCAAACTCATTCTGCTGGAGAATTTGTCTAGCTCCGTCGAGTCCTGAGGACAGATGGACGGCTGCTCTTGCAAGAAGCGGAGAAGCCCCCTCCAAGACAAGCTTCTCCAGCATACTTTCCGGCGGGATCGGCAGGAAGGGCACCCACTGCGTTCTCGAACGGATCGTCGGCAATATGGCTTGTCCATTATCCGTAATGAGAATGGCGACAATCGGCGACAAAGGTTCCTCGAGAAATTTCAACAAACTATTGGCTGCCTGCAGCGTCATCGTCTCGGCTCGTTCGACCAAATATACGGTGCGTTCCGTCTCCGTTCCCCGATACGACAGATTTCGCTGCAGCTCTCTGATCTGGTCGATCTTGATGCTCTGTCCATCGGGAGCGATCGTCAGAAGCGCTGTCTGATTGCCATGCTCGAACTTTCTGCATGCCAGGCATTGCCCGCACGCATCCCAGCCATTCGACGTACAGAACAGCGCCTTCGCGAACGCTTGCGCGGTTGCCATTCTCCCTGTCCCCGAAGGGCCGTTGAACAAATAAGCATGGGAGATGCGGCCGCTTTGCAGCGCATGTCTCAAAATGCGCTGCGCCTTCCACTGGCCTTCGGCTTGCTCCAGTCGTTCAAGACTCATATCATTGTCCTTACCTTTCTTAAAGGAGGTCCGCCTAAAACAAAAGATTGATCAAAATCCCGCGGATCTCGCCAATCTTGTTAAGCAGCTCCAATCGTCCTTGCTCGCTGTCGAGCAATTCCTCCGCCATCGACACCAGCGTCTCATCGAGCTCGTCGAGCAGCTTATAGCGCTTTACGCGTCCGCGGCGATCGAAGCCGCGCACTTCCTTAAGCCCAACTCCGCGCTTAACCGTATCCTCCAGAAACTTCTTGACCATGGCCCGATACAGCTTTAGCTCGCGAACCGTCATCAGCTTGGCCAAACGTTCCCCTTGGTTATGAATGTCCTGCAGCTTCTGCTGCAACTGCTCGTTCGTTCTCTGTGCGTTCTGCTGCACCAGGACATCGGAGAAACTAACCGGTTGAACGGGTCTTCCGCCCGTATCTCCGCTTGTGCGGTTCTGACCCAAAGGTCGCCAGCTTTGATCGACTCTCATCTACGTCACACCCAATCAGAAGTGTTCGAATCTCTCCACCGGCATGACGAATACCGCCGCGCCGCCAATCTGCACCTCAACCGGGAACGGAATGTAGGAATCCGTCGAGCCGCCCATTGGAGACACCGGCGTAACCAATTGATCGCGTACCTTGCAGTTCGCGCTGATTACTTGAAGCACCTCATGCACGCGCTCATCCTCAATCCCGATCATGAACGTCGTATTTCCCGCACGCAGGAATCCGCCTGTACTTGCCAGCTTCGTCGCACGGAATCCCTCTCTTACAAGCGCATTCGACAACCGGTTGCTATCCTTATCCTGAATGACCGCAATAACTAATTTCATCCTCATTCCCCCTCGTTTAAGATTAAATTAGGTCATCGCCTTTGCGTAACGCGCTGCGCCGCCGAAGGACGGCGACAGCCGCTTCACCTTATCCTATGCATTGGGCTGTTATCGGTTACTGGAACTGCTTGGAGCAACCGTATGCCGCAACCGTCATGATGCCGACAATCGTACGTCCTGCCTATCTGTTCAGTCGGTCCATCAGCACCTGCAGCGCTTCTTCGAATACGTCATCCGGAAGCCTGTCTGCGTTTACTGACACGATCCGTTCCGGAAACCGCTTCAGCAGCATCCGATAGCCTTCTCTTACACGCTCGTGGAAGGAATGACGCTCCAGATCGAGACGATTGATCTCTCTGTCCGCTGCCGCATTGATTCGGGAGAGTCCAACCTCAGGCGACACGTCCAGGAACAAAGTTAGTTCCGGCATGATATCTTGTATGGCGAATCTGTTGATTTCCCATACTGCGTCCATCCCGAGGCCTCTCGCATGGCCCTGATAAGCCAGACTGCTGTCGACAAACCGATCGCAGATGACGATGACGCCTTGTTCGAGCGCAGGCAATACCTTCTCCACCAGATGCTGCCTTCGTGAAGCCGCATACAACAATGCTTCGGTTCTTGCATCCATCACCGTGTGCGCAGGATCCAGGATCACTGTCCGAATCTGCTCCGCGATCGGAATGCCGCCCGGTTCGCGCGTCGTCATCACATCCCATCCCTTCTGCTGAAGAACATGGGAGAGACGCTGGATCAGCGTTGTTTTGCCGGAGCCTTCGCCGCCTTCTATAGTAATGAAGATTCCTTTAGTCAACTTGCCGTTTCCCCTAACCTACTTGACTTGTACTCTTATTTATTGTAACAAAGCGGACGTGACACCACAACGAAATTCGTTGAATCATGCGCTTTTTCGAGCTTTAGCCCCCAGGTTTTTCCTCATAGACAGCAATTGTGCCCATTCCTGAGTCGACTGCTCCCTGAAAATTGGCTCTTCCGGAAGCTAATCTCTCGATTTCATCTGCCATCGCAATCGTCAATCTCTCTCCTGCATACAATAGCGGAATACCCGGCGGATACGGAACGACCATCTCGGCCACACGGCGGCCTATTGCATCTCGAAGCGGCAGACGGACGCTGGGCTGGTTCCTGTACCATCCTCCTCCGAACGACACAGGCTCTTCTAATTCAGTCGCAGCCCATACTGCATGCCTACTTTCAACTTCTTCCTTTGCCGAACGTTTCATGTTGAGCGCGCTGTCATCCATTTCACTTACAATAGCTTGATGTATGAATGTTATGGAATCTCTCAACCGCTCCATATGCTCATCGCCAGTCCCAATCCCGATCAGCAGCACCACGTATACGTTATCCGACATCTCCGCCCAACAGCCCTTCTCCTCGAGCAGTTGCTGCAGTTGTTTGCCGGTTAGAGTTCCGGTCGAATCATGAAGCACGATTCTAAGCGGATCCCGCTGAGGCGAAGTAAGCTTTATCTTCTCGCTCCCGTCATGCTTGCTATTGACGGTAACATCCGTGAAGGCGGCTTCTTGAAGGAACATCCTGGCAGCCTTCAGCCAAGCACGGAATGAACGGGCATGAGCTAAGGCAGGCTGGAACAGCTCCTCTTGAAGCGAAGCCATCATTGCTCGGGAAATATCGAGCGATGCCATAATCGGAAATGATGGACTGGAGCTCTGGACGATAGCCAGCGCTTGCTTCAAGCGATCCAGGTTTATTCGATTCCCCTGAATATGGAGCATGGCTCCCATCGTAAGAGCAGGCAGCGTCTTATGCGTCGATTGCACAGCCGCATCCGCTCCCGCTTGCATCGCCGACCGCGGGAACTCACGATGTTGACCGTAATGAGCTCCATGGGCCTCGTCCACCAGCAGAGGAACACCGTATTGATGCGCCGTCTCGGCATATCGATTTAATAACTCACCCATGCCATAGTAATTGGGATTCGATAAAAAGACCGCTTTCGCTTGCGGGTGGCGTTGCAGCGCTTCTTCTATCCCGCTAAGGGAGGGGATTACAGCAAGCCCAGAACCGGCATCGCGCTGTGGACTAACAAAAACGGCCGAAGCTCCCGCGAGTTTCAGTCCATTAATGACCGACTTATGTACATTTCGCTGCACGATCACCAGATCACCAGGATCACATACTGCAAGCAGCATAGCCAGATTGCCCGATGTGCTTCCTCCAATCAGAAAAAAAGTTTTTTCTGCATGAAAGCTTTGCGCAGCCAAAATTTGTGCCTCTTGGATCGCCGCCTCGGGATGATGCAGATCATCCGTAGAGGATAATTCCGTCACATCTATCCCCATAATGGCATCATAGGTTTGCCTAAAGGCTTCTATTATATTGCCTGTTGAAGTGTTTGCTGCGGCTCCGAGTTCCTCCCATACTTGTCCATTCTGATGCCCCGGTACATGAAAGCTTCGCGGCCTGCTGCCCGCATGATTTTTTAATGCTTCATATATAGGTGCATGTATAGGCTTCATTTAGTTGCAATCCCTTCGTACGCCCATTTGGGCGGTGTCTGCCTACATTGTAACGAATGAATGCACGCTCGTAAACGTTGACTGGGAGCAAGATGAAACGGCTGTCGCCGTCCTTTGGCAGTGCAGCGCGTTTCATCCCGAGAATGATAGGTCAAGTATGGAGAAACCTATTCATTCCTATAATGCAAGAAAAAAAGCAGCCTCTTTATTAGCAGCCGCTTTAAGCATTTTTCTCCACGAGCAATTGTTTCATCTGATGAATAAAAAAAGGATATTTGGCGTCTTGAACGTCGGTCTGTACCATCTCTGTCTCACAATCTTCGCATATGAAACCAGTTACGATAACAATCCCTTCGCCCTCCGCCTTGGGCAATCCACAAATAATGCAATGGTGATCGCGAAATTCGTTCATTCCAATCCCCGCTTTCTATCGCCATCGTCTTTACCTACTATTATGGCACATAGTCTATTGAAATATACTTGTTTCATGTGAAAATCTTCTATAGAAGTCTTTCGAGGATGTGCGCCCGCGCGCAACGCTAGTTTTTCTCGTTATCGTATGCCGGATCTGGGCGATTGGTGATTCCTGAGCTCAAATTTGTAGTGCACAACTGTCTATTGCATGCCGATAAATGTAAGGAAGAGGATTGTAAATTCCGGAGAAGAGGACAATCATCCTATGAAGCAATCATTATCCCAGCAACAGAATGCCACTATATATCAGTATCAGCTCGTTAAAAGAGTCTTGGTGAGGCCGGAACTGGTTACCAGCCATCTCATAATTGCAGGCATCTTCCTTGGCATCCAGATGCTTGCCTATGGCATGAACGGACTGTTTGCCTGGCTGTTCGGATTCGCAGCTGTTCAGCTGCTTCATATCCTTATCTTATTAGTAACCTTCATACAGGTAGATGAAGCAGCCGATCGCAAGTGGATTTGGCGTATTATCCCGCCATGGATCGGATTCAAGCCGGCTAACGACATTACTTTGCATCTGTTCCGCCGGGTTCATCGCCATCTCTTCTGGCTGGGACTATGCGTTATCGGCGTTGTGTACCCTTGGGCGACGCCTGCGCTCATGATTAGCCTTATTAGCTGGCATACATGGCTGCTCGTACCTCGCATGCTGCTGTCGCTATCTTTCCGCAAACAACGCAAGGACGGCGTCCTGCGCCTGGAGTCCAAAGAAGCGTCGTACTATCATCGTTAGGCTTGTCTTCAAGCCCAACTCTAGCCCTCATTACCCGTAAGGGTAGTGGGGCTTTTTTTTGAGCAAGTTTGTTGGCTGGATGTCCTTCAGTAAGCCCGGCCGCTTCTCCTCTGCACGGAACCGTCCCCGCTCGTGGACTCGGTCTGCAATCGCAACGCCGGATTCCACTTCCTGCATAATGAGGTATGATTTAAAGACATCCTTCGCTATGTTTTGGTTTGTTTTGAGAAACTAATCACAACACATATCGAAGTATTTTTCTATCTTTTTTTCAATTGTTCTCTTCAGCTACGATCCGCCCGTGTTTTTTTGCAATTTTGCTCTATTATTTTTTTGTGCGTGCCTTAATGGATGGATACAGTATTTCAACAT
Organism: Paenibacillus agaridevorans; assembly: GCF_003112455.1. Lineage (GTDB taxonomy): Bacteria > Bacillota > Bacilli > Paenibacillales > Paenibacillaceae > Pristimantibacillus > Pristimantibacillus agaridevorans. The sequence continues at coordinate 20,145 of NZ_BDQX01000164.1, forward strand.
TGTCTAATATACTTGAACTTTCTGAATATGAGATTCAATCTGTGATAGGGATTCTTCAAAATAAGGCAGCAGCTTATTTTTGCGTAGCGTTCTCTTTGTAAATAGGCTCGTTATAAAGTCATGTCGAGAAGGTATTCGTGGCTTTATAGGCAATATGCCAATATGATATACTGGGCATTAATGAAGTGAGCTGGGGTGTTGAAGATGCGGTGGAACGAGTTGAAGGAACGTTTTTCCAATGAGTGGGTTGTTCTGGAGGTGACGAAAGCTCATTCCAAGGAAGGTCAACGTTTTATTGAAGAAATGATGATGATCGATTCTTTCGATGATTCGGTGAAAGCTTTAAAAAGGTATAGTGAGCTGCATCAAAATGAGCCTCATCGCAAATACTGCTTCTTCCATACCGCGTGCTGGCTTCGGATATTCGGTATCGGTTTGTTATCGACATTAGCACGATGGAGAATGAATAACGTTTCATATTTGATGCGAATAGAGAATTCATGATAGGATATTTAGCGTTAACGCTAAATATCATGCAACGCTTGTGGTCGTGGCGGAATTGGCAGACGCGCAGGTTTCAGGTCCGGGTGGGCTAAACCCCCGTGGAGGTTCGAGTCCTCTCGATAGTACCATCTTATCAATGAACAAGCTCTTGAATTGCCCTTGGGACAGTTCAAGAGCTTGTTGTATTTTGGGCCCTATCAACCTTTAATAGCCCCGATCATAATGCCTTTGACGAAATATTTTTGCAGCATAGGGTACAAGCACAGGATGGGAAGCGTCGCAACGATAATTGTGGCGTATTTGATCGTTTCCCCAACGGGCATTTTGTCGAGGCCGCCTACTCCCGACATCATCGATTCCGTGCTATTGATGATAAGTATTTCTCTTAGAATTAGCTGAAGCGGATACAGATCCCTCGCTCGAATGTAGATCAAGGCATTAAACCAGGAATTCCAATGGGCAACTCCGTAAAATAGGATCATAACAGCGACGACAGGCATGGAGAGGGGGAGCACGATTCGAAACAAGACAGTGAAATCGTTCGCTCCATCCAGCTTGGCCGATTCTTCAAGGCTAACCGGAACCCCCATGAAGGCCGTGCGCATAATGATCAAATTATAGCTGCTCATCGCTACCGGCAGGATTAAAGCCCATCGGGAGTTCATCAAGCCGAGATCATTGACCAACAGAAAGGTGGGAATAAGACCGCCGTTGAAAAACATCGTAAACACAATGCCGAACATAATCGGATTTTTCCACATTACATTTTGTCTGGACAAGGCATAAGCGCCCAAAGAAGTCATTAATATGTTCAACGACGTTCCGATAACCACAATAAAGGTAGAATTGACGTACCCTGTATAAATAGACGGATTTCTAAAAACCATCAGGTACGCTTCGAACGTCACTCCTTCCGGCCACAAGATGAGTCCCCGTGTTTTCACGATCCAGTTCGGATCGCTAACGGAAGCCATCAGAACATAGAAAAAGGGATACAGAGTCGTACACGACAATAGAAATAAGAGGAACACATTGCTCGCATCAAATAGCTTCTCACCCAGACTTCGTTTCAGTGCCATGGCTTCTCGCGTCCTTTACCAAAGGTTATTTTCACTTTTTCTGCTTGCAGCGTTGGCAATGATCAGTAAAGTGAAGTTGATGACGGAATTGAACAAGCCAACAGCAGCGCTGTAACTGTAATCAGCCTCGAGAATCCCTTTACGGTACAGAAACGTTCCGATAACATCCGCCGTTTCATAGGTTGAACTGTTATAGAGCAGCAATATTTTCTCGGTTCCTACCGTCATAAAATTACCGATTTGCAGAATAAGCAGAATAACAACAGTGGTCATAATGCCAGGAAGCGTGACATGGAAGGTCTGTTTCCACCGATTGGCGCCATCTACTCGAGCAGCTTCGTATAAAGAAGGATCAATGCTCGACATGGCGGATAAGTAAATGATAGAGCTCCAGCCTACGCTTTGCCAAACATTGGACGAAATATAGATGCTTCGGAACCAACCGCTTTCACCCAGAAAAGAGGTACGATCAATTCCGAGAAAAGCAAGGATATCATTAATCAAGCCATCGCGCGAAAGGAAATCGACCAATATACCGCAAATAACGACGATCGAGATAAAATGCGGCATATAAGTCACGGTTTGTACGATTCGCTTGAACCTGTTGCTGCGCAACTCGTTTAATAGAAGAGCCAGGATAATCGATGCCGGGAATGCAAAGAGGAGCTCGTATAGGCTGAGCAATAGGGTGTTGCGCAACAACCTCCAAAAATAATAACTATTAAAGAAGCTTTCGAAATGCTTGAAGCCTACCCACTCGCTTCCTAACATTCCGGCTCCCGGTGAAAAATCTCTAAATGCGATTTGCAAACCGTACATCGGAAGATATAAAAAGATAAAATAATAAGCAATTACGGGGATAAGCATCATGTAAACGTAACGATTTATTTTTAAATCACGCCAAGCACGATAAGAGAATGCGTTTTTATTGATTGCTGTCACAGGGACCCCTGTACTTTTTTCCCGCATCAGCGACATTGCGAACCCTCCTGTGGGAATTGTCTTAAGAAATTGCTGGCCATGCAGAAGGGCTCAATCGTAGAGACCTTCTGCAGCCGCAACGTCAATAGTGCTATTTACGAGAATTGTACCGCTCTAGAGCGGCTTGGTTAGCGGCGATGGCTTCGTCGATTCTCATCTTCTCAATGGTGCTTACGAATTTATCGAAGTTTTCAAGAGGCTCGACACCCGCGATAAACTTATTGATCATCTCATCGCGATAAGTTTTCACATCGTTCATAATGGCGGACGTTTTTGAGCTTTCGTCCGCAGTCAACGTGAGCGGAGGCAGTTGCTTGGAATGATCGGCTTTGGACCAATTTTTGTTTGCGTCGCGCTGCTGCTGCTTCAAGTAATATTGCTCCAAATAATACTTGCTTTGAACGATCGGGCCGCTCCAACTGGCAATAAAGTATTTGGCCATCGCTTCGGAAACCGAAAGACCGTCCGGATTGTGCAAGATGACGTCCGTATAGGTCGGGTAATCTCCAACCATGGTGTAGCTTTCTCCTTCAATACCGAAATTGAACAGGAGATGGCCTTCTTTTCCATATTTATAATCAAGCCACTTCACGATTTGTTCCGGATTTTTGGCCGAGGTCGAGATGGCGGCTCCAATTCCCGAGAATGGATAAGAGTATTGGCCTAAGGCTGTTCCGCCTTCATTCAGAGAAGGATATTCCGTTCCTTTTAAGGAGAACTGGGCGTTTTTCTCGCTCATGAGATCTATATAACGGCCAATACTGCCTCCCGGGTACCCGAGAAATGCGCCGAGTTGGTCGTTGGTTACCTTAGCGTCCTTCAGCTTTGCATCCGTCGTAATATAGTCCGGATCGATCAAGCCTTCTTTATACCACCTGGCCATCGTCGCCAAAAATTCCTTAAACTCGGGTTGAATCGGCCCGTATTTAACCGTGCCGTTATCTTGGTAAAATGTCGAGGCGATTCCCCAAGCCCCAACAATAAAGTGGCCCAAATCGATATCGTCCATATTGAACAGGAGAGGAATTTCATCCTTCTTGTCGTTGCCGTTCGGATCGCCGTCGCGGAAAGCCGTCAGCATTGTCTCCCACTCCGCTACTGTGGTCGGCGCCTTCAACTTCAACTTCTGCAGCCAGTCTTCGCGTACGATTGGCCCGAAGGTAGCGGACAAGCTTTCGTCGCCAAGCAGGAAAGGCATAACATAAATGTTGCCCTCATCGGTCGTAATCATTTTACGGAATGCCGGATTGTCGTCGAGCACCTTCGTCAAATTAGGCGCATGCTTGTCAATAAGCTCATTGAGGCGAATAATTCTTTTCTCCTGAATTAAGCTGTCTGCTCCCTTTGGCGCAAGCGTCCAGTTATATTCGATGATGTCGGGAAGCTCGCCTGAAGCGATCATTAAGTTGAATTGATCTTTTGCTTGACCGGCAGGAGGATGTTGAAACGATACTTTTGTGCCTGTAATTTTTTCGAGTTCTTTGAAGGCGGCGATGTCGTTATAATCCGTACCTGATACCCACTGACTAATTTGCCTGGGATAAGCGACTTCATTGCTTTCTGCTGTGCTGGTTGGCGTAAGGGACGGCGCAGGGCTGGCAGTGTTAGTAGCGTTGTTGCTGCAGCCTGTTGCGAGCATGGCCAATATTGGCACTCCGACTGCAATGTTCCTCAAATACTTTTTTCGCAATTTCATTGTAGTACCCCCTAAGAGAAATGGTGTTGGCGAGATCGATTTCGAAGTCGCAACCCAAGTATAGAAAGATTGGGACGGATTTGCCTACAATCCATGTACACGGCGGCTAGCTTCTTATCCGTTTTGGAACTTACAAAATCTTATCGGACTATCTTTTTTATCGTTTCGCCTAGGGATTGCCGTAAACAGCGATGCCCTTTGTTGATTCTCCTATACGGTGGTGCTAAAGTTAAGTCAAGGTGCCTAATGCAAATTAACATCGGGAGTGTGGCAATCTATGGGCAAGCGCAAAAAAGTGTTTTGGACGCTGTGGCTATCTTACATTCTAATCTTGGTCATCCCGACTACTATATCCGTATTTCTTTATTCTAATATCAATCATGTCATGATCGACAACGCTAATCGCTCCAACTTTGCGATGATAGAGCAAATGAGACAGGTCATCGACAAAAATATGGAGGAAGTCGACCGGGTGATGGTGCAAATCTCGACTCATCCTAAGCTGCAAGCTTTATGGAATCTGGATGAGAAAACAAATTATTTCCTGTATTCCGAAATTGTGGAGATGATGAGAAACGTCCGTGGCGGAAGCGATTTTATTGAAGATTTCTATATCCATTATAAGGCTAGCGATAGCATTCTTACGCCAACTATGAAAACGGATTCAGAAACCTATTTTACGAATATCTCTCCCTACGGTTCTTACAGCGTTAACGAAATAAAAGAGAAGCTATTGTCCGGGTACCACGTAAAAACGTTCATGCCTTCGGAGACAATAGACAGCGGAGCATCCGCACACCATGCGATAGCGACAATCGTTTCCTTGCCGTTCGGCGATCGTCAAAATATATATGCGACCTTGGTTATGCTCATTGACGAACAGCAAATCTTTGATTTATTTAAACAAATCGAATGGGCCAACAAGGCCTCTATGTATATTTTGGATAATTCCGGTCAAATTCTGCTATCTTCGACAGGGGACTATACTTTGCCTGAAGGGCTATTGGAGCAAGCTGAGGAGTCTGGCTATCGCAGCTTTATGCTGGATGGAGAGGAAATGATGCTTTCATCGACGAAGGGGGTCAACGGGTGGAGGTTTATTTCTCTGATTCCGAAAGCCGTCGTGTTTCAGCCGATTAACGAGATTACTTATGGAGTGATTTCTTTCTTTGCAATTGCGATTATGATTGGAACCGTTGTTGCTTATTGGATGGCCTATCGCAACTATGGTCCGATTCGAGATATGGTGACGGTATTGATGAACGGGAAGATTGGAACCCCGGATCGCGTCGTGAACGAGTACGATTTCATTAAATCCTCGATTACTCACAATCTAAAGGAGAAAGAAAAGCTCAAGCATATGTTGGCGAATCATGCACCGGTCGTTTTGGCGCATTTTTTGACTCGTTTGCTTAAAGGACAAATCGAGCATGCCGAAGTGGAGCAAAGTACTTTGGATTTCATGGGGCTTAGCTTACCTTACAAATTGAATTGCGTCATTCTAATTGCTTGCGACGATTCCAGTAAGTTCCGCAAAGAGGATAGCGAGCGGGAGTGGGCGCTTGTCCGATTCGTACTGTTGAACTTATGCAGCGAGTTGATCGAGGGCAAGGGATACGTTGTGGAAACGGAGCGCAATCAATTGGCGCTTATGCTTAACGTTGCCGATACGCTGGATGAAGCCGTTCAGGCAAGAGATGCGATTATTGCCAATATAAAGAAGGTTACAGAAGAACGTTTCCGTATGAAAATTACGATCGCATCCAGCACGCTGCAGCAAGGCATCGAAAACTTCGGCAAATGTTACATAGAAGCGACCAGCGCATTGGATTACCGAATTATTCATGGGATCGGTTCGGTCATCTATCAAGAACAAATCAAGGATTTGAAGCATCGTTACTATGATTACCCGATAGAGGAGGAAATTCGCTTCATTAATTATTTGAAGAGCGGAAACGATGAGGAGGCCGAAAGGCTGCTGGATAGGCTCTATGAGAAAAACATAGCCTCCGGCGAAATGACTTCGGAAATGGGCAAATTTTTAATTTTTGATATGCTCAGCACGGTTATTAAAGTCATGGAAGCTCTAAGGATAGACGACAAGCATCTTATAGGGATGGATCCTATCCGTTCCATTATGGACGGAACCTCTGCGCAAGACATGGTACGTAAAACAAAAGAGCTGTGCGGGCTGATTTGTAAAAGTGTAACCGAAGCGCGGAAAGATCAGATCGACGGATTGAACGGGCAAATAAAAGAATATGTGAATGATCATTTATTGGATCATGCTTTAAGTCTGACTTCAATTGCGGATAATTTCAATATGAATGCCCAGTATATATCCAGCTTTTTCAAGAAACAAAATCAAATCAACTTGAATGAATATATCATCGCCAAACGGATGGATGAGGCTAAGCTAATGTTGCGCGATTCCAATTTGACGGTACTCCAAATCGCGCTAAAGATCCGTTATGCCAACGATATCGGATTTATTAGAGCTTTCAAAAAGTATGAGGGCATCACGCCGGGGAAGTATCGCGAGATGGTTCGGAATCTGGATAGGGAAAAAGATAGCTTGCCGCAAAATGGATAGGCTCGCCGATCCGGTTTGGATAGTTTGGGGCAACAGTGATAGTAGACCAGGGCTGTTTCTTCCTTTAGTGTTTAATGTGATTTCGTCTAAGGTTTATAAGAAATTTGAAATCGCATTAAGCTAAATGAGGAGGAACGGAACTGTGAAACCTAATCTGTTGGCTGAAATACCGCCAGAGCACACAAAATGGACCCCGCTTCCCAAAGAACGCGGACACGATTCGGTATGGGATTTTGTCCAATCGCCCGACGGACGCTTCTATATTTCCGTCTGCGGCGAAACGTTAAAGCCATTGACCGCCATGCTGTACGAGTATGATCCGCGCACAGGCGAAGTGAGGCTCGTTCTGGATCTGGAGAAAGAATGGATTGTTGACGCGAAGCATATGCCGCCCAGCAAAATCCATACAAGCATTGATTTCTTGCCTGACGGCCGACTGATTATGGCGACTCATAACACATCGCCCGCTCCCGGTCATGACAGGTGGATGTTTGAACAGCATTACGAACACCCATGGGAGGGTTATCCAGGCTCGATCGTTATGATTGTAAACCCGGATAACGGCGAGGTGCATACGAGAGGCATACCGGTTCCTAAAGAAAGCATTTACGGGGGGATTTTGGGGGAAGATCCTCGGTATTACTACTTTCTGGGCTATATGCGAGGTCACTTCTATCGTCTCGATCTCGAGACCAATGAAGTTCGCGATTACGGCAAAGTGACTGAGTATGCCTCGTGTCGGCTCGTTAAAGATCGGCAAGGCCGCATATACGGTTCATCCTATACAGGAGAGATATGGCGTTACGACCCTGCAACGGATGTCATACAGGATTTGAAGGTCTGCTTCGTATCCCCTTACGGGAACAAGGTGAGGCGCGCCCTCATTTACGGACTGCTGTCTCCGACGGGGACGTTATTTTTATGCGATAATACCGACGGCGAAATGATAGAGCTGAATCCCGAATCTCTTGAGGTCAAGCGGCACGGCTATGTTCACCTTCGTCCCGAATACCCTCGTCACCCGGAGTTGGCTGCTTCCATTGGAGGACTTGCGGCCGATGAGAATTTTGTCCTTTATTACGGATTAGAGAGCTTTCACGATACGAATGCGATGCGGTTGGTCAGATGGGATATCTTGAACGGCAAAGAACCGGAAAATCTCGGATTGATCTCGCCGGAAGGCCGCACATCCAGCTATATTTGTGAAATGTTGTTTGACGATAGGGGAATTCTTCATATGGTGGATGTCTGCGGACAGTTTTCCCCCTATGTGCTGGCCGTAGAAGTCAGCAAGCTGACCCCTCCGGATGAAAGCGCCAAACCCGCTCGAATTACGAAATACGTGCCGCCGGAGTTTCACAGCAGCAACGATCCCCACTATTATATGCACATTTCAGCGAAACGAGTGAGCACGCTCCCCCTCCATCGTTATCTGAGCTGGGGGGATACGAAAACCCGCTATCTGGAGGCAACGGAACATCGGATTTACAGCATTAACGGATCGAATCGAACGATTATGATAGAGGCTGACTATTGCAGCGAGAGGCCGTTGGACGTTGTAGTTATTCACGAGGAGGGGTCCCCCGTCTCTTGCCATAGATGGGGAAGCAAGGTGGCGATTCTGACTTCCGATCGGCAATTGCTGACGGTTCGTCTGTGCGACAAGCAACTTGTTTCTATCGATAGGCTTCCGGATAAAGCGCCGGTTGACAGAATCGTAGGCGAACTTAGCGAACATGAGCTGCTAGTGTCCGATTGTACCGGGCAAATCTTTATCTTACACAACCGGGAGAAGAGCTGCAGAAGCGTGGAGGGACTTGTGCTGGCTTCTCCAGAGGCGCATGTCATCCATCTGGGCAGCGGTCAATTTCTGTTGTCCGGGACAAACGACGAGATCTACATGTGGGATCTGCTTAAAGGCACTTCGGAGAAGCTCCCGGCAATCGTTCCTTCTATTCGAGGCAGAGCGTTCAAAGCTGCTATTACGGGGGGAACCCAACTCGAGAACGGCAACATTCTCGCGGGTACAGCGGACGGGATTCTGTTTTTGCTTGACGAGCGTTTCAATTGGACGAGATCGTATGGAAGACTTTATTCAAGCGGCAGCTTGAGAGAGTTCATCTATGCCGGCCAAGGACAAGTGCTAGGCGTTTACGGCGACGAGAAGGATGTCGGACATGTGTTCCGATTCTCGGAGCAGGAGGGATTGGCGGATCTGGGGAGGGCAAGAGTCATTAGAGAAAATGCGGAGCAGCTTCATCTCGACACGGAATGGGCCAATATTCACGTTATAGGCGCGCTGGCATATTGGGCTGCGGACGACAGGCTTGTTGTCGCTTCGGCTGAACAATATGGTTGTATGGTACGGTATCAGTCGATTGCGGGGGGAACGAAATCGGGATAGCCGAATTCAAAAAGGATAGCTGCGGCTATCCTTTTTGTATAGTTCTGCAGAAGATTGATTGTAGGCGAGCGCCGGCTCCTCCCTTATATTGAAGGAGCGGTGTCATCGATGATTTCGTTATGAAACCGCATACAAAATTAGTGGGAGGAAGCTATGAAAAAGAGGATTCTGCCCGTACTACTTTCAGTTGTTTTGTTGATGACGGACTGGTTGCATTTAGGAACGGGGATCGAAACGGCTTGGGCCAACCAGGCGGAAGCTCCCGAGAATTTACTGGCGAACGGCAGTTATGAGCAGGTGAACGACAACGGCTGGGCCAAATCATGGGTCAGCTATAT
>NZ_BDQX01000165.1 GCF_003112455.1 Paenibacillus agaridevorans
CATAAAACAACAACTTCGCTATATTCATCTGCTGCAATTTCCCGTATTTTAATTTCCATGCCCTACCCCCGTTAACGTAATGAAGCTGCCGGTCAGCACCGACAACTTCATTTCGTCGTTGATTCAACT
>NZ_BDQX01000166.1 GCF_003112455.1 Paenibacillus agaridevorans
CGGACCAATCCCATCTCCAATAACCATACATCCATATGTCATTGGCTTCTGTCCATCGACTAGGTCGATCTCCATCGTACTCAATAACAAATCCTTCCCAAGGACCGGAATCATCTGCAGGCGGCGGAT
>NZ_BDQX01000167.1:0-7218 GCF_003112455.1 Paenibacillus agaridevorans
CCCGCCTGTTAGGGCAAGACGCAAATGGAACCTCGTAAAACGGTGTCTTGCGTTTCTTCTCTAGCGCGCAAAGATGGTCGACAACAGCTTCTTGACCTTGCCGCCGGACCTGGTTTGATCGATATACGGTTGCTCGCCGAAAGGTCTGTCATGCAGGATGCCGGCCGCGTTGGTCTTGAGGTAGACGACCCACTGTTCTCCCATTGTTCTCTCAATGAACGAATAGGCTTCGCTCATACGAAATCCTCTTCGCTGCACATGATGTGCATCCGAGGATAACAGATGAATGCAGCCCCTTCTCATTAATTCCATGGAAGTTTGTTCGATTCGTCTTCCGAAGCCCCCAAGCAGCGAATGAGTCGTGACCTGCGCGCATGCGCCGATCTCGACCAGCTCCTCCAGCCGCTCCGGATGTTTGACCACCTCGGCATTGCGTTCCGGATGAGCGATCACCGGTGTCAGCCCCAATAGAACCAGCTCGTGCACAAGCTCCGACATTCCCTTGGGAATACGGGACGAAGGCATCTCCAGCAGAATAAATCTGGAGCCCGCCAGCGTAAGCAGCTCACCGCGATGCCACGCATCCAGCAAGTCATCGTGCACGCGAATCTCCTGGCCGGGATACACCCTAAGAGGTATACCCGATTCTTGCCATTGCTCATTGCATTCTTCAACTAATGTAAGTATTCCTGCAGCTGGGTTGAGATAGGCGCCGTTGGCATGATGAGGCGTCGCAATCAATAATGTAATCCCGTCCTCGCATGCGGCGCGAGCCAGCTCCGCGACATCTTCCGCGTTCGCGGCTCCATCGTCGATTCCGGGCAGAATATGCGTATGTATGTCGATCATGATGGCAACCTCCTTACTACTACTTTATCGGTCGCTGGCTGCTATTTTGAAAGGAAATGCAGAAATCGACACTTTTGAATCATCAAATTAGTCAATTCGGCATAAGTAGACAGACTACGACTGGAGGTTCTATCATTAATTACTAGTATATAGCACCTCTTCCGTGCGGGTAAAGGAAGAATCTTCCTATGAAAACGCTTAACAAGCGTTTGTGACAACTTTGATGATTAAAATGACTCTTTACTCCTACTTTCGACATGAGTCGACAGTTGTATTTTCAGTGCAAAAGATGCATTTTCAGGTGTTTATTTTGATAAACTTTTCCATAATAAAGAAGGATTCAGCCCAACACAACAAAACCGCCCAGCTAAACTGAGCGGTCGATTAATATGTTAGTTGTCGCTGCCGGAATTATTCTCCCGAACGCAGCTCCCGCATATGAGGGAAGAGCAGCACGTCGCGGATGGACGGCGCATCGGTTAGCAGCATGACCAAACGGTCAATGCCGATGCCGAGTCCGCCCGTAGGCGGCATGCCGTACTCCAGCGCGCGGATGAAGTCGTCATCCATCTCATGCGCCTCGTCGTTGCCTTGATCCTTCTCGACGAGCTGCGACTCGAAGCGTTCGCGCTGGTCGATCGGGTCGTTAAGCTCCGTGAACGCGTTGGCATGCTCGCGAGCCACGATAAACAGCTCGAAACGGTCCGTGAAACGCGGGTCGGCCTCGCTCTTTTTCGCCAGGGGCGAGATCGCGACGGGATGGCCCATGACGAACGTCGGCTGGATCAGCGTGGACTCGCAGCGTTCCTCGAAGAACGCGTTAAGAATGTGGCCGAACGTCATATGCGGCTCGACCGGAATCTTATGCTCCTTGGCCAGCGCATGCGCTTGTTCGTCGGACATTTCGACTCCGAAGTCGACGCCTGTCACTTCTTTGACGAGATCGACCATGGTTACGCGGCGCCAAGGCGGCGTCAGGTCCACTTCCTGGCCTTGATAGTTGATCTTGGTCGTGCCCAGCACCTCTTGCGCGATATGGGCGATCAGGTTCTCTGTCAGCGCCATGATGTCCTTGTAGTCGGCATATGCCTCGTACAATTCGATCATCGTAAACTCCGGATTATGACGCGTGGAGATGCCTTCGTTGCGATAGACGCGGCCGATCTCGTAGACCTTCTCGAGGCCGCCGACGATCAGGCGCTTTAGATGCAGCTCGATGGCGATCCGCATGTACAACTGCATGTCCAGCGCATTGTGATGCGTGATAAACGGACGCGCAGCGGCGCCACCCGCGATGCTGTGCAGCGTCGGCGTCTCTACCTCGAGGTAGCCGAGCGAGTCGAGGTATCTGCGCATCGACTGGATAATGCGGGAACGCGTGATAAACGATTGCTGCACGTCGGGGTTGACGATCAGATCGACGTAACGTTGGCGATAGCGCAGCTCGACGTCCTTAAGACCGTGATGTTTGTCAGGCAGCGGCAGCAGCGACTTGGTCAGTACGTCGACGTCCAGCGCTTTGACGGATACTTCGCCGGTGTTTGTTTTGAACACGGTGCCCTGTACGCCTACAATATCGCCGATGTCGAGCAGATCGAACGCCGCGAACTTGTGCTCGGCTACCGAATCTTTGCGCACATAGATCTGGATCCGTCCGGAGAGGTCCTGGATGTGGGCGAAGCCCGCCTTGCCCATGCCCCGCTTCTGCATGATACGGCCGGCGATGCTGACTTTAACCGCCTTCTCCTCCAGCTCTTCTTTGCTGAGGCCTTCATACTCGGTCAGAATGTCCTTGGCATGATGCGTGCGCTCGAACTTCCGTCCGAACGGATCTACGCCGAGTCCCCTCAATTCATCCAGCTTGTCTCTGCGAATCTGCAAAAGCTCGCTCAGCTCCTGCTCGTTGTTCAACTCTTGTTCCGACAATGCTTCCATCTCCTTTTGACCACAAGATGCATAAACGTTCAAAAAGCTTCCTGTGAGGAAGCTTTCGAAATCGGCGTTCACGCCTTATTTCTTGATATCGATGATTTTATATTGAATAACTCCCGCCGGCACGTTCACTTCTACGACCGTCCCCTTCTTCTTCCCAAGGATGGCCTTGCCGACAGGGCTTTCATTCGAAATCTTGTTCTGGAGCGGATCGGACTCCGCCGTGCCCACGATCGCGTATTCCATCGTGTCACGGAACTCCAGGTCTTCTACGGTCACGATCGAACCGATGCTTACGGTATCGATGTCGATGTCGTCATTATTAATGATCCGCGCGTTGCGAAGCATCTTCTCAAGGGTAATGATGCGGCCTTCGATAAAGGCTTGCTCATTTTTCGCGTCCTCGTATTCGGAGTTCTCGCTAATGTCACCGTAACCGATGGCAATCTTGATCCGTTCGGCAACTTCACGACGCTTAACCGACTTCAGATTCTCAAGCTCTTCTTCAAGCTTCTTGAGCCCATCTTGAGTCAGAATGATTTGCTTATCGTTCATCTTCCCGATTCTCCTGTCGCGTGACTAATTTTCATACCGTGTATGAATTCACTGTTACTTAATATATTACGTATTGGGTTGTACAGACCAACGCTCTGATAAAGCGCATTCTATATGAAAACTTTGATTATATTGGACGATTATATTGCAACGTACCACGAATGTCAATCGAAGTCAGACTATTCGGTGTAAGCTGCTCCCGCCGGTCTCGCAGCCCATGACGACACAAAGCGGTTACTGTCGACTGATGTCGAATAACCGCTTGTACGACATATTAATGGGAGGCCGCTTCCCTTAGTGAACAATCTCCTCTGCGATAGCGTGGTTCTCGCTTGCGGAAGGCGTTGGAGCTCCTTCGGCTTCATTCTCCAGTGAAGAAATGTACGTCTCCAGGATGGTGACCATGCGGTCGCGGCCCGTCTCTTCCATGATGGCGTCCTTGACGCGAGCGCCGCCCGGCAGACCCTTGAGGTACCAAGCCAGATGCTTGCGCATCTCGCGTACGGCGACCGCTTCGTTCTTGAGCGCGATCAGGCGGTCCAGGTGGAGTATCGCGACCTCCATCTTCTCGCGTGGCGCGGGATCGCCGAGCAGCTCGCCAATTTGCAAATACTGGATCGTGCGATACAGCATCCACGGGTTGCCCAGCGCGCCGCGCCCGATCATGACGCCGTCGACGCCCGTCGTGTCCAGCATCCGCTGCGCATCCTCGGGCGAGAAGACGTCGCCGTTGCCGATGACTGGAATGTTTACGTTATTTTTGACATCTCTTATGATGTCCCAGTTGGCTTTGCCCGTATACTGCTGCTCCCGAGTCCGTCCGTGCACGCTAACCGCCTTGCCTCCCGCGCGTTCGACCGCCTGGGCATTCTCGACCGCATATACGTGCTCGTCATCCCAGCCGATGCGCATCTTTACGGTAACCGGCTTGTCGACGGCATCTACGACGGAGGATACCATCTCGTAGATCTTGTTCGGATCCAGCAGCCAGCGGGCGCCTGCGTCGCACTTCGTTACCTTCGGCACCGGACAGCCCATGTTAATATCTATAATATCCGCGTTCGTCTGCTTGTCGACGACCTTGGCGGCTTCCACGAGCGATTCGCGGTCCCCTCCGAAGATCTGCAAGCTAAGCGGCTTCTCGCGCTCGTCGACGAACAACATTTCCATCGTACGCTTGTTGCCGTGCAGAATGGCCTTGTCGCTCACCATCTCGGCGCACACGAGCCCGGTTCCGAACTCCTTGGCAATTAAGCGAAAAGCAGGGTTGCACACGCCGGCCATCGGCGCCAATACCACTCTGTTCTGCATCTGGATGTCCCCGATTCTCAGCATGCCGCTCCTTACTCCCCCCTAATTGTCATCAGTTCTTCGTAGCTGATGCCAAGCGTCTTCGCAATATGATGCAGCAGCTTCGGGTCGTTTCTGCGCGTTCCGCGCTCCAGCGATCCAAGTACCGCAACCGACACGCCCAGCTCCTTGGCCAGCTCCTGCTGTGTGTAGCCTTTCAGCTTCCTGAAGGCTCTGACGCGCTGCGCCAATTGATTGTTTTCCATAACGTAATGCCATCCTTTCCTGCCTGAAGCGCACGTGCGGTCGTCGTGGACACCTGCTCATGCAGCGGATGCGAACTCGAGATCACATCATGCAGCGGAACAAGGACGAATGCGCGTTCCATCATGCGCGGATGCGGCAGCGTCAGCTCCTCTTGATCCATTCTGACATTATCGTACAGGAGAAGATCAAGGTCAATGGTTCTCGGTCCCCAACGTTCTTGTCGAATTCGCCCGAGGGCGCTCTCCAGCCGCAGCTGCGTCCGCAGCAGCTCAAGCGGCGCCAGCTCGGTCTTGACGGCAACCGCCATGTTTAGAAAGGCCGGCTGGTCGGTGTAGCCGACAGGATCCGTCTCGTAGATGCCCGACACGGCCGTCACTTCGATGCCGGGCTGGTTGTTAAGCTCCCCGATCGCTCGCATGAGATGCGCCTCGCGGTCGCCCATGTTGGAGCCGAGGGCGATGTAGGCGGTGACAGGCGCTGACGCCTTATGCTCGGATGATGCCGCCATGGCCGTCCCGCTTTCTCCGCAGCTCGATCGTCACGCCGTCGAAGTGAATGTCGAACGGCGGATGCGGCTTCGTCACGCGCACCGTGACTTCGTTGATCCTAGTATAAGTCTCCAGCAGACGCGATGCAATGCAGCCCGCCAACGCCTCGATCAGCTTGAAGGGCGGCCCCTCCACGATACTTTTTGTCAATGCGTGCAGTTCGGCGTAATTGACTGTTGCCTCCAAATCATCCTCTCGCGCCGCTTGATCCAGATCCAGGCTCAGCTCGAGATCCACATAGTATTGCTGCCCCAGCTTGTTCTCCTCCGGGAATACGCCGTGATAGCCATAGAAGCGCATACCGATTACCTTCATCAAATCCACTATAGTTGCTCCTTCCTCCTGCATGTGCTTTTCCCTAATGCGAGCCGCTCCCCATACGTGCCGCTTCCGACAAAGTAACCAGAGTTAAAGGTCCTCGGTTGGCGGCATAGACAAGCTGAAGGCGTCACATGTGTACGTTAGTGCGCTTGCCGGGCGGGCAGCTGCGGCCGTGCGCAGTTGCCGGCTCCGCTGCGTGCAGTTGCGGCTTCGCTGCGTGTCGTCGACTCGCTCTAACGTTCGCTTGGCGAAGAATGTCGGCTTCGCGCCCCCGTCCAACCGCACGGATGACCGAAGAATGTCGACTTCACGCCCCCGCTCAACCGCACGCTTGACCGAAGAATGTCGACTTCACGCCCCCACTCAACCGCACGCTTGACGAATTAAGGGAATTTGTCCCTCTAAATTCTCCATACCCACCTATCTATCGACATTAACAGGAAATTCGCCCTTTAATATGCCCTCTACAGCCTTGCGCTGGGCAAATTGCCTCAATTAGTGGGAGATTTTCCTTCTGTTTGTGCTGAAATGCGCATACGTTCGCGATTAGTGGGAGGTTTTCCCGCTAAAGGAGCCGACAAACGACGCGGGGCAGGGGAAAGGGAATCTCACGGCTAAATAAGTCAGCCGACGTTTCAAACCGCTAAGTAAGTCGCCCGACGGAAGAGCGAGGTTCCCACCGAGAAGTAAGAACGCCCGACTGACGAGCGAGGTTTCAAACCGCTAACTGAGTCGCCTGACTGGACCAGCGAGTTCCCACCGCTATGTAAGTCCCCCCGACTGTCGAGCGAGGCATCCCGCTAACTGAGTCGCCTGACTGGACGAGCGAGGTTTCCAAGGCTAAGTAAGCCGTTCGACGGAAGAGCAAGGTTCCCACCGCTATGTAAGTCCCCTGACTGATGAGCGAAGTTCCCACCGCTATGTAAGTCCCCCGACTGTCGAGCGAGGCTTCTCCGCTAACTGAGTCGCCTGAATGGACGAGCCGGGGGAGAAATGCTGCCTAGTATTTAGTCGCGCAAATAATGGATGGCGTCCGCCATCAGCGCCGTGAGCTTCATCTCGCGCACATCGTGCACGCGCATGATCTGAGCGCCATGCGCGATGCCCAGCGCAACGGTCGCCGCTGTCCCCCAGGCGACCTGATCGACCGGCAGATCCAGCGCCTGCCGGATAAACCGCTTGCGCGAGGTGCCCAGCAATATGGGGCAGCCGAGCGCCGTCAGTTCCCGCAGGCGACCGAGCAGGGCGAGGTTGTCCTCGTAGGTTTTGGCGAAGCCGATGCCTGGGTCTACCCAGATGGCATCCTCGGCGACGCCAGCCGCCAGGGCGAGGCCGATGCTGTCGCGCAGATCGGCGAGCACGTCCGGGACGAAGTCGGTGTAGTCCCGGGCGTGTCTGTTATGGCTGACGATGACGGGGCAGCCGTATTCCGCCGCTACGGCGGCCCAGGCGGGGG